>JAVBXN010000020.1 GCA_030824515.1 Pelobacter sp.
CAGGAGATCACCGCTTCCAGCAAGGAGCAGGATACCGGCGCAGAACAGATCAACAAGGCCATCCAGCAACTTGACCAGGTCATCCAGCAGAACGCCAGCGCCAGCGAGGAAATGGCTTCAACCTCGGAGGAGCTCTCCAGCCAGGCCGAGCAGTTGCAGGATTCGATCAGCTTCTTCAATATCGGAAATCAGTCACGGCGACCGGTCTCCTCAGGCGTGCGGAAATCCTCCAGAAAAGTCCAGATAGCGCATGCCAGGAGTTCTGCGGCACCTGCCAAGCGACAATCAGGTGGCATTCACCTGGAATTGGGTCATTCGGGGCCGGATCATCTGGATGACGAGTTCGAGAAATTTTAAAGACCGTACATGCATGGGGCAAGAACAGGCTGGCAAACTTTAGTCCCTGCTCTTGCCCCATGCTCTTGAGATCACGAGCCATGAAACGAACATGCAGAAGCAAACAGGCATTTGCTCCACACGTGGAGATTACCAGATCAATGGCCGTACTCGCTGATAGTATGGCTGATGATTTCAATAACATCCTGACTGTGATTCTCGGCGCCAGTTCACTCATCGACTGCGATTCCAAATCACCACCGGAGCTGTTAATGTGTGTTACCCTGATTCGAGCATCCGCTGAGCATGCCGCATCATTGTCCAACCGGCTGATGCAGATGTGTTCCGTAAGGAAACATCATAAGCATTCTAAACGATTAAAGAAGTTTTTTAGATAAATGTTTGTAATCCAAAGTCGGTTCATGAGAATATTTGCAAAAGATCAAGCCGTGCAAAAAAAAGTTTTGCTGCTATTATAGCTAAACACAACCATTATAGTTTCCTACAGCAAGGAATACGCCGTGACGACTTGTAACAATGACAAGGAACTGCTCAAACCGCATATACTTGTGGTTGACGATGAACCGGAAATCTGCCGGATGGTTTCGCTATGTCTCCAGAAAACCGGCTATGATGTCAGCTCTGTTGACAGCGCCGATGCAGCCTATGGCATGCTGGAGATGAATTCATACGATGCGATTGTGGCCGATGTGATAATGCCTGGACAGGACGGCATCGCTTTTCTTGGACGTGTGCATCGCACCTGGCCTGAAATTCCTGTGATTCTGATGACCGGTTTTGCCCAGTTGCAGATGGCTGTCAACGCGATTAAAAACGGCGCCTTCGACTTTATCCACAAGCCGTTCGATTTCGATCATTTGCGCAAGATTGTAGATCGTGCACTCAATTTTACAAAGCTCAAACGAATTGAAAATAATTATCGCGAAGAGCTGGAACAAACAGTGTCAATACGCACTCAGGAACTCAGAAATGCGATGATTGAACTGGATCACCTCAGGGCGGAACTTTTGAAGGCTGCTACCGCAAAGAGTAATTTCATGGCGAATATATCCCATGAAATGCGCACACCGATGAACGGAGTCATCGGTGCGTTGGATCTGCTGACGGAGGGCGGACTGGTTGGTGCTCAGGCTGAATACCTGGAAATGGCCAGGCAATCTGCGAATAACATGCTGGCAATGGTCAACCAGCTGTTGACATTCAATAGTGTTTCGTGTCATTCGTTCGCTGTTTCTGCCCGCTATGATCTTGTTAATCTCAAAACCCTACTTGAAAATTGTATTGCCAAAGCTGCCTCCAACTTTGCTCGCAGAGGACTTTTTCTCAAGCTTCAAATCGCTGATGATGTCCCCGGTCAAATCTGGACCGACACGGAACATCTATCCCGGTTGTTGGAAATACTGATTGACAACGCACTCAAGTTTACCGAAAAGGGGGGGGCGGTGCTTGACGTTACCCGGGAACAATCCGTTAATGGTAACGCTCTCTTGAAGTTTTCCCTGATCGACAGTGGCATCGGGATTCCGGAGGGTATGTTGGACAGGATCTTCGAGCCGTTTGTTCAGGTGGATGAGTCTCTTACCCGACGTCACGGAGGAGTCGGACTCGGCCTTTCGATCGCCAAACAGTATGCACAGCACCTGAATGGAAATCTGTTGGTCGCGCGTGTGCCAGGCGGCGGCAGCAGGTTCATGCTTACTCTGGAAATTATTGACCCCTGAGCTGAAACAAAAAATGGGGCAGGTCTATTAATTAAGTTGTTTGCCTTGTGTGAAAAAGTGATAAATTGATTTGATTCTTATCTTGCCGGGAGAGTTATCGTGAAATGCCTGATTGCAGAAGACAATCTGTTGTCGCGTCGAATCCTGAAGGAGTTACTTTCTCCAAACTTTGACTGTGATATAGCGGTTAATGGCCAGGAAGCGATCGATTCGTTTGTGATGGCCCATGAGTCAAGACGTCCGTATGACGTTGTGTTCATGGATATCATGATGCCGCAGGTGGATGGCCTGGAGGCGGTGCGACTGATACGCGCACATGAAAAGCAGATGGATTTGCCACCCGAACTTGCCGTAAAGGTAATCATGATATCCGCGCTCGATGATCCACACACTGTTATCAAATCATTCAATGAATGCGGCGCTGACGCCTACATTGTAAAGCCTTTGAGTAGGCACAAGCTTGCCAAGGAATTGCGTTCGCTAAAGCTGATGGAATAATTGAGGGCCGAGGATGCTATCCATTAATATTGATAACAGGTCTGAATCCGTTCTTGAGTCCGGATCTGAAGTGCTTTACAGCTGGCGCGGCATACTTGTTCCAGCGATCGATTCATTGCGGCGAATGGCCGGCACCACCGAGGATCAGTTCCTGCAAATTGGCTCTCAAATGCAGGATTTTTATCGGCGTTCCGGTGACATTTCCAGGATGTCGAATGAATTGGTCGGTATTGTTTCCGGTGAGAGCGGTCAAACCCTTACCGATCGTTTACAGCAGATGATTTCTGAAATGGAAGAGTACATTGCAAACGCCCGCGTCCGTAGTGGCGACAGTTGCAACACACTCAAGCAGGTTCATGACTTGCTGGATACCTTGTCCCATCCTCTGGAGGGTTTTCAGAAGATGAACAAGACCCTGCGCATGCTGAGCATTTCCACCAAAATAGAGAGTTCAAGACTTGGAGAACTAGGCAGCGGTTTTGTGAATCTGGCCATGGATGTGGAAAAGCTTTCCCACCAGGTCAATGACAAATCCGTGTCGATCATGGCGCATCGTGAATTATTGGCAAAAATGATCGCCTGCAACCTGGATGCTGTACGCGCAAGTAACTCCAGGCAGGACCAGCAGATTGGTTCATCCCTTAAAAACGCCAGGGATAGCCTGCAGGAGTTGATATCGGTCAATGAGCGCTGCACAGGATTCGCCGCAACAGTTTCTTCCATTTCCCGGGATGTGACCGGCAGCATCAGCGAGGCGGTCTCGTCAATGCAGATGCATGACATGACACGCCAGCAGATGGAGCACATCATCGAAGCGCTGGAACGCCTGTCGGCTGATCTGCCCGTTTCCGAGGGCATCTCTAGCGATGACGATCGTCGTCGCGCACTGATCATGGAAGCCGGTGATGTCTGCGAGTTGCAGGAGGCCCAGTTGCGCTTTGCCTCAGCAGAACTCTACTCGGCGGTCTGCGGAATAATGGACAACCTGCACGATGTTGCCGGCAGGCAACTGTTGATGGTGAATGAAACCCAAAACGTCACCGGTACCGCCAACGCCGGCGGCAGTTCGTTTGTGGAAGTGATCAGTCAGGGGATGGGAACCATAACCGGCGTTCTGGAAACCTGTGCTCAGGCCGATCGCAACATGATGGATACAATGAGAAAAGTTGCTCAAACCATTGCGGAAATAGCAACATTCGTCACGGATATTGAAGAAATTGGCACCGAAATCGATCTGATTGCCCTGAATGCCCAGATCAAGGCAGCCCATACCGGGCCGGAAGGCGCCGCATTGGGGGTGCTGGCCGAAGCGATAAAACGCCTCTCTGACGAAGCGGTACGCCAGACCAACTCGGTGGCATCAATTCTGAATAGAATCAATGCCGTGACTGAACATCTCTCGATCGAGACCGGCAGCGAGGAAGAACTTGTCGGATTGCGGATTTCCTCAATTCAGGACGAGTTGGGAGTAATTCTGAAAACTCTTGCTCAGATGAATGGCGAACTGTTTTCGCTGCTGGCCGGTTTGAGCAGCAATGTAACCAGTCTTACAGAAGATGTGGACAGTGCGACTGCCGGTATCGACGTTCATGAGCGGACAAAGAGCATGTCGAACGACATTCTTTGCGACCTGGAACGGATAGTTTCCCAGGCGCGCAGCATGGAACCCGCCAGCAATGAATTCAAACAGAACCTGCTGCACATGGAACAACGCTATACAATGGAAAGCGAGCGTCACATTCACGAAGCCCTGGCTCGTAAACGCAGCGGACAGGCAGCGCTGGCAGTACCGGATGCTTCAAAAACCTGCGTGACCGATGAATCGGAATTTGGTGACAACGTAGATTTGTTCTGATTGAAGGAGGAGAACATGCCGCTCAACAGTTCTTGCCGTGAAAACGGCGAAATTATCATCTCCAGCGGAGACCGGCTTACAATCGAGAATGCATCCGAATTTGCGCGTATCATTCATGAGGCGCTGAATTCTTCAAAAAATGTTGCAATCGAATTCGAATCCGCGCTGGAAGTGGATATTACAGGATTGCAGCTGATATGCTCAGCTTGCAAGAGTGCGGCAACCAAAGGCTGCAGCTTCTCGTACCACGGACTCATGCCGCCGGCCCTGACGGAAATGATCATAGCCAGTGGCGCAGCGCGACATGCGATTTGCAGGCATAACAATGATTCTACATGCATATGGTTTGGAGGTGCACATTAATGGCAAAGCTTATTATGACAGCCGATGACTCGGCCAGTGTCCGGCAGATGGTGGCTTTTACCCTCAAGCAGAACGGCTACGATGTAATCGAGGCCGTCGATGGTCGCGATGCGCTCAATAAACTGGCGTCCCAGAAAGTGGACATGCTTCTGACCGACCTGAATATGCCCAATATGGATGGCATCGGGCTGATTAAAGGGGTTAGAGCGGGAACTTTGAACAAATTTATTCCGATAGTGATGTTGACGACCGAATCCAACGATTCCAAAAAAGGTGAAGGTAAAGCCGCCGGAGCAACCGGCTGGATCGTTAAGCCATTCAAGCCGGAGCAACTGATTGCGGTGATCAAGAAGGTACTGGGGTGAAACCATGATGGAAGAAGCGGTTGCAACCTATCGGGAAGAGGCGGGAGAGCTTCTGGCCGAGCTGGAAACTTCATTGCTCGAACTTGAAGAAACGCCAGACGACAATGATCTGATCAACCGGGTATTCCGGGCCATGCATACTATCAAGGGATCGGGAGCAATGTTCGGCTTCGACGAGATCGCTTCCTTTACACATGAGGTCGAAACGGTCTTTGACATGGTGCGCAATGGAAAGATGACCGTAACCAAACGCCTGCTTGATTTGACTCTCAAATCCCGCGACCATATCTCATGTCTGCTTAACGCTCCCGTCGGAGAAGATGTTGACCGCAGCGCGGGAGACGAAATTATCGCCGGGCTTCGGCAGCTGTTACCGCAGCCGGAATTGCCGCAAAAAGGCTCCAGCGAGATCCCGTCGATAAAACTCCCCGAAGTTTCCCCAGATGAACTTTCGAACGAAAGCACCTGGCGCATCCGCTTCCGTCCGGCTCCCAATATCATCATGTGCGGCACCAACCCGATTTCTCTGATCAACGAACTGCGCGGCCTCGGAACAGCGCAGGTGGTGGCTCAATTTGACGAGATTCCACAACTTGACGAACTGGTGCCGGAAAGCTGCCATATTTACTGGGACATCATCCTGACAACGTCGCGTGGGGAAGACGCCATCCGTGACGTTTTCATATTTGTCGAAGATGATTGTGACATAAAAATCGAGTTGATTGACAGCAGTGGATTGATTGACCGGGAAGAGGGTTACAAGAAACTGGGCGACATCCTGGTTGAGCGTGGCGACCTGTCGCCGGTCGAGATGAAGAAAGTACTGATGCTGCAGAAGCGTTTCGGCGAACTGCTGGTAGAAAAGGGCATAGTTTCACCGGAAAAGGTTCAATCGGCGTTGGTCGAGCAGCAGCATGTGAAGAGCGTCCGCAAGGAACGCAGTGAAGCTCCGCAGCAGGAAGCAGCTGCCAGCATCCGCGTACCGGCCGAAAAGCTGGATCAGTTGATCAACCTGGTGGGTGAAATGGTCACTGTGCAGGCGCATCTCTCCCAGGTGTCCCTGGCCGGCGGCGATGCTACCTTCATCGCCATATCTGAAGAAGTGGAACGCCTGACCAACGAACTGCGCGATACCGCCCTGAATATCCGCATGCTGCCGATCGGAAGCACATTCAGCAAATTCAAACGCTTGGTGCGAGATCTCTCTGGTGAACTTGGTAAAGAGATCGAAATGGAGACTTTTGGCGCCGAAACCGAACTGGACAAGACCGTGATTGAAAAGTTGAACGATCCGCTGGTGCATATCATCCGCAACAGTATCGATCATGGCATCGAGATGCCCGAGGTACGATGTGCCGCCGGCAAATCAGCTATCGGCAAGGTCTATCTGGGGGCTGAGCATTCCGGCGACTCGGTTCTGATCACTATTCGTGATGACGGCGCCGGACTTGACCGCGACGCCATTCGTGCCAAAGCGCTTGAACGCGGCTTATTGCCCGCCAATTCCGAAGCTTCCGACCGTGAGATTTACTCGCTGATTTTTGCTCCCGGATTTTCGACCGCCGCCAAGGTCACCAGCGTTTCCGGGCGCGGCGTAGGCATGGACGTGGTCAAGCGCGGCATCGAAGGGTTGCGCGGTTCGATCGGTGTTGACAGCGTACGCGGCAGCGGTACGACCATCACGCTGAAGATTCCACTGACGCTGGCGATCATCGACAGTCTTCTTGTAAAGATCGGCAAGGATCACTTCGTATTACCGCTGGCTTCGGTAGAGGAATGCGTTGAGCTGACACGTGAAGATATTAAAAACTCGCATGGCCGCAACCTGGCCAATGTGAGAGGCGCAATCGTTCCATATATCCCGCTACGTCAGCATTTTGGGATAATTGAACAGCGCCCCGAGATCGAACAGATTGTGATTGCCGACATTCATGGCACCAAGGTCGGGTTCGTGGTGGATCATGTGGTCGGTGAGCACCAGACTGTTATCAAGTCACTCGGCAAGATGTACCGTGATGTGAAGGGGGTCTCCGGAGCGACCATTCTGGGTGATGGAACCGTGGCGCTGATACTTGACATGGGAACCCTGCTGCAAACGATAGAATTGATGGAACTTTCTACGAAAGGATCATGAGTGACAAACCCTCGTGACAGCATCAGACCTCAATTGCCCGCCACGTTGCAGGATCGCGAATTTCAGCAATTCAGCGGTCTTATTTATGAGAGTGTCGGTATTAAAATGCCGCCTGCCAAAAAAACCATGCTTGAAGCTCGCCTGCAGAAACGCCTGAAAGCCCTTTCCATTACAACCTTTGAAAAATATGGAGAATATGTTTTCAGCCCTGAAGGGCGGGCCTGTGAGTTGGTGCATCTTATAGATGTAGTTACCACCAACAAGACGGATTTTTTTCGTGAACCGGGCCATTTCGATTTCATGGTCAAAACCGCATTGCCGAATATTCTGCAGTCTCGAGGAAATGATCATCGTGAACCTCTGCGGATATGGAGCGCCGGTTGCTCAACAGGTGAAGAACCATATACCCTGGCGATGGTTCTGTCTGAATTTGCCGAAAGCCATCCGGATTTTCGTGTTGCAATTACCGCCTCGGATATCTGCACCCAGGTCCTGCAAACTGCTAACACTGCAATTTATCCCGAAGAAAGAACAGACCCTATTCCTCTGAACCTGAAAAAGAAGTACCTTCTTCGCAGCCGTGAAAAAACGAAAGCTCTGGTACGCATTTCACCCAGGTTACGCTCGTTGGTGTCGTTCCGGCGCATCAATTTCATGGACGACGACTTCGGAATATCGGAAAAGATGGATATTATTTTCTGCCGTAATGTGGTCATCTATTTTGATAAACCGACACAACAGACCCTCATGAAGAAATTTCACCGTCAGTTACGTCCCGGTGGATACCTGTTTATCGGACATTCCGAAACCCTGACCGGTCTCGATGTTGATTTCAAGGCGGTGGCTTCCACGGTGTACAGAAAAGAAATATAGGGCGGGTGTCTGTTTACTCTGAAGCATGCTTGTTTGAGCTGGGGATTATACATGAAAAAGATCAAGGTGCTGGTGGTCGATGATTCGGCCCTGGTGCGTCAGACATTATGCGACATTCTTAATTCCGATCCCGGGATCGAGGTCATAGGTACCGCTGCGGACCCCATCCTGGCGGCAGAACGGATGAGGAGTGTGGTCCCGGACGTTATCACGCTGGATGTGGAAATGCCACGCATGGATGGTTTGACTTTCCTGCAGAAGTTGATGAGCCAGCACCCGATTCCGGTTGTTATGTGTTCCAGTCTGGCCGAGAGCGGCAGCGAGACCGCGTTGAAGGCGCTGGAATACGGTGCGGTGGACATAATCACCAAGCCAAAGTTGGGTACAAAGCAGTTTATCGAGGAATCGCGTGTGCGTATCTGCGATGCGGTAAAAGGCGCCGCAGCGGCACGCTTGGGACCTTTGCGTGCCATGCGGACCATGAAGGAGGTTTCGCCAAAATACACTGCCGATGTAATCATGGAAAAACCCAACACGAAGGCCATGATCCAGACTACGGAAAAAGTGGTTGTCATTGGCGCTTCGACCGGCGGAACCGAAGCGCTCAAGGTGTTTTTGGAGATGCTGCCCGAGGATACACCCGGCATCGTCATTGTCCAACATATGCCAGAAAATTTTACCGCAGCCTTTGCAAAGAGGCTGGATTCAATCTGCCGCGTGACAGTCAAGGAAGCCCAGGATAACGATACTGTCGTCAGGGGCAGGGCGCTGATCGCTCCCGGCAACCATCACGTGCTTCTGAAACGCAGCGGCGCCCGCTATTATGTAGAGATCAAGGACGGTCCCCTGGTGTCTCGCCATCGACCATCGGTTGATGTGCTGTTCCGTTCCGCGGCGCGCTATGCCGGCAAGAATGCGGTGGGTGTGATTATGACCGGCATGGGGGACGACGGCGCGCATGGGATGAAGGAGATGTTCGATGCCGGCGCCGTCACGATTGCCCAGGATGAAGCCACCTGCGTTGTCTATGGCATGCCACTTGAAGCGGTCAGAAAAGGTGGGGTCAACAAGATCATGCCGTTGCCGAGCATTGCTGCCGAGGTGTTGCGTTTGTGTGTCTGATTTTGAGTTAACTGTCACAAGGCGCTAAAGAGCTGAATATGAAAGACCTGATCACTTCGCATGTACATAATATCTATTTGAAACCGGGTGAAGTTGTTGTCTCCCGAAAACCAGTGCTGGTTTCAACCGTACTCGGGTCTTGCGTGGCTGTAACGCTGTTCTCGCCTGATCGTGGCTTCGGAGCCATTTGCCACGCCATGCTGCCGACTGCTCCGGGGCAATCCGAGGATCTGCGATATGTTGATGCTGCTTTGCTCCATATCTATCGAAAAGCCCTGGAGTTCGGTGCAGTAAACAAACACCTTGTAGTCAAGCTGTTTGGAGGAGCGCGGGTGTTAAATGTAGGCAGCGCCGAATCAACCGGTTATTCCGTCGGAGAACAGAATGTGGCCCGGGCATTGGAAGTCATTTCATCCTTGGGGTTGTCGGTAGCCGGCGAGGATACCGGCGGTCTGGTGGGGAGAAAGCTGTACTTCTGCACCAGGGACGGAGACGTTTATCTCCGCAGAATGCGACGGGTTGTTTGAAAAACGGGATATATTGTGAGTTTTAAAAAATAAAACCCGCTATTTGAGGGTCACGGATTTTGATGCTGTTGATTGTTTATTTGGTAGCGGAGGCCGGACTCGAACCGGCATGTACTTGCGTACGGCAGATTTTGAGTCTGCTGTGTCTACCATTTCACCACTCCGCCAGCGCCGGTGAATATAGTTCAGGCAATCTCTAACGTCAAGATTAAATCCTGTGCTGCGTAAAAAAAGATTGACATATTGATAAGAATTAATACATTAACTATACAAAATCACATAGGAGGGTAAGATGCTAAAAAAAGGTTTACTGGGAAAAATTGCTGCTGTTTTTGGACTGGTAGCGGTTGCTGCGGGGATCGCATTTGCTTCGTCGCATGGCGGAGCCGGGGTGACTCCGGATGAGGCCCTGCAAAAACTGATGGAAGGCAACAAACGTTATGTGGACAACCAGATGACAGGCACCAAATTGTGCGATTTATCCACTCGTACCAGTCTGTCAAAGTCCCAGAAACCCTATGCCATCGTCCTTACCTGTTCCGACTCACGCGTTCCGCCGGAGATAATATTTGACAAGGGTCTGGGTGAGATATTTGTCATTCGTGTTGCTGGTAATATTCCTGATCCGGTCGTCCTTGGAAGTATCGAATATGCTGTTGAACATCTCGGGTCTCCACTGGTAATGGTATTGGGGCATGAGCGTTGCGGCGCTGTTTCGGCCACGGTTGGAGCAAAAGGGAAGAGCACCGGTAGTGCCAATATTGATGCCATCGTCAAGACCATTGCCCCGAACATCAAGAACGCCGCCAAGAATTGCGAAGCTTGCAAGGGCGATGCTAAATGTGCGGATACCAACAAGGATGCCTTTGTTGAGTGTGTGGTTGATGCCAATGCCAGAGCCGTTGCCGCCAGCCTGACAAAAAAGTCCAAGATACTCAAGCACATGGTAGCAGAGAAGAAAATCAAGATTGTTGTTGCTAAATACGACCTTGACGATGGCATTGTAACTGTCTCCAAATAATAGCTGTAGCTGGATTCGGTTTAATTCTGATTTATCGTAAATCAACTTGACCTGAAATACCATTAAGTGATAGTGTTCCGACGTTGAATTATTCTCCTTTTAATCTAGCCCGAGAGGCTAGCAAAGGCGACACGATGAGAAAAATATAAATAATACCGGAAGAGCCTTGCCGCATGCAGCGGAGGGGCTCTTTTTTTGTGTCCGGAAACAGGGAGGGGTGACATGAGTACTGAACAAACGGTAATTCTGGACTCAGCCGGAGTCAAGCGTGCGCTGACGCGCATAGCCCATGAAATTCTTGAACGAAATAAAGGGGTCACAGGCGTTGTGTTGATAGGCATCCGTTCCGGGGGAGTTTTTCTGGCCGACGGCATTGCGCAGCAGATCGGTATAATCGAGGGTGATGCGGTGCCGGTCGGTTCTGTTGATATTACGCTCTACCGTGACGATATCAGTGGTCAGTTGCCACATCAGCCGGTCGGAAAAACCGATATCCCTTTCTCGCTTGAGGGCAAAAAAGTTGTCCTGGTCGATGATGTGCTCTTCACCGGTCGCACAATACGCGCCGCCATGGATGCACTGATGGACTATGGTCGCCCCCAGTGCATACAACTGGCGGTTCTGATCGACAGAGGTCATCGTGAATTGCCGATACGGGCAGACTTTGTCGGACGAAACGTACCTACCAGTCTCAAGGAAAATGTGCGGGTCACTTTTGATTGCAATAACCAGCCAATTGAAGTTGTACTTGAAAAATAGGGAGGGTGAATAGCATGGCCGAGTTCAAGCATAAGCATATCATTGCCCTGCGGGATCTGTCGAAAGAGGACATCGAGTTGTTGATTTCCACGGCCGAAAGCATGCGTGAGGTCAACAGTCGCGACATCAAAAAAGTTCCGACATTGCGTGGCAAGACCATTATCAACCTGTTTTACGAATCATCCACCAGGACCAGGACGTCTTTCGAGATTGCCGGAAAGAGGCTTTCGGCAGACACCGTAAATATTGCGCCTTCCAATAGTTCGGCTACTAAAGGTGAGACTCTTTCCGACACGGCGCTGAATCTTCTGGCCATGAAGCCGGACATCATCGTGATGCGTCATGCGGTTTCCGGTTCGCATTATTTTCTGGCGGAAAAAGTAAATTGCTCAATCATCAATGCCGGTGACGGCGCTCATGAGCATCCTTCCCAGGGCCTTCTCGACATGTTGACCATGAAAGACCGTTTTGGCCGTCTGGATGGTCTCAAGGTAGCGATAGTCGGCGACATTACCCACAGCAGGGTGGCCCGCTCGGACATTCAGGGCCTTACCAAGATGGGTTCATCGATTTACCTGGCAGGTCCACCTACCATGATGCCGCCGGGAGTTGAGAGGCTCGGCAATGTCACGGTCTGCCAGAACATGAAGGAGGCCATCCAGGATGCTGACGTGGTCATGATGCTGCGGATTCAGCAGGAAAGGCAGGGCAAGACCCTGATGCCGAACACCCGTGAGTACTCCCGTTATTTCGGCCTGAACCCTGAGAACATCAAGCTGGCCAAACCTAACGCGATGGTAATGCATCCTGGGCCGATCAACCGCGGCGTCGAGATGTCTTCACATGTGGTTGACGGCGACCAATCATGGATTCTCAAGCAGGTCGAAAATGGTGTGGCGGTCAGGATGTCGATGCTTTATCATGTCTGCGGTGGTGAGTTGGAGTAATTACAAGGAAAACTATTCTTTCGAGGTGAGCATATGAATTTATTGATCAAGGGCGGCCGGGTGATTGATCCGAGCCAGAATCTAGATGACGCACTTGACGTTCTGGTGGAAAACGGGGTGATAAAAGAGATCGGCAAGTCTTTAGCAGCACCTTCAGAAGCTAAAATCATAGATGCTTCAGGAAAGTACGTTCTGCCTGGTTTGATCGACATGCATGTGCATCTTCGAGATCCGGGCCTTGAGTACAAGGAAGACATTATTTCCGGAACCAGGTCTGCCGTCTCGGGGGGCTTTACATCGGTTTGCTGCATGCCTAACACCAAGCCGACCATCGATAACAAGGCGGTGGCCAGCTATATTATCAACAAAGCCAAAAACGAAGGTTCATGCAATGTATTTCCTATAGGCTCCATTACCTACGGATTGACCGGTGACCGGATGGCTGAGATGGGCGAGCTGAAGGAATCCGGCTGTGTTGCCGTTTCGGATGACGGCAAGCCGGTAAACAACAGCGAACTGATGAGACGTTCGCTGCAATACGCGGCCGGAATCGGGATCATGGTTATTTCGCATGCCGAAGAGCTGGAACTGGTCGGTGAAGGAGTGATGAACGAAGGTTTCACATCCACCGAACTCGGACTGAAGGGGATTCCAGCTGTTGCCGAGGATATTGCCACCTCCCGCGACATCATGCTGGCAGAGTATAACGGTACTCCGATCCATATTGCCCACGTATCCACCAAAGGTTCGGTGCGGATCATCCGCGATGCCAAGGCCCGTGGAGTAAAGGTGACCTGTGAAACCGCTCCCCACTATTTCACGCTGACCGATGACGCAGTTCGTGGATACAACACCAATGCCAAAATGAACCCGCCGCTGCGTGGGGCAGAAGATGTTGCTGCCATCAAGGAGGGATTGAGGGATGGCACTATCGATTGCATCGCCACGGATCATGCTCCGCATCACATTGACGAGAAGGATGTTGAGTTCAATGTGGCAATGAACGGCATCATCGGCCTGGAAACCTCGCTGCCATTGTCGCTGAAACTGGTGGAAGACGGTGTCCTGACACTTGATCAGCTGGTTGAAAAAATGTCATGCAACCCATCTAAAATTCTCGATCTTTGCCGTGGCACTCTCAAAGCAGGAACCGCTGCAGACATTTCGGTGATTGATCCCTCGCTGGAATGGGTTGTCGAAGCGGACAAGCTGGCCAGCAAATCAAAGAACTCTCCCTGGCTCGGTCAGAATATGAAAGGGGCTGCCGTTGCCACTGTTGTTGCCGGCAACCTGAAATTTGTACGATAAAATTGAAAAATCCGGAGTTATTAATTTATGAAAGCAATTCTTGCGCTCGCCGACGGGCGTATCTTTGAAGGAAAATCATTCGGCGCCTCTGGCGAGGTTACCGGAGAAGTCGTTTTTAACACAGCCATGTCAGGGTATCAGGAAGTTCTTACCGACCCGTCCTATAAGGGACAGATGGTTACCATGACCTATACCCAGATCGGCAACACCGGAATCAACCCCGAGGATATAGAAAGTCGTGGTTTGTTCCTGTCCGGATTCATCGTCAAGGAGTATCAGGATTGCTATTCCAACTGGCGTGCTACTATGAGCCTTGACGCATATTTGAAGGAGAACAGCGTAGTTGGTATCCAGGGCCTGGATACCAGGGCGCTGACCCGGCATCTGCGCGACAAGGGCGCCCAGAACGGCATAATTTCTACTGTCGATCTGAATCATGAAAGCCTGGTGGCAAAAGCCGGAGCCATTCCCAAAATGACCGGTCTGGATCTTGCCTCCGGAGTAAGTTGTGACAAACCCTATCATTGGACGGAAGGGGTCTGGGATCTTGAAACCGGTTATCCTGATGTCGATCCGATCACACTGAAATACAAAGTGGTGGCCTACGATTTCGGTATAAAGTTCAATATCCTGCGTTGCCTTGTCGATGCCGGGTGCGATGTGACCGTAGTGCCGTCCGATTATCCGGCTGAAAAAGTTCTGGAAATGAACCCGGACGGAATCTTCCTTTCCAACGGTCCAGGCGACCCGGAACCACTGGTAGCCGTACAGCAGGAAATCAGGAAGCTGGTCGGCAAGAAACCGATATTTGGAATCTGCCTGGGGCATCAACTTCTGGGGTTGGCGCTGGGCGGCAAGACTATCAAACTCCCGTTCGGCAATCACGGTTCAAACCTGCCGGTGATGGATATGTCTACCCGCAAGGTCGAGATTACTTCCCAAAATCACGGTTTTGCAGTGGATCTGGATACCCTTGGGGATGCTGCCTGTCTGGGGCACGAGAATCTGAACGATCAGACGGTAGAAGGGATTCGGCACTGTGAACTGCCGATCTTCTCGGTTCAGCATCATCCCGAAGCTTCGCCCGGGCCGCACGATTCCCAGTATCTTTTCGGTCGTTTTGTAGAAATGATGGAAAAGCATAAACATTGACTGGACTCTGATGAATCGATCAAACATTTAATTGTTTGATTAAACTGATTACGATTTTAAACAGGATTCTGGTTTTGTATGGGGTTAATCGATCTTTATCAATCAGGTGAATTACTGCAGCGTGTACGTGAGTCTTACCGGCGTCTGGCGGCCTGTGATCTCTGTCCCCATGACTGCGGTGTCAACCGTGTTGCCGGTGAAGTGGGTATTTGCGGCGCGGGCCTCAAGCCGAAAATTGCCTCTGCCAACGTGCACCATGGTGAAGAACCGCCGATCTCCGGCTCAAGAGGTTCCGGCACAATTTTTTTTTCAGGCTGTTCACTGAAATGTGTTTTCTGCCAAAACTTTCCCATCAGTCAGCTTTGCAACGGTGAAGAGATCACCACCGGGGAATTGGCGGCCCGCATGCTCGGGCTGCAGCGCCGGAGAGTTCATAATATCAATTTAGTTACGCCGACACACTATCTGCCACAGATTCTCGCAGCACTCTGGCTGGCTGTTCCGCAGGGATTCGGTTTACCCTTGGTCTGGAATTCCAGCGGGTATGAGAAAGTAGATGTTTTGCAGATGCTGGATGGTATTGTCAGCGTCTATCTGCCGGATATGAAGTATTGCGACGATTGCCAGGCTGTGGAAATTTCATCGGCGCCCGGTTACCGCAGTATAAATCGAGAAGCGGTAACGGAAATGCTGCGACAGGTTGGTCATCTGAACACGGATATCAACGGCATTGCCGAACATGGTCTGATCATCAGGCATCTGGTGCTCCCGGGTGGTAGGGCCGGATCTGTTGATACTTTGCGTTGGATTGCCGATAACCTGGGCCAGGAGACCCACATTGCCCTGATGAATCAGTACTTTCCAGCACACGTTGCCCATCAGGTTCCGGGGCTTAGTCGGAAAATAACCAGTGAAGAATATGATCAGGCGGTTGAAATCCTGGAAGAATGCGGCCTGGAAAATGGCTGGGTTCAGGAGTAGATGCGGGAGGACGCTTGGAATCGGACAGTTTACGGGAACAATCACTACTATTTCTTGATGTAAATGCTCGCATTGAAGCCCTCTGTGCCGAACTGTATCACTTCTACAGTCGTGTCTTTTCCTACAACGGCGATGTGTCACGATTGTGGCAAAAAACCGCCATGGAAGAGGAAAATCACCAGATGCAGATTCAGATGGCAATGAGATTGAGTGATGCTATCGAAGATGTGTTGCCGGACGGTCTCACCGTAGTCTATTCAATACATCAAAGGCTTCACCGACTGGTGGCCGGAGTGCGCAATAATCCTCCTGATCTGGTAACCGCATTGAAAAAATCCATTGAAATGGAAGAACGGATGGCGTTCCTCCATGTGGAGTCATCTGTCAGGTTCAAGGATGAGTCGATCAGAAGGATGTTCGAGGCCCTGCGTGGATCTGACCGCGATCACATCACAGCGCTCAAGCGCCAACTGGCAATTGAAACGCTGGCACTTACGGAGATGGATGAGTGAGAACGGTTGTTCTCCTGGTTCTTTCCAATATTTTCATGACCTTTGCATGGTATGCTCATCTCAAAAATTTGCGTACAAGGCACTGGTTGATAGCAGTAGCCGTCAGTTGGGGCATCGCTTTTTTTGAATACCTGATCCAGGTGCCGGCCAATCGCATCGGTTATGGCAGATTCAGCCTGGCGCAGCTGAAAATTTTGCAGGAAGTGATCACGCTGACGGTCTTTGTTCCCTTTGCAGTTTTGTACATGGGGAGCAGTCTCAACTGGAATTATCTTTGGGCCGGGTGTTGCCTGGCCGGAGCTGTATTTTTCATATTTCGATAATCACACGAAGGAGTGTTGTGTAAATGCCTAAAAGAACAGATATCAAGAAGATTCTCATCATCGGAGCCGGTCCGATCGTCATTGGCCAGGCCTGTGAATTCGACTATTCCGGCACCCAGGCCTGCAAGGCTCTGAAAGAGGAAGGTTTCGAGGTGGTTCTGCTGAACAGCAACCCGGCCACGATCATGACCGACCCCGATTTTGCCGACCGCACCTACATCGAACCGGTTACGCCCGAGATCCTGGCCAAAATCATTGAGAAGGAGCGCCCTGACGCAATATTGCCGACCCTTGGTGGTCAGACCGCTCTGAACACCGCCGTGGCAGTGGCCGAGATGGGTATTCTGGAAAAATATGGTGTCGAACTGATCGGCGCCAAGCTGCCGGCCATTAAAAAAGCCGAGGATCGAACACTGTTCAAGCAGGCCATGGAAAAAATCGGCCTGGCCATCCCCCATTCCGGTCTGGCGCACAACTACATTGAGGCGATGGAGGTCATCAAAACCATCGGTTTTCCAGCCATCATCCGCCCCTCCTTTACCCTGGGAGGCACCGGTGGCGGAATCGCCTACAACATGGAAGAGTACGAGAAGATGGCCATTGCCGGCATCGACGCTTCACCTACCGATGAGATTCTCGTGGAAGAATCGGTGATCGGCTGGAAAGAGTATGAACTGGAGGTGATGCGCGATACGGCCGACAACGTCGTGATCATCTGCTCGATCGAAAACTTCGATCCGATGGGAGTCCATACCGGAGATTCGATCACCGTGGCACCGGCCCAGACCCTGACTGACAAGGAATACCAGATCCTGAGGGATGCCTCACTCAAGATCATCCGTGAAATCGGTGTCGATACCGGTGGTTCAAATATCCAGTTCGGCATCAATCCCAAAAATGGACGCCTGGTTGTGATCGAGATGAATCCGCGTGTTTCGCGCTCCTCGGCGCTGGCTTCCAAGGCCACCGGTTTCCCGATCGCCAAGATCGCCGCCAAACTGGCTGTCGGCTATACCCTGGACGAGATCACCAACGATATCACCCGTGAGACTCCGGCCTGCTTCGAGCCGAGTATCGACTATGTGGTGACTAAAATACCACGATTCACGTTTGAAAAGTTCCCGGCCGCCGACGCTACCTTGACAACCCAGATGAAGTCGGTCGGCGAGGTTATGGCGATCGGTCGCACTTTCAAGGAGTCATTCCAGAAAGCCCTGCGCTCTTTGGAGATCGGCGTCAGTGGTTTCGACTCCAAAATGTTCGACTTAGGCAGCGAGACGCGGCGCGCCTTGACCGGCAAGGAACAGCAACTGTTGTTGGAAAAGCTGCGTGTCCCCAACTGTGACCGACTCTGGTATCTGGGTGATGCCTTGCGCAGCGGCATGACCGTCGCTGAGATCAACCGGCATACCGCGATAGATCCCTGGTTCCTGCATAACATCCGTCAGATTATCGAAATGGAGGAGCTGCTCAAAAAGGTTGATTTTGAGGATAGGGTCAATCTTAAAAAAATCATGCTTGAAGCCAAACAGTACGGTTTTGCGGACAAGTTCCTGGGAAAACTGTGGAATAAATCCGAAGATGAAGTACGCGAATTGCGCTGGTCCAACGGAATCAGGCCGGTCTACAAACGCGTTGACACATGCGCTGCCGAGTTTGTCGCTTATACTCCTTACATGTATTCGACTTACGAAGAGGAATGCGAGGCCGAACCGACCGACCGCAAGAAGATAATGATCCTGGGTGGCGGACCGAACCGGATCGGGCAGGGGATTGAATTCGATTACTGCTGTGTGCATGGTGTATTTGCTCTGGCCGAAGATGGTTACGAAACCATCATGGTAAACTGCAACCCGGAGACGGTCTCCACCGATTACGATACCTCGGATCGTCTTTATTTTGAGCCTTTGACGCTGGAAGATGTGCTGGAGATCGTCCACGTGGAGAAGCCTGTCGGCGTGATCGTCCAGTTCGGCGGCCAGACTCCGCTCAAGCTGGCCGTGGCGCTGGAAAAGGCCGGAGTGCCGATCATCGGCACCTCGCCGGACGCCATCGACCGTGCCGAGGATCGTGAGCGTTTCCAGGAAATGCTCCATAAACTGGGACTGCTTCAACCGGAAAACGGCACAGCGCGCTCCTTTGAGGAAGCCGAGAAGGTGGCCGACCGGATCAGTTATCCGGTGGTTGTTCGCCCCTCATACGTGCTGGGAGGCCGCGCGATGGAGATCGTCTACGATGTGGACAATTTGCGGCGCTACATGCATACCGCGGTTCAGGCCTCACCGGAGCATCCGATCCTGATCGACAAGTTCCTGGATGAAGCGATCGAGATCGACGTGGATGCTCTCTGCGACGGTACCGAGGTTGTAATCGGCGGAATTATGGAGCACATCGAGGAGGCCGGCATTCATTCAGGTGACTCGGCCTGCTCGCTGCCACCCTATTCAGTCGGTCCGGAAATGGTGGCCGAAATCCGTCGCCAGACCGTGTTGATGGCTCTGGAACTCAATGTCAAGGGGCTCATGAACGTGCAGTTTGCGATCAAGGGTGGAGATATTTATATCCTGGAGGTGAATCCGCGCGCTTCGCGTACCGCTCCGTTCGTGTCCAAAGCCACCGGACGTCCGCTGGCCAAAATCGCGGCCAGGGTCATGGCAGGTAAAAGTCTGCGAGAACTGGGCATTGTGAAAGACATAATTCCCAAGCACATTTCAGTCAAGGAAGCTGTTTTCCCGTTTGTCAAATTCCCCGGTGTCGATACGATTCTGGGGCCGGAGATGAAATCCACCGGCGAGGTAATGGGTATTGGTGAGACTTTTGCCGATGCCTTTGCCAAGTCACAGCTGGGCGCCAACGTGAAACTGCCGCTTTCCGGAAATGTTTTTATCAGCGTACGTGATGCAGACAAGAAACATGTTGTCAGCGCTGTGGAAAAACTGTATAAAACCGGATTCGGTATTCTGGCGACCGGCGGCACCGCTACATTCCTGGAAGAAAAAGGCATTCCGGTTCGTCGTATCAACAAGGTGCTTGAAGGGCGTCCGCATATTGTCGATGCGATCAAGAATGGCGAAGTTCAGCTTGTTGTTAACACGACCCAGGGAGCCCAGGCGGTGGCGGACTCGTTCTCGATCCGCCGCGAATCGCTGATGCATGGCCTGGCATACTATACGACCGTTGCTGGAGCAAAGGCCGTGGCAGATGGAATCAGCGCATTGAAGGAGCATGATCTTGGTGTCAAGCCGATCCAGGATTATCTTAACTAGAAATACAATCTACAGGAGCAGATCAATAGATGTCTCATACGATCCCGTTGACAAAAGAAAGTTTTGAATCCCTGCAGGAAGAGTTGAAGCGGCTTATAAGGGAAGAACGTCCCAAGGTTATCCAGGATATTGCCGAAGCGCGCGCACACGGCGACCTGTCGGAAAACGCCGAGTATGATGCGGCCAAGAACCGCCAGGGATTCATCGAGGGGCGTATTCAGGAGATCAACGGCAAACTTGCCCGTGCACATGTTGTCGATCTGTCCGGTCTCAAGCCTGACAAGGTTGTTTTCGGCTGCACGGTTACTCTTTATGATACTGCCACGGAAGAAGAGGTCACCTACAAGATTGTGGGTGAAGACGAAGCGGATATCAAGCAGAGCAAGATCTCCTGCACTTCTCCGGTCGGCAAGGCTTTGATTGGCCACAAGCTTGATGATTCGGTCAGGGTGATAGTCCCGTCCGGCAAAAAAGAATACGAAATCATCGACATCAAATACGAGTAGAAGCGCAAAACTGCGCCTCTTGAAAGGGAGAACTACAATGTCAGACAAGATAACCAAGGATATGACTTTTTTTGAAGTGATGCGTACCTATCCGGAGTCGGTACAGGTTCTGCAAAAGTATCATTTGGGCTGTGTCGGCTGCATGGGCGCCCAGAATGAAAGTCTTGAACAGGGCGCCAATGCCCATGGCATCGATGTTGATGCTCTTGTCAAGGATTTGAATTCCGCAGTCAAGTAATGTAAAATTCTGTCTCAACAATTCGAAGCCCTCATTGGTCATCACCGTGAGGGTTTTTGTTTGCCGTGGATGATGTCATGAACCTGATAGTTGAAAAAGATGGGAACTTGATTGTTCCAGCTGATATGGCCTGCAAAGTCGGACTTTTACCAGGCAACCAGGCTCTGGTTGCCATATCCGCCGGGAATCTCCTGATTTCAAAGGACAGTTCTTCTCCTCCACCGCGTGAGACAAGCAATATCAACGCTGTTACCGGTGGTGCTATCAAGAGAAAAAATCTGCAAACCGGTGTCCAGTATGTAAAGGGTATCGGCCCCAAGCTTGCCGGATTGCTAGAGAAGCGCGAAATCCGTACGGTAGAGGACGTGCTCTATCTTTTGCCTCTGCGCTATGAGGACCGTCGGGAACTGACCCCGATTGCCAGATTGCGCCCAGGTCAGACCGCCGTTTTTTGCGGCAGGGTGATATCGGCGGATGCTGTCAGCACCAAGGGGGGGCGGCGTGTCTTTGAGGTCATCTTAGGGGACGATTCCGGCACCATTACCTGTAAGTGGTTTCATGCCAATGCCGTCTGGATGAAGCGAATCTGGAAGGTTGGCCGGAGCGGGGTCTTCAGCGGTGAGGTCCACCAGTTCGGTTACCAGCGGGAGGTTCACCATCCGGATGCGGAATGGTTGCCCGAAGGAGCTGATCCCAAGTCGATACTGACAGCAGATCCCGCCAATTTCGGTCGGATAGTTCCGGTCTATCCACTGACCGAGGGGCTGCATCAGAAAGCAATGCGTCGCATAATGAAAGAAGTGCTGGATGCTTTCCTTGATAACGTGGAAAGCGCCATTCCGAAGGAGATTCTGCCGGCGGGGCTGCCATCTTTAAGGCTTTCCTTGAGTCAGGTCCACGCGCCATCAAATGAATCAGACCTGTCCATGCTCAACGATGGGCGAACTCCGGCCCACCGTGCCATGGTTTTTGACGAGTTCTTTTACTGGGAGCTTGGACTGGCCCTGAAAAAACGAGGGATCGCGCTGGAGGAGGGCATCGCTTTCAAGGTAAATCACCGCTACACCAAGGAACTGGTCAAGCTGCTTCCATTCGAGCTGACCGGCGCCCAGCGAAGGGTCTTGTCTGAAATCAAGTTCGATATGATGTCGCCACATCCAATGCATCGTCTGGTGCAGGGTGATGTGGGCAGCGGCAAGACCCTGGTGGCGCTGATGGCGGCGCTGGTTGCCGTCGAAAACGGTTATCAGGTCGCATTCATGGCTCCGACCGAGATTCTGGCCGAACAGCACTGGCACACTATTCACCGTTGGTGCCTGCAGATGGGAATAGAAGTCTGCCTGATAACAGCCGGACTTAAGGGAAAAAACCGGAAAGATCTGCTGGAAAGAATTGCTGACGGCAGGGCGCAAATTGTAGTCGGCACTCACTCCGTTATCCAGGAAAAGATCGAGTTTGCGCGACTGGGATTGGGCATTATCGATGAGCAGCATCGCTTTGGGGTCCTTCAACGCGGAATCCTGAAAAAGAAAGGTCTTAATCCCGACATTTTGGTCATGACCGCCACGCCGATACCGCGCACACTGGCAATGACACTATTCGGAGACCTTTCCTTGTCGGTCATAGATGAAATGCCCCCGGGAAGAATACCGGTTGAAACAAAACTGTTTTTTGAGTCACGTCGCAGTCAGGTCTATGATATGATCCGCGACGAAGCGCGCCTGGGGCGACAGTCTTTCATCATATATCCACTGGTGGAAGAAACTGAAAAGTCCGACCTGAAGGCTGCCACCCAGATGGCTGAACATCTGGAATCGGAAGTGTTTCCTACTCTCAGGATCGGCTTGTTACATGGCCGGATGAGTCCTGACCAGAAGGAACTGGTAATGAGCTCTTTCAAGAATCGTGAGTTGGATGTCCTGGTTTCGACCACTGTGATCGAGGTTGGAATCGACATTCCGAACGCAACGCTGATGGTGATCGAACACGCCGAACGTTTCGGGCTTTCGCAACTGCACCAGTTGCGGGGCAGGGTAGGGCGCGGGAGTTCCAGGTCGCGGTGCATAATGCTGACCCCGGGCAAGCTGTCGGAAGATGGCGAAAAACGTCTGCGGGTAATGGAATCCACTACTGACGGGTTCAGGATCGCCGAGGCCGATCTGGAAATTCGCGGTCCGGGAGATTTCCTTGGAACCAGACAGTCGGGCATGCCGGACTTCCGGGTGGCCGATATTCTCCGGGACGGTTCTATACTGGAGCAGGCTCGTCAGGCGGCGTTCGGTCTTATCGAAAAAGATCCGGAATTCTCTGAAGCAGGGCATCTCCCGATGCGGGAAGAGCTGATGCGCAGATGGGGAAAACGCTTGGAACTGGCAATGATCGGATAGCCTGATTTTTTTAAGACGGGATTTGCAATGCGGATAATAACCGGTTTGGAAATATTCAATAAAAACTTTGATAAATCAGTCGTAACTATCGGCAACTTCGATGGTGTTCATCTTGGACATGTCGAATTGTTCCGGCGCCTTGAAGCAAGCAGCCACAGTCACAACCTTCCTTCGGTGGCAGTCACTTTCGAACCGCATCCCCTGAAGGTCTTGGCGCCGGAATCGGCTCCCGGCCTGATTACGACATTTGAACAGAAGGTCGCCCTGATTTCAGATGCGGGCGTGGACTGCCTGGCGGTTGTACCATTTACAATTGAAATGTCACAAATGACAGCTGAGTCGTTTGTCACCAGAATTCTTTGTGAATCCTTGGGAATGCGACATCTGATAATAGGTCACGATTATGCGTTCGGGCGCGGGCGGGAAGGCAACTATGACACTTTGGAGCGTCTCGGCCTTGAACTGGGGTTCACGCTTGAGGACCTTGAACCGGTTGGCGACGGTGAAATGGTTTTCAGCAGCACTCTGGTCAGAAGCCGGATGATCACCGGTGATATGGCCGCCGTTTCAAAGATACTCGGACGCTACCACATGATTTCCGGAACGGTTGTGCATGGACGTGAAATAGGCCATTCAATAGGTTTTCCAACTGCTAATATTTCAACCATTAATGAACTGATTCCTCCTGACGGAGTCTATGCTGTTGTCGTTCTGGTCGATGGCCGGCTTGTTAAGGGCGCATGCGATATTGGAATCAATCCTACTTTTGAAGGTGGTCAGCGAACGGTAGAGGTTTTCCTGCTCGATTTTAGCGGTCAAATTTATGGAAGCGAAATTGCGGTCTATTTTGTGCATCGCTTGCGGGATGTAAAAAAGTTTCCCGGGGCTGCTGAACTTGTGAAAGCAATCCAGAACGACGTAGAAACTACTCGGACTATTCTGGATCAGGTACGGCAAAACTTCATAAAACCAAGGCTGATGACGGAAATCCCGTGAACAAAAAAATAGATCTTAAATTCTGGCTTGGCATAGGCATCAGTGTTTTCTTTATGCTGCTTTTGTTTCGTAAAATCGATTTCAGGCAACTTGTCTCAGCTTTGCGTACGGTTGATTACCGCTATATACTTCTGGCGGTCGCCTTGACATTCATAAGCTACTTTCTACGCGCGGTACGCTGGCGATATCTGTTGATATCCGAAAAGACCATACCGCTTTCCTCACTCTACCCGGCTACGATAATCGGCTACATGGCCAACAATCTGCTTCCGGCACGTTTGGGAGAGTTCGTGCGCGCCTATACCCTGGCCAAGCGTGAACAGCTGGAAACACCTTCGGTATTTGCATCATTGGTAATTGACCGGCTTTTTGACGGTTTTACCGTGCTGGTGATGTTGCTGATTACCCTCTTTACAGTGCGTCTGCCGTCTGGTATGGAGGATGCCGCTACGGCGCTCAAGGCTGGCGGCATGGTAATGTTCCTGTTGTATTGCGGCATCCTGGTTTTCCTGTTTCTGCTGAAACGCCAGACACAGCGCACGTTATCAGCCGTTGGATTTTTATTGAAACCGTTTCCTGTAAGTTTTACGGAACGTGTCATCCCGATGCTGGGCTCTTTTATAGGTGGAATCAGATTGTCCTTGCGCGGCAGCCATATCGCCATGATTGTTGTCACTTCAATTTTGATCTGGACTTTTGCCGTTCTTCCGGTTGATATGATACTGCGTTCATTCGGTATCAACCTGCCGATCACGGCATCGATGTTTATAATGGTTTTGCTGGTTTTTGCCGTGATGGTGCCGGCTTCGCCCGGATTCATCGGCACTTACCACTATGCCTGTTTCAAGGGACTCTCAGTTTTCGGAATTCCGGAAACTACGTCCGTCAGCATCGCGCTGGTAATTCATGGCACCGCTTTTTTTCCTGTGATCATAGCCGGGTTTTATCATCTGTGGAGCAACAAGATCTCTCTTAATGATATTCAGAGGGCGGAAAATATTCGATGAACTTTTTAAGATTCAATAGAAGCATGTTAGACCCCTTTCTAATTCTTTCCTGCATAATCCCGTTCGCCTTGTATATGGCTACCTTGGCGCCTTCCGTGACTTTTTTTGACAGCGGTGAGTTCCTGACTGCCGCGGCATCACTCGGGTCGGCACATTCGCCCGGATATCCGCTATTTTTGATGTATGCCAAACCATTTACCTGGATACCGCTCGGCAATATTGCTTTCCGTATCAATGTCGCTACCGCTGTGTCTTCCTCGCTGGCATGCCTGGTCGTATATGTATTGACAACCTACCTGTTGAAGCAGGAATCATTGCTAGAAAATGAACGATTCAACCGTATTGCCGTCAAATTGGCCGGGTTGGCGGCCGCTCTCACGTTCAGTGCAACTCCGCGATTGTGGCTCCAGTCAAACCATGACAAGCCGTATCCGTTGCTTGCGTTTATCACCGCGGTGATTTTCTTCCTGCTTTTGAAATGGCGTGACTCTTACATCAACGGCAGCGACCGGCCGTCATACATCTATGTCTGCACCTTTCTGGCCGGGATGGCGATGGCGGTGCACCAGACGGTAGTGTTGCTCTTGCCGGCCTGGATTTTAATGATCATGATCACGGACTGGCGGATGATCAAAAGAGTGCGGGAGCTCGTCCTGGCGACCGCTTTTGCAATGATGGGATTTTCCATACAACTCTATCTGCCGCTCCGTGCAACCCGTAATCCCCTGCTCAACTGGGGTGATTCAAAAACTATCGACCAGTTTCTGTGGCACTTTCTTCGCAGGGGATATCCATCCGAACCGCATACACGCGATATGGCTCTGTTGTGGGCACAGATTAAAGCCTTTAATGTCCCGCGCGAGTTTACCTGGCTGGGCGCTGCCATGCTTATTCTGGGACTTGTTTATGCCTGGAAAAATAACCGGGCCTTTTTTGCCGCTTACCTGACGGCAGTGATCGTTTTTCTGCTGGTTATTGCGGGATATTTCAATACATTGCTTGATCTGATCTTTTTAACCGAGGAGTTCTTTACTCCACTTTATCTTCTATCGGCGGTTTTGATCGGTCTGGGCCTGTTCTCCCTGCTGGGTTATGCAGTTCGCAATGCCCGGATTCCGGATCAGATAGGAACGGCCGTGTACGGACTTTGCACCGTGCTGTTCTTCTCGCTTCCAACCGCGTTGTGTGCTGTGAACTATTACGAGAACGATCAGCACAACAACTACATTGCTTTTGACTATGCAACAAATTCACTCCGTTCGTTGCCGCAAAACGCGGTCATGTTCACCTGGGGTGACAGCGGGGCGTTTCCGCTCTGGTATTTGCAAGGTGTGGAACGTATGCGTGAAGATCTTGATCTTCCCCACACGCCACATCTTGTTTTCGACTGGTATCTGGATTCGATGCCCAGACTTTTTGCGGACAGCAACCTCAGGAAATTTGATGTGGTCTCTTCCGGTCCGGAAACTGCTTTAAGAATAGCCGTAACGGAGAGTCTGGGCGTCAGGCCGGTCTATATCGATTTTTCAACCAGATACTCCGTTGAATTCAAGGAGTATGTGCCGGTTCAAAAAGGAATCGTTTATCGTGTAAGAAAAGTGAATGATCCGGTTGGACTTCCTGATAACTCAATCTGGGACAACTATAGCAGTCGCGGCATATTTGATAAGATTTCATTTCTTGATCTTGACACTGGCAAAGCGATCATGATTTATGCCAACAGTTACATCGAATCAGGGGAGTTTTTACTGGGTATTAATAGAATTTCGGATGGGTTATTGATGTTGCAGCGGGCTGAACAGATCTCTCCCGAAATGAAGTTTGCAGCGGATCAGATCCGCATGCGCTTCGGTCTGGCAATGTAAGCTGATGTTAAGAGTAAGTGGAACAACGCGAGTCGTCGGTATTATCGGATATCCGATCAGGCACTCACTGTCTCCTGCAATGCAGAACGCAGCTTTTTCAGCGTGCAACCTGGATTATGTGTACATACCATTTGCCGTTGCTCCTGAAAAGCTTGGAGAGGCGGTTTCAGGATTACACGCTCTGGGAGTGCGTGGCTATAATGTTACGATACCTCATAAAACGGAAATAATACGGTACCTTGATGGACTTGATAAAAGCGCTGAGGATGCGGGAGCCGTAAATACGGTGCTTGTCGATAACGGCCGCATGATCGGCTATAATACTGACGGTGACGGCCTGGTATGCTCTCTTGCTGAAGACCTCAATTTTGTTCCGACCATGGGCACTATCGTGATCATTGGCGCGGGCGGCGCAGCAAGAGGGGCTGTTGCGGCACTGTGCAGGGCTGAGGCAAAGCGTGTGATTATCGTTAATCGTACTTTTGATAAGGCATGTGCTTTGAAATCGGATATGAACCAGAGATATCCGGAGGTGTTTATTGAAGCTGTAAAAATGGAGGAACTGAACGAAAAATATCTTCCATATACATCTTTGGTTGTGAATACAACCTCAATTGGCATGAATGGCGACCGAATAGAATTCCTCAATCTTGCCATGCTGTCAAAGTCTGCTAAAGTTTATGACATGGTTTATTCACCATTGATAACTCCCTTGATTCATGAGGCTTCCGGAATGGGGTTGATGGTCTCCAATGGACTGGGAATGCTTGCTTCGCAGGGAGAACGCGCCTTCACTATCTGGACTGGACAAACTCCGCCGAAAGGTCTAATGAAACAGTTTTTAACCGGTATTTGCTGTTCCTAACTACATCTTGACATGAGTTGCTATTCCCCCTAGAATGGCGATTCTAAACGGTTGGCGGAGGATGCATGCAGTCTAACAGGCTGGGAGAAATCCTGGTTAAGAACAATCTGATTACACGAGAGCAGCTTGGCAAAGCATTGGAAGAGCAGAAACTTTCCGGCAACCAACTCCGACTCGGTACAATTCTAATAAAACAGAATCTTCTGTCAGAAGAAGATCTGACCTCCTTTCTATCCAGGCAGTATGGTGTACCGGTTGTAAAACTTGCGGATTACGAAATAGACCCAGCCGTAACCAAAATCATCCCCCCTGAAGTTGTTCAAAAATATCAGCTGGTTCCGGTGAACCGGGCAGGCGCGACCCTGATAGTTGCCGTAAGCGATCCTTCCAATCTGTTCGCCTTGGAAGATATCAAGTTCATGACCGGCTACAACATCGAAATGGTTGTAGCCTCCGAACTCGACATCAAGGCCTCGATAGATAAGTATTATGATCAGTCCGCTTCGCTTGCCGATGTCATGAGCGATCTCGATGTCGAGGACATGGAGATCGTCGGCGATGACGAAGATATTGATGTAGGGTCGCTGGAACGCGCCACCGAGGATGCTCCGGTAGTCAAGATGGTCAACGCGATCCTGCAGGATGCTATCAGAAAAAAGGCCAGTGATATTCATATTGAGCCTTACGAGAAGGTTTTCAGAGTCCGTTATCGTATTGACGGAATTTTGTATGAAGTAATGAAACCTCCCCTGAAGCTTAAAAATGCTATTACTTCCCGTATCAAAATCATGTCAGAGTTGGATATAGCCGAACGCCGCCTGCCACAGGACGGCCGTATCAAGATCAAGCTGGGTGGAGGCAAGGACATGGATTTCCGTGTATCCGTCCTTCCGACCCTTTTTGGTGAAAAGATATGTCTGCGACTTCTTGATAAAGGCAATCTTCAAACCGATCTGACAAAGCTTGGATACGAACCGGATGCCTTGAGTCACTTCATGCATGAAATCCACAAGCCGTTCGGTATGGTGCTTGTCACCGGTCCGACCGGCAGCGGCAAGACGGTTTCTCTTTACTCTGCCCTGGCGGAACTCAACAAGGTTTCAGAAAACATCTCAACTGCCGAAGATCCTGTTGAATTCAACTTTGCCGGTATCAATCAGGTGCAGATGCATGAAGATATCGGTCTTAATTTCTCGGCTGCGCTGAGATCCTTTCTACGCCAGGATCCGGATATAATAATGATTGGCGAGATCCGAGACTTTGAAACCGCCGAAATTGCAATCAAGGCGGCCTTGACTGGTCACATGGTTCTCTCCACTCTGCACACCAACGACGCCCCGGCAACAATTAACCGTTTGCTAAACATGGGTATCGAACCATTTCTGGTCGCATCGGCCGTCAACCTGATTACCGCTCAGCGTTTGGCGCGCAGGGTTTGTGGTGAGTGCAAGCAACCTGAAGATATCCCGGTGCAGGCGTTGATCGATGCGGGAGTGTCGCCCGACGAAGCTCCCACCTACGTTTGCATGCGGGGAAAGGGTTGTCCTGTCTGTAATAATACCGGGTATAAGGGCCGCGTCGGTTTTTATCAAGTGATGCCTATGCGTGAGGAGATCAAGGAACTCATCCTGAATGGCGCCAATACAGCGGAAATCAAACGGGAATCAATGCGGATCGGCATTAAAACCATGCGACAGTCCGGTTTGACAAAACTCAAGGAAGGCGTAACCTCTTTTGAGGAAGTGTTGCGTGTAACCATATCTGATGACTAACCGGGAGATCATTTAATGCTAAACCTTCATCAGCTGTTAAAAATACTGGTAGAATCGAACGGCTCAGATCTCCACATAACCACCAACTCTCCTCCTCAGATGCGTGTTGACGGCCACCTGTTGCCGATGGATTTTCCACCGATGAATCAGGTTGAAACCAAACAGCTCTGTTACAGTGTGCTTACCGATGCCCAGAAACACAAGTTTGAGGAAGAAAACGAACTTGATCTCTCATTCGGTGTAAAGGGTCTTTCCCGGTTCAGGGGAAACATGTTTATCCAGCGAGGTGCCGTTGCTGGTGTCTTCAGGGTAATCCCCTATAAAATATTGACCTTCGAAGAACTTAACCTGCCTCCGATCGTTCCGGAACTTGCCGCAAGACCACGCGGTCTGATACTGGTCACCGGTCCAACCGGTAGTGGCAAGTCCACTACGCTGGCATCGATTGTCGATTATATCAACATCAATCGTCGTGAACATATTGTAACAATTGAAGACCCGATTGAATACCTTCATCCTCACAAGGGCTGCCTTGTCAACCAGCGTGAGGTGGGCGCCGACACGAAGGGCTTTAAAAATGCGCTCAAGTATGTGCTGCGGCAGGATCCTGACGTTGTTCTTGTCGGAGAGTTACGTGACCTTGAGACGATCGAGGCTGCCTTGACTCTTGCTGAAACAGGCCACCTCTGCCTTGCAACATTGCATACCAATTCATGCGCTCAAACAATCAACCGTGTGGTAGATGTATTCCCGCCATATCAACAGACCCAGATTCGCGCCCAGCTTTCATTTGTACTCGAAGGTGTCCTGTCGCAGACACTGATTCCTAAAATGGGCACAAAAGGACGAGCGCTAGCCCTTGAAATAATGGTGCCGAATGCCGCTATCCGCAACCTGATCCGCGAGGACAAGGTGCATCAGATCTATTCCCAGATGCAGGTTGGTCAGGAAAAATACGGGATGCAGACGATGAACCAGTCATTGTTCACTCTTTTCCAAAAACGCCAGATATCACTGGAGGAAGCATTGGGCCGTTCTCAAGACCCGGAAGAGCTGAAACAGATGATCAATAATCCTTCTGCAGGCATGCAGCGCCGTCCACCAATGCGCTGATTTATCACCAAGGAGAACAGCAATGCCAAAATTTAACTGGGAAGCGCGCACAAAAACAGGTGGTACGCAAAAAGGTGTAATTGAAGCCGCTACCGTCGAGGTTGTCGAGGCGCAACTAAAAAAATATGGTTTCACCAATATTTCCATAAAAGCCGAGTCCAAGGGGATAGGTTTTAAGCTGCCCAAATTTGGTGGTGGCGGCAAGATTGAAACCAAGGATCTGGTCGTTTTTACCCGTCAGTTTGCCACGATGATTGATTCCGGTTTGCCGTTGGTTCAGTGCCTGGACATCCTTTCAAATCAGCAGGAAAATAAAACATTCAAGGAGATACTCGGCAAGGTCAAGGAAAGCGTTGAGAGTGGTTCCACTTTTGCCGATGCTCTTGCTAAACACCCCAAGGCTTTCGACCAGTTGTTTGTGAACCTGGTCGCCGCCGGAGAGATAGGCGGTATTCTTGATACGATCCTTAACCGTCTGGCGGCTTACATTGAAAAAGCGATGAAGCTGAAAAAGCAGATCAAGGGAGCCATGGTCTACCCGATCACTATCATGTCAATAGCCGTAATTGTCGTCGGCGTGATCCTGGTCTTTGTTATTCCTACTTTTGCAAAAATGTTCGCCGATTTTGGCGGAGAACTGCCGGCTCCTACCAAGATCGTTATCGCGCTCAGCAACTTTCTCTCCAAGTATATCGTTGTCATTATTGCTGCCTTTTACGGGCTAGTATGGTTGATCAAGAAATACTACGCAACGCCGGTAGGCCAGAAGAACATAGATCGTTGGGCGCTAAAGGCGCCGATCGCGGGACCGTTGATCAGGAAGGTTGCCGTTGCCAAGTTCACCAGAACGCTTGGCACGATGGTCAGTTCCGGCGTACCCATCATGGATGGACTTGAAATTGTTGCCAAGACCGCCGGCAACAAGATTGTCGAAGAGGCTATCTATGCGGTCAGGCAGGCGATATCAGAAGGTAAGACCATGGCCGAACCTCTCGCTGCGTGTGGAGTTTTCCCTCCGATGGTTGTTCAGATGATAGCTGTAGGTGAAGCAACCGGCGCCATGGATGCCATGTTGAACAAGATTGCTGACTTCTATGATGATGAAGTGGACGATGCCGTCTCCGCCATGACAGCGATGATGGAACCGTTGCTGATGGTGTTTTTGGGGACAACCGTCGGTGGTCTGGTTGTAGCCATGTATCTGCCCATATTCAAGCTGGCGGGGGCCGTCGGCGGTTAATCATGGGGGCTGAAAGAAGGCTCAGGCTATTCATTAACGCCAGAGTAGTAGTTTCATTTCTGTTCCTGATCTCAACGCTACTGTTGAAATATCAGAATAACACTGTCGAATACGAACGCTTTCAGCCTGAAGTGATCAGGCTGATGGCGTTTTCATTTCTGTTCTCAATCGGTTCTCTCCTCGCGCTTAAACTCAACAGACATAATCTCTTTCTGACATATCTCCAGATCATCTGGGACCTGCTGTTTGTAACCGTTCTGATTCTGTTTACCGGGGGTATTCTCAGCCCGTATTCATTTCTGTATCTGGTTTCAATCATGGTAGCGGGCATGCTGCTTGGGCGCCGGGAGGCACTCTATACGGCCTCGCTCTGTGGAATACTCTATGGAGCAATACTGGATTTTCAGTATTTCGGCTACCTGTCCGTAATCGGATTGAGCCAGTATGATGCCCAGCAGGTTGGAGCATCCCAGTTGTTCTATACCATTTTCCTGAATCTGGTCGGATTTGGTTTGACCGGATTTATAACCGGAATGCTGTCGGAGCGGGCTCGTCAGAGCGAGGAAGCTCTTCAACGAACATCAATCGACTACGATGAATTGGCACAACTAAATTCTACGATCGTTGCTCATAGTCAAACAGGTCTGCTTACAACCAATGTCGCAGGAAGAATAAGAGTATTCAACCCCTATGCCGAAGAGATTGTAGGCCTCAGCCAGTCTGACGCCTATGACCTGAGTATTGAAAGAGTATTCCCGCAACTGTCAGGGGTTTTAAAGCTGCCGACTGATACAGTAAACAGAGAGTTCGAATATAAATCAAAATGTGGTCAGCAGATTATCTTGGGATTTCGTGCCGCGGCGTTTAACGACAGTAAGGGAGATCATGCCGGATATATCCTCAACTTCAGGGATATAACAGCTATTCGGAGTATGGAGAACGCTTTGAAAAAGGCAGACCGACTCGCGGCATTGGGAGAACTTTCCGCACGGATGGCCCATGAGATACGCAATCCCCTGGCCGCCCTGTGCGGTTCCGTACAGCTTCTTGCCGCACACGGCAGTATTGCGGAACAGGATCAGCGGCTCCTCACTATCATTACCCGTGAGGCAGACAGACTCGATCTGCTGATAACAGAATTTCTGGCATATGCGCGGCCAAGCCAGCCACATTTGCAAAGAGTTTCCTTGCACGGTCTTATTGAGGATACTTGTGTTTTTTTGGCCAGTGACCCGCGCATGGAAGCGGTCAGGATATATAATCTGATTCCGACTCATACCGAGATTATGGTTGATTCCAATCAATTACGTCAGGTTTTCATAAATCTGCTTCACAACGCTACCGATGCCATGCCTGATGGAGGCTCAATAACGATTGAGTCCAGTTTGCAGCTTCGCGGCGCTGACGGATACAATAAAATGCCGTTTTTGCAAGTATCAGTCACGGACAGTGGCACCGGAATGTCCGAGGATGCTGTGCGGCATCTGTTTGAGCCATTCTGGACAACCAAAAGTCATGGATCAGGCCTTGGCCTGGCAATCAGCTATCGAATTATCGAAGCACATGGAGGCAATCTGACTGTTGAGTCTCCAACAGATGGTGGGTGCCGTTTTGTCATTTCGCTGCCGGCAGGGTAGCCGATGAAGATCCCTTTTGCTTACAGTTTTCGTAATCTTTATACTCGCAGATTCACCACTTTTCTGACCTCTTCCGGAATGGCCATGGTGGTATTTGTCTTTGCATCGATCAACATGCTTTCGGCGGGTTTGGAAAAAACACTAGTTGAAACCGGTTCGGACGACAACGTGATCATAACCCGTAAAGCCGCAAACTCCGAAGTTCAGAGCGGTATAGAGCGTTCTCAGGCTGCCGTCATCGAGAGTATTCCGGATATTGCCACAGACCGTCTTGGCGAACCTCTTCTGGTCAAGGAACTGGTTGTACTGATCAGCCTGCCCAAAAGAGGCAGTAACAAACCTGCCAATGTTGTAATCAGGGGTATTCACGACGCATCTTTAAGACTCAGAAACCAGATTCGGGTCGTTGAGGGGCGCATGCCGCGGCCGGGATCTTCCGAGATAATTGCTGGCAGCAGTATTGCCAAGCGTTTTAAAGGTGGTGGGATTGGCGAGAATCTCAGGTTTGGAATGCGTGACTGGACTGTCGTCGGAATATTTGATGCGGGGGCTACCGGATTCAGTTCGGAAATTTGGGGAGATGCGACCCAATTGATGCAGGCATTCCGACGTCCGGTCTACTCATCGCTCACATTCCGGCTGCGCAACAGCAATGATTTCGAATCTGTCAAGGCAAAGCTGGACTCCGATCCGCGCCTGACCGTTGATGTCCGACGAGAGACTCGTTATTACCGTGATCAGTCGGAAGCAATGGCAAAATTTCTGCGTATTCTCGGTGTTTCCCTGACGGTGATATTTTCGGTAGGCGCTGTAATCGGTGCGATGATTACAATGTATGCGGCCGTTTCCAACCGGGTTGCTGAAATCGGCACATTACGGGCTCTTGGATTCCAAAGAACCAGCATATTGGCATCGTTCCTGGCTGAAGCGCTTCTGCTCGGTCTTGCGGGAGGCATCGGTGGTCTTGTGCTTGCATCTTTCATGCAGCTGATCACCATATCAACCATGAACTGGCAAACCTTTTCCGAACTTGCGTTCTCTTTCACGCTGACAATTGATATCGTATATAAATCATTGCTGTTCTCATTGGTGATGGGTTTTATCGGCGGAGTGATCCCTGCCATCAGGGCCAGCAGGATGACAATCGTGGATGCTTTGAGGGATCATTGATTTATTATATGTTGAAGGGGGTTGTATCCATGATCCATGCACTTATTTTAAATAAGAGACTGATGTTGATTGCTCTGGTCTCCGTCTCGGCTGTCCTGTACGGAGTTGATTATTATCTGCTGGGCAATTTGAAGGATCTCTCGGTTGGATTCCTGAGTAACTTCGCTTTTCTACCAGTTTACATTATCATAGTTACACTGATGATTGAACAGGTTCTGAAAGAGCGGGAGCGCCAGACCATCATGCGCAAGCTTAACATGGTCATCGGTGTTTTTTTCAGTGAAGTGGGAAACCGGCTGTTCAAGGAATTATCCGCATATGTAATATCATGTGATACGTTGAAGGGCCATCTTCTGGTAGCGGGAGCGTGGAAGGAACCGGAATATCGATCTGCTCTGGAATATTTGCGAAAAAATGATCTTAAGATCGACTCCAGTCTTTGCGACAAGAATCAATTAAAAGATTTCATGGTAAGCAAAAGAAGTTTTCTGGTGGGGCTGCTTGAAAACCAGAATCTGCTGGAACATGAAGAATTCACCGACCTGCTCTGGTCTGTATTCCATCTGGTGGAAGAACTGGAGGCCAGAGAATCTTTTGAAAACATGCCAGTCAGCGACACTGAGCATCTTAATGGCGATATCAAGCGTGTTTTCGGACATCTTGCCTTTCAATGGGTGACGTACATGCAGCACTTGAAGCAAGATTACCCCTATCTTTTCTCCCTGGCGGTCCGACTCAACCCGATGCTTGACGATCCTGATCCGGTTGTCTACTGAATGAACTGGCATCTGATGGATATAGCCGCAATTCTTGCGGCGCAGGAAAGCGATCCAGACTCGGGACTCACCTCGGAAAAAGCCGCCATCCGCCTGGAATCCACCGGACCCAACGAACTTCTCGACCGTGGCGGCAAATCCCCCTGGCTGATCCTTTGGGAACAGTTTACATCCACGATGGCCCTGATATTGACTGGAGCGGCTATTGTATCGGGCTTTGTCGGTTCACTCAAAGACTGTCTTACAATCATGGCGATCGTCTGCCTATTCGCTCTGCTTGGTTTTTTTCAGGAGTTTCGAGCCGAGCGAACAATGCGGGCACTCAAAAAGCTCGCTATTCCATTTGTACGAGTCAGGCGCAATGGTGAAGCGGTTGATATTCCCTCTGTCGAACTGGTGCCGGGCGATATCGTTTTACTGGAAGCTGGCAATCTGGTCCCGGCCGATTGCAGGGTTTTGGAATCATACAATCTGAAAATACAGGAGTCGATTCTAACCGGAGAAGCTGATGCGGTAGAAAAAATATCAGCGGTTATGACCGAGCATTCCGGAACAACTGGCGATCTGCGCAACATGGCATTTATGGGAACGACAGTGACTTACGGACGTGGTGTTGTTATCGTGGTTGCAACCGGTATGCAGACCGAACTCGGTAAAATAGCTACAATGCTGCAGGATGTAGTTGAAGAAATGACTCCGCTGCAAAAACGGCTTGACCGTCTCGGCAAGGTGCTGGCGGTAATCGCTATCCTGATATCGCTACTCTATTTTATGCTCGGTCTAATGCGTGGAGAGGAGTTACGGCTGCTGCTGATGACTGCGGTGAGCCTGGCCGTTGCGGCCATTCCCGAAGGTCTGCCCGCTGTTGTCACCATAACACTGGCAATCGGTTCACAGCGCATGCTTCAGCGTCGCGCATTGATCAGGAAACTCCCGGCTGTTGAAACTCTCGGATCAGTTACGGTAATCTGCTCCGATAAAACCGGCACTTTGACCGAAAACAGCATGACCGTAACTGATCTGCAGCCAGCTGCGAACACTGACGACAAACTGTTGCTGCTGGCAGCAGCACTTTGCAACGATGCCGTTCTCCGCGTGGATGATGGTTCTGTTGTGATGCTTGGCGATCCGACAGAAACCGCGCTTCTGGCGGCGGCCGGCAAAGCGGATATACATAAACCTGAACTGGAAGCCCTGTTTCCCAGGATCGCAGAAATCCCATTTGATTCCGCCACAAAACGTATGGTTACCATGCATGCGGTATCAGCTGCCGGTGCGGCTAATTCACTGGCAAGAGCTTGTGGACTGCAGCAAGGAGACCGTTTTATCATCGCAAAGGGTGCCGTGGATGTGCTCCTGTCATATTGCGACGATAGAGCATCGATTCCCGGAATTCTGGCAAATGCCGAAGAGTTGGCTTTGCAAGGAAAACGCGTACTGGCATGTATCTGGAGCAGGCTGGAAGCGGATCAACCGGTTGATCCGGAGTTGATTCATGGCCGTATGAAATTCACTGGACTGATAGCGATGATGGATCCGCCGCGCAAAGAGGCCCATGCGGCGGTAATCAAATGTTTGCAAGCAGGAATACGTCCGGTGATGATCACCGGCGACCACCCGTTGACGGCTTCTTCGATCGCCCGTTCACTGGAAATAACAGACAACGATATCGTTGTCACCGGCAACGAGCTTGACCGGATCGGTCCCGATGGTCTGGCCGGGATAGCCGGTCATGTATCGGTATACGCAAGAGTATCGCCGTCACACAAGCTGTTGATCGTGGAGGCGCTCCAGATGCGGGGAGATGTGGTTGCGATGACCGGTGACGGCGTTAACGATGCTCCTGCCTTAAAAAAGGCCGATATCGGTGTGTCGATGGGGATAACCGGGACAGACGTGGCCAAGGAGGCTGCCGACATGGTGCTCCTGGATGACAACTTTGCCACTATCGTATCTGCGGTGGAGGAGGGGCGTACAATCTATGACAATATCTGCAAGTTCATCGAGTTTTCGGTGGCTGGCAATCTTGGCAAGATCATTGCTGTCATGGCGCTGCCGATCATGGGGCTTACAAATCCGTTGACACCTTTGCAACTGCTCTGGCTAAACCTGCTGACCGACGGTCTACTTGGCCTGGGTATGGGAGTTGAACGGCCTGAGCCCGACATCATGCAACGTGCTCCAATTTCTACCACGTCCCAGATTTTTGATCGAAGAATGCTGCGTCACATTCTGCTGACCGGCGGGGTGATCGGCCTTTCAAGCATTGCTGTTGCCTGGCATCACTGGCTGCATCACCCTTCTGACTGGCAGACTGCGCTCTTCACTTCTCTGGCATTTGCCCAGATAGGGCAGGCGATGGCACTGCGTTCCTTTAATCATTCATTTTTTAAAGTCGGGTACTTCAGTAATCCATTGCTGTTGGGAATGTGTGTTGCCGTTATTCTACTGCAGATGCTGGTGGTTTTTCTCCCATCCATGCAGAGCTTCTTTAATACAACCACAATTGAGTTGTCTTCACTGATCTGGATTATGGCTCCAGGATTACTGGTCTTTGCAACACTGGAACTTGAAAAAGCCCTGTCAAAGTCTAAGCCCGCACAACAGCTTTAAGCTCATCTATCAAGCCTTTAAGAAAATCATAGCCCTTCTGCCAGAAATCACCGGCGGTGATGTCGATACCTGCCAGACGGGCTGTGTCCGCCGGTGAGAGCGCTCCACCTGACTCCAACAGTGCGTGGTAGCCCGGCTTGAATCCATCCCCCTCTTCACGATACTTCTGAAAGAGGGCCAGCACCAGCAACTCGGCAAATGTGTATGAGTAGCAATAAAAACGGCTGTGAATAAAGTGGCTGATATAGCTCCATCCCCAGCGATAGGCCGGAATCATCTCAACCGAATCTCCGAATAGCTTATCGTTTTCTTCCAGCCAGATCTCGGCAATCCTGTCATTGGAGAGCAGGCCGTTTTTGCGCTCGTTATGAAGTCGCAATTCAAAGCGGGTCAACACCGTCTGGCGGAAAGTCGTGGCAATAATATCCTCGATCTTGGCGCAGAGCAGAGATTTGCGCACTTCCGGATCGCTTTCACTTTCCAGCATGCGTAGAGTCAGCAGCATTTCACCGAAAACTGATGCTGTTTCGGCCAGTGGCAGCGGCGCGTGGTAATTCAACAGGGTCTGTTTCTGTGAAAGCACGAAATGCAAACCATGTCCGGCTTCGTGGGCAATGGTTGCCAGGTCTCGTAGTGTGCCGGTGTAGTTCAACAGCAGAAAAGGCGGGATTTGAGGCGATATGCCCATTGCAAAAGCGCCACCCGACTTGCCGGTGCGCGGAAGCACATCAACTCGGCGCTCGGTGAAAAAGGCCTCCACGATATCACCGAATTCAGGATCGTAGCCACGGTAGGAATCGATCACCTGTGTACGTGCTTCATCGAAAGAGTATTTTTTCTCTGCTTCGGCAACCGGTGCGTAAATATCGCAGTTGCGCAGCCTGTCCATACCGAGCATACCGGCCTTGATACGGAAATATTCCTGAGCCAGGCCATAGTTGGCTTCGGTGACGCTCATCAGGTGCTCCACCGCCTCGTCAGGAATCTCATTGCCGATGTTTGTAGGTTGGATCGGTGACTGGTAGTTTCTGAGCTCCATATCCTGTCCATGGTCAAGTGCCATGTTGTTAAACACCGCATTGTAGACGATGCCGTGCTCGCCGTGACGTTCCAGAAACACGCTGAAGGCCCTGAAACGAACATCGGCCGAGGTGTGGTGCAGAAGAGAAAGCAGCTCTTCTCCGGTAAATTCCCGCTCTTCACCATCCAGTTCCATTTTATAGGAAAAAGATGCAGAAAGTTCGTCAAACAGCTTGGTGAAGGCACGGATACCGGTCAAGTCCTTGCGTGTCAGCAGACGTTCTTCATTTTCTTTCAGAGTATGGGGGCGGAATTTGCGGATACCTTCCATGAAATGGATATAGCCGACAGCTTCCGGCAGAGAACAAAAAGATTCAAAACGCTTATCATCCAGATCCATCAACTCCAGATCAAAAAACAGCAGTTCCTGCGAAAGTCTGCTGCCAAGTTCTGAACAGCGCTGCGACAGAGCACGATAAATCTCGTTTCCGGAGTCGGAAGCGAACAACAAATGGGCATAACAGAATGGTTTTGAGATGCGGGTCTGCAAGGCTTCGTACTCTTGTACTGCAGACAGGAGACCAACATCGTCCAGCAGCGCTACTTTTTCAAAATAGCGGCATCGAAAATCGGCTGCCAGTTGTTCAAAAGATTCAAGATCCGACTTTAATTCCGGTGAATCGGGGGCAGGGTAGAGCAGGGCGGTATTCCAGGTCAGGTCTGGCGATGTCATGGGATATTTTCCTTTGAATCAGTATTGAGAATATTTGATGGATTGTTCGATAGTTGGAGATTACTACGGATGAGCGGGGGCGTCAAGGTGAGGTGGTGTTACTTGACGGTTGAAATGAAAATGTCTCCGTACCATGCGGCAGCTTCACTTCCGGTGTTATCGGTATCAGTCATGATGGCCACCGCACCGATCTCGTTTGGTGATTCACCGAATAAACGTTTATAATCGGCCAGAATGTCGCGAGTTTCGCTGATCCATTGACCGGCTTTTATAGATCCGGATTCGACAGCCACCATCATTGCGTTTCCGGTATAGGCGTTGGGAATAAATTGACCTGCGGGTAATCGGTTGGCCCAGATATAGTTTATGGCCCGGGTCTGCCAGAAAAAACGTCCGGGAAAAACCACATAGACACGTGCGGCATAGTCATCACCGTCTCTTCTCTTTTCGTCGCCTTTTGGAAGCGTTCCCGAGATCTTCCAGGACCAGTGCAGATAACGGTAGCGTTCAGGATTCAAATTTACTTTCTTTATCAAACCTGAAGCGGTCCCTTTGCTCTGTGCCATTATTGCAACAAGTCCGGTATCGCTATCCCTGACCGGTGTATAGTTGGTCTTTCCTTTAAAACTCTTGGTTTCCCAACCGGAAAGTCCATTGTGGGTGAAATTGCTGACTGCAAACACCTCGGCATCAGCAGTTCCATAAAACAGTGCCACGTAAAGAAGTATGAGTATAGCTGAGGACCAATTCACAGTTTTACTGCTAGGAACAAGATAAATAAGTATGCTGTGATTGTTCAACGTGGTGTCAAACACAGGTTCATCGCCCCTGTCTCAGAATATCCCGGTAGGGCCAGCCAGCCATGCCACCTTCCAGAATATATAACCGCCCTTCGTCAATACCCTGGGTTTTAAGATATTCATAGGTGTTCACAGCACCACCCTTGCCGCGTGGGCAGATTATAATAACCGGCGAAACGGAGGAGATGATTACCGGAATAATCCTGTCGAGTCGTTTTTTCTCTGTGTCGCTTTTGACCGGATAGGCATTTGTTTCGATTGAATTTGCAAAATGGTGTTCATCGAAATCGTCCGCTTCCTGAATGTCTACTATGTGCATTTCTTTCTTCTGTTCAAGAGCGGTTTTAAATTCTTCCGTTTTGATATATTGGGTGGCAAAGGCTGAACCTGATGTAAAAACAATAATTGCCACAAGTATAAATTTACTGATCATGATCCCTCCAATGATTTTTGTAACGGATAGCATTCTTTAGCATTGAAAGGCAAATTGATTATTCGTATAATTACGATCGAATCTATCGTTTATATAAATACGAGGAGTTTTTATGACATTGAAGCAGTTGGAAGTATTTGTAGCGATAGCAGAATCCCGCAGTTTCTCCAGGGGGGCGGAGAAAAACTGTATTACCCAGTCAACCGCCAGCCAGCATATTCATGGTTTGGAAGATGAACTTGGGGTTCGACTTTTTGACAGGGGCAGGGGAGGGGCTCTGCTTACCGAGGCGGGAAAACTCTTCTTTGAACATGTACAAAAAATCCTGTCAGAATGTGAAAACACGCGTTCGGTCATCAGGCGATTCGTGGGTATGGAGGATGTAGCTTTGCGGGTCGGAGCAAGCAACATTCCTGGCACCTGGTTGATCCCGGATGTATTAGGGCGGTTTGTCGGCCAGTTCCCGAAAGTTCGTCTTGAAGTACTTCAGGGAGACAGCCATTCCGTGCTTGACCAACTAATTAATGAAGAGATCGAACTCGGGTTTATTGGTGGTTATTTCGAAGATGAACGTATTGAATTTAAATCTATAGGATGCGATACGATCATTTGTGCAGCTTCTACAGAGTTGATTGCACTGAGAAATCATGACCTGGAACGGGAAGGTCTGTGCAAAGTCCCGCTTTTAGTACGTGAGGATGGTTCAGGAACGCAAAAAGCGGTATTCGAAGCACTGTCGAAGACATGGGCGGTAAGTAAGGAGGATCTGAATATCGTGGCAGTGTTGGGCAGCAGCGAAGCGATACGGCGGGCACTGCTGAATGGATCTGGCATTGCATTTGTATCCAGCATGTCCATATCGGATGATCTAGCCAATGGTCGTTTGGTTGAAATTAATTTACCTGGTTTGGAGATCACCAGACATTTTTATGCTGCACGCAGATTTGCACGTGAGTTATCTCCGGCAGCGTCCGAGTTTTGGAACATCATGACGGCTTCGGAACAGCAGATCAAGTAATTGTTGAAAATGACTAATTCCATTTTTAGCCGTCTGATGCTTAAATTCAGCGAACTACTCAACTTTTACAAACTGCCCCTTTTCACCGCATTTCTCGCATTTCTGGGGTTTGCAACGTCCTTCCTTGCTGAATCCGCATGAACATTTCCAGGTTGCCATTTTTGATACCTCCTGCCCGTGTGAATTGAGTTGATAATAAAAATGGCGCCTGATCAAATCAGGGGCTGATCCGAACCCGACGTCCATCAACTTGAATTCTGCCTTCAGCAAACAGCTTGATTGCAGCAGGAAAAACACGATGCTCCTCTATCTGAATTCTTGCTGAAAGAGACTCTTCAGTATCATCCTGTTCCACTGGTACTGATGACTGTAATATGATTGGACCGGTGTCCGTGCCGCCATCGACAAAATGCACGGTGCATCCCGAATAACGCACCCCGTAATCCAGTGCCTGCTGCTGGGCGTGAAGACCTGGAAAGGATGGGAGCAGCGCGGGGTGGATGTTCATGATAGCATTGTGGAATGCGTTGACCATCGTGTCCGTCAGAATCCTCATAAATCCTGCAAGCACTACAAGTTCCACATCATGCTTACGCAGGATTTCAACCGTGGCCTTGTCATATTCATTCCTGTCGGGAAAATTCCTGTTTTCATGGATCACCACAGGAATCCCGTGTTTGGCGGCGCGAGTCAGAGCATAGGCTTCCGGTTTATTGCAGATCACGCAGGCGATGGTTGCTGCAATGTCACCGGATTCGATGTGATCGATAATAGCCTGCAGGTTCGTACCGCTTCCTGAAACCAATACACCCAATCTGCAGTTAACCTTGGCGGTCATTGGGTCATGCCTCCACAAGCTCTACACACTCGTCACCAACCCGACAAGCTGCAATCTCGCCAATGATCCAAGCCTTTTCGCCCAACCCCTTCAAGCGGTCGATTACCTCTTCCGCCTGATTTTCAGCCACTGCCAGCACCATTCCAATTCCCATGTTAAAGGTACGGTACATTTCGTTCAGCTCAACATTGCCGGCATCGCGCAGCAAATCAAAGAGCACAGGACGTTCCCAACTATTCAGATGGATCTTTGCAACGCATCCCTTTGGCAGAACACGGGGAACATTTTCAAGCAAGCCGCCACCGGTAATGTGGGCAATACCCTTGATCGAAAAATCCTTCAGAAGATTGAGAATTGAGCGTACATAAATACGGGTAGGGGTCAGCAACACATCAGCAACACTGTTGCCGGTCCCAGGTAGTTCAGAATCAATTTCGAGCCCCATATTGTCAAAAATCAGCTTTCTTGCCAGAGAATAGCCGTTACTATGCAGTCCGCTGGAAGCGATGCCAATCAGTCTATTACCTACAGCTATGCAGGAACCATCGATAATTGCATCACGGTCTACGACACCGACCGTAAAACCGGCAACATCATATTCGCCGTCGGCATAAAATCCGGGCATTTCGGCGGTTTCACCACCAATCAGCGCACATCCGGCCTGTTTGCATCCTTCCGCAATACCCTTGACTACTTCAGCAGCCTTTTCAGGCAGCAGCTTTCCGGTTGCCAGGTAATCGAGAAAAAAGAGAGGTTCCGCGCCCTGCACAATGATGTCATTGACGCACATGGCTACCAGGTCTATTCCAACCGTGTCATGACGGTCCGCCATGAAGGCAATTTTTAGTTTGGTGCCAACTCCGTCTGTTCCGGAAACAAGTACGGGGTTTTTGTATTTTGAAGCATTCAGCGAGAACAACCCGCCAAAACCGCCGATATCGGCCAAAACTTCAGGTCGGGAGGTCGCCTTGACCAACGGCTTGATCATATTGACAAAACTGTTGCCGGCAGCAATATCCACACCAGCGTCTTTATATGTTGCGCGTTTATCACTCATCTTCTATTAACCTCCTCAGGCAAAGGATATTTGTAAAACATGGCCCTCTAAAAGTCAATTTGAAACTGTTACAAAAGGTGGCTTGGTAAGAATATCTCTTGACAAATCCGCATGTTTTGGGATTATTGATGCACAATGACAGCACAAGCCATAACATTCATAACATTATCCACCAAGACAATCAGCAGCCTGTTTCTGGCCTGCATGATGGTTATCAACTGGACAGCTCCGGCCAACGCGGATATATACCGCTATGAAGATGATGAGGGCATTGTTCATTTCACCGACGCCCCCACTGACAGGCGCTTCAAGGTCTTCATGCGGGATCTGAAAAAAGATCGTGAACTGCGTACCAAGTTGAAGTATGCCCGCTCCGTCAATCCTGCGGAATATGAACATCTGATCAGGAACTGCGCCGATAAATATGGCGTCAGCCCCTCCCTGGTCAAGGCGGTCATCCATGCCGAATCCGGTTATAATCCCAATGCAGTTTCAAGCAAGGGAGCGAGCGGCCTGATGCAGTTGATGCCTGCAACGGCAAAGTCACTCAAGGTTGCCGATCGTTTCAACCCCAAGGACAACGTGGAAGGCGGCGTCAAATATCTGCGCTTTCTGCTGGATACTTTTCGGGGGGATGTGTCGCTGGCACTGGCTGCATATAATGCCGGCCTCAGCAATGTGGCAAAATATGGCGGAATTCCTCCCTTCAACGAAACCCGAACCTATGTAAACCGGGTTCTTTCCTATATGCAGACTTATCAATCAAGTGGTATTTAATGACAGCCGAACGCTCCAGCCAGATTCTTAACATTCCTAACATTCTTACAATGATGCGGATTGCAGCTATCCCACTTTTGGCTGCCCTGCTCATGTCACCTTCAAAAACATCCGGTTTCTGGGCTGCGGCAGTCTTTGCGATTGCTTCAATCACTGATTGGCTGGATGGCTATCTGGCGCGCCGCATGGGAATTGTGACCGTGTTCGGCAAGTTTCTTGATCCGATTGCCGACAAGCTGATAGTCATGGCTGCGATGGTCATGATCTTGCCGTTCGGACGTGTTCCGGCCTGGATGGTGCTTGTAATTCTTGGGCGTGAAATGATTATCACCGGTTTGCGTGGGATTGCTTCAAGCGAAGGGATTGTGATACAGGCCAGCGATCTGGGCAAGTTCAAGACCATATTTCAAATCGTAGCCATTCTGGGGCTTGTTCTTCACTATGATTACAACTGGTTCTTCGGGATTGCTCATCCGCTGCTGACGGTCAACATGCACAACATCGGAATGTTTTACCTCTGGATTGCAACAATTCTGACAATCTGGTCCGGAGTTGACTATCTGGCCAGATTCGTACGGGTTCTCACTCGCTGAGTAGTTCTTTACCTGTTCGATTTCCCCAATTGTATCTCGAAAGTATCACCGTTGTAATTGAATCTAACCCGGTTTTTCTGAATCACATCTACCTTGACTCCTTCGATAACAGACCCAGCTGAAACCGGAATACCGTTGACCACTGCCACGCTATCGGAAACACCTTCCTGAAAAGCAATGCCGTTTACCCTCAATAGCGGAACTGTTTTTGACTCGATTCGTGGTTGAACTGTCGTTTCGTTCCGGATCTTTTTGCGATCTTCATGCTTAATATCAGAATTCAGCTGGAGAGTACGGCTCTGCTCCGGTACGGAGGCTACAGCTTTCTTTTGCGGTTTGGAGATAGTCGCCTTGACTGAATCCGATCTTCTGGCTGGAACTATCTCGACGTTTTCCGGCAGTTTCTCGGTTTTGACATCAGACGCGGCAGGAGTCTGGGAGTTAGAAGGAGATTGAATCTTTTCGGACACAATATTATTTTGCTTAACCGGCAAAGCGTCCTGTTTCATAAACATGTAGGTGGCTACGGAACCGCCGGCAAATAAAAGTAATGCTGCTAGCACGACTCCGGTAGTTGAATAGCGGTGAGAGCTTTCGCTTCTCAGGATATCGGAGTCTATCTTCAAGGTGTCCGGTCTGCTTGCGCCCCTTTCATCTTCAAGTTTTTTCAATGCTTTCAGAATTGAGCTCATATCGATTCCCGCATCAATTGTTCCTCAGATTTGCCGGGCGAACGGTTTTATCGTATCCATACAAATATGCGACTGTCTGTGCGCCAACGGTGTCGTTTGCGGGAATGAGGTTCTTTTTTTGAAATGCCCGTACCGCTTCTAGCCCGGCTTGACTAAAAACACCATCAATCGGACCATTGTAAACCCCGGCAAGCTTTAGAAGCTTCTGAAGCGCCCTGATCTCATACTTTATGTCACCAACGGAAATCTTATCCGGGATCTGGTACAGATTATTCCAGACCAGATAACAGTTCCCGCTGGCCAATGAATCCAGTTCTCTGATTGGAACAGAATTACGGTCGGACAGGGCGGGTGAGATGTTTGCCGATTCTGCTGACACTGACGTGACGGCCAGATAGTATTTGCCATGGTTGCCGGCGATACGTGTCTCAAACAGGAAAGGGATATTGATTTTGATTGCCTCACGCAAGGTTGCCTTGATCTCGGTAATCCTGAGATGCCGATTCCTGGCCAGTACCACAGCTGTTTCAGGTATGGTCAACCTGCTGTCCAGCACTTTTACCCTGGCAACATTCCATCGGGACAAAATATCATTGAAAGCCTGCAGGTTGGCACTGTTTTGTTCCAGCTCCAAAAGTTGCTTTTCAATGGGGACAACGCCAGTAGTTGCTTGTGGTAAAACAGGCTGGGGTGAGCCGGAAGATTTCGGTGCATTCGTATGCAATGATGAATCATTCGAAGTCTTTGTATGAGCAGATAGCTCTCTGGGGCCCGCTTCTGATTGCCACGGAATCCAGCTGGCCGAGAATATTGAGAGAATTGTGATCAGCACAATCGCCACGATGGCCGAAAACACGAATTTCAGGTAGCGCCGCTGAGGCACATTCAGGATTTCCCTGATGGCACGTGTAACGATTCCGGAACTTATTCTCCGTTTTTCATCTCCGTATGCTACCAGCAAGGCACGATCACATAGAATATTGATCATGCGCGGTACTCCGCGGGTGTACAGATAGATCCAGCGAATTGCAAACAGGCTGAAAGAAACACCACCGGTTTCACCGGCAACTTCCATTCTCCGTCGAATGTAGGAACGGGTCTCATCCATGCTCATTGACCTCAATCGATAACGGACCGCAATACGCTGATTGAGTTGGCGCAACTCCGGGCGGGCGAGCAGCTCTTCCAATTCAGGTTGACCTGCCAGCACGATCTGAATAAGCTTATCATTTTCTGTTTCCAGATTGGAAATAAGGCGGAGCTGTTCAAGGACATCGGGCCGCAGGTTCTGTGCTTCGTCAATGACAAGCACAACCGTTGTTCCCTTGGAATTTTCAGCCAGAAGAAATCTGTTCAGTTCCGCAAGTAGTTCATTGGTATATTCGCTACTTGAGTTGAGGCCAAATTCCTGGTTGATACTTCGAAGAAGTTCCACTCCGCCAAGACCGGGGTTAAATATCAAAGCGGAACGGTAATTTTCGTCGCCAAGTTGGCTTAGAAGTGTTCTTAGCACCGTCGTTTTGCCGGTACCCACTTCTCCTATCAGTTCTATGAACCCATAATGGTTATTGATGCCGTATAACAGGTGAGCAAAGGATTCTTTGTGGTTCTTGCTAAGGTAGATAAAACGCGGATTTGGCGTCAGGGTGAACGGTTTTTCATTGAATCCGAAGTATTTAGTATACATATGAGTGACCAAGAAAAAGAGTGGTTCAGTTGGATAGTTCTATGGAAGTTAAGTTATGTAATAAACTATTGTATATTCCACAAAAACTAATTATTTTCAAGCCATTTAAAAGAACTTTGCCTGCGCTTAAAGAATGAATCACACTAATGAATGGACAAAAAGCGATGCACTACATTAAGTATGATGCTAAAACTAGCTATAAAACAAAAGAATATACAAGTGAGTATCAGCCGGTTTCTTCCAGATACCCTGTTCTTGTTTCAGGTTATTATGCCGGCCTGATCCAAAATGAAGGTGACGCCATCTGGAAGCAGTGCATGCCTGATCCTCAAGAACTGGAAGACTTTGATCAGAGCCCGGATCCATTGAACGAGACTTCATTAAGTCCGATTCCAGGACTTATTCATCGTTATCCAGATCGAGTGGTCTTGCTGGTTTCCAATCGCTGCCCGGTTTATTGCCGTTTCTGCATGCGCAAGCGCCTAGTCGGTAGTAACGATTTCCAAATGAATGAAGCGGGATTTCAGGATGCTCTCGAATATATTGCCGCCAACCCATCCATTCGTGATGTCATACTGTCCGGGGGGGATCCGCTGATGCTCAGCGATGAAACTCTTTATCGCATTTTGAGCAGCCTGAGAAGCATCAGGCATATTTCATTCATCCGCATTGGCAGTCGTGTCCCGGTTACGCTCCCGGAACGCATTACTCCGGAGCTATGCAATATTCTAAGACAATTTCACCCGCTTTACATCAACACACATTTCAACCATCCCGCAGAAATCACGGATAATTCGGGCAAGGCCTGTTCAATGCTGGCAAATGCCGGTATTCCGTTGGGAAATCAGACCGTTCTTCTGAGAGGGGTCAATGACAGTGCTGACGTAATGCGTGAGTTGATGTCCGGTCTGCTCGAAATCCGCGTCAAGCCCTATTACCTGCACCAGATGGATCTCGTGCGCGGAACCGCACACTTCAGGACGTCGGTAGATACAGGTCTTGAGATAATCCGGTCGCTACGCGGGCACATTTCCGGGATGGCTGTCCCTCATTACGTGATAGACCTGCCGGGTGGAAAGGGTAAAGTGGCTATTCTGCCTGATCTTGTGGAGAGGAAAGGTGATATCCTGCTTCTGAGGACCTATACCGGCGAGCAGGTGGAATATCGGGATCTCACAGCTGCTCGGGCGTAAAGGCGACCACCTCATCAATACTTTCCGCACCCGCCGCCAGCATAACCAGCCGGTCAATTCCCATCGCAATGCCAGCCGACGGCGGCATCGCGTCGAGTTCATCAAGAAACCGTTCCGGCAGCGGCAAAGCGTGCCGACCGTCCTTGATTCGCAACTGGTTGGCTTCCTCGAAACGTTTGCGCTGTTCAGCCGCATCGTTCAATTCACTGAATCCGTTTGCAAGTTCCAGCCCAGCCAGATACAGTTCAAAACGCTCGGCCAGTTCCGGTTGGCCGGGCTTCAGTCTTGAGAGCGCGGCCAGTTCAGCCGGATAATCGGTCAGGATGACCGGCATTGAAAATACGGTCAGGGCAGGCTCTATTACCTCAGTCAGTATTTCTTCGTAAATCCCTTTTTCGAGGCAACTCCATACGCTGGTATTGCTGAAACGTAAAAACGCTTCCTGGACGCTTATTTTGGCCCAGGGGGCGAAAGGATCAATTGCTGCTCTGTTGTAGTGATAGACAGGTGAATCAACAAGACAAGCCTTTGCAATATGCTGCAACAGTTCCTGGCAATCATCAATAAGTGCATTGTAATCACTGTCGGCACGATACCATTCAAGCATGGTAAATTCGGACAGATGATTTTGTCCTCGCTCCTCGGCACGCCAGCAATGTGAAATCTGAAATAAACGCTTATGCCCACGACAGAGCAGCCGTTTCATGCACAGTTCTGGAGAAGTCTGAAGCTGCCAGGGGAGGGGGGATATTGGATTGATATACTCTTCAGGTGCGTTGGCAGGTATAAGAAGGGGGGTCTCCACTTCCAGAAACCCCCTGTCCCAAAAAAAACATCGAATGGCCCTGATTATACGGGCTCGCAGCCATAAGGTGTGACCATTCATTAAAGCTACCCTTTAACGCGGGTAGAGTATTCACCGTTACGGGTATCTATAACAATAAGTTCGCCTTCTTCAATGAAAGGAGGCACGCGCAGCACATAACCGGTTTCAACGGTTGCCGGTTTAGAGTCGTTGCCGCTGGTGTCACCTTTGGCCCATTGCTCGGTTGCCGTTACCCGCAGATTAACAAAGTTCGGCAACGATACACCGATTGCTTTTTCGCCAAACAGCATTACATCGACTTTCAGGTTCTCCAGCAGGAAGTTCTTGGCGTCACCCAGCGTCTCTTCTTCCATGACAACCTGTTCGTATGTGGCCTGGTCCATGAAAGTATAATGGGTTCCTTCCTTGTAGAGGTATTCCATCTGACGATCTTCAAGGTTGGCGGACTCAAAAGTCTCTCCTGAACGATAGGTTCTGTCGAGAAGGGTACCGTTAATCATGTTGCGCATTTTTGTCCGGTATAGTGCCTGACCCTTGCCGGGTTTTACAAAATCGAAAGCAACTACCAGATACGGATCACCATCCAGGGTGATTTTAAGTCCTTTTTTTAGATCAGCTACGGTGTACATTGAATCCTCGCAAATGGTTTAATGAAACAACACAAGCCCTCCAAGATGGACGGGCCTGTTCGTAATATCAGATTTCCAAATCAGTTAACTATTTAGCGCGATAGGTGATTCGACCGCGTGTCAGGTCATATGGAGAAAGTTCAACGGTAACCTTGTCGCCCGGAAGAATCTTTATGAAATACTTGCGCATCTTGCCGGAAATATGAGCCAGGACCACATGGTCGTTTTCCAGCCTGACACGAAACATGGCATTCGGAAGTGGTTCAATGACAGTCCCTTCAACTTCAATCGCTTCTTCTTTACTCATAAGCGGAACAGCTCCTCAAAAAAGCTCGTGTGATGTGAACAGAGACACATTACTGATACAGCTCTAAAAATGCAAGTTAATTGTACAACTGGAAGAAAAAGCGCCCATAAGATATATTATGTCAAGTTGCCAGTAAGGGCAACACGACATAATATCTGTTGGTGTTATTTGATTGGTGTTGGTGGCTATTCTTTTGTAAATTACTGGCATCTCAGTAGTTTAATTCCGTCCTGAAATAGTACCTGCATTTTGTTGGGAACTATCAGGAGTTTTACTATTCCGAATCCGAAGACGGAGTGTTTGACTAGAGTGTTGATGCGGTAGTTTCCGTTCATATCGTATTCCTGCGCACGTTCAATCTGCATGGTTGGCCTTAGTGATGCCCACTCTTCACGCTCGGCGTCGTTCGGATTCTTTTTGGGTGTTCGTGGTGTTGACGCTGCCCTGGATGATGCTGAGGTTTCTTTGGCAGCTTTTGACGCCTTAGTCCTAGCTTCCTTGACCGTTGGTGGCGGATAATAGTTGTGGACTCCGCTGCAGGTGTTGCATTCTACCCTGACCACCTTGTCTTCGACCATTGCAACGATTCTGTGATTCAAAATTTCACGACAACGCGTACAACGTGCGTCAATAATATCTCCTGCCGACAATTTTCTCTTTATCATATATTCCTGTTCCCAAGCCCCGGATATTTCGTTTCAGGCGGTATCATTGCTGAAACGATCAGGCAAAGGATTTGTGTTTAAGTCGGATCGCCATTTATACAATTTCTATCAGCAAAAAACCGCTCCCATAATTTCGCAGGTGAGCGGTTATTTGAGGGTCATAAATTTACTTAATGAACGATTATCGTCTCTGTCTCCTGTCGATAACCCGTTCGGCTTTTCCTTCGTGACGCGGTATGCTGTTTGGTTCAACCAGCTTGACGGTTACTCCCACACCCAATACGGAATCTATTTTCTTCCCAACCATGTCGAGGAACGCCCTCTGTTTTTTCATTTCGTCGAAGAATATATTCTCCCGGACTTCTATGCAGACTTCCAGTATATCAAGTGCGCCCTTACGGTCAACAACCAGTTGATAATGCGGTTCGCACCCCTCGATAGCTATCAGAACCTCTTCGATCTGGGATGGGAAAACATTGACACCCTTGATAATCAGCATGTCGTCCGAGCGTCCCATGGTTTTTCTCATTCTGGCCATGGTCCGCCCGCATTCACAGGTCGTGTAGTCAAGGCTGGTAATGTCTCTGGTCCGATAGCGAATCATCGGGAAAGCTTCCTTGCAGATCGTCGTCAGCACCAGTTCGCCAACACTGCCCGGCGGCAGCACCTGGCAGGTTTCCGGATCTATGATTTCGGCAATAAAAGCATCCTCGGCAATGTGCATGCCGTTTTTACAGCGACATTCTCCGGCGACACCAGGACCTATGATTTCCGAAAGTCCGTAGTTGTCGGTGGCACTGATCTGGAGACGGGACTCGATCTCCCTGCGCATCGCTTCCGACCAGGGCTCACCGCCGAACAGGCCAACCTTGAGGGCCAGGGTTTTGGGATCTATACCCTGCTTTTCAATCCGGTCCGCCAGCGTAATGGCATAACTGGGTGTGCAGACCAGGGCGCTGGAGCGATAGTCCTGCATGATCATGATCTGCTTGTCGGTATTGCCGCCACTCATGGGTATGACGGCCGCACCGATCAACTCGGATCCGTAATGCAGGCCAAAGGCGCCGGTGAACATGCCGTAGCCAAAAGCGACCTGGACAACATCGTCATGGGTTACACCGGCCGCGGTCATCATGCGCGCCACCAGGTTGGACCAGATCTTCAGGTCGTTCTTGGTGTAGCCGACCACGGTCGGCTTGCCGGTTGTTCCAGAAGACGAATGAATCCTGACTACTTCCCGCAACGGCACAGCGAACATGCCGTAGGGGTAGTTCAGGCGAAGATCTTCCTTGGTTGTAAACGGCAGCTTGGAAAGATCATCCAGCGATGTGACATCCTCCGGAACAATGCCTGACTCATTAAACTTGGTACGGTAGCAGGTGACGTTTTTATACGCACGGTTCAGAGTCGCCTGGAGACGTTCCAACTGGAGCTGTTCCACTTCCTCGCGCGGCATGCATTCATGCTGTGTATCCCAAATCGGGTTAGTCTGCATCACACCCTCATAATCATCTGATAAAAGTTATTCTTTATATTCCAACGCCGAAGTAACCATTTGCTGAACGGTAGCTATCGCTTCTTCGATAGGCAGCGACAGAACTTCTCCGGTGGCCCTGATCTTGACTTCTACCTTGCCTTCCGCAAGCCCCTTGCTGCCGACAACGATCCGCAGAGGAATACCGATCAGGTCGTTATCCTTGAATTTGACGCCGGGGCGCTCGTCGCGGTCGTCGAACAGGACTTCGATCCCCAGCTTTTCCAGTTTCAGGTAGATTTCTTCGGACTCGGCCATGACGCCTTTGTCCTTGGCATTGATAGCCACCACTGAACAATGGAACGGAGCGATCGGAATCGGGAAAATGATGCCGTTTTCATCGTGATTCTGTTCAATGGCAGCCGCGACGGTGCGCCCGATTCCTATGCCGTAACAGCCCATGAAGATGATCTGCTCCTTGCCGTTTGCATCAAGGTAAGTGGCATTCATCGCCTGGGAGTATTTAGTTCCCAGCTTGAATACGTGGCCGACCTCTATGCCCCGCCACATCTCAAGTTTACCTTCATCGCAGCGCGAGCAGCAGTCTCCTGCCACTACATTGCGAATATCGACAAATCGATCGGGATTGAAATCACGGCCCGGATTGGCGTTACGGTAATGCATGTCCTTTTCGTTGGCGCCGATGACCGCATTGGTCATATTCTGTACCAGCAGGTCGGCAACCACTAACAGTTTTTCCTTCAGTCCGACCGGTCCGAGGAAACCGGTTGGTGAACCGGTCAAGCGCTGGACCTCTTCTTCGGTGGCCATCCTGATCTCATTCCAGCCCAAAGCATTCTTCAGCTTGATTTCGTTAAGTTCATGGTCGCCGCGCAGCAGCGCCATCGCGAACTCATCGGTATCGGAAGCGCAGACCAGCGCCTTTATGGTCCGGTCTGTTGCAAGACCCAGAAACTCGGCTACATCAGCAATGCTCTTCTTGTCGGGAGTAGCAGTCTTCTCAAGCGTTGCCTGCTCACCGGCAGCGTTTTCCTGCACAATCCTGGACTCGGCTTTTTCGACATTGGCGGCATATCGGCAGGAATCACAGGAAACAATCGCGTCTTCTCCCGAATCCGCCAGCACCATGAACTCGTGCGATGATGACCCGCCGATGCTGCCGGTGTCCGCTTCCACTGCGCGGAAATTGAGTCCGCAGCGTTCGAAAATGCGCATATAGGCATTGTACATCTTGTCATAGGATTTATCGGCAGCCTGGCTGTCCACGTCAAAAGAATAGGAGTCCTTCATGATGAACTCGCGACCACGCATGAGGCCGAATCTGGGACGAATCTCATCGCGGAACTTGGTCTGGATCTGGTAGAAGTTGATCGGCATCTGGCGGTAACTCTTGATCTCGCGCCGCACCATATCGGTGATGACTTCTTCGTGGGTCGGCCCCATACAGAATTCGGCATCCTTGCGATCCTTGAAGCGCAACAGTTCCTTGCCGTAAAATGCCCAGCGTCCGGACTCCTGCCATAATTCAGCCGGCTGAACACCCGGCATCAGCATTTCGATCGCATCGGCCTTGTTCATCTCCTCGCGGACAATATTTTCAAACTTGCGAATCGAACGCAGCCCCATCGGCAGGTAGTTGTAGATGCCGGCGGCAAGCTTGCGAATCATGCCGGCTCGCAACATCAGTTGGTGCGAGATAACTTCGGCGTCGGAAGGAGTTTCCTTCACGGTTGGAATAAAATATCTGGAATAAAGCATTGGAACCTCGGTGCGAAATGTTTTCGATTTCTAAAGCTTGTTGATCTCTTCTATCAGGGCATCGGCCAGTTGATCTTCAGGCACCTTGCGAACAATTTCGCCGTGGCGGAACAGCAACCCCTCCCCTTTGCCGCCGGCAATGCCGACATCGGCTTCGCGGGCTTCTCCCGGGCCATTGACGGCGCATCCCATAACGGCAACAGTTATCCGCTTGTCTATTCCCTGCAAACGGTGCTCAACCTCCTCGGCCACCTTGACCAGGTTAATCTGGCAGCGACCACAGGTTGGGCAGGAGACGAAGTTGACTCCACGTTGACGAAGGCCGAGGCTTTTCAAAATCTCGTACCCTACCCTGACCTCATCCAGAACATCACCGGTCAGAGACACACGCATGGTGTCACCAATGCCGTCGGCCAGCAGGATGCCTAATCCGACCGATGATTTGATCGTACCGGAAAAGATCGTGCCGGCTTCGGTGATGCCGATGTGCATCGGATAGTCTACCCGTTCCGAGAGCAGACGATAGGCCGTCACGGTTTTCATTACGTCGGAGGCTTTCAGTGAAACCTTGATCTCACGGTAGTCCAATTCTTCGAGGATGCGGATATGCCCCAATGCCGACTCGGCCATGGCCTCGGCCGTCGGATGGCCGTAGCGCTCCAGCAGTTCCTTCTCCAGCGAACCGGCATTGACGCCGATCCTGATCGGCACCCTGCGCTCGGCGGCTGATTTGACGACTTCGGCTACTTTCCATTTTTCACCGATGTTGCCAGGGTTCAGCCTGAGTCCGTCAATCCCTTCTTCGAGCACCCTGAGTGCCAGTTTGTAGTCGAAATGGATATCGGCGATAACCGGAATCGGACTGAGTTTCTTTATCTGCCCCAGGGCCACCGCCGCATCCATATCCGGCACGGCACAGCGGACAATTTCACAGCCCACGCCGGCCAGTCTCCGGATCTGGTCCGTTGTTGCGGTCACGTCGCGCGTGTCGGAGGAACACATGGACTGTACCGAACAGGGGGCGTCGCCACCGATGGCGACCGGGCCGATATGTATCTGTCTGGTTGATTTTTTCATAAGCAGGCATAGTGCCAAATAGAGGCCGGAAAGTCAAGAAAGTCAGCCACAACAGCTCACAATGTATTTTAGTTGTCCGACTTCCGTGCATCTATATGTGTGTAGTAGTAGGCGCAAGCAACGAATACAACGCCACCGACGATGTTGCCGGCAGTTACCGGCACCAGGTTGTCTACGATGAATGCATGCCAGGTCAGAGCAGGGTCGGGTCTGGCAAGTTCGCCGGAGAGAAAGAGGCCGGTAGGGATGTAGTACATATTGGCGATCGAATGTTCGAAACCACTGGCAACAAAGGTCATGATCGGAATGAAGCAGGCCAGCATCTTTCCTGTTACATCCCTGGCAGCGGTTGCCATGAACACCGCCAGGCAGACCAGCCAGTTGCAGAGCACTCCCCGCACGAAGGCGGCCGTGAAAGAGAGCTTGCATTTTACTGCTGCAATCTTCAATGCCTGATCAGCCACGGAACCATGTTCCCACAGACGTGTTTCAAACATCAGCCAGGCGAAAAACAATGAACCGATGAAATTTCCAGCCAGCACCAGGGCCCAGTTTTCTGCCAGTTTGCCCCAGGATATCTCGCCATGCAGCGCGGTGCCTGCCAGCAGGCTGTTGCCGGTGAACAGTTCGGCCCCGCATATAACCACCAGCATCAGACCGACCGAGAATACGGAGCCGCCCAGCAACCGGGATATGCCAAGCCCGGTGAATTGGGCTGCATCCTGGGTTACAACCGTTGAGAGCTGTGCTCCGAAAGCGATGTAAAAACCGGCCAGCAGACTCAGGACAAAGGTGCGTCCAAAGTTCTGGTGCAGTACACGTCGGCCGTTCTGTATAATGGCGTGAGCCGTTTCTACCGGTGTCAGAAAACGTTTCTCGCTCATGCTATGCCCCTCCCCTGAATCGATTCATTTGGAAAAAAACATTAGTAAAAAGGCCCGCCGGAATTGATCCGACGGGCCTCGTCACTACCAGAAAATATGAGATTAGGCAAGTCTGTTTGCGTAAAGCGGGAAACGCTTCATCAACTGGTTGACCTGGGTCTTGATTGCGGCCAGCTTTTCGTCATTGCCGATATTTGCAACTGCATCGGCGATAAATCCTGCCACAAGTTCCATTTCGGCTTCCTTGAGACCGTGCGAGGTGCAGGCCGGGGTACCGACACGTATGCCGGAGGTTACGAACGGCGAGCGGGTTTCAAACGGAACCGTGTTCTTGTTGACTGTGATGCCGGCCTTGTCAAGTGCCTCCTCAGCCGCTTTGCCGGTAATATCGCTGCCGGAGAAGTTGATCAGCATCAGGTGGTTGTCTGTGCCGCCACTGGTCAGTTTGAAACCGCGCTTAGTGAGTCCTGCTGCCAGAGCCTTGGCGTTGTTTACTATCTGCTGCTGATATGTCTTGAATTCAGGCTGCAAAGCTTCCTTGAAAGCCACCGCCTTGGCGGCAATAACATGCATCAGCGGGCCGCCCTGAATACCGGGGAATATCTGGGAGTTAAGGGTTTTGGCAAACTCCTCGCGACAGAGGATCATGCCGCCGCGTGGTCCGCGCAGGGTTTTGTGGGTGGTGGTGGTGACGAATTCGGCATAGGGAACCGGACTGGGATGCACTCCGGCAGCAACCAGGCCGGCGAAATGCGCCATATCCACCATAACCACAGCACCGACCTTGTCGGCGATGGTACGAAAAGCCGGGAAATCGATGATACGTGGATAGGCGCTGGCGCCAACCACGATCATCTTGGGCTTGTGCTCGACTGCCAGACGCTCAACCTCGCAGTAGTCGATAGTCTCGGTTTCCGGCGAAACACCATAAGGGATTATGTTGAACAGCTTGCCGGAAAAGTTGACCGGACTGCCGTGCGTCAAGTGTCCGCCATGGGAGAGATTCATGCCCAGAATCGTATCGCCCGGTTTGCAGGCGGCGAAGTAGACCGCCATGTTGGCCTGGGACCCGGAGTGTGGCTGAACGTTGGCGTGTTCTGCGCCGAACAGTTCCTTGGCTCGGTCAATGGCCAGCTGTTCAACCACATCCACATGTTCGCAGCCGCCATAGTAACGCTTGCCGGGATAGCCTTCAGCATACTTGTTTGTCATGATCGAACCCTGCGCCTCCAGGACGGCTTCAGATACAAAGTTCTCGGAGGCGATCAGTTCCAGATTGTACTCCTGTCGTTCGGTTTCATGACGGATGGCTTCGGCTACCTGGGGATCAAAACTGGCAAGAATCGACATTTCTTAACTCCTTTATATGATGAATATTTACAGCGCTGGGAAACAAGAAACGGGACTCATGCCGCAGCAGGTCCCGCTCTTCATTGAGACGTATTCCGGTACGGCTAGTTGTTGTACTTCTGTTCCAGTGACGTGATCTTGTCCAGGCGGTTCTGATGGCGTCCCCCTTCAAAAGAGGCGTCCAACCAGGCGCCAACCAGGTCGCAGGCTTTCTGCTCATCGAGAACCCGGCCACCAAGCACCAGGATATTTGCGTTGTTGTGTTCCCTGGCCATGCGCGCCATGAAAACATCGGTTACCAGGGCAGCCCGGATTCCGGGGATCTTGTTGGCCGCAATCGACATGCCGATACCCGTTCCGCAGATCAGGATTCCCAATTCAGCCTGGCCGGCTATCACAGCTTCGGCAACTTTTTGTCCGAAATCAGGATAATCAACGGATGCATCGCTGTTGGTGCCGGCATCCGTCACCTCGTATCCCCTGCGGGTAAGGTAGCTGTTGAGAGCACTCTTGAGGTTCAATCCACCATGGTCGCTTCCGATTACAATCATTTTAATCCACCCGTCTAGATTTTCTTGAACAGAAGAGTCGCATTGGTGCCGCCGAAACCGAGTGAGTTGCTCATCGCGTACTCGATCTTTGCGTCACGCGCCGTATTCGGAACATAGTCAAGATCACACTCGGGATCCGGTGTTTCGTAGTTGATGGTCGGAGGAACCACACTCTTGTCCATCGCCATGCAGGTGAATACCGCCTCGACCCCACCGGCCGCGCCCAGCAGATGGCCGGTCATCGACTTGGTTGAGGATACCATCAGCTTCTTGGCATGGTCACCGAACACGGATTTGATCGCCAATGACTCATTCAGGTCGTTGAAGGGTGTCGAGGTGCCATGGGCGTTGATGTAGGTGACCTGTTCCGGCGATACACCGGCATTTTTCAATGCCATTTTCATGCAACGTGCGGCGCCTTCGCCACCGGCAGCCGGGGCGGTCATGTGATAGGCGTCACCGGTCAGACCGTAGCCGACCACTTCGGCGTAAATCTTGGCGCCGCGCTTTCTGGCAGATTCGTACTCTTCCATAATCACAATTCCGGCGCCCTCGGCCAGAATAAAGCCATCACGATTCTTGTCGAACGGGCGCGAGGCCTTTTCCGGAGAATCGTTGTGGCTGTCGGAAAGCGCCTTCATTGCCGCAAAGCCGCCGATTCCCAAAGGAGTGACCGTTGACTCGGTACCGCCGGCAATCATCGCATCCGCATCACCACGTGCGATCATGTGGAATGCATCGCCGATTGAATGGGTACCGGTCGCACAGGCGGAAACAGAGGAGAGGTTCGGACCTTTGGCTCCGTAACGGATCGAAATATGACCGGGAGCCAGGTTGATGATCAGCATCGGTATGAAGAACGGAGAAATCTTTTTGGGACCACCCTCGTTCAGCAGTGTGTGATAGCGTTCGATTGATGGCAGTCCACCAAGTCCTGCTCCCACCAGCACCCCTACCCGCTCGGCATTCTCGTCATTGATGACCAGTCCGGAGTCTTCCATCGCATAGTGTGCCGCCGCCAGAGAATACTGAATAAACAGATCCATCTTCTTGATCTCTTTTTTATCAATGTATTTCTCGGCGTTGAAATCCGAAACCTCGCCGGCAATCTTGACCGGCATGTCACTGGCGTCAAAGCGAGTGATCAGTCCGATGCCTGATTTACCGGAGACAAGCGCATCCCAGTTAGTGACATTACCGCATCCGAGAGGTGAAACCGCTCCGACGCCCGTAATTACAACTCTTCTCATGTTTGTTTGCTCCATATTGGGTAAACTGAAGTGACGAATGAATGGGAAGGAAGTGAGAGGGCACCCTCCCTCTCACTTGGATCAACTATCAGCTGTGCTCGGTGATGTACTCGATGGCGTCGTTCACAGTCTGGATCTTCTCGGCATCTTCATCAGGAATCTCGAGGTCGAACTCCTCTTCGAGAGCCATTACCAGTTCAACAGTATCCAGGGAGTCAGCACCAAGATCATCCATGAAAGAAGCTTCGGTAACTACCAGTGACTCTTCAACACCCAGCTGTTCAGCAACAATCTCTTTAACCCGTTTTGCAATGTCAGACATCTTTCACCTCCATGTGATTTTAAACCTTTTCAGGTTTCGTGTGTAAAGCTCGTGTTTGGTAATTAAGCATGAAATACTTAAAAGTCAATTGATATTTTGAACCCGGGTCGTGGTTAAAGAGGATGTTATGGAAAATCCTGATCTTAACCGGACAATTATCCGGGCTTACATGTACATTCCGCCGTTGACCGCCAGAACGTGCCCGGTAATGTATCCCGATGCTTCCGATGCCAGGAAAAGCACGGCGTTGGCGATATCATCGGCACTTCCCAGGCGATCCATCGGTATCTGTGAAGTCAGTTCCGCGCGGACCTTGTCAGAGAGAGCATCGGTCATTGCGGTAGAGATAAATCCGGGAGCCACGGCATTGACGGTAATATTGCGCTTGGCCATCTCGCGTGCATTGGACTTGGTCAGGCCGATCAAGCCGGCCTTGCTGGCGCAATAGTTGGCCTGCCCGGCATTGCCCATCTGGCCGACAATTGAAGCTATATTGATGATGCGACCATAGCGCTGCTTGCTCATTACCTTGAAGGCAGCTCTTGTGCAGAGGAAAGCGCCTTTGAGGTTGACGCTCAGTACCGCGTCCCAATCCTCATCCTTCATGCGCATCAGCAGACCGTCACGGGTGATTCCGGCATTGTTGACCAGGATATCCACCCGTCCGAATGCTTCCATGGCCGCATCTATCATGCGCTCGGCATCGGCCGTAACAGTTACGTTGCCGACAACCGCCAACGCCTTGCCACCGGCGGCCTCCAGTTCCGCGACTACCGCGTCGGTTGAAGCCTGGTCCATGTCAACCGCAACAATTGAAGCCCCTTGGGCGGCCAGCGCCAGAGCGATGCTTTTTCCGATTCCACGGGATGCGCCGGTAATTACCGCGACTTTATCCTTAGGCATTTTGACTCCTTTCGTTAAAAGAGAAATTAGTTGTTTTTATCCGCAAAAGTAGCTTTCAACTCGGCCTCGGTGGCAAGTTTGCCATCAACGAAGGCTTTGGCATTAAACATCCAGATTCCCCGCTTGCAGGCAGTGACATCAAGTTCAAAACGCAACTGGTCTCCCGGCATGACCGGCTTACGGAAGCGGGCATTGTCAATGCCGGTAAAGTAAACCACTTTGGAACGGACGCTGTCATCGGATGAACTGTAGGCCAGCACCGCCGCCACCTGGGCCATGGCTTCGATGATCAAAACGCCGGGCATGACCGGGTGTCCCGGGAAATGTCCCTGAAAAAAAGGTTCGTTGATGCTAACGTTCTTGATGCCGACGATGCGCTTGCCGGATTCCATTTCTATTATTCTGTCAACCAGCAGAAACGGATAACGATGCGGCAGAATCTTCATGATTTCATTGACATCCAGCATGTGGTCCCCTTTGCATTAATGACGGCTTCAAGCAGCCAGCAATTTCAGCGTGGCCAGGTCTTCAACATTTGCGGTCGTGACTTCCTTGGTTATGCGCTTGACCAGACCAGACAAGACCTTGCCCGGCCCTATTTCTACAAATTTGGCGCAACCGAGGCCTGCCATCACGTTGACAGACTGATCCCAGAGCACAGGAGCGCAGACCTGGGTCACCAGGAGCGGCTTGACCATCTCCTTATCCTGGTTAGGAGTTGCATTGGCGTTGGCAACGACCGGCAGCAACATGTCATTTGCCGGAACAAGCTCCAGTACCTTGGCCAGGCGGTCAGCGGCCGGCTTCATCAGGGCGCAATGGAATGGTGCGCTTACCGGCAGCAGCATGGCCTTTCTGTAGCCGCGCGCCTTGGCAATCTCGATTGCACGGGCAACCGCTGCCACGGAACCGGCAATCACGATCTGTCCCGGTGAATTAAAGTTTGCTGGGGCTACGACTTCACCTTCGGCTGCTTCACGACAGATATCTTCAAGCACGTCCTGTTCGACGCTCAGGATGGCCGCCATGCTTCCGGTACCGACCGGAACGGCTTCCTGCATGAAAGTTCCGCGAGCGCGTACGGTTCTGACCGCATCGCAGAAATTCAAAGCACCCGAGCAGACCAGCGCCGAATACTCGCCTAGAGAATGGCCGGCCAGATAATCGGCTTTCAGTCCGGTTTCCTGCTGAACAACCCGCAACGCCGCAATACTGGCTGTCAGGATGGCCGGCTGGGTATTGGCGGTCAGCCTGAGTTCTTCGTCGCTGCCGGAAAAGCAGATCGTGGAGAGCTTGAAGCCAAGGGAGTCATCGGCTTCCTCGAATACCTGGCGGGCCGCCGGGAAGTTTTCGGCAAATTCCTTGCCCATTCCCGGGTACTGAGATCCCTGCCCCGGAAAAACAAAAGCTACTTTAGACATATTAATAAGAACCTTTCTTCGCCGGTTAAAAAAATGATCAAATTACCAGCGTATCAGGGCCGATCCGTACGTAAACCCGCCTCCGAAGGCATCAAGGAGAATCAGATCTCCCGGCTTGATCCTTCCGTTACGGTTGGCTTCATCCAATGCGATCGGAATGGAGGCCGAAGACGTGTTGCCGTAACGATGGAGGTTGATGAATACTTTATCGGCACCCAGATCGAGTCGTTTTGCGATGGCGTCAATGATGCGACGATTTGCCTGATGGGGTATGAACAGTGATATATCTGATGCGTTGATTCCATTGGCATCCAGGGCTGCCATGGCCGCTTCTTCCATGCCTCGTACCGCATGCTTGTAAACTTCATTGCCTTCCATGCGTATGAAGAATGATGCCGGATCGGTAGCCGGGTTTGCAGCTGGGTTGCGACTGCCGCTGCCGGGTTGGTACAGCAGTTCCCAGCAGGCGCCGTTACTGAAAATATGGGTCGATCTGATACCGTCCTGGTCCCCGGATGCCTCTATGATGGCCGCTCCGGCGCCATCTCCGAAAAGAATGCAGGTGTTGCGATCTTTCCAGTCCACAATGCGCGACAAAACCTCGGCGCCAATCACAAGCGCCTTCCGGGACCTGCCGGAACGGATAAAGCTGTCGGCTATTGAGAGACCGTAGATAAAGCCGGAACAGGCTGCGGAAACATCGAAGGCGACCGCTTTGTGCGCACCCAGTTCATTCTGGATGATGCAGGCGGTTGAGGGAAACGGAAAATCGGGAGTTACGGTCCCCAGGATGATCAGGTCAAGGTCTTCCGGCAAGACGTTTGCCATTGCTAATGCGCGCCGGGCGGCCTCAATGGCGAAGGTGGAGGTGTACTCTCCGTCAGCAGATATCCGCCGTTCCTTGATTCCGGTCCTGGAGGTGATCCACTCATCGCTGGTGTCGACCATCAGGGCCAGGTCGGCGTTTGTAAGTATTTTAGCCGGCAGCGCTGAACCGGTCCCAGTGATCTTTGCGGTCAGCATGATATCTCCATTATTCGGCAGAAATGGATTTAAGGACATCACGTTGAATGGAGACAGGATAGTTCTCGGAAAGTTTCTCCGAGACATGCTCGGTCACACCGCTTCTTGCGTATTCATGTGCAAAACGGACAGCATTTTTGATCGCTTTGACATTGGAACCACCGTGACAGATCATTCCGACACCGTTAATGCCCAGTAGCGGGGCTCCACCGTATTCGGCATAGTCCACGATCTTTTTGAAACGGTTGAATGCGCCACGGACAAACAAATAGCCGATTTTGGAAATCCAGCTTTTGACGATCTCGCCCTTCAGCATCTTTCCGGCAGCTTCGGATAATCCTTCGGATAGCTTGAGCACCACGTTGCCGACGAAACCGTCACAGACCACGACCTCGACAGCACCGGAGAAAATATCCCGTCCCTCTATGTAACCGGCATAGTTGATGGAAGTCTGGCGCAGTATGGCGTTGGTCTCACGGGTCAATTCATTGCCCTTGGATTCCTCTTCCCCGTTAGACAACAGCCCCACCGACGGATTCTTGATCCCCATGGCATAGCGGGCATAGACCTCGCCCATGATTGCAAACTGGACCAGGTGCTGCGACTTGCAGTCAACATTCCCGCCCACGTCAAGCACGAGAGTCTGTCCCTTCAGGGTCGGAAAGATTTGGGCAATTGCCGGCCTTTCAATCCCCTTGATGCGCTTTAGCACGAACATGCCCGCAGCCATGGTTGCGCCTGAGTTGCCGGCGCTGACAGCAGCGCAAGCCTTGCCGTTTTTGACCAGCTCGAACGCCAGACGGACGGATGAATTGCGCTTCTTGCGCACCGCATCCGAGGCTGAATCATGCATGCCGACAACTTCGCTGGCATGAAAGATATCGATATCGAGACCGGTTGCAGAATGCTTGGCGAGTTCGGATTCCAGGCGCTCACGATCACCTACGAGCGTCACTGGAATACCGAATTCCCGGCAGGCTGCTACGGCTCCCTCAACCTCAACGATGGGGGCATTGTCGCCCCCCATGGCATCAACCGCTACTCTCATTTGTCCCGTTATTGGCACAGGTATCGGCAATTACTGAGCTTTGGAAACGTCGATGACTTCTTTACCCTTGTAGGTACCACAGGTTGGGCAGGCGCGATGCGGCAGCTTGGGAGCTTTGCACTGGGGGCAGGTTGACAGGGACTGGGTAGTCAGGAAGTCATGGGCCCTTCTCATATTCTTACGTGATTTGGATGTTTTCTTCTTAGGTACTGCCATGATATTTTCTCCTTTTTCTGGTGGTTCACTTCACTAATGCACGCTTGTTTATCGGGATACCTTAAAATCTTTGAGAGCGCTGAATGCCAAACTTGTTTTTTCATTGCTGCATGTACATTGTGAAACGTTCAGATCCGTTCCGCACGTGTGGCACAGCCCCTTGCAGTCATCGCTGCAGAGAGGTTTAAGCGGAATTTCCATTGCAATCTGCTCTTGTATCTCATGGGTCAGGTCGATTTCGTCGCCCTGGTAGACGGAAGATAGCAAATCCTGCTCTCCCAGTTCGATTTCATCCTCGACTGATGGTGTTGCCGTATCCTTACGAAAGATGACTGTAAAGTTGACATCAACAAAGGAGTCGTAATCCACGAGGCAGCGTGAACATGAGAGCGATAGCGGAACAGAAACCCGGCCGGCCACCCTGACATGATCGTATTCCCGTTCCGCGGTTATGTCGCCACTGATCAGTCCGGTAAAGGCGCAGACCTTGTCTTGCTGCATAGCGGAAAGCACCGGAAAAGTTTCCAGCGGTTCTTCGATATGCAGAACAACCGGCTTGTTCTGGATGTGGTCGATAATAACTTTCAAGACACCTGCCGCCTTTACTGAACAGAACAAAATTTAAAGCAAGTCAGTATAGTGAATGTTGCTGTTTTGTCAAGCAGTTTGCTTAACCACTTTGTTTTGCCGGCCATAACGTTCAATCATATCGCCTGTTTTCAGGGCCATATCAGGCGCGAGCATATCCCATCTGAACCGCCAGCTCCAGTTTCCAAAGGCTTTGCCGGGTATATTCATGCGCGCCTCGTTGTCCAGCATCAGCAGATCCTGAAACGGCAAAACCACAGTATCGGCAACCGACATCAAGGCCGTGCGCAACAGAGCCGGGACACAATTATCATCATTGCAGCCAAGATATTCAGTTACCCGGTTGCGCTGGGAACTTGAAAGCGAATTGTACCAACCCAGGCTGGTGTCGTTGTCATGGGTACCGGTATATACCACGCAGTTTTTTTGATGATTATGCGGCAGATACGTGTTTGATGAATCCGAACCAAAAGCGAACTGCAGAATTTTCATCCCGGGAAAGTTATAACGGTCTCGAAGTTCCTCGACACCGGCGGTTATCACGCCAAGATCCTCGGCGATGATCTGAAGCGATCCCAGGTCGGAAAAGACCACGTCGAAAAGATCAGAACCCGGGCCTTCAACCCATTTGCCATGCTGGGCGGTGCGATGTGATGCCGGCACATGCCAGGCGGCTTCAAAACCGCGGAAATGATCGATCCTGACAACATCGTAAAGTTCGAACATCGACCTGAAACGATTGATCCACCACTGATAGCCCTGGTTTCTCATCAAGTTCCAGTCGTAAAGCGGGTTTCCCCATAATTGGCCGGTCTTGCTGAAGTAGTCGGGAGGTACTCCGGCCACCACGGTCGGTTTGCCCTTTTCGTCGAGCAGGAACTGTTCGCGATGGCTCCATACATCGGCTGAATCAAAGGCGACAAAGATCGGCAGATCCCCGATAATCGCGATACTCCTGGATTCGGCGTATTTCCGAAGCGATTTCCACTGTTTGAAAAATTGCCACTGGATATATTTCTGTATGCCTATTTCCAGCTTCAGATCAACGGAGTACTTTTCGTATGACTCCGTCGTCAGTAACGCCGAATCCCGGTTCCACTTGTTCCATGGCTTACCCTTGGCGACCTGCTTTAGAGACATGAAAAGAGCAAACTCGTGCAACCAGGGTGTGGTATCGCAGAATTGCCAGAATTCCTGTTTGCGCTGGGTCACCTCTTGCGACAGAAACAGCGAACCGGCCTGCTGCAGCAGCTGTTGCTTGAACCCGGAAACGGCGTCGAAATCGACACTGTTTTCGGAAAAATCCGTATTGCAACATCCTTCTGGCAGGTCTCCCTCGGCAATGATCTGCTCCAGGTCGATCAGGAGCGGGTTACCGGCGAACGCCGAAAAAGACGAATAGGGCGAGTTGCCGCAAGCCGGAGGCGTCAGGGGCAGCACCTGCCAATAGGACATTCCCATTGTCGCGAGGAGATCGATAAAACGCCGGGCGTCATCACCGAACGTACCGATGCCGCCGAACCCCGGCAATGAAGTCGGATGAAGCAGAACTCCGCAAGCACGCTTGTTTAGCATCCAGGGCTCCTCAAATGGATTTGAACTTCGGATTATGCACACACGGAGCGGCTTTGCAAATAAATTCCACTGAAATGCAGTTTATAAACGGCAGATTGATCTATACTGCCACGATGCCATGCTTGACTTTCCGGAGCTCAATGCTTAACTGATTGGTAGAAGTTATTTCGTATATCAAAGAGGTTGGCATCATGGACTTCAACAGATTGACACAAAAATCACAGGAAGCATTCACCGAGGCACAGAACAAGGCGGTCTCCTTCGGGCACGTCGAGGTGGATGGCGAGCATCTGCTCTGGGCGCTGCTGGATCAGTCCGATGGACTGGTGCCTCGTCTGCTGCAACGGATGGACATCCGCCCGGATATGATTAAAAAGGAAGTCGAGGCGGAACTGGACCGTAAACCAAGGGTGTCCGGTCCGGGCGCCGAGGCTGGTAAGATCTACGTTTCGCAGCGTCTCTCGCGGACTCTGGTGGCGGCTGAAAATGAAGCCAAACGATTGAAGGACGAATACGTTTCGGTCGAGCATCTGCTGATGGCGCTGATTGCCGAGGGGGACAAGGTGCCTTCAGGGCACATCCTGAAAAAGGCCGGCATCGACCGTGAACGGTTCCTGAAAACTTTGACCGACGTGCGCGGCAGCCAGCGGGTACAGAGCGCCAATCCCGAAGCGACCTATGAGGCCCTGGAGAAATACGGCCGGGACCTGGTCAAGATGGCCAGGAACGACAAACTTGATCCGGTAATCGGGCGCGATGAAGAGGTGCGCCGGGTGATCCGGGTTCTGTCCCGCAAGACCAAGAACAATCCGGTGCTGATTGGCGAACCGGGGGTTGGCAAGACCGCTATTGTGGAAGGATTGGCGCAGCGCATCGTACGCGGCGACGTGCCGGAAGGGCTCAAGGATAAAACCGTTTTTGCGCTGGATATGGGGGCGCTGGTGGCCGGCGCCAAGTACCGCGGTGAATTCGAGGAGCGTCTCAAGGCTGTTCTGAACGAGGTCAAGGAGGCCGAGGGGCGTATCATTCTGTTCATAGACGAACTCCACACGATCGTCGGGGCCGGCAAGGCCGAGGGGGCGATGGATGCCGGCAACATGCTGAAACCGATGCTGGCGCGTGGTGAGCTGCACTGCATCGGCGCCACCACGCTGGACGAATACCGCCAGCACATCGAGAAGGATGCCGCGCTGGAAAGGCGTTTCCAGCCGGTATTGGTGGAGCAGCCGACCGTGGAGGACACTGTGTCGATCCTGCGTGGCTTGAGGGAGCGCTTCGAAGTGCATCACGGCGTCAAGATCCAGGACAATGCTCTGGTAGCGGCCGCTACCCTCTCCAACCGCTACATCACCGAAAGGTTTCTGCCGGACAAGGCCATCGACCTGGTGGACGAAGCCTGTGCGATGCTGCGTACCGAAATCGACTCGCTCCCATCGGAGCTGGACACGATCAGCAGGCGGGTCATGCAGTTGGAGATCGAGGAACAGGCCCTTAAAAAGGAGAAAGACACGGTCAGTCGGGAGCGACTGGAAGTGTTGCGCCGCGAGTTGTCCGGCGACCGGGAACGGGCGAACACGATGCGCGCCAGGTACGATTCGGAGAAGGTAGCGATTCAGCGTATCCAGGGTTTGCGTGAACAGATCGAAAAAACCCGCCGCGAAATCGAACAGGCAGAACGATCCTATAACCTGGAGCAGGCCTCCAAGCTGAAATATTCCGAACTGCCGGGTCTGGAAACCGCCCTGAAAAATGAGGAGAGCGCCCTGAACGAGAAGCAGGGGGGGCAGAAGCTTTTGCGGGAAGAGGTCACCGAGGACGAAATAGCCGAGATTGTTGCGCACTGGACCGGTATCCCGGTGACACGGTTGGTGGAGGGAGAACGGGAGAAACTACTGCGTCTTGAAGACATCCTGCACGAGCGCGTGATCGGCCAGGACGAGGCGGTGCAGCTCGTATCCGATGCGGTGCTGCGGGCACGTTCCGGCATCAAGGACCCGCGCCGGCCGATCGGCTCGTTCATCTTCCTGGGCCCGACCGGGGTCGGCAAGACCGAACTGGCCCGCACCCTGGCCGTTTCACTGTTCGACTCGGAAGAGAACATGGTGCGCATCGACATGTCAGAGTATATGGAAAAGTTTGCCGTATCCAGGCTGATTGGAGCGCCTCCCGGTTATGTCGGATATGAAGAAGGAGGTCAGTTGACCGAGGCGGTGCGGCGCAAGCCATATTGCGTGCTGCTGTTCGACGAGATCGAAAAAGCCCATCAGGACGTATTCAACATCTTGCTGCAGATCCTGGACGATGGCCGGGTCACCGACAGCCACGGACGCACGGTCAGCTTCAAGAACACCGTCATCATCATGACCTCCAACATCGGTTCCTCATACCTGCTGGAAGGAATCACAGCCGGTGGAGATATTCGGGAGGATGCCCGCCAGGCGGTCATGCAGGAACTCAAGCTTGGTTTCCGCCCCGAATTCCTGAACCGGGTCGATGACATCGTGCTCTTCAAACCTTTGCATCTGGATGAAGTCAAGCGAATCGCCGGCCTGTTGGCGGAACAGTTAAAGCAGCGCTTGAAAGAACAGCGCATAACACTTGAAATATCCGATGATGCCATGCGTTTTATCGCCCAGGCTGGTTATGATCCGGTCTATGGCGCCCGGCCGCTCAAGCGTTATCTGCAGCGGGAGTTGGAGACCCGCGTGGCCCGGGCCATCATTGGCGGCATTGCTCATGAAGGAAGTGTGTTGCGGGTGGACGTGGAAAATGATAAATTGGTTCTGTCTGAGAGCACCACGTAAAGACTGGAGAATGTGATGACTGATATTTCCGGAATAGCATCGGGTGCATTGAGCGCCTACTCGCTGAAACAGGCCGTAACCGCCTCAAATATCGCAAAACTCAATACTTCCGATTCTGCGGCCGCGTCGGTAGTGATGCAGTCCGGCAAGGATGGCGGAGTTACAGCTTCAGTGGTTGAAGGTTTTGATAAGGTGGATATTTCCAGGGAAGCAGTCGATTTGGCTACGACCGGAACAGCATTCAAGGCGAACATCAAGGTGTTGAGCACGTCGGAGGAGATGAACAGGACTCTGTTTTCGATCAAGGCCTGAAGCATTTTCCATTCCATGAAAAATAAAAAGCCGGGGATTCCCGGCTTTTTTAGTTCAGGTCGGCATATTGTTTTGCCAGGCCCCTTACCCGATCTGTACGCCCTTGATTGTTTCTCCGCCGTCTTCCTTAGCCTGGCACAGACAATGATCGACCTTGTCCAGAAAAATCTCGGTCGTAAAGCCCTGCTTCTGCTGACTGGCGGTAAAACCGGCCACTCCGAAACACGCGGTGATCCGCAATTCCTTGTCGTACATCTTGACCACCATCGCGGCGATTCTGAGCCGCAGTCGCTTGGCGACAATCAGAGCTCCGGCAGTATCGGTCTCCGGTAGAACCACCATGAAGGCATCTGCTCCATAACGGGCAATCCAGTCCACATCCTTGCGGACCGAATCGATCAGGCACTCCGCGGTGCGCTTCAGCAGCACGTCTCCGGAAAAATGGCCGAATTCGGCTACGGTTTCGCTGAAGCGGTTAACACCCACCAGTATCAGGGACAATGAACGTTCGTAACGGTAGGCGCGTTTGATCTCCTGGGAGATGTGTTCATCCATGTAGCAGCGATTGAAAATTCCGGTGGGTGGATCTATCAACGAGAGGCTTTTGATCTCTTCGATGTATCTGTTTCGGGCGTTTTCCAGGTCGAGAATACGGCGGGCGGTTTTCAAACGGGCGGTCAACTCGGCCTGGTGGGCGGGCTTGACCAGGTATTCGTCGGCGCCGGCTTCAAGTCCGGCGATGATGTCGTTCTTGGAATCCAGCGAGGTCAGGATGATGATATAGGTATAACGGCCCGACTCTTCGCTGCGAATGGCCCGGCACAGCTCAAGCCCGCTCATCTCGGGCATGATCCAGTCGGTCATCAGGATCGGATAGTGCCCTTTTCTGAAGATTTCCAAAGCTTCCTTGCCGTTTTCCGCGGCAATGACCTGATAGCCGGCCGCCTTCAGGTTCGCTTCCAGAACGCTGCGCTGCAGGCGGTTGTCGTCGACGATCAGGATCGGAAGATTTACTTGTACAAGCTGGCCGGTTTCATTCATGACAAATCCTTATGTAGCGAGGTCAGCTTGCTCAAGCAAGAAATCGGCCATTAACCACGTTGATAGGAGCTCCAGCCTTGAATGCGGCCAGATTGGCTGTTACGATGCTCATCAGGCGTTTACGGGCGGCCAGCGATGCCCAGGCGATATGCGGTGTAAAGACGCAGTTGGGTGCGGTAAGCAGCGGATTTCCGGCCAGCATCGGTTCATGGGCAACCACGTCAAGTCCGGCCCCGGCAATCCGGCCCGAACGAAGCGCCTGTGCCAGATCCTCTTCGTTAACCAACCCTCCCCTGGCCAGATTGAGCAGGTAGGCGGCCGGTTTCATCAATCCCAGTAGTGCGGCATTTACGAATGCGCCGTTTTCCGGCGTCTGGGGGCAGTGGAGACTGATCACGTCAGCCGTTGCGAACAAATCTTCCAGCGGCATAAAACGTACGGTTCCGGTCCCCGGATCCTGCGGAATACGGGGAGTATAGACGATGACCTTCATGCCGAAGGCGGCTGCAACCCGGGCAACAGCCCGTCCGATAGTGCCATACCCGACAATTCCGATAGTCAGGCCATCCAGTTCGATCAGCGGCGTTTTCCAGAAGGAGTGGTCCGGACAACTGACCCATTCACCGGCTTTTACCGCTGCATCGTGCAGGCCGACATGCATGGCCAGTTCCAGCAGCAGGGCAAAGGTCGTCTGCACCACCGATTCGGTTGAATAGGCCGGCACGTTTGAAACCGGAATTCCCAGCCTGCCGGCGGCGGCTACATCAACATTATTGTAACCTGTAGCCAGCATAGAGATGTATTTGAGTTTAGGCAGGGCCTCCAGCGCGGCTTCATCCAGCTTGACCTTGCTGACAAGGATCACATCGGCGTCCCCGGCCCGCTCCAGTTTGAGTTCCGGAGGAGTGCGATCGTAGATCGTGCAATACCCCAGTTCCTCCAGCGGAGTCCAGGGGTTGTCGCCAGGATTGATCGTGTAGCCGTCCAGAATAACAATCTTGGTTGTATCGCTCATTGCAACCTGCTCCTTGACTCGATTAAAATCAGGGTTCAGCAACTGTCTCGGGCTCATCCGCGGATTCGGTTGTCTCAGCATCATCTCCGCCCCGCTCGAGTTTGCGCTGTTTCTTCTCATCTTTTTTCTTGGTGCGTTCCATTTCTTTCTTGCGCTTTTCAAACGAGTAATTCGGCTTTGCCATAATGGGTTTCCTCTCTGTGAATGGAATGTATTGCTGACCTATCCTGCCGTATGATGACTTTTAGAGAGGTAATAATCGTAACTTCCTTCATACACCCGCATCTCGCCATGATCAACCTCAAATACGCGATCTACCAGCAATCTCAAAAAATGGCGGTCATGGCTGACCAAAACGATCGTGCCGCCGAAGTTCCGGAGCGTTTCCAGCAGAATCTCGCGTGAGCGGATATCCAGATGGTTGGTCGGCTCATCCAGGATCAGGAAGTTGACCGGGCGGCAGAGGATGGTAGCCAGAACCACCCTGCTTTTCTCGCCTCCGGAAAGGTTCTCGATCCGCTTGTCAACGGTGTCTCCCGAAAAAAGGAAAGCTCCCAGCAGATTGCGGATAACACCGATATTGGCCAGCGGCATCGCTTCCTGCAGCGTCTCGAATACGGTCAACTGTGGATTGAGCAGTTCCATCGCATGCTGGCTGAAATAGCCGATCTCCACATTGGCGCCGATGGTCACGCTGCCGCTGGTGGCCTCGGTCTGACCGGCCAGTATCTTCAGGAAAGTCGATTTGCCGGCGCCGTTGACACCGACCACGGCAATCTTGTTCAAACGCCGCACCATGCCGGTAACGCCGCTGAAAACCTGCTTCTGCTGCCCGTCAGGAGTCATCCAGAACTTGCCGAGGCCGTCAAATGCAGCCACGTCGTCGCCGCTGCGGGGCGGTTCGGCAAAACTGAAACGCACGGTCCGCTCTTCGGCCGGAATCTCGATCCGCTCGATCTTTTCCAGTTTCTTGACCCGCGACTGCACCTGGGCGGCGTGGGAAGCACGGGCGGCAAAACGGGCGATGAATTCCTCTTCCTTGGACAGCATCTCCTGCTGCCGTTTGTGTGAGGCGATCAACTGCTCAAAGCGGATATCCCTCTCCCGCTCGTAGAAATCGTAATTGCCGCCATAGGTGGTGACGGTCTTGTTGGCCACCTCGATGATGCGCGTGACTACCCGGTTCATGAAATCGCGGTCATGGCTGGTCATCAGCAGCGCGCCGTTGAATTCGCTGGAGAGCCACTCCTCCAGCCAGATGATCGACTCCACATCCAGGTGGTTGGTCGGTTCGTCCAGCAGCAGCACGTCCGGTTTGAGGGTCAGGATGCCGGCCAGCGCGATGCGCATCTTCCAGCCGCCACTGAACGATTCCACCGGGTGGTTGTAGCGGTCGGGTCCGATGCCAAGCCCGGTAAGTACCGACTGGGCGCGGGTATCGAGATCATAGCCTTCCATGTGTTCGAATTCTTCCACCGCTGTGCCGTAACGCTCCAGCAGCGCGGTCATTTCATCATCCGGCAACGGTTCGCACATGGCTGCTTCCATCTGCTTCATCTGTTCCGCCAGCCTGACCGTCGCCTCACAGGCGGCCATGACTTCTTCAAGCGCGGAGCGCCCGGACATATCGCCCACATCCTGCGAGAAGTAACCGATGGTGGTCTTTTTGGGAACTATAAGCTCGCCGGAATCGACATCTTCCTGGCCGGCGATGATCCTGAATACGGTCGTCTTACCGGCGCCGTTGGGGCCCACCAGGCCGGTACGGGTGCCGGGCAGAATCTGAAAGCTGGCATCGCGGAACAGGATCTGCGAGCCGTGCTGACGGGTGATATTGGACAGATGAACCATTAAAAATACTCCCTGCTATGATTGATTTCTGAGAAGACGGGTCAAGGTGCGGTCGAAAGCCGATGCGAAGCGCTGGCGGTCCACCTGGCCGAACTGGGCCGGCCCGCCTCCGGTGAAGCCCTCGGCACGCAGCTCGAACATCAGATCGCGCACTGACAGGCGTTCTCCAACGTTATCCTCGGTATACAGCTCGCCGCGCGGGTCAAGGGCGACTCCACCCTTTCCGACGATTCTGGCCGCCAGAGGTATGTCGGCTGTAATTACCAGGTCATCGGAAGTCGCGTTTTCGGCGATGTAGTCATCGGCAACATCCGGTCCTTCCGCAACGACCACTGAGCTGACCAGTTGCGAGTCGTGTTTTCTCAAGGGTTTGTTGGCCACCAGACGAACCTCGACCCGCAGCCGCTCCGCGGCGCGAAACACGATTTCCTTGACAATCCGCGGGCTGGCATCGGCATCGATCCAGATGATCATATCGTCGTCACCCTACCCTTGTTGTTATCCGGAGAAACCAGCCACACATAAGGGATCATGCCATAATTCCATGCCAGGCAGAGTCGTCGATAGCCGGAAAAGAGCAACCCTTCCCCGCCACAAACCAGAATTATGGGTGCCTTGAGATTCAGGCTGCCATTGCACTGCAGCGCATCTTCCATTTTGGAATAACTCTTTCTGTAGCCCCGTTTTGCCTTGGCCAGCCAGGTCCGGTATTCTTCGTAACTGCTGTATGAGAGAGCGATCGGGATTTCTCCCATCGACGCGGAGCGTGGGTAAGGCACTAACGATCCGGCTGCAAAGCCGGTTTCGATCTCTTCCCAGGCAACAGAGTGCCGCTGATACCATCCCTGTTTGGCTGGATGGTTGAAATACTCCCAGCGTTCTTCCTGCAGATCCGGTTGCAGCCAGCGAATTATCAGAGCTGAATTTGAAAGCACTGCCCCTCCGGCACACAAAAAACCACAGGGTTGATGACCCTGTGGCTCAGGTACTATAAATTCATACCATTTTAGCATTGCCGAGAGCAACGATTTTCATTGATACAGTCTTGCAACTCCTTAAAACAAGTCAATTCAGATCAATCCAATCCCGGTGGAGTACATGTTTACAATGGTGCGGAACCGAATGATTGAGATTCAAGGTTCTGAAAAACGTTCCCTGATTTTGAGAATACCGGGCAGGATCTTCATGAAATGGTCCACCAGCTTCGGGTCAAAATGAGTTCCACTGTTTTGTCGCATATCCTCGACAGCCTCTTCAATCGGCCAGGCTTTTTTGTACGGTCGGATTGAAGTCAGGGCATCGAATACATCAACAACTGCTGCGACACGCCCCTCCATCGGGATCGCTTCGCCGGCCAGTTTGCGCGGGTAGCCGCTGCCATCCCATTTTTCGTGATGAGTCAGTGCAATTACCCGGGCTGTTTCCAGCAGTTCATTGTTCGAGCCTGACAGTATGTCCGCTCCGATGGTGGTGTGTGTCTCCATGATCGCCCGTTCTTCATCCGTCAGACGGGCAGGTTTCAACATGATCGTGTCGGAAATTCCGATCTTGCCGAGATCATGCATGGGGCTGGCGTATAACATCAGATCGCAGCGTTCCTTGCTCCAGCCGATCTGTTTGGCCAGCAGAGCCGCGCTGTGGCTCATGCGGAGGATATGCCGTCCGGTTTCGTTGTCGCGATATTCGGAAGCGCGCCCCAGGCGCTGGACAATTTCCAGGCGGGACTGGATCACCTCGGCGGTGCGCTTGCGAACCATCTCTTCCAGAACACCTTTCTTATCAAAGGTTAGCCGAAGTGCCAAATGGGCCTCCAGCAGGTTTCTTACCCTGGCCAACAGCTCATATCGGTCAAAAGGCTTGCTGAGAAAATCCCTGGCGCCCTCGTTGAGAGCCCGCATGAGAAAGTCCCGGCTGCCCTGCGCGGTCAGTACCAGAATCGGGGGCAGCAACGGATCTTCAAGCTCCTTCAGCTGTGTCATGACCTCATAGCCGTTCAAAAACGGCATGTTAAGATCCAGCAGGATCAGATCGGTCGGCTCGGCGCAATAGGCATCGCGAACCTGTCGCGGATCGGATATTGATACAAGGTTTGTGTAACCTTCGGCCCTCAGCATTTTTTCCAGCAGCTTCAGATTGACCAGTTCGTCGTCAACTATCATGATCCTGCTGCTTTGAGCAGTTTCTACAGAAACGTACATTCATAACCTCCCACACCTGATAATCAGGGAAACATATATTAATGCCACTTACAACTTGCTAGCCGATTTCTTTCAACTGCAGCGGCAGTTCGAGCCAGAAATCGCACCCCTCGCCCGGAGTACTGACAACTCCGACTCTACCGCCCATCGCTTCGATCAGCTTCTTGGTAATAGCAAGACCTATCCCGGTCCCTTCGACTTCGCCCAACTCCTGCCCCAGACGCTGAAAAGGCTGAAACAGTTCCGGCAAACGTTCCGCAGCGATACCGGAGCCGCTGTCCAGAACATGTATGCGGATGTGCTGTTCTCCACACAGTTCGTATTCCAGCCGCACCTGTCCGTTTGAAGAGTTATACTTGACAGCGTTACTGAGCAGATTGACAAGAGCCTGTTTCATGCGGATTCGGTCTGCCTGAAGCACACATCCGGAATCGCTGGGAACCATGAAGCAGATTCCTCGGCTCGCGGCCAGCGGCTGGGTCAGTGCCAGGCATTCATTTACAAGTTCATCCAGGCTGACCGATGTGATCTTCAGTGACGGACAACCCGATTCGATTTTCGCCAGATCCAGCACTTCATTAACCAGATCCAGCAGATGACGTCCGGCGTTGGTAATTTCCATCACGGAATCATACTGGTCCGGGTTAAGTGCCGGGTCAACCTCCAGGAGTTGTCCAAACCCGAGAATTGCGTTCAGCGGTGTCCTCAGCTCATGGGTCATATTGGAAAGAAACCGGGATTTTGCCTTGTTGGCTGACTGGGCTTCGTCCCGAGCCGCGATCAGCCCGGCTTCCATCGCCTTGCGGCTGGTCAGGTCGTGGAATACCGCCACTGCGCCCCAACCCGCATCCCTGGAGCCGATCGGGCTGACCGACAGGCTGACCGGCAGCGGAGTGCCGTCATTTCGAAAGAGGTAAATGTCGTCGGTTTTACGGGAAATACCGTCTTTAAGTGTGTTTATCACTGGACATTCCATCTCTGTCGCCTGGGTATTCCGATCAAATGTGCATCGAAATAGCTGGTGTGAATCCTTTCCCAACACCTGCTCCTGATCATATCCAAGCATGGCCAGAGCGGCCGGATTGATGAAGGTGCATGTCCCGGAATGATCCACGCCGAGCACTCCTTCGCCCAGAGCTTCCAGCAGCGCTTGGGTCCGCCCCAATTCCTGCTCCAGCTGTTCATGAGCCTGTTTCAGCTCCGTGATGTCGGTTCGTATCGAGATATAACGCCAGGGTTGCCCCTGTTCATCCAATATCGGCACGATGGTGGCTTCAACCCAATAGTAACCGCCACCCTTCTTTCGGTTGCAGACGGTCCCCTGCCAGACGTTACCGGCGGTGATCGTTGCCCACATCTCGCGATAGAGGGAGTCGGGATGGATGCCGGATTTTACAATGCGGTGGTTTTTGCCGATCAGCTCATCACGTCTGTAACCGCTGATTGAGCAGAACGTGTCATTAGCCTCGACAATAGTGCCATGTTTGTCGGTTGCGCTGACTATGGCATGTTTGTCGATCGCAAGGCGTAACTGTTCATATCGGCTGTTATCCATGGGCTGAACACGAATCTGACGATTCTGGACTTTGCCATTTAAATCAGTATGCATTAAAGAGACCTTCCAGATGATAGCTACGGGAAATGGATTCGGGCAGTGTGTATTATTTTGCAGACATATGGCGATGATTATACCACGTTGTGAGCTTTCTCAAATGAAGTGGTTGGATTATTGTTATTAATGTCATGGGTTAACACGGATGGATGTCTGCAGACAAACAAGACTCTTTAGGTCCTGTATTATGCATAACCTTGTAAAAACTTCAAACAAAAAAACTCATCCAGAAGAAAGAACGGTTACTTGACGAACTTCATGGATGCCGAATTCATGCAGTAACGTAACCCGGTCGGTTGAGGGCCGTCGTCGAATACATGTCCCAGATGAGCGTCACATCGGTTGCAGAGAACTTCGGTCCTCTTCATGAACAAGCTGTTATCGGCTTTCAGGGCAACGTTTTCAGGGGCGATCGGTTGCCAGAAGCTGGGCCAGCCGGTACCGGATTCAAACTTGTGCTCCGAACTGAACAGGTCGTTGTCGCAGCAGATGCACTTGTAAATACCCTTTTCGTGGTTGTTATAGGTAGCGCCGCTGAAGGCCCGCTCGGTGCCTTTCTCGCGGGTGACGTGATACTGCTCGGGTGTCAGCTGTGCGCGCCATTCGGCGTCACTTTTAATGACTTTGTCGCTCATAAAAAAATCCTTTTTGTCCGCGGAATAAAGCCGGATTCGAGATGTTACCGCCCGGTTGGAATCTGTGGATATGGCAGCAGCCGTTTGATTTTTCCCGTTTCTGTTGCAGGCTGTAATCAATGTGAATAAGCCACCTATAAGAAACAATCTACGTGTAATCATGATCGACCTCCTGTTGACCGTCCGTGCCTGGCACCATCGTCTTACTGCGCAATCCGACGAAACTGTTTTTGAATTCACGGTAAGTACATTTTACACCTCTTAAAACAGATCGGCCATTAATGATTGGGGATTGGAATGCATGGATTACATTTTCGACAGATTACTCGCCTCGCGCCGACCACGCCCCGGCCACAATACCCAGCATCACCAGCAGGCAGCCGCACAGTTGCCATAACGACAGCGATTGATCGAGCACCAGCGCCGAAAGCGCCACGGCACTGGCCGGCATCGCTGCGGTGGCGATTCCGGCGGTCACACCGCTGACAGAGCCGACCGCACCGGTCCAGAGGATGTAGGCCGCAACGGTGGCAACGGCGCCATAATAGAGGATTGCCGCCATATCGGCGGTTGTCGGCGCCACCGGATGCCGCAGCAGGTCAACAATCGCCAACGGCAGCACCGCCAGCAGGGCGCAGAAAACCAGCACCACGGTATTGGTGGTGGCGGGCACCGTGGCGGCAATGCGCTTGCGCCAGATGGAAAATAGCCCCTCACTGACTACCGCTCCGAATATCAGCGCCATCCCCCACGAAATGCCGCCGCTCTCCACCCCTCCCCTGTCCGCCAGCGCGATCCCGGCAGCGCCGGTGATGGTGAAGAACAGGCAAACTGCGGAAAGCGCCGATGGCCGTTCACCAAGCATGAGCCAGGAGAGCATCGTGAGCACCGCCGGCGATGTGCCGGTAATGATCCCGGCCTGGGCCGCGCCGACCGTGCGCAGCCCGTTCAGCATCAACACCCGGAACAGCACGATACCGAAGAAGCCCTGCAGGAAAAGATAGATCCACTCCCTCGATTCCAGGGCGCAAATCTCCGCTCGCCTCTGCCAGGCATAGGGCAGCAGCACGATCAACGCCACCATCAGCGTGGCGGCTGTGGTCAGAAATACCGGCAACGTGTTTGCCAATCCCTTGCCGACAACCACCGAACTTCCGGCCAGCGCCATGGCTGCCACCAGTTGCGCAGTCGCTGTCCAATTGCTTCGCTCTGACATGATCATATCTCCCTGCTTGACCATACGACAACAAAGTGGTTTGATACAGAGCCAGTTATAAACTTTCTTATGGAACCACTTTATCGGAGCCGGCCATGATCCATCTCGTACTCGACCGCACTTCAGCTACACCCCTGACACGACAAGTCTATGGAGGTATCCGCGAGCAGATACTTGCCGGCCTCCTGAGGGCCGAAAGCAGGCTCCCTTCCAGCCGGGAACTGGCCTGCCAGCTGGGAGTTTCGCGTAACGTGGTCATGGAAGCCTTCGAGATGCTCTATTCCGAAGGCTTCACCACGGCGCGCCACGGTTCCGGGACCTTTGTCGCCAGCGGCGCGACCTATCCGGCGGCGCCATCCGCTCCGGTTTTGAGCGCGCAAACCGTCTCCATGGGCTATGACACCTCGCGGGGAGTGATCAATTTCAAACCGGGAACCCCCGACCTGCGCGAGTTTCCGCTGCGTTCATGGCAGCAGGCGATCAAGGCTGCCTACCTGCATCCGGCCGAGGATGCCCTGGGTTATGGCCAGCCCGAGGGGCGCGGTGAACTGCGGCGGGCCATTTGCGATTATGTGGCGGGCCAGCGCGGGGTACTCTGCCATTCGGACCAGATCATTATTACCGCCGGAACCACCCAGGCAATCGGCATCGCCTGCCATCTGCTGCTGGGAGAACGGCGCGATGTGGTCCTGGAAGACCCGATAACCAGGGACATTCAGCTGATAATCCGGTCACAGGGAGGGGTTATCCACCCGGTCGCCGTCGATGATCTGGGCCTGGTGGTGGACGATCTGCCGCAAAACATTGCTCCCGCTTTCGTCTACGTGACACCATCGCACCAGTTCCCGCTGGGGGGGACGCTGCCGATTCAGCGCCGCATATCCTTGCTGGAATACGCAAGGCAAACCGGGACGTTTCTGATCGAGGATGACTACGACAGCGAATTCCGCTTCGACGGGCCGCCCCTGGCTTCGTTGCACGGTCTGGCTCCGGAGCGGGTGCTGTATATCGGCACCTTCAGCAAAACCCTCAGTCCGGCGCTGCGCACCGGCTACCTGATACTGCCGGAATCGCTGGTGGGGGCAGGACGCGGCCGCAAATGGCATTGCGATCTGCATAACGAAACTCCGACCCAGTTGGCTCTGGCCCACTTCATCGCCAATGGCGGCTATTCACGTCATCTGGCGCGGATGAAGCGGCTGTATGCCCGCAAGCGGCGTGTGCTGGAACGGGAACTTCGCAAGAGTTTCGGTGAGCGGGTAAGGATTATGGGAAGCGCCACCGGGCTGCACCTGGCGGCCAGGTTTGAAGGGATCGGTTTCACAGAGGAATTGCTTGTCGAAATCGAAAAGGCCGGAGTGCGGGTCTACCCGGCCGAGACCCACGCGATCAGGCCGGGGCTTCTGGACGATACGCTGCTGCTGGGCTATGGCAATCTGGGTGAGGAGCAGATCATCCGCGGGGTGCGGCTGTTGCGGGGTGTGATCGGGAAAACCGCATAAAACAAAAAAACCTCCGCAGCTTTTCGCCACGGAGGTTTTTTGATACATGGTATCGGAAAATTCTATTACCTGGCCATCGCGTCATCCATGACCTTGTAGGCGCAGAACTCGCCGCACATGGTGCAGGCTCCGTGATCGGAGACCGGGGAGCTGTCGCGCACGGAGCGGGCCTTTTCCGGGTCCAGCGCCAATGCGTACTGCCCCTCCCAGTCCAGCTTCTTGCGGCATTTGGCCATGGCGATATCCTTGTCCATGGCGCCCTTGACACCCTTGGCGATATCGGCGGCGTGGGCGGCGATACGCGACGCGATCACGCCGTCGCGCACGTCCTGCACATCCGGCAGGCGCAAGTGTTCGGAGGGAGTTACGTAACAAAGGAAATCGGCGCCGGCCGCGGCGGCGATGGCGCCGCCGATGGCGCAGGTGATATGGTCGTAGCCGGGGGCGATATCGGTCACCAGCGGTCCCAGCACATAGAACGGCGCACCGTGGCAGAGCCGTTTCTGCAGCTGGATGTTGGTCTGAATCTGGTTGAGCGGCACATGCCCAGGCCCCTCGATCATCACCTGCACGCCGAAATCCTGGGCGCGCTGGGTCAGTTCGCCCAACAGGATCAGCTCGTGGATCTGGGCCCGGTCGGTGGCGTCAGCCAGGCAGCCGGGGCGGAAACCGTCACCCAGGGAGAGCGTCATGTCGTACTCCTTGGTGATTTCCAGCAGCTTGTCGAAATGTTCGAAGAGCGGATTTTCCTTGTTGTTGTATTTCATCCACTCGATTGTGAAGGCTCCGCCGCGCGACACCACATCCATCAGTCGCCCTTCATTTTTCATTCGCTCCACCGTGCCCAGGGTGACGCCGCAGTGCACCGTGATGAAGTCCACGCCGTCCTCGGCATGCTTGACGATCCCGGCAAAGATGTCGTCCACGGTCATGTCCACAATGGCTTTTTTCTTGACCCGTACCGCGTCCAGGGCGGCCTGGTAAAGCGGCACGCTGCCGATACAGGCGCTGGTTTCGGCGATTATCGCCCTTCTGATCTCGTCCACCGGTCCACCGGTGGAAAGGTCCATGATCGCGTCGGCGCCGTATTTCACAGCCACGCGGGCTTTTTCAAGCTCTTTCTGCATGTCGGTGTCATCGGAGGATGAACCGATGTTGGCGTTGATCTTGGTCCGCAGGCCGGTTCCGACCGGCAGAGGCGTGCCGTTGGCATGTTTGATGTTGTGGCAGATCACTATGTTGCCCGCGGCAATGCCGGCACGGATGAATTCGGGAGCGACCCCTTCCGCCAACGCGGCAAGCTGCATCTTTTCGGTTACCAGGCCCCTGCGGGCATATTCCAGCTGTGTCATCGTAAAAATCCTTTAAAGTTTATTATTTCAGATTTCCTTATATCAACTTGATAAAGAAGACGTAAAATCGAATCGACCATTTATTACGATAATTCCCGCGCAGCCTGATAGTGGTTGACCGGGCTGTGTCCCCTGCCGAGAGGCCGGGCCAGACGGATAGCGGCGCTGATGAATTTCTTAGCTTTTTCCACCGCCTGCGGCAGCGGTTCCCCCTGGGCCAGGAAGGAGGCAATGGCGGAAGCATAACTGCAACCGGTGCCGTGGGTATTGCTGGTAAAGAAGCGCTCGGAACTGAAAGCATGGCACTGGCTGCCGTCAAAGAGGATGTCGGTGGACTGCCTCCCGGTCAGGTGCCCTCCCTTGACCAGCACGTTGGCCGCTCCCATGGCGTGAAGGTCGCGGGCCGCCTGCTCCATCTCCTGCTCGGTCCTGATCGCGCGCCCCAAAAGGCGCTCGGTTTCGGGGACATTGGGGGTCAACAGGTAGGCCATGGGAAGCAGCTGGTCCATGAATACCTGGACCGCCTCGCGCTCAAGCAGCGCCGCCCCCCCCTTGGCAACCATCACCGGATCAATCACCAGCGGGATCATGACTTTACGCTCCCGCATACACTCTGCCACGGCCGAGATGATCGCCGGGGTATGCAGCATGCCGGTCTTGATCACATCGATCGGAATATCACTCAGGACCGTTTCCAGCTGATCGAGCACAAAGGAAGGCGGCAGACCGTGGATCGAAGATACCCCCCTGGTGTTCTGGGCGGTCAGCGCCGTCAGAACCGTGGCGGCATAGCTTCCCAGCAGCGTGATGGTCTTGGTGTCGGCCTGGATGCCTGCGCCTCCGCCTGAATCGCTGCCGGCCAGGCTCAGCACCGCACCGCGCGGAAAAGGGCGGATCCGGTTGAAAAGCAGCGCCATTTCAGCCACGGCAATATCAGGCCGGGGGCTGGACAGCACGGCGGAAATGACAGCCAGAGCATCGGCGCCAGCTTCAATTACACGACAGGCATTCGAGGCGGTTATTCCGCCGATTGCCACAACCGGTATTTTTATCCGTTCACGGATCGCCGCCAGACCTGCTGTTCCGGGCAGGTGACTGATGAGCTTGCTTTCAGTCGGGTACATCGCGCCGAAACCGATATAGTCGGCGCCTTCCAGTTCAGCCTGCAGCGCTTCCCCGAGATCATGGGTGGATTTGCCGATGATCTTGCCCGGGCCGAGCAGTTCCCTGGCTTCGGCTATCGTGCCGTCATCCTGTCCAAGATGGACACCGTCAGCATCCAGCTCTTTAGCCAGACCGACAGAATCATTGACGATAAAGGTTACTCCGTAGCCGGCGCAGAGTCGTTTCAGTTCCTTGCCTTCGTCCAGGCACGCGCCACGCTCCTTGCCCTTGGCACGGTACTGCAGCACGGAAACACCGCCGCGCAGGGCTTGCAAAACCCTGTCCGTCAAGCGCTCGCCATGGTCGGTGATCAGATAGACACCTTTGACGACAGCGGTCTGCGGCTGTTTGTTCACCACCAGACGAAAAGGACGACTTGTCTCACTCACGGGAATGTCCCCACATAAAAAAACCGCACTGAAATAATATCAGGCGGCCGGATCTTTAATATATCCTGTAAGCCGCTTTCCTACGCCGGAATTACCCGGTTCAGGTACAAAGGGTTCCCGCTGCGCGAACATGGCATGTTCACAACAGTCGGATCTCAGTTCCAACGAACTCCCCCAGGGCCTTATTAAGTTTTTATGTTGCAGAAAACCTATACACTGTCGATGTACCGGATGTCAAGGCAATGACAAACAATATTCCTGTCGTTTCCGGGCGGAATCATGAATGTAAAGCCCTGTTTCAGCTGTCGGACTCGTTTGCTCCTTTGTTCCTCCTCAAGCGATTGTTGAGCGCCTGACGCGTAATGCCGAGCAATCCGGCGGCGGTGCCCTGGTTGTTTTTTGCAAGTTCGAGCGCTTTGTCTATCAGTACCGTTTCGGCATACTTGAGCGTCGGAAATGACGGGAAGTAAATGCTGTTGACATCCAATTCCAGCTCTTCGTTCGACATTGTATTTGATTCCATGGTCGGTAACTGCTCGCGATTAATGATCTTCTTCAGGAGCGGAGTGGAAAGCCAGGTGGTGCCGGTTCTGCTGACAAAATCAAACACGATTGACTGAAGCTCACGCACATTTCCCGGAAAATCGTATGTGACCAGAAAATCGATCAGTTCCTTGCGATAAGACAACCTGCCCTTACCCATCGCTTTTTCCGCCTCTCTGAGATAATGATCAAAAAGAAGCGGAATATCCCCAGTGCGTTTACGCAGAGGAGGAATGGTTACCTGATGGGTGCAGAGACGATAGTACAGATCTTTTCTAAACTTTCCATCATTCATGCATTGCCGCAGGTTCCGGTTGGTGGCCACCACCAGGCGCGCATTGCTGCGCATCGGTGTATCGGAACCAAGCGGGTAATACTCGTTCTCCTGAAGCAGGCGCAGCAGCTTGATTTGCGACGACATGTTCATATCACCGATTTCGTCCAGAAAGATTGTGCCATTGGCCGCCTTCATGATCAATCCGTCCCGGTCACCCAGCGCGCCGGTAAATGCGCCGCGCCGGTGGCCGAACAGCGTATCGGAAAACATCTGGTCATCCAGACCGGCAATGTTGATACTGATGAAACCGCCCTTTTGCCCGCTCAGCGTATGAACAGCCCTTGCAACCAGCTCCTTGCCGACACCGGTTTCACCGCTGATGAGCACCGGTTGCCTGGATTTTGCCACCACCTCCACATAGCGCAAGATCGAGATCATCTCCCGGTCCTGTGTTATGAACGACGGAATATTCGGAAGCGGCAGCTGGCTGTCCGATGCTGCGGTTTTGTCCAATGACATGATATCTTCATTCAGAATCCGCAATTCCAGCGCTCTCTTGACGCTGGCAATAAAACGATTGATCGAGATCGGTTTCGTAAGATAGTCAACGGCTCCGGTTTTCATGCAATCAATTGCGGTATCAATATGGCACTCGGCCGTCACTACAATTACCGGCACATACGGCTTCAGCTTTGAAAATTCTTCCAGAAGATCCCGGCCGTGGAGCTTGGGCATCCTCAGGTCGATCACTACCAGGGCAACATCCTCTTTTTTGAAATTTTCCAGCGCCGCCAGGCTGTCGTCAAACGTGAGGACCTTTTGGAACCCCTCATGATAGAGAAATGACTCCAGCAATGCCAGGGCGTCTGTCTCGTCGTCCACAAGCATTACGGGATAGGTACTGAAGTCCTGTCGCTTCATGTCGGTTGCTCCGTTATTGAATGAATTGATCGGCTGCCACACAGATGTAGAGGCAACATAATTAGTCTAGTGGATTTTTATCAATAATCAAGCTAGATACAGGTTTCGAATTTAATCTGCAATTTTTGTTGCACTATACAATCCGTGTTGCAGTGTGCAATTGTTTTTAATTATTAGCCTTCCTTTATCAAGCATCTTTCTTGTTGCAATATTTGTTGCTATTTGCACGGACGATCGTCTGGTGGTGATTCAACAATGCGCTATATTACTGCCATATTCCGATCACTAAAATGGCACATAAACTGCTAGAAGTTAACTTTGTATAGCTTCCTGCCCTCGAACCATGATCATTCTGACATGTATGCCACGATTGATCTGTGCAGTGACTGTTACCCTACGGAGGAAATTGTGATGGAATTCTTTCAAGAGAAAGCAGTTTTAACGGCAATTGCCATCGAAATCCGTAGTTTGAGTTTCTATCGCAGCATGTCTTCGAAGGTAAATGACATCCATACAAGGAGTTTCTTTGAACTTCTTGCAGTGGAAGAGGCTCATCATCTTGACCTGTTTTGCAAGCAGTACTCAGGAACAGATGGCAAACTTGTCGATATCCTGGTCAAGAACAACATGTATTCTTATCCATATTACTGCTCGATGCTCAACTCAGTCGGATGCCATACTTCCGAGTCGGACGCACTGCAAATTGCGTTTAAGGACGAACAGGCCTGTATCGACTGCTACACCGAATTCATGGAAGAGATACAGGAGCCAACAATTCGCGATATTTTTGAAAGCATCCTTAAAGAAGCACGTAAACACTGCGAATTGATTTCTGATGAATACCTGCGCCTGATGGGCAGTGTCGAACAGCTGGACTACGATTTTTCCTGCGTGAACAACCTGAGAACGTGATAGCAAGCGGATTCACGGATAGTCCTGTTACCAATTCAGCAGCACCTTCATGGCTGTTCCTACAACTTCCTTTAAGTTTTTTTCTAATGTAAATCCGATAGAACTTTACTACAATACTTTACATGGCACTCACCATATCATCGTTTGCAGATACAAACAGATGGAAAACCATGCAATCCGTAAAGAGAATCGGAGCAGCTTAAAGCCAGTATTTTTCAGGTTATTGATTGGAGAAAGCATATGAAGAGCGGAAAAAACCGCAAATCCGGTGGCCTGCGCAGTCGCACCGAGCTATGCCCGGAATCTGACGTGGTTGCAATCGACAGCCTTGACGACAAGGATCCTCAGTTTCTTATTCATGAATTGCAAGTTCATAAGATCGAGCTGGAGATGCAGAAGGAGGAGCTGCTTCTAGCCAACCGGGAAATTGAAAAGGCGCGCCTGGTCTATCAGGACCTTTACGACAACGCTCCGGTCGGCTATTTGAGCCTTGATCAAAAAGGATATATCCTGAAACTCAACCTGACCGCTGCATCAATTCTCGGCGGTGAGCGGAATTCCCATATCAGGCGACCTCTGGCCAGTTATTTTTCTTCGGAATCCTGCCATGCTTTCGAACTCTTCCGGCAACGGATGATTAACGGCAAGGACCTTGAGAATTGTGAAGTAATGCTTGAAAACACCCCGACCGGTCGACTCTGGCTGCTTGTCGAAGGGCAGTCATACACTGGTACGGAAGGGTGTTTCAGTGAGTACCGCATGGTACTGGTTGACATCACCGAACGCAAACTGATCGAAGAAAGTTTGCGTAACAGCGAAAAACTATACCGCGCAATAGGTGAATCCATTGACTATGGAGTTTGGGTATGCACACCGGATGGCCGAAACATCTATGCCAGTGATTCATTTCTTGAGCTTGTGGGTATATCCCAGGAACAGTGCTCTGACTTCGGTTGGGGCGACACGTTGCATCCGGACGATGCCGAGCGGACTATTTTGGCATGGAAGGAATGCATATGCAGCGAAGGATTATGGGATATCGAACACCGTTTTCGCGGATTGGACGGACAATGGCACCCCATACTTGCACGTGGAGTCCCGGTGAGAAATGACAATGGCGATGTGACCTGCTGGGCCGGTATCAATCTGGATATGAGCCGCATAAAAAAGGTTGAGGAGGAGCTACGCCAGCGGAGTTGCGAACTGGAGGCAGCCCGGGCGAAATCGGAAAACGACCGGCTACTGCTCCTGGCAGTCATGGAGGCGCTCCCGGTAGGAGTTGCCATTACCGACGCCAATGGCGGGAATATTCTTTCCAACAACGCATATGATCTGATATGGGCTGGACCGAGGCCGTTACCCCGCTCCATCGATGAATACAGCGCCTACAAGGCATGGTGGCCGGACAGCGGCGCCTCCGTAGCTCCCGAAGAATGGGCCTCGGCAATAGCGGTACGTAAGGGGGAAACCACGGTTGGACAGCTGATGCGGATTCAGCGTTTCGACGGTTCCGAAGCGTTTGTCATCAACAGCGCTTCACCGGTTCGCGATGTCGATGGAAACATCATCGGATGCGCGGTTGCCATTCAGGACATAACCGATCTAAAGATGGCTGAGGAAGCACTGCGCGAGAACGAATTGAAAGCCAGCGCACTCATCAACGCGGCCGGCGAGTCTGTCTGGATGTTTTGCCACGACGGCAAGATCCTGGCCGCCAACGTAACCGCTGCCAGGAGGATCGGCAGTGTTCCGGAGGAGATCATCGGCAGGTACTGGAAGGACCTGATCCCGGCAGAACTTGTTGCTTCACGAGAAAAAATGATAAATGAAGTCTTTCAAACTGGCCTGCCGGTTCACTTCGAGGATACGCGTGCCGGAATGTGCTTTGATCACAGTATCTATCCGGTACGTGACCGGTCAGGCAATATTACGTCGGTGGCACTGTTTAGCAGCGATGTGACCACACAAAAAAATGCGGAGGAAGCGCTCAGGGTGAGTCGCGAGGATCTGAACCGCGCACAGGAGGTAGGTAAGATCGGCAGTTGGCGTCTCGATGTTCGAGGAAACGTCCTGACCTGGTCCGATGAAAACCATCGCATCTTCGGTACACCTAAAGGAACCCCGCTGACCTACGAGAACTTTCTTGACTGTGTACACCCGGATGACCGGACTTACGTCGATACCAACTGGAAGGCGGCATTATTAAGCGGTGTGCCCTACGACATCGAACATCGGCTGATGGTTGACGGCCGCTGCAAATGGGTGCTGGAAAAAGCGTATCTGGAATTTGAAGAAGACGGCACATTGATCGGCGGATTCGGTATCACTCAGGACATCAGCAAGCGCAAGGAGGTTGAGGAGGAATTGCAGAAGGCCCATAACGAGCTTGAAGTCCGTGTCAGGCAGAGAACGGATGAACTGGCCACAACCGTGGAAGCGCTGCTGGGTGAAATGGCCAACCGGGAAAGGGCTGAAAAAGTCCTGATTGAGGAGACACTGGAGCGGGTACGGGCAGAGGAAGTGCTGCGCGAAAAGGAACAGATGCTGTTACTTCAGAACCGGCATGCGGCCATGGGCGAGATGATTGGAAATATCGCCCATCAATGGCGTCAGCCATTGAACACGCTGGGGTTGATTACCCAGAGACTGGGCGTTTTCTATGGTTCCCCCAGCTTCAACAAGGAACTGCTGGACACATCCGTGAGCAAATCGATGGAGATCATTAACCATATGTCCCGAACTATCGATGATTTCAGGAATTTTTTCTCCACTGAACGGGAAAAATCCGAATTCAGGGTAAATGATGCACTAATAAAAGCTCTATCGCTCGTTGAAGCCAATTTCAAGGATAGCGGAATCAAGATCATACATAACGAAATAGATGAAATATCAATTTACGGGTTCCCAAATGAATATGCCCAGGTTCTGCTCAACATATTCATTAACGCAAAAGATGCAATTAACGAACGTAAGATCGAGTCTCCATGCCTGACCGTCTCGATCTGCAATGAAAATTGCAGATCGGTGGTAACCATCGCAGACAATGCCGGCGGCATACCGGAAGATATCATAGAAAAAGTTTTCGATCCTTATTTCACCACCAAGGGACCGCAACAGGGTACGGGCGTAGGCCTGTTCATGTCAAAGACCATCATTGAAAAAAACATGGGTGGCAGGCTCTCGGCAAGGAACACCGCTACTGGTGCAGAGTTCCGGATCGAAGTTTAACTAATCCTGCAATGTCCATTACTTCCGGCTGAAACAAGCCTGCAACAAATGTGTCACCGCGCAACAAACCTTACCCGGTTAATCATCAGACAATTTCATCGCTTCATCCGGATTTGACTCAATTCACGCAACATTTGTTGCATTCAGGCGTGGTCCGGTTTTGTCTCATATGTGTTCAATGCTTTGATATTATTGAATAATCAATATATTGGGGATTGGCTCGATTTCTGCCTGATATCGAATCAGTTTTTAATCCATCGCGGGCAAAGGTGCCGATATGAGCGAGATGATCAACTTGATGACCAGCAAGATTTTCCTGCAAACATGCATCTCCATAGAAGAACTCTGCGCAGAACTGTACCATTACTACAGCAGGGCATACGAGGATATTCCGGAAGCATCCCGTCTTTGGAAGAAAACCGCACTCGAAGAGGAAGACCACCGCCAGCATTTCATGCTGGCGGTGCGTTTAATGAACGAGACCGAATTCAAGGTGTCGGGGAATCATCTTATAAAAGCCTATTCCATACAGAACAAGCTCCGCTATCTGCTTAATCAGGTCAGCCACAGCACTCCGGAACTATTGACGGCCGTCACAAAGGCGATTGAGATGGAAGATGTGCTCGCCGACCTGCACGCCCATATTTCACTGAATTTCAATGACAGTAACATGCAGAACCTGTTCCGGGCGTTGAGCGAAGCCGACCGTGACCACATCAGTGCCTTGAAACAGTACCGGACTATCCTGTATCTGCCGCAAAGCGATATGAGCGAAAATCAATAGAGCCGTAACTGTGACAAGCAAAATCATCGGTTTTTAGTCCGGTAATATCTTCCATGTCCGGCAGGATGATGCGCGAGCCGATTTTTACCGAAAAATCTTCCGGGCATTGAGCAGAATCTTATTGCGACCGATATCTGGAAAATCGTGCCAACGTCATAATAGTCATCTCTCATAATCCTGTCCCGCAAGAAGGTCTGAATCAAGGCACAATTTTACAACGTGCGGATCAAAGTGTGTTCCGGCCAGTGAACGGATATGTTCACGCACCTTTTCAACAGGCCACGAGGAGCGATAGAGGCGGTCGGACCTCAGTGCATCCCAAACATCAACAACCGCAAAAATGCGCGCCACAAGAGGGATCTGCTCGCCTTTCAGGCCGAACGGGTAGCCGGTGCCGTCCCACTTCTCATGATGGGCACAGGGAATGTCCAATGCTGCGCGCAGGTAACGGATCGGAGAGAGCATTTCGTAGGCAAATACGGTGTGTTTTTTCATAACAACCCATTCAGCCTCGGTCAGAGCTTCGTGTTTGAACAGAATCTCGTCCGGAACCCCCATCTTGCCGATGTCGTGCAGCAGCGCACCCCAGCGGACCTGCACCAGCTCCGCGTCACTCAACCCGAACAATCTTGCCAGTTTGACGGTCAGATACGCCACGCGCTGCGTGTGCCCTTCGGTCTCGTTGTCGCGTAGTTCCAGTGCCCGTGACCAGCCTTCGATGGTGGCATCGTATGCCTCCGCAAGCTCCCGGTTGGAACGCTGCAAATCATCAAACAGGGTGACATTGTCGATGGCGATAGCAGCCTGGGCGGCAAGGGCCTTCAGGAAGTCCATCCATTCTTCATTACGCACAATCTGTGTACGATGAAAAACTTCAAGCACACCCACCACCTGTCCTTTCGCAATCAACGGTACTCCATGGTAGCTGACGAAGTTTTCGCCCTTTTGAAATTTTCCATCCAGTAGAAGGTTATGCTCTTTTTCCAGATCAGGTATATGAATGACACTGCATTTCAGTGCGACTCGTCCGGCATAACCTTCTCCAAGATACTGGATTTTGTGTTCCGTCAAATTGTTGTGAAAGCCGCGCCCGGCCACATATTTGAGCGTTTGGGATGTCGGGTCCAACAACAGCACGTCGGCGGCGTCAACGTTCAATTGAACGATTACATGGGTGAGCAGCGTTGTCATACTCAACTCCAGGTCGAAGCTGAAGTTGATAGCGCGGTCAACGTCAACCAGTGCGGTCAAATGTTCAAGGTGTCTGCGAATCTGTTCATCCGCGCACCTGATGTCGCTGACGTCGGTTAACATCACCACAACCCGCCGCAACCGGTTGCCGCCATCAAACTCGGGGTAGGCATTCACCAGCACCCACTTTATTTCCGCCCCGTGACCCGGATCAATACCCATGATGAAAATTTTCAATACGTTGCCGGTAGCGCTCACCCTGTAATAGGGATATTCGTCTACGGGCATCCTGGAGCCGTTCTCGCGGATAAAATTCCCGTTGTGTCTATTATCTTGATGTGTTTTCTTGCTTTTCAGTTTTTATTTCAATGTATTACCAATCAAAGTCTTGCCTCCCCCCACGATACCGTTTAAGAATGCTCATTATGGGGGTGCGAGCTCATGTCATACCTATCTAAAACCGCCCGGTTTGTTGTCTGGATTTGCTCCAAGTTCACAAAGACCGAGATCGAACAGATCGTTGTCGGGCTGTCAGATGTACTCGAAAATCGTAACCCTGAAGTCAAGCCGAAGGACGATTTCAAAGAGAAACATCCAAACTACAGGAACTTCATCGTCGATCCCAAACCGCCTCTGACCGAGCCACCAGAATTTAAAAAAAAGACCTCAATCAGAAAAACTACCAGCAACTCCTGATTGAATACCAAACTCTTCACGGAAAGCCCCTTAATCCGGTCAAGCTCCGATCTGGTTCATCACCGGTTCCAGCGCATGTCGTCTGTCCCTGCTGTGGAGCGCCAAGCAACTATCTTTACTTCAACGACGGAAAGAAACGCTCTCAGATCCTCTGCAAGGTTTGCTCTCAGCTCTTCCAGCTTCAGCAACGTTTCAAAACCAACAGGAAGTCCAAGCTCTTTTGCCCCCATTGCGGGTTGGCTCTCTTTAGATGGAAGTCACAAAAGGAAGTGACCATTCACAAGTGTCCAAACGATAACTGCCCTCATCGTGTCCAGGCGCTTGCCAAACTCAACAAGGCCGAGTTGGAGCTGATGAAAAAGAAGAGTTCACAGTTCAAAATCAACTACCAGTACCGGGAGTATCACTATAAAGCGGAAGAGCTGGAACACTCTTCTCCAGATAAACCGCCGGTGGAGTTGGCAAGAATCCATAACAGCGAAAACGTTCTCGGATTGATTCTGACCTTCTATGTGTCATTTGCAGTTCCGGCCAGAAAGACCGCTCAAATCCTGCGAGATGTATTCTGCATCAAGGTTTCTCATCAGACCGTTCTCAATTATGCCGCCGGTGCCGCATGGTACTGTCATCGGTTCAATTTCAAGCACAAAGGACACATTGATGACATTTCTGCTGGTGATGAGACCTACATCAAAGTCTTGGGCAAGTACCAGTACGTCTTTTTCTTTATTTCGGCCAAAAACTTGAAAATCACTGCGTATCATGTGGCCGATAATAGAGGCACACAGCCAGCCGTTATCGCTATGAACGAAGCCGTTAGAACCGCCTCCACCGATCAGGAGATAACTCTCGTTAGCGACGGAAATCCTTCGTATCCGGCAGGCATTCATTTCATCAATGCCCAGTTCGATGACACCCAGCATATTCAGCACAAAAAGGTAATCGGTCTTCAAAATCTTGATGCCGAGTCCGAAGAATACAGATCCTTCAAGCAGCTCGTTGAACGACTCAACAGAACCTACAAGTATCACGTAAGGCCGGCGGCAGGGTTCAACAGCACAAACGGCGCGGTGTCTTTAACGACCCTGTTTGTTACCCACTACAATTTCCTCAGACCTCACATGTCGCTCAAATATCAGCCGCCGGTTCCTTTGCAGGAGTTGAAAGCACTGCCAACCATTCAAGCAAGGTGGACAAAGATCCTTTCACTTGCAGCCTGACTTCCCGTTTTCAAAGAACACTTGTTGATAGTTGTTTTAGACTTGCCGACAATCTCCCGTGTCTGGCCGCAGAGTGGCTTGTCCGAAATTCCTGCGAGTAAGTACAAAATCCAAAAAGCCACTGTGTGGACAGGCACGGGAAGGCTTCACTTGGATAACATTCATTACGTTCGGGAGTTTTCCTTTTCAACATCCCTGGCTTTCATGGAACTTTTGACACTATCAAAATTCCAGTCAAGATCCTGAGCGCTCTTGCCCAGAATCTGGACCTGCGGAATCCCGAGCAGTAACGAGGCTTCGGGACTACACAGAACTACCCGTGCATCGGCGCCAAAAATAATTACACCAACAGGAAGGTTGTTGATCATCAGGCCGTGATCTTCCTCTTTTGCCAACAAGGCAGCCTCGGCACTCTTGCGGTCGCTGATGTCGCGGATATTGCACTGGATTACCTTTTCATCAGCTACCATATACACGTTACTGACGAATTCCACTTGAACCAGTCGGCCGCTTTTCGTCCTGAGCGGCAGGTTCTCATAGCGGATAAACTCATTCTTCTGCAGCGCCAAAAAATAATTTCTGCTGGCTTCGATATCCTTGAACGCACCGACTTCCCAGAGTTTCTTTGCCACAAACTCTTCCCGCGAGTAGCCCAGCATGTCGATCAGGTAAGGGTTGACGTCGCTGATCAATCCGGTTTCGGCATTCAGGATCAGAATGCCGTCCTGGGCCGTTTCAAAGAGGCGTCGGTAACGAAGCTCGGAATTAATGAGTGATTTACCCCTCTTTTTCCGGACCGGGACAGTTTTGCTGTCAGCAGCTGTTATGTTAGCTGTGGCATGCTTCAAAGTAAGTCTCCTGTTCTATTCCTTCTGATCCGGTCTGTTGTGATATAGCGATATATTCATTACCAGCCTGAAGTTTCAAAACTCCGGGATTAGTCCTTCCAGTAGATACATGAGACCGGACATATGTCGATGGCTTCCATCTGGATGGTGTCCTCGGCCTCCCCTCCCGGATCGAAAACTTCCGCCTTGTCATGATCTGCCATACGAAAAACTTCGGGAACATTGGTCGCGCAAAGTCCGCAACCGATACAGGCATTCTGGTCAACCCATGGCTTTCTCATCTCATCTTCCTCCCTTCAGATCTTGTCTTACGTGCTTTTGATACAATTTATCTTCAAACTTTGACCAGTAAGTGGCGCGTATAGCGGATTCCTTGCCCATTGGCCATTTATTCAAAATACCGAAAGCGATGGCAAGCCAGATCCACATAAGAATAATTCCAATCAAGCTCATGATCTTCTCCTTTTCGAGCAGCATGCTTTATTCAAGCTGTACCAACTCAGGCTCCCTGCTAAAAAGGGCCGGGCGACAAACCGCCCGGCATTGCAAGGAGGAGGTACTTGTGAGTACCCGAAGTGTTACACTCAACAACTGTGCCAACCTAATGCTTCGTATCCAAACGCTCAACGCATTGATAGTACTAATGAAAAGAATGACTGCAGCACAGCAGGGAAAAAACCGCCGGAAACAGCCGTTACATTAAACAGAAGCCGTCATATTTAGCGCTTTTTGAAATTCTGTATTATTTTACAGGTTTTTTGCTGTAATGCTGGTATATATAGCTTATGACAGAATCAGCTGAATGCGATTTCAACGAGATACTATTTCCTGTTAAGCCGACTGACGTTGGTATTGGCAGCCATGTTATCCTCAATCACCAGTCGAATGGAGTGAATCAATAATGGCCAAACAGAGAGACAATATGAAGTCGGAAGCCGCCAATCTACGCTTGCGAGCCGAAGGTCAGGTGATTGAAAAAGAATCAGAACAATTATATTCACGCACCGAAGTGGGCACACAAAAACTCTTCCATGAACTTGAGGTGCATCGGATCGAACTGGAGATGCAGAATGCGGAACTCTGTCAATCCAGAGATGAGGTTGAGTCGTATCTTGAAAAGTACACCGATCTTTATGATTTCTCGCCGACCGGCTACTTCACCCTGGATTGTGAGGGGATCATACGTTCCGTTAATCTTACCGGATGCGTTTTCCTGGGAGTCGAGCGAACCAGGTTGATCGGTCAGCCCTTTGCGCTTTTCGTCGCTGACGCATGGCGTCACCTTTTATCTGATTTTTGCAAGAGACTTTTTACCGTACGCGACAGGATCTCCTGCGAGCTGACACTCACAAGACAGGCAGAGGCCCCGATCAACGTGCAGCTGATTGCAATTGCCTCCGGGGCGGGACAGGAATGCCGCGTAGCGGTCATCGACATCACCAGAAGCAAACAGGCGGAAGAATTACAACTTGTCAACGAGAAAATTTACCGCGCAATCGGTGAAGCAATTGATTACGGAATCTGGGTTTGCGCCCCTGATGGCCGCAACATCTACGCCAGCGACTCATTTCTGCGGCTGGTGGGAATAACCCAACAGCAGTGTTCCGATTTTGGTTGGGGTGACACACTGCATCCGGATGATGCCGAACGCACGATAACGGCATGGAAGGAGTGCGCTAAAAATGAAGGGCATTGGGAAATAGAGCATCGTTTTCGCGGCACGGATGGTCAATGGCATCCTATTCTTGCACGCGGAGTTCCGATAAGAAATGAGAGTGGCGCTATAACATGCTGGGCAGGCATCAATCTGGATATCAGCCGGTTAAAGCAAGCTGAAAACGATCGGCTCAAGAGTGAAGAACTGAACCGCAAAACTTTGCAGGCACTGACTGCGAGTATTGCCGTTGTTGATAATTCCGGCCGCATTGTTTCCGTCAACCAGGCCTGGATCGACTTCGCGCTCGGCAATAATGCGCCCGGCACCGACGGAGTGGCAGCCGGTGTCAATTATCTGGACGTTTGCCGCAGGGCGGCCGCGGAAAATGATGCTGATGCCGAACGGGCACTATCCGGTATCGAGGCGGTATTGAAGGGGCGCGAAAAACAGTTTGCCATGGAATACCCCTGCCACAGCCCTCATCAAAAACAGTGGTTTCTGATGACAGTAGTATCATTGGGCAGCCATGGAAAGGATGGCGCCGTCATATCCCACTCAAACATCACCGAGCGCAGATTGTACGAGGAGAAGCTGCAGTCTGTTCACGAAGACCTGGAAGCAGGCATCAGGGCTCGAACGACTGAACTGAACAACCTGAATCTGCAACTCAAGAAGGAAATAGAGGATCGCAAGAAGGCGGAAAAATCGCTCCTGAGCGCTTATGCGGAAATAAAGCAGATGAAAAACCGGCTAAAGGCCGAGAACATCTACCTGCAGCAGGAGGTTGCCCAGAAGCACAATTTCGGAGAGCTTGTCGGCCAGAGCAGCGCCCTTTCAGACGTTGTATTGAGGGTTTCACAGGTAGCTCCCATGAACGCGACAGTTCTCCTGCTTGGCGAAACCGGAGTCGGCAAGGGAGTGGTAGCGCGCGCCATCCACAGTTCAAGCACGCGCAAGGGCCAGGCAATGATCACGGTTAACTGTTCGACACTCCCGGCGAACCTGATAGAGAGCGAACTTTTCGGACGGGAAAGAGGTGCTTACACCGGATCCAGTGAACGCCAGATCGGTCGTTTCGAATTGGCCGACGGCGGCACTATTTTCCTAGATGAAATAGGTGAAATGCCGATTGAACTGCAAAGCAAGCTTCTACGGATTATTCAGGACGGCGAATTTGAGCGGCTGGGCAGTCCCCGCACCATAAAAACCAATGTAAGGATCATCGCTGCCAGCAACAGGAATCTGGAAGAGCATATCCGTAAAGGCTGCTTCCGGGAAGACCTGTACTATCGGCTGAATGTATTCCCGATAACTATTCCGCCCCTTCGGCAGCGACAGGAAGACATCCCGCTGCTCGTAAGACATTTCGTTGCCCTGTTCAACAAGAAAAACAACAGGAATATTGAAACTGTGCCACACACTGTCATGAAAACTCTTCAACAATACTACTGGCCCGGTAACGTGCGGGAACTGGAAAGCGTCATCGAACGGGCGGTAATCACCACTCAGGGATCAACATTACAAGTGCTTGACCGCTTTGATGCATTCCAGATTCCGGATAAAATGGCCGGTCAAAACGTCAAGGCTCTGATAGAGGTTGAGCACGACCACATAATGCAAGTGCTCGAGAAGACCAATTGGCGCATTGAGTGGAAAAAGGGGGCGGCCGTGCAACTTGGATTAAACCCCAGCACACTTCGCGCCAGAATGAGGAAATACGGCATCCAGCGTCAGTAAACCATTCGCATTCAACAGACTGGAATTTTCCGCCATATCTGGCGGCTTACGCCAGAATTGACGGATTGCCTACCTCGGCATCCTGCCTGCTTGCGCACCAAACAAATCAAACAGCCAGTATATCAGTAACATTCCCCTATTTATCCCCGCAGGATTTCTCTGGCACGTTAGTTGCCATCTATCTGCTAAGCAGAGCACCAGCAAGGACAAAACATCCTGAAAATCTGTAAAGCAGGTCAAGGAACTTTATCGCTTGATCAATGAAAAAAATAAAGGAGGCCCACCATGTCGTACTGCTTTAGTAAAACTGTTAAAATGAACTTCGATAAAGCAATGACGAGAGCAATCGAAGAATTGAAAAACGAAGGTTTCGGCATTCTTACCGAGATTGATGTCAAGGAAACGTTAAAAAGGAAATTGAATATTGATTTTACCAATTACACCATACTCGGAGCCTGCAATCCGCCTTTTGCCCATAGAGCATTGCTTGCAGAACCACATATAGGCGTAATGCTGCCATGTAATGTCATCATCAGGGAGCTTGAGGATGGAAATACCGAGGTAGCTGCCGTGGACCCGCTTTCTTCAATGCAATCGATTCAAAATGCGGAGTTGCAGGCCATAGCTCAAGAGATTCAAGTGAAACTCAAAAAGGTTATTGAACAGCTGTAATCAGGAGGTTCCCCATGGAAGCCATCAACCGTATTCTAATTATCAGCAGGTTCGACTCTCGTGACAACAACCCGGATATTATCCATAGAAAAGAAGGAGATCTGAGATGAGCTGTTTTACCCTCGACATCGGAGCGACCCCAGTAACCGGTGGAGTCCTCTTCAGGGTCTGGGCCCCGACGGCCAGGTCAGTCGAGGTGGAACTGGTGGTTGCCGATGCGTCGAAAATACTCCTTCAACGGGACGGCGAATACTTTCAGGGACTGGTGCAGGCGTCAGCGGGTGACCGCTATTGGTACTGGCTGGACGGTACGCTGCGTCGCCCCGATCCCGCATCCCGCAGCCAGCCTGATGGCGTGCATGGTCCTTCACAAGTGATAGATCCGGCTTTTGACTGGAGCGACGGCGATTGGCGGGGACTTGATCTTGAAAAATACCTGATTTACGAACTGCATGTGGGAACCTTTACCCCTGAAGGTACATTTGAAGGGGTAATTTCCAGGCTCGATTATCTGTGCGAGCTGGGTATATCCGCGCTGGAGTTGATGCCGGTGGCACAATTCCCCGGAGAGCGAAACTGGGGCTATGACGGCGTCTGCCCCTTTGCTCCACAGAACAGTTATGGCGGCGCGGACGGGCTGAAACGGCTGGTTGACGCCTGCCATTCGAGAGGGCTGGCCGTGATCCTGGATGTGGTCTACAACCACCTGGGGCCGGAAGGGAACTATCTGCACGCCTTTGGTGCCTACTTTACAGACCGCTACCGCACACCCTGGGGAGACGCGGTCAATTATGACGGCCCCGACAGCGATCAGGTCCGCCACTATTTCATCTCCAATGCACTCTACTGGATAACCGAATACCATTTCGATGCCCTGCGCCTGGACGCCATCCACGGCATCTATGATTTCAGCGCCCTGCACATTCTCCAGGAGCTGGCCGGTGCGGTCCATGCGGAGGGTACGGCGCTCGGCAGGCGTGTCCATGTTATTGCCGAGAGCGATCTGAACGACGTACGGGCGATCAATTCCCCGGAAGTCGGCGGCTACGGCCTGGATGCCCAGTGGAACGACGATTTTCACCATGCCCTGCGAACCCTCCTGACTGGCGACACGGCAGGATACTACTGCGACTTCGGCAGGTTTTCGGATCTGGTCAAAGGCTTCAGTGAAGGATTCATCCTGTCCGGCGGCTATTCGACTTTCAGAAGAAGGCGGCATGGCAGCTCCTCGGCCAATCACCCTCCCTGCCATTTAGTGGCGTTTTCCCAAAACCACGACCAGGTGGGCAACCGGATGCGCGGTGAGCGGCCGGGCGAGCATCTCTCCACGCAGCAGCTCATGCTTGCAGCTGCAACCGTGCTGCTCTCTCCCTATGTGCCGCTACTCTTCATGGGTGAGGAGTATGCGGAATCGGCTCCGTTTTCCTATTTCGTGAATCATGGTGATGCGGAGCTGGTGGAAGCGGTCAGGCGGGCACGTATGGAGGAATTCGCCGCAAGCGCCAGCCAGGGAGCTCCACCCGATCCACAGTCCGAGGCAACCTTCCTTTCCGCAAAAGTGGATCAGGAACAGCGCCAGCGGGGCAAACACCGCGCCATGTTCGACTTCTACCGCGATCTGATCCGACTGCGCAAGGAATGTGCCCCACTTGCCGGACTCGGCAGAGATAATATGCAGGTTATTGCCTGCGAGGAGGAACGGGTGTTGGTCGTCAACCGGAGTGTCGAAAATGTCCAGCTGCTCTGCCTGTTCAACTACAGTGATCAAACAAGCGTTGTCGGCCCGGCGCTTGTCGGCGGCACGATGACTGTTCTCCTCGATTCCACGAGAAGCTTGTCGCCGGGCAGCAGTGTAACCGTATATGCCACTCGTCCTGACACTTTCATTACGCTTGCCCCTTTCGGCGTCATGGTCTACCGAAAGGAAAAATGATGGAACGCTTCCTCTGCATTCACGGCCATTTTTACCAGCCACCTCGCGAAAACCCGTGGCTGGAGTCCGTTGAGATTCAGGATTCGGCCTACCCCTATCATGACTGGAACGAACGGATCACAGCCGAGTGTTATGCCCCCAATACCGCCTCACGCAATCTGGACGACGAGGGACGCATCAAGGGAATTATCAGCAACTACGCCCGCATCAGTTTCAATTTCGGAGCGACCCTGCTCTCCTGGATGGAAAAACATACTAACGACACCTACCGGGCGATCCAGGCGGCCGACCGGCAAAGCATCATATGGCGCTCCGGACATGGGGCAGCCCTGGCTCAGGTGTATAACCATATCATCATGCCCCTGGCCAGCCTTCGCGATAAACAGACTCAAGTACGGTGGGGAATCAGGGATTTCGAGTATCGCTTCCGGCGTTTTCCCGAGGGGATGTGGCTGGCGGAAACCGCCGTGGATATGGAAACATTGGAGGTGTTGGCAAAGGCCGGTATCAGATTCACCATCCTAGCTCCGCACCAGGCCGGACGAGTGCGCAGAATCGGCGCCGGCCGGTGGAAGGACGTCTCCGGTTCACGCATTGATCCTACTCAGGCTTATCTCTGTCGGCTCCCCTCCGGCCGAAGCATTTCCATCTTTTTCTACGATGGCCCCATTTCCCAGGCAGTGGCGTTCGAAAAGCTGCTCGGCAGCGGAGAACTGTTCGCTTCCCGGCTGATGTCCGGTTTTTCCGAAAATTGCACCCATCACCAGTTGGTGCATATCGCCACTGATGGAGAAACTTACGGCCATCACCATGCTTTTGGCGAGATGGCGCTTGGTCATGCGTTGAATTACATTGAAACTAACGGCCTGGCGCGCCTGACCAACTATGGCGAATATCTGGAAATATACCCGGCTAGCCATGAAGTGCAGATTGTTGAAAACAGCTCGTGGAGTTGCGTGCACGGCATCGAACGCTGGAAGAATGACTGCGGCTGCAATTCAGGAGTGAATGGCGGCTGGAACCAGCAATGGCGCAAACCGCTCCGGGACGCCATGGACTGGCTCGGCAACCGGCTGGCGGCCGGCTATGAAGAGGCCGCAACAGGTTATCTGAAAGAACCGTGGGAAGTGCGCAATGAATATATCGATGTCATGCTCGACCGTTCAGAGGAAAATGTCGCCGCCTTTCTGCAGAAACATTCCCTGTTCCCCCTGGATGAAGATGCATCCGTAGCCGTGCTCAGCCTGCTGGAGATGCAGCGGCACGCCATGCTCATGTACACCAGCTGTGGCTGGTTTTTTGACGAACTGTCAGGGTTGGAAACGGTTCAGATCATCCAGTACGCCGGGCGGGCGATCCAGCTGGCGGAAAAATGCTGCCTTGATGACATCGAAGTTCCCTTTCTGGAGCGGTTGGCGCTGGCCGGAAGCAATATCCCCGAGCTTGAAGACGGAGCCGGGATTTACGCAAAATTCGTCAAGCCGGTCATGATCGACCTGATCAGGGTTGGCGCTCACTATGCGGTCAGTTGTCTCTTTGAGGAGTACGGAGAGGAGACCGATATATTCAGCTATCGAGCCTTCAGGGAGGATTCTTTGATACTGCATGCAGGCCAGATGAGGCTTGCGATCGGCAGAATTTTCATCCGTTCGTCCATCACCCGCAAGGCGGACCGGATAAGTTTCTGCACCTTGTACTTCGGCGGGCACGCCTTGAACTGCGGTGTCCGTTCCTTTCTCGGTGAGGATAAGTACCTGGCCACGAAACAGGAGGTCGTGAATGCTTTCAATGAGTCTGATTTCGCCGCCATCATCAGGTTGATGGACACCAATTTCGGCACGCACACTTATTCCCTCAAGGACCTCTTTCGGGACAAGCAGCGTCACATCCTGAACCTCATCATAGCCGGCATGGTTCAGGAATTCGAAGAAAAGTTCATAACCCTTTACGAAAACAGCAGAAACCTGATGGGATTCCTGAGGGAAACCGGCATGCCAATGCCGCATCACTTCATGACCACCGCCGAGACGGCCCTCAACCTGCATCTGCATAAGTTGTTTACGGCGGAGTCAATAGGTATTGACGAGCTCAGGGCGGTTGTCAACGAAATCAAAGGCTGGAATGTCGCTGTGGATGATGTGGATCTGGAATTTATAATCCGCCACAGATTGGAAGCGGCGATGTCTGTGCTGCTGGCGCAACCGGAAAATGCCCGGCAATTGAGCGAAGTCCTGCATCTGGCCGAAGCGGTAAAGCTACTCCCGTTCGGGGTAAACCTCTGGCAGGCTCAGAACATGTACTGGGCCATGATTCAATCCTGGGCTACCGAACTTTGCACTACTGCCGGAGGCTCAAACGACCGGATACCCCGCAGCGAAGAGGTCATAAATCTGGGACGGCTGCTCTTTTTCAATGACTCTATCGTACTTGAAGCAACAGGGAGAGACGTATGAACAGCAAGGGGCTGAGAATACCGGCAGCAACCTACCGTCTTCAGTTTAATTCGCAATTCGGCTTCAGCGCTGCCGTTGAGATCGTTCCCTATCTTCATCGCCTCGGCATCAGCGACATCTACGCTTCGCCCTACTTCAAAGCCAGTAAAGGGAGTCTTCACGGTTACGACATACTGGATCAGAACAGCCTGAATCCGGAAATAGGCACGGAGAATGAGTACGAGTCCCTGGTCTGCACACTGGAGCAGTGGAACATGGGCCAGATTCTGGATATTGTCCCGAACCATATGTGCATCGAAGGGCAGGGAAACGCCTTCTGGATGGATGTGCTGGAAAACGGCCCCAGCTCACCGTACGCAAGTTTTTTTGATATTAACTGGCATCCGGTAAAGAAAGAACTGGAAAACAAAATCCTGATTCCAATTCTGGGTGACCAGTACGGCACTATCCTCGAAAACGGTGAATTGCATCTCTGTTTTGAAGAAGGATCCTTTTTCATCTATTATCACGACCATAAACTGCCGATCATTCCCAAGTCCTACAGCAATATCATGATGCTCGGCATCGAAGTTCTGGAGCAGGAGCTTTCTGCTGCCGCACCCCAATTCCAGGAGGTCATGAGTATCGTGACCGCGCTCGGACACCTGCCTCCCAGCACGGAGCAGGATCCTGAGCGGGTCGCAGAACGTTACCGGGAAAAGGAGGTCGTAAAGCGGCGCCTCTGGAACCTCTATCAAAACAGCAGCGAGATCAGGGAGTTCATTGACGGCAATGTGGCCACCTTCAACGGGACACCTGGCAACCCGCGCAGTTTCGACCTGTTGGACGAGCTGCTCCAGAAACAGGTGTACCGCATTTCCCACTGGCGTGTTGCAACTGAAGAGATCAACTATCGGAGGTTTTTTGACATCAACTCTCTCGGAGCGATCAGGGTGGAGGATCCGCTGGTTTTCGAAGAAACGCACCGGCTCGTCTTCTCGCTTGTGGCGGCAGGAAAGATCAGCGGCTTGCGTATCGACCACGCGGATGGCTTACGGGACCCGGAAGATTATTTCAAGAGGCTTCAATATTCCTGTTTGGTTCGGATGCACGGTGACCCACTCAAAGTGGAGCAGCCCGAGGGCAACCGAGGTCGGTGCGCTGAAGCCCTAACAAGGGATAAGTTTGACAGGATAATTGCCACAGACCCTTCCTGCAAGCCGTTCTACATCATCGCGGAAAAAATCCTTCTCAAAACGGAAAAGCTTCCGGATAGTTGGCCGGTCTTCAATACAACCGGGTACGATTTTGCCATTCAGGTAAACGGCCTGTTTGTAGACACCTCAAATGCCGCGGCGTTTGAAACACTCTATACACGCTTCATTCGGCATCGCATTGATTTCCAGGAGGTGGTCTACGAGAAGAAAAAACTTGTCATGCAAGTGGCCATGTCGAGCGAACTCCATATGCTTGGACACTATCTGAACAGGCTATCCGAACAAAACCGGCATACGCGGGATTTCACCCTTTACAGCCTCATCAAGTCAACTGTGGAAGTGATCGCCAATTTTCCGGTCTACAGGACCTATATCAACAGCTTTGAAGTCACGGAACGCGACCGTCAGTACATTGAATCTGCAATCAGCCGGGCAAAGCGCCAGAATCCTGCCATCAGCGCATCAGTGTTCGATTTCATCCGGGATGTTCTTTTGCTCCATTTTCCTGACAGCATGAACGAGGAACACAAGCCGGCCTGGCTCGATTTTGTTAAACGGTTTCAGCAGATCACCGGCCCGGTCATGGCCAAGGGGGTCGAGGACACGGCTTTTTACGTGTACAATCGGCTTACCTCGCTGAACGAGGTCGGAGGAAGCCCGGACCACTTCGGCATTACTTTGGAGGCATTTCATGGCCAGAATATAGAACGGTGCAAAAGCCGCCCACTGGCCATGCTGGCTACCTCCACCCATGATACCAAGCGGAGTGAGGATGTCCGGGCCAGAATCAACGTGCTCTCGGAGATTCCGGAACAATGGCGGGAGAGTCTTTACCGCTGGAGCCGTAACAATCGCAAACTAAAAATGGTTGTTGACGGCAAGTATGCGCCGGGTCGCAATGAGGAGTATTTGCTCTACCAGACGCTGGTGGGGACCTGGCCATTCTGCAGGCCCGGTGATGCCGAGTTTGCTCTTTTTCGTTCACGGATCAAGGAGTACATGTTGAAGGCCATGCGGGAGGCCAAGCTTCACACCAGCTGGATCAGCCCCAATTCACTGTATGAGGACGCAGTGATGCATTTCATCGACTCGATACTGGAGGACTCTTGGCAGAACTATTTTCTGCGTGATTTCGAATCATTCCAGAAATTGACCGCAGCCTGTGGAATTTACAATTCCCTGTCCCAGATTCTCCTCAAGATCACTTCGCCGGGTATACCTGATTTTTACCAGGGAAATGAAATGTGGGATTTCAGCCTGGTTGACCCTGACAATCGGCGTCCGGTCGATTACCGCAAAAGAAATGACCTGCTGGATAAACTGCTGCGGAAGGAGGAGACTGAAGGGCTTCTGAACACGTCCCGTGAGGTGGTTGCAACCCGTAACGACGGCCGCATAAAACTTCACCTGACCTGCAAGGCGCTCAACTTTCGTCGAGAACACCGCGAATTGTTCGAATCAGGAAGATACCTGCCGCTGGCGGTTGAAGGTGCCTGCCAGGAACATGTCTGCGCATTTGAACGTTCTGTTAATGAGAGCTCAATCCTGGTGGTTGTTCCGCGTTTTTGCAGCCGCCTGATTCGTGACGACAGCGACCTGCAACTGGGGCGGGAAGTGTGGCGGAACACACGGATCATCCTGTCGCCAGACAGTGCAGCAAGCCGGTTTATGAATGTTTTCACCGGCGAAATTCTGAATACGGATCAACAGAAAGGCAACTTTGGGATTATGCTTCAGGAGGCGCTGTCGGACTATCCGGTGGCCTTGCTAGAGAGGATGTCATGCTGAACACACGTGGTTGCGGAATACTGCTGCACCCGACTTCGCTGCCCGGTCCCGGTGGGATCGGCTCGCTGGGCGCGGATGCCCGGCGCTTCATTGATCTGCTGTATGACATGGGCATGTCGTATTGGCAGGTGCTCCCGCTATCACCCCCTGCCTGCGGCAACTCCCCATATTCCGCCTTTACCGCATTCGGGGGCAATCCCCTCCTGGTAGATCTGGAGCGGATTGCGAGCGAGGGTGATCTGCCCCATGCTACCTGCAGCGGCAGTTTTCCCGATGAGCGGGTCGATTACAATGCCGTTGCCGGAACTAAGATGGAGCTGCTGTATCAGGCCGGTTCGGCCTTTCTGGCCCATCCGGAAACACCCCGCACATTTGAATTCCGGCACTTCTGCAACGTCACCCCCTGGCTGCACGATTATGCGCTTTTCATGGCTTTGAAGCGACGCCACAACGGGCACAGCTGGAATTTGTGGCCCAGGGACGCCTCTCATCCGACACCAGAGATGCGCCTGAAGCTGTCGCACGAACTGGATCACGAAATCGCGGTTCAGAAATACCTGCAGTGGCAGTTTTCACGTCAATGGCAGGATCTGCGCAGGTATGCCAATGAGCGCTGTATCGCCGTGATCGGAGATATTCCAATCTTTGTCGCCCATGATTCCGCCGACGTTTGGAGTCATAACGAACTCTTTCTCCTCGATTCGAAGGGCAACCCGACGGTAGTGGCCGGCGTCCCGCCCGACTATTTCAGCTCGACCGGTCAGCTATGGGGCAATCCGCACTACGACTGGGATATTATGGAGCAGAGAGGATATTTGTGGTGGATCGAACGCTTCACGTCGATGTTCGAGCTCTTTGACATAGTCCGTGTCGATCATTTCCGAGGCTTCGAGGCTGCCTGGCACGTGCCGGCAAAAGAGAAAACAGCAGAGAAAGGGCTCTGGATAAAAGGTCCGGGCGAGCGGCTTTTTGATACTCTCCGAACCGTCATGGGCGAGCTTCCGATCATTGCCGAAGACCTGGGTGTAATCACCCCCGAAGTTATTGCGCTTAGAGACCGCTACAACTTTCCCGGCATGAAAATACTGCAGTTTGCCTTTGACTCCGGACCGGCTAACCCGGACCTGCCGCACAATCATGACAAGCATGGTGTCGTCTATACCGGCACACACGATAATAACACCACCAGCGGGTGGTACAATTCAGCTTCAGATACATTGCGTCACGAGATGAATACATATCTGGGCACGTCGGGAGAGGACTCCGCAGGCGACTTGATACGCACCGCGCTGATGTCGGTTGCTGATACGGCAATCATACCGTTTCAGGATATTCTGGGGCTGGGAAACGAGGCGCGCATGAACATACCCGGCACCGCATTCGGCAATTGGGAGTGGCGATTTTCCTGGGACATGCTGCCGGAAGATCTGGCCGTATCGGTACGGAGCCGTTTGGAACGCTACGGAAGAGCACAGCATGGAGAAATAACGTATGCGTCATGAAAATCCAGTCCTTGAGGACAATCCCTGCTGGTATCGGGATGCGATTATCTACCAGGTGCACATCAAGGCCTTCGCCGACTCAAACGCGGACGGAGTCGGCGATTTTCGCGGTTTGAGCAACAAACTTGACTACCTGCAACAACTGGGAGTTACGGCAGTCTGGCTGCTTCCCTTCTATCCCTCTCCCCAGCGGGATGACGGCTATGATATAGCCGACTACTATAACGTCAACCCTGTCTACAACACCATCCGGGAGTTCAAGCAGTTTTTGCGCGACGCCCATGGCCGCGGTATCCGGGTGATTACCGAATTGGTGCTAAACCACACCTCGGACCAGCACCCCTGGTTTCAACGTGCCCGCCGGGCGAAACCGGGTTCCGTGCACCGGGATTACTATGTCTGGAGCGACACGATCGAGAAGTACCGCGAAGCGCGCATCATCTTTCAGGACTTCGAAACATCCAACTGGACCTGGGATCCGCTGGCCAAGGCCTATTACTGGCATCGTTTCTACTATCATCAGCCTGACCTCAATTTCGACAACCCGAAGGTGCAGTCTGAAATGCTGCGGGTAATTGACTTCTGGATGCGCCTGGGAGTTGACGGCGTCAGGCTGGACGCAGTTCCCTACCTGTTCGAGAGGGAGAATACCAATTGCGAGAATCTTCACGAAACTCATGTTTTTCTCAAGAAGCTGCGAGCCCATCTGGACAGCTCCTTCAAAAATCGCATACTGCTTTCAGAGGCAAACCAGTGGCCGGAAGACGCCGCCGCATATTTCGGCGAAGGTGATGAAAGCAACATGGCCTTCCATTTTCCGCTCATGCCGCGCATCTTTATGGCAATCGAGATGGAAGACCGCTTTCCGATCGTGGACATCCTCGATCAGACGCCGGCCATCCCGGAAGGGTGCCAGTGGGCCATATTCCTTCGCAACCATGATGAGCTGACCCTGGAGATGGTGACCGACGAGGAGCGGGATTACATGTACAGGGTGTACGCCTCCGATCCGCGGGCACGTATCAATCTCGGCATCCGTCGCCGACTGGCCCCTTTGATGGAGAACAATCCCCGTAAAATCGAGTTGATGAACATACTGCTCTTCTCCCTTCCGGGAACCCCGATCATCTACTACGGCGATGAAATCGGCATGGGCGACAACTACTATCTGGGAGACCGGAACGGAGTACGCACACCGATGCAGTGGAATCCGGATCGAAATGCCGGTTTCTCTCAGGCCAGCCCACAGAAACTTTATCTGCCGGTCATAATTGAGCCGGAATATCACTATGAATCTATCAACGTAGAAAACCAGGAACGCAATCCGTCATCCCTGCTCTGGTGGATGCGCCGCACGATCGCCATGCGCAAGCGCTTCAGGGCATTCGGCTGCGGCATACTGGAAATGCTGCCATCGGACAACCCTAAAGTCCTGACATTTATCCGCAGCTTCGAGGATGAAAAAATCCTGGTCGTAATCAATCTTTCACGCTTCTCTCAAACGGTTACCGTTGATCTTTCCCGTTACGCAGGCATGATCCCCGAGGAAGTCTTCAGCCGCAACCGCTTCCCCATAATCCAGGAGAGCAGATACCACTTCACCATGGGTCCATATGACTATTTCTGGTTTGTTCTGCGCAGCACGGAAGCGCGTACCGAACCCCGCGAGGAAGTCCCGTATTTTAAACTCAGGGAAGGACATCCCTGGTGGGACGTGCTGAAAGGCAAAACCGGCGAACGCTTATGCAGCACGGTCATGCCCCACTATCTGCAGCGCGTCTTCTGGTTTTGCGGCAAAGGGCGTGTGATCACCCAGATCAGCGTGATCGACAGTTGCCAGTTGAAACAGGATGATCAGAGGGTTCTGCTCACCTTCATCCGGGTCGCTTACACCGACTGGGATCCGGAGACCTACCTGATTCCCATGACCTGGCTTTCCAACGAACAGCTGCAGGCTCTGACTGATCGACATCCTCTGGCGACCATAACGGCTCTTTCGCTCGGAGATCTGGAAGGGGTTCTGTGCGATGCAATTTACATCGAGGAATTCCGGGAGCTGCTCTACGAACTGATGCTCGGCCGCACAAAAATTCACGACGCCAGCGGTTCCCTGATTGTCGGCCTGCGCGGCAACGGTGTAACAAAGAGCACTCCACCCAGACTGGAATTGTTTCCCAGCAGAGTTGCGACTGTTGAGCAGAACAACACCAGCATTCTGTACGGCGACCGTCTGCTGTTCAAAATGTATCGCAAGATGGAGGAAGGAATAAATCCGGAACCGGAAATCCTTCGCTTTCTGGCCGAGAAAAACAGATTCAGGAATGTGCCGGTCTATGCGGGAGGGATCGAATATCGTTCAGCCGGAGGCGATGTATATGATCTGGGTGTTCTGCAAACTTACATCTCCAGTCATGGGGATGCCTGGAGGAACACCCTGACAAGCCTCACTCAATTTGTAGAGCATATCCTTTCACATAAACATGATCTGCCAATGCTTACGCCCCCCCTTCCAGCTCTGTTGGAAGTCGTCGACAACGGCATACCGGATCAGTTCCGGGAACTCGTACGGGGACTGCATCTGGAAATGGCGCTACTGCTGGGCAAGCGTACCGCGGAGATGCATCGGGCTCTGGCCTCCGGTTCAACCGACCGCGCCTGGTGCATGGAAGACTTTTCTACCCTCTACCAGCGATCCATTTTCCAATCCATGCGAGGTCTTGTTCGGAGGAATTTTCAGAAACTGGCTTTACACCTTCAGCGACTCCCTGACAATGTACAGCGAAAAAGAGCGGCGCGGGTTCTTGGCGCAGAGAAGGAGATTATTGCCTGTCTGCAGAAAATCACCGGTCAGCGGCTATCAGCCATGAAGTGCAGGATTCATGGAGATCTTCATCTGGGCCAGGCCCTCTTCACCGGCAAAGACTTTTTGTTCATTGATTTCGAAGGAGAGCCGGTATATTCCCTGAGCGAGCGACGACTGAAACGTTCTCCGCTGCGGGATGTCGCCGGCATGATTCACTCCTTCCACTATGCTGCCATGACCACGCTGGTTCATCACGGCGCCGCTCACCCTGACGATGTACTTCTGCTCGAACCCTGGCTGGAGGCATGGTATGTCTACGTCAGCGGCTCGTACCTGAAAGCCTACCTGCACGCAATGAAAAACTCTCCGCTGGTTCCGGAGAACAGATCTGAACTGGTAATCATGCTGCGCTGTTTCCTGATTGACAAAGTGGTCCACGAGCTCGGAACCGAGCTGAGCAGCCGCCCTGACTGGGTCGATATACCTTTGCGTGGACTGGAGATGTTGCTGCGGGAATGCCGTAGTTCATGATTTGAAATTCTGAATTGCCGATCTAAGGAGATTTAGGATGCAAGCAGACCCACTTTAGCCCACATAGCCCCATAATAGAATAAACGCCAACACATGATCTCAACAGGCATCAGCAGTGCCGTTCGAATACTGATTTGAGTAAACAAAGGTGGACAGTGCAACAACTCTATCAACGCTGAAAGATCCTCTTTAACCCGGCCACAAGACCGTTTCCGCTCCGATAATCGACTTGCAGCACCGTAATATTGTCCCGTCCGCCATAGCTGTTGGCCACTTCAACCAGCGCCCGGCAGGCGGCCTCGGGAGCGGGATGAGCCACCAGCAGGGCTGCGATTTCGGGATCACTGACCATGCCGCTCAATCCATCGGAACAGAGCAGCAGGCGATCGCCATCCAAAAGTTCCAGATCCTGGATTTCTATTTCAAGCTCCTGCCACTGTCCCAGGGCGCGGGTGATTATGTTTTTACGATCGGAAGCGGCCGCCTGTTCCGCGGTGATGATACCCTGCCGCAACTGAACTGCGACAAGCGAATGATCCGCGGTCACCTGCCTGAGCTGCCGCTCCCGCAACAGATAGAGGCGGCTGTCGCCGGCATGCGCGACAGCCGCTCGAGCGCCGTCAATCAGCAGCGCCACGATGGTTGTACCCATGCCGCGCCAGGCCGGGCTGGAGTCGGCGGCCTCTAATATGGCCCGGTTGGCAAGTCGGATACCGGAAGCCAGCAGATTTGCCTGCCGCGAGAAGTCATTGTCAACGGCGCCGATAAACGCGCCGCTGCCGGATGCCACCCGGGAGGTGTAATCCCTGAGGACGTCCAGCGCCATGCGGCTGGCGACCTCCCCTCCCCTGTGGCCGCCCATGCCGTCGGCAACCGCGAACAGCCCCAGGCGCTCTTCCATCAGCAGAGCGTCCTCGTTCCCGCTTCTGACGACTCCCTTATCGGTAATCCCGAAGGCGGACAGCGGCATGGCTCACCTCACCAGTTTCTGCCGGCATAAGCGGCAATGTTCGGCCACCTGCTGACCGGTCTGGTATCGTTTGGCAACATCCTTCATCAACAGCTTGTGCGCGATGAACGCGCAGCATTCCGGAATCTGCGGGTCGATTTTTGTCAGCAGCAGCGGCGGTTTGCTGGCGATGTTGAACATGATGTTGGTGATGCTGTCGCCGCTGAAAGGCTTGTGGCAGGACAGCAGTTCGTACATCGATGCACCCAGTGAGAACAGGTCGGAACGGCCGTCCACTTTCTGTCCCTGCACCTGTTCCGGGGACATGTAACTGGGAGTGCCCAGGATCGTTCCGGTCTGGGTGCTGGAGGAGGCGCTGATGCGGGCGATGCCGAAGTCGGCGATCTTGATCTCGCCGTTTTTGAGGAGCATGATATTTGCCGGTTTGATATCGCGATGCACGATGCCCCTGGCATGGGCGAAATCCAGTCCCTCGGCCACCGCCCCGACTATGCGCAGCACCTCGTCAAACGGCAGCCGCTGTCCCTGCTTGACGAAGTCGCACAGGTCGCTGCCGTCCAGCAACTCCATTGCCACATAGGCCAGATCATAATCTTCACCCACATCATAAATCGTGACGATGTTGGGATGGTTGAGAGCGCCGGCCGCCTCCGCCTCCCGGAAAAAGCGCTGTTTGACCTCCTGGACCTGCTGGGGATCAATCTCGTCGAAGCGGATGGTCTTGATTGCCACCTGGCGGTTGATCTTGGGATCACGCCCCAGGTAGACCGTACCCATCGCGCCCCGTCCCAGCTCTTTTTGGATTTCGAAGCGCCCGATGGTCGGCATCGCCGCGCCGCCTCCCTGCAGAATGACCGTGTTCTCCTTGCGCCCGCCGGAAGCGCCGAAGATCATCGTTTCACCGGCCTGCTTCATCGTAGCGATACGCTCGCGGACATCCTTGAATTCACCGGCGGTCTGGATGTGTTCGTAAACCGCGGCTGCCTTGTTGAACATGCGCTTGCGTTCGAAATCCAGCGCCAGGTTATAGAGCAGATCCCTGACAGTTTCGTTATCTACCGGGCATTTGCGGAACTTCTCGAAGGCCAGATCGAGCAAGCCCTGCCCCTGAAACGACAGCCCCAGCATTTTGTTGGTTTCGATGCTGTCGCTTTCCACCAGCTCCTTGCCCTTTTCGGTCACCATGAAACGGGACGAAACATTGACTGTATAGCCGATCACCAGCAGCAACGACGGCGCCAGCATGCCCAGCCACTCTCCCTGGCCGACAAACAACCAGACCGCAACCCCGTTCCAGAGCAGCAGGAGACATAACGAGACCAGCGCACCGAGTCCGGCCTTCATGCGCGGCAGCGCGAAAGCCAGGAAAGCGCCCAACAGCAGCATGACCGCGGCTTCAACGTAGCGGGCCCAGGCGGGACGAGCGATCACGTTATTGTTGACCAGGTTTTCGATCGCATTGGCGGTAATCTCGACCGAAGGGAAGTTTGACTGTACCGGCGTAACCGCAAAACCGGCAATTCCGGTGGCTATCGGACCGACCAGCACGATCTTGCCCTTGAAGTTGGTAGCCGGGATGACGCCGCTGACAACATCGGTGAAAGAATAGTAGGGAAAGCTGTTAAAGCGGCCGTTGTAGCTGATCAGCATGCGCCCTTTTGAATCGGTCGGAACCGAGAGCCGCCCGGCTTTCAGGCGCCCGGGTGTTTCTGTGCTTATTTCAGCCGGTTTGATATTCAGATAGCAGAGGGCCGCCTGGAGCGCCAGCGAAGGATAGCTCCTGTTATGGTAATGGACCAGCAACGGCTCGCGTCGCACCGTGCCGTCCTCATCGGCGGCAAGATTGATATGACCGAGCAACAGCGCCTGCTCGGCAAATACGGCAATTGGAGGAGAGGCCTCTTTTGCCTGCAGGCTGCCGGTCGGCCCGGATGCCGCGCGGGAAGAGCGCAGCATGAACTGCGGTGTGCCGGCATCGGCGGCAGCAGACTGGTCACCGATCGTGAAGTAGAGCGGCAGAATGATGTTTTTTGACTCGGCAATCGCCGTCGCCAGCTGGCCATCGTTGTCCAGCCGCGCTTCGGTCTCCAGGATGGCGTTGTAAAGCGTTCCTGACCTGACACCGCTCTTTTCGGCGGTGTCGCGCAGGGCCCGGAGCTCTTCCAGTCCGGAGCCGCGCTCCGCCTCGGTGTAGAGGATATTCAACGCAACCAGTTTGGGGGCGTATTCGTTCAGCCGGGACAACAGTTCGGCCATATAGGCGCGCGGCCAGGGCCAGCGCCCCAATTTCTCGATGCTGGCGTCATCAACCGCCACGATCACCACCGGCGAGTCCGGCTTATGCTGGCGCATCCTGGCACGCAGGTCATAGCTCTTGTATTCCAGGGTCTGGAGCGGCCCCCATTCCAGAAGTGACAATGCCAGAAACAGCAGGGTCAGGGCGATCACAACGTAACGCCCGGAAATAATGTTACTGTTAAGCTTCATACATCACACCCCAACCAGCCGTTTTAACAGCAGTAGCATCATAAGTAACAGTAGACGGTAACCACGAAAAATCACCCCAGGTTGAGTTCGTCCAGGGACAGGCGGTATCCCGGCAGGAATTTATCAAGAAAATAGCGCACCTCGGGCAGCGGACTGGACGAAAGATGCTCGAAATGCTCCGCTTCGGCCCTCCTGAATTCCAGGTTGCCGCTCTTGCCCTCCTCAATGCATTTGGCCAGCGCCGCGATCTTGTCGGCCGCCTTGACCAGCACCGCGTATTCCTTCTGTTCGTCGAAGAAAAAGAGCGGTTCGTACTCGCCGGCCAGTTCCGGCGGCAACATATCCAGCAGCTTGCGGCGGGCGCGGTCCTCCAGTTGGTGAAAGGAACGCTTGAAGTTGGGATTGAAATGCTTGACCGGGGTCGGCATGTCGCCGGTGAAGATCTCGCTGGCATCGTGGAAGATGCCGTACAGCGCGGCCCGGGACGGGTCCAGGTCGCCCTCGAAATAGGTATTGCGGATCATCGCCAGAGCATGGGCGATCACCGCCACATCCAGCGAATGTTCCTGGATGTTCTCCGGCACGGTGTTGCGCATCAACCCCCAGCGGCTGATGTAGCGCATGCGGGAGAGAAAGGCGAAGAAATCGTACTGCTCGGGCTTGGAAATATTTTTAGCTGTCACTTTGTTGTCTCCTCGGCACGAATTTCAAGCGGCCTCTTTAAGCATGAAATCCACATGCAATTCATCAAACGGAAAAACGATCTGTCCGTTGTCTGTCTTTTGCAGAATGCCAGCATTCAAGAGCGCATGCACGTCACCATGCACCGCTTTTACATCCCTTCCCAGGCGGCGTGCCAGTTCACGGATTGTCATTGGGTCAGCGCCGGTCATTGCGCCCAGCATTTCCCAGCGCTTTCCGGAGAGCACCTTGAATAATAACGCGGGAGACTCGAAACTGATGAAGTTCCCTTGATACTCGCCCTCACATGCCCTTAAAAATCTTCTGTTTGTATTTTCACGGGAAGAAACATCCAATGTTACGACACGCATTTAATACCTCCATGTATCCACATCGTTCCAGAAATCATCCAGTAAGGCTTTCGGAGTAGTGAAAGCATAAGGGATTTCCATCTTGCCAATATGCTTGTGATCACCCTTGCCAGCCTCATTATCGTAACGCAGCACACAAACTCCACTTACCACTAGCGCAAGCCGATACTTGAAGCTGTGGCAGCTGCCTGGAAGCGGCAAACCAAGACGCCACACAACCATTTCAACAAAAGCAATTTCGGAGATTGTCCGACGCTGATTGAGCAGTAAATCTGCATTCATGTTGGAGAGAGTAACAACAGAAGAAAGTGTTGTCAAGACCAACAACACCTGGACATCCGGCTATAGTGCAACGAACTGAGGGTTATAACAAAACGTATGTTCTGTCAGGAGGCAGACAGCTTGTCGACAACAACTGCAGGTCCTCCGAATCCAGCCGAAAATCCTAGAACAGGCCGCTCCTGGAGAGGAAGACGATGGCCACCAGCACCGGACTGACGTACTTGATCAGAAAGTGCCAGACCGGGTAATAGTGAAAATTCACGGCCCCCTTCTCGATCTCGCCACGCGCCAGGCGGGTGGTCATTACCCAGCCGGTAAAGATGGCGATAAGCAGGCCTCCCAGTGGCAGGATATAGTTGGTGGCCAACAGGTCGATGGAGTCGAGGAAATTTCGTCCGCCGATAAAATGAACATCGGCAAGCAGATGGTTGGAGAGAGCCGAGGGAACTCCCAGCAGGAAGATCAGGAACCCCATCACCACTGTTGCATTCCGCCGTTGCCACTTCTTCTCGTCACAGTAGTAGGCCACCACCACCTCCAAAAGCGAAATGCTCGATGTGAGGGCGGCAAATACCAGCAGCAGGAAGAACATGATCGCGATCAAGGTACCCCCCGGCATCTGGCTGAAGATTATCGGCAGGGTCTTGAAGACCAGCCCCGGCCCGGCGGCGGGGGCCATGCCATAGGTGAAGACGATCGGAAAGATGGCAATGCCGGCCAGCAGCGCCACACAGGTGTCCATGATCGACACGGTCAGGGCCACATTGGGGATGTTGGTCCCTTCATCGGCGTAGCTACCGTAGGTGAGCATGGCGCCCATCCCCAGGGACAGGGAGAAAAAGGCATGCCCCATGGCTTCCAGCATTGCTGTGGCGTCCAGCTTCTGCCAGTCCGGGGTGAACAGGAAGGCCAGCGCCTTGGGTCCGCCTGGGGAGAAAAGTCCCCGCACCGCCAGGACGATCAGGATCAGGAACAGTACCGGCATCATCAGCTTGTTGGCACGTTCCAGACCGTTACTGACCCCGCCCAGGACGATCCAGACCGTGGCCGCCATGAAAACCGCCTGCCAGAACAGTTGCGACAGGTCGCTGGCCAGCAGCGACGTAAACAGTTCCGGCACCTCCTGGATATGTTTGCCGCTGAAGGTGCCTTTGACGGCCAGCCAAAGGTAGTCCACGGCCCAGCCGGCCACGACGCAGTAGTAGGATAAGATCACGAACCCGGCCGTTACCCCCAGCCAGCCGACCAGGGTCCAGGGACCGCCGCGCAGCTTGCGGAAAGCCCCCACCGGATCCTTGCGGGTGTGGCGGCCGATCACCATCTCGGCGATCATGATCGGAACCCCGACGGCCACAATGCAGAAGATGAAAAAGAGAACAAAGGCTCCACCGCCGTGCATGCCGGTGATGTAGGGAAATTTCCAGATATTGCCTAGACCGACCGCCGAGCCGGCCGAAGCCATGATGAAACCGAGGCGGCTGGTCCAGAGTCCGCGTTTCGGCTTGTAGTGATGTTTATCCATGGGGTTCCCTTGTGCCGGAATGCATATTGCCGGCGGCATTATATGGATACGGTGTTATTTAATCAATCCCCATGGAAGAACATGGATTTCTGCTATTTGACACAAATTGCAAAAAGCAGATGACCCTGCCGATATCCCCATCAGAACCCGAAGATTCCTTTCAGGCGGTCGCCAATGCCGCCTTTTGGTGCCTTTGAATCTTCTCCGCGCTCATCGGCGCCTTCCTTGGCGGTTTCTTCATCCCGGGGCTGGGACTTTTTCTTTGTTTTACGGGCGGGCTTGTCGTCGGAACCGTCCTCCATCGGCATAAGCGTTGTCATGCCGGTGGATTTGAGACGGGCTTTCACCGACCATTCGATGTTCCAGGGTTGTTTTGGATTCTTGGGTTTGGGCGGATGAACCAGGTTCAACTCCTCCCCATAGGCAATGAACTGCAACATCGCCCCACCAGCATCCTTGAAAATCGGCGGCACCGTACAAGTGGTCCTGGTGGGCGGCATAACAACCTTCTCCTTGATAAACCTGCTGACGTCAGACGGCGTCAGGTAGTTCTGCAGCGCAAAGCCGGTCTCAGGGACTTCACTGGCGGACCAGAAAATTGTTTCGCCGGTTTCCTGCTTATGCCCCATGGCCGTGGCGAAATAACCGATGCTGGTCGGCACCTCTTTCCAGGTGACCTTCGTAGCGCCGGAGGGTGTTGATGTCACCGAGGTGAATTCGATCGGAGCCATAAAATCCCGCCTGGCATCCAGCGAGAACGGAATATCGACCGTGTAGTTGCCTTTGACGCGATGGGCGCCGACGAGCGAGCTGTCGGCGGGGATGTCTCCCCTCTCCTCCTGGCTCGGCCATTCGCCATAGGTCCACCCCTTTCGTGGAGACGGCGGCGTCTGCTGGGTAGGAGCACGTCCGGCGAAGGCTTTGCCAAATTCGGCCATGTCCATCTTGGAGGTGTCAATGACCCTGGGCTGCCCCTTGCCGATGGTCTCCCCGCATCCCCAATAGATCAGCATGCGCGCCTTCGGCTTCTCGTACTTTTCGGGAGAACGGCGCTCGCCCGGTTCAGAGGTTGACTTCTCCACTTTAGGGGTCACCAGTGGAAGTGCATCCCCCATTTTCTGGCCCGGCGGGATTTCATCGGCGGCGGTCGGTTTCTCCGCTGTTACCTGCGGCGATTCCAGCTGCAGGTGCAGCTCGCGCTTGGGACCGAAAGCGCCTTTGCCACCGAACAGGGAGGCCATGCCGGACATTTCCGGTGACATGCCGGGCATGGACTGGTTGGTGGTGGCGATGCTCAGCCAGTAATGGGGATACGGTTTCGTTTTCTGCTTTTCAGCGGCGCCGGCGGTTCCGTAAAATATCAGAGTTGTTGCGAGAACCGGCGCCACCATCCATCGTACTGAAGAATTAGACATGGGAGACTCCTTTCTGGGATATCGCTGCAAAATTATTGAAAGCATTTTTTTCCTGATTAGTTCTCATCCGGCCTATGATTTACCCGTTGTGCTGGGCGAACCGGACGGAAATCTGATCGAGGTGGATATTCAAGAGGGAACTACCTTCATGATGGTTATGGTCATGTCGTCTGACAAATCCATGCCATCGATAAACTTTGCCAGATTCTGAAAAATAGCGGTAATGATCTCTTCGGGGTGCTGATGGCAGAATTCCGCAATAACCTCTCTGAATCGTTTGTCTCCGAAATATTCACCTTTACTGTTCTCCGACTCTGTAATACCGTCGGTAAACAGGCACAGGATATCTTCGTCACCCATCTGCAAGGCTTTCTCCTCAAAGTAAACACCCATCCTGACTCCCATGAGCAGTCCATCCGCATCAAGCTCCTCAAAGGAACCCCCGTTTCGGGAACGGTACAGCAAGGGGCGGCAATGTCCTGCATTTGCGTAGGACAGGGTCGAGTTTTTGATATCCAGTCGTGCATAGAACATGCTGAGCAGCAATTCAGAACGGGTAAGATCCTCGAACAGCAGATCGTTGACCTCGGCCAGGAGCTTGCCGGGGGAATACTCTGCGTTGACCTTGGCGTGCAGAACGCTTCTCGCCTCTGTCATCAAGAGAGCTGAACCGAAACTGTGGCCGGCAACGTCGGCGATGACCGTATCCAATATTTGGTCACCGGGATAAAAAAAGTCATAATAATCACCACCCACATTGCTGGCCGGCACACAGATGCTGGCTACAAGCAGTCCCGGCATTAACGGAGGGTTAGCCGGCAACAGTGATTGCTGAACCTCCTGGGCAATTTCCAGCTCACGTTTTATGCGGGCATTGTCCAGCATAGCCCGATCGGCCTTTTTCCGTTCGGTGATATCGCGCATTATGGCCTGCAGATATAAAGCACCATGCAGTTCCAGACGGTTAAGGCTTATCTCGGCATCGAAGAACTCTCCGTTGAGCCGCGTGTAGCGCCATTCATAGAACTGGGGAACTCCTGACATTGCCATAATCATGCGTTCTTTGAGGAGATCATCTGAACATGCGCCGAATGGCTGCCTGGGAGGAGAAAAGGCGAGCATGGGGCGGTCGAGAATCTCGTCCTGAGAACATCCGAAGAGTTCCTGGGTCTTGCGGTTGCAAGAGATGATCAGTTCATCGCGAATAAGAATAATGGCGTCATTGGCCGATTCAAACAGCGTGCGAAAGCGGACCTCGCTGTCACGCAAATCAGCTGTTCTCTGCAGGACGAGTTCTTCCAGGTGTTCGCGGTAGGCTCTGTTCTCGGCGATCAGCTGCATTCGTTCGATGACTCTCCGAGTAATGATATGCAGCCCTTCGATGCTCTCAATCGGCTTGGTTACATAGTCCCAGGCGCCCAGACGGATGGCTTCGATAGCACTCTGTATGTTGCCTGTTCCGGAAATGACAATTACCGGAGTCTCGGGACATTTCTCCTTTAACCTGGTAATAAACTCAAAACCGTTCATTACCGGCATCTGAAGGTCCGTGAAGACAATGTCGGGGGATTCGCGGGTAAAGACATCAAGTCCATCACGACCGTTAACCGCTTCAACGACGCTGAAGCCAAATCCCTCCAACATGGACCGCAAAACCATGCGGACCATCTCCTCGTCATCGACAAGCATTATCTTATGTGACGCATCCCTGGTTTTCATGGTGTTAAGAAAACCACCCCCGTTAGATTCAGCAATATTTGCTACAACTATAGCATACAATAGCGATCTCAAAACTACACGAGAACGATTTCAGGAAGCGCAATCAAGAACGAAAAATCAGACGAATCAAGGTCAGAATTGCAAACTTGCACGCAAAAATATAATGAAGTCAACCAACTTAACTACGTTCCCTTCTTCGGCAGTTACACAAACCCTGCACGTACGAGTTATTGAAATTGAATTTCATTTAAATTCGTTTTCGAAGTGCTATAATTTAAGGCAAGAGGTAACGACATGAAAAGGAGTAATGACATGAAAAATATTGCTCTGTTTCTTTCATTGCTGGTGGCGTCGGAGGTAGTGAGCGTCGTACCCGCATTTTCAAGTTCCGGACCATACGGAACATTCGGACCGGCCGATTATACCGACAAAACACATGAAGGTAAGGCATATCTCACCGCATCACGTAACGGTACCGGGCCGTACGGGGCATTTGCTATTGTAGAAGCGGTGCCCGGAGAAGTATCGAAACTCGCGGCAACTCCCGGCGGATCCGGACCTTTTGGCGCAATTGCCAGTTACGGCATGATACCGGGTAGCAACTCTGCAACGGTTGATAAAAAGGATTGTATTATGTTTGCCAAGAACTGCACTCCTGAGAGGTAGGCTGGGCTATCGAGTGAATAATTGTAGATTGGGGCCACGTTTTGAAATACCAAAAGTTGGCGTTTCAAGACGTGGCCCACGTTTACTTTTAGTCAATATATTCATCTACTTCCTGTTGTGATTGCGCCTGCACGCTCGTAATTTATGACAATGACGCCTTCAAGGGAGATATGTTCAAGCACATATATGCCGCTCCAAATGTCTGAGCGTTAGTAGTTCAGCAAACAGCTTGTCTGCAACCTGCTTACGATGCTGTAGCCATCGCCCTTACTCCCCCTTGTAATCCGACACGTGTCGAGTGCGGATCGCCTGTGCTCGCGCCGCCAACAGTTCCGCGTGCTTGGTCAGCGCGGGCTGGATTATCGCGGGTTCAATCACATCAATGAGTTCTCTAACGCCCGGGTACACCAGCGGTTCAAGAACCCAGTTGTACTTCGCTTTAAGATCCATAAACATTGCAAAGGGACTTTCTCCCTCTGCAATAATCGGCACGAACGGGACCATGTAATCTGGTACGGTGGCCTGCAACTCCAGTGGGCTTGACTTCGGATTTGTGATGTCAGCAATGATGAAACGGCACAGACCGGCGAGCGTTTTTACTGTCTCGGTAAAGTCGCGCGCGGTAGGCTTAGCGAAATCAAAAATAATTGCCACGTAACCGCGCCGACGTAACTCCATTTGGAGGGCGTCAAGCACTTCCTTGCGCTCAGCAATGAACCTGCCGAGGATCAGGACACCTTTCTTACATACGGTATCAATCACACCTCGGATTTTGGGATTGGTGAGCAGTAAGTAAACAAACTGTGCGACTTCAATGTTGTCCACTTTTACTTCGGGCTGCCCTTCTGGCGTCACAATCAGGTCGCGGCGCAAAGCGTCATTATCGTCGATCTCCACGTCCCATGCTGATACGCCATATACGCGGCAACCGCACAGATCGGTTCCATGCAGATTGGCGCCCACAAGATTCGCACATTCGAGATTTGCTTCCCGCAGGTGAGCGTTACACAGATTGGCGCCGGCAAGATTGGCTTCACTGAGATCGGATCCGGTTAAATCGGCCTCGCGCAGATCTGCCCCACGCAGATCAACTCCCATCAGCCTTGCACCGCGCAACTGCACGTTCCTGAGGCTTGCACGTTGGAAGTTCGAACCCTTCATTGCAACCCAGGAAAGCTGTTCAGGAACGAACTTGGCCCCGTCGAACCTCACTCCACGAAGGTCCGCATAGCCGAGACATACATCCTTGAACACTGCTCCACGCAGGTCAATTGCTGGTACGGTAAGTGACTTGATGTAGTCACCCTTGCCCCAATAGCCCATCTTTCCGGGCCGGTCTTTTGTTTCTCTACGGACATATCGAGCCTGCCTCCTGAGCTTGTATTCCGACCAGACCAGAAGAGCGGTCTCTCGTTCCGAACTGCGGATTGGAGACTCTGAAAGACTAATGAATTGATCAAGATCCTCCCAATTACCAATAAAGCCAGGCTGCTGGGATCGTAAAGTTTGGTTCATGTCAGGGCCTCCATTCTGAAAGTTCATCGGCCAACGAGCGGGAAAAGTACCAGCGTCAGTCCCGTGTTTTTTCTGGTATTACCTCTGGCCATGTATTGTTTAGTATCAGGTTGCATCATGCAGCAGGAAATCAACATTCAAGTCAGTTTAAAGAAACGTGGAGTTGTGCTAATGCAGCCGGAATACATGGTGATACTGTTTGATACAGTCTGAATCATATCAAAACAAATTGAAGCCGGTTAGCCATGCCGGCAGATTTCAGAAGACCATACGAACAGGCACGCCGACCAAGTTACACAGCCACAAGTGATCTTAAAATTGTGTTATCAGTTCGGAAATGCGGGTTACATCCGGAAAATAATGGTGCATCAGGTATCCGGCAAGGATCGCCAATGCCAGAGTCACAATAAATGGTATGCCGGTTGTTTTGAAAACGCTTCCCATCCAATCGGCGCTGTCTATTCGTTTTGTTCCGCGTATGAGGCCAGCAGCCAGGATAAATTCAAAGGCGGCTTCCGACAGGATAAAAGGGGCCTCGTAGACTAGATATACACCCGCGCCGACCATAACAGCCATGATCGCGGCCAAAACCGAGAACACAACCACGGCTACGACTCCACCCTCATCGCCGAGCGCTCCCGATACGACATCTCCGGCCACATCACCCACTGCGTCACCGATACCGCCGCCAGTGTCAATGCCTCCGGAAAAGATATCCGGGTTGCTGTCAGCAAATGCATTGCCCGTTTCGCCAAAGCTGTCAGTCACTCCACCACCGTCGAAAGCGCCTCCACCCCCATGAAAAATCTCTCCGGCGCTGACAGCACCGTCTGATGAAAATGAAATCGGCGTGTCAGGCAAAAAATTACCCGCATCGAGAGAATTGTTGTGCGCCTTTTGTACAGCCGGTTGCGGTGTAATGTATTTTAACCAGAGTTTGACCGAGATGAAGAAGATGAGATAAGCGAAGATGACCGCAAGCGGATAGCGCAGCATCACGTTTTCCATACTCAGGCCCAGCAATAATCTCGTTGCCAAGAAGCCGGAACACACCGTTGCCATCAGGATCAGCGACATATGGAAACGTAACGAATGACGTTTCTTGAAGCGCTCCGTAAATTTGATTTTGTGTTGAAATAGATTTGTCATATTTTATGCCGAGGGGTGTGTGAGTTAATATGACTATCTGGCGTGTTGGCCAGATACACTGTGATATCAGCCGTTTTTTAGGTATGACGATACATATCTCAGTAGACCGCCACATTGTTCATGGTTAAGACATTGCCCCCGAGCAGAAGTGGTTTGAGGTCGGACCAAGTTAACAATCTAAAACATAACGAAAATATTGCATAATATGGCTATGTATTGTCCTTAAAGATACGTTTTTACCGGCAAAAATGAACTTCTAAGCATAGTGCTAGTAAGGGCAGTGAACCTTAAAATGCCTTTTTTAACCCCAATAACGAGCTTTTAAGGCCTGAAAACGGCTATTATTTGAACTATTGATTAGTGAATTCAGCATGTTAACTTGGTCCGACCCCAGCCCTACTCAGGATGCTGTCCCCAAAATTATCCTGCCGTCTTATTGACCAAGTTTTTGCAAATTGATTTTTGAGAAGCTCATTGAGTTGAGGACTTGTTCCATATGTCCAAATTCGGTGTGCTGGTAGGACCTCATGTGGTTCAATATATTGAAGTCAAACTTACTATTAAGTGATGTTTGCGTAGGACAATTTAAAGATTTGGCGAAGTTCCAAGATATCGGCTCAGTCAACTCAAACATTTCAATCAAGTGCTTGCAAAAGCCAGAATTTTTGTGCTGTTTTGCGGGAAAGACATAGTTTGTAAACAAAGATTGATCAAGGTTGTAATCAGGAAGAGACATGCTCGCATATTTAATAGCATCAATGCCATGAGAATCGGTCACCCATTCAAGTAAAATCTGAGGGATTATGTACTCTTCCTTGAATAAGTTTTTGCATTCTTTTTCTATCACTGAGCATGAGAGAATCAACGGAAAGAGGATCAATTTAAAAACGGCTTTAAAAACGTGAAAATCGCGAAAGTCATCATCACCTTCTGTATTCATCAAGATACGTTTGTCTTGTGCAGCAGGGAAGGTCAGATCAAGTATTTTTGCAGAATGTTTATTTAGCCTAAACTTACTAACAAACATATTCTCAAAGCTTGGTCTATTAAGTTCCTCCCAACAGACATAAATGGACGAACCGAAGTACAGGCAGGGATATCCATTGATGCTAAAGCGCTGGTTCCTTACAAATCCTCTGTACTCAAAGGGGACATGGAAAATGTTTTCTCTTAGTAAATATCTGCTATCTGATTCTCTGATTCTAAACAGGCTGATTTCTTCTGGGTATTTTATTCTATTCCTAATGCTATTATAAATAAAATCACTGAGGCCCGAAACTGATTCATCAAAACAACTATACGCCTTATGTGGCTTTCCATGAAGGTAGTGTGTAATAGTGGCTAATAGACCCTTGCACAATTGTTTAATCTTTGGCAGCTCCAGCAAAATAATATTTGTAAATTTAGTATCATTTTCTAATTTAGCTAATAGGTCGATGTATCTGTCGAATTTCATCTTAAGGATAGCTCCTGACTGCTTCTTATTTCTCTGGACAGGTAGCTTAAAGACATCATCGTTCAGGAGTTCAAATAATTTCATAATACCTCTTGCGACCAACGGGGCTGAGGGTGTGCGGGCTTCACTGGTTTGGGGTCGGACCAAGTTAACAACCTAAAACATAACGAAAATATTGCATAATATGGCCATGCTTTGTCCTTAAAGATACGTTTTTACCGGCAAAAATGAACTTCTAAGCATAGTGCTAGTAAGGGCAGTTAACCTTAAAATGTCTTTTTTAACCCCAATAACGAGTTTTTAAGGCCTGAAAACGGCTATAATTTGAACTATTGGTTAGTGAATTCAGCATGTTAACTTGGTCCGACCCCAGCCCTACTGGCTGGTAGATTAACATCGAATATCTGAAAGTCAAGCATGACCCCAGAAGTTGCACTGGGATCTGTGCGGGGGGTGTCGGGTAACTGGCATCTCTACCGCGACACCCCAGAGGTGGCCTGACCCCAGAGGTGGCCCCACTTGCTGGCTCGCTTTAAAAACAAGGTTTCGGTTGCTCATTGGAAATCTTAGTTTTATTGTTGTATCTCAAAATTTTATAGAGGAGGTCAAATGTTTAATTTTAAGAACCTTATTGTCTTTTTTCTGATTTTGATTGCATCTAATTCAGAAGCCAACCAATTTAATATCATATCAGACGATAGAGATCCGCCAATAAAAAGAACAGTTAAAGTCAATATTGACAATAGGGTAACGGGGCAGCAGTTAAGCAAGAATGCGCAGGAAATAAAATCGCTGGACAAGAAACCGTATGAGAAAATTCATGTTTTATATTATTTGCCTGGACAGAAAAATATTTGGGCCTGTGTTAGGTTTGAACCTTATTTAAAAGTCCAGATATTTGGGGCGACATCTGAGCAAATTAAAGAATTTCGAAAATTTTCTATCAAAACTGATGGATGGCAAATTCCGATCCCTCCGGCCCGACCGGGAGAAGGTATTATTTCTCGCCGCGAACAACCGACAAAGCTCCAATATGATGGAAAAATAATTGGAGAGTGGATTTCAGAAAGCGGCAAGATAACTGTGTTCAAAAAAGACAATAAAACCTTTTTTAATCAGTATTTCGGAGGTAACAAACAGATTACTATAAAAATGAAATCAACGCAGACAAGCAAAGGACTCCGACTTGATGACTTTAACGAATTAAAATACAAGTCAGGACTGTATCACCTTATAAACAAAAAACGAGAATTAGAAACCTGGGATAACGATAGGCGAATTGGCGAAATTTTGCCTCCCGTATGATGAAAAAAGGAAGCCATATGATAGAGATGGGTCATTTGGGTCTGGGGTTAGGTTAGAGTTTCAGACATTTGCAACCTTACATTTGCATTCAATCAATCAGTTCCAAAACCAACCGCCGCGCAATATCATCGTTTGCAATCCGCTGTGCGCCTTTGCCAAGCGCAGATATATCCCTAGGAGGAGTGGGGGAAGGTGAAAAGGGGGTCCACTAAAAGTCGGGCCATTCTTCTCCCGATCCGCTACTTGGCGCAATTTCAATAGAATAGAAGTTTGGTAGCTGCTTCGCCCGGAGGTATTCGACTTGGTATCCTAGATCAATAAAATTCTTTCTTACTATTGAATCAACTTTCTGAAATTCAGACTTTGAGGTCTTCATTCCGAAGATTATGCTTTCAAGATACTCTTTTCTATACTTTACCATCTGGTTGCCACGTAGTACCTGAAAAGGAATTACTACCCTGAACTCTTCTTGATACTTCCAATCGGTGTGCTTCGTTAATAGGAATCTATCGATCCCATCCACCTGTAAATTTCGGATTGGTTCGGGCATTTTATCATTGTAGTCGACCTTATTGATTGGGAAACACTTAATGTTTGTGGTTTCCGAGTCCACGTAATTGCTTTCCTCAAAGGCGAAGTATGGCCGCCCATTTAGCTCATGCGTTCGAAATTTTAGGCAAAAGCCTCTATGCCCATCAGCATAGGAACTCCACATTAGTATGCTATCATTCTTGGTAGTGAGTGACATGACGCCAAATTGATTCCGCACTAGCTGAATTCCTTGACCGACGTCATGTGCAGCCCCTTGAAAAGGGCGATTGACTTCAGTGCTACCATCAAACTCGTAGGAGGGAAGACAGTCAAAGGGATCATCCAACTGAATGGGCCGAGGAAAGTAGAGATACCCATTCTCCAGCGCGTTCAAATTATACGAGTTTGCTGATTGATATTTGTAGACGTAGTTTGGCATGGTCACGGATCCTGCTCTCTTGCTTTGCTTTACAAAATCTTGCTCCGACTAACTCACAGATCACCGGTTAGAGCCGGGTTTATACATCTATAAACCCAAAAGATTTCTAACTATAAACTTATCCATCTTCCTTCCGTTAATTCAAACCCGGTCCAGAATATCCTTCATCGCCTCCGGCAACTGCGGCCGTCCCTTGGCATTCAGGGCGATACCGGTCACCAGGGCTTTTACCACCACCTTGCGGTCCGACAGGCGGTAAATATCCTGGCGGAATTCGATCCGCACCAGGGAGCTCCGCTCCAGCCGCACTTCGACCACGAAACGGTCTCCGCTTGCAAGGGAGGTCTTGTAGTCAATCTCGATCCTTGTCACCACCAGGTTGATCCTCTGCGCCGCCAGCGCCGCGAAATCGATGCCGATCGTCTTCAGGTACTCATGCCGGGCGTGTTCCAGATAGTTCTGGTAGACCGCGTTGTTCACCCCCCCCAGCAGGTCGCACTCGTAATCGCGCACCGCCATCTCCAGAGCAAAACAATACTGTGCCATCTTTCGGTTGCAACTCTCCTGCTTATCGATCTGCGGCAGTGATACCTTCCAGTATCGCGTCGGTGGTCCTGATATTGGCGTAGACCGCTCCCAGGGCGGCCAAAAAAGAACCATGCACATGGCTGGCGGGAATATCTTCCCCCGCGAAGAAAAGGTTTCTTGTGGCACAGGCGTCCTGCGCCACGGTGCAGCCGAAACCGAAATCAAAGGCGGCCCTGACCGTGGCGTCCACACACATGCTGGTCATCATGCCGCAAACAAGCAAACGGCTGATTCCGGCGGCTTTCAGGCGCTCCAGCAGATCGGTGTCGCGGAAGCTGTTGGGAAAATGCTTGGTGATGACCGGCTCGTCCGGCAACGGTGCGACTCCGGGGTATATCTCGATCCCGCTGGTGTCCGGCAGAAAGAAACTGGCGGTGGGTCGCGAGGAAATATGCCGGATGTGGTAGACCGGCCAGGCTGCCCGCCGGAACGCGGCCAGCAACCGCTCGGCGGCTCCCGCCGCCTCGATGCTGCCGACCAGCTCCATGCGGCCGCCGGGAAAGTAATCCTTCTGTATGTCTATCAATAATAGTGCCGTGCTCATAAGCTACCCTGCCTCGCAGATTTAAATATATTCACGTGTATGCCAAGCCCGGCAATCAGTCAACAGGCAAAATGACATAAGGCCGTCTAATTTGAACACAAAAAAAGGGATCAGCGTTTCCGCTAATCCCTTGAATTGTTTGGTGGAGCTGAACAGGATCGAACTGTCGACCTCCTGACTGCCAGTCAGGCGCTCTCCCAGCTGAGCTACAGCCCCACAAAGTGAAACGTGTATCTATCAAACTATTTTGATCCTGTCAATGTTTATATGTCAGGGCCGTCTTAAAAAATTGATCCGGGTAAAATCAAGCTTGCTTTTAAAAATTACCTTGACTTGATCAGCTGTTTTAGTTTATTTATCTCGTCTCTTTATGGTGGCTATGGTGAAGCGGTCAACACTTACGACTGTGACTCGTACATTCGAGGGTTCAAATCCCTCTAGCCACCCCAAAATTTCAAAGGCCGCGTCTTCCTGACGCGGCCTTTTTTCATTCACACGGCATCCAACGTCCCTACCCCACCTCCGCGTATTCCCGCACACGAAACTCGGCCCCCAGCGATTCAGCCAGCCTGCGGCAGGCCTCGATATCGCTGCCCGGCACGGTTACGGCGCTGGCCACCACCTGCGGGATAAAGCCGGAAGCTTGGCGGATAAAATCGCAGACTCCCTCGAAACCGGCTTCGCCGAAGGGTGTGTTGCAGAGCTCGGCATAGGTTGCGGCATCGGGCGCGTTCAGGCTGACCGAGATGCTGTCAACCAGCCCTTTGAGTTCGGGAAGGATGTTGCGGCCATGCACGAGGTTGGCCTGGCCGTCGGTGTTGATGCGGATGCGGTAGCCGCGGCTCTTCAACTCGCCCGCCACTTGCTTGACCAGTTCAAGCCGGATCAGCGGCTCGCCGTATCCGCAGAAAACCACTTCATCGATACCCTCGGGCTGCCCCACGGCCGACATCACCTCTTCGAAAGATGGTTCGCCGTCCAGCAGCAGGTTGTGCCCCTTGACGGTGAAATTGTCGAACTTCGCGCAGAAACTGCAGCGGTTGGAGCAGCGGTTGGTGATGTTCAGGTAGAGCGAGTTGCGGATTCGGTAGGCGATCTTGGTCGATTGATCCCAGAGGCGGATACCGAACAGGTCGCGCACGTTCTTGGTGGTGATGCGGGCCACGTCGGTCAGGGTCAGCCCTTTCAGTTCGGCAATCTTTTCGGCCGCGAGCCGCACGTGGGCCGGTTCGTTGCGCTTGCCGCGAAAAGGCACCGGGGTCAGGTAGGGGCAGTCGGTCTCCACCAGCATGCGATCGATGCTCACGGCTCGCACCACGTCCCGCAACGCCTCGTTCGATGGATAGGTGATCGTTCCGGGAATCGAGATATGGAATCCCATCGCGATCGCCATGGCGGCCATTTCCGCATCACCGGAGAAACAGTGCAGCACACCGCTGCGCACCGCCTCTTTCCGCAGGATCGACATGACCCGCTCATGGGCATCGCGATCATGGATGATGACCGGCAGCTTCAGTTCGTCAGCCATCCGCAGGAAGCGACGAAAAACAGTTTCCTGGACATCGCGCGGTGAACGGTCGCGGTAGAAATCCAGGCCGATCTCCCCGATCGCGACGACCTTGGGACTGGACTGGGCCAGGTCGCGAATCACGTCATAGCATTTTTCGGTGACACGCCCGGCATCGTGGGGATGAATGCCGACCGCGGCGTACAGTTGCGGATACTTTTCCGCCAGCTTGACCGATTCACGGCTGGATTCGATATCGGTACCGACCACGAGCATGGCCGCCACACCGGCATCGGCGGCGCGCGCCAGCATCTCGTCGAAATCGCCCGCATAATCGTGATAGTAGATATGCGCATGTGAATCGATCAGCATTGGCTTTGACTCGCTCATCGGCTATCCCTTCAACTCTTCCCTGAGGCCTTCCACGACCGCCTTGACCTCGGCAATCATTTCAGTCGCCTGGGACGAGGTCTCATATTTCAGATACTTTTCAAAATTGGCGATGGCATCGGCCGTGCGATCCTGGTCCATGCAGATGCCTCCCAGGGTCAGGTAGGCCATGCCGTAGGTCGGGTCCAGACGAACTGCTTCCAGGCATTCTTCCTCGGCTTCTTCCAGTTCTTCCAGGTCATATAACAGTTCGCCCAGGTTGAAATGGGCCACCGGATCCTCGGGGTCAATCTCGACCCCTTTTTCAAAGGCGTTGATCGCCCCTTCCACATCGCCTTTGCCGTAGAGCGCGTCCCCCAGGGCATTCCAGGCGAAGACATTATCCGGCTCCAGCGCGAGCGCCTGTTCAAAGGCGATAATGGCATCATCGCCGCGTTCCTGGCTGCCGTGGACCAGTCCGATGCTGACCAGCGCATCGGCGTCCTTCGGGTCTATATCCAGAACTTTTTTATAACAGGCGATGGCATCCTTGTGCTTTCCGGCTTCAAAGAGCATATCGCCCAGCGTGGTCAGAGCGTCCGCGTCCTGTGGAGCAAGCTTGAGTCCTTCCCGGTAACGCTCGATCGCTTCGCCCAGCTGTCCGTTCTCGGCCAGCGCGTCACCAAGATAGAACCAGCTGTCCGGCTCACCCTTGTGGCCGTTCCAATACCCCCGTAATATTTCGATAGCCTCTTTGACGTTGCCCGAGTCAAGCAGGTCAAGCCCCTTTTTTATGTCCGGATTGATAACGGTGTCGCTCATAACTTATCCCCTGTCTTCGATTGAAAATTGTGTCCAAGATAGCAGACACTCCAAGACATTTCCAGCGTATATCGGTCATCAGTGTTTTACTTTCAATTAAAAAACCTCTATACTCCTTTGCCATTCCAGCCGATATCCAGTGCAACGGGGCATACAGATGAAAGAAAGCCAGCAATCGCTCAGTTTGCGTACCCTCGAAGACATCAGCACGATCATTTTGCATTCACACGACCTGCAGGAAACCCTCGACAACATTGTGACACTGGTAGCCAAACGCATGGGCAGCGAAGTCTGTTCGATCTACCTGCTTGAAACCGACGGAGAGACACTGGTGCTGAAAGCCACCAAGGGACTCTCGAAAGCCTCGATCAACCGGGTATCGATGAAAGTCCATGAAGGTCTGACCGGTCTGGCGGTGGAAAGCCGCGACATGGTCATGACCGACAACGCCCCTTCTCACCCGCGCTACAAATATTTTAAAGAATCAAAAGAAGAGCGCTTCCTCTCTTTTTTGGGACTGCCGCTGTTCGAACATAAGGCTCCGATCGGAGCCATCGTCGTTCAAACCCGTGAGGCGCGCCGTTTTAGCGAGGATGAAATCAGCGCTCTGCGCACGATCACATTCCAGATCGGCAGCATCATTCACAATGCCCGACTGCTTGATTCCATCCAGCACAAGGAACAGGAGCGGGCCTGGTTTGAGCAGGAACTGGCCAAGGTGAAAAACGGCTCGGTCAACGGTGCGGAACCTTCAAAGAGCGCCGCCAGAAAAACACCCGGTTCCAAATCACTGGCGGGTACCGCCGTATCGGGAGGCTTCAGTCGCGGCAAAGTCTACATCCTCGACCGGTTCAACGACAAGGTGGTTAAACTGGCCAGGGTCGGCAGCAAATCGGAAGAGCTGGAAAAGTTCAATATCGCTCTTGAAAAAACCAAGATCCAGACCATCTACATGGAAAAGCGGGTCAGCGAAACCCTCTCCGCCGATGACGCCGCCATTTTCCATACCCACCTGATGATCCTGGAAGATCGTGGTTTTTCGTCCAAGATCATCGACCTGATTGAAAAAGGACTGGGGGCCAGTCGCGCCGTACACGATGTCGTGCAGCACTATATTCAGGCTTTTTCCGACATGGCTGACCCGTATCTGCGTGAGCGTTCGGCCGACATGGATGATATCGGCAGACGCATCATTGATGCCATTGTCGGAAACAACTCCAGCGACATCATGCTCAAGGAAAAAAGGGTGATCGTTGCCGAGGAGATCTTCCCCTCCAACCTGGCCATGCTCGACCATGACAAAATCCTGGGTATCGTGACCGAAAAGGGCAACGCCTACTCGCATGCGGCGATTATGGCCAAGTCACTGGGAATTCCGGCCGTACTCGGCATCGATGGGCTGATGTCGGCCGCCAATGTCAAGGATGAAATCATCGTTGACGGCACCTCCGGACACATTTACCTGAACCCGGACGCAGCCATCAAGAAAGAATATGTTCGTCTGGAGCAGGATCATGCCGGACGGATGAAGGAACTGGAGGGATTGCGTAACCTTCCGGCTGTCACAACCGACGGGATTGCCATCACACTGAGTGCCAATATAGGCCTGATTTCCGATGTCAAAGTCGCAAACCTGCACGGCGCCGAGGGGGTCGGGCTTTACCGCACAGAATTTCCCTATATGGCCCGTTCGGCTTTTCCGAACCGTGAAGAACAGGCCAACATCTACCGCAAGATACTGCAAGGATTTCCAGGACAGACCGTCAACATCCGTACGCTGGATATCGGCGGTGACAAGGGACTGCCATATTTCACCTATCCCGCCGAGGACAATCCGTTCCTGGGGTGGCGCTCGATCCGGGTATCGCTGGAGCGCCAGGACATCTTCAAGGAACAGTTGGCCGGGATACTGCTGGCTTCCCAGGCCGGCAATCCGACCGTGATGTTTCCCCTGATCAGCAGCCTGGACGAGATCCGCCAGATCAGGGAGATTATGACTCTTGTCAGAAACGAACTGCTGCGCGAGGGGCACGATGTGCGCGGTTACATCCCGTTCGGAATCATGATCGAAATCCCGGCGGCGGTGCAGATCATCGAGTATCTGGTGCGGGAAGTGGACTATGTCAGCATCGGCACTAATGACCTGATCCAGTACACTCTGGCGGCCGACCGCAACAACTCCCGCGTCAAGCAGTACTACGACCCGCACCACCCGGCCATTCTACATTCGATCAAACGGGTCGCCGACGCGGCGGCCAAGGCCGGCAAGAAAGCATCGGTGTGCGGCGAAATGGCCGCTGATCCGCTGAATGCGCTGTTGTTGGCCGGTATGGGTATCCGCGAATTCAGCCTGTCAGCACCCAGTATCCCGGTCGTCAAACAGGCCATCCGCAACCACGGCATGGACGCCTGCCGCAAGCTGGCGCGAACCGTTCTGGCCTGCCGCAGCAGCGCCGATATCAGGCGCTGCCTGGCGAATGCGCGTAAGAAGTTGTCCCTGTAATGTATTCCTGCTTGCACGCACCGCTTTACAGCTGCTTGCAGGCATGATATTTTACGCGGTCAACAGATTCCGTCCGCATTTAAAATTCGACAGGTATTCAGAGGTATCCATATTTTGTACGACGGTCGCCCCACCCTGGCCGAAATAGACCTTTCGGCGCTTCATCACAACTTTAAAACCATCCGCTCGTCAATCCCGCCACGCACCGAAATTCTTGCGGTTGTAAAAGCCGACGCCTATGGACACGGTTTCATGGACATCAGCCGCGAACTGGAAAAACTGGGCGTCAATGCCTTTGGCGTGGCCTTTCTGGCGGAAGGCATCCAGCTCCGCAAAAGCGGCATCGACAAACCGATCCTGCTTCTGGGTGGCGTCTATCCGGGGCAGGAGCGTAAATGCATCGGCTACAACATCTCCACCACGGTTTTCACGATGGAGCAGGCACTGGCATTGAATCACGCCGCCGGCAAACTTTTTCGCAAGGCGCAGCTGCACCTTAAAATTGATACCGGCATGGGCCGGCTCGGGGTTCAATACAATTCCACCCCGCAGTTCCTGGCTGAATTGAAAAAACTGCCGAACATTGCCCTGGAGGGAATCATCTCCCATTTTGCCAGTGCCGACGAACTGGATGAGTCGGGCCAGTATTTCACCAGGTTGCAGGCCGAGCGTTTCAACTGGTCGGTGGCCGAGGTCCGCAAGGCCGGGTATTCCCCACGTTACATCCATATTGCCAACAGCGCCGCCTCCCTTTTGCGGGAAATACCGGGGTGTAACCTGATCAGGCCTGGTATCGCCCTCTATGGAGCGTTGCCGTCCGCCGACTTCCAGGGCAAGCTGAACATAAAACCGGTGATGCATCTGAAAAGTCGCATTGCCATGCTCAAACTGATTGAACCGGGAACCACGGTCAGCTATGCCAGACGATTTACAGCCGAAAACAAAACCTTGATCGCCAGTGTTCCGGTCGGCTACGCCGATGGTTATCCACGTGCTCTCACCAACCGGGGCGAGGTGCTGATCCGTGGACACCGGGCAAAAGTGGTCGGCACGGTCTGCATGGACTGGATAATGCTGGACGTAACTGACATTCCTTCAGTTGCGGTTGGAGATGAGGTGGTTCTGCTGGGACCGGACAGCCAGGGCAATGCGATACAGGCTGAAGAGCTGGCCAACTGGGCCGGCACGATCCCCTACGAGATTTTCTGCGGCATCAGCAAACGGGTTCCGAGAGTCTATCTGAAATAACACGCGGTTTCAGGAGCAATCTGACAGATGATAAAGCTTACACAGCTTGTAAAAGCAGCCGGTTGAGCAGCTAAACTGGGCCCATCAAGCCTGGCGAAGGCCCTGGACGGGCTTTTCACATTCGACGACAAAAATCTTCTGGTAGGGCCGGAAACCTGCGATGACGCCGGTGTTTACCGGATTGCGCCGGATTGCGCCCTGGTGGAGACTGCCGATATCATCACCCCGCTGGTTGACGATCCCTACACCTTTGGCCGGATCGCCGCCGCCAATGCGATTTCGGACGTATATGCGATGGGAGCCAGACCTGTAACTGCCATGAACCTGGTCTTCTTTCCTGTCTGTTCCATGCCGGGTGAGGTTCTGCGTGAAGTGCTGGCCGGCGGGCAGAGCGTTCTGCGGGAAGCGGGGGTCTGCCTGGTTGGTGGTCACACGGTCGAGGATGAAGAATTGAAGTACGGTCTGTCCGTGACCGGCCTGGTGCATCCGGACCGGATCATCCGCAACTCCACGGCCCGGCCGGGCGATGTTCTGCTTCTGACAAAACCGCTGGGCAGCGGCATCATTTCCACTGCCATCAAGGGTGAGATGGCTTCGACCGAATCGATACAGGATGCTGTTCGATGGATGACAACACTCAACCGTGATGCGGCAAGGATGATGATCGAACATCAGGCCTCCGCCGCCACGGACGTAACCGGTTTCGGGCTGATCGGCCATGCCTGCGAGATGGCGCGGGGCGCAGCGGTCACGATCAGGCTGGAGCTTGCATCAATTCCTCTTTTGAGCGGAGTGTCCGAGCTGGTCAAAGACGGAATGGTACCGGCCGGCTGCTACCGCAACCGCGACCACTATCTGCCATTCCTGCACATTTCCGAAGATATGGAAGAGGAGCGGATGCTGCCGCTGTTTGACCCGCAAACTTCCGGCGGACTACTGATCGCGCTGGCCCCCGACAATGCCGGACGTTTTATCTCCGAAGCCGAAGATCAGGGCATTTTCACCCGCAAAATCGGTTCGGTCATGCCGTCCGGCCAATTCCTGATAGAGATAGCCTGAAATGCCAGAGATCGCGCTAGCCATTGATTTGGGAACCACCACGCTGGCCGCGTCGCTTGTCGATTGCGGCAACGGCCGACGCCTTGCGATGCTGGGCGCGATGAATCCGCAACGCAGGTTCGGAGCAGATGTTGTCAGCCGTCTGGATGCCGCCATCAGTTCCGGGAGCGTGCAGCGGGAGATGACGGACCTGATCCGGGCGGAACTTCTGCGCATGGCCCATGAACTCTGCCGACTGAGCGGAATCGCCTGGGAAGATGTCAGCAGGGCGGCCATTGCCGGTAATCCGGCCATGCAGCACCTCCTGATGGGATTGCCGCTTAAATCGCTGGCTTTCCCACCCTATCGCCCGCTCTACACCTGCGGAACAAATCTCAAGGCCGTCGATCTCGACTGGGATGGCAATGCGGAAATATACGTGTTCCCGATGCCGGGAGGATTCGTGGGGGGCGATACGGTTTCGTTTCTGTACGGAGCCGAGCCTGGTGATGCGACACTCTGCCTGGACATGGGCACCAATGGTGAAATAGCGTTGCTGAACGGCGACCGGATCTGGGCAACTTCTGCAGCCGCCGGACCGGCTTTCGAAGGGGGCAACCTCTCCTGCGGCATGGTTGCGCTGCCGGGTGCGATCAATTCGGTACGCATAGAAGATGACCGGATCAGATTACAGGTGATCGGCAACGGTCAACCTCTGGGCATTTGCGGCTCGGCAGCCATCGAAGCGATCACTGAACTGCTCCGCTGCGGAATCCTGGAGGCAAGCGGCAGGCTGTACGATGCCGATGAGATTTCATCTAATCTCGCCTCCAGGATAATCAGTCATAATGGCGCCAATGCCTTTGTACTTCACCGAGATGCGCAACGCCTGATTCTGCTCACCCAGGACGACATTCGTCAGGTACAGCTTGCCAAGAGCGCCATCCGGGCCGGAATCGAGGTTATTGCAGAAAAATCGTGTATACGTTGTCAGGCTTTGAAGAATGTGATTCTGACCGGATCATTCGGTGCGGTTTTACGTGCGGATTGGCTGAAAACGATTGGAGTTTTTGACAAAAGCATGATACATATCACCCGCTTTACGCCCGAAGGGGCGCTGGTCGGAGTTGAAACGGCTCTGGTACGGGGCGACGCCTTCGGATCTGTCGAGGACTTCGGCCAACGTTTCCGGGTGGTACCGCTCTCGGGCACACCAATCTTTGAGACAAGATTTATTCAAAATATTAACTTTCCACTTTCCTGATCTGAACCGTCCAAAACTATATTTGTTGTTCAATAACAATCGTAATAAGGAGCTTCATAAATGGCAAAAATAACCAGGGCGCTGATCAGTGTTTCCTACAAAAGGGGCATCATCGAGTTTTCAAAAGTACTGGCCAGCCATGGAGTTGAAATTCTCTCCACCGGTGGCACCGCCAAGATTCTGCGTGATGCCGGAGTGAACGTAAAGGATGTATCTGATTTCACCGGTTTTCCAGAGATGCTGGATGGTCGCGTCAAGACCCTGCACCCCAAGGTTCATGGCGGACTGCTCGGCATGCGCTCCAACCCGGAGCATGTTTCCAAGATGAAAGAGCATGGCATCGAGAACATCGACATGGTGGTGGTCAACCTTTACCCGTTTGAAGCAGCGATAGCCAAGGAAGGTTGCACACTGGAAGATGCAATTGAAAATATCGATATCGGCGGACCGACCATGCTGCGCTCGGCTGCCAAGAATTACCCCGATGTAACCGTGCTGGTGGATTCATACGACTACGCCATGGTGCTGGACGAAATGCGGGACAATAATGGCGCTGTGTCGGCCAAGACCAACTTCGGTCTGGCTGTCAAAGTGTTTCAGCACACCGCGGCATATGACGGAGCCATTTCAAACTATCTCGGTTCGCGCCTGACGGAAGAGGTCCAGGAGTACCCGCCGACATTCTCACTGCAGGTGAAGAAAATGCAGGATCTGCGTTATGGTGAGAATCCCCACCAGACCGCGGCCTTCTATGTGGAGAGCGGAATAAACGAACCATGCGTTTCCAATGCCCAGCAGTTGCAGGGCAAGGAACTCTCCTTCAACAACATCATCGACCTGGATGCCGCGATCGAAACGGTCAAGGAATTCGAGCAGAGCGCCGCTGTCATCATCAAACACACCAATCCCTGCGGAGCCGCTTTGGCGGATTCACCGCTTACCGCCTATCTCAAGGCCCGGGAATGCGATCCGGTTTCGGCCTTTGGCGGCATCGTCGGGTTCAACCGCACCGTGGATGCCGACACGGCCAGGGAATTGACATCAACCTTTCTGGAAGCGGTGATCGCTCCCGGTTATACCGATGAAGCGCTGGATATCTTCACGGCCAAGAAGAATGTGCGCGTGATGCAGGTGCCGCTCCTTAACAGTTACGATCCCAAGGGCTATGACCTGAAACGGGTCACCGGCGGCCTGATGATCCAGGGACGGGATCTGGGTATGATCAACGCGCTGGATTGCCGCGTGGTCACCGACCGCACACCCTCGGCTTCCGAATACGAAGCGCTCGACTTTGCCTGGCGTGTCTGCAAACATGTCAAATCAAACGCGATCGTTTTCACCAACCGCGACCAGACCGTCGGTATCGGTGCGGGACAGATGTCCCGGGTGGATTCTTCGAAGATTGCGGTACAAAAGGCGCTGCTGCCGACCCAGGGCACGGTGCTGGCCTCGGATGCGTTCTTCCCCTTCCGCGATGGCGTTGATGCCGCCGCGGAAGCCGGTGTCACCGCCATCATCCAGCCGGGCGGCAGTGTCCGCGATGAAGAGGTGATCAAGGCCGCCAATGAGCACGGCATTGCGATGATCTTCACCAACATGCGCCACTTCCGGCACTAATACAATCAAGGCAAAACAGGAACCTGACCATGAAAATACTCGTAATCGGCGGCGGTGGCCGCGAACATGCGCTGGTATGGAAAATTTCCCAGTCCCCCCTGGTGGACAAGCTGTACTGCGCTCCGGGGAATCCCGGTACCGCCGGACTGGCGGAGAATGTCGCCCTGTGCGTCGATCAGCTCGATGAGCTGCTTGCGTTTGCCAAGGTCAATTCAATCGACCTGACGGTGGTCGGTCCCGAACAGCCGCTGTCGCTGGGGATTGTCGATCTTTTCGAAGCCAATGGTCTGAAGGTCTTCGGCCCGTCCAAAGACGCGGCATTTATCGAGGGGAGCAAAGCCTTCTCGAAAGACCTGATGCATAAGTACAATGTTCCGACCGCGGCCTACGGCGTCTTTACCGATCTGGCCGAGGCAGAAAGATTCATCGATCAAACCGGTGCTCCGATCGTGGTCAAGGCTGACGGCCTGGCGGCCGGCAAGGGGGTCATCATCGCCCAGACCAGGGATGAGGCGCTGGATGCGGTGCGCGACATGCTCAGCGGCAACGCCTTCGGCTCTGCCGGGTCACGGGTGGTGATCGAGGAATTCCTGACCGGTGAGGAGGCTTCGTTCCTGGTGATAACCGACGGCCGGCAGATCATACCGCTGGCGAGCGCACAGGATCACAAGGCCATTTTCGATGGTGACAAGGGCCCCAACACCGGCGGGATGGGCGCCTACTCCCCCGCCCCGGTGGTAAATGCCGACATACATGAAAAGGCGATGCGCCAGGTGCTGCGACCGGCCATTGACGGCATGGCCGCCGAGGGTCGAACCTATCGCGGGGTTTTGTATGCCGGTTTGATGGTAAAGGATGGCCAGGTGAAAACCCTGGAGTTCAATGCCCGCTTCGGCGACCCGGAGTGTCAGCCTCTGTTGATGAGGATGAAGTCGGACATAGTGCCGGTTCTGCTGGCAGTTGCCAATGGCGACCTGGCCGGCCTGGATATCGAGTGGCATGACAAGGCGGCAGTCTGTGTGGTGATGGCCGCGGCCGGTTATCCTGGCGATTACCAGAAGGGCGATGCCATCGAAGGTCTGGAGCAGGCCGCCAGCCTGGAGGATGTCTATGTGTTTCATGCCGGAACGGCAACCCGTGACGGATCATGCGTTACCAACGGTGGCCGGGTTCTGGGAGTGACCGCGTTGGGCGGCACGGTAAAAGAGGCTATTGCCGGCGCCTATGCCGGGGTTGCCCGCATTTCCTGGCCCGGAGTCCAGTACCGCAGCGACATAGGTCGCAAGGCTCTTGATCGCGTTTGATGGACGGCTGTTTAATTTAATCGATAAGGAACACAATCAATGAATACAGATCCAAAGGTGCTGCTTGTGATGGGAAGCGATTCAGACCTGCCTGTGATGCGGGAAGCTGCCGACGTTCTCGCCAAATTCGGTATTGCACACGAAATGAGAATTTCATCGGCGCACCGTTCGCCGGTTCGTACCCTGGCGCTTGCTTCCGAAGCAGCCGGCCGGGGTATAAAGGTCATTATCGCCGGTGCCGGCATGGCGGCCCACCTGGCGGGAGTTGTAGCCGCCAAGACGATCCTGCCGGTGATCGGCGTACCGATGCCCGGCGGCGCCCTCAACGGAGTTGACGCTCTCTACTCAACCGTGCAGATGCCGGCCGGCATTCCGGTTGCAACCATGGCGATCGGCAAGGCCGGAGCGAAGAACGCCGGACTGTTCGCGGTTCAGATTCTGGCCCTCTCGGATGTGCAGCTCTCAATGGCGCTTCAGGAATATCGTATGGAGATGGATAAGGAAGTGGAGCTTAAGGATCGGGAACTTCAGAACGGCTAGGCAGCAGTCGGGTCAGAATGTTTTAAATACGCGTTTGAGAGTTATTTTAGGCTGGACGGCATCGGTGTCGTCCAGATATTCCGCCACCGCCACGAGTTCCTGATCAAATGACAACCTGACAAGTGCGTTGTTTACACCGGGTAGCGGTATTTCTGATTCAATTCCGCTCCGTTCCGGAGACCTGCCGTGACAGACCTTTGCCACACCGTCTTGATTCAGTGATATATCCGCCAGATGCCCCAGCGCCGCATACGGCGAAATGCAGTATTCCTCAAGATTTCCTTCCTTGGAAGCATTATCAAGCAGGTCCAGTGTAACCGCATTTTGCATCAGGAACGGCCCGCTGGCGGTCCTGCGCAACTCCTTCAGGCAGGCGCCGCAACCCAGGCTAGCGCCGATGTCATCGGCCAGGGTACGGATGTAACTGCCGCGGGAACAGGTTACGCGAAATGAAACAAAGGGGGATTCGAACGAGAGCAGTTCCAGCGAATGGATCTCGATCTGACGCGCTGCCCGCTCCACCTGCTGACCCTGGCGGGCCAGTTTGTAGAGCGGTTGGCCGTTCTGCTTGATGGCCGAGAACATGGGCGGGATCTGGCTGATGGTTCCGGTAAACTTTGCAAAGGTGTCCAGCAGCATTTCCCGAGTGACGAATGTATAATCACGTTCGGACAGCACTTGACCGGTAATGTCGAGCGTGTCGGTTGCTGTACCGAGCTGCATCAGCGCCTCGTAACACTTGACGCCTTCATCGAGAAAAGGGATGGCTTTGGTGCCGTCGTTGACCGCTACCGGCAGGACACCGGTGGCAAAAGGATCCAGGGTTCCGGTATGACCGACCCTGCGGGTGCCGATAATACGCCGCACCCGGCTGACAACGTCATGAGACGTGATGCCGGGTGGTTTGTCGATGATGATAAATCCATTTATCAAAGATTTTCTTCCACAACCTTGTAGATAGCGGCCTTGACTTCCTCAAGCGTCCCATCCAGGGTACAGCCGGCCGCATTGTGATGACCGCCGCCCCCCATCACCGCGGAAAAAGCCGCCACGTTAACCTTGCCCTTTGATCTGAAACCGATCTTGAATTTACGCTCCTCCAGCTGGCGGAAAAATATTGCAACTTCCACTCCCCGGATAGAGCGCGGATAGTTGACAAAACCGTCGGTTAATTCGGCACTCGAATTAGTGGCGGCATACATGTCCAGTGTCACGGTGACGGAAGCTGCCATTCCATCCTTGAAAACCTCCAGGGTTGGCAGACAACGGCCAAGAAGTTCCAGGCGCTTTTGCGGCTGATTTTCATACAACTGTTCCGCCACATCCCAGGCATTGACTCCGCATTCAATCAATTCGCCGGCAATCGTAAAAGCCTCCCGGTTGGCGTTGGAGTAACGGAAGGAACCGGTATCGGTTATTATGGCGACATACAGACAGAGGGCTGTCTCCCGGTCGAAGACATAACCGCAGGCGCTGGCGATACGGTATACCAGCACACCGGTTGCGGCCGCTCCGGAATCGATCAGGTTATGATCGCCGAAGTTATCACAGGAGAGGTGGTGATCGAGATTGACGAGAATAGCGGATTTTTTGAAATTACAGAATTCGGCGCCGGCACGTCTAAATTCGCCGATGTCGAGCACAAAGGCGACATCAAAAGACCGGTCCGGAATATGCGCCTTAACAGAGTCGCAACCTGGTAAAAAAGCGTAAAGATCGGGAATCGGATCCCTGAAGTGAACCGTTACGTCCTTGCCGATTTTGCGAAGAAATGACGCCAGCGCCAGGGTTGAGCCGACAGCATCGCCATCCGGCCCTTCATGGCTGGTCAATAAGAAGGAAGAGTTGTTGCGAATGACCTCAATGATCTGCTGAATTGTTTCCGTCATGCTCGGTATGTATCTCCTTGAGCAGTGATTCTATTCGCTGGCCGTAATCCAGCGAAGTATCGTACTTGAAGACAAGTTCGGGTGTATGGCGGATGGTGAGATGTTTGCCGATTTCACGGCGGATATAGCCTTTTGCGCTGTTAAGGCCTGCTTCTGTATCTTTTTTGGCCTTTTCGTCACCGATCACGGTGAAGAATATTTTTGCCAGGCTCAGGTCGTCTATAACTTCGACACCGGTAATAGTAACGAAACCAATGCGCGGGTCATTTAAACCACGGGAAAGTATCGAGCAAATCAACTCATGTATGGTCTCGGCGACCTTGTCGGAACGTTTGTGCATAATAAAATCCAAATCAAGTAAAAGTTAGGGGTAAAGGCAGGGGTAAAGTCACTGGATCAACTTTACCTCTGCTTGTACCGTTTCTATAATTTAGTGGCAATCTTTTCCATCTCAAAAGCTTCAATGATGTCATTCAGCTTGATGTCATTGTAATTCTCAAGGCCGATGCCACACTCGTAACCGCTTGAGACTTCCTTGACGTCATCCTTGAAACGACGCAGCGATGACATTTTACCTTCGTAGATCACAACATTGTCACGCAGCAATCTAACCTGTGCGTTACGCAGCATCTTGCCGTCCTGTACATAACAACCGGCAACGTTACCGATTTTCGGTACAGAGAATACTTCACGAACCTCGACACGTCCCAGGAACTTCTCTTTGAATGTCGGTTCAAGCAGACCTTCCATGGCTTTCTTAACATCCTCGACGGCATCGTAAATGATACTGTACAGCCGGATATCAACCCCTTCCCTTTCGGCATGGGCCTGGGCCTTTACTTCCGGACGGACGTTGAATCCGATTACGATCGCGTTGGATGCCGCCGCCAGATTGATGTCCGTTTCAGTTACAGCGCCAACTGCCGAGTGAATCACGTTGAGACGAACCGCATCGGTTGAAAGTTTGCGCAACGACTCCGCCACGGCCTCAACCGAGCCCTGCACGTCCGCCTTGACAATAACATTGAGATCCTTGACCTCGCCGCTCTGGATGCGTTTGTAAAGGTCTTCGAGCGAAAGTTTGGTATGTTTGGAAAATATCACTTCACGCTGTTTGATCTGCCGCAGGGTTGCAATTTCTTTGGCCTGCTTTTCATCCTTCATCGAGACAAAGATATCACCGGCATCGGGAACACCCGAAAGACCAACCAACTCAACCGGCATCGAGGGCCCGGCCTCCATTACCTTTTCACCACGGTCGTTCTGCATGGCCCGGACGCGTCCGGAATGCACACCTACCACACAGTAGTCACCGGCCTTGAGTGTTCCTTCCTGAACCAGCACTGTAGCAACAGGACCGCGCCCCTTATCGAGTTTTCCCTCGACGATGGTGCCCTTGGCCTGCTTGTTAGGGTTGGCGGTAAGCTCCATCAGGTCGGCCTGCAGCAGAACCATCTCCAGCAACCCTTCAAGATTGAGACGTTTCTTGGCGGATACTTCCACCATGGTGACATCGCCGCCCCACTCCGAACAGACCAGACCCTGCTCGGTCAGCTCCTGCTTGACGCGCTCCGGTTTGGAATCTGGCTTGTCGATCTTGTTTATAGCGACAATGATCGGGACTCCGGCTGCCTTGGAGTGGTTGATCGCTTCACGGGTCTGCGGCATGACACCGTCGTCCGCGGCAACAACCAGAATAACGATGTCGGTTACCTTGGCACCACGGGCGCGCATCGCGGTAAACGCTTCATGACCGGGTGTGTCCAGGAAGGTTATCTTGCGGCCGTTCAGCTCAACGTCGTAGGCGCCTATGTGCTGGGTAATGCCTCCCGCCTCTCCGGCGATTACATTGGCTTCGCGAATTGCATCCAGCAACGAGGTTTTACCATGATCGACATGACCCATGATTGTTACGACCGGCGGACGTTTTTCCAGTGTTTCGGGAGCGTCAGGAGCGGATTCAAGAATTTCGTCAAGATCCACCGCTACGTTTTCAACTTCATAATCGTATTCCGACGCCAGGATGACAGCGGTATCGAAGTCCAGGGGATGATTGATCGTAACCATCATGCCCATCTTCATAAGTGATTTGATCAGATCGTTGGCCTTGATGCCCAGTCGCTTGGCAAGATCTCCGACGGTGATACTTTCGGAGATCTTGATAATGCGTTTGATGGCTTTTGGTACGGTAATCTCGGTTTTCTTCGTATCCGGAGCACGCTCCTTGCCACCCTTTTTCTTTGAACCTTTATAAACCGGGTCAAAAGTGCGCTCACGTTTTTCCAGGATTTCATTCTTTCTGGGTTGTTCTTTTTTCTTAGGTGGCGCGCCTTTTTTACCACCCTTGCCCGCATCACCATAACCAGGCCCGTCTTTTTTGACACCACGGCGATTATCACCACCCGGTGGCGCTGCAGGTGCAAGCTGAACCTGTTTCATTCGGGATCTGTCTATCTCGGTTGCAGGAGCAGAAGGAGTCGGAGCAGCCGATTTTCTCTGCTCATACGAAGCCGCCGGTTTTCTCTGATCGGTAGCAGGCGCCGGTCTTCTTTGTGCAGTATCGGAAGCCGGTCTGGCGGGAGCGGTTCTCTGTTGAACAGGAGTCTCCTTGGTAACGACGCGAGTCGGGCGATTGGTAACACCCGGTATTTCAATCATGCCAAGTATTCTGGCCTGATTGGGTCCGGCTTTTTGAGGTTCCGGCGTCACGGGCTTGGCGGCAGAAACCGGTTTGACAACAGCTACTGGCTCAGCTGTTTCAGCAGGTTCACTCTTGATTGCCGTTTCGACGGGAACTTTTACATCCGCGACTTCGGCAATCGGAGTCGGGACCGGAGTCGGGACCGGAGTCTGAACCGGAGCAGGAATCGGCTCAGGTGCAACAACGGCAGTTGGCTCCGTTACCGTCTCGGAAACAGTGACCGATACCTCTTGTGGTTCAGGTGTCTCTGACAGGGGGATGATTTTAGCACGACGACGAATGATATTCGAAGCTACTCTGACCTCATCCGTGCCATTTTCCCTGGGTTGAGGAGCTGTCAAGCGACTCACCACATCTTCATCGACCTGTGAAGTGGCCGTCTTTGCATCAATTCCGATTTCTTTGAGCTTGGCAATTGCCTCTTTAGGCTCCACACCCAATTTTTTTGCCAAAGCCCCAACACTAATCTTACCCATATTAATTATACCTCCCCCAGGAAGTTTCTATATCTATCAACAGATTTAAGCAGCGGAGCCACAAAACCACCATGCTTGACAGCAATCGCGCTACGTGGAGCCTTGCCGAGAATTGCACCAAAACCGTCTTTTGTAATTACCGTACGGTGAGGCACATGATTGACATCGGCAATACAAATAATTTTCTCGCCTATTGTTTCTGATACATCGGTTGCAACCAGAATGAGACCCGGCTTTACTTTGGCGCGAATAGCGTCACTTACCATCGAGCCACCTCCGATAATGCAGCCTGCCTTATTGGCAAGCCCGATCAGTCCGAAAATCCGATCAAACAACAGCTGGCGCACATGCTCTACCATTTGCTCCGGCAGCATCGATGAAACATCCTGCTTGAAAGAACGCTTGAACTGACCCTTTACCAAAGCAGCGACGAGACATTGCTTGCTTATGCAGGTATAAGAACCCCTGCCGGGCAATTTTGAATCCAGGTCCGGCATCACTTCAGAGTCAGGAGAAAGAACAAAACGAATAAGCTGATCCTTGTTTTTGCTCGTCCTGCATCCGAGGCAACTGCGTTGCGGCTGTTCTGTAACTCCGTGGCGGGCCATTAATTATACGTTACTCCGCCGCTTGCTCATCGGCTTTTACTTCGGAGTCCGCTTCCTGAGTCACAGGCGACTCTTCATCGGCTATGGTCGCATCGTATGATGCGAACTCCTGCAACTCGGCCTCGGCCACTTTTGATTCGCTCTTGATGTCGATCCGGCAGCCGGTCAGACGGGCCGCCAAGCTCACATTCTGGCCGCGTTTACCGATCGCGAGCGATAGCTGGTCGTCCGGAACGATAATTTCGAGAACACGTTTCTCTTCATCCACAAAGACTTTTGAAACCTGGGCGGGCGAAAGAGAGTTACACGCAAAACGGGCAATATCCTCGGACCAGGGAATGATATCGATCTTTTCACCACGCAGTTCAGAAACTACATTTTGAACACGGGCGCCGCGCATGCCAACGCATGCTCCGACAGGATCAACATCCCGATCATTGGATGAAACAGCGATCTTGGCGCGGCTGCCCGGATCACGGACTATTGCGTTGATCTCGACAATACCTTCGGCAATTTCGGGAACCTCCGCTTCAAAAAGCTTGGCCAGCATGCTGGGGTGTGTGCGGGAAAGCATGATCTGTGGACCTTTGGTGGTCATGCGTATTTCGGTAATGATTGCACGGATACGGTCTCCGGGACGGTAGACCTCTCTTGGCATCTGTTCCTTGGCCGGGAGCACAGCTTCCGCCCGTCCCAGATCGATCAGCAACTCACCTTTTTCAAAACGACGCACCATACCGGTGATAACTTCCCAGATGCGATCATTGTATTCATTGTAGATGGTTTCCCTCTCAGCATCGCGAACCTTCTGAATGATGACCTGCTTTGCGGTCTGTGCGGCAATGCGACTGAACCCGCTGGAATCCAGCTTCTCACCCAATGAGTCACCGACCTCTGCTTCCGGGTCGATTTCATGTGCTTCCTCAAGACAAATTTCCTTGTATGAGTCCTGCACTTCTTCAACAACTGTAACAAACTCGAACAGCTCAACCTCTCCGGACTCATGGTTGTAGTGGGCTTCCAGGTCACGGGTGTTACGATATTTCTTGTTAGCCGCCGTCAAAACAGCCTGTTCCATCGCCTCCAGCACCACTTGACGATCAATACCCTTCTCTTTGACAAGTTGTTCGATGGCGTGCTTGAGATTTATAATTGTATCCACGATTGCTTCTCCTTGCTGGCGTGTTTATATATTCTGTCAGAGCTCGAATTCAAGATTGGCTTTCGCAACCCGCTCCAATGGTATGGAAGCGGATTGACCCTCTGTGAGTGTCATCCTGATAACACCGTCAAAAAGTCCGTCAAGCTTTCCCAAAAAGGTTTTACGCTTGTTGCCCTTATCATCCTGCAACGGCTCATAGGTGCGAACCTTTATCAAACGACCGGAAAATCGCTCATAGTCCGAAGGTTTCTTCAGCGGCCGGTCCAACCCCGGAGATGAAACCTCCAGAGTATAATTGCATGAAATCACTTCCTCCACATCCAGAATCATCGACAGTTCGCGACTGACATTAGCGCAGTCGTCAAGCATTATTCCGCCTTCCTTGTCGATAAACAGGCGAAGAACCGCATCACGACCAATCTTGCCGAATTCAATATCGACCAGCTCAATCCCCAGTGACTCAAGAATCGGCAGAGCGATTCCTTTAACATAAGTACAAGTATCTTCTTTTGGCGTAACCATCAAAACCCCGACAACAAAAAAGGTGAGCCTTGCGAGCTCACCTACGAGTGAACATAAATTTTATCTTTTGTAGCATGCTACGCCTTGATATGCAAGCATATTTTAAAAGAATGATCGGTTATTTTATACAGACGCGACGCACTTCAAGAATATCAGTCAGGCCTTGAAACACCTTGATGATGCCGTCCTGCTTGAGGGTTGTCATGCCATCATGCGCGGCAAGAGCACGGACACTGTCAGTATCGGCACGGCGCTTTATCAGCCCACTCAGGTTCGGAGTGCACTCCAACACTTCATGAATTCCAAGGCGGCCACGGTATCCGGTATTGTTGCAACGATTGCAGCCTACCGCATGGAACATGATGATATCGCTATATGCGATTCCGGTATTAGCAAAATCGGTTCGTCCATATTCATCAACAAGTTCATCAAACTCATTCAAGGTGGGCTGGTAACGCTCCTTACAGTCCTTACAGAGCCTGCGCCCGAGCCGTTGAGCCAAAACGCATAACAGAGAATCGGAAAAACTGTACGGGTCGAGTCCCATTTCGAGTAACCGCGTAACGGTTTCAGGCGCCGAATTGGTATGCAACGTGGAAAAGACCAGGTGTCCTGTCAAAGATGCTTCAACGGCCATGCTGGCTGTCTCCTCGTCACGCATTTCACCGACCATGATAACATCCGGGTCAAGCCGCAGAAAAGAGCGCAGAGCCGCGGCGAAGTTAAAGCCGATACGAGGATTGATTTGTACCTGTCGCAAGCCTGGTTGGGTAATCTCGACCGGATCCTCGGCGGTCCAGATCTTGCGGCATGTTTGATTGATCAAGGCAAGACCCGAGTGTAGCGTGGTTGTCTTGCCCGATCCTGTGGGGCCAACCACAAGTATCAAGCCATGTGGACTGCTCAACGCTTCATGAAAAACTCTTTTATTGCGTTCAGTCAATCCAAGCTCTTCAAATCCGATTGGGTCACCGCTCGCCAAAACACGAATAACCACGTCTTCCAGGCCTCCGACAGTCGGCATGGTTGCAACGCGAAGCTCAATATTGAGCGGCCCGAATTTTTTAAATTCTATCTTGCCATCCTGTGGTTTTCTCTTCTCGGCGATATCCAGGTTAGCCATGATTTTTATTCGCGAAGGGATTGCAAATTTATATTTATACGGGATTCTCTGGTAAATTGAGCACTGACCGTCGACTCGGGTGCGAACAACAACATCTTTTTTACCTGGGTATGGTTCGATATGTATATCCGAGGCTTTATCCATGTAGGCATCATAAACAATTTTGTTGACCAGTTTGACAATAACGCTGTCTTTCTCGGTCACTTTCTTTGTTTCTTCTTCAATCTCCGGCTCATCTGCCGAGGTCTTACTTAGTAATTCAATGATGCTGTCCGGTACTAAATCAAGATTAACCTCGTCGTCCGCATCGGTGGAACTGGCGGTGTCGATATTGTAAAGACGCTTGAGAGTCTTGGATATGCTGGCCTCAGTCGCAATCGCGGAAATTATTTTAAGACGGATACTGTCTTCCAGCTCTCGAATATCGTGCGGTTTGAGCGGATGAACCATTGCCAGTGTAATAGTATTTCCAATTTTTGATATTGGAGCAATACGCTGTTTCTGTGCGTATACGGCACTGATATAACGAGAAAGGGACTGATCGATATCTGACAGGTTTATGTGTATGTACGGCATGTCATACTGTGCTGCTACAGCTTTTGCGAGTATATCCTCGTCAACATAGTGCAGTTTCAGCAAGGCCTTTTCCAGGGTTATATTGTTCTGCTTGGACAGATCGCGCGCCTGCAGCAGCTTCTGTTGATCTATGATCCCATCGGTAATCAGAATGTCAGTCAACTTGAGACGTTTGTTCTTCTGATCCAGAACAAAACTCAGGTCGCTTTCTTTGATAAAGCCCAGCTTGCACAATAACTGGCCGATCGGTTGATCGGGAAAGAGCTTCTGCAGCTCAAGCGCTTCCAGTAACTGCTCTTGGGTTACCAGCTGTTGTTCAACCAACAACTCACCAACTTTTTTGATACTCATATGCAACCTGCTCCCGATCTAAACAGAAAACGCTCGTCCTTGTGTAAGGTTCGAGCGTTATAACAGAAAATTCACGAAAGTAAAATCGTTTAGAGGTTGTTGAAGCGATACCCGTTCTCGGTCAACAGATCGCGGATAATACGGTCAATCGTCAGATTAGTAAGAAAAAGACCGCCGCCCGGAAGAGAACTGTCATCAACTTTGACGCCGGACATTTGCAGGGAATAGCCCAAAGACCTGTCTTTTAGCAAACTGTGCTGTGAAAAAGAGCCATTTATCTTCATACGGGAAACAATCTTTTCAGAGACCTTGCGAAAATCATCCTGGGCTTCGAGAATGACTACGCGATACCCTTTAGTTTCCAATATTCTAAAAAGAGTATAATTGACCGGGTCTCCGTCAAATCGTGTAATAATGTAACGTTGGCCTCCTCGTTCAAAGTACCTTTCTGCTTTAACTGCCAGAGATATTCCGTTGTTATCTGCAGCAAAGACATCCAGTTTGTGATCGCGGACGGCAGGTACTGAAAGCGCAGTAAGAATTTCATCCACCATCCCGGGCTGGTTCTTGGCCGTTATCACATGGATGGGGTAAGCTTCATGTGATGGACTGCTTTTGAGAGATGCAAAAGGCTCGTAAAGGGTGAATCCTTCCTTGTTAAGAAAATTGTTCAGCACGGGTGGCACAGAAACATGCCCACTGTTCATAAGAACTACATCGTGCTTGATAAGGCTTTCGGGCGTTTTTTCAATTTTGAAATCGGCCTGAACAGTCAACTTCGGGTCTGTTCCAAAGTCCAGAGTGAAATTTTCTTCGACAGAGTAAAAACCCGCCGCTTCCAACATTGTTGATACAAAGTGTTTAGTGCTGGCATCTGAATAGTTGATAATTCGTATGGTTGGATCTTTTTCTTCGATTAATGATTTAACAAGTGGCGGAATGCTGGAATGCTGATCCAGAAGGATACGCGCGCCATTCATGGCTGTAAATGTGGGATAACGCTGAGGGTCAAGTGACAGTGAAAAGGTTGTCGTCTGCAGTGAGATCGGTTGCTGAACTACCTTTTGAGGTATAACCTTGTCCCATGTTTCACGTAGCTTTACCAGTGCTTCGTGTGAGTCCAGCTTGGGGATCGGAGATTCGAGCACAAGGGTCTGTCCGGCCGGAGCTTCAATCTCTTCGGATCTGTGCACTGGCGAATGAACGGGCTGAATAAGTTTCAAGGAGCCATCAGCACGCCTTCGAACAGGTGGAATAATTATTTTTTGACCTATTTTAAGACGTTTTATGTCGTAGATATTGTTTTCACGTCTGATTTCTTCAATGAAGGATTCGGCCTCGTTATTGCTCAGGCCATAATCGCGCATCAGAATCTTAAAAAGATGGTCACCAGCTTTTACGGTATAGGAGGTTCCCTTGCCGGCGGAATGTGGGTCCTTGCCGACACTGGAGCGAGCTGATTGCTTATGAGTTCCGCCGTGTGTTTTTGCTGTTGGTGCGGGTGAGACAAGTGACCGTGGATCAATCTCGAAACGAGGATCCATAACCGCGTTGGAATCGGTAGCAGCGCATAATGCAACCAGGCAAGCGCTAACAATGGTAAAGCGGGATTCAGGTAAAAATGGCATCACATCTCCACACCAGGCTTGGACTTGGGTATTACACGAATATTAGAGTTCAAAAGTCATGGTTTTTATACTGCACACCGTATGGAAAGTCAAATGAGATGCCTGTCACAATCAATTTAGTGATACGACAAACGCACGCACTGATTTGTTTTGCTGGTATATGATAATATCCGCCTTGTGTCCGGCAGTACCGCGTAACTCCGTCACGCCTGACTTGTTTTTTCGAGATTCAACCTTATATTCCGGACTTCCTGCCATCTGGGTGAGTACGGTCTTGAGGAGCTGTTCCGACAGGGCATTGCCTGTAATGGAGCGGACCTGAACCGCCTTGATTGCATTTCCTGTAAAAAACACTCTGAACTCAACATTATCGCTCACATAGCGCTCCCAGCCCGGATTGCTTGTTGCGTACTTCTTGTCATGACCATGCAGTGGGATAAACTTGGGCAATACAGTGGCGATGACCGGCTTTGGCGGTGGGCTCGATAGCGTTTGTTTTTGAGATTGAGTAACTGGAGAAGCCGGTTTTAGCACTGAAGCCCTGGACGGCAGTATACGCTGTTTCAGAGAGTCGAGCAGATGCGGCTTTTGTTTAAGTAGATACCAGCCACCCACGACGGTTGCAATCAACAGCATTGACAGCGCCAGTACACTTCTCTTCAAATATGCTGATTCAGTGCGGTAATTCTGTTCAAAAGCTTGTAATAGCTCCTCCGGTATCAAATCATCCGGTGAATCTGATTCATCCCTGATTTTAAATTCCGCCGGGGTGACCACTGAGGTTGAAGTCGCAACATCTGTCTCAACAATTTTATCGGGCTTGGATACAGAAGTTGCGGCTTTAGTAGTTGGGGGAGAAATGGGTGCTCCATTTACTGGAATCAAGGGCTTGACTGTTTCAGGTTGAACTGTTTTAACAGGCTTTTCCTTGTCATTTTCTGCAATGCTTGGCAGAGGTTCAATAACTCCATCGTCCTCGACTTCGGCAAACACTTCAACCGGTTTGTCAGTAATGATCTTGTTGTTTTGTGTTCGTGCCTGGACTAAAAGCATTTCCGCTATTTCGTCAGGACTTCTTAATTCAGTAGCCTCTTGATTTAACGGATCTGAGCAAGCGCTTTCTTCGACAAAAATTGTATTATTTGTTTCAAGGCCTGATAAAAAGTCATCGACCAACCTGTCGGCATCAGCCTTGGATTCTTCAGGAATGGATACCGAGGATCTTACGGATGCCGCTGTCTGTTTGGGTGATACATATATTTTTGCCCACTGATCGCCAAGCAATGATTTAAGGATATTCTGGAAATTATCAATAAGACTCGCTTCGGTCTGATTCAAATCGATCACATGCTCAAAAAGCCCATTGATCGACTTGGCTTTACCACTCCCCTCATGCATGAGAATAAATCTTGGAGATCCGGCACCAAGAAGCATCTGGATATGGCGGGCAACGCTCTCTCCCGTAACACCAGCAATATGATCCTGGATACAGACTGTAGCAGGCCGTTTTTCGAATACATCCTTTAAGCCATGGTCGAAGTCCGGAACCACATCGATGATAACTTTCAGCATCGGTTGCAGTACACTTTTCAAGTAATGTGCTTTGGGACTATTAGATATGAATAGCAGATTGAGCATGAATAACCTTTTAATCCAAATGTGCTGATATGTACACGGCTTAACGTGGCTTGTCAACAGCAATGGCTGCGAATTCTACGCGACAGAACTTAAAACTCTAAAGGGAAAATGCCTTATTTACAACATCAGCCTGCTGTTCAAGATGAAGTTTGTGCGACCCGACAGCCGGGCAAGCATCAGGAGGACGGCCAACATATATGACTGGGATTGACATGTCTTCGAAGTGCTCGTGAATATGATGCCAAGCGCCCATGTTCTGCGGTTCTTCCTGAACCCAGATAAAGCGGCAGCCAGCCGGGAATCCAGATATCATGGAAGTCAATGCTCTAACGTCGATTGGGTAGAGTTGTTCAATCCGGACAATAGCTGTATCGGTTATTCCAAGTCGATCTCGTTCCTCAAGCAGCTCATAATACAGCTTTCCGCAACAGAACAGTACTCGCCGCACAACCGAAGCTTCGATGGCATCAGCAATTAACGGCAGAAACGCGCCATTTGTAAGGTCTTCAACCGATGAAACACAGAGCGGATGCCGCAACAGGCTTTTTGGAGTAAACACAACCAACGGTTTCCTGAACGATTGCAGCATCTGGCGACGCAGGAGGTGAAAAATCTGGGCCGGCGACGATGGGCAGGCCAGCACCATGTTTCCATGAGCGCAAAGCTGAAGAAAGCGTTCCATGCGGGCGCTGGAATGTTCCCCACCCTGCCCTTCGTATCCGTGTGGAAGCAACATGACAAGGCCACTGGCACGATTCCACTTGGTTTCCCCGCTGGCAATAAACTGGTCGATGACAACCTGGGCGCCATTGGCAAAATCACCGAATTGCGCTTCCCAAATAGTCAATGAGTTGGGCGTCTCCAAGGAATAACCATATTCGAACCCAAGCACCCCAAACTCGGACAACAAGCTGTTCCAGGCATCAAAACTTGCATTTTCCATAGATACAGATTTCAACGGCGTGTATGAACGTTCATCATTACTGTCGATCACGTAACAATGACGATGGTTAAAAGTCCCCCTGCGCGAATCCTGCCCCGATATACGGACTGACGCACCCTGGTTGAGCAGCGTCGCATAAGCCAGGGTCTCGGCATTTCCCCAATCTATTCCAAAACCTTTTAAAACGGCTTCAAAGCGTTTCTGAATCAGGCCCTGCACTTTTCTATGCGGCATAAAACCTGGTGGCAGCTCGGCCAGTTTCCTGGAAAGAGTCAGCAGTGTTTCAGCCGAGACTCCCGTCGCAACAAACTCCGGGCTGTAAACGCGGCTGATATTTTGCCACTTGTCCGAAAAACCGACTTTTTTCTCCAGTGGTTTTTTACTGAATGCGGAATCCAGTGTCTGCAAGACTTTCTTCTCGACTGCGGACAAGATATCAGCAGGAATAGTTCCTACCCCTATAAGAAAATCAAGATAAATACGGTTTACAGGAGGCCTGGCTGATATCTGTTTATACATGATCGGCTGGGTAAAAGAAGGTTCATCCCCCTCGTTGTGGCCATGGCGGCGATAACAGATCAGCTCTATGACGACATCGCGCCGATACACTTTCCTGTACTCCATCGCGAGTTCAGCGACATGAAGTGCAGCCTCAGGTGCTTCACCCTGTACGTGAAAGATCGGACAGCCCAGCATCATTGCAACGTCAGTCGCATATCGGGTAGAACGCGAATCCCTTGGAGCTGTAGTGAAGCCGATCTGATTGTTGAGAACGATGTGAATGGTTCCCCCGGTTCCATAACCTTCAAGGCGGGACATGTTGAGAACTTCCATGACACTGCCCTGTCCGGCAAAAGCGGCATCGCCATGGATAAGCAGTGGCATGACACGCGAAGAACCATCGACGCCATACTGATCCTGACGTGCGCGGCACTTACCCTCAACCACCGCGTTTACCGCCTCCAGGTGACTGGGGTTGGCGGCCAGTGTCAAGTGCAGTGGATGACCATCAAGATCTATTTCAGAAGAATGCCCCTTGTGGTATTTGACATCACCGTCTCCGACAAAACCGAATGCCAAAGTATCCTGAAATTCGGCGAATATTGACTCATAGGGCTTATTAAATATATGTGCCAATACATTCAGACGTCCTCGATGTGACATTCCCATAACCAGATCAGTGATGCCGGATTTCGGACAACACCTCACTATCCTGTCAAGTAACGGCACAAGAATCTCACCACCTTCCAGTGAGAATCGTTTCTGACCAACAAACTTTCTATGAAGGTACGACTCGAATAGAGCCGCCTGATGAAGTTTTTCCAGGACATGGAGTTTTTCAGGCACACTGTGATTGGAAAGATTACGGTCAGGTTCCATCTTATCTATCAGCCATTGGCGCTCGATTGGATCCTGGATATGCATGAATTCTATACCGATCTCATGGCAGTAGGTTTCATTCATGACAGCGAGGATCTCACGCAGTGTTGCCTTTGGCTTCATATATCTGCGACATGAAAACATTGTATCCAGATCGTTGTAATCGAGATCGAAATTGGCTAAATCCAGAAGTGGATGTTGTAATAAGCAAGGAGATAAAGGGTCCGTACAGGCCAGCAGGTGACCAATACTTCGATAGCGATAGATGAGCGATTGTACACCGGATTGTTTCAATGCATGTTTTTCGTTTAATTCAGAAAATACGGGTGGACATTCGGATGCAAACTCAAATCCGCTGAAAAACGCAGACCATTCTGCGGGAACAGAACCCGGATCACGCTTCCAATCCGCCTGCAACGCTTCAAGCCAGTCACCCGATATATTTGCCAGTAGGCTCGCATCCATCTATGATTCCCCACAATTACCTTGATTTACATCAGTTGGTGGAGATTAGCATAAATCCGAGCATATCGATAAAAAAAGTGGCGCCTGAAACTTCCAAAATGTGCTCACGCTATGAAAACCAATCTTCAGGAGAATGTGATCTATCAACATATGAACCGGAATAGCAGATGAGATATTAATGTCATCACTGACACGACAGGTTGACATTAATAGAAAAGGCGTGCTATAGACTTTCTTTACACAGCACTTACTGCAGATCGCTGATAATGTAAAATGGCAAAATCCGCAAATCAGTACCACAATAATATCATAATCTTATCTTTAGCGAGAGTGGCGGAATTGGCAGACGCACCAGACTTAGGATCTGGCACCGTAAGGTATAGGAGTTCAAGTCTCCTCTCTCGCACCACACTATTTCCAGATGTTTGTTTAATTGATATTCCAGATGACAAACATTACATTTCATTTAAAAGAGGACAGTCACCATGCAGGTAAACGTTGAAGAGCTCAGTCCGGTACAAAAAAAGATCAACATCGAAATCCCGGCTGAACGGGTAAACGAAGAAATAGAAAAGGCATACTCGGTTATCCAGAAAAAAGCCAAGATCCAGGGCTTTCGTCCCGGCAAAGCTCCGATGAATCTCATAAAGCGCACCTATAGCGATGCAATGCGTGATGACGTGATGCGCCGCCTCTACGAGCAGACGCTATATAAAGCCCTCAATGATCATAAGATAGAGCCTATTGACCCACCAACGATTGAAAGCGACATTATCGAGCAGGGAGTGCCTTTCAAATACAGTGCCCTTGTTGAGGTCATGCCACAGATTCTGCTTCAGGATTATAACGGACTAGTGGTCAGCAAAGAGACGTATGTTGCCAAACCCGAAAGCATTGATGGCGAGCTTGCCCGCATGCAGGAGAATATGGCGCAGCTTATTCCCGCCGATAGCGATTGCGTCATAGAGAACGGACACTCGGTTGCCGTGGATTACTCGTTTTCAGTGGATGGATTCCCTGAGGAGAGCTCGGTTGCAGAAGATGCCGTGGTGGAAGTTGGAGCAAATCGCCTGATACCTGGTTTTGAAGAACAGTTGATCGGCTTGAAGGCAGGAGAGACCAAGGAGTTCACTCTCTTGTTACCGGAAGGTTACCGTAATTCCGGAGCTGCCGGCAAAGAAGGTCTTTTCAAGGTAACCGTCAAGGAAATAAAGCGTAAGGAACTGCCGGAACTCGACGATGAGTTTGCACAGCAATTCGGTGACTACGACACAATTGCCGATCTGCGTGCAAAGATGGTTGAATATCATGAAAAGCATGAGACCGAGCGCATTGAAAACGAACTAAAAGAACGCGTCATAAAGGCGTTGATCGAAAAAAATCCGCTGGATGTTCCTGAATCCATGGTAAAGCGCCAACTGGATTATATGCTTGAAAACTTGAAGAACCGACTCAAAAGTCAGCAGATGTCACTTGATATGATGGGACTTGACGAGGCGGGATTCAAGGTTCGATTCCGTGACGATGCCGCCGACAAAGTCAGGGGTGGATTGCTGCTGATGGCCTTGGTGGAAAAAGAGAATATTGCTGTTTCCGACGAAGACCTGAATGAACGCTATGAAAAGATTGCTGCCGGTAACCCCGACATGCTCACCAGGATCAAGGAATATTACGCAGCCAATCACAACGCTAAGAACGCAATCATATCCGAGATCAAGGAAGACAAGGCCATCTCGGTACTGATCAATAGCGCTGTAATCACCGAAGTTGATGCTTCTGAATTGAAAACGGCCTGAGGAGAACAGAATACATGTACATCCCGATTGTTGTAGAGCAAAGCGGACGTGGCGAACGCTCATACGACATATATTCCCGCCTGCTGAAGGAAAGAATCATTTTTCTTGGTGGAGCTATTGATGACAATGTTGCCAATCTGGTAATTGCCCAGCTTTTATTTCTCGAAGCCGAAGATCCCGATAAGGATGTTCACCTTTACATCAATTCCCCTGGTGGCGTTGTCACTGCCGGCATGGCAATATATGATACGATGCGTTACATCAAGGCCCCGGTTTCAACTATTTGTGTGGGTCAGGCGGCTTCAATGGGTGCAATCCTGTTGACTGCGGGTGAAAAGGGTAAACGTTACAGCCTGGAACATTCCAGAATCATGATCCATCAGCCTCTGGGCGGTTTTCAGGGACAGGCAACAGATATCAGTATCCACGCAAAAGAGATACTGCGCATGAAAGATGAGCTTAACGGTATTCTTGCAAACCTGTCCGGCCAGAAGAAAGAGAAAGTTGAAGCGGATACCGAGAGAGATTTCTTTATGTCAGCTGAAGATGCCAAGGAATACGGGCTGATAGACGCGGTTTTCTCAAGGAAGCCTGTAGTAACAGGGGGTACTCCATGAGTCGAAGAGATACACCTCAGGAACATCTGACATGCTCCTTCTGTGGCAAAAGCCAGGAAGACGTTAAAAAGCTTATTGCCGGACCAGCAGTCTACATCTGTGACGAATGCATCGAACTCTGCAATGATATTATTGCGGAAGAGATGAAGATGGAGGAAACACTGGGACCGGACTTGAAGAAACTTCCAAAACCTCGTGAAATCAAAGACATTCTTGATGAATATGTGATCGGACAGGAAAAAGCAAAAAAAGTTCTTTCCGTAGCCGTGTACAACCATTACAAACGGATTGATTCAGGTGGCAAACCGGGTGATGTGGAAATGCAGAAAAGCAACATTCTTCTGCTAGGTCCTACCGGATCAGGCAAGACGTTGCTGGCGCAGACGCTTGCCAGGATTCTGAAAGTACCTTTTGCAATGGCGGATGCGACCAACCTTACTGAAGCCGGCTATGTGGGCGAAGATGTTGAGAACATAATCCTGAGCCTGCTTCAGGCTGCTGATTATGATGTGGAACGCGCCCAAAAGGGCATCGTATACATTGATGAAATTGACAAGATTGCCCGCAAGACCGATTCACCTTCAATCACCCGGGATGTTTCCGGAGAAGGGGTTCAGCAGGCTCTGCTCAAGATCATCGAAGGGACTGTCGCCAGCATCCCTCCCAAGGGTGGGCGCAAGCATCCGCAACAGGAGTTCATGAAGGTTGATACCACCAATATTCTTTTCATCTGTGGTGGTGCTTTCGCTGGGCTCGAAACGGTAATACAGCAGAGAATCGGAAAGAAAACACTCGGTTTCGGCGCTGATGTCAAAAAGCGTGACGAGAAGAAACTTGGAGAACTGCTCAACAACCTGACACCCGAGGATCTTCTTAAATACGGTTACATCCCTGAGTTTATCGGGAGGCTTCCGATGCTGGCTACACTGACTGAGCTTGACGAAGAAGCAATGGTGCAAATACTGAAAGAACCCAAGAACTCACTGGTCAAGCAGTACCAGAAGCTATTCGACCTTGAGAATGTTCGCCTGCGCTTTACGGATGGATCGCTGATAGCAATTGCAAAAGAAGCTCTCAAAAGGAATACCGGAGCTCGCGGACTGAGGGCAATTCTTGAAAACTCAATGCTGGACATAATGTACGATGTACCGTCCCAGCCAAACGTGCAGGAAGTCGTTATTAACGAAGATGTGATTTATCACAAGGAAAAACCGATAGTAGTATACGAACAGGAACTGAAAGACGCTGCCTGATAGTATTATCTTTTTTTTCAGCTGGTTATAAATCCACTGCATGCATTTGAATAGTATATATTTCATATATATTTTGAAAAACCATGGCAATAGCCCAGAAACTGCAGCTTTGCACGAATTTGTACTTGACACGATTCACTGAAATCTGCTAAACACTGTGTCGCTTTGTTATCATAATTAAAAGTTATCGGAGGTGTACCGTGACAAAAGCAGAATTGATCAGTTCAGTTGCAGAACAGGCCGGTCTGAAAAAAGTGGAAGCAGAAAAAGCTGTCGCCGCATTTATCGCCAGCGTGACCACTGCTCTGAAAGGCGGAGATAAACTAAGCCTGGTCGGTTTTGGCACATTCTCTACCTCCAAACGTTCAGCACGCAAAGGTCAGAATCCGCAGACCGGCAAGAAGATTGATATTCCTGCCGCAACCGTACCTAAATTCAAGCCTGGTAAAACCCTGAAAGAAGCTGTCAACGTAGTTGTAACAAAGAAGAAAAAGTAATCATCGGGGGTTGTAGCTCAGTTGGTTAGAGTGCCAGCCTGTCACGCTGGAAGTCGCGGGTTCGAGCCCCGTCAACCCCGCCATAAAATAGAGGGCGAATAGCTCAGCTGGGAGAGCGCCAGCCTTACAAGCTGGATGTCACAGGTTCGATCCCTGTTTCGCCCACCAATAAGAAAGAGGACTTAGGCTTAGTTGCTTAGGTCCTTTTTCTTTGCTTTCACCACCATGGTAACTACTATTTACGAAAATACTGCAAGGCATGACTGGGTTATGACGTCGCAGAGTTTACATAAATGCCTTGTTTTCTGTCATTTATTTATTGAGGATAAATGCCGGTTATGTTATTTTTATAAGCTATTTTGTCACTACACAAGCAACGGGAGATAACCGAATGTTCAGTTCCCTTATAAAGAAGTTTATCGGCAGCAAGAATGAACGTGAACTAAAGAAGATGTGGCCGATAGTAGAAAAAATCAACTCACTCGAGCCTTCTGTTTCCCAGCTTTCCGATGATCAGCTTAAAGCCAGGACAACGGAATTCAAAGAGCGTCACTCTAAAGGTGAATCACTTGACTCACTGCTTCCCGAAGCTTTTGCGGTCTGCCGTGAAGCAGGCAAACGCGTTCTAGGAATGCGCCATTTCGATGTACAGCTGATCGGCGGTATGGTTCTGCACTCCGGTAAAATTGCCGAAATGAAGACCGGTGAGGGCAAAACGCTGGTTGCCACCCTGCCCGCCTACCTCAATGCCATTTCCGGCAAAGGCGTCCATGTCGTTACAGTCAATGATTATCTGGCAAAACGCGATTCGGAGTGGATGGGCAAACTGTACGGATTTCTGGGACTGTCCGTGGGAATCATCGTCCATGGCATAGAAGATGAGCAGCGCCGCATAAACTATGCGGCCGACATTACCTATGGAACAAATAATGAGTTTGGTTTCGATTATCTTCGCGACAATATGAAGTTTGATCTGGATGACTATGTTCAGCGTGGGTTCAATTATGCCATCGTGGACGAGGTTGACTCGATCCTGATCGACGAAGCCAGAACGCCACTGATTATTTCGGGGCCAACCGAAGATTCGACGGACAAATATTATGTAATAAACAGCATCATTCCCAAGCTTGAAAAAGGTGAAGTAATCGAAGTCGAGGCTAATACCCTTTCGGGCAAGCGTAAACAGTACACCGGAGACTTCACGATCGACGAAAAGGCCAAGAGCGCGTCCCTGACCGAACAGGGTGTACTAAAGGTGGAAAAGCTGCTCAAGATTGACAACCTGTACGACCCGCGCAACATCGAGATTCTTCATCACGTGAACCAGGCGCTGCGTGCCCATGTGATGTACAAGGTCGATGTGGATTACGTGGTAAAAGACGGCGAAGTCATGATTGTAGACGAGTTCACCGGCCGCCTGATGCCTGGTCGCCGCTGGTCGGACGGCCTGCATCAGGCGATAGAAGCCAAGGAAGGGGTCAAGATCGAGAATGAAAACCAGACCCTGGCGACGATTACCTTCCAGAACTATTTCCGCATGTACAGCAAACTGTCGGGAATGACCGGAACGGCAGATACCGAAGCAGAAGAGTTTCACAAGATCTACAAGCTTGACGTCACGGTTATTCCAACCAATCGCCCTCTCCTTCGGCCGGATTTTCCCGATGTAATCTACAAGACCGAACTGGAGAAGTTTAAAGCCGTGATCGAGGATATCAAGGAGCATTATGCCGCCGGTCAACCTTGCCTGGTCGGTACAATTTCCATCGAAAAATCGGAGGTGCTGTCCGAGCTTCTGAAAAAGCAGGGAATACCGCACAATGTTCTTAACGCCAAACAGCACGAGCGCGAGGCTGAAATTGTTTCACAGGCCGGTCGCAAGGGCGCGATCATGATTGCCACCAACATGGCCGGCCGCGGCACCGACATCGTCCTGGGGGGCAATCACGAGGCCATGGCCAAACAATGGCTTAGAGCCAATCCTGAGTCAAGCGAGGAGCAGTACCAGGCGATCTTACTGCAGTACAAAACACAATGCGCCGCCGAACATGACGAGGTCACCAAACTCGGTGGACTGCATATACTCGGAACCGAACGCCATGAATCCCGCCGCATTGACAACCAGTTACGAGGCCGTTCAGGCCGCCAGGGTGATCCGGGTTCATCAAAGTTCTATCTGTCACTGGAAGATGACCTGCTTCGCATTTTCGGGTCCGAACGTGTGGCCAAGATCATGGACCTGCTGAAAATTGAGGAAGGCGAAGCAATCACACATGGCATGATCACCAAGTCGATTGAGAATGCTCAAAAGAAAGTTGAAGCGCATAACTTTGACATACGTAAACACCTGATCGAATATGATGATGTAATGAACAAACAGCGTGAGGTTATTTACACACAGCGCCGCGAAATCCTTGCCGGCCTGGCCATCAGAGATAGTTTTCTTGAGATGCTGCAGGAAACCATCGATGATATCGCTGCAACCTATGCCATTGAAAAAACACCTGCGCACGAATGGGACTGGCAGGGAATCAGCGATGTGGTTTTCAGGTGCTTCAATTTGCACCTGGACCTTCCGAGAGAATTGCTGAGCCGACTGACCCCTACAAATTTCCGCGACACCCTGAAGGAACAGGCCCAGTCCATATTTGAGGCAAAAATCCAGGAAATGGGTGATGAACTGATAGACCACCTGATCAAGGTCATGATGCTTCAGGCTATAGATACCCACTGGAAAGATCACCTTTTGAATATCGACCATCTCAAGGAAGGCATCGGCCTGCGCGGTTACGGCCAGAAAGATCCCAAGCAGGAGTACAAGAAAGAAGCCTATAACCTCTTCATGGAACTGATGATCCGCATCCGGGAAGAAGTTGTCGAACGTGTCTACTGGGTTCAACTCCAACACGGCGGAGAGGAAATCGAGGAGATGGAAGAAGAGCAGCGCAGCAAAAAGCTGGTATTCAACCTGGCCGGAGACGAGGATCGTGTCCAGGAACCGGCCAAAAGCCAGAAAACCGCCGGCCGCAACGATGCCTGCCCTTGCGGCAGCGGAAAAAAATACAAGAAATGCTGTGGCAAGTAACAAACTGTCTGGAGGTTATATGGATATAAAAGGCTTTCAATTTGCTGCAGTTGAGGCTGCCATTAAAAAACCGGGGCGCAAGGATCTTGCGTTGATATATTCCGAAACTCCAGCCGTTGCCTGTGCGGTATTCACCACCAACAAAGTCAAGGCCGCCCCGGTGTTGCTGTCAGAAGAACGCATACAAAACGGCAAAGCGCAAGCCCTGATGGTTAACAGCGGCAATGCTAATGCATGCACCGGTGAAAACGGCTTGCTGGTTGCCGGGAGAACGACACATCTGGTGGCCGCTGAACTTGGTATTTCCGATGAAGACGTTCAGGTTTGCTCCACCGGCGTCATCGGTGTACAGATGCCGCTGGACCGGATTTGCGCTGCCATTCCTGCACTGGTTGCGGGACTTTCTTCCGGAACGCTGGACGATATCGCGCAGGCAATAATGACTACCGATACATTCCCTAAAATGGAGGCGCGCAGTGGGGAAATAAACGGCATCTGCTATACTGTCGCCGGCATCGCCAAGGGTGCGGGAATGATCATGCCGAACATGGCCACCATGCTTTCATTCATCATCACCGATGCCAATGTCGAGGTAAACTTTTTGAATGAGTCTTTCCGCAAGGCGGTCGACGCATCATTCAATTCGATTACCGTGGACGGTGACATGTCCACCAATGACACCTGCCTGATGATGGCCAATGGCGCAGCCTCCAATCCTGTTATTTCAAATGCAACTCCGGAGGGAGATGCATTTGCAGCTATAATTAACGATGTGCTGCTGTCCCTGGCCAAGCAGATTGTTCGCGACGGAGAAGGAGCCACCAAGTTTGTTGAGATTCGCGTGACTGGAGCAGCCAGCGATGCAGACGCCAAACTGGCCGCGATGGCCATCGCCAACTCCAGCCTCGTCAAGACCGCATTTTTCGGTCAGGATGCCAACTGGGGTCGCATCTTCGCCGCAGTCGGATATTCCGGCGCCATGGTAGACCAGTCACTGCTTTCGCTCTGTTTTGATGATGTGGTCATGGCCGGTCACGGCGTGTTTGCCGGCGGAGACGCTGAGGCCAAGGGCAGCGAGATCCTGAAAAAACAGGACTTCACCGTCACGGTCGATCTTGGGTTGGGAGATGGTTCGGCCAAAGTTTACACCTCGGATCTGTCCCATGAATATGTCAGCATCAACGCTGATTACCGGACATAGTATGTCTTATCAATAAAACACCCCCTGCAGCCCCCACACCTGGGGGCTTTTTTATCACTAACGGGTTATTTCTGTGCGCCTGATACAATTGTTCCTGATGGTTTCACTAATTCTGCATTCGACTCCTCTGATTGCTTCGGATGATCTGCTGAATGCCGGCCGGGCATCGTCAATCGACTTACTGCTGGATAATGCGATCAGGCGCGGCCTGATCGCCGGTGGAGTAGTAGTCGTAGGTAACCACAACGGCCTTTTATACGGTAGTACGCGAGGCAACCTCTTCCAGGCTCCCGGTTCGCCTGCTCTTACAGAGAGAACCTTGTTTGACGTAGCGTCATTGACCAAAGTCATCGCAACTGCACCGGCAGTTATGAAACTGCTGGAAAACGGCCGGGTCAACCTGCTTGACCCCATCACCCGCTGGTTTCCGGAACTTGAAGGCTCGGGCAGGGAAGAAATCACGCTCCTCAATCTGCTGACGCACACTTCCGGGATTGATGACATGGAAATTTCCGCGGATGATTCACTCAAGAAGGCACTGATAAAGACTGCGTCACAAAACAGCCCGCCACCAGGCGATCGTTTTCGCTATGCCGATATCAACTTCATCCTTCTGGGTGAAATGGTTCAGAGAATTTCCGGTATGTCTCTGGACAGGTTCTGCAGAGAGCATGTTTTTGCCCCGATCGGCATGGCTGATACCCAGTTCCTGCCGCAAGCGGATACAGCTGCCCTGATTGCGCCCACTGCCGGCTCCAACAAGGCTCTTTCGGCGGGGATTGTTCAGGATATGAACGCCAGGAGACTTGGTGGAGTTGCAGGACACGCGGGACTTTTCAGTAATGCCTCGGACTTGACCAGATTCGCCTCCATGATTCTTGGCCAAGGAAGCTATAAAGACTTGAAACTGTTCAACGAACGTACGATAGCGCAGATGACGGCTCCCTATTTCTACAGCAAGGGACGCATAGTAAGGGGATTGGGTTGGGACATCAAGTCGCCTTTTTCCGCCCCCAAGGGCGATCTTTTCTCGGCGATGTCATTTGGCCACACCGGATACAGCGGTTCTTCATTGTGGCTGGATCCGGAGCAGGATCTGTTTGTGCTCATGCTTACAATTCGTCTTGACTATCAGGATGTTCGGCAGTTCAGCCGATTGAGAAGCGACATATCCACTCTGGCCGTTTCGATCTTTTCACACCCACGCATGGCAGACGAAATTTCAAACAACGTGCAAGCGCCCTAAAACTCTAATAACTTGACACGTTACAACTCCTGTGCTAGTTAATTTCAGCATACAAATTCTTCCGCATCCACTCAACAAGGGAGAGATCGATGAGCATCAAACTGCTGGTCGCCGATGACAGTATCACTATCCAGAAGGTAATCGGCATCATTTTCGGGGGAGACGATTACTCCCTGACGGTCGTCGATAATGGCAAGGCAGCAATTGAGAAGGCAAGGGAAGTCTGCCCCGATGTGCTGCTTATCGATGCCCTCATGCCAGGCATGACCGGCTATGAAGTTTCCGAGGCCGTACGTGCGACGCCGGCATTGGCCAACAAACCGATCCTGATCCTTACCGGTTCGTTCGAGCCGTTTGATGAAGATAAAGCCAAGAAATGCGGTGCGGACGATTTCCTTGCCAAACCATTCGAATCACAACAGATTATCAGCAAGGTCAAAGAGCTTGCTGAACTTGGTCTGGCACGCGAAAATGCTGCGCTGGCCGCGAAAGCGCAATCAATCCCCCAGATGGAACCAGAGCCACCGGCGCCTGTTTTTGCTCCAGCCCCAGAACCTTTTGCAGAACCTGCGATTACCCAAGAGAATGAAACCCCTCCCGTTTCAACCCCATCGGATATTTGGGGGGCATTCACTACTGAAGTTGAACCGATTTCCAAACCTCAGACCGCATCTCTTCCGGTTTTTGAAGCTACTCCGATAGCAGCGCCATTCGAGTTCGAGGCAGAACCGGATGTTTTTGCAATCGTCAAGGAAGAATCGGATGCACAACTTGTTCAGCCTGCTGTAACATCGGGATCATCTGAACAAAATACCGGTTCGCAGTGGATTCCTGTCGAAGAACACACCTTTGAGTTTGAAGAAGAAACTGTTTCCGAGCTTCCTCCCGCGGCATTTACCGAACAGGCGGTGCCAGTCGTGGAACCGGCGTTCGGAGACATCTCGTTTGAAGATGAGGAACCTGTCCAGCCTGTCAATGTTGCTCCACCGGTTTTCACACCTGCTGTCGAACCGGTCGCTCCGGCATTCATAGCCGCCGAGCAGACTTTTGCTGCTTTTGATGATGAGCCCTCTTCCGTATTTGTAGCTCCAACTGAACAGGTCGCGGAACAGCCTCCCCAGATCATTACGGCACCAGCACCGGAGTATTCAACGCCCGAAACGCCATCTGCGATTGAGACTCCGGCATTTGTCGCCGCCCCGGCTGCATTGACCGAAGAGCAGCTAAGATCCGCCATATCATCAGCTTCAAAAGAAGTTATTGAACGGATCGTATGGGAAGTGGTTCCGGACCTGGCCGAATCGCTCATAAAAGAGGCCATCCGCAAGATTCGGGAAGGCCTGTAGAAATAAGTCCATACCAAAAAACATTGCAGATGGGGATGCTTACACATCCCCATTTTTTTACCCGAATCACTGGATTGTGAGGAATTATTATGATTAAGAACGCGATTGCAAGGATTGTCGAGCGAGAGGATCTTTCTGAAGGTGAGATGATCGAGGTCATGAACCAGATCATGTCCGGCGAATGTACCGCGGCCCAGATCGGAGCATTCATAACCGCATTGCGCATGAAGGGCGAAACAATTGAGGAGATCACCGGAGCCGCACGGGTCATGCGTGAACGGGCTACGCCGATCAGGGTCGGTCGTGGTGTTCTGGATATGGACCGCGACGACATCAACATCGACCGGGAAACCATCCTGGATGTTGTCGGTACCGGCGGTGACGGCACCAATACTTTCAATATTTCCACCACGGTTTCTTTTGTAGTTTCGGCTTGTGGCGTCAAGGTGGCCAAGCATGGCAACCGTTCGGTCTCTTCGGCCTGCGGCAGCGCCGACGTTCTGGAAAAATTGGGTATCAATCTGGACGTTACTCCGGAAACGGTAGAAAACTGCATCGCCGAGATCGGAATCGGTTTCCTGTTCGCCCCTGCCCTGCATGGTGCGATGAAACACGCCATCGGACCCCGTCGCGAGATCGGCATCCGCACCATCTTCAACATCCTGGGACCGCTGACCAATCCGGCCGGAGCCGATTGCCAGGTCATGGGCGTCTACCGGGCAGACCTGGTCGAAAAACTAGCGGGTGTTCTTCATAAACTGGGTTGCAAACATGGCTTCGTGGTGCATGGTTGCGACGGCATGGATGAGATGACGCTGACCGGCGAGACTCTTTTGGCCGAGGTTACCCCCGCCGGAGTCAAGCTGTTCTCGGTTACCCCGGAGCAGCTGGGACTGTCCCGCTGCCCGATGTCCGCTCTCAAGGGTGGCGATGCAGTTGCCAATGCCGGGATAGTCAAATCCATTCTTCAGGGAGAGACCGGGCCGCGCAGGGAGATCGTGCTGTTGAACGCCGCCTATGCATTGTTGGCTGCCGGTAAGGCCCTGACACCCGAAGAAGGAATGGCCCTGGCGATCGATGCGATTGACTCGGGTCGTGCCCTACAGCAGGTGCAGAAACTCGCCGATCTGACGAATCAGGTGTGATTTCCCGATGCAGACCGGTGTAACAAAGATAGCCGTGCGGAATATTTTAATTAATAAATGACGAAAGAGTGGACATGACAGCCGATACACCCGACATATTGAAAACGATTGTTGCCCACAAGAGGGAGGAAATTGCAGCCGCCAAAGCTGGCGCACCGATCAGCGAACTCAAGCAGCGCATCGGTGATCTGGAAGACGTGCCGCGCGGCTTTGAACGGCACCTGCGTGAAGCTGTTGCATCGAACTGGACCGCGATCATTGCAGAGGTAAAAAAGGGCTCTCCCAGCAAAGGGGTGATTCGCCCCGACTTCGATCCGCTGGAAATTGCCGAGATCTACCAGGACAACGGCGCCACCTGCCTTTCGGTGCTGACGGACGAACAATTCTTTCTAGGGCATCTGCGCTTCCTGGCACTGATCCGTGAGACGGTCTCCCTGCCGCTGCTGCGCAAGGACTTCATCATCGACCAGTATCAGATCTACGAAGCACGCGCAGCGGGAGCCGATGCGATTCTGTTGATAGCCTCGCTACTGGAGCTCAACCAATTGCTGGAGTTTAAAGCTATCGCAAAGGAGCTGCATCTGGACGTTCTTCTGGAGGTACATGACGAGACCGAGATGGAGATGGCGCTTGAGACTGACTGCAAATTGATTGGCGTCAACAACCGCAATCTGCGCACTTTTGAAACCGATCTTAATACGACCGGGCGACTGGCCCGCATGATGCCCGCAGATCGCCTGCTGGTGGCCGAGAGCGGTATAAACAGCCGGGCTGACATAGTCCGGCTTCAGCACGATGGAGCCGGAGCCTTTTTAATCGGCGAGGCGATGATGCGCGAGGACGACATCGGTGCAAAGCTGCAGCAATTCCTGAACGACTGATAAACATTCAAGAGGCTAAAAAACATATGGCTGGAAAACAGGGTATCGGCTTGGCGATTATCGCCTTCGGAGTATACATATTCGGTGGTATTGCAACATTTGGCGGCCTGGCATTGATTTTTCTGATGAAGAACAAGGATCTGTTCGGATGGGGCGAAGGAAGGTCAATCGGCTACCTGTCCCTCTGCGTGGGACTCTGCCTGTCAATCCTGGGTGTCCTTTTGATGCGGGTATTCAGAAACCGCGGCCTCTCCTGAGACCGCGGCATAGTTCAACTCCCTCAGAAGCCCTTTTCCTTCAACATGCCGAGGGACTGCAATAATTCAAGCGCCCTCTTCAGCTGATAATCTTTCTGCAGGTCCGTATCCCGGGCAGCGCCGCCGTGTGGGGAAACCGGCGGCAGGGGGCGTGGTTGCGACGGCTCCGGCTTACCGTCCGATGCCAGGCTCCTCTCCAGGTCTTTCTCCTTGAAATCCTTTTCCTTCTCTTTTACCGGCAGCGGCACTATGTTTGGAACATCCACATCCGGGACAATTCCCTTGGCCTGTATCGAGCGTCCGTTAGGTGTGTAATAGAGCGCTGTCGTCAGTTTCAGGGCAGCATCACCTCTCATCGGAAATACGGACTGAACCGACCCCTTGCCGAAACTCTGCTTACCCATCACGATGGCGCGCTTGTGATCCTGCAGTGCTCCGGCCACGATCTCGGAAGCGCTGGCACTGCCGCCGTTGATCAGAACCACTATCGGGTAACGCGGTTCCTTCTCGCCCAACGTGGCATTATATACGCGACTGTGTTCTCCCCTGCCCTTGATCGAAACGATAGCGGTTTTATTGATATCATCACCGATGAAACAGTTGGCGACTTCAACCGAAGATTCCAGCAGACCGCCCGGATTATAACGCAGGTCGATCACCAGACCTTTCATGCGTCCGCCGGCCGCCGAGTTAAGATCATGGAGGGCCTGTTTGAATTCTGGCCCGGTTTGCTCCTGAAACTGGGATATCCTGATGAAACCGTACCCCTCGGCAAGCTGGCGCGATTTCAAGCTCTTGAGTTTGATAATGTCGCGAATCAGGTTGAAGACCAGCGGCTTAGGTGATCCGTTACGCAAGATCGTCAGCGTTACAGTTTTCCCTTTCTCGCCCCGCATGCGTTTTACGGCAGCGGAAATGTTCATGCCGCGTGTAAGGGAATTATCAATTTTCCAGATATGATCGTTAGACTGTATTCCGGCTCTAAATGCAGGCGTATCCTCGATCGGAGCTATCACGGTCAGCTTGTCGTCCTTGATGCCAAGCTCGATTCCGACTCCGCCGAAAGCACCGGTCATCTGCACCTCCATCTCGTGATAAGGTTCAGGAGGCAGATAGGCACTGTGCGGGTCGAGCGTGGCCAGCATTCCGTCAACCATGCTTTGCACCAGTTTTTTGGAATCCGGTTTTTCAACATAATTTTTGAGAACTGCCGCGTATGCCTCCTGCAGCAGCAACAGGTAAGTAGAGTCAGGGTGCGTGTCGATCGGACGCCAGCGCAGATACAGTATCAGCGCAATACAGGCGGCTACCGCCGAGACCAGAAATACTGCAAATATTTTACGTGATCTGCTCATCTGTTACCAACCCATATGCATTATTTGCTTTACATATAACTATTTCCTGACATCAATTCCGTAACTCTTGATCTTGCGATGCAGGTTGCTTCTTTCAAGCTCGATGATTTCCGCAGTCCGGGAGATGTTCCAGTCATTGGCCTCCAGCTTGTGGATGATGAATTCCCTTTCGAACTCTTCGCGTGCATCCCGCAGAACAGACATGGCAAAGGCTCCTTCGAGCTTGGGACAGGGAGTGCGCCCGGTAGTTGCTCCGCCTCTCAGATCCGGTACGTCGGCCGCCGTAATCGTCCGGCCGGGAGTCATGATCAGGATACGTTCGATAATATTTTTCAGCTCCCTGACATTGCCGGGCCAATCGTAACCGGCCAGCAGTTCCACAGCCTCCGGCAGGAAAGCCTTTGCCTCGCGCCCTTCCCTGCGATAGAACTGGGCCACGAAATGTCTTACCAGCAGCGGAATATCCTCTAGTCTTTCACGCAAGGCCGGAGCACGGAACGGCACCACATTGATGCGGTAGTACAAGTCTTCCCGGAATCTTCCCTGCAGGATTTCCTGATCGAGAGACTTGTTGGTGGCTGCCACAATTCTGACATCGACAGAGACAAGGCGGGTTCCTCCCACGCGTTCGAAGCAGCGTTCCTGAATAATGCGCAGCACCTTGGCCTGGGTCTTGAGGGACATGTCCCCGATCTCGTCCAAAAACAGCGTGCCGCCGTCAGCAAGATCGAACTTGCCCTTCTTCTGGGCCACCGCGCCGGTAAAGGCGCCTTTTTCATGCCCGAACAGCTCGCTCTCAATAAGCTCCTCCGGAATGGCGGCACAGTTGATGGCAACGAACGGGCGATCCCGGCGCGGGCTGTAATAGTGAATGGATCGGGCAACCAGCTCCTTGCCGGTACCGTTTTCCCCGGTAACCAGAACCGAGGCGGAAGTGGGCGCAACGCGCATGATCTGATCCCTCAGGTGAGCCAGAATCGGGGCATCACCGATCAGTTCGTACTCATTGGCGGCGGTTCGCTTGAGTTCGGCATTTTCAGCTTTCAGCTCCTGGAGTTTCAGCGCATTGGCAACGCTGATCAGAACCTTCTCCAAAGAGAGCGGCTTTTCGATAAAATCGAATGCGCCCAGTTTGGTGGCACGTACTGCGGTCTCGATCGTGCCGTGCCCGGAGATCATGATAACCGTTACCTGGGGAAAGATGGACTTGAGCTTCTCCAGGGTTTCCAGGCCGTCCATGCCCGGCATCCAGATATCCAGCAGGATCAGATCAGGCAACTCCTGCCGGGCGCACTCGATCCCGTCGGCGCCGCTGGCAGCGGTGATTACCTCATAGCCTTCATCCTCAAGGATTCCGGAAAGTGAAGTTCTGATATCCTTCTCATCATCAACAACAAGAATAGTGTGTACCATTATGACTCCCCGTAAAATTACCTGACTATCTGCAAATATGCTAACCCGCCGGCAACTCGATCACGAAAACCGCACCATGCGGTTTGTTGTCACGCACCCTGACAAAGCCACCATGATCGTTGATTACACTGCTGACGATAGCGAGTCCCAGCCCGGTTCCGCTTTTTTTGGTTGAAAAGTACGGTTCGAACAGGCGCTGCTTGTCTTCGGCCGGAACACCGGGACCATCGTCGGCAATGCTGATCACAGCCATCTTCAGAACCGCATCGTACATAGTCGTAAGTACGATGTTGCCATTTTCCTCCATCGCCGCGACAGCGTTTTCGAGAACGTTTATTATTACCCTTTTTATCTGATCCCGGTCGATGGTGAGTATCGGCATCAGTTCGTCTTCGACAAAACTGAATGTAACTCCGCGATGAGCTTCCTGATAAAGGGTCAGGGTTTCACGTATCAGCGCGTTGATATCATTCGGTTCCGGTTGGATGGCCGGCATACGCGCAAAATTGGAAAACTCGTTTACCAGATTTTTTAGATCGTCAACCGATTTGATGATCATCTCGGTACATTCATCGAAGACCTTCTCATCATCACTGAAACGGGACAGGTAGCGCTTGCGAAGTCGCTGGGCCGAGAGCTGAATCGGCGTCAACGGGTTCTTGATTTCATGGGCTATGCGACGGGCAACCTCGCGCCAGGCCGCCATGCGCTGGGCACGCATCATCTGGGTCAAATCGTCCAGAACCACAACCATCCCCAGGTTTTCGCCCCCCTCATCCCGCAGCATGGTCAGGTGCAGATGCAGAGCCAACCTTGTGCCGCGCACATCGAGGAAAATCTGACGACTGATGCTGTCGTGCTGCGACTTTACCAGGTCACGTAGTGACTCATTGACTATTTCAAGGTGCTTGCCCTGGATGACATTGCGGAAGTTTTGCCCCAGAACCGAGTCAAGCTTGACGTTGAGCAAGCGTTCCGCGGATTTGTTGATGGTGCGAACAACCCCCTCGCGGTCAACGGAAATAACACCGGCAGCCACATTGCGAAGCACTATCTCCATGTACTGGCGACGACGCTCGATCTCCTGGTTGATACGCGACAATTCAAAATTGGAAACATTTAGGGCCTGCTGCTTGGTACGCAGATCTTCGGTCATGCGGTTGAAAGAACGCACAAGCATGCCGATTTCATCATCGGAATGTGCTTCGATGCGGACATCCAGGTTGCCGTCGGCTACTTTCAGAGTCGCCTCGGCAAGTTCCTGGATCGGCCTGGTCATGCTGTTGGCCAGATACACACCCATCCAATAGGCAAAAAAGACGATTACTGTAGTTATCAGAAACAGCGTAATTATGTAACCGGTCCGGATCGGATTCTTGAGGATCTTCAGCTGGCGAAATTCGTGATAGGACTCGGTGATCTCCTTCATCTTGCTGACAAGAGAATAAGGGACATAGTAGTTCACAACCACCACTCCCACCACGTCGTCCTTGTTCCAGGTGGAACGGATCGGCACAATCCCGCGAATCAGATCGGCCTTGCCGGCCTGGTTGATCCTGGTCAGTTCCTCCCCGGTCAAGCCGCGGTTGATGTCCTCCGAGGTCGGGTTGGTAAACTCCCCCTTTGGCACAGACGGATTGGCGGCCCGCACCAGCTCCTCGCGCTGGGCGGAATAGACTTCAACCACACCCAGGTTGTACTCTTTCTGCTTCTGCCGGATCAGATTCTTCAGTTCCGGCAGATTGTCTTCGTTCAGCAGTTTCTGGTCCTTGATGAAACCGCTGATCTGCTTGCCGTAGTAGAGTGCGTTGGAAGCCGAGTTCTTGTAATAGGTCTGGGCCACTTCAAGCGATTCACTGAGTGAGGTCTCCACCTGCGTATTGAACCAGTTGTGTACCGTGTTATTGATAAAACCGGCCGCGGCAAAGAACAACAGCATGGTGGGAACCAGCGAAAGGCCGACAAAGGAGAGTACAAGTTTGGTGCGCAGACGCTTGGCAAGCGGGTTTGAGCGGCTCTCTACAAACAGTTTAACAACATTGCGACTGACCAGGTATACCAGCAGGATCACCAGCAGGATCACGACGTTGATCACCGCGAAGATTGCAATGTTGCTGCCCAGTTTGGCGTCCGAACTCAACTGGGTAAGGCTGATCTCGGCCCTGGTCAGGAAGATGATCAGAATAACCGACAGGACAATGATGACCGCTTCGCGTATCCTCTTTTTCCGCTCCTCCGGCGGCAATCTGTTACTCATGCGGTCAGATTCCCCTTACATCCTTCCGGAGCGGATAATGGCATATACCAGCCAGAGTCCCAACAGGCCGGCCACCACGTAACCGATGAAGGCAAGAACCGGAAATCCGAGGAACTGGACACCTTTATCAGTCTGCATGATGATGGATGATCCGATGATGAGAGCGGACAGGATCAGACTGGAAGAGAGACGATTCATGGAGCGATCGAAATCGGTATTGAATTTGTCAAGGCCGCGATGTTCGAGATCGATTTTGAATTTGTTGCGGTTGAGGCGGTTGATGATTTCCTTCAGATCGCGGGGAAGGTTGCTTGCCAGGCTTGTGTAGGAGGAAAGCACCGTGCTGATGTCCTTGTAAATGTTCTTGGGCGACATCTTGCGGCGCACCGCTTTTTCCATGAAAGGCCGCACATGCTCAACCATGTCGAAAGCGGGGTTGAGAGTACGCCCCATGCCCTCCACGATCACCAGTGACTTGGCCAGCAGCATCAGATCTGGATGGATACGAATATTATACAGGGTTATGATCTCGATGAATTCGAGCAGCATTCGTCCGACTTCTATCTCCTTGAGCGGCACCTCGTAGTAGCCGTCGATGAAATAGGACAGATCGCGCTTCAGCGAGCGGATATCCAGGCTGTCTGAGATATCACCGGCAAACAGCAGCAGCGAAACAACCTGATCCATATCACGATTCACGATGGCAATGATGATATCGCTCAGAAACGAAGTCAGGCTCTCGTCGATACGCCCGACAATCCCGTAATCAAGCAGGCAGATCCTGTTTTCGGGCAGAATGAATACATTGCCGGGATGCGGGTCTCCGTGGAAGAAGCCGTGCTTGAGAACCATCTCCAGGAAAGCATCCGCTCCCCGCTTTGCTATCAGTTTACGGTCAAGCCCGGCGTTTTCGAGCGCTGTAAGATCCGAGACCTTGATGCCGTCGATATACTCCATCGTCAGCACGCCGCGGGAGCTGTGAGTCCAGTAAACGTGGGGAAAGTGCATCCATGCGACGGTTTTGAAGTTGTCGCGGAATTTTTCGATGGTATGCCCTTCGCGGGAAAAATCCATCTCGCGTCTTATGGAACGGGCAAACTCGCGCATCACACCGACCGGATCGTAAAGTTCGCTGCCGGAGACGTGGCGTTCCGCAAGCTGGGCAAGCGCCATCATCGCGCTTATATCCGACTCGACCAGTTTTACCACGCCAGGCCGGCGAACTTTGACCACGACCTCCTCGCCGCTTTTCAGCCGAGCCCTGTGGACTTGTGCGATGGAGGCCGCAGCCAGAGATTCGTGGTCGATAAATTCGAACAGATCCTCGACAGATGCCCCCAATTCCAGCTCGATCTGGGTACGCAGTTCCTCGAAGGAAATACTGGGAACCTGGTCCTGGAGTTTTTCGAATTCCGTAAGAAATGCGGCTGGAATAATATCCGGACGGGTTGAAAGAATCTGGCCAAGCTTGACAAATGTGGGGCCAAGCTCCTCCAGCGCCATGCGCATTCGTTCGGCGGAACTGTATCCGGACAGGTCCAGTGCACCGCTCCGAAACAGACGCCTGCCTTTGGCGGCCATATCGGCAAGGCCAAGCATCTCCAGAGCATTGTCAAAACCATATTTGCTCAAAACCCTGACGATATTCCAATAGCGACGGATGCTGCGAATGTTACTGTTTATCTTGAAAAATGAAAACATTCGGAACCTAGTCGGAGTTCCTTGATTCCAGATCCTGAACCCTCTTCACCAGTCGGTCGTACTCCTCGCGAGTCACCAGTCCAAGGCGGTCAACCACCTTTTGAACTTCAATCTCGGCCATTTGCTGGACCTTCTCCCGGCTGTCCTTGGCAATGGACTGGATCCTTTCAACAAAATTCTTGCCCTCGTCCTCGCTCATTTTAAACTTGTCTTTCATCTCTGCCACAAGTTCCTCGCCTTTTTTCTGAGTGATTGCAACGGTTCCGATAGCTGTCATGACAGCTTTTTCCAATAGTTCGAGCATGGTTAGTTCTCCTTTATGAAAAGGTAATATCAATTTGCGAATGATACCATAGACCGATTCTGTTGCAAACTGGATTGTTGCATTTTTGCATCAATTGCCGGAGTATTACGACTGTGCTATTGTTCAATAGCAGAACAAATCAAGTAAAAGGTATGATCATGCGCATTCAGGACAACTCGTCACTCAGGGATATTGAAAAGAAGACCAAGAGTTCCTCTCCGGCCAAAGGGGTTCTGAACTCTTTTTTCTCGGCAGGTCTCAGTCGTCAGGAACGTCAAACCGAAGAATATGACACTGATATTGACACCCTGCGCAAAGAGATCGAAGAGGCCGGCAACAAACTGACCTTTGAGCCGACACTGCCGAACTTCAAGCAGTTCCGGGATCTCTTGAGCAGGCTGGCAACGAGGATAAACGCTGAAGCATACCGTTTGGAAAAGTTTGGCGGGACTCCGCAAAATCCCCGCTGCTACGAGATAATTACCGTGATCAACAGCGAAGCCGACAAGCTTTATAATCTGATCGTAAAGGAAAATCGCGACAGCATGGCCATTACAGCCAAAGTGATCGGCATCAAGGGGTTGGTTGTAGATCTTGTGACATGACAAATGTAGTTCTGCAAACATTTGAACACGGAATCCGCCGCAACATGAAGATGAATAATGCAAACAAAACCGCATATATTTTAGCCGCAGCCATCTTCTGCCTGCTGACCGCGCTTGCCCAGGCCCAGGCCGAAGAGACGCTCTACAATTTGTCCCTGGGTTTTGACAAACTAACCCAGACAACCGATGACCCTAAAGCGCCGCCACCTACCAGCCTTCTCTCCGCAAAATACGGATTCAAAGGCACGAATGGATTCAAGCCCTATCTGGGCACCGGACTAGCATACACATTTCAACAGGAAAACAAACCGGGGGATAAAACCAGGATCAATGCCGGAGTGGCAGGTCAGGCCGGGTTCAACTACCTGCTCGGTGGTAATTCTTCACTTAACATAGATTACAAGTATCTCCACTTAACACCCGATGCAAAACATGGAGACACTCCGCCGCAATCGATCGGGGTGGGAATAAAGATCAAGTTTTGACGCTCTTTGCGATAATTGAACTTGGTTTACTCCGTCAGTCTTGACAATCAATCATTTAAAAAGCTATAGTGCCGGACTCGTACGGTATCAAGCACTCGATGAAACATCCAGAATTCATATTATTCACAATTTGCGCTCGTAGCTCAGCTGGATAGAGCAACGGCCTTCTAAGCCGTAGGTCATAGGTTCGAGTCCTATCGGGCGCGCCAAATAAAAAAAGGACTTACAAGCAAATGTAAGTCCTTTTTTCTTTATCTCGTGCATTCTTCTGATTCGACCGAAAAACGGCATGCTTCACTTGTAAGGTTCCGCTATTTCTTGATCATCTCGATCTCCAGGGTGATTGTTATCTCATCTCCCACAGCAACCCCACCGGTTTCCAGGGCCTTGTTCCAGACCAACCCGAAGTCCTTGCGGTTGATCTTGGTGCTGGCGGTGGCACCGCGACGGATAGCACCCCAGGGGTCTTTGCTCTCCTTGCTCGGACCTTCAACATCAAGAACAACTTGTTTGGTTACGCCGTGCAAAGTCAGGTCGCCAGTGACTTTCAGCTTGTCCTTACCGGCCTTGGCAACTTTTTTTGATACGAATGTCATTGCAGGGTATTTTACTGCATCGAAGAAGTCGGCGCTGCGTAGATGCTCGTCACGCTTCTGGACATTGGTATTGATGGAATTGGTATCAATGCTGACTTCTACCTTTGATTTGGTGATGTCTTTGTCATTAATCTCAACGGTGCCGGTATGCTTGTCGAAACTGCCCTTCACGTTTGACACCATCAGGTGTTTGACCTTGAAACCGACATTGGAGTGATCGGGGTCAATGGTCCAGGTTGTGGCAAATGCGAATGTCGGAAGAGCCAGGGAGATAATGGTGCTGATTGATACGATGATGTTTTTCATGATGTTACTCCTTTAATTTGAATAATGGTTTAATATTGAACTATCTGGCTAAAAAAAAGCATCTACGGCACTAACCTCCTTTCATGCCTAATTTTTTACACAATTTCCCAAGTAATTCTTGTTCGTCCTGTTCAAGCGAAGCCATTTCCATAACGATTGCGGCTTCAACATCCGCGAATACCTTGGTAATCAGATCTGTCCCGGTTTTTGTAAGGTTAATGGTGAAATAGCGCCTATCATTTTCGTCTTTTACTCGACTCACAAGCTTCTGTTTCTCAAGGTTGTCGATCACCAATGTGATATTTCCCGAACTCTTGAGTATCTTTGAGCCGATGTCACGTTGGCACAATGGCCCTTTATGATAAAGCGCTTCAAGTACACCGAACTGGCTGATAGTAAGCTTTGGTTCCGCCAGGACGCGATGCACCCTGCTGGTGACCGATTCAGCCGCCCGCATCAGCTTGGTGTAGGTATTCAAAGCACGATATGTTGATTTGTCTGTGAGCTTCATTTCTACCCCCGGTGCATTTTAAAACAATTACATCAACATCAAATAGCTTAACATCAAGATATATCTTTCAAACAAAACTGTCAACCGTTTATTTTGTCAAGTTGGCAATTTGAAAACCCACTCACTTGCCGAGCGATGCAACATGCTTAACATAGTAGAGCCAAAACAGTATCGGAGTCTGGATCGGAATTCAGTCTGATCATCCCTTACCCCCCTCTGAGTCGGACCAAGATATCAATGCTTATTTCCCGGTACTGATTATCATTTGTTTCGGCGCGCCAATAATAGCGGGTTTGCGAAAGCAAGCCCGTTTTCTGTTTTTACATGTGCTGTTTTTTGTAGAATGTTAGAAAATCACTTGGAGAAAATACTTTAGTTCCCAGGCAAAGGTCGGGTGGGAAGTGGGTATGGTTACCCGTTACAATACAGACCACTTTTGCGGCGATTGCAACTTCCAGAAAAGGTTCGTCATCAATATCCGGTAGGGATTGCGGTAGAGGGGATGAGGCGACGACAAGTCCACGGTACTCGATGTGATCAAGTAAGGCATCAATCTTGTTTTTATCAAACTTGAATTTTGGACGAACAAGAACGTCCTTGTATTCTGTTATGATTCTGGCATCAAAGGCCAGTATTAGTTCAGCGGACGAAACCATGCGGACTATTTCGCCGCAAGGACCGAACGGTGATAAAAGACCAGACACTAGAACATTGGTATCAAGGACAATATTCATTTAGGTAGAATACGGCTTTTCCGAACAGCCCTGATTTCTGCGTCGATTTCATCCATTGTCAGATTGTTGGCTCCATTGTCAGCTGAGCGGCGTTGAAGGCTTGCGACTGCTTCAACAGCACGCGCCTGTCGAAATGCAGTCAGCGACTCTTCTAGATTCGATTCACTGATAGCTGCAAGAATGGCTATTGGCCTGCCATTGCTGGTAATTATTAACTCTCGTTCCGAAGGGAGATCTTTCCAAACCTGAGCAGATTTACTCCTCAAATCACGGACGCTTAAAAATTTCATGATTATTCCCTCCATTTGTGCTCTAATTGTGTACACAAATGTCACGCAAGTCAACGGCTTTCATTTCTTAAAGACTCTATTAGCGTTACAGAAGGCCAGTCGCATGGAAAGGAGCCAATACTTCGACAAAACCCAGCACGGCTCTCGGCGGTTAACTGCCGTTACAGATTTTACAGCTACTTCATTATAACCCGACTGACAGCGGCGAAATCCTGCTCACCGAGCCCTTGAGCCAGGGCTGCTTTGTAGAGTTCATTGATGGTTGCGGTTGCAAAGAGAGGTTGCCCGACTTCTTCAGCCAGCTGTAAAGCGAGCCGCAAGTCCTTCTGCATATGCTTGAGCGGGAATGCGGTGGGAAAATCCCTGTTAGCGGCTATTTGCGGTCCTTTCATTCTGAACATCGGGTTGGCAACAGCCCCGGAATCCAGGACTTCAAGTAGTTGGGAACTATCCAGCCCACTCCCGGCCGCCAGGGCAATGCCTTCGCTCAGAGCGGTCAGCATCCCGCACATCACCAGATTGTTGGCCAGCTTCATGCGGGCGGCGTTTCCTGTTTCACCCAGGAACATTATTTTCTTGCCCATCTTCTCCAGTACCGGCAACGAAGAATCATACAGTTCCCGATCTCCCGCCGCCATGATGGTCAGTGTGGCATCCTCAGCCGGCTTACGACTCCCGGCCACGGGAGCCTCCAAAAAAAGAGCCCCTTTTTCGTGAGCCAGCATGGCTGACTTCATCGATGTGTCCGCATCCACCGTAGACATGTCCAGATAGCCTTTGCCAGCCGACAGCCCTGCAACGATTCCTTCATCCCCGTCCCGTACCGACTGAACTGCGGCTGGGGTTGCCATCATGGCTATGGTGACATCGGCACTCTCGGCCAACGATCGCGGGGAAGCGGCTAGAGTCGCCCCCAGGCCGATCAATGGCGAACATTTATCGATAGAGCGATTCCACACCGTTACATTAAATCCTGCCTTGAGCAGATTTGTTGCCATGGCGCTGCCCATAATGCCAAGTCCTATAAAACCTATCTTCATATGTCAGCTCCGGTTGTAATGATTTTTGATGAGCATCATCGTTCTTCGGTGATCAAACTGCCAATCGTCCTACGATTGCAGGCTCTTTCCCACGGTGAAAGCCTTGCCCAGCAGCGGGCCAACGCCGTGGTACCCCTTGCGGGAAGTGTCATAAATGAGCGGCTTGATCTTCAAGATATCAAGGTGACCATCCTCAGCGAATACGTCTTCATCTGCCTTTACGTCAATAATCTCACCGATGAACTGGGTATGCAGGCCGATTTCCACGACATGCAACAGTCGGCACTCCAGAACGACGGGAAACTCTACGGCATAAGGCGCATCCACCACTTCACTTTTGACGGGTGTAAGACCGGTAACGGCGAACTTGTCCGCGTCGCGCCCCGAGGCTATTCCTACGTAATCCGCTTCAAACATCCTGCCTTCACAGGCGATCCCTACTGTAAAAGCTTTTCGTTCGATGATACATGCATGGGAATAGGTCGCCTTGCGCAGTGAAACTGAAACACACGGCGGCTGGGAACAGCAGATACCTCCCCAGGCGGCATTCATCAGGTTGGGTTTGCCGGCATGGTCGTATGTGCCGACCATCAGGACCGGTGTCGGGAAGAGTAATGTCTTTGCACCAACTGATTTTTTCATGTCATCTCTTTCTGGTGAATTCCCAAACAGACTGGGTTGCATAATTATTCCAATGATTATTATCCCTTCTTGTTTTTCTTTTTGTCCAATGATCCGCTCTTCCAGTTATCTCAAGCAAGTAGCTGTTGTTTTACTTGATGACAACCACTTCCACGGCCACGGAACCGCTTTGCAGTACAATCGGTCCATCCACAACAGTCATATCCGGATTAGCGCTGAAGTCAGCGTTGTATCCCCCCTCAATGGTCACGTCTTTGCCTCCCGCGGCAGTAAAGGCGCCGCCAAGTGTCCCTCCCAGCAGTTTGATGATGGCGGCATTCGTGGTAGCAGGGTCGTTGTAAGCGTCCTGAAGAGTGTTGAACGGCTTGGAACCGACCTTCACCTTTGGTGCTGCCGTGAAAGTTGCGGTGACATTCCTGGCATCGTTCATGGCGACGATGCACTGGCTTACGCTGCTTGAGTCGCAACCGCTCCAGGCGGAAAACAACGAATAGCCCGACGTAGTCGGCAACAGCGTGACACTGCTGTTGAGGGAGAAATTTGCGGAGCATCCGGCCGTAGAACCGCTCGCACAGGATATGCCGGCAGGGGAACTGTGCACCGAACCGCTTCCGGTACCTGTCACTGATACGCTAAGCGGCAGTTTACCCGGCGTGGCCACATTGAAAACCACATCGTCAATATTGAACGTGGTCGGATATGAAACATCCATTGTACTTCTGAACTTGATGCGCACTGTCGAACCTTTGTATGAGAGCAGGTCGAAGTCTGTTGATTTTGTCCATGCCGAGTTGTGGTTGGCGTTACTGTAACTTGCCAATGTCGCCAGAGTCGCATTGGTAGCCGGGTTCAGGACTTCAAGGTAGAGATTGTCCCACGCGGCTGTATCCGTGCTGCTTTCGGTGGTGGTGATGTAACGATAGAAAGAGAGCGTAGCCGCGGTGGCATCCGCCGGAATAGCTACATCCTGGTAGATATATTCGGTCAGGCCGTTGAATCCGCCGAAAACGGCGTAGCCGCTGCTGCCGTTATTACCGGAACCGGCATTTGAAGCGATAATTGAATTAAGGGAACCATCGCTGCAGTACTCGACCCAGTTAATGTGCCCTGACTCAAAATTGCCATTCAGCAAAATGTTGGAAGTTGTAGCGATTGTGATCATGACAGCGTCGGACAACGAGGACGAGACGTTGCCGGCGCCATCCTTAACCCACAGGTAGAGGGTTTTCGCTCCCAGGCTACCAAAGGTGTAACTGACCGGTTTTACCGTCAGCCAGCCGGCTGCCGAGGCCAGCGGCTTTACGGACGACTCGGACAGGTAGTAGCCGGCGACCCCGATGTTGTCAGCCGCGGTGATGCCGATGCCGGTGACCGTCAGGCTCGTGGATGTGGCCGGCAGGGTGAAGACGCTGATGGTCGGAACAATCGAATCCGTGATGCTTACAGCAGCGCTGAGCATGTTCGATATATTTCCTGCGGCGTCCTTAACCCACAGATAGAGGGTTTTTGATCCGATGCTGCCGAATGTGTAGCTGGTCGGCTTGGTGCCCAGCCAGCCGGCTGCCGAGGCCAGCGGCTTTGCCGACGATTCGGAAAGATAATAGCCGGTTACACCGATATTGTCGCTGGCCGTGATGGTGAGCCCGGTTACGGTCAATGACGTGGCGGTAGCTGGCATGCTGAAGGCGCTCAGAACCGGCAGCACCGCATCCGATGACACGCAGGTGTAAACGCGCACATCATCGATGAACCATCCCTTCGCACCATTGGAGGAATTGGTACCGATCCTGAAACGGAAAAGGGCATTACTTCCGGCCAGAGAACTCAGATTCAGCCGGCTGGAGGTATAGCCGTTACTCAAGCCGGTAAATGCGCTGCGCCCGTTGATCGGATTCGAGCCATTGTAGATCGTGTGGGGATAGCCGTTCGTGGTAAATAGTGAACCGGCGTCATTCCAGGTGCTTCCACTATTGGTGCTGTACTCGACTACACCTCCGTCATAATAACCGCCCGCGTCGAACTCGAAATCATAGGCATGTTTGAAATGCAGGTACGCGCCTGACGGCAATGCCATGGCGGAAGCGGTACGCACGTTTGAATCGGAGACCGCATTGTTGTCGTATCCCCAGAGATGGCCGGTACCACTGCTGGCATAGGGTTCATGGTTGATAAGATTGCCGTATTGGTCAGACCAGGGATCGGCGCCCTGCACAACCGTGAGCACCCATTTGGAGGGACCGGATTCGAAATCATCGAAGAACAGATTGACCGGGCTTTTGCCCGCATCGCAGAGCGGCGCGTCCGGAGCCGGGCAGGAAGTTGGCTGTTGGCTCATCTCCACGGCGTCCAGCGCTTTTGTCACCTCCAGGCAATCGGCGGTTGTGGTGACTCCGGTCGCGGTCAGGTTCGAGCAGGCGGTCTTGACCGCATAATAGAGATCGCCATGGTCGCTGGCGGAGACCAGCATTTTTGTAAGCGCCTCGTAGTAGATTTTGGCTACTTTGGTAAATCCCAGCCCAACTACTGTCTTGCCGTTGAATGTTCCGCCATCGGTCATCAGAACTGCGGCCTTGTTGTTAACCCCGCTGTTGCTGTGCACGCCGCCGTTGTCAGAGGCGCCGCAGGAGTACAGGGTGCTCAGCATCCTGTCCGGATGACCGTAAGCCGGCGGATTGCTCATGTTACGGATGGCTCCCGAATCCTCGGAAAAGAGCCAGCGCTGTGATGGGGCGTCATTCCCGGCGCCGTTGAGCAGGTCGATGAATTCGCCCATCACGTCGGCCAGTGATTCGTTAATCGCGCCGGACTGCATGTAGTAAAAAAGATTGGCGGTGAAATCGATCACTCCGTGGGTCAGTTCATGTCCGACCGTATCGTCAGTGCACTGGGTTATCCCGCAAACCATCTGAGTGCCGTCCCAGTAGGCGTTGTTATATGGGGGGGTCGTATTGGCCGGGACATATCGTACTGTACCGATTATCGTCATGCCGGAACCGTTGACGCTGTCCCGGCCGAAGTTGGCGAAGTAGAAGTCATAGGTATCCCCGATAAAATCATAGACGCTGTCAACCTCGGCATCTCCCGTGGCAGCCTGCCCTTCGCTTCGCCTCAGTGTGCCGGGAAGCGTGTCGGATGGGACACTGTACTTGTCGTATATCATGCGGTTTTTCGCAAAATCCACCTGATTGAAATGAAGGACCATCTGCCCGGTTTGGGCGTCAATCAGCACAAATTCCCTGATGGGAGCGCCATCTGCGGACTTGACCTCAAGCTGCCAGACCAGCTGGTTGATATCCCGGTCGTGCCCGAAAATCAGCGGGTTATATACGGACAGTATCGGCTCGGATGCTGTCAATCGGCCACCCGCCTCCGGATAGAGAGCGGAGACAAGTCGCAGCGCAGTCTGAAGCGCTTCGGCGGGAGGAATTGCCGGTTCGGTTGCGAGATCGGAGACCCGGGAGGCCTTGCCGCTCGTGGTGACAATGGCATTATTGTTGAGATGGACGATCAACTCGCCGCCGATCACAGGGAGACCCTGGTAATGCTGCTGATAGCGGATGAAGTTGCGCCCCTTGTCCGCAACCGATTTCTTGACAGTCAGATCCCGGCCGGGATTGTCCACGCCGAAAAGAGTAGCATAGCGTTCCAGAAATGCTGCCGCCGCCCCTTCGCTCCCTGCCGCCACATCCTTGCGCATTACCGGGGAATCGGCGACCTGATACCCTTGCTCAAAACCGAGAAATTTAAGCCGGCCGGTTTTCTGATGACTGGCAGCCTCAACCGGTTTTCCGGTGAGCTGCCTGAGTTCGGTAACCAGCGCATGTTCCGCGGCCGCAATATTTCGCAAAGGTGCAAATGTACTTGTCAAAACGGCAACAATAAGCAAGAAAATTAGTCGGTTCATGATTTGTCTTCTCCTTATCTTTGCTACACGATTATTGCTGAATATGCGTTGACACGGGTGGCTGAGCATCAGGATAAAAAGTCATTCATCTGCTGTTTTCGTCGTAATACAGTATAAATCCTAATGTCGCAAGCGGTATATGTTTGCAAGATACCAGTAGCCGATATCTATTCAATATATAATTGAAATATTTCTGATTAATGGTAATCTTATAAAGTGAAAATAATAACTCCAAGTCTGGTTAATATCAACCAGCCGCAAGCAACCAACAATCCAACCAGAAAGGATATCGACATGACAAGACAACCATCGGAACTCTACCTCAAGCTCAAGGAGCGCCACAGTGACCTGATAGATGCTGTCGAGGCGCTTAGCAAGGCAGCCCGCTCGTCCGGACCATTGGATAACAAGACCGTTCATCTGATTCAACTGGGTGCCGCGGCTGCGATCCACTCCAAGGGGTCGGTATGCAGTCATGCGGCCCGTGCCCTGGATGCGGGCGCAACTCCCGATGAAATTCGCCACTCGATTTTGGTACTGACCAGCACGATCGGTTTTCCGACCATAGCTGCAGCCATGTCCTGGGTAGATGACTTGATTGAGAAACGCGCATAAAGCCGTACGCGTTTGGATTCCTGACAATTAAGCCGCCTGCCCGCAACGGGGAAGCGGCTTTTGTCATATCGGGGCTTCATAATGTTGCGGGAGAACTGGAGATTACCTTGAAAGCCGAACTGTTTTCCATCACATACCGGATAGCGCTGACGGATGCCCAGCAGGCCAGGCTGGACCGGAAATGGCCAGACGGCACACCGCTGATCTCCTATGAGAAAATCGAAGCCCTGCTGGCTCCGCTGCCGGTAGAGAACCTGGACTGGTCCGACCACAGCGGGCAATACCTGTATTTCACCGTTTATGGAGATGATATCGAAGGCACCGTTGCCGATGTGATCGAAAGACTTGAAAACAAATTGGGAAAAGCATGAGCAAGGAGTTGTGACATGGCCAATTCATCTGGAAGCGGAAAAATCGTCCGGCGCTTAATTTTGTTCTGCCTTCTGGCGTACTGCCTGGTTTCAGGCGCCGCCCAGGCCGCCACCCTGACCGGCAGCCTGGCCAGCGGGCAGTTTGCCTACTACGACATCACGCTTCCCACTCCGCAGAGCGGATTACGACTGGTGCTCTCCACCAGCGCCTCCAGCGACTTTTCGCTCTACACCGGCATCAACCACAGCGCCGGCACCCAGGTGGCCGCCAGCTACGGCCAGACCTTGCACACACTTCTGATTGCGGCTGGCGACCCCAACCTGGCCGATGGCGGACAGTACCATGTGCGCATCAAGGCCAATGCCAGCCTGAGTTACAGCTACACGGCGGACCTGACCTACCTGCGCGCGCTGACCTGGGATAACGGCACGACCCTGGCCGGCGTCAACATCATCAACCAGCCGGACAGCGCCGGCGGCGACTACCTGTTCCGGGTAACCGGCCAGTCGCCGCTGCATCCAGGCTGGCGCAATGTCCTCAAAGTCACCGCCGGTGAAGCCGATCTCTATCTGCAGCAGGACAATCCGCCGCTGGGTGGCGGATCATACAGCTCGACCGCGGTCGGTTCCGACGCCATCTACATCCCTGCCGACTCGTCCCTGTCGGGCCAGACCTGGTACATCCGTGTCCACGCAACCCCCGGCGCCACCTGGCAACTCGGCAGCGGCGACCTCTACGTACAGAATCTAACATGGGACAACGGCAGCGCCCCCGGCGGCAGCAGCAACATCGGACAGCCATCCAGCGGCGCCGGCGAGTATTTCTTCCGCATCACCAGCCAGGCGCCGACTACCGGGGCCTGGCGCACCGTGCTGAACGTCCTGGGCGGAGAGGCGAACTTTTATCTTCAACAGGATTCGATACCCTTCGGCGATACCAGCTACAAATCCACCGTCACCGGATCGGACGGACTGATCCTGGCCGCCAACCAGTATGCTGACAACCAGACCTGGTATATCCGGGTCCACGCAACCAGCAGCTCCACCTGGAACATCTTCAGCGGTGAAATTCATGCGCGGGACATCGGCACGGTAGGCGACATCAGCAGCATAGCTGCCGCCACCATCGGACCGGAGGGAACTTTCTATTACAGAACCAGCGTGGATGCCACCACCAAGGCCTGGAGATTATGGCTGAACGGCGGAGGCCAGACCATCTGGGTCCGCCAGTCCTCGGCCCCGGTCAAGACCGTCTGGACCGAGCAGGCCGAGCAGTTCGAGGTAGGACAGATGCTGCTGGTTCCCCCCTACCTGACTAATGCAGTCTATTTCATCGGCGTTACCGGCACGCCCGGCAGCAGCATCACGCTGGATTCCCGCAGACAACCGGTAACCACCCTGAGCTTCAGCAGCAGCGCCGGCAACAGCATCAACGGCTACGGCTACACCACCTACCGGGTCGATGTGCCTATCGACCAGATCGCCTGGCAGATAAATCTCACACCCGGCGCTGTCGGACAGAACCCGCAGCTGTACATCAGAAGCGGAGACGTACCCAATCGCTGGACCAACAGCGCACTTTCCGAGGCGCCGGCCGGCGTGATCGACAGCATCACCCAGGTTCCCCCTACCCTGACCGACGGCACATGGTACATTACGGTCTATGGTAGCGGAACTTTTTCCTACACCCTGGCCAACCTCATCCCGACCGTCACCGGCAAACCGTTTATCAACACCAGCGACCCCAATCCGGTACCACCCGGCTATGCCTACCCCTACAACACCACGCCGATCATTAATGACGACATCAACCGTTCCGGTTGGCGCTACTACCAGGTCAGCGACATCAACTCCCAGCTCGGTTTCCTGGGATGGCAGCTCGATCTGGACGCGGCCCACCAGACCGGAAGGGAAATCGCACTGCGGCGCAATGCGGTCCCCGCCAGCTGGAGCTACCGTAACGGCAACAGCGCCTATGTCACCAATGTCAGCGAGTCGTCCCACGTAGACGCCAGCAGCACCTATGGCTTCCTGCAGCGCCCCGGCCACCAGGCCGACATCTGGTACATCGGCATCAACACCCCCAACCAGGCCATGGGAGCCTTCCAACTGACAACCCGCGAGATTCCGGCGCCTCTCAAGCAGGTTAACAGCAGCAGTACCGCAGTTAGCAGCCAGATTGCAAACACCTGGCAATGGTTCAAATTCACCGTACCCTCCTCCACCGACCCCAACAACGCCAAATATGAGCCTAACTTTCTTGGTTGGGATCTGCGTCTGAAGGCGACGCTGGGCAATCCGCGCATGGTCATCCGGCGAGACCAGTTGCCGGCCGATTTCAATTCACAAACCGGCTACAACTACGGCTCCCTGGAAAACATGAACAACTGGCAGACCGGATGGCAGTGGGCGCCCGGTATCGGAGACATGTACTACAGTCCTTCCAATGGCCTGGGCGGTCCCACCCGCCGTTACCTGGGAGACAGGAACTCCTACCTGATCGCCGGCATGGGCAGTCCGCTGGAGGCCGGCAGCTACTACGTCGGGGTTTCCGGTGACGGCAGCGACACGGCGGCGCTCTCATACACGCTGGAGAGTCGCGGCATCGGCATCGGCAACGACGCCAGCAGCGTTCCCTGGCCGATCCAGGTAGTAGACTTGGGCAACTTCACCGGCGGCAGCGTCAGCAAGACCGGCCTGGCGCCCCGCGAGGCGGCCTATTACCGCATCACGGTGCCGGCCGCACAGAAGAGCTGGTCGGTCAAGCTGGAGCCGACCCTGGGCGAGGCGCTGATGACCGTGCGCCAGGGAGCTATCCCCAACATGACCGCCAATAATGGCCAGCCCTCCGACTC
>JAVBXN010000058.1 GCA_030824515.1 Pelobacter sp.
AGCGAAAGTTTCAAGTCCGGTTCTTAGGGGGGTCGGGAGCCGAGAGGCTCCCCTCCTACCCGGTTCAAAAAAGAGGGAAAGTAACAAGGGTGTCAGGGCTACACATTGCACAATTAATCGCTTTTTATGATTTTGTCAGATGTGTAGCCCTGACACCATCTCATTCCACTCCAGAACCGGAACCTCACCGTGACCATCTACGGCAACGGTACGGTGCATGGCATAAGCACACAGGGGCAGAACTATTCTTGCGCCAACGCCTCCTGTCCGCCAACACCGTTTGGCTACGGCGACAAGATAACCCTGACCGCCACGCCAGACTGGAAGTCGCTCTTTATCGCACTGGGCAGCGCCTGCGACGGAAGCGCTAACACGTGCGTCGTCACTCTGACAGCCGACCGGAACGTTTTCGCCTTATTCTCTCCCAACTTTCAGGTGCGGGTGCCGAATGCATGGCCAACAGACTACGCCACGATTCAGGATGGTTATGACCACTCCGCCGACGGCAGCACCATTTTTGCCCAGGTCAACACTTTTTATGAGGATCTACTCTTCGACCGAGCCATGACAGTAACCATAAACGGCGGTAAAGATGGAAGCTACATGGATGCAGCAGGTTATAGCACGGTGAGAGGCTCTATCACTCTCGGCCAAGGTGCGGCGATTGTCGGCAATTTAATCGTATGGTGAGCTTGAGTGGAAGGCCAGAGAAGCCAAGGGTCACCCATAGCCGAATCTGTGGGAACGTAGTTGCTTTAATGCTTTATTGGTAATCGAAACCGGAAACGATAGCTGGAGAATAAAAACGAGGATCAATAGCTGAAAACAACTACTTAGGGTGGGTCAATTTTGGGCGCCGATGGTGGGTCATTTTCAAAGTCGATTGACAGAATCGATAACGCTTGTTTAGGAAGAATCCATGGAGAAGTGTCAGATTAGCAAACTTGAGGAGAACTGAGGAGAAAGCGCGAAACCAAGTCACTTGCAAAGAAACACTCGATCGCACTTTTTACGCTTATCGACGGTCAGCTTATCCAGTCGAAAGCGAACATCACAAATATCCCATGAATTGAAACAGCGCTTGTAGGCTGCGCCGGAAGCCAGTTCATCGACATGGCGTACTCTATGTGATGCATGCCGTTTCGGGACGGCTTTCCTGGTGGGCGCAATTTTCAGGATCAGATTTTTCTTAAATGATCGTGCCATGACTAACAATCCTATGCTGTAACCGTTTCCGGAGTAATATTCAGTCGCAGTCCGACCCCATGCAGCAGGTTGAACAGAGTGCGAATTTCCGGGTTTCCCCGGCGTGACAAGGTGCGATACAGGCTTTCTCGATTAAGATGGGCCTTGTCCGCTACAGCAGCCATACCACCGTTGGCCTCGGCAACATTGCGTAACGCCAGCAGGAAAGTTTCACGGTCTCCCTCTTCAAGCGCTGCGTTCAGATATGCCGCAGCCTCAGCCGGATCTTTCAGCGCGTCGATCAGGTCTTTTTGATATTCAGTCAAGTGTGCCATGCTATTATCTCCTTCTGTGATCCTGCAGGTAGCTGGTGGCCTGTGCAATGTCCCTTTTCTGGCTACCCTTGTCGCCGCCAATAAGGAGCAGGATAATCCGGTTCTCTTCTTTGGCGAAATATACGCGATATCCTGGCCCGTAGTCGATCCGTAATTCCCAGACACCTTCATCAAGGTGTTTGTGGTCGCCGAAGCTTCCCATACGAGCGCGGTCGAGCCGGACACGAATCTTTGCCCGGCCGTTTACATCCCGAAGCGCCTCCAGCCATTCCTTGAAAGGCGCAATACCCTTCTCGGTTTTGTAATAGTCAATCTCGTGTGGAAATACCTGTGTGGGCATATATTAGCCTATAAGCTACAAATTAACAAGGTTGATTACGCTGATTTTTTCCGTTTGGAAATGGAGACCTTCTTCTCGGCCGTGTCGCTCTCCTTCTCCTTGCTGCGGTAGAACTCGCGCATCTCCTTGACCTGGCGCTTGACCTCCTTGCGCAGGTCGGGCGGCTCCAGCACCTCGGCGTGGGCGCCGTAGGACAGGATCCATGAAACCAGCTCCATCCTGCCGGTGGCCTCGAACTCGACGGTCACCCGCCCTTCACCGTCACTGCCGATCTTCTGCCCCGCCATCCAGACCCGTTCCCGTACGGCATGGGCCACCTCGGCGGAAAAACGCACCTTCACCTTCATCGGCGCATCGCTAACCAGCCCGAAAGCCTTGCTGAAATGTTCTTCCGGGCGATAACTGTCCGGAATCTCGAAGCGCTGGCGGGTAACCTCCACGCCGCAGATCCGCTCCAGCGCGAACAGGCGCATGGCGCCGCGATTTTGGGCGTTGCCCAGCAGATAGATACCCCCCTTGTGAAAGACCAGCGTATAGGGATCGACCAGGTACTGGTCGGCCTCGCCCTTGCCCTTTTTGGCATAGCCGAGCCGGATGCGGTACTGGTGCAAGAGCGCCCGCTGCAGTTCCCCCAGGAAAGCCGCCGAACGGGAGTAGTCCCTGGCGCCGTGCAAAAGCGGCAGCGATACCCGCGCGATCCGCTCCAGGTGGGCGGCGTGGCGGTCCGGCAGCACCGAGTTGATCGAGCGGAACAGGTCGTCGATCTCGGCCAGGAAGGGGGTGCCGGCCAGATGCGCGCCGAGCGAGCGCAACAGGTACAGCGACATCAGCTGCGGCAGGGTGAAGGTGATCGGGGGGATGTTGCGGGACTTGGCCAGAAAGCTATAGACCTTTTTGCCCTCGATCCACTCGGAGGTCAGTGTATAGCCGGCCTCCTCCACAGCGTTCAGGTCGCGGTGGATCGTGCGCCGGTCCACGCCGCACTCTTCGGCAAGTTCGTCCAGGGTCATGCCCCGCCTGGTTTCCAGCAGCCTGATTATCGAATGCAGCCTCCCCGCCTGGGAATATTTTTTGGCCGGTTTTCCCTTCTGCATGCTTCCCCCTTGCCGAAAATGAATTTATCGCTACAATGTGAGCGCGGAACGATCGCAGAACATCCGGGAGCATTGTATCGATCTGGCTTTTTTTGACAACACATTTCTGACATATACTGTCATGCTGCACGACTGGCTCAACCAGCCGGGATATGTCACGCTGTTCTGCCTGAGCTTCATGGCATCCACACTGCTGCCACTCGGGTCGGAATGGCTGCTGGTGATGATGCTGGCCGGCGGATACGAGCCGTTCACCACCGTCGCCGTCGCCACCTCCGGAAACTACCTGGGGGCGGTAGTCACCTACCTGATCGGCCTGTGGGGCGGCAAATGGCTGATCGAGCGGGTGTTGCGAGTCTCTCCGGAACAGCAGCAACGAGCCCATGACTACTACCGTCGCTACGGCAGCTATTCCCTGCTATTCTCCTGGCTGCCGGTGATCGGCGACCCGCTCTGCCTGGCGGGGGGCATGCTCAGGGTAAATTTCGGCCTGTTCTCGCTGCTGGTGGCATCCGGCAAGCTGGCCCGTTATGCGGTAGTGGCCTGGATAACCCTGAAAAGCGCCGCCTGAATGTGACACTCCCCGGAGGATTCACTAAAATGAACGATAATACGCAGCCCGACATCCAGAATTCTCAACAGCGCTACAAGGGTTACGACCGCATCATGGGCAATATTTCCTGGCTGCTGATCGCACTGGTGGCGCTGGACATAAAGCTGTTGCCTACCGACGGCTCCAGCATGGCCTTCCTGGCCATTTTCTGCGTGCTGTTGTTCTTCTATAACCTGAATGCCCGTTACGGCCTGCTCTCCCGCAGATACAGCGCCTTCAAGACCTTTATCGACCTGATGGTTTTCCTGGCTTTCATCGTGGCGGTCTGCTGGTACACCGGCAAAATGACCAGCCCGTTCATGTCACTGATCTACCTGATACTGATGGCCACCGCCCTGACCCAGGGACGGCGGGTGACCTATTTCATGGCCGGACTGGCAATCACCTCCTATGCGCTGCTGGCATCGGTCGATATCCGCGAAATCAATTACTATCTCACCCACATCCTGGAGGTTTTCCCGTTCATGCTGATCGCCCATCTGGGGGCAATGCTGGCCGGAGAGAGCGAAACCGCGCGCCAGGAAGTGGAGCGCCTGTCGCTGACCGATGAGGTGACCGGCATCAACAACATGCGCAACTTCTTCATGCTGTCAAATATCCAGGAAAAACTGGCCAAACGCTATGTCAGGCCCTATGCGATCTGCATGATCGACGCAGACAACCTCAAGAAGGTCAACGACAAGCATGGTCACCTGGCCGGTACGCTGCTGATCCAGAAGGTGGCCCAGATGATCACCGACAACATCCGCGGCTCGGACATCTGCGCCCGCTACGGCGGCGACGAATTCGTGATCATGTTCAACGAGACCGGCAAAGAGGAAGTGGCCGGCGCCGTGGAGCGGATCGTCAGCGGCATGGCGGCAACTCCCTTCGATTTCGAGGGGACTTCGATCCGCACAACCCTCTCGGCCGGACTGGCCGGTTATCCCGAGGATGGAGAGGATGTGCGCACCGTGATGGCCAATGCCGACGAAGCGATGTACCACAGCAAGCGCAACGGCAAGAACCGCCTGACTATCTTCAGTGACGCCCTTAGTCCCCAGCCGGGCGAGACCCACGAACAGATACCGCGATGAGTGACTTGATCCAGCTTTCCAGCCTCGATGTTCATTTTGCCGATTTCATCGTCCGCATCGACAACAATCCCTGCGACCAGCTCTGGCTGGCGGCCGCCCTGACCAGCAACGCCGCCGGGAACGGCCACACCTGCCTCGACATGACAGACGACAATCGACCGGAGATTACAACAGTCGGTATCGCCAGGCAGTTTCCGCCCCCGGCCCCGGAAACCTGGAAAACCGCGCTGGCGGCATGCGACACGGTCGGCAACCCGGGAGACTATACCCCGCTGGTGATGGATGGAGCCGGGCGGCTCTACCTGCAGCGCTCATGGGAGTACGAACGGCTTACGGCCCGGGCAATCCTGTCGCGAAGCCGGTTGTTGCCCCTGGATCCGGCACTGCTGGAGAGCGGGCTGGAACGCTATTTCCCGACCGTGGACAACCAGCCGGATCTGCAGCGTGAAGCAGCCGAAATGGCGCTGACCCGGGCTTTTTCCGTAATATCCGGCGGCCCCGGCACCGGCAAGACCGCCACGGTGGCCCGCATCCTGGCCTTGACCATCGAGCTGGCCGGTGACGCGCAACCAAAGATCGCACTGGCCGCGCCGACCGGCAAGGCCGCCATGCGCCTGCGCCAGTCAATACTGCTGGCTGCCGAGAAACTGGGCTTGAGTGACACCGTCAGGAACGGGCTGCCGGATGAAGTCAGCACGATTCACCGTCTGCTGGGTGTCAAGGGCAATGGCAACGGCTTCCGGCACAACCGCGACAACCAGCTGCCATGCGACCTGCTGGTGGTGGACGAAGCCTCGATGGTCGATCTGCCGTTGATGGCCCGCCTGCTGGAAGCGCTGCACGACCGGGCCCGGGTGATCCTGCTGGGCGACCGGGACCAGCTGGCGTCAGTCGAGGCGGGAGCGGTACTGGCCGACATCTGTGCCGGCAGTGACGACGTGTCCGGCAACGCCGTGCCGGTCACGCAGCTGACAAAGAGCTATCGTTTCGGCGGAGAAAGCGGCATTGGAATCCTGAGCCGGCTGATCAACGCCGGTGACGAGGACTCCGTCATCGAACTGCTGGCCTCCGGGCGCCATGCGGACATAGTCTGGAGAGAGCTGCCGACAGGCAGGGAGTTCGAATCCGCCTTCGGTGCCGCGGCCAAAAGCGGTTATGCCCCCTATACCCGAACCGCCACCCCCGCAGAGACGCTGGCGGAACTGGACCGATTCAGGGTGTTGTCGCCACTGCGCTCCGGGATGTACGGCACTGCGAACCTGAACCGGCTCTGCGAAGCGGCCCTGGGCCTGAGAAGCGGCGAAGGGGAGCCCTGTTACCAGCACAGGCCGGTGATGATCTCCGGCAACAACTACGATCTGGGGCTCTACAACGGCGATACCGGGGTTGTAATCGAAAATGACGGACGGACGGCGGTCTGGTTCAGCGATCCGGAAAGCGGCCTGCGCCATCTTTCGCCGCTGCGGCTGCCGGCGCACGAAACCGCTTTCGCGCTGACCGTCCACAAGAGCCAGGGAAGTGAATTTGAGCGGCTCTTGCTGATTCTGCCGGAGCGCATGTCCGAAGCGCTCAGCCGAGAACTGCTCTACACCGCGATCACCCGCGCCCGGCGGCAGGTGGAGATCTGGAGTCCGGAAAGCGTCTTCCGCCAGGCGGTCAAAAGCCGCACAAGGCGCAACTCGGGCCTGAGGGACAAACTGGCCGGACCGGTGTAGCAGCGCGCCGGCCTCATCCACCCGGACCGGGCAATGGCAGCGCCGCTTGTAATTTTTCAGGTTGGGTTTATAGTTTACCATCAACGTGCATTCTGGAGGGAAAATGGACCATAGCGGCAGGAGGACCTTCCTCGGCATATGCCTGGCCGGACTCGGCGCACTTGCGGCGGCAGCGGTAGGCTGGCCGGTTTTCCGTTATCTGGCGCCCTCTTCAAGCAGGGAGGCAGCCGGCAAGGTTGTAATACCCGAAAAGGAGATCGCCGAAGGCGAAGCGAAGTTTTTCGAGTACGCCGGTTCATCGGCGGTACTGGTGCGCAAAAAAGACGGCAGCCTGGTGGCCCTTTCGGCGGTTTGCACCCACCTGGGATGCATCGTGCAGTGGCAGAAAGACAAGCAGGATTTCCTCTGTCCCTGCCATGCCGGGCATTACAGCGCTGACGGTATCGTCACCGCCGGACCGCCCCCCAGGCCGCTCCCCAAAATCCCTTTCAGCGTGGCCGGCGGCAATATCACCGTAGGCTGAACCGATCTGTCCGGAGAAACCGCATGAAACCGTTAAAAATGATTGCCGATTGGATCGATCTGCGCATCGGCGCGCGTGACATCCTGAAAAAGGAATTGACCGGCTACCTGCTGCCGCGCAACATCAACGCCTGGTACTCGCTGGGCAGCGTGCTGCTCTTCGCCTTCGCGCTGCAGGTGCTGAGCGGCATCCTGCTCCTGATCTACTATGTGCCTGACGCGGACAAAGCCTTCAAGAGCGTCAGTCACATCATGAACGAGGTGCCTTTCGGCTGGTTGATCCGCATGTGCCATGCGGTCGGCTCCAACATGATGGTGCTGGCACTGTTGCTGCACATGCTCTCGGTGCTGTTCATGGGGAGCTACAAGCGTCCGCGCGAGCTGAACTGGCTGACCGGCTTCATCCTCTTCACCCTGGTGCAGGGCATCTCGCTGACCGGCTACCTGCTCCCCTGGAGCCAGCTCTCCTTCTGGGCCACCACCGTGGCCACCAACAGCGCCAACGCAATACCGGTGATCGGACCATACCTGGTGGAATTCCTGCGGGGCGGAGTGCTGGTCGGCCCGCCGACATTGGGGCGCTTCTTCGCGCTGCATGTGGCGGTGATACCGGCCGGGATCGCGGCGCTGATCGGTGCTCACCTGTTCCTGCTGAAACGGACCGGCGTATCGACACCCCCTTTCGGACAGCAGCAAACCAGCAACCCGTGGCATGGCGACAGCTATCATTACGAGGATCATCCGGGCGGTATTCCCTTCTTCCCCGACTATTCCCTGGAAGACCTGCGTGCGATTGCAATCTACATGGCCTGTCTCCTGGCGGTGCTCTTCTTCGATCCCTACCTGTTCTTTCCAAAAGACGCCTTCATTCCGGCCAACCCCTTCGTGACCCCGTCCCACATCAAGCCGGAATGGTATTTCCTGGCCAATTACCAGACTCTGAAGATATTCCCCAACGAATTGATCGGGCTATCGTTGCAGGGCGCCGCAATGACCTTCCTGGCGCTGCTCCCCTTCATCGACCGCGGCCCGGAACGGCATCCGCTCAAGCGACCGCTGTTCCTGGCCTGCTCAATCGGGGGGCTGCTGCTCTGGATCGGACTCAGCATCTGGGGGCATTTCTCATGAGATACCGGGAGAGAGAAATGAAATCAAGTGTGTGCAAATTCACGCAGATTTTCTCCCCCCTTTGCAAAAGGGGGGAGGGGGGGATTTGGTTTTCAGCATCAAAGGCAAATCCCCCTCAATCCCCCTTTCCAAAAGGGGGACTTTATGCATTCACGCTACTTTTGGTGACTTTAATCTCGCTTCTTCTGACACGTCCCGGATTCACCCAGGAACCTGCCGAGATCGTCTGCATCCAGTGCCACTCGGCTCTGCCTGAAAAGTACAGTCAGCCGGTCAAACTCTGGCGCGGCAGCATTCATGCGGAAAACGGCATCGCCTGCAACGGCTGCCACGGAGGGGACCCAAAGGACGCCGCCATGGCCATGACCCCGCAACGCGGCTTTCTGGGCGCTCCCAGGGAGCCGGAGATACCGGCCTTCTGCGGTCGCTGCCACGTGGGAGTGATGAAGGACTACCTGGCCAGCGCACATGGCCGGGCGCTGGGCAAAGGGGGGCCGACCTGCGTCACCTGCCATGGCAACCACCTGGTCCTGAAGGCCTCGCTGGAACTGATCAACGAGAAGAGCTGCAAGCGCTGCCACAGCTTCGAGCGGGCCCGCACAATCCGGGATGCGATGCAGGAAACCGAGGGAATGATCGTGAGCATCGAGGGGCGTATCAACGCCTATAAAAAGCTCGGCAGCGATACCGAGAAACTGGAAAAAGAGCTTTTCGCGCTGCGCAACCGCTTCCACTCGCTCTTCCATAATGTAAATGTTGAAACGGTCAAGGCGGAATCGAGCCGGATCCAGGTAGAACTGAAGAAAATCCGTGACGTGCTGGCAGCCTGGGATGAGACCGGCCGGAAACGGAAGACGGCCGGAGCGCTGGCCGTGTCGGCCATGCTGCTGATCGCGCTGCTGGCTCATCTGATAAGAAAAACCTTCGACTGAGATGGACAAATGAAAAGGGTTCTCGGCGTCTGCCGGGAACCCTTTTCATGGATTTTGATAGGATGAATACAAAAAAAGCCCCGAGCTGACGCCCGGGGCTTTTTTTCAACACAGATCGTTTATTAGACGCGTGTCACGTTTGCGGCCTGAAGCCCTTTCGGACCCTTTGTTACTTCGAAAGTCACGCTATCACCTTCAGCAAGGGATTTGAAGCCATCACCTGCGATAGCGGAGAAGTGGCAGAATACATCCTCGCCACCTTCCTGCTCAAGAAATCCAAAACCCTTGCTGTCATTGAACCATTTTACTGTTCCGTTTACCATGTGCTTACTTCTCCTGATTCTTCTCTGTTTTTTATCCGAGAGATAATCTCGAATTTCATCGACCATAACAGCATTCGTTCAACAGTGTCAAGTTATTAATTATAAAAAAATTTAGGGGGGCAGGCACTATCCGGACGGGAATCATTTCCATAACATCCGGCATTAATCGTAACACGGGCAAATGTTTTTTTTCAGGGTGTTTGTTTCCCGGCCCGGGGCATTGTCTGCAGCCTGGCCAGAAACACGGCATGGCGCAACCCGCCCCGCCCGGGACGCTCGCAGCTAACTAAGAAGCCGGCTTTAGTCAGGCGCCTGACAAAACCTTCGTCATAATTCTCGCCCCAGACAGCCAGCATCCCGCCCGGCCTGAGCGCGGCCCTGGCATTCTCTATGGCCCGGCTGCCGTAGAGCGGGTCGTTCACGGCATCCGTCCCGGCGTGCGGGCCGCGGTACAGGTCCAGCACGATCGCATCGAATCCGGATTGATCCCTGCTGGCGGCATTTTTGCGGATCAGTTGAGCAACATCACCGATTTCCAGGGTCACGCGCGGGTCGTTGACGGCGCCGGCGGTGAGCGGCGCCAGGGCGCCCCGGCACCATTCGGCGACAACCGGGTTCAACTCGGCCACGACAACCTGAGCTGTATCCGGCAGGCTGTCAAGTACGGCCCTGAGTGTAAAACCCATGCCGAGCCCGCCCACCAGAACCCTGGGAGCGGCACTCTCCTTCAGACGTTGACAACCAAGCTGGCCAAGCACGATCTCCGAACGATTGGCCAGGCTGTTCATCAACACCTGGGCGCCGATCATGATCAGGAAATCTTTTTCACCTCGCTGACGCAGTTCCAGGAGCCCTTCGTCCGTTGCGATACTCTCGATGATTTTCCAGGGTTGCGCCATGCTGCCCGCCTTTCGCTTTCAAACATTATCTATAAAGGGTGAAACGGGGTGTTCTGTCGGCGAAATCAGCTGACCCCGGTAATTTCATATTCCCGGAAACCGGGTCCGGCGCCGCTCTCAACCAGGTCGCCGATGCTCCTGCCGATCAGAACCCTGCCAAGTGGAGACTGGTGCGTGATCACCAGGACTTCGTCCGGGCCGTCGGCAATTTTCAATCCACCCTCAAGCGGGCCGATAAAAACCATTCTGGCGCTGCCATCCCCGGTCTCAAGCGTCACCAGTGCCGTCAGACGTATCAACGAGTCACGATCGAAATGCTGTAGTTCCAGCTTTTTATAGGTTTCAAGCGCCACCCTGATCTCCTGGGCGCGATTGGCCTGTCCCTGGGCGACATAGGAGGCCTCCAGCGCCAGGGTTTCATACTTGTTGTCGGGAATATTCTCCTCGTGGGTCGAGGCTTCATGGGCCGTTCTGGCCGCGGTCAAAAGCATCGCCAGATCGTGTGACAGCCGGGAAATTATCAGTTGGAGAATTCGGTCTTTGTTCATTTTAAAGATATATCCCGCTTTCATTGATAAATTGTCGAAATACGAAAAATTGACTCAAGTCATAATTAAAAAAACGGCAACAGGTTAGGCTGAAACCGATCTGATCTAACCCTGATAAACAGGATAACTTCTAACTTACTAGAAACGGAGGAAATTATGTGTGATTGCGGATCAACCCGGACGCCCGGTTCAGGACCTTTTGCTTCCGGCCGGGAACTGGTGGAATTTGTGCTGAATGCCCATGGCGGGGCAGTGGCACTGTCGGAGCTGCCGGGAGGCGGTCTGGAGCATGACTGCCAGGGTTGCGGCAGCCACTTCGTGCTGAAAACCTTTGTACAGAGTTGTCCGGCCTGTGGCGGCGTGCATGCGGTATCGCCTCCCCGCGCCGATGATCCGCAGGCTATTCAATATGCCGGAAAAGATTTCACGCTGCAACGGGCGGTATAAGCACAGCAGCGGGGCGAACCGGGCTCAGCGCCAATCCTTGCTGCGGGCCTCGGACTGGTCGGACTCAACCTCACCCAGCAGCTCCAGATAGGTTGAATAGCGTTCCGCCGGGATGCAGCCCTGTTCCACCAGGCTGATCACCCCGCAACCCGGCTCGGTGCGGTGCCGGCAGTTGCGGAAACGGCAGGCGGCCTGGCCATGCTCTTCAAATCCGGGAAAGTAGGAGGCAAGCTCCTCCACCGTGATATCCACCAGCCCGAACTCCCTGAAGCCGGGAGTATCGACCAACTCGCCGCCGCCGGGGAGCTGATGCAGCGTGGAAACGGTGGTGGTATGCCTCCCCTGGCTCTTGTAGTCGCTGACCTCCCTAACCTTGAGATCGATCTCCGGGCAGAGCGCGTTCAAAAGCGAACTCTTGCCGACCCCGCTGCTGCCGATGAATACTCCGCGATGTCCCTGGCGCAGATAATCCAGCAGCGGCTGCAGACCGGTCCGATTGACGGCGCTGATGAAAAAGAACGGCACAGAACCGGCATAGATGCCGCTTAACTGGTTGAATAATTCAGTCGAATCGTCCAGATCACACTTGTTGACCACGACGAACGGCTGCAGTTCGGCTACCCGCGCGGCAACAATGGCCCGGTCGATGAATCCCGCCGGAGACTGGTGCGCAACCACGATGCCGAGAACATTCAGGTTTGCCGCGACCAGATGGACTCCGCCGCGGGCGTCGCGCCGGCGCAGTTCGGTCCTGCGTGGCAACCGCTGCAGCACACCGCCGGTGACGATCACGCCATCGCCGACCACATGCCCCGAATTGCGCTTGACCCGCACCATTCTGCGCCGGCCATCCTCGAAGGCGACCTCGACGGCAACCCCGTGATGCGCCACGATCATGCCTTCGCTTACCGGATCGATATCGGAAAGGTCGGGCGGCGGCGTCGGGCGGGCAGTTTTATTGCGTTCCATTTTCAAGAATCTACCACCATCCACAGGAATTACCTGTTTATCGATTTATCCGCACCAGTTGAAAACCATACACCATAAGTTGCCTGAAACGCCACCGGATTCATCCCTTGCCCGCAGCCAAGCAGATCGACAGCGCCTGCTCCAGCGGATCAGCAACACCATCCACCCAGTTGACAGCAACGCCGTGCCGTTCCATCTTGCGGAACCAGTTGCCCTGGCGCTTGGCAAAATCGTTGATGGCGCTGTTCAGCTTCTGAAACATGTCATTGCGGCTCAGGTCTCCCCGCAGAAAAGCCCCCACATAGCGGTATTCAAGACCGTAGTAATCCAGCCGTTCCCAGGCAATGCCGCTGTCGTGCAGGCTCTGGACCTCCTCAATCAGCCCGTTATCCAAGCGCTGCCGCAACCGTTCGGTGATGCGCCGCCGCATCTCGGGTCGCTCCAACCGGATTCCGATCACCAGCGGGTGAAGCTCCGGGTATGGTTCGGCTTCGCTCCGGGCGGAGCTGTCGTGGCGGGCGATCTCAATGGCGCGGATCGTGCGTTGCCGGTCCAGCAGGTCGGTCTGGTTATGCTGATCCGGCCTGAGAGCGTTCAGCATCCGGCAAAGTTCCTGATCGCTCTTGAGAGCAAGTTCGTTCCGCAACCGTTCGTCCGGCGGGACTTCCGCCATCCGGTAGCCGCGCAGGGCGGCGTCCAGGTACAAACCGCTGCCACCACAGAGGATCGGCAGTCGACCTCGTGAGGTTATCTGCTGCCATGCTTCCAGGAACAGGCGCTGGAAGGCGAAGACGCTGAACTCTTCGCCCGCATCGAGGATGTTTATCAGGTGGTGGGGGATCGGTCCGTATTCGTGCAGGTCCTTGCCGCTGCCGATGTCCATGCCGCGAAAGACCTGGCGCGAATCGGCCGAGATGATCTCGCCGCGCAGCCTTTCCGCCAGAGCCACCGCCAGGCGGGTCTTGCCGGAAGCGGTCGGACCGAGGATTGTCAGCAGGTTGAACGATTGATTCTGCTCAGTCATTGTGAAGCCCTCGCTGCAATTTTTCAGCGGTGGCCCGGTTCATCCCGTCCACCGCGGCAATTTCCTCCACGCCTGCTTCCTTCAGGCGTTGCAGGCTGCCGAAATGCTTCAGCAGAGCGGTTCGACGCTTGGGACCGATGCCCGGAATCGCATCGATTCCTGAGGCGATCCCCTCTTTCCCGCGCAGTTTGCGGTGATATTCGATCGCGAAACGGTGGGCTTCGTCGCGGATCGCAGCCAAAAGCAGCAGCGGCGGCGAATTCTGACGCAGCACGACCGGGTTTTTCCTCCCCGGCAGAAACACGCGTTCATCGCTTTTCTGCACCATATCGGCGGAGACATCCCGCGCAGTGCGGCTCTTGGCCAGCGAGACCAGATCGAAACGGCCCACCAATCCCAGTTCGTTGATTATTTCCTGCGCCGCATTCAACTGGCCGATGCCGCCATCCACCACCACCAGATCGGGTAGACCGTTCTTCTCAATGCTGTCGTCGCGGAAACGCCTGGAAAAGACTTCGCGCAGCATCGCAAAATCGTCCTGACCTTCAACGGTGCGGATACTGTAGCGCCTGTAGTTGGCCTTGTCCGGCCTGGCAGAGCTGAATGTCACGCCGCTGCCGACCGGGAAGCGCCCCTGGATATTGGAGATGTCGTAGCATTCAATCCTGGACGGCAGACGGGTGAGCTGAAGACGCCGCTGCAGTTCCGCCAGAGTAGTTGCCGCCGAGGCCGCCGCTTCATCGCGTTCCCGCACCGCCGACTCGGCATTCCTGCTGGCCAACTCGACCAGTTCCCGCTTGGTTCCGCGCTGCGGGCATGTGATTGAAACCCGGCCGCCTTTCAGCTCTTCCAGCAATTCCACCAGCACGGCAGAATCCTCGATCTGCAGCGGCAACAGGATCTCCCCGGGAACGAAAACCTCGCAGGTATAATACTGCTGCAGGAAAGCCGATACCCCGGCGGCATCGTCCAGTTCCCACCCCAGACTGAAGAGGCGGCTGCCGGAGAGCACTCCGCCACGGATGAAAAGAATCGCCAGCTCAATGCGCCCACCCATCCGGTGAAATCCGACTACATCGCTGTCGCCGCCGCGCAGCACGACTTTCTGTTTTTCGACCGTAACCTGGATCGAGCGCAACAGGTTGCGCCAGCGGGCGGCCTCCTCGTAGAACATGCCTGCGGCGGCCTCGGCCATACGACGCTTGAATTCCGCCACCAGCTGCCGCCCCTTCCCATCCAGAAACAGCATCGCCCCTTCGACCAGGGCGAGATAAGCCTCTTTGGTGATCAAACCGTGGCAGGGAGCGCTGCACTGGCCGATCTGGTGGTACAAACAGGGGCGTTTGCGGGCCATGCAGGAGGCCAGGGGATAGTGGCGCAACGGGAAGATGCGGGTCATCTGGCGCAGCACCTCGCGGGCTGCCGAAGCCGAGGCATACGGTCCGAAATAGCGGGCGCCGTCATGCGGCATCTTGCGGACCAGCGTGAAACGCGGATACTCCTCTCGCAGATCAAGCCTCAGCGAAAAATAGTTTTTGTCGTCTTTAAGATCAAGGTTATAGCGGGGGTGATGCTGCTTGATCAGGGTATTTTCAAGCAGCAAAGCTTCCTTCTCGGTATCGGTCAGCAGCACGTCGATATCGACGACCCTGGCCACCAGGAACCGGACATGATAACGGGAATCGCCAGATGCGTTGAAATAGGAACGTACGCGCTGCCGCAGGTTGCGGGCCTTGCCGATATAGATGATGGTTCCGGCGTCATCGCGCATCAGGTATACCCCGGGCGCTGACGGCAGCTGACTTATTTTGTCTTCGAGGCTCATGGCGGTAATCCTACTTGTTCGAAGCATGAATGGGAAGAGGCTTGTTCAACCCGTGACTGCTCATAATTCAGGCAATATGATTAATAATAATGCGGCGAAGCAATCGAACAATTCCATGTATGCTGTAATATCAGCATATTACTCTCTTGGCGAAGTTTTTGCTAAGGTATGGAACTGTCCAAAGGCAGACAAACAGACACCAACGGGGGTATTCTGAATGGAGACCATGTCAACGATGACGGGCCTGAAGAGCAGCGCTGATGTACTTTTTCTGATGTTGGGGGCGGTAATGGTGTTTGCGATGCATGCCGGCTTCGCTTTTCTTGAAGTTGGCACGGTCCGCAAAAAGAACCAGGTCAACGCCTTCGTCAAAATCCTCACCGATTGGTCCGTTTCGACCATCGTCTATTTCCTGATCGGCTTCCCGATCGCATATGGCATCTCCTTTCTAAAACCGGCAGGCGAACTGATCGACAAAGCCCAAGGCTATGATCTTGTGCACTTCTTCTTCCTGCTCTGCTTCTCGGCCTGTATTCCGGCCATTATTTCAGGCGGCATTGCCGAACGCGCCAAGTTCTGGCCGCAGGTGATTGCCGGAGCCATCTTTGCCGGGCTCTCCTACCCACTGTTCGAATCCCTGATCTGGGGACAGAATGCCTCCCTGCTGCAGAATATCTTCAAGTCGATCGGCGGCGCCGAATTTCACGACTACGCCGGCTCGGTGGTTGTCCACTCCATCGGCGGCTGGATTGCGCTGCCGGCGGTAATCATCCTCGGGCCACGCATGGGACGCTATGTTCGCGGCAAGTCCCACCCTATTCCGGTCAGCAACATCCCTTTCCTGGCGTTGGGTTCGTGGATCCTGGCGGTGGGCTGGTTCGGATTCAATGTCATGAGCGCCGGGAATTTCGAGAAGATCTCCGGACTGGTGGCGGTCAATTCGCTAATGGCAATGGTCGGCGGCGTGCTGGCAGCCCTGGTGGCCGGCAAGAACGATCCCGGTTTTGTTCACAACGGTGCCCTGGCAGGACTGATCGCGGTCTGTGCCGGCAGCGACATCATGCATCCGCTGGCCTCGTTCGTGGTCGGTTGCATTGCCTCGATAATTTTCGTGTACGGCTTTCACTACGAGCAGGAAAAACTGAAGATCGATGACGTACTGGGAGTCTGGCCGTTGCACGGTGTAATCGGCTCGTGGGGCGGCATTGCAGCCGGTATCTTCGGTCAGAAATTCATGGGTGGCATCGGCGGCGTGAGCTTCGTTTCACAGCTGGCAGGCAGCCTGTCGGCAATAGTATTTGCGTTGGCAAGCGGATTTATTGTCTATGGAGTTCTCAGCCGGACCGTTGGCATCAGGCTTGACCAGGAAGACGAGTTTGCCGGAGCGGACATCGCTATCCATAGTATCGGAGCCTACCCTGAGGATAGTATTCGCTGATATTAATGATACGGTCACTGACAAATGATATGAAATTCCTTTCAAAGCGCGTCAGATAACGGTTTCTGACGCCTTTCGTTTCCGTTTCTTTCGTTGACAAGGACATGGAGAGGTGCTATTTAAAAGGCATTTTACCTGTGGATATATTCAGCTCTCCGTGCGCCGTCTAACTGCGTTGCCGGCCAGAAGAGGTCAACTAACGTGATTTCATTGAAATTATGCCGTAACACACTCATCCGACTCCTGGTCGTTTTCGTCATAATTTCATCCCTCGCAATTCCACCTGCCATGAGTCAGGAATCAGAGGATTCTCAGGTATTTATCGCTGGTTTCAACGCCTATCAGCAAAAAGATTATGCCTCGTCCATCGCAAAGATGAACGAAGTTCTGCAAAAATATCCGGACACCCCCCTGAGGGACATGGCCCTGTTCTGGCTTTCCCGTGCGTACTACAAATCGGGTAACCAGAATGAAGCCGCCCGTTTTCTCTCCCAGTTTTCAAAAGAATACCCGGACAATCCGCTAAAAGGCACTGTCGAGGAAGAGTTACTCTCCCTGACGGCCCGTTACGAAAAAGGTGAGAAGTTGCCTTCCGGCCAGCAGGTGGCCAAGCAGCCTGATCGCGTGGTTGCCCAGAAAACCAAGGTCGCCCAGGAACGCATCGCTGCTGAACAAGCCGCCAAGGCCAAAGCCGAACAGGAGCGTATTGCGGCTGCAAAGGCTGAAGAAGCCAGGCTGGCGGCTGTAGCCGCTGCTGAAGCAGCCCGCATCGCAGCACTGAAACAGACAGAAGAGAAAGCCACGGCTGAGAAAAAAGAACAGCAGCGACTGGCAGCCGTCAAGGCTGAGGAAGATCGCAAGGCAACTGAAAAAACCCGGCTTGCAACCACCAAGCAGGAACTGGAGCGCATTACAGCCGAACAGGCACTTGCTGCGGAAGAACAGGCTCGCATAACCGCAGAGCAGGAACGCATGGCAGCTGAACAAGCCGCCAAGCTCAAGGCTGAGTTGGAACGCGTCGCGTCAGAGAAAAAAGAACAGGAACGCCTGGCGGCGGTCAAAGCCGAACAGGAGCGACTGGCAGCTGTAAAAGCCGAACAAGAACGTATCGCGGCCGAACAGGCCGCCAAAGCCAAGTCTGAGCAGGAACGCATGGCAGCAGCAAAGGCTGAAGAAACCAGACTGGCAGCGATAGCCGCTGCCGAGGCAGCCCGCATTGCCGCGCTCAAACAGGCAGAGGAAAAGGCCGCGGCTGAGAAAAAAGAACAGGAGCGGATCGCTGCTGTCAAGGCTGAGCAGGAACGCATCGCAGCGGTGAAGGCTGAGGAGGCCAGGTTGGCGGCAGTAGCCGCTGCCGAGGCAGCCCGCATTGCCACGCTCAAACAGGCAGAGGAAAAGGCTGCGGCTGAGAAAAATGAGCAAATACGCCTGGCGGCTGTCAAGGCCGAACAGGATCGCATCGCAGCCGAGCAGGTCGTCAAAGCCAAAGCCGAGCAGGAACGCGTTGCAGCTGAGAAAAAAGAGCAGCAAAGGCTGGCTGCTTTGAAGGCCGAAGAAGAGCGTAAAGCAGCCGAAGCAGCTCGTCTGGCGGCTCTCAAACAGGCCGAAGAAAAGGCCGCGGCCCAGAAGAAGGAACTTGAGCGCCTGGCGGCGGTTAAAGCCGAGCAGGAACGTATTGTAGCAGCTAAGGCCGAGGAGGCACGCCTTGCCGCAGCCGAGGCAGCTCGCATTGCGGCCGTAAAAAAGGCTGAAGAAAAGGCTGCGGCTGAAAAAGTCGAGCAGGATCGCTTGGCAGCCGTAAAAGCAGAGCAAGAACGCATTGCGGCAGTGAAGGCTGAAGAGGCAAGACTGGCAGCGGCCGAAGCCGCTCGCATTGCTGCGCTAAAGCAGGCTGAACAAAAAGCCGCAGCGGAGAAAATTGAGCGTGAACGACTGGCGGCCGCACAGGTGGAACAGGAACGAGTGGCCACAGTCCAGGCTGAGTTGACTCGACTGGCCGAGACAAAGAAAGAACGCGAGCGCCTGGCAGCCGTAAAGGCCGAACAGGACCGCATCGCGGCAGAGCAGGCCGCCAGGGCCAAAGCCGAGCAGGAACGTATCGCGGCATTGAAAGCGGAAGAGGCCAGAGTCGCGGCTGCTGCCGCTGAAGCTGCCCGCATTGCCGCAATCAAACAGGCCGAAGAAAAGGCCACAACCGATAAAAAAGAGTTCGAACGTCAAGCGGCGATCAAGGCTGAGGAACAGTTGCTGGCGACTCAAAAAGCTGCTGACGAGAAAATCCGCGCGGAAAAGAACGCTCTTCGCGAAAAGGCGATTGCCCAGTACAAATCAATCATCGACAAATATCCCGGCAGTTCCGCGGCGGCATCTGCTGCCGCCAAGCTGCGTGAACTGGGTCTGGCGGTAGCTCTGCCGCAGGTTGCAGTTGCTGAGCCGGTTCCCGAAAATGCCCAGATTTTGAGGCTGGAAGTTGCCCAATACGCTGGTTTTGAATTTAACCTGATGGCACGTCCCGAAGCGTACCATGTTGCACAGCGGGTAAATGTGCCGTTTGAGATTACCAATCGTGGCAACGGCAACGACGCCTTTTATCTTGAGTCGGCTTTCCCGGATGAATTCAAGGCGCAATTTGCAGCAACTTCGTCACCCGATGCAGTCATCAACCAGACTCCTGTATTGGCCCAGGGCGAAACCTTCAGGGGCATAGTCAGCCTGGTAATACCGGCTACAAGCATTGATGGTTTGCGGATCACCCATCCGGTAAAGGCAGCTTCAAAGCTGATGGCAGAGGCCAGCCAATCACGTGAAATCCGCCTGATTGCTTCGGCGCCGCTGCTGCGAGCCGTACTGAAGACTGACAAGACACAACCTTTGCCAGGTGATAAGATCGTCTATCGCATAGCAGTTTTGAACGTCGGCTCAACCGTGGCCAAGGACGTGACTTTCAGGCTTAATTTCCCGCCGCAGCTGGAACCGGTTGATTATGCCGCCGCCGGATTCAAGCAGGAAATGAAATCTGCGCTGGTGTTCGACGGTCTGCAGGTCAACTCGGGCGAGAGTCGCGAATTGAGTGTTACCTTCCAGTTGAAGGAAGATTCACTGGCGGGCCAGGAGTTGGCAACCAGAGCCGAGTTGATTAACAACCCGCTCAAGACGACCGCGGCGTTTGTATCCAACATGGCATATGTACAACCGCAGCGGGCCATTCTTGTCCGCACCGGATCAGAGCGCTTGGTAGCCATACCGGGACAGACGATTTCAGTACCGTTCGTCGTCACCAACACCGGTAATGTACGCGAAAAGTTCAGAATAGCTTCCAACGTAAAAGGGGCTCAGGACGCCGTTGTCTTCCATGATATAAATCGCGACGCAATCAGACAGGCCAGTGAACCGGTCATAACCGAGATCGGCCCGCTCGCTCCGAAAGAAGAAGCCAGCGTTGTCGTAGAGATCAAAACGCCGAGAAGCGCCGGAGATGGAAATGAAGGAAACGTGCTGTTGTCGTTCACTTCTGAAGGAGACACTACACGCACGGCATCCGGCTCAACCCGCTTGTTGTACTCACGACCGGTCCTGCAGATGGCCATGGCTGGCCGTGACGGCAGACTCAAGCCGGGCGAAGTGGCATCTTTTGACCTTGCCATTATAAACAAGGGGTCAAACCTGGCAAGGGTGGTTGAACTGCAGAGCGCCTGGCCGGAACAGTTGGAACTGGTGGCAGCCGACCCCGCCAACAGCACCTTCCTGAACGGAAACATCACCTGGCGCTTCAAAGAGATGGGCGCGGGCGAAAAACGCAGCATCAAGGTATCTTTCAGAGTCAAGCCGGGCACAGGCGTTGGAACCAACATCCAGGTTAAAAACATCCTGACGTATGAAGACCAACTCGGGAACAGGTACTGACATGACACTACATGTACGCCGTACAGCAGTTGCATTATTGCTCTGTTCACTGGCTCTGCCGGCATGGGGTCAGCAATACTATCTGTACGAACCAAAACCTGTCTCCCCGGATATCAAACGGGAAGCTGGCGATGGCGTCCTGGTCAGTGAAATACCGATCAATGACGGTGACACCTTGTACGGAATTTCCAAAAGGTTCAGCGGTCATGGCACTTACTATCCGCAGATACTGCTGTTCAACGACATTAAAGACCCGAACCTGATTTACACCGGGGACACACTAAGGATCCCCCTGCCCAAGGATGGACCTGCTGAAGCAGCGGCCCAGCCAAAGAAGAGACATGGAAAAGCGCTCAAACACAAAACCCCGCTCAAAAAGAAAGTCTCTACAAGTCCGGGCGTGCCTGCATCTAAAAAGCAATCTGCCAAGGGAAATACAGGAAAAGACAAGGCGGCCACTACTGAAATATCTCTGAGCGAACTGAAGAATATGGAGAACAGAAAAGGTGTTCATCGAAGTCAGAAGAAAAAGGCTACGGACACTACAACTGCCAGGAAGAGCGCGGTTGACGATGCTCAATTGATACACAGGCGTGAGGAAGTTGAAAACACACCCAAACAACAGAAAGCTGATGTCGCCCCACCCAGACGGACGGAGTCCAACGCAGTAGCTGGACAGCAACTCTTTGAAAGAGCAGTCAAAGCTTACAGGCAGGATGATTTCCGTACTGCACTGGATCTGTTTGACCGTTACCTTGCCGACAATCCCAACTCACCATTGGCTGCCGATGCCAGTCTGTACAAGGCCGAGTGCTATCTCAAACTTTCAGCCCAGTAGGATGTGAACAAAAGTAGCATTCAAACTTCTGTCTTTTAAAACTTCACGGACCCTGCAAATCACTTGCGGGGTCTTGCTTTATCTGTCCGGTTCTATTTCCAGGTCAAAACGAAAGCTCGCAGTCGCTTGCCTTTTTCATCGCGGTAATAAACAACCTTGAGATTATCCGCAACATGCCCGCGCTCGATCCTGTAACCTTCTTTACTCTCCGAAGAGTCCAGGGTAAAGAGAGCATTCTTACCCAATTGCCTGTAAACGCTGTTCAGAAAAACATTTGAAATACTTATGCCTCCCAGGGCAATCACCTGAATCGCCTTGACCTGCTCTTTTTCCCGGTAGACCCGATATTCCACTTCGGTAGAAGTATACCGTTCCCAGCCGGGATTAGTATCAGAATAGCTCTTGTCAAGGCCGCCCCGCGGTATAAAATCGGGTACTCTGGTTGGTCGCGCCACGACATGCGAAGTAACCGCTTTTTTCGCGTCACGATTCTCCGTGATCGCTACGATCACGGCTTTGTCATTGTTCTGTGCCACTGCATCACCGGCCACCTTGGACGGCGCTTTAAGACTCGTAGAGACAGGCTTAAGCACCGGTTTCTGCGGAACCACTGATGACAGGTTGGCTAAAGTGGTTATCGGAGGTTTTCCAGGAGCAACGACCGGTTTAGCGGCAACTGTTGGCGTAGGAGAAGATTGCTGCGGCTCTCGGTGCTGCAGCAGTGTCATCACGATGACCGCGAGCACTACCGGCGCCAACCATAACAGAAATGTCAGCCCCTTTGAACGTTTCGGGGCAACTTCCTCCGGTGCAAGACCGCCGGCCAGCCAGTTATTGTCGCTAGCAGGCGCCGATTGCCCGATTGACTCTGGTTCAGGAGTGCTGCTCACGGCATCGTCAAAAGAACTGTTGAATTCGGAATAAACTGTCGTCAAGCGGGGACGAGGAGGATAGCTGATGCCTTGATCGTCGGGAGCATTTTCATCTGTCGGTACGGGTGCAGGCACCGACACGAAGTCTGTTACCGCTGGTATTACTTCCGGCAGCATCACCTCACCCGGCTCAGCAAGTACAGGAGTTACTACATCTTCTGGTAATTGGGATGACGCGGATCTATCAACATCAACGGCTATATTTTCCTGCTTGACGACTTCAGTGCTTTTTTTACCTTTTGACGTAAATGTGTTGAGCAGGAAACGCAAGTCATCCAGCAGACGATCATCGTCCAATGACGTGTCCAGCCACCCCTGAAATGGCGCCAGTATCGCATCGCTTACCTGTCCAGGCGCTGCCAGCAAGACAAAACGTGAACGCTTCCGGCCTAGCTGTTTCTTTAAATGCATGATTAATATTTCAGCGGACAGTCCGGACAGGTGTGTTTGAACAAAAACCACGTCCGGTTTGTCAATTGCTATTTCCTCGCCACCCTTTTCGAGGTTGTTGGCAATTCTCAAGCGGACAGTGCTATCATCGGTGAGGCGGCCAAAAACATTTCCTAGACGGGCAACATCGGTGATAAGCAGAATATTGTTCACGTTAACCCCCTGACAAATTATCGTGCATTGTACGGCATGAATTGTGCGTTATCAACACTATTAACGGATCAAAACTATATAATCCACACAACTTGACACGCTCAAATCATCATTTTTTGAATTAACATCTTGACTTTATCCGATTTGTTTTTCTAATATGGCAGAAATTGTAAAGGCAATGAAGAGGAGTAGTAACCGTTTAATGCTTTTCAGAGAGCCGGTGGTTGGTGCGAACCGGTAAGCATGGCGGTGAACTCGCCTTGGAGCCGCTTCGGTGATATGTAATCGGAGCCGTGAACCTGCGTTAAAGGTATAATTAAGGTTTGCCGGTCTTGCTGGCGGACGAATTGGGTGGTACCGCGGATGGCACAAAAGCCTCTGCCCCAAATCTGGGGCGGAGGCTTTTTTTATTCACTGGATGCGAAACACGGTTTTTGTGGTAAATACAATTAAACGCAGCACATCGAAAGGAGTGTAATTGGATGGCAAAATCACAGCAGCCCATTAAGGATGAACGGAAAACTATCAAGATTTTTGATACCACGATGAGGGACGGCGAACAGGCTCCCGGCAACAGTATGAACATCGAGGAGAAGCTCCGCATTGCAAAACAACTGCAGAAGTTGAATGTGGATGTAATCGAGGCCGGTTTTCCGATTGCTTCGGATGGCGATTTCGAGGCGGTAAAAAAAGTGGCCCAGATGATCAAGGGGCCGGAAATCGCCGGGCTGTGCCGCTCCAGCGAGAAGGATATCGATCGCGCCTGGGAAGCACTCAAATATGCCGGGGAGAAGGGACGCATCCACACATTCATCGCGACGTCCGACATCCACATGAAGTACAAACTGCAGATGGAACCGGCCAAGGTGCTGGCATCGGCGGTAAAAGCGGTCAAAAGGGCGGCGTCCTATACTCCCAATGTCGAGTTCTCATGTGAAGATGCTGTTCGCACCCGCCTGCCTTTTCTGGCTGAAGTCGTAGAGGCAGTTATTGACGCCGGCGCAACCACGGTCAACATTCCGGATACGGTCGGCTACACGATCCCCTTTGAATACTTCAACATCATAAAGTACCTGAAGGACAATGTTCCCAACATCGACAAGGCGGTCATCTCGGTGCATTGCCACAACGACCTGGGCTTGTCAGTTGCCAACTCCGTGGCTGCGATACAGGCCGGAGCCGGCCAGGTGGAATGTACCATAAACGGCATTGGCGAACGTGCCGGTAACTGTTCTCTGGAAGAATTTGTGATGATCCTCAGAACCAGACGCGACATCCTCCCCTTTGCAACCAATGTCGTTACCGAGCAGCTGACACCTGCCAGCCGTCTTTTGACAACGATCACCGGCATCGCTGTACAGCCCAACAAGGCAGTAGTTGGAGCCAATGCCTTTGCCCATGAGGCGGGCATTCATCAGCACGGCATGTTGATGGAAAAAACAACCTATGAAATCATGACGCCAGAATCGGTCGGGCTACTGTCCAGCGCACTGGTGCTTGGCAAACATTCCGGGCGACATGCTTTCAAAAAACGTCTGGAGGAGCTGGGACACGACCTGGATGATACGAAGCTGAACAAGGCCTTTGATCGTTTCAAAGAGCTGGCTGACCTCAAGAAGGAAGTTTTTGATGAAGACCTGGATGCGATCGTATCCGAAGAATCGCGAGAAGAAGACCATTACAAACTCGAGCACATTACCGTCACCTGCGGTTCGTTTGCCGTCGCGACGGCAACGGTCCAGATGGAAATCAACGGCATCACGGTCCGGACAGCGGAACTGGGAGACGGGCCTGTGGATTCGGCCTTCAAGGCGATCAAGAAACTTACCAAGTCCAAGGCCAAGCTGACCCAGTACAATGTCGGATCGATCACCGGCGGAACCGATGCACAAGGCGAGGTAACCGTTCGCGTCAGCGATGGCAACCATACCGTGGTCGGCAAGGGATCATCAACCGACATCATCGTTGCATCGGCAAAAGCCTATATCCACGCGCTTAACAGACTCAGCTACAAACAGAAACGCCTGACAGACGCCGTCTAGATGGAAGTAAATTAAAGCCGGGGCTACTACCCCGGCTTTAATTACAGCATCAACAGGATATAAGGGACTGTCTTAATCTTTTTATTGCGTTTTATAAAATATAGTTATAATCTTTCCCAATCGAGCTTGTCATCAACAGACGGGAGCCAGACCATGAAAATGATTTCCTGCCGCGTTATCTGCTCCGCATCACTTCTCGTCATTCCGCTTACCGCTTCAGCCGCGGACTATTCCGTTGATTCATCCACCATCCTCAGGTTTGAGAACCGCGACATTGTGGGGGCAAAAAAGGAGACGTTGCTCCCGGTGACACAGTTTCTCGGATTCGATGCCAACAACCTGGCCAACGGCAACCTGTCGTTGCATTTTTCCGGATGGTTCCGGTACGACCTGAGCGATAAAAGCTACAACGACGATGATTTAAACGGCAGCTTCACTTACGGCTACCTTCAGTACAAATTCAAACAGGCCAACGCGGATATCCGCGCCGGCCGTTTTTTTGTCCATGAAGGAATTGTCAACGAACATGTTGACGGATTGAATGTGCGTACGGAACTTCCAATGGGGTTTGGCTTTTCGGCTTTCGGCGGAGCGCCTGTACACACAACCCATCTGTATGGCGAGAGCAGCGACGGCAAGGGTGACACGATCTATGGCGGCCGGGTCAACTATCGCTATAAGGGGATGCTTGAACTGGGCGCATCCGGCCTCTACGAGGGCAAAGCTCCGAAACTCAAGAATTATACCAATGGCGACCACCGCCTGGTGGGTGGCGACGTCTGGTTCAGCCCCCACAAGTCGGTCGAATTGATGGGGCATTCCAGCTATAACCCGGAAACCAAAAGAGCAGCAGAGCACAGCTACCTTGTCAACATCAAGCCGGTTCAGCAGCTGGTGTTAAGCGGCGAGTTCAACGAACATCGCGAAAGCAGTTATCTCTACGCCTGGTCGATGTTCTCCGGCGCTGCACTCAACCCGGCGGAGAAGTCACGTTCGATCGGCGGCAGCGTTTCCTATGAAATCACCAAGAACTTCGAGCTGGCGGCCGATTACAAGCACTACACCCGCGAAATCGGCAATGCCGACCGCTACGGCACCAATGCCCGTTTCAAATTCATGGACAACTCGGTCCGTGGCGGACTCGGCTATCATTATCTCCGTGCCGGCAAGAACTTTGCCATCGGCACAAATCCCTCCGCTTCCTACCATGAATTGCGCGGTTACGTAATGCACGACACCAAGACCTATTTTGCCGCGATCGACGCCCTGGCCTACTTCTTCAAGGAAAAGATTTATGATGAGAAGAGCGCCTGGGAGACCACCGCTTCGCTCGGGTACCACTTCACGCCGGCCCTGGCGTTATCGGGAGATATCAGCTACGGCAGGAATCCCCAGTTTACCGAAGAGACCAAGGGGCTTATACGTTTGACCTACAATTTTACTTTCGACGGTAAAGGAGGGAAAAAATGAAACTGTTCAAAACATCACTCCCCGTCATGGCTCTGGCCGGATTGATTTTGATTCTGGCTGCCTGCTCACAGATGAAGGCTCTGCCATCCATGCCCAACTCCCATCCCGAAGCTCTGGCAATAGGTCAGCAGGTCAACTGCTCCGAATGCCATGAGGATCAGCAGAAGGGGACCATGAAGTCATTTGCGGCATTCAGCCATTCGGGAGCATTTGTAAAAAACCACCGCTTTTACGCGGCATCGGATGACCGGCTCTGTTCAACCTGCCACAAAGCCTCCTTCTGCAACGACTGCCATACCAATAAAGTAGAGATGAAGCCTTCCACCAGGTACGGCCACCGGCCCGATCGCGAGATGCCCCACCGTGGCAACTTCATGACTCTGCACAAGATCGAGGGAAAACTTGACCCGGCCAGCTGTTATCGATGCCACGGCAGGGCCAACAACGAACGCTGCGTGGCCTGCCACCGCTAAGAGGAAGGAGTTGGTATGAAACTGGTTCATTTTGCGACTATGCTTCTCTTATCTATCGGTCTCTGGGCTTGCAGCCAGGGCAATGACAACACTGTATTGCTCGACGCAACCAACAAGCATCCGGCGCTCTGGGCAGTTGCCGCGACAGGCGGCTCACATCCGGCGGTCTATCTTGCCAAGCCGGATGGTTGCGCCGAGTGCCATGGCAATGACCTGCGGGGCGGCATCACCAACATAAGCTGTTTCAGCGCAGCCCGCAGCGGCATCAACTGCCATCCCGCCGGCCCCTCCGGACATCCGGCCGGTTTTGCCGCCCCAGGCTTGCATGGCGTCAACGCCAAATCCGCCGCAGTAGGCATGCTGGGCATGGCATTCTGCAAGAACTGTCACGGAGCCGACTACCGTGGCGCCGGTTCTGCTAACAGGGATTGTATCGGCTGCCACAAGCTTACAACACCGTCCACCAATGCGCCCCATTCTCCGGCACCCTGGAGGGGTGGCACTCGTACGCACGTAACCACCGATCCCAGCAATGCCGCTGCCTGCGCAACCTGCCACAGCGGGGGTGCAAACTCCACGATCATACCGACGACACCGGCTCCGGCCGGAACTCCGCCGGACTGTTTCAACAACACCCTCTGCCACGGCGTCGTCGGACACCCTGCACAGTGGGCTCTAGCAGCAAACCACGGCGCCAGTGCCAAGACCAGTCTGGGCGGTTGCCAATCCTGCCACGCCACGCCGGCAAGCGGAGTAAATCCCAGGTTCAACGTAGCCAAGACCAACCTGGCAAACGGCTGCGAGAACTGCCACCAAGCAAATACAGCGCATCCTACGCCGTGGCTCACCGGACGGGTCGGCACTCCCGGCAACATTGCCAACACAACCAGTCATGCCACGGCCGGAAGCCTGGGTACCGCCTGCGCTCTCTGCCACGGGGCCGCACTGAACGGTCCGGCAGGAGGCGGCACCGCTCCCTCGTGCATGTCCGCGACCGCTATCTCCGGAATTTCCTGCCATGCCACAAGTCCGGCCGCAAATCCGACCGGATGCTCATCGTGCCACGGCAATCCGCCTAATGGAGCAACCTCACCAAACAGGGCTTTTGCCCATACCGCCCACACCTTCTCCAATGTTGCCTGCGCCGCCTGCCACAACAACCTGGGATTCGGATCAACCGCCCATGCAGACGGAACCGTTAATGTGGCTTTGTCGCCGAACTACCAGGCAAAAACCGGTGGCGCGCCATCCTATTCCGTCGCAGGCCAATGCGCAAATGTCAGCTGCCACGGAGGACTGCCGACGCCGCAGTGGACTACAGGCGCAACAATAGATGTGAATACAAGCTGTAATTTCTGCCATTCCTTGAGAACAACTTCCGACCAGTACAACAGCTATAACTCAGGTCAACACGACAGACATGTTAATGCTGGAGTAGTCTGCACCGAATGTCACGACACAACTAAACTGGCAACCAACCATTTCACCAGGCTTGATACCCAGACCATGGAAGGGCCGGCATCAGCAACCATCGGTGGTGGAAATACCAGTATCACATTTTACGTATCTGGAAATTGTACGGCAACCTGCCACAGTCCTGAAGTAAAAATCTGGTGATTTAGTGCAACAGTCGGGTTCTAATATTAGTTGTTGACAGAATAGGTTTGGATATGAATAATAAAGCAGGATTCTAAAATAGCGATACACGATAATACTAAACCATTCGTGAGAATGGGACGGAAAGCCTAAAGGGTCTCATAGCAGACAGCCGGGTTGCCGAAATATCCGAACGATATTAGGCAACCCGTTTTTTGTTTGGAGGAAGACCCCTATGCACCTTTGCAACAAGACCGTCTGCATCATTGGCCTGGCAGCGTTCATTCTTATGGGAACAATTTCGGCTTCAAAAGATGCCCTGGGCGCTGTCGCACCGCTGGTCAGCTCACTTCCAGCCGTAACCGACGGTGTCAGTACCCCGGTCAGGCTTGCTACCGACTCGTCCGGCAATATCTACGTCACCGACCCTCGCGGCGGCGGAATCCTCAAGTACGATGGCGCCGGGAATCTGCTGCAGACGATTTCCACCATTAAAAATGTTTTTGGAATAGCCCTCGCCAAGAATGGTGACCTGCTTGTAAGTCAGGGGGCTTCCGTGGCAGTAATAAACAAGACCACCGGCGCGTTGCTGTCACAGTTCGGAACCTTTACCGGTTCCAACGGCATTGCCGTTGACAGCATAGGCAATATCTATGTTACCGACAGCCTGAACAGCTGTGTCCAGGTTTTCAACTCCGCCTATGCCCCGGTCAGCACCGGCGTGGCCGCGGCCGGCAAGCCCGCCAACAGCTTTGGTTCCGTCGGCAGGGCAATCGGCCAGTTCGTACGGCCAACCGGCATCAGCTACGAAAAGCTCTCCAATCAACTGGCAATTGTCGATACTCTAGCAGGCCAGGTCCAGTTTTACTCAACCACCGGAATATACCAGTCCAGCATCGGCTCCTTTGGATCCGGCCCGCTCAAATTCACCGCCCCCCAAGGTGTCGCCTTCGAATATACCAAGGATGACAAAGCCCTAAACCGCATCTACATAGCCGATTCCTTCCAAAGCACCGTCCAGGTGATTGATGCCGCCAGCGGAGCTTTTTTGAGTTATATCGGCAGCTATGGAGTTGCCGACGGAGAACTAGTCAACCCCGGAGACCTTCTCTACGACCGCTTTGACCAGCTCAACAACCGTCTTTTCGTGGCCAACGGCACGGGAGCACTTTCGCTGTACAGTATCGACATGATCACCGGATTCTGCGGATCAGCCAACAACGGAATTTTCACCGTTGCCCCCACAACCAATCTTTGCAGAAACGGCAGCGTGACAAACTTCAGCGGCAGCGGCCCCTGGAACTGGAGTTGCGCCGGTCTGAACGGCGGCGCTACGGCAACCTGTTCCGCATCTTCTCCGATGTATCTTGCCACCGTCAACATCCTCTCCAGCAACGGCGGCAGCGGCAGCGTAACCAGTAACCCCGGTGGAATAAACTGCCTCGGCGGCGCCTGCAGCGCCAGCTTTGCCGCCGGCAGCAGCGTTACCCTGATGGCTCGCGCAAATACCGGTTCAACTTTTGCCGGATGGTCAGGAGCCTGCGCCAGCGCCGGAACCGGAGACTGCACCGTCAGCATGACAGCTGCCCGCAACGCCACCGCCACCTTCGGCCTGATTCCCAAAGCCAGGGTCAATGCTACCCCGTTCGGAACAATTGCCTCGGCTTATGCAGCAATAAATAACAGTGGTATAATCGAAGCTCAAGCCATCACCTTCATTGAGAACCTGATCCTGAATAACGGAAGTACCGTCACCATGCAGGGCGGATACGATCCAGCATTCAGCGCACGCACAGGATACACCGTGCTTGACGGAACCCTGACAATCGGTTCCGGAAGCCTGGTCGTTGACCAACTGGTCATACAGTAGGCCGGGGACAAGACATGCCGTATGAAAAAGCCCGGCATAATGATTATCTGCAAACACGCTGGAGTTGTGACTTTCGCTTTTCCTGTTCAGGAGTCAGCTATGAATAGATTGATAACGGTAGCCCTGTCTTTGGCGTTATATGTCCTGATGACACCATTTGGAGCCGAAGCGGTAGATGCACCGCACTTCGGCGCCGCTTCCGGCTATACCTGCGCCACATGCCACACGGTTCAGATGACGCTCGGCAGCACCGGCTACAACAATATCTGCCTGGACTGCCACCGCCCCGGCGATCCGGCCGCGGGGAAAAAGCCGTTCTCAATCGCGGATACATCCAATCCCTTTAAAAATCACTCCACAACCGGAATTTCAAAATTTTATCAGACCTCGCACCGCTGGGACGGCAAGGAAACCGTCCCGGCCGCCGGTGCCCAGCCGCCGGTGCAGGCGGCCCTGACCAGCGCCAACCTGCGCGGGCGGACCGGAAACTCACTGGCCTGTGTCCGCTGTCATGACCAGCATTTAAATACCAACGGAAAGTTTCTCAGGGTCGCCAACAATCAGGACCAGCTCTGCCTGGACTGTCACCGTTCACGCAATGTTACATCCCACATCAAGGGCAGCCATCCGGTCAACATCAACTACAACAGCGCAACCGGATCGCTGAACAAACCACCTCTGAACGCCAACCCCGCAAACCCGACATCGGACCTTAACGCCAGCCTGACCGCCTCGGGCGGCAAGCTGCTCTGCTCCACCTGCCATGGCGTCCACTACACCGATTCGCGCAGCAGCACGATTGACGGCAGCGTCAACTTTACAACACTCAGCAGCGGCGACGGATTCCTGCTGCGCACCGACTCGCGCGGGGCCAAGGTGGCCGGCGGCTCGCCGGATAAACTGAACATCTGCACCAACTGCCATGCCGGCAAGAAAAGCCACAACCTCCAGGGTCAGGACATACAGTGCGTGGACTGCCACGGCGCCCACGTGGAGTATGACCCCAAAGACCCTACCGCCAGCAAGGGAACCAACGTATTCCTGATCCGCAGAAACGTAATCAACAAAACCACCGGGCAACCGGCCCAAATATTCTTCCGTTATACCGGCAGCAAACGCGAGTACAGCAATGTCCAAGGCACCGGTGTTTGCCAGGGGTGTCATGCTGTGCCGGCGGCCGGCACCTTTAACGCGCCTCCCGAACATGCCAGTAGCGATCCAAAGGTCTGCAACAGCTGCCATTTCCATAACAGTCCCAACGGCTCCTTTTCCGGAGCCTGCACAGCCTGTCATGGCTATCCGCCAACCACCGCAACCATTGGCGGGCCCTCCGGACTGGCCACGCCGGCCACCGGCGCAACAGCTGCCAATCCTGGAGCGCACTCGGCCCATGCCAAAGGGCGCCTGATGGCCTGCAATACCTGCCACAACGGATATTCGGTTAAAACAATGCCCAGCAACAGCATCGACATCGGTTTTTCAATCAATGGCACCAACTTTCCCGGTTTCGGAGGCAGCGTTACCGGAGGCACCTATATCAACTCGAATCAGCTCGCAGCTCCGTACGTCTTCTCCGGGAATGTCAGTGTAACCGGCACCAACCAGACCTGCGCAAACATCTACTGTCACGGTTCCACCCTGACCGGCGGATCAAACACAGCTCCGAACTGGACCGGAACCAACCAGGCGGCCTGCGGATCGTGCCACGGAGTCACACCGGCCACACCACCAACCAGCGGCGGTCACCTGCGACACGCCGGCAGCGGCGCCGGACGTCTTGCATTGGCTTGCTCGGCCTGTCATGGCTCGATCACCGACAATACCCATGTCAACGGGAACGTCAAATGGGATCTGAGCGCCCTGGGAACCGCCTCAAAATACAAGACTCCTAGCGGTGTCTATGCGCTGACCGGCAGCACCGGAACAATTGCACCGAGTGCCGCATATGGCCAGTGTTCCAACACCTATTGCCATAGTAATGTCCAGGGAAGCAGCGGTTCGGGAGCACCAACCGTGTACGGCCAGCCGGTCTGGGGTGGTGCGGCACTTACCTGCGCCGGTTGCCATGTCAATATGGCCACCGACGTGACCGGAACCGGCAGCCACAGAATCCACACCCTTGCAACCGGCGCCAACCTTGATTGCGTCAAATGCCATCTTGGCTACACCAAAACCACTTCAGCCGCTACGACACACGTCAACGGCCTGATTGAACTGGGCGCGGCCGGCCTGACCTACTCACAGGGGAGCGGCGCGGCCCATCCGGCATCCAACGGCTACGGCACCTGCTCGGCATCGGCCTGCCATGGTTCCGCCACCGTCACCTGGGGCGGCACGCTCTGGTCCACCACCGACCAGTGCGGCAAATGCCACAGCAGCAGCACCGCCGGAGCGGTCACAGCCGCCACCCCCTTCTACGGCACCTCTTTCCCGGTCAAGGTAACCGCCAACACCGATCCGAAAGTCGGGGCCCACACCGCGCACATCGCCAGCACGGACAGCATCTCGGCAACAATGGTCTGCAGCGCCTGCCACGGCACAGTCACCCTGAACAACGCCACCCACATGGCCGGTTCCACCAGTTTTGTCTGGAGCACGCTGGCTACCAGAAACGGCACACTGACCCCAGCCTACAATGCCACCACCCGTGTCTGCAGCAACGTCTACTGTCACGGCGCTTCCATGCCCGGCGGTGACACCAGCGGCAGCAACAGGGCCCCGGCCTGGAATAGCGCCACCTATCTGCCGGCCACATTAAGTTCGGCCGCCTGCGGCACCTGCCACGGCTTCCCGCCGCCGGCATCCTCCGGACATCCGGCGGTCAGTATTCCTGCAGGTTTCCCAGCCACCGCGTCACTCGGAACAACCTGCAGCTGCCACTCCAACATCAATCCGGCCGGCAACAGCTATGCCACGATCTTTATCAACAAGGCGCTGCATATCAACGGCACGCTGGATGCCGTTGCCGGAGGCAGCTGCGATTCATGCCACGGTTATCCGCCGGCCAAGGCCGGATTCAAGGGGACCCACGGCAACTGGTCCAGCGCCAAGGTAGAAAACTACCTGGGCGGCGGTGGCGCTCACACGATCCAGAATCATGTCAGCAAACTTGCCAAGCCGGGTGAAGGCTTTGCGAACTGCAGCAATTGCCACGCTGCCGCAGATCACCAGATGAGTCCGATAGCATTCAACCCGAGCGGGAATATAAAGGTTACGCTCAGCCGATCGTTGAGAACCGAAAACGGCAAGCAGGTCAGGTATTCGTCCAACCGAAGGGATGGCGCCCTGCATCTTACCGGCACCTGCACCAACATCAGCTGCCACTACGGCGCAACGCCAAAGTGGGACCCCAGCCATTAACAAGCCGATCAGGCCGTTTACCAGCTATATAAACAAGATTTCGCAACACAGGGAAAAAGGAGTCGAATATGAAAAGAGCGCTCACCGCCGGGATGTTTTCAAGCATGATGGCAATTTTTACACTGATGGTTTTTGCACTCACAGCAGGCCCGGTACAAGCGGCCAGTGTGCTCAACTCGTGCACAACCTACTGCCACGGCATGCCGCCGCGGGATGCGGCCCGGAAGGCCAACCCGCACTTCGACTCCCGCTCCAGCGCCTTCCTGGGCAACCATGCCAAGCATCTCCCGCCAGCTCCGACCGTGGCCAACTGCAACGTCTGCCACACTCCGGTTGCCGCCACCAACTTCGGACATCAGAATAATGTCATCAACATGGCCAACAGCCTGAAGAGTTACTCTTCCGCCACGCTGCGAGCCAAGTATGACAAAGGGATCTTCTTCAACCAGACTTCGGTCCCTAATCTGACCAACGCCCGCTGTTCCAATACCAGCTGTCACTTTGAAAAACAGACTCCGCTCTGGGGTTCAGCCGCCTATGTCGCTCCGGCCGATTGCGCAGCCTGCCATGGAGCACCACCTGCCGGAACAACCGCTGCCCCCGCCGGCGGACTGGCCGGCAGCCATGCCCGACACAATCTGTATTTCCCCGGCACGACCAACTGCCAGAAATGCCATGCTGATCACGTCACCTTCACCCATGCCACCAGCGCCGGGCGTGCATTGAAGGTTCAAGGTTTCCTGCGTGATCCGCTCAATACACTGGAAGCGTCAGGCACCTACACCGGCGCGGCCACAAACTACCTCCCCAGCAAGAGCGGCAGCCAGGTTTTCGGCACCTGCAACAATCTCTATTGCCACAGCAGCGGCCAGTCCGCCACCGGCGCCGGAGCAGGCACCACAGTGGCCACCCCCGCATGGGGTGGAGCTGCATTGAGCTGCGGTTCCTGCCACCAGAACATGGGACCGGCGGTCAATGCCGCCGCCACCGGCAAACATGCCAAGCATGCCCAGACGGCCGGTATTGCCTGTTCCGTCTGCCATGGCGCGAGCTACACCAGCACCTCGGTTCCGACCGGCGCCGGCACCACTCACGTTAACAAGAGCATCAATCTGGCCTGGACCGGCCTGGCGGCGACACCGGCCACCACCTACACCAAAACAAATACCTTCGCTGCCGGCAGTGCGGCCTACGGCTCCTGTTCCAACACTTACTGCCACAGCACCGTGCAGAATGCCTCCACCGGCGCCAACACCACTGTAACCTACAGGACGGTCAGTTGGGCCGCTGCAACAACCCTTACCTGCGCCGGCTGCCATGTGGATATGTCCACCGACGTGACCGGAACCGGCAGCCACAGGATTCATACCCTTGCAACCGGCGCTAACCTTGATTGCGTCAGGTGCCATCTGGGCTACACTAAGACAACTACTACCGCGGCAACACATGCCAATAGACAGATCGAACTCGGCGCGGCCGGCATGACCTACTCACAGGGGAGCGGCGCGGCCCATCCGGCTGCCAACGGCTACGGCACCTGTTCGGCCTCGGCCTGCCATGGTTCCGCCACGGTCACCTGGGGCGGCACGCTCTGGTCCACCACCGACCAGTGCGGCAAGTGCCACAGCAGCAGCACCGCCGGTGCGGTCACTACGGCCACACCATTCTATTCCACTGCTTTCCCGGTCAAGGTAACCGCCAATACCGATCCGAAAGTCGGAGCCCATACCGCGCACATCGCCAGCAGCGACAGCTTGTCGGCCGCGATGGTCTGCAGCGCCTGCCACGGCACGGTAGCACTTAACTCGGCCACCCACATGGCCGGTTCCACCAGCTTTGCCTGGAGCACGCTGGCTACCAAGAACGGCGCCCTGACTCCTGCCTACAGCGCCACCACCGGCGCCTGCAGCAACGTCTACTGTCACGGAGCATCCATGCCCGGCGGCGACACCAGCGGAACCAACAAGGCACCGGTATGGAACAGCGCCACCTATCTGCCGGCCACATTAAGTTCGGCCGCCTGCGGCACCTGTCACGGTTTCCCGCCACCAGTATCGTCCGGACATCCGGCGGTCAGCATCCCGGCCGGCTTCCCGGCCACCGCGTCACTCGGAACAACCTGCAGCTGCCACTCGAACATCAATCCGGCCGGCAACAGCTACGCCACGATCTTTGTCAACAAGGCTCTGCATATTAATGGTACGATGGAGATCATCTCCGGCGGAGCCTGCGACGCATGCCACGGCTACCCACCGGCCAGCGCCGGCTTCAAGGGGACCCTGGGCAACTGGTCCAGCGCCAGAGCTGAAAACTACCTGGGCGGCGGCGGTGCCCACACGATCCAGAATCACGTCAGCAAGTCGGCCAAGCCTGGCGAAGGTTTCTCGAACTGCACAAAGTGCCACGATTCCGCCGATCACCAGATGAGCCCGATCGTCTTCAACCCGAGCCAGAACATCAAAGTCAAGGTTAACCAGCGTTTCAGACTTGAAGCAGCCAAGCAGTTCAAATATACTTCAAACAGGCTGGACGCCGCAGCACACCAGACTGGGACCTGTTCCAACAACAGCTGCCATTACGGAGCAACTCCCAAGTGGGATCCACTTCACTAAGCCATCGGAACGAGGCGGGGGTTCCCCCCGCCTCGACGGCTTGAAGTGGTAAAGATTTTAAGCGAGTAATCAGAGAGAAGGAGCTTGCCATGGGGAAAAATCGCGAGAGAAAAAGACCTTGCGCACAGATGGGAGCGGGAATTATCGCACTGATGGCAATATTGTTCAGTGTCGGGACAGCCCGGGCTGCCAGTGTCCTCAACTCTTGCACTACTTACTGCCATGGCGCATCACCACAGGATGGGGCCAGGAAAGCCAATCCGCATTTCGGTTCGCAATCCAGTGCATTTCTGGGCAACCACCGCAATCATCTCCCGGCGGTTGCCACAGCAGCCAGCTGCAGCATCTGCCACACTCCGGTAACTTCAACCAGCTATGGCCACCAGAATAATGTGATCAACATGGCTAACAGCCTTAAAGGCTATTCTTCCGCTACACTGCGGGCAAAGTACGACAAAGGGGTTTTCTTCAACCAGACCTCGATTCCCAACCTGACAAACGCCCGCTGTTCCAACGTCAATTGCCACTTTGAGAAACAGACTCCGGTATGGGGTTCGTCCCCGACAGCCACAACCTGCGAAACCTGCCATGGCGCCTTGGTCTCACCACTGACACTGGCACACTCAAAGCACATAGTTGCCCTTGGCAACACCATCGCCGCCTGTACATCGTGCCACAACAATTATGCCGGGGCCTCCGCCTATGCCCACGCCACAAGCGCCGGCAGACCAATAAAAGTAACAGTGGGCGCCTACACCGGATCTAACAGCAGGTATCTGCCGAGTCAGGCTTCAGGACGGTTGACAGGCACTTGTTCTTCCGTGGTCTGCCATGGTTCCGGAACACAGTTGCCATGGAGCGGCACACTCTGGTCAACAACCGACCAGTGCGGCAAATGCCACAGCAGCACAACAGTCGGCGCCGTCTCGGCCGGCACGCCATTTTACAGCACATCCTATCCGACCAAGGTTACAGCAGTAACAGACCCTAAAGCCGGAGCGCACACGGCACATATCACCAGCACCGACAGCCTGTCTGCCGTTGTCGATTGCAACGCTTGCCACGGCACAGTCACGTTGACGGCCGCTACCCACATGAACGGAACCACCAACTTCACCTGGAGTACTCTGGCCACCAAGAACGGCGCCCTGGCCCCGGCTTACTCGACCACTACCCGCGCATGTTCCAATGTCTACTGCCACGGCGCCTCCATGCCGGGAGGAGACACTTCCGGCACCAACCGGGCACCAGTCTGGAATGTTGCCTTCCTGTCGGCGACGCTCAGCCGAGCGGCCTGTGCCTCGTGCCATGGCTTCCCGCCGCCGACAACCGCCGGGCATCCGGCTGTTACCATCCCCGCAACATGGCCTGCGGCAGGAGCGGCTACCGGTGCTCTCGGAACGACCTGCAGCTGTCACGCTAACATCAATACAACCGGAACAACCTATGCCAATATATTCGTTAACAAAGCCCAGCATATCGACGGCACACTGCAGGTATCCGGAGGCCATGCCGTACCGTACGATACTCACAATGCCGCTATTGTGACAGCCGGCGGGAACACCGCCTGCCTCGGCTGCCACGCGATGGGTACTTCGGCCAGTGTCTATCCGGCTGCAGGCGGCGCCGCTCCGAACTGCATGAGCTGCCACAAAAAAGCCGCGCCGCTGCATACCGGCACAACCGCCGGAGCAAATTGCAGTTCCTGCCACGGTGTCAGCACGACCACCACCGCCGGCACCAAGGGTATTCCGGCCGGAACGGCATTCCCGGATGTGAGAAAGGGACATTCACGCAGTGACCATAGAGTTGTCTGCACCACCTGCCATGTGCTGGGGGCATCCGGCGGGACCGGATCCGGCGTGAATCATGGCCGCGGCTCCACCGCCGGACCGGTGCGGGATGGAAAACCGCATGTAGTTGGTCCCGCATTTGTTACCGGAGTTACAGTAACCGGTGGCGGAGTGAAAGGTACTTCACCTACGTCCGTATCCTGTAACCATAATATTATGACCGGCTCCGGCTGCAGCGGAAACGGCACCAAAACCTGGTAGCACAGTCCCGCTTATTTCTTTGATTGCGTAGATTCAAGGCCGGGCATTTCGTCCGGCCTTTTTTCTGGGGTTGATTCTTCTGTTGACGAAAGAGGATCAGGTGAATAAATTCAAACAATTCATCACTGCTCGCAGCATCTCACTGGGACTGATCCTGATGCTGGCAGGAGTTATGTATATCTCGACCCTGGTCCCGCAGCAGATCGATTCAACGCCGGGAACCATGGAAGCCTGGCGCAGCGGGCATGCCAGCTGGTTGTGGCTGGTCGATGTACTCCAACTGCACAGCATCTACGGCCAACCGTGGTTCGCCGCCACAATCCTCTGTGCCGCCCTGTCGCTGGGAGTTTCATCCTATGATCAACTGGTTGTAACCCGGAGAAAACTGCACTCCACCGCTACCTCTTCAGCCGAGGAAATTGCGGTGGCGCTGTCCAGACACTTGCTTGAATCGGTTGCACACACAAACCGGTATCGTTCTATCAAGATCGGCTCCGGCGATAATCTTAAATTCATCAAAAATCCTTGGGGATATTTCGGTGTCATTTTGCTACATGTCGGAATGACCCTGGTGATACTGGTTTCACTGTATGTGTCCCTGACCGGGCGCCAGGGAGCGCTCATGCTGGTCGAAGGCGAACAGCGAGACGGGCGGCAGCCCTGGAACGCTCATCAGCACGGCTTGATGGTTGCTCCGTTGCAACTGCCCGGAGCCATGCGGCTCGACAGGGTCAGGGTGCATTTTGACGACAAAAACCGGCAGCAGGAGGTATCTTCCGACATTTCCTTTACCGATCAGTCCGGCAGGACAGAATCGCTGATAGCATCCATAAACAGGATTCAGCATTACCGTGGCCTGCGCATATACCACGCTGCGCAATATGGCGACGCTTTCACGGTCACGTTCACAGACCGTGAAGGCAATTCGCATGTTGAGAGAATCATGGTACAACAGGCGATGGATCCGGCCAAGTCCGGCTACAGTGAAGATTTCAGTGTAACCTGGTCACCATTCCTGTTTGATGCAAAATACTTTGCCGACGCCGACAGGAAGAGTATGCTGAGTACAAACCCCGAGCTTTTTTTACGTATGCTTGACGGGGGCCGGGAAACTGCGCGGACCTCTTTAACAAGAGGAGTAACGGCTAATTTAGGAGAATACAGGGTAAAGTTTGACCGGGTGGAGAAATGGTCAAAGTTGATTATTGTGGATATTACCGGCATATCTGCCATATTTGCAGGGTTTGCGATAATCATGCTGGGCGGTTTGATACACTACATGGCTCCGCCGCGAGAATTGATCGGGATCAGACAACGGGACGGAAATTATAATATTTACTGGAAAGCGGTCTACTTCCGGGACTTTTTTGTAGAAGAACGGGATCAGATGATAACGACTTTCAATGAAGGAAGCTTGGTATGAAATTGTCTCTGGAGTTATACATTTCGGCCAACTGGGCGGTTGTTGTTGTCTATGTCCTGGCAACGATATCCAATGTTGCCGGTGTGCTGTTCAACAACGAACGCATGGAGCGGATCAGCTACTGGGGCGCAAGCCTTGGATTGGCACTGCATAGCCTTGTGATCGCCTATTGGTGGTCCGTAGTTGGGCATGGCCCCTACATGGCTCCGAACGAGGTGCTCTCTTCCGATGCCTGGGCGGTGATGGCTGCATTCCTGATTTTCCTGAGAATCTACCCGCGCATCAAGCCGGCCAGCATCCTGGCTTTTCCCTCCGCTTTTCTGATGCTGGCACTCTCGCTGTTTTACAATCCGGGAATCCGCACCCTGCCGGCCACTTTCCGCAGTGTCTGGCTGATCATACATATCGGACTCTACAAGATATCACTGGCCACTCTGGTGATCGGCTGCGCTCTGGCGATTTTCTACCTGTTAAAGCAACGCGGCGACAGAGGCTGGCTGGCGCGTCTGCCGACGCTGGAAACGCTGGATGTCTATAGCTACCGTTTTGCCGGATTTGGATTTATCTTCTGGACCATAGGCATGCTGGCCGGCTCAATTTGGGCGCACCAGTCCTGGGGCCGCTTCTGGGGGTGGGATCCGACTGAAACCTGGTCGCTGATAACCTGCCTGATGTTCGGCGCCTATCTGCATCTGCGGCGTTTTTTCAAGTTGAAAGGGACAGCGGCTGCGTGGTTTTTCATCGCCTGTTTCATAATTTCACTGGTATCATTGTTTGGAATGGCCACATTGAGCGGTTCGATCCACTCGGAGTACTTCAAGTAACTGCCTGATCGAGAGGGACTACAATCATGACCATTAAGCGCATTACCCTCATCACCCCCCCCTATCATTCCGGTGTCGTGGAATCCGCCGGCACCTGGCTGAACGTCGGCTTCGTCTATATTGCCGGCTCGTTGCGGGCGGCCGGATACGAGGTCGATTACTACGACGCCATGTCGCTATGGCACACCTGGCCGGATATACAAAAACGAATCGAAGACTTTCGTCCGGATGCCGTACTGACCACCTCGTTCACCGCTTCCATCGTAGACGCCATCAAGATTTGCCGACTAGCCAAGGAGATCGACCCGACTATCGTCACAGCCTTGGGCAACGTGCATGCCACCTTCTGCTATGACGAAATCCTGCTGCACGACAATAAAAGCGTTGATTATATCGTGCGGGGTGAGGGCGAAGTCACGCTGGTGGAACTGTTTGACTGCCTGAACGCCGGCGATGACGCCAAAAAAGTCAATGGCCTGGCCTTCTGGCGCGACGGCGGCGTGCTGGCCACGCCGAAAGCGCAATACATCCAGGACCTGGACGGACTACCCATGGCCTGGGATCTGGTGGATTGGCCGATCTATAAATATCGCGCCAAACATGACGCGCGCCTTGCAATCATCTCCTCCTCGCGCGGCTGCCAGCAGCAGTGTTCGTTCTGCTCCCAGCAACTGTTCTGGTCACGAACCTGGCGCGCCAGAAGTCCGGAGAACGTGATTGCCGAACTGGAGCTGCTCAGCAGGAACTACGGCGTGGAAGTCGCCATGCTGGCCGATGAGATACCGACCTTTGACCGTGAACGCTGGGTGCGCATCCTGGATCTGATGATCGAACGCCGGGTACCGGTCAAACTGCTGATGGAAACCCGAGTTGACGACATCCTGCGGGACGCCGACATCATGGACAAATACCGTCTGGCCGGAGTCGACCACATCTACGTGGGTGTAGAAGCCGGATCACAGGAAACCCTCGACCTGTTCAAGAAGGACACCCAGGTGGCCCAGTCCAAACAGGCCATCGACCTGATCAACAACGCCGACATCGTTTCCGAAACATCCTTTGTTCTGGGCATGCCCGAAGACACACCCGAATCCATCGCCCAGACAGTGGAGCTGGCCAAACATTACAATCCGGACATGGCCTTTTTCCTGGCTATCGCCCCCTGGCCCTACGCCGAACTGTATCCCCAGCTTGAGGAATTCGTCGCCACCAAGGACTATCGCAAATACAACCTGGTGGAGCCGGTGATAAAACCCAAAAACATGACCATGGAAGAGTTGGGCCGCGAACTGGGCCGGGCATCACAAAAATTCTTCATGCACAAGTTCCAGACCCTGCACACGCTGACCCCCTGGAAGCAGGAATTCATGCTCTCGGTACTGGACCTACTGATCAACCACTCCTATCTGGCCGGGCAGATGAAAGCGGCCATGCGGGATGGCAAGGACATGCCGGAAGAGGTCAAGACGTTGCTCAGGGCGGTCAAGGGGGCTGCCGGGCATATGGATCGTCACCCGGCCGTGGCGCCAATACCTTGAACCGGGGTTCAGCAAATGCAGATCAATAAATCATTAGTGATTCTGAACGGATTTGTGCACGATTTTGCGGCCGGTATCTGGCTGGCGGTCATTGTTACCATCGGCATGCTGCACAGGGCCCACAGCACCCATCCGGAGATCACCGCTGTGATCAACACCCTTGAACACCGGTTTTTCTGGGCCAGTGCCGCCGCCATGGTGCTGATCATGGCAACAGGCGCCGGCAGAACCTTCACCTATGTTGAAAACTGGTACGGTCCGGATGCCGAGCGGGTTCGCCGCAGAATGCTGATAGTGAAGCACATCATCCTGTTTGCCTGTTTCGGAGCCGGTTATCTGTATGTGTACGGCAAGGTTTTTCATTGAAAGACCGGACAGATTAATCAAGGCGGCATGAACGCGAATACAACGTTTTGTCTAGCCGATCTTTACCGTCTTGTAGATAAAATTCTTGAACCTGAACAGCTGCCGCTGCTCGTCATCTCGCCCCATACCATGATCCAGGGCCTTGAGATAACGTGCCACCGCCGGAATGGTCTTGCCTGCTTTGCCCCGCGCCCTTTCGATTACAAGCCGAACAGTTTCCCTGGATATGTCGTTTCGTGAAAACGGCTCATACACATCTGACCAGAAATCGCCACCAGCTTCAATTCTGTCCAGAATTTCACCCGCCACCCGCTCATCAAGATTGCGGGAGGCGGGCGCGGCCGAACCAGTTTCCAGACAACCGGTGCCTGCTATTGCCTTTGAAATGGCCTCTCCGCTGATGACATGCTTACTTCGGAAGAACAGCGCCCGCAAAAGGATACTGCGAAGCTCGCGAATATTTCCCTTGTAGTTATGGCGCATCAGTATTTCTTTTGCCTCTTTGGCCAGGATCGGCGGTTTTTCGAGCGGTTCGTTGTCGCCGCGGTAGGTTCGGTACAACTTCCCAAGAAAATGCACCGCCAGGTCGGGGATGTCTTCGCGTCGTTCATTAAGTGAAGGCAGACGAATCGACAGCTCGGAAAGGCGATGATAAAGATCTTCGCGGAACCGCCCTGCGGCAATTTCCTCATGAAGGTTTTTATTGGTTGCGGCAACCAGCAGTACCCGGCTGTAGCGATCCGTGTTCTCACCCAACCTTACAAAACCGCCGTTGTCCAGAAAACGCAGCAGCTGTACCTGGGTTTTGGGGTCGGCGTCACCGATCTCGTCCAGGAAAACGATCCCGCCAATGGTTTCTTCCAGGATGCCACGCCGGTCAGTGTATGCTCCGGTGAAGGCACCCTTCTTGTGGCCGAAAAGCTCCGAATAGGTCAGATCGCCGGCATAGGCGGCAATGTTGCTCTTCTTGACCGGCAGTTCTCCGTTGGGATTCAGATCACGGCGATACAGTTCGTTAAGCTTGTTGTAAAGGTTGTTGAAGAAAAACTCCTTGCCCGACCCGGTCTGCCCAGTGACCAGAATAGAGGGAAGCCCGATGGTTGCCTCCTGCAGGATGTTGCGGGCCCAATATATGATGCGGTTGAATAGGGGCGGCGATACCGTGTTAATGAAATCGACCACTTCCTGTGATTTGGGACTGTTTCCGATGATGTTGCCGAGCCGGTATGAAGAGATGTGCGGATCTTTGTAGGCTACGTCGGTGGTAAGCCGGTTGACCTCGCCCTGCAGTCGTTCGATACGCTGCAGGTCGGAAATATGTCGGGCTGTCAACGAACCGATGATCTGCAGGATTCGGCGGTGTTCCTCGCTGAAGAATTCATATTGCAGCGAATTCAGGCAGATCACGGCAATTACTTCTTCATCGCAGATGATTGGCACTGCGATTTCACTTTTGAGCAGATCGCTCATTGAACGGTGAAAACCACCGCCGCTCTGTTCGATTTCCACTCGTGCTATGATCTTGGGCTGTTTGGTGAAAGCCACGTAGCCAGTCAGGCTGCGTTCCTCAGGCGGCAGTTCCGCCCCCCCCACCGGAAAAGGGGGGATGTACTTTTTAAGCCATTCCTTATTTTTTGCGCCGATTATGCTCCCTGCTTCGTCCTCCACCACCAGCCATTTCATGCCGTCACGCTCACTGACAACGGCGATACTGCCGGTATCGGCCCCGATAAGCTCGGTCGCCTTGGAAAGGACCTTAGTCAGAAATGGCTGCAGGTTTTCAGTCCGCTCGTTCAGCAGGTCGGTAATTTCCGACAGAACCCGGATTTCGAGATGCTCGCCACCAACCTCGCTGATTACCCGTTCAACCATTTCGGCGTGAGTCTGCAAGAGTCCCATCTCAAAATCACTGAAGCGATAAAGGTCGTGGGAATAGTAATTAACCAGACAGATGATACGGCGGTTTTCGGGGTTGAAGCGCGGAACTACATACAAAGACCTCAGCTCCATGGATTCGGTAAGTGCGCGTTTCTGCAGGTTGTGCTGCGTCAGATCAGGAATGAAGAGCGGCTTCAGCAGACGTTCGTCGGTAATGATGGCCTGGTCGCTGATATAGTGTGATATCAGCGACTTTCCCTTGCGAAGATCGATGTTTCCCTGCTGATAATACATCTTTTCCAGCATGTCATCGGAAGAATAGCTGGCAAGGATTTCAAGGGCTCCGACGGCGTCATTCTGCTGAGTTGGAACCAGCACCGAAGCCAGCGAAACTTTCTCGATCAGCTTTACCGCCGAACGAACCATCATTCCAGCGGCTTCCCGCGACTTGAACTCTTCCAGCCTCCGCGCCAGTTGTACCTGCTGGTGATATATCCTGGCCTGATCCAGCTGACCGGCCACACAACCCGCAAATTCGGCCAATTGTGCTTTGCTGCGTGTGGCCAGCGACTCTTCAGGTATGGTCTGATCCAGACAAATCACGCCGATCGACTTTCCAAGACTTACTATCGGCATCACATAGCTTTTGCGTATGCCGAATCGATCCGCTAGTTCCATATCGATAGAAGTTGCCTGGGATGATGTAATTCTGAAATCCACCGGATACTGACTCATGAAAACCGAGGAAACCACCGTATCGGTCGAGCCGATTGCAAAGCTGGCCTCACGAATCTCTTCGACACGCCGTCCGGTTGCATGGGCACAAGTCAGCGCGCCACGTGTCAGATCTTCAAGATAGATGCGCACCTGTTCACAGCCCGAAATCAGCTGTGCTCCTTCAGCCAAAGCGTAAAGCAGTTCGCCCTGATTTTCCTTGCCGTACGCGGAAATCTTAACCCGCAGTTCATCAATTCGGATGCTGGCAGACATACATGCTCCTGTGCGGAATATTCGAACGAATATTACTCGTCTGTGTGCAAAATATACTCTGGCTGAATGTAGCGCGGGATCTGTAACAGGGTCAAGCGGGAAATGGGGTTCTGGCGGGCATCAAATCAAAAGGGCTCCGGCGTGTCCGGCGGGGCCCCATGGGTTTAACTCTTGAGGACTTTAAGTATCTTGTCGGCCACATCCTTACCGCTGATGTTGTAGGTTCCTTCAGCCAACTGGCGCCTGATCGAGTTCAGCCTCTCAATCCGGGCCTCATCGTCGGACATTTGTAGTGCGGTGGATGAGATTTCCACAGTGACGGCCTGATCCTGGGTGGTGGCTTTCTGTATCTGATTTTCTTTGATCTGGCCAGTGTGATTAACTGTATCGTTTTTTATAAGTGACATATGATTTGAAAGCCGTTCCTCGATTTTCACAAAAGCCTCCGAAATGTACATACTCTGCCCTGATGTTAACCCCATCGGCTGATTAACAGTAAAGCTTTAGAACGTTGAAGGTCGTTTTCACGATTCACTGAAAAGATATGGGCCGTTTGAAGCTTTTGCACCGCGGCCAAAGGCGGAAAAAGATGAAATCTTATTTAATAATTATCTGTTCCAGAGTCAGTGATCCTGCCGCTACTGTCAGGGTTCCCATACTGCTGTAACCGCTGTTGTCGGAAGAAAATGACGGATCAAAACCACCCATGAGAATTATCGCGATATCCCGGTTCAATACCAGCTCCCCAAAAGGCAATGTATTGACTCTCGCCCGGATTGTACTTCCGGCAACCGTACCAATGTCGTCATAGGCAGCCGAAATTGTGCTGAATTCAATACCGGGTCTTTCCAGAACAGTGACAAGGGGCGCCAGGGCAAACGTAGCGGTTACGTTTTTGGCGGCATCCATAATTACGTTGCAATTCCCGGTGCCGGTACAAGATGGAGAGGCGGTCCAGCCAGTAAAGGTAGAACTGCCGGCGTCAGGTGTGGCGGTGAGGGTAATTACTGTATTAACCGGATATGTTTTTGAACAGGGACTTCCACCGGTCAGATCCGGGCAGATGAAACCGGCCGGAATGCTGTTGATAGTACCGCTGCCGGTCCCGGCCATGGCGACTGTGAGCGGATAGGATAAAATCTCGGCCGAGCAGCTGGCATCGGTGCCGCTGCCGGAACCGTAACAACTCCACTGCCATGGGCCGCTGCCGGTGACAGCCGATGCCAGGCCGCTGGAACAGAGGTTGGTGTCGGGCGCGACAGAAAAGGTACCACCATTGGCCGAACCGCAGACACCGGTGACCGAATTGGGCGATGCGAATGCCTTGACACATACGTTTCTGTTTGGTGCTGACGTTGTCGTATCGCTCCACGAAGTCCCATTCCAGCTCATGAAACTCTGGCCGCCAATTGCGGTGGCCTGCGATGAATAGTATGATATGGGAACTTCAAGCGGAATCGGATAGATGTATGAAGGATTGGATACTTTTACAACGACCGAAAAGCGTTCGCCCGCAGTAACCCCGATCGGAATATTCAGTGGCAGGGTGTGATAACCGGGATAAGGGATTGTACCGGTCAGTTGGGACTCCAGCGTTCCGCTACGCGGAACTCCGGCTGTTACCCCCTTGTAGAGGTAGACTTCATAAGAAGCATTGATGTCCATCGTGAAGAATGATACCGCCTCGATATTTTCATAATTCTGCGCGGTGAAGATGTTAGAAAACCAGCCGGTAGTCGAGCTGTAGCCGATAGCGGAGGTCTGTCCCAGCGGGTCGTATTGATAGATGCTGGCATAATTGGTTAAGGCCTCGGCGGTATAGACGTGATTGTTGCTGCCAATCTTAGAGTCATAGTAGGAAACATGGAAATAGCCGGCATCACCCCAGGAGGTGCCCCAGCTATTCTTGATGATAAAGGCCCCATTCCCCGGCGGGGTCGTGGCAAAGTTTGCGGCGCTGTAGTTGTCATCCCAGCCGACAATTGCAACCCCGTGGTTGGTGCCGCTTGATCCGCTGTAATAGTAGGAGCTGTTTGCCTGGGAGTAATACGACGGCGATTCATCCATGTACATTGATGTTTTCACGACACCGTACAACGTGAGCGCCTGCTTGATGGTGTCGTTGTCGGCCGCATCGCCACGGTCGGGTATGTGCAGCACCTCCTGGACATGTTTTCGCGTGGTCAGTCCAATGGGGGAGACATTGCTGGAAACCGAATAGGGGTCATCGGCTTCGGAAACCGGCCCTCCCCAGCGCCCCAGATAGGCCATCGCCATGTCGTCATTGCCGCCGTCGCAATGTTTCCAATCAAAGCCGCTGGTATTCTTAAGATTATTTTCTGAGAAATCCCAGGATTCTCCGGTCAGCAAAGTGGATTCAAGGGATGCCATGGGGCTGAAGGCCCAGCAGGCACCGCAGGTACCCTGGTCACGCACCGGCGACACTTTAGTATAAGCTCTCAAGTCGTACCAAGCGGGATAGACTCCCCGCTCGATACGATAAGGCAACGTGATCTGGCTGCCTTTCCCCTTCAGATGTGAAAAATCGAGCGGAGAAGGCCTCTGCCCGGTACGTCTCGTAACATCCGTTCCCAACGCAGTTGGCGTAGCTGTCAGCGCGACAAATTCCACAAATTCCGGATTGGCCGGCGCGCTCTGCGGCAATGGCTCCGCAAAAAGAACGGCCGGAATCAGGCTCAGGGCAACAACAAAACTGGTTATGCTGGTTTTCATGGGGGATCTCGTTTGATTGCTCAACACTTGGTAATTGGAATGGGACGATCAGGTGAAGTCAGGCGGACAGGCTCAGCTCAGACCTTTCCTGATCTGATACAGGTCCTCGATATCCAGGCCGTTCTTTTCATAATATTCCCGCTCCAGCTCCTCGACATAGAACCGGTCCAGGCCGGAGTTCTCCAGAAAGTCCTCCCGAAGCCCGTCATTACGCTCGGCAATGATCTGCGGCAGAAGCGAATGAAGGTACATGGCCTCTTTCTTGATCGTGAAAATGGTTTCGTTGAAAAGCCGGTCGGGGATATCGGCGGTAATGCGTTTTTTAGTTTTCAGCTCTTCGATCACTTCACGGCGCAAAGCTTCCTGATCGGCTCTGGTGGTGAACTTTGAATAAAAATTACGGATACGGTCACGAACGTGTTCCAGCAAGACAATTGCGATACGCTCATCCTGATCGATCTCGTTCAGTTGGCGGTGCAGATCCTCGATAGTAGCCCAGTGCGCCTCAATCGCAACCAGTCCTTCCATCAGCGCCTTTACCTTACGTCGACCAAAGCCACCCAGGTATGCATTTGCAAACAGGTCCCGGATAAACAGCTCATGGAAGCAGTCGTCATGCAGGTTGTTAAATGCGGCTTTGTGTTCCAACAGGCCGCGCAGCATTTCCTCATTGATCCTGACATTTTCCATGAAAGCCAACTGGCTGATCAGGTTCGACACGCTGTCGAAGCGGTCCAGATAGGTAATAACATAGGAAAAACCATCCAGGAGCGCGGCATCGGCTCCATCACGAATCTTTTCATCGCACTCCTTGCTGGCATCCAGCATGAGTTGGTCAAAACTGTGGTCCCGGTTCTCCATCGCCTTTTTCTTGGCCTTGATCAGCTTGAGCATGTCATCACGATCAATGCGGCTTTCGATCTCGATTTCCCGAAAAAAGATTCCCTCCAGAATTTCACGGGTGGCGGCGATGTAATCCCGCTCTTCATTGTTCTTGAGGTTGCGCCCCTTCTTGAGCATTTCGTCCAGTGTGTAAAAGAGCGCGCCCGGAATCTTGTTGCGTACCGAAAGGGTCTTGAGTCTCGTCAGGCGGGCGTTGTCCAGGTTGCTGATTTCACCCTTTGAATTGCACGCCAGCAAAATGTTGCGATATTCATCCACGATGCGTTTGTTCGCCGGACTGCGATACATGACGTCGATACGGATGCGCTCCTGCTGATATCGGTCAATTTGATATTTGGAAGCCATACTGACCAGCTTGGCGAAATCGTCATCCGATATTTTCTTGTTTCTGAAATAAAGGCTACGAAACAGGTTGCGGTACTCGCGATGGTAACGGTTGATCAGCTTGACGATGAACAACTGCGCGGAATCGTCTTTAAGCAGAGGAAATATCTCCGAAATCAGAATGTCATCTCGTTCGTCACCAACGGCTTCGGAACGTTTCAATACCTTACCAAGGCATCTGACAAGCTCTTCCTGCTGATTTTTCAGCTTGCGTGAAAGCAGATTGGAATGGACAAAAAAGAAGTAATTACAGACTGCGTTACCTTCGAAAAAGATATTATCGAATGTTTCACTGCCGGATGTCCGGTCACTGAAGCGGACGCTTCCGGCATCATCCGAGCAGGCGCCATACATGACAAGCCGGTTGATTATGTCCGGTTTGGCAAGATCGGAGGAAGGCTGGTCAACTCCGAACATGTATTCGCAAAAATAGCCGCCGTTACCCTGATAGGCAATGCCGTCCGCAGAGATGACCAGTTCGTTGCCCGGCGAGAATATCCGCAGTTGGTCTTCTTCCTGGACAATGTTGAAGAAATAGCGCTGGTAGGCTTCGTTACCAACCACCATTACGAAATATTCCGTCTGATCACCAGACATGCCGTGCAGTCTAATGTCCTTGTGCATTACTCTCTCCTCAATTTGATGGCAGGTCAAATTCCAAGCCGTCATATGCAAATTCGAAGCCGGGCGGCAGCTTACCGTTCTCTGAATATGCCACCTCGTGTGTCAGGTGGGTCAGTACGACCCGGGCAGCCTTGATTTGACGAGCTGCCGCGACGGCGCCGTCAATATTGAAGTGAAAGGGATGCTCGGTCCAGCGCAAACCGTCCATGATAAGAAGATCAAGCCCTTCCAGCAGCGGCAGCGACGAATCCGGAATTGCACTGCAATCGGTCAGATAGGCAAATGACCCTATCCGGTATCCAAGTGCGGATGTTTTTCCGTGAATCAGCGGTACCGGGACGATATTCAAACCAAAAATCTCAAAGGGAGAGTCAATCTCGTTGATAGCCAGAAGGGGCGCATAACCGGAACTCTCGTGTTCCTGAAAGATATATTTGAAGCCAGATTGCAAGGTTTTGAGAGTGCTTGCGGAAGCAAAGCAGGGAACTATTTTTTTGTGCAAAAAGTAAAAACCGCGCAGATCATCTATGCCGTTGACGTGGTCGGCATGAGAGTGGGTGAAAAGGACCGCATCCACGCCTGTTATTCCATGTTGCAGCGCCTGTCGTCGCAGATCGGTGGAGGTGTCCACCAGTATGTTGTGATTTTGATGGCGGATCAGAAGCGAGGCACGGGTTCGTTTATCCCGCTGGTCACCTGAAGAGCAGACACGGCAGGTACAGCCAACCATTGGAACCCCGGTGGATGTTCCGCTCCCCAGAATGGTGATCTTCATAACGGTCTACTTTCCTGTAATTTTTTTGAAAGTAACAGAATTGCTCAAGGCAGGCAAGGCTGAATTCTTGCGGCACGGAAGTGGCGCAAAGCATGGCCCGGCTCATTCGGCAGCGTGGTTTAACCAAGCTGGATACGGGCCTCCTGAAACCCGGACAGGCACGATGCACCGTCCCGTTCAAGCGTTATTGATCATCATCTGATCTCTTGCCGTAAAGCAAGTTGTCTGAATAATTTCAGACGCAGTTGTACAATCAGCGCCGAGCGGTTCGGTTCATTCATAGACTCAAGCTGCGCCGCATCAATGCCCAGGCTGGTTGCCGGATACGAGGCGACTTGAAGCAGAGTTTCCCATCCGGCAAGTTCGGGCGCCTTGCCATGGTCCGCAGCCACAAGCTGCGGGAAAAATGCCGCAATTCCCGCCTTGCGGGCATGTTCAACAAGTTTCAATTTGGTGGCGTCTCGCAACTGCACCCAGCGTGCGCCTGTCATGTGCAGCCTGGAAGCGGCCATCAGCGCATTGCGCTGCACTGATGTCAAGCGAAGCCTGATTGCCAGTTGGCGCGCCATTTCAACGCCCGCTATATCGTGTCCAATATGCCTTGGCAGCAGCTCCGGAGAGGTTGACAGCTTGCCGATATCGTGAAAAAAAGCCGCCAGACGGGCAATCGTGTCATCGCTCATGGAGGCCATCCGCTGCAATGTGGCCAGCGAGTGAGTGAGCAGGGTATCGGTGCCGTGATATGCGGGCGGCCCGGCCGGGATGTCTTGCATCATGAACAGTTCCGGCAGATAACATCTGCCAACTTCGAATTTCAGCATGCATGTAAAAAAAAGTCCGGGAGATGTTCCGCTCAATGCCTTGATCATCTCGCGAGTAAATCGTTCCACCGGAATCTTGTCCAGTGATTCATCCCAGTTTCCGGAACTGATCATCCCTTCAAGTTCCACCCCGATCTTCCATCCATCCGCAGCGAATCTGAACGCCCTGAAAATCCGTAGCGGGTCATGCGACAGTGACGCTGGGCCGCAAGGTGAAAGCCGCCGTTGATTAATATCGATAACGCCCCCCAGAGGGTCCGATATCGAACCGTCAAGCGACATAACTACAGCATTGCAGCGAAAATCCCGCCGGCGCAAGTCATCTTCCAGTTGTTGATCTTTCTGCAGCAATGTAATTTCTATCTTGCCGAACGCTGGATCACTTTTGAAGAGAATCGGAGCGGTTGTTTTTCCTTCAACACGACGGAAATGCATCGAAAGCAGCGTTTTTTCCGGAATATCGCTGATAAGGTCGATGTCGCAAACCGGTAGTCCGGACAGGGAGTCCCTCACCGATCCACCCACCAACAGCACCCGGCTCTGCAGGCGGGGAGGGAACAACTCCCTCAGTAACGTGGCGGCATCTGAAAACATTACAACTTTATCCTGGAATACGGCGGATTAAGAATCATGTTTTCCCCTTCAGCTTGTAGACATACGCCAGAACCTCGGCAACCGCGGCATACAGAGACTCTGGAATCGGCTCATTCTCCTTTACCTGGTCATACAGCTCGCGCGCCAGAAACCGGTTTTCCACAAGCGTGATGTGATGCTCCCTGGCGATCTTTTTGATCGCTTCGGCCATGACATCCACACCCTTGACCAGCACCAGCGGCGCAATCATCTTCTGCCGGTCATATTTGAGAGCAACGGCATAGTGGGTCGGGTTGGTGATGACCACATCCGCCATCGGAACGATTTTTACCATTCTACGGCGCGCCATCTGATACTGCATGCTCTTGATCTTGCCCTTGATCTCCGGGTTTCCTTCGGATTCCTTACGCTCGTCCTTGACCTCCTGTTTAGTCATCTTGAGGTTTTCAATATAGCGCCACTTGACGTACATCATATCCAGGATGCCCAGAACGATCAGGATTCCGCAGGTATGGGTAACAATTTTGAATGCTATATGCCCTACGAAGTTGAAGATAGCCTGGATGTCAGCTTCTGCCAAAAAGGTGATGTTCTGCATTTCATCACTGATAACGCGATAGGCAATCCAGGCTACCACCAGTAACTTCAGCAGGGATTTGATCATTTCCACCAGCGCATCTTTGTTGAACAGCCGCTTGAATCCGCTCATCGGACTGATTTTGCTGAAATCAACGGTCAATCGCGACATGCGAAATTCCAACTGGCCGTTGTCCTGAATCATGCTTGAAAGCATGGATGTAGCTACAATAGTGATTATCAGTGGAGTAAGCAGTAATACGATTGTGCCAAAGAGTTTGAGCATCAGGATATACAGATTGGCTTCGGTCAGTTTGAAAGTGCCCATGGAAGAGAATATGTCGACAGAACTCTGCTTAAGCCCTTCCATCATGAAACTGCCGAAAATATAGAGGCTGATGATGCCAACCAACAGGGTCAGCGATGACGTCAGCATCTGACTCATCGGTGGCGGCCCTTTTTCCCGGGACTTATCGAGTTTTTTACCGGTAGGTTGTTCTGTTTTGGAGTGTTTGTCTACATCTTCAGCCAGAGGTCATCCCCCCTTTGCCATAAGTCTGTAGAGCGTATCGATCTGGCCTTTGAGATGGCCGAACGAAACCTCCAGAACATGGAAGAAGATGGTAAGCGTCATCCCTAAGATAATCAGTCCCAAACCGATATTCAGCGGCATGCTGATCATAAAGACGTTCATCTGTGGAAATGACCGCGCCATTATTCCAAGCGCAACGGTTGTAAGCAGTAGTGCCACCATCACCGGCGCCGCCAGGCGGATTCCGATGATGAAAATGTCGGCGGTACGCTGGACCAGGAAATTCAATAGTTCGCCGTTCAGATGCCATCCGCCGAGCGGTATGACCCTGAAACTGTCTATGATGGCACGAATAAACAGGTGGTGGATATTAAGAGACAGGAACATCAGTGTTGCAAACAGGGTCTGGATCACCGACATGATCTGGGTCTGGGTACCCTGGGACGGGTCAATTATCGACGATATCGTAAAACCCATCTGCATGCCGATGATCTGGCCGCTGAACTCGACCGCCGCAAAAATGATCTGGGTGATGAAGGCCAGAGTCAGGCCGACCATCAACTCGCTTAACGCCAGCAAGCCCAGGCTGAACGCATCCGTCGGCGTTTCCGGGACTGCAATGGATAACGTTGGAAAACACACCAACGTTATCATAAAAACCGTGACCACCTTGATACGAATCGGTAGTCTTCTTCCTCCGAATACCGGAAGTGCGGCAAAAATACCGGCGACACGGCTTAAGACCAGCATGAAAAAGATGACTTCGCGTGGAGACGAAAAGGGGAGCAGCGGGAACATGAAAGCGCTAACGCCTCATAAGTGCGATAAAGGAGTATATTTCTCGTGTGAAATCGCCCATATAGCTCATCATCCACGGAAAGAAGATAATCATGGCAACCATCACTGCGACGATTTTAGGAGCGAAAGCCAGCGTGGCCTCGTTGATAGAGGTTACCGCCTGGAAGACGCTTATCAAGAGGCCTATTACAAGACTTGCGATCAGCAGCGGGGCTGCCAGCAGCATGGTGGCTTCGAAACTTCGGCGGGCAAGTTGGACCACTAATTCGGGTGTCATGGCATACCTCTGGCAAAGACAAGGAACTGAACCTCCTGGCCTTCCTGTGTCTGATGTTGTCTAGCCGAAACTGTTGACCAGGGACCCGATCACCAGGCCCCATCCGTCAACAAGGGTGAACAGCAGAATCTTGAACGGCAAAGAAATCATCACCGGCGGAAGCATCATCATACCCATCGACATCAGAACCGATGCCACCACCATATCCACCACGATGAACGGAATATATATCAAAAAGCCGATTTGGAAGGCGGTGCGCAATTCGGATATCATAAAAGCCGGAATGATTGTCAGGGTCGGGATCTCCTCGGCATTTTTGGGCCTGGGCAACTTGGAAAGACTGACAAACAGCGCCAGATCCTTTTCCCTGGTTTGGGAGAGCATGAACTTCCTGACCGGCTTCACTGCCCGCTCCATGGCCTGCTCCTGGGTTATCTGCTGGGCCTTCCAGGGCTGGTATGCCTCTTTGTTAATCTGCTGCCAGACCGGGGTCATGATGAAAAATGTCAGAAACATCGAAAGCGAAAGTATCACCTGGTTGGATGGCGCGGATTGAGTTCCCATCGCGGTGCGCAGAAATGAAAGCACCACCGATATGCGAGTAAAGGAGGTCGTCATGATCAGAAGTCCCGGCGCCAGGGACATGATTGTCAGCAGCAGGAAGATCTGGACTGTCACCGCCACGTCATTAGGCTTTGTCGCAGTGCCGACACCTATGTTGAGCGACGGTATCGGCATGGGCTCGGCATAGGCGAATGCACCTGCCAGTACCAGCAGAGCAGTCAGCACTAACATGAAATATCTTTTTATTGGCTGCCCGGTCTTCATGTGGTCTGCCTCAAACGGGACAGTATCGCGCTAAATGCTCCCTGTTCCCGCTCTTCTTCAATCACTTCGATTTCTTCAAGCATATCGATCTGCTTGATCAGGCTAAGCCGGTTATCACTGCTGGACAACAGCAGATACTCACCACCGACCTCGATCAGTAACAAGGCTCTTTTAGGGCCCAGGTAGCGGGTTTCCACCAGACGGATATGTTTCGATGACAGATGGTGTGCCCCCGGCAATCCACGCATTAATTTGCCGGAGAAGTGCCAGGTAACCAGGATCAGACCAATGACAATCGCAAGAGCTGCAATCATCTGGAGAAAACTTGCAAGAAAGCTGAATTCGTGCCCGGCGCTGTCTCCGGCATACACAATCGAGGGAAGGAATAGAAAGAGTGCGGAGGCCGCACTTTTCACAGTATTTTCTCCACCCGCTCATTCGGACTGACGATATCCACCAGTCGGACTCCGAACTTCTCGTTGACCACCACGGCTTCGCCGCGCGCAACCAGCTTGGAGTTGACGAAGATATCCAGCGGCTCCCCGGCCAGCTTGGTCAACTCCACGACCGCGCCTTGGTTCAGCTGCAATATATCCTTGACCAACAGCTTGGTCCGCCCCAATTCGACAGTTACCTGCAGGGGAATATCAAGGATGAAGTCGAGGTTTTTCTTATCCAGTTCCGTTTCATTGGATTCAGGCTTGTTGCTCACTACTGCCCCCTATTACTGCAAATCTTGCTGATTTGAATTGCCTTGTTGCCGTGCCGAATTCCAGGTATTCCAAAATACTTCGGTACCCCTTCAACCTTGACAAGCATCTCTCCTGAAGATGGCTTGTCGAGCATGATCGTATCGCCCGGAACAAGTTCCAGAAGTTCCCGCAGTGTAATGCTCGCATTCCCCATCTCGACAATGGTTTCCATCGGCGCTTCCAGGATCTCGGAAGAAAGACGGGAAGACCACTGCGGATCAATTGCCATAAGGTCAAACTGCATTCCCGCCTTGAGCTTGTCCCTGATAGGGTCAATGGTCATGTAGGGAATCGCGAACATTATATTGCCGGATACGTCTTCGATCTGCAGTTTGAGAGACATGGTAACGATCTGGTATTCGGGGGGAACAATGCTTATGAGCCGCGGGTTCATCTCCATCCGCAACAGGTTCATATGAGTCGCGTACAGTGGCGCCCAGGCCTTTTCAAGGTCCTGCAGCACATCGCCGACTATTTTTTCCATCAGTCGCAATTCTATTGAAGTAAACATGCGATTGGCAACCGGGACTTTTGCGCTACCGGTGCCGCCCAGCAGGCTATCCACCAGCGACAGGACCAGGGTGCTGTCAAATGATATCAGCGCAGCGCCCTTAAGCGGCTCAATCTTGAATATGCCCATGCAGACCGGCGATGGCAGGGTTTGCAGAAAATCATCAAACTTGTAAGAGCGCGCACCAATCTTCTTTATTTCCACCGACTTGCGCAGACGATTCGAAAGGGTGACACGACTGTAACGGATATAACTATCATAGATAATATCCAGGTTGGGAACAAAACCCTTGTGAGCCTCTGAATTGAAAAGGTCATAGGTTACAACACTGCCTTCGGTCTTGGCCAGTTCCTTTTCAGGTTCAATACGACCGTCAAACACTGCGTTGAGCAGCGCCTCGATTTCGGCTTTTGTAAGAATTTTTTCAGCGGCAGCCACGGAAATACCTACTGCACTACAAAATCAGTAAAATAGACCTTGGCAATTTTGCCAGGCGGGATATGTTTGTTTATTGCACCCAGGATTTCATCCTTGAGATTATTCTTCCCCTGAACATCCTGAACATCCTGCAGGGTCTTGGCGCTCAACAGCACCAGGATCGCATCCCGAATCGGAGCAAGACGACCCTCGATCTCGGCCTTGACGGCCGGCCCAACCATATCCAACTCGATCTTCACCTTGAGATAGCGCAATTCCTGCCCATCGTAAATATTTACTATGAAAGGCTCCAGCGGGAAGATGTTTGCAGCGGGTCCACCTGCAGCACCTCCTGCCGCAGGAGCTCCGTGTCCTCCGGCTGAAGCCGCAGGAGCAGCACCATGGCCACCTTCTGCCGCTTTACCTTCTACCTGGGCCGCGTCACCCTCTTTTGCCGTTTTTTTATCACCCTTGCCAAGCATCATGAACGCAACAACGCCCAAGACTATCGCAACAACCACGGCTGCACCGATAATCATGATCATTTTTTTCTTGCCGCCGCCCTCAGCCTCCACTTCTGCTGGAGCTTGATCTTCCTTGGCCATGTGTATCCTCCCGACATTGCATGAATCGTAGTAACAAACAGCTATTATCTATAACGGAAAACACTATTTTGCAACCATCTAAAATCATCAGCTTAATTAGTTGAATATCCATTTATATCAAAATACATGGGCAATGGATATAACATATCGATATTAAATTATTTCCCAGCACATATTACTACGCTTCGACACTCTTGTAGCAACCACAAACAAAAAGCGGGATGAGCAATTTCAACTCATCCCGCCTGGCTACTCGATATTACCGTTTGAGATTCAATACTTCCTGGGTCATCTCGTCCGCGGTTGTAATTGTCTTGGAGTTGGCCGAATAGGCTCGCTGTGTCAGGATCATCTTGACGAACTCGGTGGCCATATCCACGTTGCTCTGCTCAAGGTTGTTTGAAAACAGTTTTTCCTGTGACGGCAGATTGGTAGCCGAATTCCAGGTTGCGCTGTACAGAACTGTCGCGGAAGTGACGCCGGTCGCCGGGTTGTTGGCCTTGAAAAGCGTGCCGCCGAATTTCTCCAGTTCGCCTGGGTAGGGAACCCGCAAAGTGGCCAGCCTGGTTGCATTTGCCGCATTGGTGTCACCGCCGGCGACCGGTACGCCGCCAACGGCGGAGTAGTAAGCAACAGTGCCGTCACCGCGCAACATCGATATCTTGCCGTCGGTATCAATGGCGGTAATCTTGATGATGTCGGTGTCAGCCGGTGGAGCAGCCGCAACTGGAACTGTTATCGGGAAGCCGTCTGTATCCAGCAGGCGATAGCCGTCCGGATTTGAAAGATACAAATCTACCGGCGGCGCCACCGTCGTGTCAGGGGTAAGCCTGAAAGCACCGGCTCTGGTATAGTACGCCTTTTCCCCGGTAATGGCAGTTCCCTTGGGGTCGGATGGTCCGGCCAGCGCAAAGAAGCTGTCACCCTGGATGGCAAGGTCGGTTACATTGCCGGTACTCTCAAACGAGGACTGGGTAAATAGATTGTCAATTTTCTGGATGGTTGTACCGTGTCCCATCTGGGATCTGTTTGTGGTCGGCGTGGAAAGCATGTCGGAAAAAAGTGTGCGGGAACCTTTGAAACCGATTGTGTTAACATTGGATATGTTGTTGCCGATTACGTTCATTCCCTCGGCGTTGTTAAGTAATCCGCTGACTCCGGTAAATAGCGCTGATGTAATACTCATGGTGTTGCCTCCTGTTGTTTTTTTGAGTTGGTGTGAGAAGCGCGTCAATCGGTCGGCGCTTCGCGGGCTTCCTCAAGGAGGGCCAGCCCTGCTGATGGTTGATTTGCTAAATAATCACTGCTGAATCGATGTTGGTAAAAACATTGCCTTTCATCTGCATCTTGTCCAAGGCGGTCACGACGGTACGGTTCTTTACGCTGACAACCAACGCAGCGTCTCCCATCATTACCAGTGATTCCTTACCGCCTTTTTGGGCTACACTGTTAACTGCTCCTTCCAGGTTTGCAAGATCATTGGCCGAGAAAGTAATATTGCGGGCCCTGAGTCTTTCCTGGGCGTGTTGCGAGAACTTGACCTCCTGTGACGGTGTTTTTTGATCCAACACCCTTGCAAACGGCGAGTCGGAAACCTGGCCGGATGATGGTTTCTGCGGCTGCGGACGTTCTGTTCTGCCGGGTTGGACCGGATTTGGAAATAATATCTGGTCTATCATTGTTGTTATGCCCCCTTGATACTGATGACGTCGGACAGCGCGATGGTAGTGGCGCCGATTGTCAACAGGGGTGTGCCGTCAACGATTGTAACTCCGTCGATACGGCCTGTTGTATAGGTAGTGGCTAAAACGGACGATCCGCCGGCGGTGGTTCCTTTTACGGAAAACGTGTAGGCGCCGGCCGAAAGGAGATTGCCATTACTATCGCGTCCATCCCATGACACTGCAGAATCGCCCTGGTTCAGTGCGCTTGCGGTAATGGTCCTGACAACATTTCCGTTTGAATCGCTGATATCGATCTGGGCCGAATCAACCGCAGCAGAGAGATTGAACTGCATGTTGGCGGCCGAAGTGCCGTCAAACTGGACTGCATTTCCATTGGCCCTGACATCTTTTCCGATAAAAGACACCGAGGACATAGTTGCCGAGTTATTCTGCGATGTCAGCAGGTTTTGCAGCGCGGTGTTGGAGTTGTACGACTGCTCGACCAAAGTCAATTGCGATAGCTGGTCCAACATTGCACTGGCGTCCTGTGGCGCCAGCGGATCCTGGTATTTCAGCTGCGCCACAAAAAGCTTCATGAAGTCATCCTTGTTCATACCCAATGATTTTTTCATTGCCGCGGCAGCCGCGCTTGTGTCGGTTGTTGAAGTTAAACTGGTGACCATTCTTTCTCACCTCGCTTTCAATAATGGATGTCGAGCATGGCATGCTCGTTTTTTGCCTGATACGCCGCAGGGTTTAAAGTCACGTTCATCTGCGGAAGGGCATAACCACCTGTTGAAGCCCACAACTGCTGCTGTTTCTGCCTGGCCAGTTCTCTCCAAGCATCCTGGTTTTGTCCCGGGTTTCCGGCACCACGACCATTAGTGGTAACGTCAAAGGATTCCACGGTTATGTTCTGACGGGCCAGAGTTTCCTTGAGAGAATCGGAATGCTGTAAAATTGCATCCCGCACGGTACGGTTTTCGGTCACGATTTCAACCGACAATCGCTGACCCTGAAGATTCAGGTTCATCTTCAATTCGCCCATATTTTCCGGTGACAGGGTCAATGTAATCTGCTGATTCCCGGCTTTTACCTCGTGCTGACCGAGGCGCTCCCGGACTTGATGCACAACCTGCTCCGGAAGATCCTGGCGGGATTGTTCCGGGTTGAATCTGGAACCATGCACTGAAGCAACCGGCTGATTTTCCGATTTTGTTGGTGCATGAACCTGGTGAGCCAACATCTGATTATCCGGTTTTGCGCCGGATCCGGCTTGATCGCCATTATTGCCCATTGAATCATCCGAGGTAAGTATCGCCTCACCCGACGAGACAATATTCTGAATTATAGTCCCATTTTCCTTTGCTGATGACTGGGATGAGCTTGTCCTGGTTTTTTCGCCTTCGTTGCTAGAATTAAGCTGAATTGCCGCTCTAGCTATCGACTGTTGCATCGTTACTGTTTGGGAGTCCGAATTGGCTTTCTGTTTGTTTGCTTCGTCGGTTTTTATTACCGAAGTGCCAGAAACCATTTCTTTCAAAGCAACTTCAGGGTTTGGCTTATGTGTCAAGCCCGCTTCCGGGTCGGACGACATTACTGTTGCCGACGCCCTTACGTTTTCCTGCGATCTTGCTTCAGGGGCTTGAGTTACTGTTGTTTCTGTCTTTAATGCAGTTACCGTTCCAAATTCAGCAAACTGTTTTTGAGACGGTTCAATATCAAGCGATATTATCTGTTGCCTCAAAGCGGTGCTGGTTGATGCCAAACGACTCGGTTCAGTTGAATGAGCCTTGGAAACGGTAATCGGCCTGGGCAAAGTAAAAGTGAACTCGGTCTCAGGCTCGGATGATGTGCTGATTGCACGATTGGGCAATCTCGTCTCAGACGAGACTTCCGATAGTGGTTCCGGGACAGCCGCATCTTGCACAACCCGGTTGGCTACCTCTTTGGCAGGGACTGTTTCCAATCGACTCTGGTGTTGCGGAGAAACTTGCATAACCGGTTTGGATAATGATTCAACTTCATTTCGTACCGGAGCGGATTCCCTGCCCGGCTTGGTTTGAAGCCCGGTTGCTACCTGAGTTAAATCCTCTGCTACATTTTTTTCCGAATTCCGGAGCGCTGTGTCAACTTCATGACTGGACGAAGTGTTGACGGACGGCATTCTGTCTGGCAGTGGCCGGGAAGCAGACTGAGTCTGTTCGGGCAATTCCACTGTTGAAGCATTGGCCGGCATGAGAGGTCTCTCCTGACGGACCGTTTCAGGTTTCACTGTAGCAACTTCCACTACCGGTGTCGTTGCAGCTTGCGGTGGAACTGAAGC
>JAVBXN010000038.1 GCA_030824515.1 Pelobacter sp.
GCCGGTGACTCGAATACTGGAGGCAACGGCGGAGGCCTCATCAAGCTGACAGCTGGATCACTGAGTCTCCTCGGCAACATCATCGCTGATGGAGCACCGGGCTCAAACGGAGGCGGTGGCTCCGGTGGCGGTATCATGATCAGTGCTGGCTCAGTCACAGGCTCCGGGTATGTATATGCTAGAGGCGGTGGAAGTGGCGCAGCGAATACGCAGGGTGCAGGCGGCGGTGGGCGTATCGCGCTGTACTATGACGCTAATTCACTGCCAGCGGTGAATCTCCTTGCTACCGGCGGTGTATCGAATGCTGGACGGCCTGGTAATGCTGGAACCGTAGTGATCTCTTTGCGCACGCAGACTCTGACAGTCTCAAGCACCACCTCCGGCGCCGGCTCCATAACCAGCACCCCCTCCGGCATATCCTGCGGCGCAACATGTACAAACCAGTTTACCATCTTCAGCACGGTAACCCTCTCCGCCACCCCCGCCCCCGGATATACCTTCAGCGGCTGGACAGGCGCCTGCAGCGGAACTGGCTCTTGCACGGTAACCATGGACGCAGCCAAGAATGTCTCCGCGACCTTTGCCGAGATTCCGCCGCCAACGGTTGTTATCTCCGCACCCTCCGGCATCACCAACAACAACCGGCCGACACTGCTCTATACCGTCAGCGAAGGAACGGTTGTGGTCAAGGTGGATGGCGTTGTGGTCAACAAACCCTCCGGCTCCGCACTCGACACCCTCTCCGAAGGCTCACACCTGATCCGTGTCGAAGCTACCAACAGCGCCGGCAAGGTCGGCTTTGCGGAAACAACCGTAGTAGTCGACACGACCCCGCCGGCACTCACGGTCAATCCTGTCGCAACTACAACCGCGGTTGCCTCGTTGACCCTCTCTGGCGCCGTTGAAGCGGGAGCCGGCCTCAACATCTCGACCACGTCCGGGGCCACGATCGGGCAGGTGATCTTCAACTCCGGCAGCTGGTCCTGCGAGATAACCAACCTGTCACCCGACCTGAACAGCTTTACCGTACAGGCTGCTGATCCGGCCGGAAACATCAGCTCGGTGACGGTGTCCACAACCTATATCCCGCCGTTGGCCATATCCCTGGCGGCATCATCAATAGCATCCGACCATCAGGGAATGCTGGGAATCACCCTCGGCAATGTAACCCCATCCGGCAGTGAAGTGCTGGTCGAACAATACATCGACACAAACAGAAACGGCATCGTCGATGTCGGCGATTACGTGATCCGTTCCTTCAAAGTGAACGACGGCACACCCGGCAGCCCTAATCTCCAGGGGGACGATGACGGAGCAACCAACGGCATCATAGTCACATCCCTGAACTATCTGCTGACTAATGACCTCTACCATGCCCCCGGACATTATCTCTTCAGGGCTACCAGAGACACAGAAACAGCAACCACGGCATTTGTGGTTGATCCGGTCAGCCAGCTGCAAACCGTATCGGGCACCGTTACCGACGGGACCAGCTCGCTGCCAGGCGCACTGGTCCGCCTGATGGATAAATGGCAGCGACCGGTGGCCTGGACAATCGCGGACGACTCCGGCGCCTATGTTCTGAATATCAAACAACCCGGCGAATACATAATCATGCCGGTTGCATATGGCTATGTTGCCTCTGCTACTCCGCTGACAATCACGGCAAGCCAGAGCCTCGTCAACCAGACCCTGACCGTAACAGTCGGGACAAACCACGTAACCGGCAGGGTTGTGGACGCCGCAAGCGGGACCGGCATCGGTGGCGTATGGGTCCAGGCAAAAGCAGCTGTCCATAGCGCGGGTGCAATCACTAATATGAATGGAAACTATGACCTGGCGGTAACTTCCGGCCAGTATGCCATCAGCGCTCTGGCCGACAGTACCGTTCCGGGAGTTTCTTCCAAAGGATATGCCGGTTTCAACAATCAACCTGTCAATATTAACGTCACCGGAAACATGGCCGGAGTGGATATCGCTCTTCCGGTTGGCGATACAGTAGTCAACGGGCGGGTACTCGACACAACCGGAAACCCGGTCCAGGGGCTACCGGTTGCAGGCAGGATCAGGGGGGCTGTCGATACGCGCGAACCGGTGAGTTTTGCTGTCAGCGATACCATCGGCAACTACTCGCTAGGCCTCTTTACCGGCTCAAACTGGGACATCTCACTCGACAACAATGCCGCCCAGGCACTCGGTTACCTGGGAACCATCCGTCATGATCTATCCACGGCCGTTGGTCCGCTAAACGGCAATGACCTGACAGTTTATCCGATCACCGCCTGGATTCAGGGGACTGTCAAAAATTCAGCCAATCAGCTCCTGCCAGGGGTGGAGGTCAAACTCCGCAATGCCGACTCGACCATAACCGCCAGTGTCGTCTCTGCCGGCGATGGTAGCTATCGCCTGGGAGCCTTTGCCGGAAACTGGTTCATTGATGCCCTGACCGAAAGCCAGGGCACACATCCGGTGACAGAGCAGTCCGTCACCCTGGTCAATGGCCAGACCGCAACGCTTGACTTTGTTGTCGATGTTGCTACACCGGCTATTTCCATCACCACATCAGAATTTCCGGACGGATATTTTAGCGATAACTATAACGTGACCCTTGGCGCAGCAGGTGGAATAGCTCCATATACCTGGTCTATTATATCCGGTGTGCTCCCGCCGTATCTTGTGCTGGACGCCTCAAACGGCACAATCACCGGTAACATTGTAAATATCGGCAACTATCCTCTTACACTCCAGGTGGCTGACGCCAACAACGCCAAGGCGACACAGGCACTCTCCCTGAACTTGTACATGTTTGTCGCAATCACCACTTCTTCGCTACCTTCAGGGACAATCGGCATTCCCTATAACAACGGCCTGGCAGCCAATGGCGGAAAACCACCCTACACCTGGTCGGTCACTGCCGGAAGCCTGCCTGCTGGGCTCACCCTGGATACCACATTCGGGGGAATCACCGGCACTCCGACAACCAGCGGCAGCAGCAGTTTCACTATTCAGGTAAAAGACAGCAATGGCAACGAGAGCTCGCAGAGCTACACCACCAATAGTTTCGAAGCCTTCAAAGCACTGAGCATTGTTATTAATGATCCGTTAAGTATCACCACCAACAGTATTCCTTCCGGGAATACCGGCAGCGCATACAATCAGACCCTGGCGGCCTCCGGAGGGAAAACGCCGTACACCTGGTCAATCTCGACCGGAACCCTTCCGGCCGGGCTCAGCCTCAATGCATCGAGCGGTCTTATCAGCGGCATACCGGCAACAACAGAAACGTTGTCATTTACCGTGAAAGTGGTTGACGCAAATAATGTGACCGCAACCAAAACGCTCTCTATCACAATTACACCGGAGGTTACCCTATTGGATTCCTGGTCTAACCTGCACTCATCCGCACCGAACAAGACCAGTGCCAGCAACCTGGCTGTTGGCAGCTTCACTGTCGGCAGCGGAACAAATCGACTGCTGCTGGTTGCGGTGGTCATGGAAATCGGCACGGCCGCCAACCCGACCATCAGCGCCAGCTATGGCGGCACAACGTTGACTCTGCTGAAGGCCACAACCAATACCCAGCGCGAAATAGTCTGGGTGGGATACCTGAAGGAATCCCAGATCGGCACCGGGGCCAAGGCTCTGACAGTCTCCTATAGCGGAGCCACCGGCAATGTCAGCGCACTGCATGTGAAGTGGGCAGCCTTCAGCGGCGTCAACCAGACCACACCTGCGGCAAGTTTCGGTGGTTCCAACACAGCCAGCACCTCGGCCACATTTACCAGCACAATCAACTTTGTGGTCAACGGCATGACAACCGTTGTGGCAGGCAACGGCGGGACACCGGCCACCGGTGCGCTCAGCGCCACCCCGGCTTTTACCGCGGGTACAGCCACAACAACCAACGCCCAGTCCAGCAGGACATTCACGACCGCCAAACACACCACTGCCGGCAGTTATGCCGGCAGCAAGGCGGTTACGTGGAGCGGAACTACCAGTAAATGGTCCGGTGTTGTGGTTGTTTCGTTGCAACCGTAGGAACCGGATCCACGTAAAAAGCCGACCCGGGTAACCAGGTCGGCTTCTGAGGTTCATTTTGATGGTTATCCTACTATTTGATGCCTTTTTTGTTCATGACCGGTCCGTATCGTTTGTCCAGACCCTGGATGTGGTTGACCAGCCAGTTTTTCAGGAAACTCATCACCTCTTGTCCAAGCGCCGTACCGGAGCGATATTTCCCCTGAATTTCGATAACCTGTGAGATGAGCGCTTCGTGGGCCCGTTTCTGCTCATCGAATCCGGCGTAATTCGATTCCTTCATCAGTCGCTCTTCGTGGGCGAAGTGTGTTTTTGTGTACTCTACCAGTTCATCCAGAATCGAGCCGATGGCATCCTTGCTGCGACCAGAGCGCATGGCGGTATAGAGGTTGTTGATGATGTCGATCAGGCGCTGGTGCTCGCTGTCCATCTGGTTTACGCCGACGCTGTAGCTTCTGCTCCAGTTGATCAGTTTGCCGGTTTCGGATAGTTTGAACTGGCCGACCAGGCGCTCCAGTTCAGCTGACAGCCTGGAGAGATGCTGCGCGGCCGACGAGGTTTTCCTGGCGCCCTCAACGGTATTCTGGGCCACATCGGTAATACTGTGGATGTTGTTGCTGATCTCGCTGGTGGTGGCTGTCTGTTCTTCGGCCGCGGTGGCTATCTGCTGTACTTGCATGTGCAGAGAGTTGATCTCTTCCTGGATGTTTCGCAATGCTTCGCCGGACCTGGTAGCTTCCTCGGTTCCCTGCTCGACTTCGTAAACCCCTTCTTCCATCGCGGAAACGGCGGTTTTGGTCTCCTGTTGAATTGTCTTTATCATCTGTCCGATTTCACGAGTGGCTTTGGTAGTTCTTTCCGCCAGCGCCCGCACCTCGTCGGCAACAACCGCGAAGCCGCGACCCTGCTCGCCGGCCCTGGCCGCCTCGATTGCCGCATTCAGCGCCAGCAGGTTGGTCTGGTCAGCAATGTCTTCGATTGTTCCTACAATTGCGCCGATTTCATCAGAGCGCCGTCCCAGCGTTTCCACTGTTTTTGCAGAGGATTGCACCCGTTCGGCAATGCGCTGCATTACGGATATGGATTTCTCGACGACTTCAGCGCCATGCTCCGCGGCCTGATTGGCCCGTTCGGCGCCCTCGGCCGCCATCTGGCAGTTCTGTGCAATATCTCCCGACGTGGCCGACATCTCTTCGCTGGCAGTTGCCACTGTTATCGCCTGGATGGCGACCTTTTCGGCCCCGTCGGCCATCTGTACCGCATTGGACTGCATCTCGGACGCCGATTCTGAAACCTGGGAGGAGGAATCTGCCAGGGTGCCGATCATTTCGCGCAGGCTGTTGACCATTTTCTCGAATGATTGCGCCAGCTGCCCGATTTCATCGTCTGAACCGACCTGGACCTCTACGCCGAGATCACCAGCCGCTACCTGTTCCGCATCTGCTGAGAGACGCTTCAACGGAGCGCTCATGGCGCGGGAAAAGAGGATGACAAAGGTAATGCCGATCAAAATACAGGCAATGAGCAGGACGATAATCCATACTTTTGCTGAGTTGGCAATTCCAAGCGCCAGATTGCTCTGCTTCTGGGACTCTTCGATGTTGATCTTTTCCAGGCCTTCCAGAGCTGCCAGTGACTGGTTGAAGGTTTTGCTTGATGCTCCGAGGATTACTTTGGATGCATCCTCAGCGCTACCCCCCTGAAGTGCCAGCTCCTTTATTTTCGGATACTCGCCAAGATAGGCGCCCCAGGCTGACTTGAATTCTCCGAACAGCTTCCTCTCTTCGTCGTTGTCGATGATCTTTTCATAGACGCCTTGTTCCTTGGCGAGCTTCTCCACCGATTCATCGTTGCGTTTGATGTACTTCTCCTTGACCTCTTTTTCGGTGGCCAGGAGCATCAGCATTTCGCCGCGCCGATGACTGCCTACCAGGCTTTGGATCAGTGCGATCGAATGGATGCTGGGGATATGGTTGCCAGCTGTCTGGTCAACAACGGTAGCTAGCCGACTGTTCTGGATAATCGCGAAAATTCCAATGACTGCCGCAAGTGCGATTACCACCATAAACGTCAGTACCATCTTGGTGCCGATTGACAAGTGCCGGAACATGATTGCCTCCTGATTTGTTAATTAAGTGCAAAGGTATTTGATTTGCTTGTGATAGTCTACTTAACTAATTAAAGTGTCAAGCTGAGATGGTTTGATGCTGGCTTATTATTTCAATGCAGGAGGTGTCATTCAGACATTTAAAAACCAGTGTGCGCCACAACTGAATTATATCAACGAAAAAACAGGTAATAGTCGCTTACACAATATGGAAATTGGTATGGATAATCTTCTGGAGCTCTTCAATTCTCACTAAGGCGTGTCGGATACGTTCGCGTTCTTCGGTTGGGAGTTGGTATGGGTTAAGATAATACGAATCACGCTGAATGCCCTTGATGTTCTTTATCTGCAGCAGGATGCGGTGCTTGGTCAGGATCTGGTATGCTTTCACAAGATCACTTGCAAAGCCGGCCGAAAAGCTGCCTTCGGTTTCCAGATACGATATTCGTTCAACGGTACAGGTAGCTGGTATGCTCTGGCTGATGGCCAGGATGCGTACGTTCATTACCAAAGGTGCCCAGGCCAGCAGTTTCAGGTTAAATTCACCCTTGTGATCGCCACTGCTCTCGGTCCAGAGGCGTTTCAGGAAACCAAGCGCCAACTGCATCTCCGTGGCTGCTCTGGCCATGCCCCAAAGCACCTGAAAATAATCCCTCTCCATATCCCGGATCATCTCGATGAGTCGTTCTGCCAGGGCCTGATCGCCTGCAACATAACGGGCATCCGACAGCACGATCAGGTCCATCATGTTTTTACCCAGATCTTCCACCTCATACCTGACTATCGCGAGCAGCCGCTTTCGCCATTGGCTGAACGAACCTCTCCAGCTCTGGTTGGTCGGCATGATATCGCCGGTGCAGCGTTGAAAACCGGCCTCTTCCAGTCTGTCAACCAAGCGAGAGGCAAATTCCAGGAAATAGAGATCAGCCTGTTCGCCGCCGCCATCTCCATAGACGATCAGATTGTCCTGGTCGGTAATCAGGGTTTGTTCCTTGCGGCCATCACTCCCCATGCTTATCAATGCAAACGGTACTCCGGGATGCTGCATTCCGGCGCTTTCCATTTCCCGGCAAACAATGTCCATCGCACGTACCGAGAGTACATCCCGATAATGTGTGCATGACTGGTGCAGGGTTGTAACCGAATAGGTCAGAAGAAACCGGTCCATCTCAATGCGATTCAATTCTTCATGTATCCGCTTTAATTCTGGCCCGTCGGCATGCTGAATTGATTCAATCAATGATTTTTGATCATCATCCCAGGCGGAAAAGCTTGATTGGTCGGATGTGATCGTTGATCTGATCATTTGCAGTAGCGGGACGATGTCTTCTATATAGCAATAGCGTAGAATCTCTTTCAGATTCGGCAGGTAGGACGTGACAGGTTGGCTGGATGGGCTCATTTGAACTAATCCTCAATTAAATACAGCCCTGGATATTATGAACCAAAAAAAGGGGGACAGCTAAAGCCGTCCCCACTATATCACAACTTATATAAATTTAAAGTATCACTCCCGATAAAAGGAGTCATGCGTCTCAGTGATCAATAGCCTTGGCCATGCCGAGGCCAGTGTTCTGACGGACATAAATCTCGTCGAACATCTCTTCGGATCTCTTGCTCGGGAACAGCAGCGTGCCGAAGATTGCAGCCATGAAGCCCAGCGGGATCGAGATGATGCCCGGGTTCTTCAGCTTCAGGATCGGTTTGTCAAGACCCATGATCGATTTGCCGTCCTTGTTCTTCTCAAAGTCGGCCCTGGCTGTTTTCAGTGCCTTGGCGTCCAGTTCGCTCAGCGCTGCTCCCGGAGGCAGTTCAGCCTGCTTCTTCTCCATGGCGGTGATCACCTTCTGTGCGCCGGCGGCCACAACCTTGGGA
>JAVBXN010000048.1 GCA_030824515.1 Pelobacter sp.
GTCTGGCAAGCAGAAAACCGCCGACCAGTCCAGCCGCCGCCAGCAGCAACAGCGTCACCAGACCCAGACCAGGAAAGGCAGCCGAGGCCGCCAGCGGCAGACCTACTCCTCCGGCGGCGCCACCCAGATAACGCGAAAACAGTCCCAGCACAGCGGCAACTACTGCAACGACCAGAAATATAGTGATCAACGAGGGTGATTTTTTTGACGTTTTTTTTCCTGACGCCTGCACATCCCCTTTGAACTCACCTTTTGTCGCGGCAATGATCGCATCCACGCCGACGCTGATGCCCTGGTCGAAGTTGCCCGACTTCAGGTAAGGGCGCATCGTCTCCCTGATGATCCTGCCGGCTGTTATGTCGGGAAGTACACCCTGCAACCCCATGCCGACCTCGATGCGCACCTTGCGTTCGGCCTGGGCCAGGATCAGCAGCACACCGTTGTCCCGCCCCTGCTGGCCAAGCCTCCAGGACTCGGCCACCCGGATCGAGAACTGGTCGATGTCATCCCCCTGCAGTGACGGCACGGTAAGCACCGCAACCTGGTTGGAGGTGTCGCGCTCGAATGCGACCAGCTTCTGCTCCAGTCGCCGGCTTGTTTCGGGCGAGAGCATTTTGGCCAGGTCGTTGACCCGGCCGGTCAGCGCCGGAGCCTCCAGCGCCAGCAGTTGGAGCGGGAGGAGCAGCAGCGTTATCAGCAGGAGTATCTGTTTCATTTTCACTCAGATCAGAACTTGACCTTGGGTGCCACCTTGGCGCCTTCCTCGGCCTTGAACGCCTCTTTGCGCTGCAGGTGCAGCAGCATCGAGTTGGTCAGAGAATTGGGGAAGGTGCGGATGCTGGTGTTGAACACCTGCACCGACTTGTTATAGCGCTCGCGGGCCACGTTGATACGGTTCTCGGTGCCTTCCAGCTGTTTTTGCAGATCCATGAAATTCTGGTTGGCCTTCAGGTCCGGATACTTTTCAACCACCACCATCAATCGCGAAAGCGCACCGGACAGCTCGCCCTGGGCCTGCTGGAACTTGTTCAGGCTCTCGGGATTGTTGAGCACATCCTTGCTGACCTGCATCGACCCGACCTTGGCCCTGGCTTCGGTAACCGCCTTGAGCGTATCGGCTTCATGCTTGGCATAGCCCTTGACGACCTCAACCAGGTTGGGGATCAGGTCGGCGCGCCTCTGGTAGGACGACTCGACATTGCCCCAGGCGGCGATCACCGCTTCCTCGTTGGCCTGCATCGTGTTGTAGCCGCAGCCTGACAGCAGGGCCAGCAGCAGCACAGTCGAGAGTATGTTGATAAAACGTTTCATAATGTTCCCCCCTTGCATCTAGTGTATTGGTTGAATCAGACAGCGCAGTCATTTTTGCCATAATAGAACTTCATGCCGGTCAGCAGCAGATTGCATACCAGCGGTGTAATATTGGCGACGATCAGCGGCAGGTCGCCGATAAGGATACCGTAAATCATCCAAAGCGCAACACCAATCGAAAGCAACAGCGGCTGCCAGACCGAAATATCCCGTACATGACGGCTTCTCAGGGTTTTAACCACCTGGGGAATAGCGGCCAGGCTGGTGAGGGTGCCGGCAACAAGGCCGATGGTTGTCGGACTCACGATCTCTTCCTGCCGTCAAAACCGGAACTGGCCCAGTCGATCTGGGTCAGCATGCCGCGCAGCACCGTGACTTCACGGCTGTCCAGATTGGACCTGAAGAATATCCGCCGCAGCGAACGCATGATATGATCCGGATTCTGCTCATTCAAAAAGCCGATCCTGTTCAGGCTGGCATGCATATGCGTGAAGAGCGTTTCCATCTCATGGGAAGTCGCCAGATCCAGAGGGCGTCCACCGCCGGGAGAATCTCCGGCCTTGCCCAGTTCATAGCAGAAAAGCAGCACCGATTGGGCCAGGTTCAGCGAACCGTACTCGGCCGAAGTCGGGATGGTGGCATGCCAGCGGCAGAGAGAGAGCTCCTCCGTGGTCAGGCCGTTGTCCTCGCGCCCGAAAACCAGCGCCGCCCGGCAATCATCCGTCGCCGACTCCCTGAAACGGAGCGCCACTTCCGGCGGTGTCAGGATCTCCTGGCGATACTTGCCGTGACGGCGGGTAGTGCCGACGGACAGGCTGCAGTCGGACAGGGCCGAGGCCAGATCAGGAAAGACCTGGGCCGCCTCCAGGACATCCCTGGCGGCAACGGCAAATTTCAACGATTCGGGATGGAAACGGTCACACCCCTTCACAAGACGCAGCTGGGTGAAGCCCATGTTCTTCATGGCACGGCAGGCCATGCCGATGTTTCCGGGCGACTGAGGTTCTACCAGTATGATGCGGATATCGGAATTCAAGATATTGTCCTTCGTAAGTCACGGATAGCCCGGATACGGAACAGTCGGTCCCTGGCCGGTTTTTTCATCTTCCAGACGTGGTAAATGTGAACGAGCCAGATTGACGCAATTATGCCAAGCAGCGCCAATGCAAGATAATGTTCGTAGTTGCTGATGTTGTCCAGAAACAGCGAGGCGCTTATACCGAACAGATAGCCGCCCATGGCAAACGCGGCCGCCCAAGTAAGAGCACTTACAAGGTTAATCCAGAGAAAAGTGCGCGGTGCAAGCTTGGTGATACCCAGAATTATGGGCAGAATAATTCTGAAACCGTAGGTATATCTGGAGATGAATGCGACAAATACGCCATACTTTTCAATCAGCTTCAAAGCGGCCCGGAACTTGCGGGCAATCGTGTGAAAGCGCTTAAGCAGCGCCCTGCCCTTCTGGCGTCCGAGGTAGAAATAGAACTGGTCGCCGAGAAAAGCCCCCACCCAGGCCGTCAAAATCACCGCGCTTATATCAAGGTATCCACGAAAAGCCAGAAAACCGGCCATCAGCAGGATAGCTTCACCCTCCAGGAACGTTCCGATAAACAGGACCCAATAACCGTGGAGTTCAAGGTATTCTTTGAGGATCTGCTGAATATGCACGGTCAGCTCCGGCAACCGGACATGTTAGACAGCCAGCCTGCCGGCAACCTCCGACCTCATCAGATCCATCATCTCATCGATCCGGGCATCACCGTCAGCCGCCCTGGCATCAGACTCCACCAGGGACATGAAGTTTTCCAGTTTGCCGTCATCCATCAGCAGCCGCGGGCCACCGCCATCCTGCAACCGTTTTTCGATGATTTCCCGTCCGGCCCTGGACAGGTAAGCGCTTGCCAATTCCTGAAGATCGTCAACCAGTTCGGCCATTTTGCCATCGTTGACGGCACTGACTGAAACCGGCTGTTCCTTCTGTCGCGGCGCTGCATTACGAAGCTGGGCCGCTTCCCATAACTTGGCCAGGTTCACCATCTGGAGCAGATCATAGCGCAGGAGTTCTTCTATCGGTTTGGTCCCGCAGATATCAATCTTCGCGCCGGGCAGAGCCGCCACCTTGCGCGATTCATCGGGCTGGGATTCTATGGAAGTCGCGCCGTCATGGTAGAAACCGATCGGCAAGCCGTCCTTGTAAAACATCATCGCATAACGTTCCGGCGTGTAAAAGTGCACCACTCCGTTATGTCCCTGAGCTTTCAGGCGGGCAAGAACGCCCTTGATATCAACCTGACGCACCTCGTCTCCCTTGAACAGCCGCGCACCGGCCACCAGGGCGTGGGCGCACATGGCCAGGTCGGAAGTCATGCGATAGACATTGATCTCGCCACCCAGGGTGAACACCTTGTCGAACAGCACCACAATCGCTTCAAATCCGTTTTTGTCGCGCCCCCCCTCACTGCTTACGGCGCACAGAAGCTTTCCTTTTGCAAATATGCAGTAAGATTCAAAACCGGGAGCGGAATAGCTGAGGTAGCCGGTAAAACCGCCCTTTCCAAGCTTTTCCAGTACATCCGGAACAACAACCTTTGTGGCGGAGATTTTTTCGTAGAGCGGGTTTGCTTTGGGCAGGAAATGCATTTCCTCAGCCTCCGGTATTATTGCGTTTTCCTGAACCAGTCGGGCCAAAGTGAGCCAACTATATACTGACAAACCAGGATTGGGTTACCGTAAAGTATTTTAGTTGTCATGTCAAAGCAAAATGGATTAGTGCAACCTGTCAATTATACTAGCATTACCAAGATATTAAGCTTGACAAGCACCACCTGTTAAAGTAGTTTTTTACAACTTTGGCCGCCTTTTTCCGGCTCTTTGTAGCGGCTGATCTCAGTACGGGGATGGAGATGGCAGTAAGCTCTAAAAAAGACAAGCTGATTGAAGAAGCACAAAAACTCGTACTGCGTGGTCAACTTGACAAAGCGGTCAAAATTTACGAGCAGGTCATGGCTCTGGAGCCTTCGGCAATAAATCTGAGACAGAAACTTGCCGAACTCCTGATCAAGGCTGGAAGGATTGATGACGCCCGCAAAGAATTTGAAACCATCGGCAGACACTTTTCAAAGAACGGTTTCTACCTGAAGGCTATTGCCGTCTACAAGCAGTTGCAGAAACTTTTCCCGGCGGATTACCTGATCTCGCTCACACTCGCCGAACTTAACGAGAAACATGGTCTGACCGCCAATGCACTTTCGGAATACAAGCTGGTCTTCGATTATTATGAAAAATTCGGCAATAGCGCCGAAGCCCTCAAGATACTCGATAAAATGCAGGCGGTTGATCCCGGCAACGTGCCGATCAAGATCAAGCTGGCGGAAGCCTACTATCAGAACAACAAAAAAGACGAATCCTACGCTCTGTTCTCCAAAACCGCCAGCATACTGCAGGAGCGGGGTGAAAACGCCACGCTCTCCAAACTTAACACTCGCATCCAGCAACTGTTTCCGGGAAAAACCGGGTTTGTGCTGGAAGTTTTCTCAGAACAGATAGCAAACGGCAATGCCTCCAGTATCATGAACGGCCTGCAGGGACACCTGCGGAGCCACCCGAACGACAAGCGCGCCTGGGATCTGATTGTGGAAGCCTACCGGCAGCTGGACCAACCTCAAAAAATCAGGGCTGCTTATCAGCATTATTTCAAGTTTTTCCCAACCGACCCGGTTCCAATGGCCGGGATTATTTCCTGCCATGCGGAGGAAGGCGACCTCCCGGCTGCAATGGAACAACTGGAACGCTATGAATCGACCCTGATTTCAGCCGGGTTCCTGGATGAACTGGACAAGATTTATCAAACGCTGAACAATATTGATCCGATAAATATCAAGATAATTGAAGGAATGATCAGGATCGCCAGGGCCGCCGGCAAAGACGCCAACGCTGAGACACTGACTTCCAAACTGCAATCGCTGCTAAACCTTACCGGCAACAATAAAAACGTCACGTCCCCACCTGAACCTGTTCCGAGCGTTTTTGAAACCCCCGATAATATTGTATCCGAAGTATCTGCTTCGCCTATTCCATCCATACCGGAACCGGGTCAAACCTCTGAAGCGGATGGTCCGCTTATTGATGTTTTCAGTGAAGCATTCGCTGACCCGGAGATATCAGGATTGGAGGAAAGCGCTGCCGGTGATATTGAAATAGAGATTGACCTCGACATCGACGACGACTCCGACCTCATTCAAACAGTTCAGGAAACAGCTGGTGACGTAGCCACTGACAACTGGCTCGACTCGGTTGGCGGGCTGTTCGACAGCATCACAACCTCTCCGCGCGGCGTTCGTTTCGGCAACGAGATGGATAACTCGGACGCCCAGTCACATTTTGATCTTGGACTGGCATTCAAGGAGATGGGATTGTACGACGAGGCCATCAACGAGTTCCGCCAGGCTTCATTGGACGCTTCCCGCCGGTTTGAGTGCTTGATCTTGCAGGGTGCATGCCTGCGCGATCGCGGTGAATACGATACCGCGGAAAACATGCTGAACGCACTCTTGAAGCCCGGTTTGAGCATGGAAGATTCCAGCGCTGTAAAATACGAACTGGTTCTTACTTATGAATGCGCCGGAAAGACCGATCAAGCCACTCAAATGCTTAATGACATCGATTCCAGCAACCCCGGTTTCCGGGACGTCAGTTCACGCCTTAATGCCGCAAACCTGGAAAGCTCGCTGGATTTCTCCGATGACGACCTGAATGATTTTGGTCTGAAGTAGCCTCTCTCCAAACATCCGATCAAATGTTCGCCAGCAACCGCCTTCCGTCAACAAAAGCTGAAGAGCCACTTCCAGCGATCTGTCAGCGTGCGGAGCGAAATAGCTGCAGCGGCGCGCTTATCTTTAGCGGAGCGGTAAACACGTCCCGTTCATAACTCTCCGGAAGCGGCGGCATCGGAGCGGACTTGTCGATGGACTCCAGTAAAGCCCGGTCGGCTTCGATAGAGCCGGTCCCCCTGTTAATCCGTCTGTCAACCAGGCTACCATCCCGCAGGATCACCAAAACTGCTGATCCATCCTGCCGTACCGCTTCCTTCAATGTCCCGGCCTTCTCCCACCACTGTTTGTTGATCCTCTCGACCAGCAATAGATAATAATCACGGATATCCGCGCGCAGGGTAACACCATCGCCCAAAGAGCTGACAAAACCGTGGGTCATGCCGAGACCGAGCGGTGTCGCGCTGATATCCGCAGCGGGAGCAGCTTCATTATCGGAAGAGGCTTTTTCAGGTTGTTTTTGCTGACCGGGTCCAGGAGGCGTCTGTTGCAGTTCAGGAACAGGAGAATCGGCGGCGGGTTGGGAGATGATCGCGGTTTGCGAGTCTGCAGGAGTTGACACGAGATCACGCATCTCCAGATAACTTGCGGTTTTCACAGCTGCCGGAGCGGTCCAGATGTAGGCGAGAAACAGTACGGAAACCAGATGCAGCCCGACGGAAACGACCAGGCATAGTATAAAAATCGGTTTAAGCGGATTGGCGGCAAAGTTTCCGTCTGTCAAAATTTTCAGTTCTCCAGAATGCTGTTTCAATTTATTCGTGAAATACTTATGCGATGTGATATAACACATTCGTAAAATTTCGACACAGTGAATATAGATTCAGGGGGGTATCAAAATGAAAAATTTCAGCTTGGCCATAATGTCACTTGCCTTGACTGTATGTATCCTTGCATCAGCTCAGGCGGCGGAACTGCTTGACGTCAAGCCGGTCGTTTCAGGAGCTGTAGTTTCAGTTGAAATCAGCGCGGATATCCCGATGACATTTACCTATTACAAGATTCCGGGAGAAGCGCGTGCCGTGGTAGATATAGCCGATGTTAATCCCGAAAAAATCGAACCGCTTATTATCGTCAACAAGGGAATTGTATCCAGCATCAGCGTGGACAATGCTCAAATTTCAGGAATGCCGGCCAGCCGGGTCATATTCAATCTTACGAGCCAGGCGGATATTTCGGTTTCGGCAAGTCCCGACTGCAAGCAGTTGACGGCAACATTCAACGGTTCCGAGTCCAAACCCGCGCCGGCCGCCGCGGCACAGGACGCCAGGCAGCAGCAAGCTTCCGAGCCGGCGGCATCCGCTCCGACCGCCGCTCCGATAGAGCACAAGCAAGCGGCAGCTGAAAATAAACCGGCCACCCAGGCGCAAGCTCCGCTTAAGGAAACAAAAGAGGAGGATCCGCTGGGACTTGAGGAACCGGCCGCAACGCCAAGCTCCGCACCAGCGCCAGCCAAGGAGGCCCCCACCGCTGCAGCC
>JAVBXN010000042.1 GCA_030824515.1 Pelobacter sp.
CTAGTGAGAAATACGAGTCGGAACCGGGAACCTGCTGCAGCGATTCAAGCAAAAAAAACGAGTCAAAATCGTCCGGGCATCATTTTGCCTATTGACGGACGGGGGCCTTATAAGGGTTAGTATCACTTCAGCTTTTCAGGCTTAATTTCAGGAACAACGGCCTCTGCGAAGTAGTCATTTCCTTGCGCATCCACTCCGATATAAGCCCACTTTGATTTAATATCCTCTGGTGTTTCTGTCCAGTGCCAGTTCACCCAGCATGTAGCTTTTCCTCCTGGCTGTAACCAGCCGTCCTTACTGATGTCGTCATGGGAGTGCCAATCGAGGAAGTCCTTGTTCCTAAGCACCTTATTTCTCACATTACTAGCAGTCCAACTTCCATTTCGTTCAAAATAACCGTCAAACCATATAATCTTTATTGGCACGTCTGCTTTATTTGAGACCTCGGTCCGATAGAAGCGGGCATATGGAAAATCCATTTCTTGAATCAATTCTTTTGGGACGTCAGCGATATTTAGTGGAGTATGTATTACTACTAGACCTTCTCTGGATTGTCCTTCTGCATTAGGGCGTACAACGGAATTGCATGATGCTAGGGTCAAGAAGATCATGAGGCTAAATACCTTTCCGATTTTAATCATCATTTCTACTCCTAACGGCCTGCGCCCTTGACCCGCACTGGGGCGCCTAAAGATAGGGCCTGGTTATGTGCTCGTCGTCAGCTTTCTCACAACGTCCTTTGCAAACGACTCGCACCACGCCTCTTCACTTGCTGAACTGTTCCCGCTGAAACTGCTCTGGCCGTTTCGCTCCGCATAAGCGACGTGTGCAACCTCGTGGGCAATAAGGAAAACTGTGTAGATACTTGCTGCTTCTGGTTTCCAAGCCACTATCCGGCACTGCTTGTCGATTTTTCCTCCGCAAAGCTCCACAAGATTGCACCATTCTCGCTTTTCACTCAGCAGTTTCGTCTTACCTTCTTTCGGGCAGAAGTTGATCCTGATTTCAAAGCTGCTGCCACGCCCTACGATTCTTGCCTCTTGGGTCGTTTGCTGGTTGCACCCGAAGTGAATTTTTCGAACTCGCGGTAAAATCTCCGGCGGGATGCACTGGCTCACGATCTCTTTTATGTCAGCCGCCGACACAGGAAAAGCGTACGGTGGCGTGATTTTTTCAAATTCGATTTTCATCTGATTTGTTTGCGCTTTGTGAAAATCCACGCCCTACGATTGATGTCCCGCAAAATGGACAAAAATATAAATGCCAAAGTCCACTGATGAACCACTCGGTTTCGTCAATTTCGGAATGCTCTTCGTATGCATGGGCTATCTCGTCGGCAACATATGCCTCATAAAATCGGTCGCAGCAGACATCGGTTCGATTTTTCTTTTTTGCTTTTGTCATATTTTCCTTTTCCGCGAATAACGTGTATGAGGCGCACCAGCGGCGCGGGTTTTCGCGCCGACTGCGTGCCGCCGAGAGTTAGGCATTCTTGCCTGCTCTCCTCAACGGAAAGGAGAGACAAGTTATGGAGTTTTTGATTGTGATGCTGGTGATAATTTCTTTTGGGATGTCTTGTTATCAGCTAGGTCTAAAACATTCGGCATCGGAACGGAAGGATTGTAAAACTGATAATAAGTCTGGTTGATGATTGTTTGATGAGATGGTTTTTCAGCACCAGGCGTCAATTTTAAATACGTCAACACAACAATAAGCACTGTTATGAATTTTATAATCAAATCAAGTATTACTTGGTTTTCTTTGGCCCAATCAATAGCAGTTAATTGGTTTTTTAATTCAGGAGCAGTGTTCTCTAGTGATTCCTTAAATTGCATGTTTTCTTTTGCAGTTTTAAGAACTTTCTTGATTTTTACCAGTTTGGAAACATCTGAAATATTGAAAAGGGCTGCAAATATTTCGTTATGAATAGAGTTGTAATTGCCGTCAGGTATTTTTCCTTGTCCTCCACATTTGGGGCAAGGTCCAGATAAACACTCTGACATAGTAATATCTCTGCATTCGCCTTCTAATGCGAAACCAGAAGGGAAAACGGTATTACACAAAGGATCGAGGCAAACGGCTGGAATTTGCGGCATCACATATCTCCGGTGTTTATTTTCTTTTCTTGATTTGCTTAACTCCTTATTCTACTGGTTCACGCGCACGCGCGCGTGAACCGCTCATCCACCCAAATGGAACATTTCTACAAAGAGCACAGTAGCCAATCATCGTTAAGTCTCATCATAACCGCTCATAACGAACGGGATGATACCTTTGTCGATGCTCAAGGCTGCTTTTCCAGAAATTCCGGATCGTCAAAGCATCCGTCACTGTTCAGGCCGCGGATGCGGTAGTACTTGTCCAACTCTTCCTCGAAACGCTGCCGGTCGATCGGATGGATCTCGATGCCGTCGCCGCTGGAACCTGCTTCCGTGAAGAAGCGCTCCGGCAGCATGTCGTCCTTGCGGGTAAAACCGTTTGTGCAGTTGTAGAAACGCTCGGTCAGGCAGATCCTGCGGCCGATCTCCTTCAGGCGCTGGGGGGAGTACTCGACTCCGGTGGTGGCGGTCAAAAGTTCGGCGTACTCCTCCAGGCTGGCGCCGAAGAAAGCGAACTTGCAGGCGACCAGCGAATCGACGGTGGCATTGGTGTCCTCGGCGATCGTGATGATGCGGGCCTTGCCGGAGAAAGAGAACCGGTCGGTCGGCACCGGTTTGCGCAGGATTTCGTGGGAGATCGGGTAGGCGCGCAGGTGGCAGCCGCCGCGCGCGCTGGTGCAGTAGGCCAGCGCCATGCCGTAGGCGCCGCGCGGGTCGTAGGCCGGCAGCTCCATGGATTTGACGCTCATCGACAACTCCGGATGTCCCAGCTGTTCCGCCAGCCGTCTGGAGCCCAGCGCCAGCAGCTCCCCGTCTCCGCGCCTGGCGGAAATATCCTGCAACAGCCCCGGCAGCTCGGCGGCGGCGGGGAAGCGCCCCCGGATCTCGCCCCAGGCCGCCAGCGTTACGGCGGCGCTGATCGTATCCAGCCCAAGTTCGTTGCAGAGATGGTTGGATGCCACGATGCTGCGCAGGTCGTCAATATTGTTGAGCGCCCCGAAGTGCGAGACGGTCTCGTATTCCGGCAGGTGTCCGCCGTCCGTCGCCGACTTCTTGCACTGGATCGGGCAGCCGTAGCAGCCGTCTTTTTTTGCGCCGCAGGCCGCTTTCAGCGCCGGACCGGAGTAGTTCCCCGAGGATGCGAAGAATGTTTTCCTGAAGTTTGCGGTGGGTGCCATGCGGCGCTGGGCCATCAGGTCCACCAGCACCGGTGTCCCGAATTCGGCGATGCCCAGCGGACCGAAGATTACCGGCGAGGCCTGGAAGAGCCTGGTCACGTCACGGCGGGCCCGGTCGAACAGTTCGGGATCGGCGATTTCGGTTTTGCGGTCGCCGTTGATCGTCAGCGCCTTGAGGTTCTTGCTGCCCATCACGGCTCCCAGTCCGCCGCGCCCGACGCTGTTGCCTTCTCCGGTCATGATGCAGGCGAAGAGGACGCCGTTTTCGCCGGCCGGGCCGATGGTCGCCACGCTGCCACGCTCTTTCAGCGCCGCCACGGTGGTGGAAACATCACAGCCCCACAGGCTGCCGGCGGGTATGATTTCGACCGTGTCTCCGTTGACTGCCAGCGCCACCGGGGACGGGCTTTTTCCGGTGATGAAAAGCGCATCCAGGCCGCTGGCCTTCAGTCTCCAGGCAAAACGACCCCCGGCGGAGCAGTCGCAGACCGTGCCGGTCAGCGGCGAGCGCGAGACAACCGAGAGCCTGGCCGCGGTTGGCGCCGATGTGCCGCACAGTGGTCCGACCGAGAAGATCAGCGGCATGGCCGGATCGAACGGGTCCAGTTGGTAATAGTCGCGCATCAGGCGCACTCCCAGACCGCGCCCTCCCAGGTATTCTTCCAACAGTTGTTGCGGGATTTTTTCTCTGATACACGAGCCGTCAGTCAGGTCAACCTTGAGGATGTTTCCGCTCCAGCCCTTCACGTTGTCTGCTCCAGCCCGGTTATTGTTCCGAGCAGCTCCTCGCACGACTCCACCAGGAAAGATGAGCTGCCCAGTTCCCCGCTGCCGCCATAGCCCCAGCTGCAGCCGATCGTCGTGATGCCGGCCAGGTTGCCGGCATGGATGTCATTGATGCTGTCGCCGACCATGATGCATTCCTGCGGCAGGACGCCCTGCTGTTCGATCACGCGCAACAGCGGTAGCGGGGAGGGTTTGATTTCGGGAAAGGTGTCGCCGCCGGAGACGCTCTCAAAGTAGTCGTCAATCTCCAGCGACTTGAGGATCAATCGGCTCAGGGCTTCGTTCTTGTTGGAGATTATCGCCAGGCGGATGCCCCTGCGCCGCAATTCCGCCAGCAGCTCGATCACTCCCGGATAGAGCCGGCTCTTGTCGGCGATGTGTTGCTCGTTGTAGTCGAGGAACAGCCGCAGGGCGCGGTCAATCTCGGCCTGAGTGCGGTCGGGCAGCGCCTGCCGCACCAGGTTGAGTGCCCCTTTGCCGACCATCCTGCATACCGCGGATGGGGTCAGAGCGGGCAGGGCTAATTCCAGCCTGACATGGTTGACGGCATCGGTCAGGTCATCCAGCGAGTCCACCAGCGTGCCGTCAAGGTCGAACAGAACCGACTTCAGGCTCATGCCGCTTTTGCCTTGGCAGGTTTGTCGGCCGCCGGCAGGATGATCACCGGTGTCTTGGCGGCACGGTAGAGCAGGAAGGTCTTGCCCAGGATCTGGGCCACTTCGGCATTGCAGGCTTCTGCCAGGGTCTCGGAAGCCTCGTGCTTGTCCAGCATGCAGCTCTCCAGCAGCTTGACCTTGATCAGTTCGTGATGTTCGAGGGAGACATTGGTCTCTTCGATCATGGCGTTTTCGATCTCTTTTTTGCCGATCTGGATCAGCGGTTTTAGTTTGTGCCCGAGGGCGCGCAAATGTCGTTTCTGTTTTCCGGTCAGCATGATGTGGGTCGGCTCCTGGTTGTTACAAGGTGATAAACTGTTGTTGTTTATAGCATGGCGGATGCGACGGAGGCAAATCACAATTCCCGTATTTTTACAGATTTGTTGCGATTGCATGCCGGATTACATGAAAAAAATGTACTATTTGCCAGTTTTGTGATATTAAAACCCACTTTATGCTCGGCATAATTTTTATTGCGCCAGTTAAACCATCCGTTGCCGGGTGAGGAGTTTTTGAATGAATTCCAACAAATATACGATATCAACCGCACTGACATCATTTAATTCCGAATCGGCCGCGCCGGTTATCGAATCAGCTAAAAAAACAGCAGGGAAGGTGCACCATCTGCCCCCTTCGATCTGGAAAAAGATGGTTGGTGATGCGAAAAGCCCGCTGGATAAGGCCATCGAAAGAACGCGGGACTTCTTTTTCAGGGAGCAGCTGCCGGACGGCTACTGGTGGGCTGAGCTGGAGTCGAACGTCACGATCACGTCCGAATATATCATGCTGTTCCACTTCCTGGGCATGGTTGACAAGGTCCGTGAACGGAAGATGGCCAGGAACATCCTTTCAAAGCAGACCGAAGACGGATCGTGGGCCATCTGGCACGGCGGCGCCGGCGAACTCTCGGCCACCGTGGAAGCCTATTTCGCCCTCAAGCTGGCCGGCTATTCTGCCGACTGCCCCGAGATGCGCAAGGCTCGCGAGTTCATCCTCGCCAACGGCGGCATCCTGAAAGTACGCGTCTTTACCAAGATCTTCCTGGCGCTGTTCGGTGAATTCTCCTGGTTGGGAGTTCCGTCGATGCCGGTGGAGCTGATGCTGCTCCCCAACTGGGCCTATTTCAACCTCTACGAATTTTCCAGCTGGGCCCGGGCAACCATCATCCCGCTTTCGGTGATCATGTCGGAAAAGCCGGTGCGCAAGCTTCCGCCCAACGCACGTGTCCAGGAGCTTTTCGTCCGTCCGCCGCGACCGACCGACTATTCATTTTCGCGTGAAGACGGCATCCTGACCTGGAAAAACTTCTTCATCGGCGCCGATCATCTTTTGAAGATCTACGAGTCCTCGCCGATCAGGCCCTATAAGAAGAAGTCGATTGCAATCGCCGAGCAGTGGATCCTGGAACATCAGGAATCCAGCGGCGACTGGGGCGGCATCCAGCCGGCCATGCTCAATTCGATCCTGGCGCTGCATTGCCTCGGTTATGCCAATGACCACCCTGCTGTCGTAAAAGGGCTGGAGGCGCTGGCCAACTTCTGCATCGAAGATGAGGAGAGCCTGCTCTTGCAGTCCTGCGTCTCTCCGGTGTGGGACACCGCGCTGGCCCTGGTGGCGATGCAGGAGGCCGGAGTTCCGCTGGATCATCCGTCCCTGACCAAGGCGGCCCAATGGCTGCTGGATCTGGAAGTCCGTCGCAAGGGGGACTGGCAGATCAAGGCTCCCGAGCTTGAACCGGGCGGCTGGGCCTTCGAATTCCTGAACGACTGGTATCCGGACGTGGACGATTCCGGTTTCGTGATGCTGGCGATCAAGGACATCAAGGTCCGCGACAGGAAACACAAGGAGCAGGCCATCAAGCGCGGCATTGCCTGGTGCCTCGGCATGCAGAGCAGAAACGGCGGCTGGGGAGCTTTTGACAAGGACAACACCAAGCATATATTGAACAAGATCCCGTTTGCCGACCTGGAGGCGTTGATCGATCCCCCGACAGCCGACCTGACCGGTCGCATGCTGGAGCTGATGGGCAACTTCAAGTTTCCGCAAAGCCATCCGGCCGCGGCCAGGGCAATGGAATTCATCCGCAGGGAGCAGGAGCCGGAAGGCCCCTGGTTCGGCCGCTGGGGCGTCAACTACTTCTACGGCACCTGGTCGGTGCTGTGCGGCCTGGAAGCGATCGGCGAGGACATGACCCAACCCTACATCAAGAAAGCGGTCAACTGGCTGAAGTCCAAGCAGAACCTGGATGGCGGCTGGGGCGAGGTCTGCGAGTCCTACCTCGACCGTTCACTGATGGGGTGTGGCGAGAGCACCGCATCCCAGACCGCCTGGGTGCTGCTGTCACTGTTTGCCGCTGGAGAGGCCAGGTCCAATGCCGCCGCGCGCGGTGTTGAATATCTGGTTTCGACTCAGAAACAGGACGGAACCTGGGATGAAGACGCCTTTACCGGCACCGGCTTTCCCAAGTATTTCATGATCAAATACCATATCTACCGAAACTGTTTCCCGTTGACCGCGCTAGGCAAATTTCGCCGGTTGACTGCCGACAATGCCGAAATATCGTAGCCGGGAACCGGCCCAGGGCCATTTTTAAACAACAAAGCCCCGAGCTTTTAATGTTCGGGGCTTTACCAATTTAATATATGAAGACATTTGTGACCGGTGCAACCGGATTTATAGGCGCAAGCATTGTAAGGGAGCTGCTCACGGAAGGACGCGAAGTTCGCGTACTGGTGCGGGCGAATTCGGACACCTCCAACCTTGAAGGTCTGGAGGTCGAGCGCTGCCAGGGCGACCTTCTGGATCACGACAGCCTGCGGCGGGGATTGAAGGGATGTGACGTCCTCTATCACGCCGCGGCCGACTACCGCCTCTGGACCCGCAATCCGCAGGAGATGTACCGCATCAATGTGGATGGCACGACCGCGATACTGGAAGCGGCGTTGCAGAACGGACTTTCGAAGGTGGTCTACACCAGCAGTGTCGGCACCCTGGGCAATCCGGGGGATGGCCGCCCGGGCAGCGAGTCCGTGCCGGTCTCGTTTGACGACATGGTCGGGCCCTACAAAAAAAGCAAGTTCCTGGCCGAGCGCGAGGCGGAAAAGTTCATCGAACGCGGTTTGCCGCTGGTGATAGTTAACCCTTCCACGCCGATCGGTCCCAGGGACATCAAGCCGACGCCGACCGGCAAGATTATCGTCGATTTTTTAAAGCGCAAGATGCCGGCCTATCTGGATACCGGGCTCAACATCATCGCCGTCGAGGATTGCGCCAGAGGGCACATCCTGGCGGAACAGCGGGGCGTGGTCGGCCGGAAATACATCCTGGGAAATGCCAACCTGACCCTGCGGGATATCTTCGATCTCCTGCAGGATATTTCCGGATTACCGGCGCCCAGGGTGCGGCTGCCGTACACGCCGATCCTGCTGGCCGCCTACCTTAACGAAGGTTTGTCCCGCATCACCGGCCGGGAACCGCTGATCCCCCTGGCGGGGGTGCAGATGGCGGCCAAGTTCATGTTTTTCGATTCGTCCCGGGCGGTGCGTGAGCTGGGGCTGCCGCAGATGCCGATCAGGGACGCGCTGGTTCGGGCGGTGGAGTGGTTCCGCCAGAACGGCTACGTCTAGACTTTTGATTGTGTTTTGTTTTTCTGTCCGGTCTCAGGCCGCTCAGGTTTTGAAGAAGAGAGGTACTAATCATGTTACTTGAAAATATCAATTCACCGGCCGATCTCAAGAAACTCAAGCCGGAGCAGTTGCCGGTGCTGGCGGAGGAGATCCGCCAGTTCCTGCTGGAAACGGTTTCGCTCACCGGCGGCCACCTGGGGTCGAACCTGGGTGCGGTGGAACTGACCATAGCGCTGCATTACTGCTTCGATTCCCCCTTTGACAAAATCATCTGGGATGTGGGGCACCAGGCCTATACCCACAAGATTTTGACCGGGCGTCGGGACCAGTTTCATACCCAGCGCCAGTACAAGGGGCTTTCCGGTTTTCCGAAGCGCTCCGAGTCGGAGCATGACGCCTTCGGCGTGGGGCATTCCTCTACCTCGATTTCAGCCGGCCTTGGTATGGCGGCGGCTTCCGGGTTGGCCGGAGCCAAGAACCACGCGATCGCGGTGATCGGCGACGGCTCGCTGACCGGTGGCATGGCTTTCGAGGCGCTCAACCAGGCCGGGCATCTCAAGAAAGACCTGATCGTGATCCTCAACGACAACGAGATGTCCATATCCAAGAACGTCGGCGCCTTTTCTTCCTTTATCTCCCGCAAGATGACCGGCCGCTATTTCCGCGACCTGAAGAAGGAGATGCAGGGGCTGCTGAAGAATATTCCGGCCATCGGCACCGATATTCTCCATTTTGCCCGCAAGGCCGAGAATTCTCTGAAGAGCTTTCTGACTCCCGGCTCGCTTTTCGAAGCGCTGGGGTTCGACTATCTCGGGCCGCTGGATGGGCACGACCTGGTGCAGCTGGTGGAGGTATTCAATAATATCAATGAGCTGGACGGACCGTTGCTGGTGCATGTGATGACCACCAAGGGCAAGGGCTACAAGCCGGCCGAGGATACGCCCGACAAGTACCACGGTGTCGGGACTTTCGACATCGCCACCGGCAAAGGGGCCGCCAAGGCCGCCTCCAAATCGTACACCGACGTGTTTGGCGAGACTCTCGTGCAACTGGCCGAAGAAGATTCCAAAATCGTGGCCATCACCGCTGCCATGCCGGACGGTACGGGACTGAACGGTTTTGCCAAGCGTTTTCCGGAGCGCTTCTTCGATGTCGGTATTGCGGAACAGCATGCGCTGGCGTTCGCGGCCGGAATGGCCGCCGACGGTTTTAGGCCGGTGGCGGCGATCTACTCGACCTTTGTCCAGCGCGCCTATGATCAGGTTTTCCACGATATCTGCCTGCAGAATCTGCCGGTCACGATTGCCATGGACCGCGCCGGCCTGGTGGGGGACGATGGTCCGACCCACCATGGTGTCTTTGATATCTCCTATCTGCGGCACCTGCCGCAGATGACGATGATGGCGCCCAAGGATGAAAACGAGCTGCGGCACATGCTCAAGACCGCCGTCTGTTCCGGTATCCCGATGGCAATGCGTTATCCGCGCGGAGCCGGTTACGGCGTTGAGCTGGACAGTGAACTGAAAGCACTGGAAATCGGGCGTGGCGAACAGTTGCTGGACGGAAAAGACCTGACCATCATCGCGATCGGCGCCACGGTGTATCCTGCCCTGCAGGCCGCTGAAACACTCCGGAAGCAGGGGATCGACACCGGTGTCATCAACGCGCGTTTCGTCAAACCGCTGGATGCCGACCTGATTATGACTGCGGCTCGCGGCACCGGCCGCGTGATCACGGTCGAGGAGAACGCGCTGCAGGGCGGTTTCGGCAGCGCCGTGCTGGAACTTTTGTATGACAACGGTCTGCAGAATGTGAAGATCAAGCGCCTGGGCATTCCGGACCACTTCATCGAGCATGGCAGCCAGGCCCAGTTGCGCAAGGATGTCGGAATCGATTCCGAAGGGATCGCCGCGGCGGCGATGGACTTCATGAAATGAGGAACATATGAAAAAGGAAGAGGCCTGCAATAAAATCATATTCGCGCTGGATGTCAAAGGGCTTGATGAAATCGATCGCTGGGCGGAACTGCTGTCGAACAAGGTCGGTCTTTTCAAGGTCGGCAAGGAGCTGTTCACCTCCTGCGGACCTGAAGCGGTCAAGGCCGTTCAGCGCCATCGCGGCCAGGTCTTTCTCGACCTGAAATACCATGACATTCCCAACACGGTGGCCCAGGCGATGGTCGCGGCGGCCGGACTGGGGGTGCAGCTAGCCAACCTGCACGCCCTGGGGGGCGCCGAGATGATGGAAACCGCCGCCAATGCCGTGCGCAAGGGGTTCAGCGAGGCAGAACGCCCCAGGCTTCTGGCGGTGACGATCCTGACCTCCTCCACCGCCGAGACCCTGCGTCAGGTCGGTATCGAACACCCGGTGCCGGAGATGGTGGTGCGCCTGGCCAGGCTGGCAAAAGAATCCGGCATGGACGGTGTGGTGGCTTCTCCGCTGGAAATCGGACTGATCCGTGAAGCCTGCGGCCCCGACTTCCTGATCGTGACGCCGGGCGTGCGACCGTCTTTCGCGGCCGTGGACGATCAGAAGCGGATCATGTCCCCCTCCGATGCGGTGCAGGCCGGGGCCGACTACCTGGTGATCGGGCGACCGATCGCCAAGGCCGAAGATCCGGCCGTCGCGGCCAGCCTGATAGCCGAAGAGATCCTGGCTGGTGCCGCATGAAGGGCGAGCTGCTGTTCGGTGTGAACCCGGTCAAGGAGTCGCTCAAGGGCACACGCGGGGCCTACAACCTGTACGTGCAGACCAATGCCAGCGATCATCGCGTGGAGAGCATCATCCGGCTGGCCGAGGAGCGCGGCGTTGCTGTTCATCGCCGCGAGAAGATCGACCTGACAAAGATGTGCGCCTCTTCCCATCACCAGGGCATCGCGCTGGAGGTGGAGCCGTTCCGCTACGCCGACCTGGACGACCTGCTGGCCTCGATCGGCGCTGCCGGCGCGACCGGTTTCCTGCTGGTGCTGGACGGAATCCAGGATCCGCACAACCTGGGGGCGCTGATCCGTTCGGCGGCCTGTGCCGGGGTGGATGGCGTGATCATTCCCAAGGACCGCGCCTGCGGCATTACCGCCGCCGCCGAGAAGGCTTCGGCCGGTGCGGTGGAAACGGTTCCGGTGGCGATGGTCACCAACGTGGCCCAGACGCTGGAGTCGCTGAAAAAGGGCGGCTACTGGGTCTACGGCCTGGAGGGAGAATCGTCCACATCTCTGTATGACGTCAAGTTTTCCGGCAACTGTGTGCTGGTGGTAGGCGGTGAAGGGGAGGGGATCAGGACGCTGGTTCGCAAGCAGTGCGACGTGCTGATGTCGATCCCGCAGTACGGCGGGGTAAATTCGCTGAACGCCTCGGTGGCGGGCGGGATTGCGCTGTTCGACATGGCTCGCAAGATCAACGCCTAGAGATTTCTTCAAATGAAAAAAAGGTCGCCGACCGGCAGTGTGCCGATCAGCGACCTTTTTTGTCCTGTAAACGGCAATTAACCGCCGAGAAAAACGGATGCACGCCGAGAAAACCAGGACTTATATCAAAAAAGTTAATCACATTGTGGGTTAAACCAGTATTGTTCAGGCTTTTGATTTCTCGCTTAGAAGCGCCTACTTCTGGCGGCGTGTATCGGCGTTCATCGGCGGTTAACTGCTTTTATTGCTTTTGCGTGGTGTTTAGGTGGCTGGCGGGATGTTGATCAGGCTCTGCAGCCACTTCTCCACCGTTTCGCGGTGAAAGCGCACCGAGCCGCCCAGCTTGATCCGGCCCGGGAGCTTTCCGGAGTTGTCCATCCTGATCAGGGTGGCCCGGGATATCTTCAGCAGGGTGCACATCTCCGCCACCGAAAGTAGTATCGCGTTCGGATCGGGTGGTTGGCTCTTTGGCATCCTGGCCGGTCGCTGCTTCGGCTGGTTGTCTGCAGTGTCCCGTTTTGTCTGACGTGCAGCGGCCTTCTTCTTTTTCACCTTTTGCTCTGCTTTGCCCGCCTTCGGCACACCCTTCTTTTCTTTCGCGGTCTGAACCTGAACATAATCGTCAAGTCCGGCAAAGAGCGGGGCGTCATCCATGATGTTAACCAAACCTGGTTTGGTGGTCTTTTTATCGTTCTGATTGGTGGTTGCTTCTGGCGGCATCCGGCAGCTCCATTCCCTGCAATGAGTATCAATTAGTGTCATATGATGTCTGGCTGTTTCGCAATGTAGCGCCAATTATGATTGATAACAAGCTGAATATCTATTTTGACTTGTTGCCGCCAACAGTTTTCATATACATGATCAGCGAAGTCATGTCGGGTGACCCGTCAACCAGCGCCTTGCCTTTGAGCGCTTTGACTATGCACTTGTTGGTAATTTTGGCCAAAGTCTTGTCATCGTTGTCGCCGACATCCTGCAAGTCCTTGCCGTCCGGATGGCAAACCGCGCAACTCCTCCCGTTCGTTCCCAGCGAGGCGCTTCCGAACAGTTCCTTGCCCCGTTCCGTGGTTGGCCCGTCGGCTGCCTGTGCTGCCGTAGTCAAAACAAATAGTGAAATGAGAACCAAAATAGATCGATGCATCTTGTACCCCTTTCTTCAATGAATTTTGCCTGAATGATACCAGACGTATGAGGTTGGTCAAACCTTCATTTAATCAGGTCAGGCAAGAGCGCGGCATAAGCTTCGATTGGTTGCCAGATAGGCGTCGGCGAAATCATTCACACCATAGGTATCCCGTACTATCTCATCCGTGAGAACTTCATCCGGATTTCCTTCAGAAACAATCCGCCCGTTCCTGATCAGAATCAACCGATCCAGCATGGCGCCCATTCCGATGTCATGCAGGGACATAATTACGGAAACTCCTTTCTCGCGGACAATATCTTTGAGGAGCCGGTACAGGTCGAACTGATACCTGATGTCGAGACTCGCCAATGGTTCATCCAGAAGCAGCACTCTGGCCCCCTGAACCAGGGTCATGGCGATGTAGGCCCGCCTTAGTTCACCGCCGCTCAGTTCGGCAAGCTGCGTTTTAGCCTTCCGCTGCAGACCGACGATCTGAAGCGCATCTTCCACGGCGAGTCCCGGCGACCCATCGTGCGGATATTTTCCCATCCTGACCAGCTCACCAACTCGAAACGGGGCATGTAAATCCAGTTGCTGCGGGAGATAGGCCACCAGCTTTGCCCTTTCCCGGCCGCTGTGCGAGCCGATCGCCTGTCTTCCGACCAGCACTTCACCTCTTTGGGGGGAGAGAAGCCCGGCCGCAAGTTTGAGAATGGTTGATTTCCCTGATCCATTGGGACCCATCAGGCCGAGCAGTTCACCTTCAGACACGGAAAACGACATCTGATCCATGAAACATTTCGGGCCGTGGGAAAATGAAACATTTGCAAATTCAAGCATGGCCATTGATACGATCTCCAGAACCAGTAGTCAGTGTGTTTTTCCTTGTCCCAACAGAAAGATGAAATAGGGGGAGCCGATCAGCGCCGCGATAACTCCGGCGGGAAGTTCCAAGGGCGTCGCGACGGTTCTGCCGATTGCATCCGCAAGGCAGAGCAGGGTCCCTCCGGCAACAACCGATAGCGGCAGAACAACAGCCGCGTCCGAGCCGGCATGGCGACGGACTACATGGGGCACCACCAATCCGATAAATCCGACAACACCACCCATGGCGACCGATGCGGCGGTCATGAGCGACGCGGCAATAAACAGAAAGAGCCTCTCCCTGGCCGGATTGAAGCCCAGGCTGTAGGCTATGTCGTCTCCCAGCGTCAACGCGTTCAGCCCTCTGCGCCTGGTCAATGCAAGACCAAGCCCGGAAAGTATCAAGATGAGTCCGGCAGGAAGCAATTCCCAATCAACCATCGATAGATCGCCGGACATCCAGAGTATTGCTCTTTTGAGGCCGTCATCGACGGAAATGCTCATCACCAGCATCAGTAGAGCGGAGAGGAAAAAGCCGATGCCGACACCGGCCAGAAGAAGCCGTTCGGGTTGCAGCCCATTCCAGCCATGTCCCAGAATGACAACCGCCGCGCCGGTTGCAATAGCCCCGATAAAGGCCAGTATCGGGACGCTTGACGTGAACAGGGAGATGCCGGACATAAGCCCGAACGAAGCCGCCAGCGCCGCGCCGCTGGAAATGCCCAGTATGTAAGGGTCTGCCAGGGGATTACGGAAGATCCCCTGGAGGATGGCGCCCGATGCTCCCAGAGCGCCTCCCATCAGCAGCGCCACCGCGGCCCGTGGCAGTCTGATGGCAAGCAGGGTTCGACATGTTTGGCTATCCATGCTGAAAGGGTTCAATAAACGCTGGCCGCTGGCGACCGAAACGACAATGATGCATAAGGAAAGGACACACAGCGCCGCTATGATAAAACTTGAGCCGTCAGCGCGTTTCATGGCAGCCTCCCGCAGCGGTCCAACTCTTCCATTCCTGCCGGTATTCTGGGGCCGGGGCGATACAGGGCGTCATCCATGAAGCAGACCCGCCCCTTTCTCACCGCTTCGAGCATGCCCAGTTTCTTCAGGAAATCTTTGGAAAGAGCATTCATATCAGCATGCCCCTTGCCGATCAGTATCAGGTCCGGCTGGCGTTCAATGACCGCCTCCAGCGAGAAGTGCGGATAGGCAACCTTTCCGTCGGCAGCGATATTGCTCATGCCACTGATCTTGATCGCATCATCCAGGATCGTTCCAGGACCGGCGACGATCAGGGGGCTGGGCCAGATCACGAAGATCGCTTTTTTGCCGCCAACAGTGCTTGCCGGTGACGATTTATGATGATGCCAACTGCCGGCATCACGAATTGTCTTCTCGATATTTTCCGCCAGGCGGCCAGCGGCAGATTGCGCTCCCAGGGCCTGGCCCATCTCCCGTATTCCGGCGGGGATTTCGGTCAGTCGCCGTGATGCGAAAACATGAGTCCTGATACCAAGCTTGCGAAGTCGTTCGGCGATAGCCTTTGGATTGCCATCGCTGGTCATGACGACAATATCCGGTTTCAGCGCAACGATCGCCTCAAGGGATGGATTGGCCATGCCGCCGATCTTCGTCTTGTTACGGGCCTTGCCGGGGCGGTCACAAACAGTGGTTACGCCCACAATCCGCTCGCCCAGTCCAAGAGAGAAAATGATCTCGGTCATGGCCGGGGCGAGCGAGATTATCCGTTTCGGCGGAGGGGCCGCGCCGCAGAGCGCCGCCCCGTTCCACCAGTTCAGAAACAGCAGGCTGAGCAATAGAGCTGATATATTGTATCGCACTAGAATGAGGCCTTAACGCCGCCAAAGGCCGATATACCTGCAGTGCCGTAGCCGGCCACTTCTTCGTAACTTCTGTCGAAAAGATTGTCCACACGTCCAAAAATCCGGAGATTTTTTGCAATGTCATAGGTCGCAGACAGGTTCACCAACATATAATCGCCCATTTTCACTCGGGTAGATGCATAGGTGGCCGGGTCGTAGACATTGTCGAATCTGGAGCCGACATAGATAATCCCTAGATTCACGTTCGCATTTTTCATGAAGCGGTAGTTGCCGTCAAAATTGATTTTATTCCTGGGCCGCCGCAACAGTTCCAAGCCGGTTTCCTTGTCTTCTGTCTCGGAATAGGTATAGCCGGCTCGTATTGTAAGCTCATTCACGGGACGCACGGCGGCGGTCAATTCAACCCCTTGTGTCATGGTCCTACCGATGTTTTTGTATTTGGACAGACTGCTGTCGAAGTTGATCAGGTCATCAAAGTCGTTATGAAAATACGTGGCGCCCATGGTCAACTTGCTGCCAAACAGGGACTGCTCGACGCCCAGATCCCAGCCGGCGTTCTTTTCCGGTCTCAGATTTACATCACCGTAGGTGGGTTCGTAGAGTTGATAGAGTGATGGCGCTTTGAAAGCCGTGCCATAGCTTCCCTTTACGGTTGAATTGGTTTGCTTGACGGTATAAGCGCTGGTGAAGCGGTAGGTGCCTTTCGATCCGAAACGGCTATGGTCATCCAGACGAACTCCCATGGTTGTGAACCAGTCATCCCACAACCGCACCTGATCCTGGAGATAATAACCGGTGATATGGGCGGAGTGCTCGTTCCAGGGGCTGCTGTAGGGACCCCAGGCGCTTTCCGAGTAATAATCCGATTTGGCGTTCTCTTCTTTTCTCTCAATCCCCAGAGTCAGAGAGTTGGTTTCATGGAGATGCAGCGTATGCTGCCAATCGACCGTGGCGCTCTGACCATGGTAGGAGGCGCGTGAAAGATCGCTTGGATGAGCCATGTCAGTACCGTTATTAACATCCCGGTTCAGATCGTTGAACGACACCCCCAGTCGCTGCTCCCACTTGTTTTCAAAAAGCGCAAGATCGGCCTGGCTTCTGAACGAGATTTGATCGGACTTCTGGATATAATTCGGGTCGTCTCCGCCGACTCCGCCACTGTTGTCGAGATCAGCCCTGGTCTTCAGGTAGTTGAAAATGAAATCAACGGAGAGATTGCTCATCGGCGTGATTCCCAGTCGAGTATTTACCGAACTGTTTTGATAACCGTCGTTCTCCGTGTTGCCGTATTTTTTGCCGGCGGCAGAGATGCCGCTCGTATCGAAACGGGACAGACCCAGTGAATAGTTGTACAGCTCGCTACCGCCGCTGATTCCGGCTTTTTCGGCGGCAGTGTAGAACGATCCCCCTTGGGCGGACAGGAAGCCGGTCGGTTTGCCATAGCCAAACCTGGTGATGATATTGATGACCCCGCCCATGGCGCGGGAACCGTACAATGTGCTCTGAGGACCTCGCAGGATCTCGATTCGTTCGATATTGTCGGTGGGCAGGTTGGCGAAGTCATAACCTCCTCCGGGAACAGAAGGGTCGTTCAGTTCAATACCATCCAACAGCACCAGGGTATGTTCTGAATTGGCCCCCCGCATGAATACCGAGGTGGTACTTCCCGGTCCACCATTTTGCACCACGTCCAGGGATGGCACGCTGCGCAGCATGCCAAGCAGAAAATTTTGCTGACGTTGATTGATCTCTTTGGCCGTGATAACAGTTATGGAGCTTCCAACCTCACGTGTTGCCGTCTCCAGGCGGTTGGCGGTTACCACCACCTCTTCCAGATTGGTGACCTCCTCCTCCGCAGCCGCGGTTGTACAGAATGCCAACACCAACCCAATCACCACACCACACTGCTGTTTACTTCTTTTCCTCATGATATTCCTCCCTCGAAGTTATGAATGGAGCGGTATTCCGGCTTTGGGCCACCTACTTGTCCGCCTTCCCAGGTTTCCCCAGTGGCTGGTGCCATGCCGTGGCATGGTTGGACGTTCGTTCCCATTACGGCTGCGGGGCAGCGGGGGAATGGCTCCATCAGTGCGGCACCCCTCTTCCTCGACTCCATTCGGTTATAAATACAAAACTATTTTGCTGTTCCCTTCTTAAAGCCGTTCTGCTTGCCCAATGCCTCGATTACCGCCTCATAAACGGCTTTGCCGATCAGTTCGCCAATCCGGTTGTGGCCGCCGGTATAGGTGACTTTTGGCCCGGTGGTACCGGTAGCGACGATGATGCTGTCAGTGCCGGTTCCGGTCGCCTGAACGCCCTTGGTGTAGCTGCTTGGTATCCGCAAATCCTCAAAAGCTGCCGTCTTTGCCTCTGTTATGGTAATCAGCGCCCTGGCCATAGCGCCATCGGTAAGACGGGCATTGGTAAGGACAAGAATATTTACCGTCCCTTTCGGTTCCTCGCCCTCAATATATGCGCCTTCATCAACACCTGTACGCTGGGCGTTTGTTTTCGCCCCTGCGGTAACCAGGGCTGTGACAACGAATGGCTTGAAGGTCTTGGTGACGACAGCAAGATTATCCATGTCGGCTGCCGTTGACATCTGTGCGATTTCTTCCCGCTTTAAACCGAGATTCTTGGCAACCTTCTCCTGGATTTTTCTGACATAGACATTGCCGTCAAATTCATGTTTTGTCTGCATCTCCTCATACATTTTCATCCACAGTTCAGGATGAGCCGCATGATTTATGGCTGCCTGAGCATCAACGAAACCGTCGGTTGTGGTGAGGGTGCGTCTCTTTTCAGGGAACCGAATAACCAGGGTCTTTTCCCATAAGCCTTCCCGCATCCCTTTGGTAATAGAGGCTTTCGCATTCAGGTCATGCGGCAACTGAATGTCAGCTGCAATCACCAGTGTTGGGAGAAGAAGGAAAGCACCCAGGATTCTTATGAAATATTTCATCAGAGGTTTCCTCCGTTTATCTGTTGCCATGCTCAGACTGTTTCCCCTTACATCAGTGTTTCCATGCCGTCATCCGCTGTATTTCCAGCACTTCTCCCCACGCAGCTACCATCTGTTGCAACGACTCAATCCGCCCTTCCTTTTGCAGAAAAGGGTCAAGGGTCGTGCGAAACTGATGAAGTACGCCGCTTTGTCGAACCAGCTCCGCGCTCATGCGCGCTGTGTCACCGCTGCCTGGAATGCCGGTGATCACGTCATATTCCCCAAATGGCACCTTGATATCCATCCCGACCCAGTCCGCTAGCGGCAATACCTGTTCAAGAACCTCCGGAAATGCCCCGGCGGTATGGAGACCGATCAAAAAGCCCATCCCTTTCACGGTAGAAATAGCCGATACCAGGCTCGCCTGCATGGTCGGTTCTCCACCACTGAAGACAACGGCGTCCAGATGCCCCTGGCGGTGCTCCAGGAGCCTGACAATCTCCTCCCAGCTAATCGGTGTGTCTGCATGTTCCGACAGGAGGTGCCCATTGTGACAATACCCGCAGCGCCAGGGACACCCCTGGCAGAAGATCACTGCCGCCAGAGAGCCGGGGTAATCGATGGTGGTAAAGGGGGTCAGTCCGCCAACATTCAGCATGGATAGGCGACATCTTCAGCAGGCCTGAAGAAGCGCCGCTGGCGATGCTCGGATTTCTTTCCGGCATTGAATGACGCCACCGGGCGGTGGTATCCCATGACCCGTGTCCATACTTCGCACTGCTGGCGTTCGGCATCGTCGAGGGTGATTTTCATGGTTGTTTCTTTCATGCGTTGTGTTCTCCTTGCGGTGTGTTTTTGGCCCGGATCAGCTCCTCGTCGCAGCGGGGGCAGTAGGAGTGTTCACCAGGCAGATAGCCGTGTTTGGGACAGATGGAAAAGGTTGGGGTGATGGTCAGGTAGGGGATACGATAGTTTTCCAGAACCCGGCGGATCAGCTTCCGGCAGGTGGCGGCATTCGTCAACGGTTCGCCCAGGTAGAGGTGGAAGACTGTACCGCCGGTATATTTAAGTTGCAGTTCTTCCTGTAGATTCAGCGCCTCGAACGGGTCATCGGTGTAGCCGACCGGCAACTGCGATGAGTTGGTGTAGAATGGGGTCTCACTATCTCCTGCCTGAAGGATATCTGAGAACCGTTTGCGGTCTTCTCGGGCGAAACGATAGGTCGTCCCTTCCGCCGGGGTAGCCTCCAGATTGTACATATGGCCGGTCTCATCCTGGAACTCCAGCATCCTGGCGCGGATGTGATCCATGAAGTGGACCGCCAGGGCGTGTCCCTCCGGCGATGCGATATCAATAGTGTCACCTCTGAAGTTGCGGATCATTTCATTGATACCGTTGACGCCGATGGTGGAAAAGTGGTTTCTCAGCGTGCCGAGATAGCGCCGGGTGTAGGGAAACAGGCCGCTGTCCATGTGGCGCTGAATCACCTTGCGCTTGACCTCCAGTCCGGTGCGGGCCAGTTCCAACAGACGGTCAAGGTCCTGATAGAGTGCAGGTTCGTCGCCACGGTGCTGATAACCGAGCCGGGCGCAGTTGATAGTCACTACACCGATAGAACCGGTCTGTTCAGCCGAACCGAACAGGCCGTTGCCCCGTTTGAGCAGTTCCCGCAGATCCAGTTGCAGGCGGCAACACATGGAGCGCACCATGTTTGGCTTCAGCTCGGAGTTGAGGAAGTTCTGGAAGTAGGGGAGGCCGTACTTGGCGGTCATGGCGAAGAGCAGTTCCGTGTTCTCGCTCTCCCACGGAAAATCAGGGGTGATGTTGTAGGTGGGAATGGGGAAGGTGAATACGCGTCCCTTCTCATCACCGGTGGTCATGACTTCGATGTAGGCCCGGTTGATCAGGTCCATCTCGGCCTGCAAGTCGCCATAGGTGAACAGCATTTCCTCCCCACCGATGAGGGGCACCTGGCCCTTCAAGTCTTCCGGGCAGGTCCAGTCGAAGGTCAGGTTGGTGAAGGGAGTCTGGGTACCCCAACGCGACGGCACATTCAGGTTGAAGACCAACTCCTGGATCTGCTGTTTGACCTCGGAATATGAAAGTCTGTCTTTACGAACGAATGGCGCCAGGTAGGTATCGAAGGAACTGAAGGCCTGGGCTCCAGCCCATTCGTTCTGCAATGTGCCCAAGAAGTTGACGATCTGGCCGACAACGCTGGAGAGGTGCCGTGGCGGCCCTGCTTCCACTTTGCCCGGAACACCGTTAAATCCTTCCGTGAGCAGCATGCGCAGGGACCATCCGGCACAGTAGCCGGAGAGCATATCCAGATCATGAATATGGAGGCTGCCGTCCCGATGCGCCTCACCAAGCTCCGGCGCATAGACGTGATTGAGCCAGTAGTTGGCGATGACCTTGCCGGAGACATTCAGAATCAGGCCACCCAGGGAATAGCCCTGATTGGCGTTGGCGTTCACCCGCCAATCGGACTGTTCCAGGTACTCGTTGACCGATGACAGGACATCCACAACAGTCTTTTTATCCTGGCGCAGTTTCTGATGCTGCTCACGGTACACGACGTAAGCCCGCAACGTGGCAAAGTGATTGGCCGAGATCAGGGTCTGCTCGACCACATCCTGGATCTGTTCCACGGTGGGTGAAAGATTGGGGAATCGGTGCCGGAGCACCTTGAGTACCTGCCGGGTCAGAAGTCCCGCCTCTTCCGCGTCGAATTCGCCGGTGGCACGTCCTGCCTTGAGAATGGCGGACTGGATTTTAGCTTCATCAAACGGCATTGAGAGGCCGTCACGACGAATGACTTGAACCGGGATGGATGGGAGAGGTGCGGGTGACGGTACTACAGATGATGATGCGGGCATGGGTAATCTCCTTTCAGTTCACGTGATACATCCGGGGATGAAAGGAGTTGATCGTCGAACACCGGTTAAGGCATAAAAAAAGTCCGCATATGCCGAAGCAGATGCGGACTTTTCGTATTCAAAGCCCAATAACGCGCGTTCCACTCTCCCTTACCACGGGGAATTGTTGAGTGCTGAGATCAGGCAGGTCTTCTGGCTCGCGATTCATCCTCCGGGCGTCTTCCCAACCTATAGGTCAGTGACTTGGTTGCCCTTCGTCCTCGCTTACAGCGGCGGGTCCGCGTGGGATTCGTCCCGATTCCATATGTCTGAAATCGGGAGTACACCCCTCTTCCCTATCAAGCCCTTGCGGGCACCGTGATCCGATATTCAGTTTTTACGTAATCAGTACCCGGTTTGGGTAGCACAGCTGACTTTGATAGTCAAGCCGGATTGCCATCAGATCTTGCAATTGCTTAATTTCCAACATACATTTCGATCTGCAATTTTTTGTGTCGTGACGAATAGTCGCAGTCTCAACATCAAATCCAAATTTCTCAAAAATATGCTAATATGGCGCAATTCATAAGTCGCGGGAGGCTAGTATGCAATATCAGGTGGGGCAGCCGGGGCGGGTGATCGTGGCCCGTTTCAACGATGGCGATGATGTGCTGGGAGGGCTGGAGTCGATTGCGCGGAAGGAAAATCTCCGTGCCGCCTGTTTCAGCATCGTCGGGGGCATCAAGCGGGGCGCCTACGTGGTCGGTCCCGAAACCGAGCAGATGCCGCCGGTGCCGGTCTGGCGCACTCTGGCGGAAAGTCACGAGGCCACCGGCTTCGGCACCATCTTCTGGCATGATGATCAGCCCAAGGTTCATTTTCATGGCGCTTACGCAAAGCATGACAACGTCAGGGCCGGCTGCCTGCGTCGGGAAAGCGAGGCCTTCCTGGTGCTGGAAGTGGTGATAACCGAGATTCTTGGAGTGGACGCCAGGCGGGAGCTTGATCCGGAATCGGGAATGGTACTGTTGCGCATGGCCCCAAAAGCTTGACATTGAAATCTGGCCGGTGGAGACGGGGAGGGTTCGGTGATGAAGACATACCGCAAGGAATTATGGTTTGAGACGAGACAGCGCCGGGAGTTGATCAACATCACCGCCGACGTCGCCAAATGCCTGCAGGAGAGCGGCATCCGCGAAGGTCTGTTGCTCTGTAACGCGATGCATATCACCGCCAGCGTGTTCATCAACGACGACGAGTCCGGCCTGCACCAGGATTTCGAGACCTGGCTGGAGGGGCTGGCCCCGGAGAAACCCTATTCCCGTTATCACCATAACGGTTACGAGGACAACGCCGATGCCCACCTCAAGCGGACCATCATGGGGCGGGAGGTGGTGGTGGCGGTGACCGATGGCAAGCTGGACCTGGGACCGTGGGAGCAGATATTTTACGGTGAATTCGACGGTAAACGCAAAAAGCGGGTGTTGTTGAAGATCATCGGGATGTAGTAAGAAAAATAATGGACACCAACATGCCGACCAGACCGCAATTTCCGATCAAGGTGTTCTACGACGGCTCATGTTCCGTATGCTCCGCCGAGATCGAACACTACCTGCGCCAGGAACACGGCGGCCGGTTGCAGGCCGTTGACATCAGCGCTCCCGGTTTCAACCCCGAGCCGCACGGCATTACCCAGGCAGACTTCATGTACGAATTGCATGTGATCGATCAGGCGGGTGTGGTCTACCGGGGTGTGGTGGCCTTTTGGGCCATCTGGCAGGCATTCCCGGCTGTGCCACTGTATCGTGTCCTGGGTGGCGTCATAAACATCCCTCTGGTGAATCCGGTCGCCCGTCTGCTGTACAAGGCTTTCGCCCGCATCCGCCCCTATCTGTCGAAGCGACGCGGCTGCGACGATGGAACCTGCAAAACCGGCAGAAAATAAACGGTATTCAGTCGTATCCGGCTTCGCATGGTCTGGAATTACTGTTCAGGATAACTGTGAATCATGAGAAACAAACGCTTCTATACTTTTTTGCATCACCAGATTCCGGTAATGATTGCGCTTTCGATCTTTCCGGGACTTGGTTATCTGTTGCTCGGCTGGCTGAACGGCATCTTCATGCCGGCCTTTGTCTGGTATCTGCTGATAGTTGTCGAGTCACTCTGGGGAGCCAGCCTCTATCGAGGTTTCGATTTCGACACAATGAGTGAGAGCCGACGCGAGTCCTGGTATCAACGGCTCTCATGGTTTTATTACCTGTTCATGCTGCTGTGGGTGCTGATCTTTCTGCTCTATGTCGGACACGACTCGCAAAAACTCCACTATATCGCCATATTCACCGAAATCGGCGCCTCGGTGGTTGCGGCGGCCCTGCTGGCTTCTGACCGGCGGCTCTTCAGACCCTGCATTTTGATCATGATGGTGCCGTTGATAATCTACTTCTTCTTCATCGGAGAGTGGTACGGCTATGTCCTGACCGCCTTTGCCTGTACACTTGCCTGGGTGCTGCTGTACGCGGCCAACAGCAGCAACAGCCTGCTGATGCAGGCTGATTATCAGGCCAGCCACGATATGCTGACCGGAATGTACAACCGGCACTATTTCATCGATCACCTCCAGAAACGGATGAATTCGTTGCGCGAAAGCGGCGGCTTTGCCTATCTGCTGTTGATTGACCTGGATCACTTCAAGACTATTAACGACTCGCTGGGACATGATATCGGGGATCTGTTGTTGCAGCAGATCTCGGTGCGGCTGCAAAATCAGCTGTCCGGCAATATTGTCCTGGCACGTTTGGGAGGGGATGAGTTCATCCTGGTCGGCGACACCTTTTCCGCGCCGGAGCCATGTTCAGAGGCGGCGATCAGCATATCCGAAAAGCTGATCGCGACTCTGAAGGAAACCTATATGGTTGAGCAGCATCATCTCTACATCAGTGCGAGTATCGGCGTCAGCATCGTCAGCGGTCGCAGTGCCAACGCCAACAATTTTATCAAGGAAGCCGATATCGCCATGTATGAGGTAAAGGCCAAGGGGCGCGACGGTGTCTTCATGTTCAATGAAGAGATGTCGGACCGGGTAGAAAGAAACCTGGAAATAGAGCGCCTGCTGCATTTTGCGCTGTCCAACAACGAAATTACACTGCATTACCAGCCGCAGGTCGATTGCGCCGGAAAGGTGGTAGGAGCCGAAGTGCTGGCCCGTTGGAATAATCCGGTGATCGGTCCGGTTCCGCCCGACAAGTTCATTACAATTGCCGAACAGACCGGGCTGATCATCGAACTGGGCAAATATATTCTCGAAACCGGATTTACCACTCTGCGCGAGTGGTGTGAGGCCGGCATCACGTTGGAACAGTTTTCGATCAACATCAGCATGCGTCAACTGATTCACCATGACTTCATTGAGCAGGTGGAAGCGCTGGTACAGAGTCATCTCTGCAGCGATCTCTGTGGCAAGGTGGTCTTTGAGATCACCGAATCTGTCGTTGCCGAGGATATTGAGCGGGTCATTTCAATCATGGAACGACTGAAAAAAATCGGGATACGCTTCTCGATGGATGATTTCGGCACCGGTTATTCATCTCTCAATTATCTGAACCGGCTGCCTATTGACGAAATCAAGATCGACCGCTCCTTTGTCAGCGCACTTGGCAGGAATGAGGGTGATCAGACGATGGTTGCAACTATTCTCAAGATGGCCGCGATCTTCAAGCTGAGTGTCGTGGCCGAGGGGGTTGAAACTGCCGATCAGTTCGATTTCCTGCTTTGCAATGAGTGCAATCTGTTCCAGGGGTACTATTTTTCAAAGCCATTGGCGAAGGATCAGTTTGAGGTTTACTGCAAAGACAGGCTAGAGCCAATAAAACAGGCCTAAAAATAAGAAACAATTGTGGAGAAATCATGATCGAACTGTTACGCAAACGTCGCAGCATCCGTAAATTCACTTCCGAAAAAATAGATCCTGAGACCACCCGGACATTGATCGAAGCTGCGCTGCGGTCGCCATCGTCGCGCGGCATAAATCCGTGGGAGTTCATTGTGGTGGATGATCCGGAAATGCTCTTGAAACTTTCAAAGGCCAAGCAGCACGGCTCGGCATTCCTCGATAAAGCGCCGCTCGGGATCGTGGTCTGCGCCGACTGCGCCAAGTCGGACGTCTGGGTCGAGGACTGTTCCATCGCTGCGATCATCATCCAGTTGTCGGCACTTTCACTGGGGCTCGGCAGTTGCTGGATCCAGATACGAAATCGCCAGCATGATGGCGAAAAAACCTCGGAAGACTATCTCCGTGAGCAATTGGGACTCCCGGAACAGATCAGGGTGGTCTCGATCATTGCGATCGGGCACCCCGACGAGCGCAAAAGCCCGCTCCCGGACTCCAAACTCCAGTACGACAAGATCAGGAATAACCGGTGGGTTTGAGGCCGGAATAATCGGGGTGGCTATGTCGAAAGGTTATCAGGCCAGCAAGGAACGACAGGAAGAAATCAACGGCTACGGCAAGAACATCGGCAAACGGGCCGGTTTCAAATGCGAGTGGTGTGACGGCAAGGATGAACTGCGGGTATGGGATTATCAACCGGATTCACCACCCGGCCCGGATACTCTGGCCCTGCTTTGCCAGCGCTGCCGTGGATGGGCCGACGGCAGGAAAGCCGAAGCGGATCAACTTCGCTCGATCCGTAACGCTCTCTGGAGCGATGTTCCGGCCATAGCGGAAGGAGCCGCCGTGGTCTTGTCGCGCTGCAGCGAAACATGGGCAAGGGAGGCGATTGAAGAGAGCCTGATCGATGACACCGTGAAGGCAAAAATTCTGAAGTAGGACACGGCCACTATTTACACCACCTTGAGCACGACCATGGATATGTCGTCCTGCAGCGGGCGTGACTGGCAGAATCCGGTCAGCGACTCCAGCACGGAATCGATGATTTTTTGTGGGTGTTCCGCATGATTGTCGGCAACTATTGCGCTGAGACGGTCAATGCCGAAGAAATCACCGCACGGGTTTTGCGCTTCCGTGATTCCGTCGGTATAGAGCAGCAGTATGTCCCCCTCCAGCATCAGGATGCTCTTGTTTTCGAAAACCACCGCTTTCAACACTCCCAGAATCAATCCCTCGGCATCTATTTCAATGCATGCCACTTCGCCCTGCCTGAAGAGCAGCGGTTTGTTGTGGCCGGCGCTGGCAAACGAGAGCATGCGGCTGAAGACGTTGTACTTCACATAAAACATCGTGATGAACAGTTCCGCGTTGGTCAGGTCTTCGTAGAGCAGCTCGTTCAACAGCGACAGCACATCCGGAGCGGTGGCCGCCGAGTATACCCGCGCCCGGAGCACGCTGCGGGTTTCGGCCATGATCAGCGCCGCACCCACGCTATGACCGGAGACGTCGGCAATCACGATGTCGATCACCTGTCCGCCCCGCAGAAAAAAATCGTAGTAATCTCCCCCCACATGGGCGGCCGGAATACAGATCCCGGCAAAAGCGACTCCCGGAAGGTCCGGCAGAACCGAGGGAAGCAGGGAGAACTGGATCTGGCGGGCGATTTCCATATCCCTCGCAACTCGCGCGTTTTCCAGCAGCGCCTGTTCCTTCTGCAGGCGCTCCCGCTCGCGGGCCTCCATCTCCGAAACGATCGTCACCGCCTGGGCTAGCTGCCCGGCCAGGCTTGAGAGCAGATTGAGAAATTCTTCCGTGAAAACTCCGACAAGTGTTTTGGAAAAGAGTGACAGGATTCCCATGGGGGGTTCGCCGGCCCGCGCGATGGGGATATGGGCAAAACAGCTGATCTCCTCGCTCTCCATCAATTCCCTGGATTGGGGCTTGGACATGTTGCGGGTGTCGTTTACCACCTGGACCCGCTGGGTCAGAAAACTCTCCCCGGCGTAGGTGGATCTGTCCGGAACCAGGTTCTTTTGGGTAAGGCAGCTGAATTCACTGCTCTGATAGCTGCGTACAGTCAGCATTCCATGCTCATCCTGGAGCCTGATGATGACCAGGTCAAACTTGAATTCCCTGCGGATCAGGTCCAGCAGGTCATCCATGATAATCTGCAGGTCCAGGGTCCGGTTCATGATTTCGGACGCCCGCAGCCTGACCGAGAGGTTCTCCTTGCTCTCCGCCAGCGAGGTTCGAACAGTGCTGAATACATCGTAGACCGATTCCATCCTGGAACCCTGGTCCGAGAGGTAACTCTCGATGATGGCGCCGGCCGCGGCCGCGCCGACCGACCCGGCCAGGGTCCGCTCGGCAAAACGCTTGAACCTGGGCAGTTCGAATTCCGGAACCTGCCCGTCCTCGTCCATGTTCCTGCTTTCCCGGTACTCGCGTATCGCGGCGACAGCCTGGGGTTCGCCGATGAATTTGGAGAGCAGGTTCACGAACTGCTGAATGGCCACCGGCTTGGTGAGCCGTTTGGTTTCCCACTGGGTGTTTTGCGGCGCCGGTATGAATATGTCCACGAATTTCCTGGCCTGATCCTCCTCCCGGTTGCCCTGGGAGAATATTATCGAGCAGATCAGGTACCCGGCCATGTTCACGAACATGCTCCAGAAGAAGGCGTGGGATAGTGTGTCAAGACCGGTCAATCCGAAGAGCTCGGTCGGTTTCAGCAATTCTATTCCAAACGGTCCCTTGTCGAGTATGTCGCTGTGCCACCATCCGCATCTTATCAGCGACGGCATCAGCAGTGTATAGAACCATAGGGCAAAACCGAGAAATATGCCGGTAATGGCCCCGGTCTTGTTGCCTCTGCGCCAGAAAAGCCCCCCAAACAGCGCTGGTCCGAACTGGATTACGGCGGCGAATGAGATCAGTCCGATATTGACCAGCATGTAGGTTTCGCCGACAATGCGCTGGTAGAGGTAGCCCAGGAAGATCACCAGGAATATTCCGAGCCTTTTGAGGTTGATCAGCAGCAGCGGAAACCAGTCCCGCGGTTTGAATCTGACGACTATCGGCATCAGCAGATGGTTCAGGAACATCGTCGAAATCGCGACCGATTCGACTATCACCATGCTGGCGGCAGCCGAAAAACCGCCCAAAAAAGCCAGCAGTGCCAACCAGGCATGGCCGCTTTGCAACGGCAGGTTGATTACAAAGTAGTCGGCGCCGAAGATACCGCCGCTATAGAGGATTCCTCCAAACGCAATCGGCATCACGAAAAGATTAATCAGGAACATATAGGCAGGAAAGAGCCACATCGCCATTTTTATATGTTCTTCGTTCGAGTTTTCGATGACCGCCACATGAAACTGGCGTGGCAGGAGCAGGATTGCCCCCATGGAAAGCCAGAGCGTCGAGAACCAGTTCATATGAGCGCTGATGCTGTTTTCGTTGATTGTTACCAGGCGATCGAAGGTCGCTTCCCTGGCTTTCATTCGGGCGAAAATGTCGCCGAAACCATCGAATAAACCATAGGTGACGAACAGCCCGATCACCATGAATGCCAGCAGTTTTACGACCGATTCCACTGCGATGGCCGCCACCAGCCCTTCATGCCGTTCCGATGATATCAGGTTTCGGGCGCCGAAGATGACCCCGAACAGACTGAAAATAAGAGCCGCCAGAAAGCTGGTGTGGATGGACATCGGCGAAGCTCCCGGTATGAAAGGCAACTGCATGTAGGGGTAACCGCAGATGATATCGAAGCTTGATGAAACCGCCTTCAGCTGCAGCGCAATGTAGGGCATGATGCCGACGATGGCGATGATGGTGACCAGAGCGCCCAGAGGTTGCGATTTTCCGTAACGGGAGCTGATGAAGTCGGCGATCGAGGTGATGTTGTTTTTCTTGCTGATCCTGATGATCTTGCGCAGTACAAACCACCAGAAAAACGTGGTCAGCGTTGGGCCAAGGTAGATCAGCAGAAAATCGATGCCGGTGGTTGCTGCCCGGCCGACGCTGCCATAGTAGGTCCAGGTGGTGGCATACACGCCGATGGAGAGAGAATATATGAGCGGATTGGAAATGATGCTCTGGCCGAGTTCCTGCTTTTTGTCGGCGTAGTAGGCCACCATGAAGAGGACAAGTATGTACAGAAGGGATGTGCCCAAGACAAGTTCAATGCTGAGGATCATCGGTCTATTCTCTCTTGTCTTAACTCCGGTTCGAAATCATGTAAATGGCTGATGTTATTTATTAAAAAGGCATTTGCTCACGCAACGACGCAACGAACGCGACGAAATTCAAATACTTAAGAAGATTTATGACCTCACCAATTTGGTGAATGATTTTATCGTTTAACTGCCTGATGTTACGTTGCGTCGTTGCGTTCGTCGCGTGAAACTGCTTTTTCTAGGTTTATTGATATTTCATTGTCGATAACAGTGCCCGCATGGGGCTGTAGATGTCCGCCGACGGGATATGATCTGTAAGTGCGGATTATTACGGTAATATGTAAAAAATTAAGCATTTGTAACATATCATGATATAATCCAAACATAAAGTAATTTAGATACCGAGCGAAGGAAGGCTGACATGGCCACGAGTACCTATAAAAAAAATGTAACCTCCGTCTCCCTGCTGGTCTTTTGCGTGGTGGTAATCAGTTGCGTTTTTCTGTATTCGGTGATCAAGACCAACATGATCAACGATACGATCCAGCATGAAGCCGACCTGGCGGATACGATCATCAAGTCAACTAGATACGCCATGTTGCAGGATGACCGCGTTACGCTTGGAAACATAATCAACAACATCGGAGAGCGGGAGGGGGTCGAGCATGTGCGCATATTCAATAAAAAAGGTCTGATCATGTTCTCTTCGCACTCCCAGGAGATCCACAAGCTTGTCGATAAGAATGCGGCCGGGTGTATAGTATGCCATTCCGGTCCGGTCGTCGCCACCAGCATGGGACGCATGGAACAGGCCCGGCGATTCATTAATGAACGCGGAATACACGTGCTGGCCATAACCGCGCCGATCTATAACGAGCCGGACTGTAACAGCGCCTCCTGCCACTTTCATTCCGCCGGGCAGAAGCTGCTGGGCACCCTGGACATCGGCCTGTCCGAAGAGCAGCTTCAAAAATCCCTCACCGCAATGAAAAGCACTATTTTGGTGTTTTGTTTTATTCTGATGGTTCTGATAACGGGGGGTATCGCGATACTGTTGAAGGTAACCGGGCGCAGTGAACCGCCGGTCGTCAAGCCGGATACTTCGAGTTGCGCCGGGGAATGAGGCGTTCTTGGAGGGAATGTACGCAGGCCGAAAAGGAAATGAAATATATCAGAGAATTGGATATGAATTCGCAGCAGTGATCAATCGATAGTCCCGCCATCACCCGCGCTCTTTATCTGCTGTCCTGTCACATCAATTTTGTAACTGTTCAGCACTTTTTCATAACCCCACCTGTCCGCCCCTTAACTTAAGGGGCGGGACGCACTGATGTTGCACAGTGGTATCTGGCAGGTTGATTCTGCTTATGCTCCCCTCTTAAGATAAGAGGGGCAGGGGGAGTTATGAAGGGTATGCTGAATAGTTAATCAATTTTTATTTCCGCAAACAACCAGATCAGGGCTGAACAGTTACCCTGAATTTGACCTGCCCGGATGCACCGGGCGACAGTGTTCCGGTCAGGGTCCAGGTAATCGTGTCGCCGGCGGTAGCGGCGCTGCAGGCGCTTATGCTGTTGGGAAAGGGCGTCAGGCCTGAGCCGAGACAGCTGGTGGTCGGATTGACGCAGCAGGGGTTGGGGGGGGCGGCGCTCAGGGAAGTGAATGCGGGAACCGTGTCATGGATGACGATGTTGCTGAGCGGGCCGTTGCTGTTGTTGCCGTAGGTGATCGTGTAGGTCAGGTTGGAACCGGGCAGCGCTGTGGCGCTGTCCACGGTTTTGGTCAGCGTGAGTCCGGCACCGGATGATGCGCCGACGGTTGTGTTGTCGTTGCGGGCGAGCTGGGTCGATAGCGCCGGAACGGCGTTGGTATGGTTGAAGGTGGCGGTTGTGGTGACCAGGTTGGAAGCGCCGATCGGTGCATTGGCCGGTATGAACTCCTTCAGCAGCAGACAGAGCTGCTCATTGGCTGACAGGGCGGTGGCGGACGTAATCTGCGGTTCGCCGCTGTCGAAGGTGCCGTTGCAGTTGCTGTCGCGATAGAAAACTTCGCTCCAGCCCGGCATCGCCGGTGAGGCGACCGCTGCTGTGCTGAAGCTGACGCTGCCGCCGCTGCCTGCGGTAAAGCTGTGCGGGTGGAAGATCACCGTTCCGGGCAGCGCCGAAGCGGAGTTGTCGGTCTGGAAACGGCTGTCGGGCACATCGGCCAGGTTCAGGCCCGAATAGCTGGAACCGACGGTATTGGTGAAAGTAACGCTGTCGCTGGTCCGGTCATAACTGCCGCCGCTGGTGCCGGCGGAGCCTCCGGTAGAGATATATCCGCCCGGATTTGTTTCCACTACCTTGACCTGTGCCGCTCCCGCCGAAGCTGGTATCCAGAGGATGTAATCTCCGCCGCCGCTGGTCGTGGTCGTGTCATGGGTGGTTGCGCCGCTGCTGTCGGTGGCTTTGACCGCAACTGCCGCGATGCCGCCCTCGCTGCCGTCCTGCAGGCCGTTGTTGGCAATACCTCCGCCAGTTCCCGTATCCATGAAGACCCTGCCGCTGATCCGGCTGCCGTTGTAGAGACCGAAATTCTGGCCGGTCATCGGATTGGATTGCAGCGTCAGCTGGCGTATGCCGCTGGAGGCTTCAAGCGCGACCCAACCGCCTGGAAAAGCGGGATTCAGATCGGTCAGGATGGTGTTTATAGAATGAATCACGCAATAATCGCCGGATGTGATGCCGTTAAAGCTGTAGGCTCCGGTGGTCGGGTCCGGGGTTGTATATTGTGTTGCCGGGTTGTTGCAGCTGCTACCGGTGCGGGTCGCCAGCTTGACGTACACGGTCTGTCCCGTGCCGGTTTCACCGTTCTCGCGGTTCCCGTTGTGGTTCGCATCGGCATAGACATAGCCGCTGACAGCGCCGAAATTGGCATTGACCGTCAGGGTGGCCGTATTGCTGACGGCGCCGGGACTGCCGGTTTCCAGCGAGGTTACACCGCTGGTGGTGTTGTTGTAGACCCCGGGCTGGCCCGATGTTACCGGGATTGTGACCGTGCAACTGCTGGAGAGCGGCAGCGTGGCGCCGCTCAGCGTGAACTGGGCCGAACCCTGGGTTGCGCCGGTCAGTGTGCCGCCGCAGGTGTTGGTGACCGGGGTGGAGCCGATGTAGAGGCCGGTAGGAAAGCTGTCGCTGACCGCCACATTGGTCAGGGCGCTGGTTGCGTTGGCGTTGGTAAGCGTCAGCAGCAGCGCCGAGCTTTGAAAGTTGTTAATGCTGGCCGGGGTGAACGATTTTGTAATGGTCGGTTTCGACAGTACCGTCAGGTCGGCCGAAACCGAGGCTGTCGAACCGGCGTTGGAGGTGGTGACGTTGAAGGGCGCCGAGGGGTTGGTGTACAGGCCGGCAATCGCGCTGGTCACCCTGGCGTTGATGGTGCAGCTGCCGGAAGCCGGAATGGTCCCGCCGGACAGTTGCAGCGAATTGCCGCCGGCTGTGGCGGTGACAGTGCCGCCGCAGGTGCTGAATGCGGCAAGCGGGGTATCGTTGATCAGGTTGGCCGGGTAGGGGTCGGTGAAAGCCGCGCCGCTGATTGCCACCGGGTTGCTGTTGGAGAGCGTGATTGTCAGCGTCGAAGCGGTGTTGACCGGGATCTTGTCCGGCGAGAAGGCCTTGGCGAATCCTGGCGGCGACATGATGGTCAGGTTGGCGGTTGCCTCGCTCCCGGTGCCGATGTTGGTGGTGGTGACCGGACCACTGTGGTTGACATAGGTTCCGGCCACCGCTCCGGTGACATTGACCGCCACGCTGCAGGAACTGTTGCCGGGGATGGTTGCACCGGAAAGCGTCAACGTGCCGCTGCCGGCAGCGGCGGTGGCGGTTCCGCCGCAGCTGTTGGTAAGACCGGGAGTGGCGGCATTGACGATGCCGGTCGGCACGCCGCTTGGATATGTGTCGCTGAAGGCCACGCCGGTGGCTGCTGCAGCGTTGGAGTTGGAAAGCGTGATCGTCAGCCGTGATGTGCCGTTTTGGGGAATGACGGCCGGGGAGAAGGCTTTGATCACACCCGGCGGAGGGGTCATGTTCAGCAGCGCCGAACCCGGATTGGCGTTGCTGGCGCCGCTGGTTACGGTCAACCCGCCGGCCGGGATCGTGTTCAGCACCGAATTGCTGGCCGACACAAGCACCGTGACGGTACAGGTGCCATTGGCCGGAATTGTGCCGTTGCTAAGCCCGACAAAGGTTCCGCCGATGGTCCCGGTGGCGCTGCCGCCGCAGCTGGTTGAAGGTGCTCCGGCATTAATGATGGTTCCGGGCAGGTAGCTGTCGGTGAAAGCCGCGCCGGTCATGGCAACGCCGGTCGGATTGGTCAGCGTGATGGTCAGGGTCGAGGTCTGGGCATTGGTAATCGCTGCCGGAGCGAAGGCTTTGGCGATGCTGGGCTGGCCGACCGAGAGAATCGCGCTGGCGGCCGTGCCGTTGCCGCCGTTGCTGGACGAAACCGGACCGGTGCTGTTGGTGTAGTTGCCGGCTACGGCGGCGGTAACGTTGACCGTGATTGTGCAACTGCCGTTGACCGCCAGCGTTCCGGCCGTGATGCCGATCGTGTTGCCGCCGGAAGCTCCGCCGGCAATGGTGGCGCTGGAGCCGGCCGTGCAGGTGACGTTAGGCACCGGAGTGCCGGTGTTGACCATTCCAGATGGATAGGAGTCGTTAAAGGCGACGCCTGTCAGCGCCAAAATATTGCTGGCGGAATTGCGAACGATGATCTCCAGCTGTGTCGTGCCACCGGCCGAGATCGGATTGGTAACGAAGCGTTTGGTGCTGTAGGGGGGATCCATCACCGTCAGCGTGGCGCTGGCTGCCGCGCCGGTGCCGGCGTTGGCGGTGGTGATCGGGCCGGTGGAGTTGTACAGTCCGCCGGCGATCGAGCTGGTTACGGAAACGGTAACAGTGCAGCTGCCGCTGGCCGGAATCGTCGCTCCACTCAGTTCCAGCGTGCCGCTTCCGGCGGCGGCCGTGACTGTTGCGGAGCTGCAGGTGGTGGCGGCGGCCGGTGTTGCGGCATTGACCATGCCGAAGGGGTAGCTGTCCGTGAAAGCGGCGCCTGTGATGGCGGTGGCATTGGGGTTGGTAAGTGTGATCGTGATTGTGCTGACCGCCCCTTTCAGGATCGTGGACGGCGCAAAAACCTTGGTTGCGGTCGGTACATTGTTGCTGGTCACTATCAGCTGGGCGGTGGAGGGTGCGCCGCTGCCGCCGTTAGCGGAAGTGATGTTGCCGGTGCTGTTGCTGTACGGAGTGGCCGAAGTGGTCGGGCTCTGTACGTTGGAGGAAACGGTGCAGCTGCCACCCGGCAGCAGCGTGGCTGCGCTGATTCCGAGCGTGGTACCGGCGTTGACACCTCCGACCTTGGTGGCGGTCGAGCCGGAACTGCAGGTAAGCGTGGAGCTGGACGGCGTCGAGTTGACCATCACCCCCGGAGTGTTGGGATAGTTGTCGGTGAAGGCCACGTTATTGAGAGTGGTGGTCGGGTTGGGGTTGCTGATCGTGACGCTGAGCCGCACCGGGGTGCTGGCCCGCACCGAGGGAGCGGCAAAGGTCTTGACTGCCACCGGAGCGCCGATCACCGTCAGGTTGGCAATGTTGCTGGGAATGCCGGCAGATCCGGTCTGGTTGGACACTACTCCGCTGGCCTGGTTGGGGTGGACGCCGGTTATGTTGCTGGTGACGTCGACCGTGATCGTGCATGAGGCGTTCGGAGCCATCGTGCCATTGGAAAGTGAAATTGCGGCTGCCCCCGCGGCAGCGCTGACGGCGCCGCCGCAACCGTTGACCACGTTGGGCGTGCCGGCCACCAGCATGTTGGTGAGCGGGTCGCTGAAAGCCATGCCGGTCAGGGTCATGTTGGTCGGGTTCTGGATCAGGAACGAGACGGTCGAAGTCGCTCCCGAGAGGATTGCCGCCGGAGTGAATGCTTTCAGCGTGACGGCTGGCTTGCCTACTGACAGCGTGGCGGAAGAGACGCTGCTGCTGCCGGCATTGGTTGATACCGCCGTAACGGTGTTGACGTAGTTTTCAGTCGCCGAGCTGGTTACATTTACGCTGATCGTGCAGCTGCCTCCGGGCGGCAGCGAAGCGCCCGGGTTCATGCCGACACTCGTGCCTCCGGCGGTCCCGCCGGTCAGCGTGCCGGCCGCGGCTCCGGCAGTACAGCTGATCGAGGCGTTGGGGGTGGCAGTGTTGACCAGTCCGGACGGGTAGGGATCGTCCAGTGTTACTCCGGTCATCGTGGCCGGGTTGCTGGCCGGATTGGTAATCGTAATCGACATGGTCGATGAGCCGCCCTGGATGATCGGGTTGGGCGAGAAGGACTTGCTGACCTGTGGCGCGGACATGACCGGAATAACCGCCGCCGCCGAACTTGCGCCGAAGGTCTGTCCCAGCGTCTGCCCCTGGTAGCTGATAGTGGCGGTGTTGGTCAGGAGGGTTCCGGCCGGCACACCTCCGTTGACGGTCACATCAAAGCTCAGCGAAGTCGATTCGTTGTAGGGGAGCAGTCCGCCGCTGGCGCTATCGGCTCCGCTTCCGAGCCGGAAGATGACCTTGGGGGCGCCGCTGGAATCGTATTCGGCCTGGTCGTCGCCGGCGGCGTCGCTTTTCAGGCCGGTGTTGGCGCCGCTAACGATCTGCAGCGAGCCTGGCTTATAGGTCGTATAGGCCGGGATCGGGTCCGTCAGGAAGAGGTTGGTGGCGGTATCGAACCCGGTGTTCTTCATGTAGATCGTATAACGCAGCGTGTCTCCGGCGGTAATGGCCGCACCGGCGCTTCCGGCAACCTTGGCGACCGTCTTGGTGACGTTGGGGGTGATGATCGGCACGTACAGGTCGGTGACAAAGGTCAGAACGCTGGGATAGTACTGGTCGGTGTTGGTGTTGAGCGTGATCGTGGCGCTGGTGTCGCCGTTCTTGACGATGCCGTTGGGGATGTTGGTGCGGCTCAGGTCGTATCCCAGGTTATTGGTGTAGAGCGGATTTCTCCCGGCCAGATAGACCCCTTGGTCGGTGATGCTGGAGTTGAAGAAGTTGTTTGATGGATGGGTGGCATCCGAGATGGTGCTGCCGTTCAGTTGCAGGAAATCGCCGGTCAGGCCCAGGTCTCCTTCATAGGCCATCACCCCGACCCGGGTTGTGATCGGGCCGGAGAGCGGGGAGAGGAAACCGCTGACAGTGAAGGTCTTTGGTTGCGGTATCACCTCCTGGCCGTCAAACACGGTCAGGTTGCGTAACGGCAGCGAGCCGTTGCCGTAGACCACCACCAGCGACCATCCGCCAAAAGTGTTGGATGCGTTTACCTGGGAGGTTACGTTGGCTACCGTATAAGTGCCGTTGCCGGCGGCCTGCACCATTCCGGTGACGTCGGCGTAGCTCTGGTAACGATATGGTCCAGTTCCCTCCTGATCCACCTGGGTTGCGGTAATCGGCGTATAGCCGAAGGATGCGGGTGTCTGCAGCAGGCACTGTGCCCGCACGTTGTTGACCGCGGCCTGGTCGCCGCCCCAGTAGAGGCCGGCCCAGAGCACGTTGGAACCGTTCTCCATGTTCAGGTTGGCGCTGCTGGAGCTGAAGGTGGTGCTGTCCGAGTCGATGTCGATATAGATCATCGTAAAGTTGTTATTGTTCAGCGTGCCGCCGGAGCCGTTGCGGGCGCTGTCGCATAGGGTGAAATTGGTACCGGAGGTGTTGTTGCAGGTCATGATCGCGTTGCCGACGATCTGGACATCACCGTTGGTGTTCTTGGTGTAACGGGTCGTCAGGGCGCGGAAGGCCTCGGCGTCGCTGCCGCAGCACCACGACGTCAGCACGCACAACGCGACTGCAGCCAGAAGCCTGCCGATCCTGAAAATCCCGTTTTGTTTCATATTCACCTTTGCCTCTTCTCCACCTGGATATCCTCGAACTGCTGCAGCGGCCTGATCCCGTCCGCGCCGGAGAATGATAACTCAACCCTGCGGTTGCGGGCAAACGAAAGTATGTCGCTGCCGCGCATGAAGGGTGTCGCCTTGCCGAAAGCTTTTACTGTAATCCGTGAACGCTTGATTCCGGCCGCCACCAGATAGGTCCTGACAACCTCGGCCCGCTGCCGGGAAAGGATCCTGTTGAACAGCTCGTTGCCCCGTTCGTCGGCATGCCCCCGCAGCTCCACGTTGACGGATCCGTTGGCGCGCAGCACCGTGGCCACGCGTTCGAGAACCGCCGCCGAGCGGGCGCTGATGATGTCGCGGTTGAGAGCGAAATGAATCCGATCCGGGAGCGTGAGTCCGTCCCCGGCGGCAGCTTCCGGTTGGCCGGCGGTAGCCTTGGCGCTATCCGCTGCTACTATGCTAGGCGTATGGGGGGGGCAGGTCGGGCAGGCCGGACATTCGGCCGGCGTCTCTTCGCAGGCGGCTTGCTCATCGTCCTGATCCCCTTCCACCGTCATGCTGATTACGGTCGTGGTCTTGTCTGCGGCAAGCTGCGTCGAACAGCTTTCGATCTTGCGTCCGGCTTCCTTGGCATAGCGTTCGGCGGCCTGCAGATATGGCTTGGCATGTCGCCAGCCGAGCTGGTTGTCCTCATGGCCGGCCCAGACCAGCTGTACCTCCAGCTGGGCCACCAGATCCTCGCCGCAGGGGAAACCTGGGTGCTTTTTCCAATCGGCGGCTTTCTGCCACAGGTCGGCGCGGATTTTCCTGCTGGTGGGCAAAAGCGGTGTGTCCATGCCGATATTGCTGTTTTTGGCCTCCAGCTGCACGATCAATTGATGCGCCTGGCTGACGGTGTCCTCGATCACCTGTGTGCGATCGTTCATCGTGTACTGGTCCATGGCCATATCGATCCAGGCCTGGGCCTTGGCAAAGTGGTAGGTCCCGATCGGGGTGCCCAGCGTATTGACGTCTGCCAGCCTCTTCTGCAGTCCGTTGATGGCAGCGATGTCGGAAGAAATGGTCTGGTCGGTGATGCGTGCCGTTTCGGGCGTAATACGGGGCGCTTCGGCCGCTTGGCTGGTGGCGGTGGTTACCAGCATCGCTATCATTAAATGGATAAGTCTGAGTTTCATAGTACAGATCTCCGTGTATTGCTGGTGCCGCTGATCTCTTGTCAGCGCGGGACGTCGTTGAGGGTCTTGCCCCGCAATCCGTCCAGCAGATGCTCGTCAAATTTGAATCTCATACGCATGAAATAACCGGGGTTGGTGTAATCCTCGCCGGACAGGTCCTTGTCGTGGAAGCCGAAATAGTTGTAGCCGGCCGAAAGCCAGAGGTTGGAGGTCATCAGGTAGCCGACCTCGTTGCCCAGGCCGTAGAGCACGCTGCTCAGTTTCTCGTTGAAAAGGGCCATCGCGTTCAGGCCCACATCCCATCGCTTCGACAGGTCATAGGTCATGCGTCCGGTCAGCATCTGCACCGCCGAGCGGGTGGAAATGCTGCCGCTCTCATCCAGCGCCAGTTTGGCGGCATAGCGTCCGCTGATCACCAGCGAACGGGCCGGCTGGAAATTGAGGCTGGCCGAGAGGATATGCACGATGCGGGTGGAGGGCAGGCTCGGATCGCTGTCATCCCCTTCGTAGCGGAATTCGTACTTGGACAGCAGGTTCCAGCTGTTGGAATCTACCGGACGGTAGGCCAGGCCGGCCTGGGAACGCTGCTGTACCCTGACTCCGGAAACGCTGCCCTTGTTCTGTGTATATGAAATTATCTGCCGTCCCAGCAGCGTGATCGAGCGGTTGTATTTATGGGCCAGGCCGATGCTGCCCAGGTAACTGTCACTGCTGGTGCCGTTGCGATACTCCAGCCGGGTACTCCCTTTCCAGCGCTCCGAACCGGTGTACTCGATTCCGGCGCCCAGCGCGGTCGAATCGTTGGCGGTGGCACCGCCGATGGTGGTGATCCGCTCGAAATTGGTGTTCAACCGGATTCCGCTGGTCAGCTGCCAGCCGTTGCGCAGGCCGACGGCCGATTCCGAATCGCGGCCGGAGAGTGCGTCCCGCATGCGGTATTCGCTGAACAGATGGCCATCCTTCATGTATTCGGATTCTATTCCCAGGAGAGTGGTGTTGCGCTGCTGGCTGCCGTTCAGCGCAAACTGGCCGGACAGGCTGGAAATCAGCTCGTGCCTGGCGTACAGGCGTGTCTGGGGGGCCAGCTGGTAATCGCCGCCGAAGGCGACCGTGCGCCGGTCCGAGGCCTGGATCGATTGCTCGTATTCAGCGAACAGGCCCAGTTTGGTGAAGAAGGGGAGCTGCAGGCCCAGCTTGGCGCGGATGCTGGTGTTTTCGGTCGGTGTCAGCGTGGCGCTGCCGTCGGTCTGGGAAGGGGTGGCGCTTTCCTTGGCGTAGCGGACACCCAGTTCGCCTTTGAGATAACGGGCCACCGCGTGTTCGATGTTGACGATAATCCCCTTGCGATTGCCGAGCGTGGCGGCGTCTTCGCTGAAGATCGCCTCGGTCGTCAGCGCGGTCTTTTTGTTCAGCGTATAGCGCGCCTTGGCTCCGACCTCTGTGCGTCCCTTGGCGATGGCGGAGGAGGGATTGTCGAAGCCGTTTTCGGTCTGGTTGCCGTAGATGCGCAGGTTGAGGTTCTCGCCGTCGTGTCGCAGTTCGATGCGCCTTCCATCTCCCTGCCCGGAGGTCTGGCGCGTGATACGGGCCCATTCCGCCAGCAGGTAGGTTTTCTCAGCCAGCTTGATGGTGGTGTTGACGCTGCCCATTTCCTGCCGGTCGAGCGGGTTCTCGTCGCGCAGATAGCTGCCGCCGATTTCCATACGCTGGTGCAGCTTCAACTGGGCATCGCCGCCGGCCACCCAGAACTCCGCCCCCCCTTGGAAGGCTTCGTAGGTGGCGCGGATATAGACCGGATTAAGGCTGCTGTCACGGCTGGCGAGCGGTTCCTTGAAGATAATCCGGCCGGTCAGCGCCTCGATTTCGTAATCACTGAAACGGGACATGGGCACGCTTCTGATTATCAGTGAGGGCTGGTTGCGATCGCGGGTGATGATCTCGATCTTTTCGCTGTTGGCAACAATGTCGGCGGTGCGCAGGTAATAGGGGCCGGAGACACCCAGGGCCGGAATTTCATCCACTATCTGACGGCTCCGGTCCTGGCTGGCAAAGACGTTGGCGCTCATGAGCGAGTTCTCGTAATGTCCGCGCACACCGGTCAGGCTGCGGTTGTAGGCCCCCAGGACCCTGGCTTCCGCCGGAGACTGGGTGGTGAAGTCGCCATACAGCAGGTAGGAGCGGTTCTTATCGATTCTGACGTAGAACTTCCCGGTTGACTGGGCGTCAAAGCCGCGAATCGAGGAATCGCCGTAGACCGGGTAGAACTCGTCCGGGTTGATATCGCGGAAGAGCTTTTCGCGGGTATCCTTGTCCGAATCATAGGATACTGTCAGCAGGTAATCGCCCTTGATCTTGCCTTTCAGGAAGAAGGCTGCCCGGCCGGCGGCGTTGATGCGTTTGTCGTCGCTGCTGGTAGAGATGGCCTGCAGCTCCTGTTCAAAGCCGTCCTGGCTGCGGGCCGGGGTGATGGCGCCCGGATCCATGCGGCGGAAATTGAGGGTTCCCTCGATTACGCCGACCGCTATCAGTGGCCGCAGGTCAGGGATGAACGAGATCGTCTGCTGGCTCTTGATACCGCCGGAGCTGACCCGTATCGTGGCGATGCCCGGTTCCGCCGGCGCGAACAGCTTCAGGTCGGCCTGGCCCCCCTCGATAAACAGCTGCAACCCCGGTTCCTGTTCGGAGAGATCTTTGGCCTCCCAGCGTCCCAGGCTGGACTCGACGGTTACAGGCGTGCGGGATGTGATTGCCACACCCTTTTCGTCGGTCAGCCGGATCCTGACGGTCTGCGGAGTCTGGCCGTCGGCGGCCAGATCCCCCACGGGGGTTTGCAGTTCGATTTTAGCCAGCGCGTCCGGCGCAATTACCGTGACCGCGACCCGTCCGCGAGGGTTGCCGAAAGGGTCGCTCTGGATCAGTTCCAGCCTGTTCTCACCCGGTTTGAAGGCGACGCCGACGTATTCGCGCGCCTCTAGTTTCTGGTCTTCGACGATCATCTTCTTGCCGATGCGCCCTTCATCGACTGTTTCTCCATTGACCAGCAGTTTAAGGGGAGCGCCGGAGGCGCCCTTGACGCGGACGGTCGATTGGGCGATCGGCAGGATATCACCGTCCTTGAGGTCGATGAAGCCTGGTTTCGAATCCATGCCGGCCATGCTGTCGGCGTAATCCTGCAGTTGGGCCGGAACCGTCGCTTCCTGGCGGGGAACGTCACGGGTCTGCTGCTGTTCCTGCGTCAACACCGGGCTGAAATAGGGCAGCTTGGTTTCCGCGCCCAGCAGGCCGCTGGCGGGGCGGGACTTGACATCGGACGGCTGCAGCGGTTGCTGGTCGATCACCAGTTTGGCGTCAACTCCGCGCTTGGTTTCGGGTACGAAAACCTCTCCCTTGAGACGGCGTTCCTTAAGTTGTTCGATGATACCGATCGTGCAGGAACCTTCGGCAAAGTCGGCCCGGTGCAGTTCGCCGGCCTTAAGATCGACAAAGCGGCTGGCCGCGTCACCGGCATGGCGATTGGAAAGCGCGATCAGCTCCGAGCCGGCCGGAAGCGTGCTTTCGTCCAGCTTGAGGACATGACTGCGGGGCGAGATGCCGTAGAAGCTGTACTTGCCCTCGCTGTCGCTGATTGCGTAGGTTCCGTCTTCCAGGTAGATCCGTACCCCCGGTATGCCCGGTTCCTTGTCACCCTGCAACCGGTCCCGGTCGCAATCCACGAAGAGCTTGCCGATTATGATGCCCTTGTCGGTAAAGACCCCCTGTTCGACCTTGACCGTGGCGGAGGCTACATTGGAGACGGTGCCGTAGGCGGCCGTGGCCTGGGCGCGGTTGATTCCGTCGCTCTTGACCGCGCCGGGGCCAACTTTGAGCCGATAGGTTATCCGGATGGTGACGCCGTCGTTCATGTCACCCAGTGTGAAAGCCAGCCCAGGTCCGCTTTCGCCAGCCGGGTCCGCTGTCACGGAGCCGTCGCGGCGCGCCGTGCCTTTCTGGTAGCTGAAGCCGAAGGGGAGGCGGTCGGCCAGCGACACATCTTTCAGCAGCTTGCCGCTGGAGTTCTTGACTTTGATCGTGTAATCGACCACATCGCCGATTTCGACCGTCGTGCGTGAGGTGCTCTTCTGGACGAAAAGCCCCCCGGCCGGGCCGGGATCGATCGGCACGTCGATATGCACAGGACCGGTGTTCGCGTTTACCGCGAACGGACGTCCATAGGAACCGTCGACGTCGATAGTCCGGTCGCCCGGCAGCTGGGTCTGGATGAACTGCGACGGGAACTTCCAGCCGTTGGGAGCCTTGACGCACAAGGTGTAGCGTCCGGGCGCCACCAGCGGGAAGTCGAAGCTGCCGTTGGCCGCCGTCATCACCGGGTTGATCGCAACGGTGACCCCATCCAGCTCCAGCACATTGGCCAGCGGTCCGCTCGCCTCGCCATTGGCAGTGCAGCTACCGCCGGCAATCGTATCAACCAACGATACCACTGCGCCGGGCACCGTCTGGTTGGTGCGGCTGTCGAAAACGATCCCGCCCGGATCGATAAGCAGGCGCGCGGTAACGGTGCTGCTTCCGCAGCCGGAGATGCTGGCGGTAAGCAGGTCGTGCTTCATGGCTTCGATAATAGCGTCACCATGCACCACCGGATTGGTTGCGGCGTCGCGGGTCTCAACGCCGATGATGCGGAAAAGTCCAGTATCAGGGCCGCTTTCCTGGGCGGAGTAACTCTCCTGGTCGCCGCTGTGGGCCGATGTGATCACGATCGTACGCACCTCGGCCAGCAACGGGTTGGTGTTGCAGGCGGCGGCGTCGGCCTGGACGTAGAGCGGGCTTCCCAGCCTGGCTGCCTGGGCAGGTATGACGAAAGTGCCGCTGTTGAAAAACGTTATTACCGGGGGAGGGGTCTGCACTGTCAGCGTGACCGTGTTGGAAGCCGCTTCAACCTGTTGGGGGTTGACACCGTTGTTGTAGAGAGCATGGCCGGTGTTGTCAATGGTGCCGGGAGCGGTTGAAGCGATCAGTACCTTGAAACTGAAAGTGGCCATATTGCCCACCGCCAGAGCGTTTGCGCCGTAGGCAACCTCATCGACCGTCGAGGCATCGGCCGGCTCGATCGTGGTGTACGAGAAGGGCGGGTCTCCTGTCCTGTGAAACAGTGGTGTGCCGTTGGTCTGCAGCTTGAAGGAGCTTTTCACATACGAGCAGCCGAAAGGCAGCACATCTCGCAGCAGCACCAGCTGTTCCGGAGCGCCATCGACCTGAATTGTCTGACCTCCCTGGGCGGTGCCGTTGCCGTTGTTGACGACGCTGAGGGTGAAGGTCACCTGCTGTCCCGGCGCCGGGCTGTATTCGGAGGACTGCTTGCCGGCCTGGAGCAGTGCGGCAGAGTTGACCATCACCTGGTCGGTAACAGCGGCCTTAATGCCCTGAATCGATGAAACGGCGGAGATCGCTATGCTGCAGGATTGAGACTGCATGGCGTTTGACGGGACGGTTCCGGAGATGATCAGGCTGACGGACTGGCCGGCAGCCAGGCCGATCATGCCATTCTGCGGTATCTGCGGCTCTCCGTAGTCTACGATACCGTTCTGGTTAGAATCCCTGGTCAGTGTCAGGCCGGAGAGTACGAAGGTGCTCCCCGCGGCGGTGGATGTTGTCAGGAAAGCCGAAAGCGGAGTGTTGCCGGTATTTGTGAGGATGTGGCTGAAGGAAACCGGTGCCCCGGGTGAGCGGAACAGCTGCTGATCCGCCACCAGTGACAGGGCTTCGACCGGCTGCACGATCACCTGCACCGGGTTGGATTCCATGGTTTCGGATCTGTCCAGGACCGGATTGTAGTAGCTGGCAAAAGCCTTGTTTTCGATGACGGTGCCGGCCTGTGGAGTCGCCGCAAATGCCGGATCCGGGTTTATAGACAGCAGGATCGCAACGGTCAGCAGCAGCGGCAGAAAATACGCGCGTGCGACGAGTCCGAACCGGATGACCGGATGCTTGGACCACCTGCTGTCGCAGCCGTATAGCGCCTTGTGCTTGTTCAATCGGACCCCGGATTGGTTGCTGTGTTTTGAAGCTGCGCCTCCGGGGATATTTAAGCCCCGGAGGCGCGTGTGCTGCTGATGGGAAAGCTTATGTTACGGGTTGATCTTTATGCCGAAGGTGACGATTGCCGTTGCTCCGGGAGCAAGGGCGGGAACGGTCGCCTTGACCGTTCCGGTGGCGCATGCGCCGGGCGAAAGTGTAATCGATCCGGTCGAGGTGGATGCCGCGGGTACGCTGCTGCCGACGCAGCCGGTGGCATAGACCGTGTTGGCCGGGGTGGCGTCGCTGATTTCAAGGGTGTTGATTGCTGCGGTGCCCACATTGGCTGCCGTGATCTGGTAGAGGATACAGGCGCCAGGGATTGCCCCGGTCGTGATGTTACTCTGTGCAAAAACGCCGTCAGCGGTTCCGTCACAAGCCGCATCCAGAGCCTGCATCTTGGTCAGGGTTACCTGGCCGGAGATTACGGTCGAGGTGTCGGTGGCCGACGATGGTGCCGGAGCGAGCGCGGTAGCGATGGTGCCGGTGGTGGTGGCGGTCAGGGTGGCGCTGTCAGTATCGCCGATATTGGCGCCGGCCGGTGCGAATACTTTGACCAGCAACGGTACGCTTGCTCCGGAGGCCAGTCCGCCGATTCCGGAGAGGTCCGTGATAACCGGGTCGGTTGGATCGAGGCTGCCGTTGCCATTGGCATCGTAGTAGACAACCGAGTTCCAGCCCTGGGCTGCCAGTGAGTTAGTAATTCCGATGGTAACCTTACTGTCGGTGCTGCCGTCGGGAGTACCGGCGGCCGGTACTGTGCCCTCCAACACGTTGCCGTTGTTGGTTACGGTCATGGGGTAGATCACGGTGCCGCCGGGGAATACCTGTCCGGTCTGGCTGTTGGTAACGGTTATGTTGCGGACAGCGTTGATGTCGATCGCGCCATGCAGCCTGTCGATGGCGCTGCTGGAAGGCGATAGTGTCCGGAAGTAGATCTGTTGCGTGCCGGCCGCGGCATTGGCCGGTATCGACACGATTGCGCAGACGGTGCTGTTCGTGGCGGCATTAACAACGCCGGTGTTGGATATCACGCCACCCAGCGTGGAACAGTTGCCGGCTCCGCCGTCTGACTTAAAGGTAACTGTCCAGCCGGTCGGGAGAGGAACCGGGGCAACAAAGGTGCTGTCGGTGCTGGCGGCCAGGTTGTACGTATCGGCTGTTGCGCTGGTGTTGTTGACCTTGAGAACAAACGTTGTGCTGGTGCCTGGGTTGGCGGTGTTGTGCGGCGTCAGTGCGGCTACTTCCGGTCCTGCGCCAAAGCCGGTGCTGGCCACATTACCGGCTGCGGCGGTGCCGGCCGGAGTGCTGTCGGTGCGGGCCGTGTTGAGCGTCAGGTCAACGGTGTTGCCGGTAATTGAGGTCAGTGTCAGGATCACCGGGTTGCTTTTGGTGTTGTCCAGTTTCGAGGTTGCGGTCAGAGTGGCGCTGTAGGGGCCTCCGGTCGCGCTGGCCGGCAGTATGGCCTTGATGATCACGTTATAGGATGCACCGGCGGCAAGAATGCCGGTGTCCGGTGTGCTGTTGGAGTTGGTGTCGATCAGCGGGGTGACGCCGTCGGATTTGTAGAGAACAAAGGATGTACCGGCCGGGAAACTGCTGCCTCCCACGGAAGTGTCGAAAGAGTCGCTGCCGTTGCCGGTGTTCCATACGTAGGCGCTGAATGTTACGGTGCTGCCCTGCAGAGCTGATGCCACCGTGATTGGCTCGCCGGTGCCGTCAACGTTGGAGGCGTTGCTGCCGTTGGCCACGACATTGGCGGACTGATTGACTGTGAAAGGCGTCGGGTTGGTGGAACCGGTTTTGGGGCCGGAACCGTCGTTGTAGCCGAAGGTTGCGGTATTGTTGATTACTCCGGGGGCGGCGGATGCATTGACATTGACTTCGAATGTCAGCGTGCGGCTCTCGCCCGGCAGCACCTGGTTGATCAGGGCGCTGACCGTGCCGGGGGTTGTTGCGGCGTCGTAGTTGATGGTATAGGCGCCGAAAGTCTGTACGCCGTCGGCGGCATCGGTCAGTGCTGTGGCGCCGGATACGCTCCAGCGTGCTTTGTTGCCCCCATTATAGGTCATTCCGGCCGGAACCACGTCCGTGATGGTCAGTGCTGTGGCGGTGGCGTTACCGGTGTTGGTGTAGGTCAGGGTGTAGGTCAGCGGGCCGCTGCCCGGATTGCCGCTGCCGGGTGTGACCGCCTTGGTCATCACGACGATGGCGTTGCCGCTGACATTGACGGTGTCGGTGTTGGAAGCTGTGACCGCCGGGGTGAACAGGCTGGCGGCGGACAGCGTGATCGTGTCGGCGCTGCCGTCGGTAGATGCCCCCGAGATGGTCGCCGCGGCGATGAAGGTGAAGGATGCGCCTGGAGCCAGTGCTCCGCTGCTGGTGATGGCGGTAAAGCTGTCAGGCACTCCGTCGCCGTTGGCATCGGGATAGAGCGCGATATTTGTGAAGTTGATCGTGCCGCTGTTGGCATCGATCGCGGAGAGATTGAAACTGTCGCTGCCGTTGCCGGTGTTGGTCAGTGTGTGCGGGAAGTAGACCGTGCCTCCGGCTGCGCCGATCTTGGTCTGGCTGGCGGTCAGGCTGAGGCTGGCGACCTGCTGGACGATGGTCTGGACCGTGTTGGAGGTCGCGGTGCGAACAACCGCCGAGGCGTCGGTGTAGGTGGCCGAAGCCTGATTGCCGATTGAGGTGCCAGCCAGCGGCGCTGCCTGAACCGGTTGTGCCAAGGTCATCACTACCAGTAACAGCATGGCGATCAGGAACGCCGTCATTACCACTGGCGGTGAATCTGATCCGGTTTTAAAACTTCTGGACGTCAACTGTTTCATTTTTCTCCCCCTTTTCTCTTTGCATCGGATTTTTTAACAGAATCTAGCTTTATGATAACGGGACCTTTCTGATTGTCCTTGATCTTCATACGGGCGCTGACCGTTACTGCGGCGCCGGGCGCAAGGTCGCGCAAGTTCCAGCGCAGTGACCGGTATTCGTCTGTCGGCACTTCTTTGTTTGAAACTACTCCATAAGCCAGTTTAACCTTGCGAACCAGCGGGATCGCGGAAAAAACGGTTCCGTCGGTGCTGGCGCTTGCTCCAGTCGGGTTGGCCGAGTCGGCTACGAATTCCATTTCCGCCGGAATCGGCAGCGTGGCGGACACATTGCCGGCTGTAGCCGTACCGCTGTTTTTGTAGGTAGCTTGATATTCAATGATTTCTCCCGGTTTTGCCGAGTCACCGCTGGAAATGCTCTCCTTGCCCTGTGAGCTTTTAACGATCCTCTTGGCGCTGAGCTGCACTTTTATTTCTGGTTGACTGGCGCTCCAGGCCGGTGCGATTGCAAGTGTCACTGACAGCAGAATCATGTTTAAAATGCGCATTGAAACTAATCCTCCTCTTTTTGTATTCTTTATTTAAAAATACTTATTAAATCTAAGCTGATACAGCTAATGCATATATTCATGGAAATATATATAAATTGTATTCAAGAATCAATCCAAATCAATACGATGTTGTATTATATCGTTTGTTATTCATGTACATGATCCGGATGTGCACAGGGAAAGAATGTTTGCTCTTTCATATGACAACGTTAAGCTGGGTATGACGTCAATTCGCGTTTTGCAGTATGCAAAATGAGGTTAAACAGCGAAACGTCCCGTATCTGGATCTGTCTATAAACATAGTTCTATTGGGAGCGGGAGCTTGCGTTGGGATGGGAAGCCTGATGGCTGCATTTCAAAATGGCCATATATTTGAGCATGCTATTATTGGATTGAGACTTGATGCTGTTAAAATTAAGGCCCCCTGGGCGCTATTTAGCGGCAGGGGGCCTGTTGAATGGCTTGTATCGTATGGATTCGCCTGTTTAATCAGTAGTTGAACCGGCACTGCGGATCAGTTCGACGATTTTACGGTACAGTTCGTCTCCGTCCCTGCCGGTTATTTTCTTTTTGTCCACTACTGCCATGGGTGTTTCACGGCAGGCGCCGCACTGTTTGACGCATTTCTTGATCTTGATACTGACATCGGGAAACTCTTCCTCCAGCTGCCGGAAAATCTTGCCTTTGCCCTTGTTGTGTTCGCAGAAACGGATTTTCATCGACATAGTCCTGGTCCCGGAAACGGGATAAATGTTTTAACGAAGCTGATTATTGCCCAAACATCTCCAAAAGTGCTCCTTGCCTGCTAAACAGCCAGAGGGGAGCCTACCGGCAGTACAAAGACCCGTTGGCCCATTTCACCGTCGATCATCAGTATGCCGTGGCCGTTGTCTCCCACCAGCTTGAGTTTTGCGATCAGGTCGCGATCGTTGTTCTCTTCCTCGATCTGCTCGGTCACGAACCATTGCAGGAAAATCCTGGTTGCGTGATCTTTTTCATTAACGGCCTGTTCGCTCAACTCGTTGATGCAGGAAGTGATCAGTTGCTCGTGTTTCAGGGTTTTCTGCATCATTTCCAGCAGTGAGTTGTATTCATTGGGCACCGCTTCACTGGCCTGTAGCGAGATGACCACGCCCTGGTCGGTCAGGTAGCTGTAAAACTTCATGAAGTGAATCATCTCTTCGCGATATTGCACGAAGAACCAGTTGGCTGCGCCTTTCAGGCCCAGGTCGTTGGCGCGGGATGACATGGCCAGGTACAGGTGGGCTGAGTAAAGCTCCAGATTCATATGTTTGTTAAGTGCATCCGACATCTGTGTGCTGATCATTGGTGGCCTCCTTGGAATTTTGTCCATTATACCGCAAAACAGGACTAAATCAATCCTGAATCTAACCACCCACAATCCCGCTTTGTCAGGGAAGCCTTGAAGTCTCCCCTGACAAGGGGAGATTTAAAGGGGTTTGCTGTGCCGCGAAAGCCTGAAAATCATGAAAATTCCCAGTAAAAACATCGGCAGGCTCAGGAACTGCCCCATCGAGAACCAATTGAAGAAGAAACCGACCTGAGCATCGGGCTGGCGAAAAAATTCGACGATAAAACGGAACAGGCCGTAGCCGGCCACAAAGGTCCAGCCGGCAACACCGGTTGCAGCGTATTTTCTCGATGCGAAACGCACCAGGAAGAACAATACCAGGCCTTCCAGAAATGCCTCATAGAGCTGTGACGGGTGCCTTGGAAGGCCGTCGCTGCCCGGAAAGATCATACCCCAGGGCATGTCGGTTGCCCGTCCGTACAGTTCGGCATTGATGAAGTTGCCAATCCGCCCAAGTCCCAGACCGACCGGCGAGCAGAGACCCGCGATATCGATCAGCGACATGAATGCCACATTTTTACGGCGGGCATACATAACCAGAACCAGCACAACTCCCAGAAAGCCGCCGTGAAACGACATGCCACCTTCCCAGACAGCCAGCAGCTTGAGCGGGTTGGCCAGGTAGAAACCCAGATTGTAGAACAGGATATAGCCGATCCGCCCACCCAGCACGACACCCATTGCCGCGTAAAATACCAAATCGGAGACATCGTCGGTGGTCAGGGGCAGCTGTTTGCGTTTGACTTCGGAACGGATGATAAAATAGCTGGCGATAAAGGCCAGAACGTACATCAGCCCGTACCAGCGGAACTGGAGCGGGCCGATGCTCAGGAAAACAGGGTCAATATTGGGCATCTGCATGGTGCCGGGTTACCTCAGACTCCGCAGCCGCAGCTGCGGCTGCAGGCTCCGACCCGCATGTGGACAGCCTTGATGAAAGTGGCTTCGGTGGCGGACTTGATCTCCTCGACTACCTTTTCAGGTACGGCCGAGTCGAGTGAGAGGATCACCATCGCTTCCCCTTTCTGTTGGCTGCGGCCCAGATTCATCGAGGCGATGTTGATGTCGTGCTGCCCCATGATCGTGCCGATCCTGCCGATCATGCCGGGGCGATCACCGTAGTGCAACATCAGCATGTGCTCTTCAGGGCTGAAGTCCATTGTGTAATCGCGAAGTCGCACAATACGCGGCGCTCCTTCAAAGAGAGTTCCGGAGATGGTGCGCTTTTTGCCGCCGGCTTCTATAATCAGCGTGATCACGTTGGAGAATGCGTCGGACTGGGTAGTTTTGTTCTCTTCGACCACAATGCCCATCTGTTCGGCGATCAGTGAGGCATTGACCATGTTGACGTCCTGATCGACCATGCGGTTGAGCAGCGCGCTGAGTCCGCAAACGGTCAGCGGGGAACAGTCGTAATGGGCGATGCTGCCCGCAAATCCGAAGGTGACTTTTTCCAGGTTCTCATCAACCAACTGGATGCCGAAGTCGCACATCACGCTCATCAGGTTCAGGAAGGGGCGCATCTGGTCCATCAGGGCCAGGTCGAAGCGGGGGATGTTGACCGCATTCTCCATCGGCTGGTCATCCAGATAGTTCAGGATCTCCCTGGAGACGTCAATGGCTACGTTCACCTGGGCTTCAAACGTATTTGCCCCCAGGTGTGGTGTCACCACCAGGTTTTTGTGGGCGATCAGCTGCTTGAGGGTGTCGGTGGCGGGGGGTTCCTCGCTCCAGACATCGAAGGCGGCGCCGATTACCTTGCCGGAGTTGAGGTTGTCCAGCATGGCCTGCTCCTCGATGATACCGCCACGGGCCACGTTGAGGATGATCACGCCGCTCTTCATCAGGCCGAATTCACGGGGGCCGATCATGCCCCTGGTCTCTTCGTTGAGCGGGGTGTGGACGGTGATGATGTCGCAGTTCTTGTAGATTTCATCGTGTGAGACCAGTTTGACGCCCAGGTCATGGGCGCGCTTGACCGAGATGTACGGATCGCAGGCCAAAACCTCGCACTCGAAAGCCTTCAGGCGGGTTGCTACCCGGCCGCCGACCTTGCCGATGCCGATCACGCCGGCTATCTTGCCTTTAAGCTCATGGCCGGTAAATGGGGCACGTTTCCATTCGCCGGCTTTGAGGCTGGCGTTGGCAACGGTTACATTGCGGCAGAAGGAGAGCAGCAGCGCCATGGTATGCTCGGCGGCGCTGTTGGTGTTGCCGAAGGGGGCGTTGACGACGATGACACCTTTGGAACTGGCATAGTCCACATCGACGTTGTCGATGCCGACTCCGGCCCTGGCGACGATCTTCAGTTTTGTGGCCGCGTCCAGCAGGGCTTTATCGACGTTGGTGCCGCTGCGGGTGATGATGGCTTCATAGTCGCCGATTACCGCCAGCAGTTCATCCTTCTTAAGGCCCAGCCTGATATCCAGCTGGATGCGCGGTTCCTGGGTCAAAAGCGCCAGCCCTTCCGGGGAAACTTCATCGGTTACGATTATCTTCATTGCAAATCTCCAGTTTCAGTGGATTTAATCCGGGCATAGTAGACCCGACATAAAAAAAAAGCAAGCACGCCAGCGCCGATTAATGGTATACATACGCCCCATGAAACCATTCAATATTGTTCTGATCGAACCTGAAATCCCTCCCAACACCGGCAATATTGCCCGTCTCTGCGCCGCCACCGGAGCCGTGCTGCATCTGGTCGGCAAGCTGGGCTTTTCGATTGACGACCGCTATCTGAAAAGGGCGGGACTGGACTACTGGGAGTTCGTCACACTCAGACAGTGGCCGGACCTGGCCACACTTCAGGCCTCCGCTCCGGAAGGGCGCTTTTTCTACCTCAGCACCAAGGTTGCGCGGAGTTATCTGCAGGCCGGATTCCAGCCGGGAGACTTCATCGTCTTCGGCAAGGAAACCAAGGGTTTGCCGGAAGAGCTGCTGGCCGCCAATCAGGAAACATCGATCACGATCCCGATGCCGGCCGGAGCGGTACGCAGCCTGAACCTGTCCACATCGGCCGGAATCGTGCTGTACGAGGCGCTGCGGCAGAGTGGGGGGATCGTGTGATATTGTGATTGAATGTGACGACCTGGGCTCGCACTTTCATGTGAACCTTATTAACCGTTTTTTTTTCTTAATCACAGTATTTGATATCAGTGGAACATTTTCGGATCGGCTCGTTTTTTCATTCAGGATGAAGTTGAAAGGCTGACCGGAAGTTTTTTTGCGACCGTAGATAGCCCTTCTGCAAGCGCACCGGTCATCTTCTGACATTAGAATCCTCCTGCTGCCCCAGGCGCGCCCCATGCATCCACCCGCACAGCGCTCCCTTCCCGGACATTCGCGGCAGGAGGAAAGCGTGTCGGCCCGGCAACGGCTGATTCGCATCAGATCAGCCCAAACCGGGGCTCCCCCGGCCAGGGCAGCGATAAGGCCCTTTTCAAATACACCTGAAATCGAAAACTCGTCCGTGTGGCACAACAGGCATGGATACAGCCTGCCTTGCGGGGTGAGGTACGGGTTCTCTGCAAAGGTGCAGGCTTCTACACGAACAGCTTCCGAGTCGCGCCATCCAAGTGCCGCCACATTGCCTAGCCTGGAGTAGCGTTCCCTAAACTCGGGATCGGAGTCATGGCGATCCAGTAATGCCAGGTATTGATCAGTGGAGGGAGGGGCAATCAAGTCCTCTTTGGCTGCCCGCCCGCCCTGCACAAGGGCGCCGGTGACAATCGAGGCTATCCGCAGTTTGTCGGCAAGCTCCAGTACCGCGGGAATATCCTGCAGATTATGACGCATCTCGGTAAACAGGAAGGTGATGCGGGGTCCCAAACCTCCCCGCAGAAGACACCCCAGGCCATCCATCAGCCCTTGGAATGAGCCCTTGCCACGCGTCAGGTCGTGAACCGGAGCACTGGCGCCATCGATCCCCAACTGGATTGAGAGTCCGGGAAAATCCAGCTCACGTAGTGAGGCCACATTATCACCGTTGAACAGCATGCCATTGGTCTGAAGAATGATGGTTTGCATGTCGAGCTTGCATGCAAACCGGATCAGATCCAGCCAGCCCGGATGACAGAGCGGTTCACCCCCTGTAATTCTGACCCCCGTGCCCCCAATGGCAGCGAACTCTTCGACCATATGTAAAAGTGTTCGCTCAGGCACGTCAGCGGCGGAGTCAGACTCACCGGCAACAACCCAGCAGTGGGCGCAAGTGAGATTGCATCTGCCGGTTATGGACAGTGTGAGTGTCCTTGGGGGGCGCAGTCCTTCCCGGCGTAATATTTTTAGTACTTCGGCTGGTTTCATGGTTTGATTTTTAGTAACCTGTGCAATATGAATAATGGTAGCTTGTATCCAAAGCTACCAGAGTTGCAAGAGAAGGAACACGTAAAATGATACATCCCTACCTGACTTCTGCTATCCCCGGCTGCGGCGGCACGATCAAGGATACTCCGGACGACTTCCTGGTGGAGGAAATACCGTCATATCTTCCCTGTGGTTCCGGCGAGCACTGTTACCTGACGATCGAGAAACGCGGTGTCACGACACTGGAGGCTATCAGGCGGATAGCTCAAAAGCTGAATCTGCCGGAACGGGATGTCGGTTATGCCGGCATGAAGGATGCGGTCGGCGTCACCCGCCAGACCATATCGGTCCAGCGTGTCTCGCCGGAGAAGGCTTGCGACCTGGCTCTGGATGGAGTCAAAGTCGTCTCGGCCGCCCTGCACAGTAACAAACTCAAGCTGGGACATCTGAAGGGGAACCGTTTCCGGATCTCGGTGCGGGGCGTATCCGCTGATGCTGTTCTCACTGTCCCGCAGGTTCTGGCTCTGCTGCAGAAACGTGGAGTTCCCAACTACTTCGGATTTCAACGCTACGGGGCCCAGGGCAACTCGCACCTGATCGGTGCGGCCATGCTGCGGCGCGACTGGCAGGCGGCCGCTGACCGGCTGATCGGAGAGCCGGATGCTCTGCGGGATGAACAGTGGCGCAATGCGGTTGTAGCCTATCAGTTGGGAGATCTTGAGTTGGCGTTGCAGCTGTTCCCACGCCATTGCCGCAGCGAACGGGATCTGCTGCAACGTCTGGTGAACCGCCCCGGAGCGTTCGAAAAGGCCTTCGCCGCTATTCATCCCCGGCTCAAAAAGCTGTACCTATCGGCCTATCAATCCTTCCTGTTCGACAAAATGGTTGCTACGAGGATTGAGCATATAGATGAAGTGATGGATGGCGATCTGGCCTGCAAGCATGTCAACGGCGCCTGCTTCCAGGTTGAAGACGCCGCTGCGGAGATGGAACGAGCCCGTACTTTCGAAATCTCGGCCAGCGGTCCACTGTTCGGCTGCCGGATGAAGCAGCCTGAAAATGAACCGCTACGGATGGAGCTGTCGATCCTTGAAAATGAGCGGATACGTCCCGAGGATTTCGACCTGCCGGGAGGACTGCGCATGGAGGGAGAACGCCGCCCGTTGAGGGTGCCGCTGGGCGAGCCGACCTGGCAGCTGGAAGGCGACTGCCTCCGGCTGGAGTTTTCGCTTCCCAAGGGGAGCTACGCCACGTCGGTGTTTCGAGAGATTATGAAAAGCTTTTAGTGCTCCGGATACTCAAAAAGAAAGCCGACATTGCTGTCGGCTTTCTGATTTACTGTTTTACCGGTGTTCCGGTCTATGATCGTACAAAATCCGGTTTGGCAAATGAGTATTCAAACTGCATGTGATCGGTATAGGTGCCGTTCAGGATGGCAACCACGTCTTCGGTGAAGACCAACTCTTCGTCGGTCGGAATTACATAGACCTTGACCGGTGAGTCATCGGTGGTGATCAGGCTTTCGCGCTTGCGGGTCATGGCATTGTTGTTGCGGTCACGGTCGAGGATGATGCCGATATGATCCAGTCCCTCGATGGCCTTTTCGCGGATCAGGGCTCCCATCTCGCCCACGCCGGCGGTGAATACGACCGCGTCCAGTTTTCCGACGGCAGCCATGAAGGCGCCGATATACTTCTTCAGGCGATAGGCCTCAATGTCGAGGGAAAGCTGGCAGCGCTTGTCGCCGGCATTGGCATTCTCGATCACGTCACGACGGTCGGTAAAACGGCCGGTGACGCCAAGCACACCGCTTTTCTTGTTGAGGATGCTGTCGATTTCCTTGGCGGAAAGGTTCTCCTTCTGCATCATGAAAGCCGGGATGGCCGGGTCGATATCGCCGCAACGGGTGCCCATCACAGCGCCTTCCAGTGGGGTAAGACCCATCGTGGTGTCAACTGAAATGCCGTTCTTGATCGCGCAGTGCGAAACGCCGTTGCCGATGTGCATGGTGACGATATTGGTGTCTTTCGAGCTCTTGCCGAGCAGGGCCGCAGCGCGTTTTGAAACGTACAGATGCGATGTGCCGTGGAAACCGTAGCGACGTACCTGGTGGTTTTCGTACCACTCGTAGGGGAGGGGATAGATATAGGCATGTTCCGGCATGGTCTGATGAAAGGCCGTGTCGAAGATGGCCACGTGCGGGACGGTCGGCATCAGGGTCTGGGCTGCTTCGATCCCCTCGATATTGGGCGGGTTGTGAAGTGGCGCCAGATGCTGGACTTCTTTTACCGCATCCAGAACCATTTCGTCGATCATCACCGAACAGGTGAATTTTTCGCCGCCATGAACCACGCGGTGGCCTACGGCGGATATTTCGTCTACACTCTTTAATACACCATGGACAGGGTCGGTAACGGTTTTTATCAGCAGGTCGATAGCAGCCTGGTGGTTAGCGCAATCCTGTTGATGGTGGTAGGTTTCGCGTCCTGGTACTTCGTGCATGATGAATGAATCACCGATAATAACCCTCTCAACCATTCCCTTGGCTACGATCGATTTAGTCTCCCAATTGAACAACTGGTATTTTACCGAAGAACTGCCGCAATTGAGTGCCATGATTATCATGTAGTATTCCTCCAAATAAACAGAGATTTAGTTATAATATCAATAAAAATGGAACAACCATACTAAAATAAACATCTGAAATAGAACTGTTTTTGATATATACACGAGACATGCATCTAATTCAACAAAATTTGTGTAAACGGTTTTGGGAAACGCTAATTTCTTTGCTGGACTTTTGAAAATCTGTATGGTACATCAAACTCGCTTACCGTATAGGTGAGCTAATCTTATAAGGAGGTGAAATTGTGGCTCATACTATTACTGACGATTGCACAAACTGTGCAGCATGTGAAGATTCCTGTCCTGTTAACTCCATCAGCGAGCAGGGTGGCAAGCGCGTTATCGACGCAGATACCTGTATCGACTGTGGCGCATGCGTAGATACCTGTCCCGTAAATGCCATCCATGCCTAATCAGCTTTGATGCGCCTGGTAAGTAAAAAGCCCGTGGTTACACGGGCTTTTTACGTTTCCGGTCTGTCGTTTGCCGCCTATTTGATCACTATGTTGCTGATAGTGACGCTCCCCTTCAGGATACTTAAAGTTCCCACCGTAGAATAGCCGCTGGTCGGATCAAAGCTGGCGCTTCTTCCTCCTTCAAACAGCACATTTACCGGATTGCCGAAAACAGGGGTTTCCAGGAAGGTGAAAACCTGTGCCTGGATATTGCCGCTGCCGGAAAGGCCGATCGCGTTATAAGCGTCCATGATCCTCGAATGCAGGGTTGGGGTCGCGCTGTTGAGCCGGACATTGTTGTTGGCAGTGAAGGTGGCGGTCACACTCTTGTCGGCATCAAGAACCACAGTGCAGCTGTTTGCTGCTGCAGTGCAGCCTGACCAGCCAAGGGTTGAATACCAGGAGGGCGAGGCTGTCAGTACAACGGATTGCAGATAGTCATATGAAGCGGTACAGGTTCCGGTGGAACACGAGATACCAGTTGGAGAACTGTGAACGCTGCCAGTGCCTGAACCGGCAACTGTGACCGCCAGAATGTACTTATCGTCAATTCTGAAGCTGGCGTAATCGATGCCGTCGGAAATCTTTACGCCGGTTCCGCTTGGATTGGAGCTGTGGGCCGGTCCGCTTGCCGCACCCCAGTAGTTGTTGCGGGCGTTGATGGTCTGAGCCGGGGTGCTGTTGGTCATTCCCCAGGCAGAAGATGAGCCGATGAACCTGCTTGCACTGACGGTTGGGTTTGAGCCGCCTGTCGCTGCAATCTGAACATTGCCGCAGTTCTCGAAACGGCTGTTGGTAATAGTCGGAGAGGAAGAGTAAAGTTCGAGACAATTCGCTTCACTGTTAGTTATTGAAATGTTTGTCAGGGCCGGACTTGCGCCGTCAATAAAAAGTGAGGAATAGTGGTAGTTTATTAATCCGGTACCGTGCCAGTGTCCGGCGTACGAGATATTGACGTGGTTGAACGAAGATGCTCCGGCTGTAGGTGAAAGATAAATGCCCAGCCAGATTCCGGGCGCCGGCGCAGCGTTGCGGGTGGTGAA
>JAVBXN010000014.1 GCA_030824515.1 Pelobacter sp.
CGCTCTCAGCGCAGATCAGGTAAAAGCACTTGAAACAGCCGATATCGCCGCATTGAGCACAGCACAGTTTAATGCCCTGACCACATCCCAGATCACCAGCCTGAGTACGTCTCAGATAGAGGCTCTTACAAGCACCCAGGTTGCTGCCATGGAAACGGCCGATGTTGCCGCTCTGTCGGCAGCCCAGGTAAAAGCATTGGACTCCGACATTACCGCCATGTCCTCTGATCAGATCAAAGCGCTGACCCTGGGTGCGGTTGCCGGACTTAGCACCGCGCAGGCTGCCGCGCTGGGCACTGACCAGATCATTGCCATGACCACGGCCCAGATCAAAGCTTTGACTACTGCGGATATCGCGGCCATGGGCACCGATCAGATCAAGGCATTCAGCACATCCGACATGGCTTCTTTAACTGCCGACCAGATAAAAGCACTTGGGACAGATGACCTTGCCGCATTGAGTACCGCTCAGTTCAATGCTCTGACAACAGCCCAAATTGCCGCCCTCGGCACTGGGCAGATCATTACACTGTCCACGGACCAGATCGCTGAACTGACCACACTGCAGATCAAGGCGCTTACCCAGGATCAGATCACGGCCCTGACAACTTCTCAAATATTGGCGCTTGAGACAGCTGATGTCGCAACTCTTTCGGCTGTGCAGGTAAAAATATTGGGGACCGCCGACATTGTAGCTCTGACTTCAAGTCAGGTGGGCGCTTTGAACACGGCAGCCATCGCCTCCTTGACCACGCTTCAGTTGGTTACCATGGAAACCGCCGACTTTGCAGCCATGAGTTCTGCACAAGTTGCCGCACTGAGTTCGGCACAGATCGCTGCCCTTGGAACGGATGATATTGCCGCTATTTCTGGGGCAGGAAACTCCGACAGTATCTTCATTAAATTTACCGGCGACATTACCACCCTCTCAACCAGCGACATAGTAGCCCTGACCCAGGGAGAGGTTAAATCACTGACCACAGCCGACATAGTAAAATTGACCAACGAACAGTTGGCGGCCATGGAGACAAGAGACATCGCAGTTCTTAGCGCTACCCAGGTTTCATCCCTGACTACAGACCAGATTACAGCACTGACTTCCGGCCAGATTGCTGCCCTGACGACATCCGCTATTGGCGGGCTGACAACAGCCCAGATCTCGCTCTTAACCAACGAGCAGGTTGTTGCTTTAGAAACCGCTGACATTAACGTTCTGACCGTTGCCCAGATAAAAGCCCTGGAAACCGCCAGTATTGAAGCACTGACTTCCGCACAGGTACAGGCATTTAGTCCGGCTGCAATCAGCAGCCTGTCCACGGCCCAGATTGTTGCCCTGGAATCGGCTGACTTTGCAGCCATGAGCAGTACCCAGCTCAAACAATTGTCGGCTGCACAGATCAAAGCGATGGAAACCGATGATATAGTTGCGCTGACAACTGACCAGATCGTCACACTGAGCACAACACAACTGACCGCCATGACCAGCGACCAGATAACAGCCATGGAAACGAGAGACATTGCTGTTCTGACTACCGCTCAAGTCAGTGCGCTGACTACTGCTCAGGCAGCAGCCCTGACCACAGCTCAGGTAGTGGCCTTTACCACGGAACAGATAAAAAATCTGACTACCGGCGCCATTAAAGCATTTTCCACCGACCAGATAGCTGCCATTGAAACCGCAGACATTGCAGCTCTGACAACGCTACAGGTAAAAACCCTGGAAACATCCGACATAGCGGCCATGAGTTCCGAACAGATAGTAGCACTGGGTACGGCTGCAATCGCCTCTTTGTCCACATCGCAGATTGCCGCAATCGAGGTGGCCGACGTTGCTGCAATGACTTCCGGTCAGGTAGCAGCGCTCAGCGGAACACAACTCAAGGCCATGAGCACTGAGCAACTTGCTGCTCTGAATACGAACGGAGTAACTCTCACAACTGCACAAGTGCTAGCAATGTCTACCGCCAGCATTGCCTCATTGACGACAGATCAGATCGCGGCGATTTCATCGGCAGCAATTGCAGTAATGACAACCGCACAGGTAAAAGCCTTCACAACCGACCAGATGGTTGCACTCAGTTCAGACCAGCTCAGGGCATTAACGACCGGAGATATGGTGGCGCTGTCCACTGATCAGGTGGCGGCAATTGAATCATCGGATATATCCGCACTAAGAACAGAACAGATCAAGGCCATGGAAACAGCCGACGTGGCTGCCTTCACTTCCGATCAGATCTCTGTTCTGACAACCGACCAGATACTTGCCATGTCAACCTCACAGATCAGGGCCTTGACAACCGACCAGATCGTTGCTCTGGGCACAGATCATATCAAAACGCTGACGACTGCCCAGATTGCTGCACTTGCAACGAACCAGATTGCAGCAATCGAGACTAATGACATCGCCGCCTTGACCACAACCCAGTTGAAGGCCATGTCAACCTCACAGATAAAAGCCCTGACAACAGACCAGATTTCAGCCCTTACCACTGCAGACGTTGCCACTCTGAGTACATCACAGTTTACTGCTCTGGCAACGGACACGCTGAATGCCTTTAGAACGGATCAGTTTGCGGCCTTAAGCACGGCAAATATTGCCAGCTTAACAACAGCACAGATTGCCGGTTTGAGTAATGATGATGTGGCTGCTTTGACCACAGCCCAGGCAAGGGCTCTTACAACGGCCTCCATCGCTGCTCTCACCACAGCTAATGTTGTGGCGCTTGAAACCGCAGACATCAACAAACTGACAACAGCGCAGATAAGTGCCTTTGAAACTGCTGATATCCAGGCCTTGAGTTCTGCCCAGATCGCGGCATTGACCACCGCAGGAATCGCAGCACTTACAACGGATCAGGTCCACGCACTTGCCGGAGAAGACATTGCCGCTCTCAGTTCTGCGCAGTTGAAAGCGTTCAGCTCCGCTCAATTTGCAGCTTTGGCTTCAGATGCCATGAACGTTCTTACAACAGTACAAATTTCTGCATTGAGTACTACTGCCATCAGCAACCTTACGACAGATCAGATTGCCGGCTTGAGCAACGACAATATTGCCGCCCTGACTACCGCGCAGGCAAAGGCACTGAGCACCTCTTCGATAGCTGCTCTTACTACTGACAATGTTACTGCCCTTGAAACAGCTGACATTAACCAGCTCACATCCGCACAGGTCCAGGCTTTTGAAACCGCTGATTTGCAGGCGATGAGCGCGGAGCAGATAAAGGCTTTCAATACTGCCGGTATTGCTGCACTGACCACATCCCAGATTGCTGCACTGGCGGCAGAAGACATCGCCGCTCTCGGAACCGCCCAGATCAAGGTTCTGAGTTCAGCGCAGTTTAACGCTCTGGTGACTGACGCATTGAATGCTCTTGGAACAAATCAATTTGCTGCATTGAACACTACCAATATAGCTGCCCTCGGAACAACCCAGGTTGCCGGGCTCAGCAACGAGAATGTTGCCGCACTTACCACAGCCCAGGTAAAGGCTCTGAGCACTTCTTCGATAGCCGCGCTGACTACCGACAATGTCACTGCGCTTGAGACCGCGGATATCAATCAGCTTACCACTGCGCAGGTAAGGGCCCTTGAAACAGCCGATCTGCAGGCAATGAGTGCAGATCAGATCAAGGCATTCAGCACTGCCGGCATTGCAGCACTGACCACGTCACAGGTTGCCGCCCTGGCAGCAGAGGATGTTACCGCACTCAGCAGCTCACAGATGAAAGCCTTTACCACGGCTCAGTTTGCCGCCTTGACAACCGATGCTTTGAACGGCCTTACCACGACACAGTTTGCGGCACTCAATACGGCATCCATCAATGCTTTGACTTCTGATCAGATCGGCGGGCTCAGCAACGAGAACATTGCCGCACTTACCACCGCCCAGGTAAAGGCTCTGAGTACTTCTGCAATAGCGGCCCTGACAACCGACAATATTGTAGCACTCGGGACCAGCGAAATTAACTTGTTGAGCACTGCCCAGGTCAGAGCTCTGGAAACCGCCGACCTTCAAGCGATGAGCCAAGACCAGATCAAGGCCTTCAGTACCGCAGCTATCGCCGCCCTCAGCACTTCACAGGTGGCATCACTGTCAGCAGATGTTATCGGCACTCTTGGGACATCCAGCATTGCTGCCCTGAGTACATCGCAGTTTGCAGCCCTGGCAACAGATGCCTTGAACACAATGGGTACAGCCCAATTTGCTGCCATCAGCACTTCAAACATAGCTGCACTCAGCACCAGCCAGGTTGCAAGCCTGTCCAACGAGAATGTTGCCGCACTTACCACCGATCAGGTAAAAGCACTTAACACCGCATCTATAGCCGCACTCACCACAGGCAATATAGGAGCCCTTGGTACTTCATCCATTAACATGCTGAATACAGCCCAGGTGAGAGCCCTTGAATCAGCCGATCTGCAGGCAATGAACTCATCCCAAATAGCGGCACTGTCTACGGATGGAATTAAATCCCTGGGCACAGCACAGGTCGCCGGTCTGAGCAATGATAATGTTGCCGCTCTTACAACGGACCAGGTAAAAGCCCTTACTACCGCAGCCATCGCCGCCCTGACCACGGGTAACGTTACCGCCCTTGAAACCGCTGACATCAATCAGCTTTCAGCCGCTCAGGTCAAAGCTTTTGAAACAGCCGATCTGCAGGCAATGAGCCCGGACCAGATCAAGGCTTTCAGCACGGCTGCAATTGCAGCCATGACCACGGCACAGATTAATGCTCTTGTCGGAGAAGACATAGCAGCCTTTGATTCTGTCCAACTGAATGCATTGAATACCGCTCAAATTGCCGCACTGGCGACTGATGCCTTAAACAGCCTCACCACTACCCAGTTTGCAGATCTTGGCACCGCATCCATAAAAGCCTTGACTTCAAGCCAGGTGGCAGGGCTCAGCAATGACAATATTTCTGCACTGACCACAGACCAGATCAAAGTTCTCAGCACATCTGCCATTGCAGCATTGACAACCGACAACGTTGTTGCGCTTAGCACTGCTGATATCAACCAACTCACAACAGCCCAAGTCCGTGCTCTTGAAACGACTGACCTCCAGGCAATGACCCCTGATCAGATCAAGGCTTTAAACACGGCTGGTATTGCCGCCTTGACCACATCACAGATTGCATCACTGGCTGCTGAAGACGTTGCCTCCATGGGAACAGCCCAGATCAAGGCCCTGGGTACAGCACAGTTTGCCGCACTGGCAACTGATGCATTGAATGCCTTGGGTACGGCCCAGTTTGCCGCCCTGTCTACCGCCAATATTGCCGCTTTGGGCACGACCCAGATTTCCGGGTTGAGTTATGAAAATGTTGCGGCTCTAAGCACGGACCAGATTAAAGCCCTTTCTACTACCGCCATTGCCGCACTTACAACTGACAACGTGTTAGCGCTTGAAACCGCTGACATAAATCAACTTTCAACATCTCAGGTCAAAGCCTTTGAAACAGCCGATCTGCAAGCTATGAGTGCAGATCAGATCAAGGCATTCAGCACGGCAGCCATTGCCGCACTGACCACGGCACAGATTCACGCTCTTGCAGGTGAAGATGTCGCCGCCTTCGATTCTACCCAGCTGAATGCGCTGAAGACATCTCAGATTGCCGCCCTGACTACAGACGCTTTAAATGGTCTTACCACAAGTCAGTTCGCAGATCTTGGCACCGCATCCATCAAAGCCTTGTCATCAGGCCAGATGGCAGGTCTCAGCAATGACAATGTTGCGGCTCTGACCTCTGACCAGGTGAAAGTTCTCAGTACTTCTGCCATTGCAGCCCTGACAACTGAAAATGTTGCCGCACTTGGGACAGCTAATATCAATCAACTCACCACAACTCAGGTGCAGGCTTTTGAGACAGCCGATCTGCAGGCCATGAGCGCGGAACAGATCAAATCTTTTAGCACCGCCGGTATTGCAGCCCTGACCACATCACAGATAGCAGCCCTGGCAGCAGAGGACATCGCTTCTCTGGGGACCTCCCAGATCAAGGCCCTGAGTACGTCACAGTTTGCCGCTCTGGCAACAGACGCATTGAATTCCTTGGGAACTGCTCAGTTTGCAGCTCTGGCCACAGCCAACATTGCTTCACTGAGTACAACCCAGGTTGCCGCATTGAGTAATGAAAACGTCGCTGCCCTGACCACGGATCAGGTAAAAGCCCTTTCCACTGCAGCTATCGCCGCGCTGACCACTGACAATGTGACAGGTCTTGAAACAGCAGACATCAACAGGCTGACAACAGCACAGGTAAAGGCTATTGAAACGGCTGATCTTCAGGCCATGAGTCCTGAGCAGATCAAAGCCTTCAGCACTGCCGCAATTGCAGCATTGACAACCGATCAGATAAGGACGCTGGCTGCTGAAGATATTTCCGCTCTGAGCACGGCCCAGATGAAGGCACTCAGCACTGCTCAATTTGCGGCACTGGCAACAGAAGCGTTGAACAGCCTTACTACAGAACAGTTTGCGGCGCTGAGCACTTCTTATATTGCTGCCCTTACAACTACCCAGGTTGAAGCCATTTCAGAATCCGCCATCGGTGTCATGAACACGAGCCAAGTCAAAGCTCTTACCACGGCTGCCATTGCCGCCCTTTCAACTGATAATGTCATAGCACTCTCGACCGAATGCATCAGCGTCCTGACCACGGCCCAGGTAAACGCATTTGAAACTGCCGACCTGAAGGCCATGAGTCCTCAGCAGATTGGAGCCATAAATACTGCCGGTATTGCCGCACTGACCACGTCACAGGTTGCCGCTCTGGCTGCTGATGATATCGCCGCTTTCGGGACAGCTCAAATCAGGGCCTTGAGCACCGCACAGTTTGCTGTTCTTGCAACAGACGCGCTGAATGCGCTTGGAACCGGTCAGTTTGCGGCTCTTGCCACGGCCAATATCGCTACCCTGACCACTTCACAAGTCGCCGCGCTGAGCAATGAAAATGTTGCGGCTCTGACAACCGCACAAATAAAAGCTCTTGCAACAGCATCAATCGCGGCTCTCACCACCGATAACGTGGTTGCACTTGAAACTGCAGACATAGCTAATCTGACAACTGCTCAGGTAAAAGCTTTCGAAACGGCAGATATTCAGGCCATGAGTTCTGCCCAGATCGCAGCCTTTAGTACCACGGCCATAGCAGCAATGACCACCGATCAGATCAGCGTTTTATCAGCAGAAGACATTGCCGCTTTGGGCACAGCTCAGATGAAAGCATTAACTACCGCACAGTTTGCAGCTCTGGCTACTGATGCATTGAACAGCCTGACTACCACCCAGTTTGCTGCACTGAGCACCTCCAATATTGCGGCTCTGAGTACCACCCAGATTTCCGGACTCAGCAGCAGTGACATAGCTGCCCTGACTACTGCTCAGGTAAAAGCCCTGAGTACTTCTGCCATAGCAGCATTGACCACCGACAATGTGGTCGCATTGAGCACTACCAGTATTAATAAGTTGTCAACTGCCCAGATCCAGGCAATCGAGACCGCCGATCTTAAGGCCCTCGGTTCGGACCAGATTGCAGCCTTGACTACTGCTGGCACCGCATCGCTTACAACCGCACAGATGAAGGCTCTGGCCGCGGAAGACGTAGCTGCCATGGGAACATCCAATATCGCGGCTCTGGGATCAGCTCAATTCGGAGCACTGGTGTCAAATGCCATTCTTTCCCTCGGAACGGACCAACTGGCCGCCCTTAGAACAGATGTAATTGCAACCCTTACAACGGGACAGATTAAAGCCTTCGATACAGCGGATATTGCTGCACTGACAACGGCACAGGTCAATGCTCTGAGCACGGCGGCTATAGTTGCTCTTACGACTGACAATGTAAAGGGTCTGGAAACCGTGGATATCAGTAAAATGACAACAGCCCAGGTCAGGGCCTTCGAAACCGCTGATCTTCGCGCCATGGATTCTGACCAGATCAAGGCTCTTTCCACTGCCGGGATTGCCGCCCTTTCTACTGCCCAGATCAGGGCTCTGGAAGGAGAAGATGTCGCAGCCTTCAATTCGTCGCAACTGAAAGCCCTGACAACGGCACAGTTCGCAGCTTTGACGACTGACGCCCTGAACGGCCTGTCAACAGCCCAGTTTGCTTCTTTGGCAACTGGCGACATTGCCGCGATGACAACCGCCCAGGCAGCAAACCTCAGTTCCGCAGCCATAGCAGCTCTGACAACCGCTCAGGCAAAAGCCATGACCGCTGCTGCAATTGCTGCGCTGACAACCGACAATGTTATCGGTCTAGAGACAGCAGACATCAATAAACTGACGACAGCCCAGGTGAGAGCTTTAGAAACAGCAGATCTTCATGCACTGAGCTCGGACCAGATCAAAGCCTTCTCCACAGCCGCAATTGCTGCTCTTACAACTGCTCAGATCAAGGCTCTGGAGGCTGAGGATGTTGCAGCTCTGAATTCGGCGCAGATCAAGGCTTTCAGTACACTTCAGTTTTCAGCACTGACCACTGACGCGCTTAATGCCTTGAGTACAGCACAGTTTGCTGCCTTGAGCACAACCAACATTGCGGCCCTGACAACGACACAGGTCGCCGCTCTGACAACAGCTGACGTTGCATCCCTGACAACAGCACAGGTCAAAGCCCTGAGCACCGCCGCGATAGCAGCCCTTACAACAAGCAATGTGGTTGCAATGGAAACCGCGGACATAAATCGTCTAACATCTGCACAGGTAGCGGCACTGGGAACCGATAACATCCAGGCCATGGGATCAGACCAGATAGGAGCTCTGAATACATCCGCCATCGCCGCTTTGACAACTGCCCAGATAATAGCGCTGGAAACGGCTGATATCGCCAATTTGAGCACAGCACAAATCGGAGCCATGAAGCCGGCATCGATAGCCGCTCTTACTACAAGCCAGATAGCAGCCCTCACCTCGGCACAAGTGCAGGCTCTTGAGACAGCAGCCATCGCTGCCCTGACCACAGACCAGATAGTAGCACTTGAAACGGCCGACTTTAAAGCAATGAGCACCTCACAAATATCTGTACTGACAACTGCTCAAATAGTAGCCCTGGAATCAGGTGATATTCTGGCATTAAATACTGCCGATATGGCTGCTCTGTCAGCTAACCAAATCAAGGTTTTTGCTACCGACGACATCGTTACCCTTACCTCGGCACAGGTACAGGCCCTCAGTACAGCAGCAATTGCAGCTCTGAGTACCGCTCAGATAGTCGCCATGGAAACGGATGATTTTAAAGCCATGGGTACTACGCAGATTGCAGCTTTGACCTCGGCACAGATAGGTGTGCTGGAAACAGATGACATCGTTTCATTGTCAACTGAGCAGCTTGCATCTCTTAGCACCAGGCAGATCAAGTCTCTGTCCACTGCAAGCATAGAGGCACTGACTACCGAGCAGATACAGACTCTTAGTACGTCGGCCATAGCCGCACTCACTACGGATCAGACAAAAGCAATCGAAACTGCCGACATTAGAGCCCTGACCTCCGAGCAGTTTGCCGCATTCAGTACTGCCAGCATTTCGGTACTGGATACCGCACAGCTGCAGGCAATCAGCACAACTGACATTGCAGCAATGACCTCACGGCAGATGAAGGTTCTGGGAACTGCAAATATCGAAGCCCTGACCACAGACCAGATTCAGGCATTGAACACTTCGGCCATCGCAGCTCTTACAACGGATCAGACAAAAGCCATTGAAACTGCCGACATCAAGGCCCTGACCACCGAGCAGTTTGCCGCGATGAGCACTGCCAGTATCTCGGTACTGGATACTGCACAGCTGCAGGCAATCAGCACAACTGACATTGCAGCCATGACTTCACGACAGATGAAGGTTCTGGGAACTGCAAATATTGAAGCCCTGACTACTGATCAGGTGCGTGCTCTGAGTACGTCAGCCATCGCTGCTCTGACTACGGACCAGGTGAAAGCCATTGAAACTGCCGACATCAATGCCCTGACCACCGAGCAGTTTGCCGCGCTGAGCACCGCCAGTATCTCTGTGCTGGACACTGCACAGCTACAAGCAATCAGTACATCAGACATAGCGTCCATGACTTCAAGGCAGCTTAAATACCTTGGAACCGCAAGCATCGAAGCTCTGACAACTGCCCAGGTGCAAGCACTAAGCACTTCAGCTATTGCGGCACTTACGACCGCTCAGGTCAGCGCTCTTGAAACCGCCGATATCAATGCTCTGAGCTCAGAACAGTTTGTCGCACTGAGTACAGCCAGTATTGCAGCATTAGGCACCTCACAGCTTCAGGCTATCTCAACCATGGATATCGCATCGATCACCGCAAAACAGATGAAAGCTCTGGGAACAGCTGAAATTGCAGCCTTGACTACTGACCAGGTTCAAGTTCTGAATACAGCAGCCATTGCTGCGATGACCACGGCACAAACGGTTGCCATGGAAACTCAAGACATAGCAGCCTTGAGTGCAGACCAGATCAGGGCTATTTCCACAGCCAACATCGCCGCATTTGGCACATCTCAAATCATTGCGATCCAGACATCGGCCATAGCAGAGCTGACTACGTCACAGATCAGAGCCATAGGGACTGAAGATTTCGCTGCTTTGACAACATCTCAGATCCAGGCCCTCAGCACACAGGACATGGCAGCCCTGACCACGGCTCAGATTGTTGCCCTGTCGACAGATCAGACCGTTGCTCTCACCAATGATCAGATTGCAGCCATGACTACCGCACAGATAGTGGCCCTTGAGACAGCTGATCTGGTAAAATTGAACGCTGCCCAGATTCAGTCCATAGGGACAGCAGATATCATCGCTCTGACCACGGGACAGATTCAGGCATTAACAACAACCCAGATTGTCGCATTGTCGGCAGATCAGATTATGGCCATGGAAACAGCAGACATAGCTGCCCTGACCACCAGCCAGGCAAATGTTCTTACTCCTGAACAGATTGCCGCATTGACCACGGTCCAGGTCACTGCATTGACTACAACCGATCTCGTGGCAATGACCACAGCCCAGATACAGTCCTTTGAAAACGCTGATGTCGCCGCACTGACCACAGATCAGATAAGAAGCCTGACCACTTCTCAGATAGCGGCACTTTCCGAGGATCAGGTCAAATCCATTGAAACGGCTGATATCGCGGTTCTTACAACAAGCCAGGCATATGCTTTGACACCTGACCAGATATCAGCTCTAAATACGGACCAGATAATTGCCTTTACTACCACTAATCTTGTTGCTCTGAGCACTGCCCAGATTCAGGCCCTCAATAATCCTGATATCGCAGCCCTGACAACTGGCCAGGTCATAAGCCTGACCACTTCACAGATAGCTGCATTAACGCCTGACCAGATCAACACCATGGAAACTGCGGACATTGCCGTACTGACAACTTCTCAGGTAAGGGCACTGACAGACGAGCAGATTTCCTCACTTTACACGGATCATGTCGCAGCCTTGACTACGACAGATCTTGTTGCACTGACCACACACCAGATCCAGTCCTTTAGCGCTTCAGGCATAGAGGCCTTGACCACGGGTCAGATAATAACCCTGACCACTTCACAGATTGCAGCACTGACACCGGATCAGATCAATGCTATTGAGACGACCGATATCATGGTTCTGACAACCAGCCAGATTGCCGCCTTCACAACCGAGCAGATTGAAGCCCTGAATTCCGACCAGATTTCGGTCATCACCACAGCGGATCTCGCCGTCCTGAGCACGGCGCAGATAGCAGCCATTGAAACGCCTGATGTTGCAGCTATTTCAACATCACAGTTAATCAGCCTGTCCACTACACATATCAGTGCGCTTACTCAAGACCAGGTTGCCTCATTGACCACAAGTCAAATAGTTGCTCTGACAACGGCTCAGTTCAATGCTATGACAACAGATCAGATAACCGCACTCACAACTTCGCAGGCCTATGCCATGGAAACAGCCGACATCGCCGCACTTACAACGTCTCAGATTGTCGCGTTGAAAACCGAAGATCTTGCGGCAATAAATGATGCCGGGCATTCGGGAGCCTTTGACATGGCCCAGAGAGATGCGATGTCTTCAGAACAATTGCTGGCAGCGGGTGTTCTGGCCAGTCCGATTGTCCTTGATCTTGATGGAAACGGGGTCCAGACGACATCTGTCTCCAATGGGGTGAATTTTGACCTGACTGGCAGCGGTCATAAAGATCTGGTCGGCTGGGTGTCTTCAGGAGATGGTCTGCTGGTAAGAGACTTGAACCATGACGGTATTATCAATGATGGTGGCGAACTCTTTGGCACCGCAACCAGACTTGCATCAGGAGAGCAAGCCAATGACGGATTTGCGGCACTACGTGACCTGGACGCAAATCAAGACGGCGTGTTCAACATGAACGATGCCGCATTTAAAGAGTTGAATATTTGGATTGACGGCAACCATGACGGCATATCTCAGGCAGGAGAAGTAAATTCACTGAGTTCACTGGGCATTGCCGGCCTCAATCTCAATGCTTCTGCAACAGCAGTTAATAATAACGGAAACTGGGTGTTCCTCGATTCGACCTACACAACAACAGATGGTAATGAGCACCAGATGTCTGATGTATGGTTCCAGAAAGCCGGATCGGCAGAAATTGCAGCACTCTCCACAACTCAGGTTGCCGCTCTGACCACAGAGCAGATCCATGCCATGACAACGGAGCAGATTCATGCCATGACAACCGATCAGATTGCAGCCATGTCCACCGGAGATATTGCAGTACTGACTCAGGAACAGGTTAGGGCGCTTACATTCGACGACATCGCAGTTCTGCACAATCTTGGCAAGGATGACGCATTTAGCGCTCAGCAGATGCAGGCTGTAATTAAACCTCACCTGGCAGCATCGGGGATTGATGACATTCTGTTCTCCGGAAATATCAATGTACAGACCAATGTCGTAGCCGGCACCGAGCATATCCAGGCGATTGTCTCCGGTGACGCCACGGGCCATGTTGAACTGGTCGGCAACCATGGGGATTGGAAGGATGTTGGAACCATGCTGGTTAATGGCGCAGAGCATCACGCATATAGCAACGGTAATGTCGAAATCCTGATTCAGGGAAGTATAACTACTACCGTCAAGGATGTCATAGGCTGATAGGAATGATTCTTTTACATGTTTGATGAAACAATTACGGCGTCGAGGCTCTGAAGAGTCTCGACGCTTTTTTCTGTTGGCAGGTCTGAAAGAATCAAAAACATGGCAATTCTCTATACGAATACTGTAATATCTTTCGAATTATTCTTGGCATAAATCGCTGATTCATATGAGAGTCCAAGAATCACAACTACATCGCGCAACAACTCCAAAATATGCTCTGCTTTTAGTTAATTAACAGCTTCAGGAAGGAATAGCCTACATGACCGTTTCAACTGCAGATTCGCCTATCAGTCTAGCAGCTGATGGCAAACTGGAGCTTGTAGATCTGATGACAACGGCGGAAACTTTGAATTCTCAAGGCGAGAAAGAAAAGGCCGTGCACTTGTATCGGGTCTGGCTTGACAATACGCCATCACCACTTGCTTACGTAGCCTGTTTTAACCTTGGAGTAATACTGGGAGGGATGCGTGATTATGCCGGTGCCGAAACCATGTATCGACGGGCACTGGAGCAGAACCCGGACTTTATACGCGCACGCCTGAATCTGGGTAATAATATGGAACAGCAGGGGAAGGAAGACGAGGCCCTGCAACAATGGCGAATAGCCCTGGATTCTCCCGGGATAGTTCAGCCTGAAAACAAATCGCTGCTGCTGCATGCACTCAACAACCTTGGAAGGTTGCTGGAATCAAAGAAGAGTTATCAGGAAGCCTTGGACATGCTTGAGAGAAGCTTTTCTGTTGACCCGACACAAAAGGATGTCTTATTGCATTTGGTACATCTTATTCAAAAGATGTGCAGATGGCCTGTTTATTCTCCACCAAAGGGAATAACCAGGCAAGAAATGATAAACGGAACCTCACCGCTTGCAATGCTGGCTGCTTTTGATGACCCTGCCCTTCAGCTTTCAGCCGCAAGGCAGTTTGTCGATTATAAGTATCCCGGCGTTGAAGACCCTTTGGCGCCCGCGGACGGATACTCCCATGACAGGATAAGAATCGGTTATCTTTCTTCCGATTTTTGTTTGCATGCCGTGTCTCTTCTTACGGTGGAACTGTTTGAACTGCATGACCGCGACAAATTCGAAGTTTACGGTTTCTGCTGGAGCCGGGAAGATGGCTCGGCCTTGAGAAACCGCGTTATCAATGGCATGGACCATTTTATCAAGATTGGCAATCTTGAAGACAAGGCTGCAGCAGAACTGATCAGATCCCATGAAATAGATATTATTGTTGATCTTCATGGATTGACCTCAGGAGCCAGACCAAAAATATTGTCATATCGCCCTGCTCCCGTACAAATGACCTATCTTGGGTTTCCAGGAACAACCGGATTGCCCTGGATCGATTATGTTATTGCGGACAGGTTCCTCATACCCGAGGAATCTGCAGCCTATTTCTCTGAAAAGCCACTCTATATGCCACACTGTTTCCAGGTATGTGACAGGAAACGTGACGTTGGTACGAAACCGGGTCGGGCGGAGAATGGTCTCCCGGAAAAGGCCTTTGTATTCTGTTCATTTAATAACAATTACAAATTCACACCGGAACTTTTTTCCGTATGGATGCACATACTGAAGAAAGTTCCAGGCAGCGTACTCTGGTTGCTGGCAGACAACGAATGGGCCCGCGAAAATATGTGCCGTGAGGCAAAAAAAAATGGGATAAAGAAGACTAGACTCATTTTTGCATCCCGCGTGGCACCAGCTGATTATCTTGCCAGATACCAACTGGCGGATCTGTTCCTTGACACTTATCCCTTTAACGGTGGCACAACCGCTAACGATGCACTTTCCATGGGACTTCCTCTATTGACCTGCTCAGGCCGTACTTTTGCATCACGAATGGCAGGGAGCCTGCTGACCAATCTCGGTATTCCGGAACTGATTACCTGCAACCTGAAGGATTACGAGGAAAAAGCGGTAAGACTGGCAACCAAGCCCAGGGAAATTGAGCAGTTGAAAGCCCGGTTAAAGGAAAACATTATAACCGGCAGACTGTTCAATACCCCCGCACAGGTCAAGGACATTGAACAACTGCTGGGACAGGTTGCGAAGAAAGCGCCGGCAACCTGCATTAGTGCTGATCATGCAGCTTCAATAGAAGGCAGACCACCGGGGACCTCCATGCAAACACCGGATTTGGTATTATCCGCTGATGCTGTCAGAAACACAGCAGTCATACCAGCGAAAGAAACGCGCGAGAAAAAGATCGCGATTGCCTCTATACAACGCAACAGGGGGCCATGGATTGTTGAGTGGATCGCCTTTCACCTGCTGGTCGGCTTCAACCAGTTCTACATCTATTCACACAAATGTACCGACGGCATGACCCAGACACTTATGAAGCTGGCCCGCCACTATCCGATAGTCATTCACGAGATCGATTCTGACGACAAGCCGCAGCTGGTCTGTTATCAACACGCATACAACGCCTACGGCCAGTCAGTAGACTGGATGGCTTTCATTGACGGAGATGAGTTTCTTTTTCCGACCGCACACGACAACATTGCAGATGCTCTTTCTCCCTATGAGGACAAACAATTGTCCGCATTGGCGGCATATTGGGTATGTTACGGAAGTAGTGGGCACATCAGTGAGCCGGAAGGGCTTGTAGTTGAAAACTATCGCAGACACAGCGCTCCGGATTTTTTGCCGAATCGCCATATAAAGTCCATTGTTAAGGGCAGGCAAACAGATGTAACCATGGTTGGCTCTCATCTGTTTCGTACTCCTCTGGGTACTTACGATGAGCTGCTGCGACCTATCGTTCATGGATGGATGAAAGAGCTTGAACCTTCCTACAGAGCGCTTCGCATCAATCACTACCTTGTTCAGAGCTACGAGTTTTTCCGGAATACAAAGCAAACAATTGGCGCAGCCGATTTTAATAGCAAGTACGTTCGGCCGGATGACTGGTACTCTCAGTACGACCACAATGAGTGTGATGATGGAAAATCATACAACTTCCTCGTCCCATTGAAGTTGAAAGTATTGGAAATGCTGGCTGTAATCAAGAACGAACAGTAACCGGATGCCGGCATCTGTACACAAACGCCATATGATTAACTATTGAGGGATTGACATGTCTGGAATATTGAAAACTTACTGCGTTGGGCATACCAAGCCGATATTCACCCCACCTGTGGAATATGAAATGCTCTGTCCCAATTCACTTGGTATTTCGAATGAGATAGTAATTGATGACAACCGGTTTGGTTCAACAATTGACGGAACCAGCCTGGCAGAGTATTCACAACTATTCGGTTTGTATGAAATGCTGTCTGCCGGGGACATAGTTGCAGATGAATTGTTTCTCTTTCAATACAGAAAGTTCATCTCTCCCAAAAGTGGTGGAGTCGCTTCCAAATCACCCTGGGTCAGGGTGCTCACACCACTGGAAGGGAATATACTGTTTCCATCACTTGAACAACTTCAGGCGCAGTCATCCAGACTGATAGTCGGTTCGTTATTCAACCTGTCGGAAAGCATATCAAGTAATTACGCCAGAGTGCATGTTATAGAAGACCTGGTGATGTTTTCTGCGGCATGTGCAAAAAACAAATTCCTCACAGAAAATGACATCAGGAGTTTTGCCACTTATTGCGGACTAATCCCATCACCAGGACTTTGCTATATAAAGGTAGATCTTTTTATAAAAATAATGCAGATTCTCAAAGAAACTTGGGATGAATATTACAGATATTATCACATTAAAAGAGACGGATATCAGAGGCGGGTGGCAGGTTACCTGCTGGAAAGGCTGCATAGTCACTTACTATGCAAGTGGCTTCTGGATGGCACTGAACCCGAAATTAATATATGGGGTAGATATGTAGTTCTAAATGAATTGTCCGCTTAATTAGCACGAAAACAAAACGACCTTAAATTTTCCAACAGCACAAGGAGTTAATTTATGCAACATTTTTCTCTGTCTACGATTGTGGAACTGATCTCTCCCATAACTGTCGTAGATGTTGGAGCCAGTTTCCTGGAAGTTCCACCATATCAGCCGCTTGTTGACAGTAAGATTGCCCATGTGATCGGGTTTGAACCCGACAAGAAAGAAGTTGAAAAACTTCGTAACATCTATGGTGAAACACACAGTTTTTTCCCACATTTTGTAGGTAATGGGGAGGATGGAACATTCCATGAAACAACCTGGGTTGCAACCGGTTCTCTCTACCCTCCGAAGCCTTCGGTGCTTGACAAGTTTCAGATGTTGGGAGAAGTGACCAAACTGGTGGCCAAACATCCCGTCAAAACTGTTGCTCTCGACGACATTCCAGAGATAGAAGATGTGGATTACATCAAGATTGATATCCAGGGAGCTGAATTACAGGCATTTGATGGGGCCAAAAAAGCATTGGCCAGCTCAGTTATAATCCATACTGAAGTCGAATTTATTGAAATGTACGAGGGGCAACCACTCTTTTCGGATGTAGACCATTATCTGCGTGCGCGTGGATTTCATTTTGTCAAGTTTCTCCCTCCGTTATCGCCAACATTAAAACCGACCGTAATAGAAGGAAGCCATCTGAAAGGGAATATCTGGGTAGGGGCCGATGCGCTTTACATCCGTGATTGGAACAATCTGGGTATGATTCCCACTCCTAAAATTAAAAAATTGGCCGTAATTACACATGATGTCTACAAAATGACGGATGTAGCCTACTATTTTCTGGCTGAGGCAGATCGCCGCGAAGGAAGCAATTTGGCACAAAAGTATCTGGAAGCCTTTGCAGCTAGCCAGCCTTAAGTTTGGTAAAACCCAAAAACCACGCGTACCAAAATGGTCAGCTGAAATAACTGCACAGCAGTTGCAGCTATGATGGGTGGCTGTTTATTTAGACCGTTTTTCTGGCCGCTCGATCTCGAATTTATCCAGTCGGTACTGCAGCGTCTTATAGCTCATCCCCAACAGCGGCGCTGCCTTTCCGATAACCCAGTCGGCACGTTCCATGGCCTTGATGATCAGCCCCTTCTCAAGCTCCTCGAAGGCGATCCCCTCTGGTGGCAGGTCAAACGGAATTCCGCCCGCCAGCAATCCGACCGCGGTGATTTCCGCCGGCAGATCCTCCGGCTCGATATAGTTGCTCTCTGCCATCAGCACCGAACGCTCTATCACCGATTCCAGCTGACGCACATTCCCGGGCCAGCTGTAATTAAGCAACTGCTTGAGAGCCGCCCTGGAGATCCCGTCAACCTGTATGCCGGCAGCCTTGCTGTACTTCTCCAGGAAGAACTCGGCCAAAGTCTTGATATCGCTGCCCCGTTCCCTAAGTGGCGGCAGATTGATGCGGATCACGTTCAGACGGTAGAACAGGTCTTCGCGGAAGGAACCCTTCCTGATCTCCTGTTCCAGATCCTTGTTGGTGGCGGAGACAATGCGCACATCCAGCGGAATATTGACCTTGCCCCCCACCCGGCGGATCTCCTTTTCCTGGATCGCGCGCAGCAGCTTGGCCTGCATGGCGACATTCATCTCGCCGATTTCGTCCAGAAAAACCGTGCCCCCCTCCGATGCCTCGAAGATGCCCATCTCCCGTGCGTTAGCCCCGGTAAAACTCCCTTTTTCATGGCCGAACAGCTCGCTTTCGATCAGGGTATCCGGTATCGCGGCACAATTGATCGCCATGAACGGCTTGTCCCGGCGCGGACTCCCCTCGTGGATGGCCCTGGCGATCAGCTCCTTGCCGGTACCCGATTCCCCCACGATCAGCGCTGTCGAGTTGGACGGTGCGATCTTGGCAACAACCTTGAAGACTTCCTTCATCTTGGGGTGTTCGCCCTGCATGTTGGGTATGGTCTTGATCGAATCGATTCGTTTCTGCAGCACCCGGTTTTCACGCACCAGGCTGATACGCTCGAAGGCGCGTCGCAGGGTGAGCAGCAAATTATCCCGCTCCAGCGGCTTTTCCAGGTAGTCAAAAGCCCCTTTTCGCATCGCCTCCACTGCCGAATCCACCGAACCGTGGGCGGTCATCATGATGATGCACTGCTGCGGGTCGTTGGCCAGCACCGACTCCAGCAACTCCATCCCACCCTGACCCTGCATCTTCAGGTCGGTCATGATCAGCTCGAATTCCCGCTTTTCCAGCTGCGCCAGCGCTTCGCGCACCCCCGGCACATCGGTGACATCATACCCCTCCTTTTTGAGTATCAGGTTGAGGATGTCCCGCTGTCCCTTTTCATCGTCCACAATCAGTATGCTTCCATGTACGGCCGCCACGGTCAGGCCTCCTGTTCAGTAATTGGATTTTCCGATGCCGGCTGAAGCGGCAGTAAAACCGTGAAGACCGTTCCCTGCCCGGCACTGCTTTCGACCAGGATTTCTCCACCATGTTCCTTGATGATCCGCTCGGTAATGGCCAGCCCCAGTCCGATGCCCACATCCTTGGTGGTGAAATAGGGCTGAAAGATCTTGCCGATGTCTTCGGCACTGATCCCGCAACCGCGGTCCGCAAAAGTCAGCCTGACCTGCTTCTGCTCAAGAGAAGCCCCCAGCGTGATCGTCCCGCCGTCAGGCATGGCCTGCGCAGCGTTGTTGATAAAATTGAGGATACAGTTTCGCAGCAGCTCCTGATCGACCCACAACGGCGGCAACCCTTCCGGAATCTGCTGTTCCACCGTGATGCCCTGCTCGGCCAGCCGATCATGCAGCACCGGCAACACCTTTGCAAGGATCTCTTCATACATAACCGCAGTCCGGCGAAGCTTGAGCGGGCGGCCATAGTTCATGAAGTTGATCACCATGTAGTTGGCGCGCCGCACCTCTTCCTTGATCTTGTCGGTAAGCTCCTCTATTTCGGCACACTTTTCCTTGCAGGACGGCATGATTTCCGCCTTGAGGTGGTCGATGGCCAGGCTGATGTAGTTCAATGGATTGCGGATCTCGTGGGCAATGCCGGAGGCCAGCTGTCCGACACGGGAGAGATGCTCGGCCTCGTAAAGCCGCTTTTCCAATGCCTCGCGTTCCCTGAGTTTTTCAACCATCTTATTGAAACCGTCGGCCATTTCGCCGATTTCATCCTTGCTTTCCACCGGAATCGTCACCGACAGATCCCCGGCCGAAACCCGCTTGAAATGATCCACCAGGTTCTGGATCGGCGTGGTATAGCGGCGGGCCAGAAAGATGGTCAGCGCGATACCGACCGAGAAGACCATGCCGGTGGCGAACAGCCTGCGGATAAAATTGGCATGCTGGATATCGCGGATATTGTCCAGCAGCATGTTGATCTGGACATAACCAAGCTGTTCATCGCCGACGATGACCGGCACAACCACCTCGTAAGGCTTCTGCGACAGCATCGAACCGCCCAGCGGACGCTGGACGGCGCGGATGCCCTTTTCCAGCTTCTTGAGTTCGCGCTTTTTGCCGATCTTCTCCGGATCGGACGAATCGATGATCTCGCCCTCGGTGTTGATGATATTGATTTCGTTGATGCCCTTCTCGCGGGCCTTGATCAGGTAGTCGGTCAGACGGGAGGTCTCCGCCTCTGAGGTGAGATCCTCGATACTCATCTGGATCGCCTTGGAAATTTCCTGGGAACTGTCCTGGATTTCGCGCACCAGATCATTCTGGGCATACTGGTTGAGGCTGAAGAGCGTCAGCATTGCCAGTACCAGCAAGGAGAGCATGATGATGATCAGCTTGGCATTAAGCTTCATGGGAGCCTTTGTGCGGAGGGATGATTCTAAAAAACCGGTCCCCGCCCCCGTGGCGATTATTTGCGGAGGAAGGGGCGGGGACGCGGCAGAATACCAGCCTGTCAGGCTATTCCAGCATTTCCCCGATCAGGTCGTAATCCGAGGAGTCGGTGATCTTCAGGGCAACGATATCGCCGATGTCGGCTGTTCCCGATGTAATGTAGACCTGGCCGTCGATATCGGGGGCCTGTCGGGACGAACGCCCCTTCAGCAGCAGCTCGGTTTCCTCGCTGTAGCCTTCCACGATCACCTGTTCGACAGTCCCGATCAGGGTCCGGTTGTGGCGGAACGACAGTCGCGCCTGAGCCCGCATCAGCTTGCGGTAGCGCTCGCGCTTGACCCGTTCCGTCACCTGGTCGGGCATTTCTGCGGCGGCGGTCCCTTCCTCTTTCGAATAGCAAAACACACCCAGCCGGTCAAAGCGGGTCTGTTCGACGAAATGGGCCAACTTGTTGAAATCCTCCACGGTTTCGCCGGGAAAACCGACGATCAGCGAGGTGCGCAAGGCAATGCCCGGAATCTCCCTGCGCAGCTTCTCGATCAGGTCGCGGACCTGCTGTTCGGAACTGCGCCGTTTCATCGCCTTCAGCACCGGGTCGGAGATGTGCTGAATCGGGATATCCAGGTACTTGCAGACTTTGGGCTCGTCGCGGATCAGTTCGATCAGGCTGTCGGTGATGCCGTCCGGATAAACGTACAAAAGGCGGATCCACTTGATGCCCTCGATGGCGGCCAGGCGACGGACCAGTTTTTCCAGGGTCGTGCCGTCGCTCATGTCGCTGCCGTAGCGGGTTATATCCTGGGAGATGACATTGATCTCCTTGACCCCGCGGGCGGCAAGCCGTTCCGCCTCGGCCACCAGGGCCTCCAGCGGACGGGAGCGGTAGGAACCGCGCAACTTGGGAATGATGCAGTAGGAGCAGCAGTTGGAACACCCCTCGCCGATCTTGATGTAGGAGTACCAGGCCGGCGACGAATTCAGTCTCGGCAAGGTTTCATCATAGATAAAATCGGGATCTCCCACATAACGCAACTGGAGGTCGCTGCCGCTCTTCTCGGCCAGTATCTCGGCGATGCGCGGGTAGTCGCCGGTACCGATGAAGATGTCCACCTCCGGCAGTTCCTTGGCCAGCTCTTCCTGATAGCGCTGGGGCAGGCAGCCGGATACGATCAGCGTATGGCAGCGCCCGTCATGTTTGCGCTCGGCCAGATCCAGGATCGCGTCGATACTCTCCTGCTTGGCCTCCTTGATGAACGAACAGGTGTTGACGATGATCACGTCGGCATCTTTTTCGTCGGTGGTGATCTCGTACTGCTGCTGCGACAGCACACCCAGCATCACCTCGGCATCCACCAGGTTTTTGGGGCAGCCCAGACTGACCATGCTGACTTTCTGTTTTGGGGTCTCGCTCAAAATATCCTCTCGTTCCTACTCTCTGAAATTGGTGAACTGCATCTCCACATCCAGATCCTTGCCCTTCAGCAGCTGGATCGCATCCTGGAGATCATCCCTGTTTTTGCCGGTAACCCGCACCTGGTCGTCCTGGATCTGGGCCTGAACCTTCAGCTTCGACTCCTTGATGACGGCGATGATCTCCTTGCCTTTCTCCTTGGAAATACCCTGCTGGACCGTGATCAGCTGGCGGACCATGCCGCCCGAGGCCGGTTCGACCTTGCCGTACTGCAGTGCCTTGATCGAGATGTTGCGCTTCAAAAACTTGGACTGTAGCACATCGATGACCGCTTTCAGCTTGTAATCATCATCGGCCAGAACCTTGACCGAATCCTTCTCCGGCGTGATCTGGCTCTTGGAACCCTTGAAGTCGTAGCGCTGGCCGATTTCCTTGACGGCCTGATTGACGGCGTTGTCAACCTCCTGCATGTCTACCTTTGAAACGATGTCGAATGACGGCATGCTTAACCCTCCATAACAATTTTCTTTACGGCTTTATAACCTCGACCCCTTCCGGGACCTTGAAATTGAACCTGCCACTGTCAAGCCCCCTGTTGACTCGCACGCGGCTGTAATCGATGCGGGTCTGGTTCCCGCCGGCATCATGCACCACCGAGGAGACCACCGGAAAGATGTCCTTGACCGCGCCGTCGGCGATGTAGCGTTCAACCGCCTCGGCGGAAACCGCCAGCTGCAGTTTTACCAGGACCGGGCTCGGATTTTTGGGGATCAGCTCCAGCTGGTAATTGCCTTTTTTGTCCCTGGGCTCCTTGGCAAGCGTAACCTTGAAGTCACGCGACACGTTTCCAAGACCGGTCAGATAGGAAAGCGCGATCGAGTTGCCCCCCTTGAACATCGCGTCAACGCTGCTGACCAGCACCTGTTTGTTTTCAGGGGTATAAAACCAGACCTGTTTGCCGTTGGAGACGATTTGCTGCTTCGGTTTGGCATAGTTGAATCGGAACATCGCGGTAGCGGAAGCCGGGCGCTTCAGAAACACCTCGCCATTGCCCTTCTGTTCGCGGTTGATACCGGCAATAGTTGTCTTCTGGGAAAAATCGGCCTGCACATCCTGCAGCCCGACATAGCTTTTTTCAAGCGCGGCAACCACATCCTTGAGAACAGCGGGAGTGGACACCGCCGAAGCCGGACATACGGAGAATGTGAAAAACAGTAGTGCTGTCAGTAAAATAGGCATTACGAGACCTTTCATCAGCGCGGCTGATTCTGTTCAGAGGGCTTTACAACCTGGACTCCCGGCGGGATCAGGAATGAAAATGAACTCTGCTGAAAACGGTTGTTGATCCTGATGTTGGTAAATTCCATCGTGGTGCGGTTGCCTTCCTGGTCCTCCACCGTTGTCGAAAGCAGCGGGAACGGGTCCGATGCCCCGCCGATGGGAGGCAAAGGGCCAAACTGTTCCGCCGGCCCGAAATTGGGACGGGACGGTGGCCGTGACGGAATGCCGGACGGAATGTCAGTCTGAGGCTTTTTCTGGGTTACAAAAGAGATGGCGCTGTCCCGGCTGACCACCAGCAGGATGCGACGGGTGTTCAGCATCGAGCGTCGCGGAGTCAGCTCCAGCACATAATTGCCGGCGCTGTCGTACATGCCGGCGGCAAAATTGATCTGGAAATCCTTTGAAATGCGGCCAAGCCCCTGCAGGAAGTTGACAGCCTGGTCGCGGTCCGGGTTAAAACCGGGGCGGTTATAGATGAAGCTGACATCGCTCAGAATCACTTCCCGGTTTTCCGGGTGGTAGATCCAGAGTGAATTGCCGTCACTGACAATCTCCTGCTGGTAGGGACGGTAGTACAGAAAGCGGTACATCAGCGGAGAAGCGGCATTCGGCAGCTTGACCGAAATCTGACCATCTCCGCGCATTTCACGCCGGTCCTTTGCCAGAAACGTACTCTGGAAGAAATCGGCCATGAAATCGGCAATCGGCGCCTCACCGCTTTTTCCGGCCTTGAACGAACTTTCAACGGTGGCAATAACGTCATTCAGTCCGACCTTTACCTGCTGGACGGCATACGACGTAGCGCAGACGCTTAAGAGCAGCAGAACCACCGGCAGTACGATGTAACGTTTCATAGTGTCCCTCTCCCCGTTTATACCACCTTGAACAACGCTTGATAAGCAGCATCACGCAGACTGGTAATTTTGCCACAAGCCAACTGCTATCGCAACAACTTCAAGCGCCGCCCCGGCACAAATATCCGAAAGAGACGCTACTTACGGCGAATCAGGCCAGAGAAGCCGCATCTATGACGAAGATCACCCGTCCGTCTCCAGTCACGGTGGCACCGCTTATGCCGCGTAAAAATGAAAGCGGGGTTGTCAGTGGTCTGACAAATATTTCCTGCTGCCCCAGAATACGGTCCGTGATAAAGGCGACCAGCCGGCCGCCGACCTCGCAGACCACCGCCGGAACGATGCCGGCAGCTCCGCCCGAGACCACCGGCTGCCCCAGAAGGCGGTTCAGGCTCCTCACCGGCACATGCACACCATCCAGAACGACCGCCTTCTGTCCGGAATCATCAACGATATCCTCGCGCATCAGCTCCATGGTGCGGTTTACCGCATTAACCGGAAATGCCACTTCGAACCTGCCGCAGCGCACCATCAGCACCTGAATGATCGAAACCGTGATCGGCAGCCGCAACACGATCCGGCTACCGGTCCCGGCTTGCGAATGGATACTCAAAACCCCGCCCAGCGAGTGTACAGCGCTCCGCACCGCATCCATGCCGACCCCCCGCCCGGAAATATCGCTGACGGTTTCGGCGGTGGAGAAGCCGGGTGAACAGATCAGCATCAACGTTTCCTGATTCGTCATGGCGACGGCCTGTTCCGCTGTGATAAGCCCCTTTTCCAGAGCCTTGGCCTTCAACCGTTCCGGGTCCATGCCGCGACCGTCATCCGAAACGGCTATATCGACATGATCCTTGTCGCGGACCACGACCAGGCTGATCTCGCCATTGTACGACTTGCCGGCCGCCACGCGCTCGTCCGGGGAATCCATGCCGTGATCCACGGCATTCCTCAGGACATGAACCAGCGCTTCGGCGATTTCTTCCAGCACCCCGCGGTCAAGCTCGATATTTTTGCCTTCGATATGAAAGGCGACCTCCTTGCCCTGTTTGCGGGCCAGGTCGCGAACCAGGCGAGGAAAGCGTTCGGCGATGAAACCAAACGGCACCATGCGCGCCTTGAAAACCACATCACGCAGATCACGCAGCAGGGCCGCCAGCTGGTGCAGCGGTTCATCCAGGACGGAAAGGGCGTTCTGCCGTGCGCATTCGGCCAGACGATGGCGGTTGGTAATCAGCTCGCCGGTGATATTGACCAGCTGATCGAGTGTCTCGGTTTTAATGCGGATACTTTTAAGGGAATCTGACTGCCTGAACTGGTGGGGGGGCGCTGCCGCTGGATCTGACGGGGCCGTTTCAAGCTCTGCTGAAGATGCGCGCACAGGAACTTTTTCCGCGCCGGGATCGAATGCCGAAAGCCTTTCGATCAAACCGAAAGTTTCGGCTATTGTCGCACTATCCGATTCGACCTGCGAAACCATGCCCGCCAGCGCGTCAGCGCCTTCAAGCAAAAGATCGGCCAGGGACGGGAGAAAGGGGACTTCGCCGTTGCGCACACGGCTCAGCTGGTCTTCCATGATATGGGCAAGGCGGGCGATGGGATCGTACCCCATCGTGGCGGCCATGCCCTTAAGCGAATGGGCATGCCTGAACAGCTCGTTGATCGCAGCCTGGTCGCCGGAAACATCCTCGAGGCGGACAATCAATTCGCCGAAAGCGCTGAGATGGTCGCGGGCTTCGGATACGAACAGATCCCGGTACTGGGACATGTCCATGGTTCAACCCACCAGACTTTCCAATACTTCGACAACCTTTTCGGGAGTAAACGGTTTCTGGATGAATGCTTTGGCGCCCAGTTCGAGCGCTTTTTGAATGACCTGTTCCTGGCCGATACCCGAACAGATCACGACCTTTGATTCCGGACTGGTTGCCGTGATAGACTGCAAAAGGTCAAGGCCGTTGGAGTCGGGCAGGATAATGTCCAGCAGGATTATATCCGGATGGTGTGTATGCAGCTTCTTCATGGCCTCGATGCCGCTGGCCGCCTCTGACACAACAATGTAACCCTTTTCAAGGACAATCCCGCGCAGGATATTGCGCATGAAAAGGGCATCATCAACTATCATAACGGTCCGGCCCATATGAAACCTCCCAGCTGCTACCCTTTTAGTTTATCCAGCAGCAGTTGGTTCACCACCGCCGGATTGGCTTTCCCCTTGCTGGCCTTCATCACCTGGCCGACAAAAAAGCCGAACACCTTTTCCTTGCCGCCGCGATACTCCTCCACCTGTCCGGCATTGGCAGCCATGATTCCATCGATTATGGCTTCGATCGCCCCGCTGTCCGACACCTGCACCAGCCCCTGCTCCTCGACGATCACATGCGGAGCCTTACCGGATTTCCACATCTCGTCAAAAACGGTCTTGGCGATCTTGCCGGATATGGTGCCGCCGTCAATCAATTTCAACAGTTCGGCCAGCAGCAGCGGCGTAACCGGGCAATCCTGGATCGCTGTTCCACTGTCGTTAAGCGAGCGGGTAATCTCGCCCATCACCCAGTTGGCCACCGCCTTGGCATTTCCGTGGGCGGCCACACCGGCCTCGAAGTATTCCGACAACGCACGGTTGGCGGTTAGCACTTCGGCGTCGTATTCCGGCAGCCCCAGTTCGGTGATGAAGCGCTGGCGGCGCTGCTCCGGCAACTCCGGCAACTCCCGCCGCGAACGCTCCACCCATTCCTCGTCGATCACCAGCGGCACCAGGTCCGGATCCGGGAAATAGCGATAATCGTGGGCCTCTTCCTTGCTGCGCATCGAGCGGGTCTTGCCCAGGTTCGGATCGAACAGGCGCGTTTCCTGCACCACCGTCCCGCCATCCTCGATCAGATCGATCTGGCGCTGGATTTCATACTCTATGGCCTGCTTGACGAATTTGAAGGAATTGACGTTCTTGACCTCGGCCCGGGTGCCCAGGGTATCGGACCCAACCGGCATTACCGACACATTGGCATCGCAGCGAAAGCTCCCCTCCTCCATGTTGCCGTCGCAGATACCCAGCCAGGTCACTATCTGGTGGAGCTGCTTCAGATAGGAGACCGCTTCGTCGGACGAACGCAGGTCCGGTTCGGAGACCACTTCCAGCAGCGGCGTGCAGGCCCGGTTCAGGTCAACACCGGAACCGTCATGCAGGCCGGGCAGGTCGCCGTGCACCAGTTTGCCGGCATCCTCTTCCATATGGATACGGGTGATGCCGATCCGCTTGGGTTCCTGCCCCTCCAGCTGGATATCCAGCCATCCGCGCTGGCAGATCGGATCCTCAAACTGGCTGATCTGGTACCCCTTGGGCAGGTCCGGGTAGAAATAGTTCTTGCGGGCAAAGATGCTGCGGGGGGTGATCGAGCAGTTGGTGGAGAGTCCGGCCTTGATGGCAAACTCGACCACTTTCCTGTTAAGCACCGGCAGCGCGCCCGGCAGCCCCAGGCAAACCGGACAGGTCTGGGAGTTCGGCTCGGAGCCGAATTTTGTCGGGCAGCCGCAGAAGATCTTGGTGTCGGTCAGAAGCTGAACGTGAACTTCGAGACCAATGACTGGTTGGTATTTCATATCAAGTCTACTCCGAAATTTGTTTTTACAGGTTCGCGCTCGCCAGGTGCCATTCGGTGGCCTGCTCGAAGGCGTATCCGGCGCGCAGAATGGCCTCCTCGCCGAAGGGCCGGCCGATCAACTGCACTCCGATCGGAAGTCCGTCCGCCGAAAAACCGGCCGGCAGCGACATGGCGCAGGTTCCGGCCAGGTTGACCGGAATCGTGAAGATATCAGACAGGTACATCTGCAGCGGGTCGTTGACCTTCTCGCCGATTTTGAAGGCCGGGGTCGGCGCGACCGGGGTCAGCATCACGTCCACATCCGCAAAAGCCTTGATGAAATCGTTCATGATCAGCGTGCGGACCTTCTGGGCCTTGACGTAATAGGCGTCGTAATACCCTGAGGAGAGGGCGTAGGTACCCAGCATGATGCGGCGCTTGACCTCGGCTCCGAAACCTTCGCTGCGGCTTTTGGTCATCATGTCGATCAACCCCTCGGCGCCGGCGCTCCTGTGGCCGAAGCGGACACCTTCGTAGCGGGCAAGGTTGGAACTGGCCTCGGCGGTGGCGATCAGATAGTAGGTCGCCACGGCATAATCGGTATGGGGCAGCGAGATATCGACGAATTCGGCGCCCAGCCGCCGATAGGTTTCGATCGCCGCATCCATGGCCTTCTGGACATCGGCGTCGAGCCCGGCAATGAAGTACTCCCTGGGCAGGCCGACCTTGAGCCCCTTGATACCGTTCGGGAGGGTCGCGACATAATCCGGCACGGCCAGATCGACGCTGGTGGAATCCTTGTGATCGTAACCGGCCAGCGCCCCCAGCATGATGGCACAGTCGGTCACATCGCGGGTCAGCGGCCCGACCTGGTCCAGGGAAGAAGCGTATGCGATCACGCCGTAACGCGAGACCCGGCCGTAGGTAGGCTTCAAACCGACACAGCCGCAGTGGGAAGCCGGCTGGCGGATCGATCCGCCGGTGTCGGTGCCCAGCGTGGCCGTTGCCTGGCGGGCGGCGATGGCCGCCGCCGACCCTCCCGACGAACCGCCCGGAATGCGGGTCGTGTCCCAGGGGTTGCGGCAGACGCCAAAAGCGCTGGACTCGTTGGAGGAGCCCATCGCAAACTCGTCCTGGTTCAGCTTGCCCAGCAGCACCGCGCCGCGATCACGTAGTTTTTCCCAGGAAGTGGCGCTGTAGGGAGGGATGAAATTATCAAGGATACGCGACCCGCAGGTGGTGCGGATCCCTTCGGTCAGAAATATGTCCTTCAGTGCCAGTGGAATTCCGGTCAGCACATCCATGTCACCCGCCGCGATGCGCCGGTCGGCGGCTTCGGCCCCCGCCAACGCCTGTTCCGGGGTGACCGTGATGAACGAGCCCACCTGCGGATCCACCGCCTCTATCCGCGCCAGCATGGCTTTCGTTGCCTCGACCGAGGATAACTGCTTCGACTCCAGGGCCTGGTGCAGCCCGTGAATCGTCATATCAATAGTGTCCATGAAAAATCCTTGCCTATTCTATTACTTGCGGAACGTTGAAAAACGATCCGGATCGTTGCGGGGCATTGGCGAGCGCCTTGTCAACACCGATCGGCGCGCTGACCAGATCCTCGCGGAATGCATTCTCCATCGGCACCGCATGCGATGTCGGAATTACGCCGTCGGTATCAAGCCCCTTGAGTTTTTCCACATAACCGAGAATGGCGTTCATCTGGCCGGCAAAGACTTCCTTCTCATCCGCTCCCAGTTCAAGCCGTGCCAAGCGTGCCACATATTCAACATCCGCTACCGATATGCTCATAGAATCAACCCCGTAAAACGATAATTAAGCGTTAATATCTAGCATGGAATCCGTTCAATTACAACACAGTGTTCATGCGGCACGGATCGCCCTAATTCTTCGTATGTTTTTTTTGCTTGACACACTCTGACACTTTCAGTAAGTTACACCTCTTCAAAAAAATCATGGCCTGACCTGTCAGGTTGTACACGGCGTGAGGATTCTATATGAAAACAGAAGTTGCAAAAGCTGAAAATGTAAAGCGCGATTGGTACATTGTTGATGCTCAGGATGCAGTCCTGGGACGTCTTTCGACCCAGGTGGCCTCAATCCTGCGCGGCAAGAACAAAGCCATCTACACCCCCAGCGTTGACACCGGCGATTTCGTCATCGTGGTAAACGCGGAGAAGATCGCACTGACCGGACGCAAACTGGCCGACAAGATCTATTACAGCCACTCGGGTTACGTAGGCGGCCTGAAGGAAATCACGGCCGGCGAACTGCTCGTCAAGAAGCCTGAAGACCTGATCAAGAAGGCTGTCAAGGGAATGCTTCCCAAGAATAAACTCGCACGGGCAATGCTCAGCAAGCTGAAGATTTATGCGGGACCCAACCATCCCCATGAAGCTCAGCAGCCCAAGAATCTGGTACTTTAATACTCCAAGGAGAAAACGATATGGCAGCAGTCAGCTATTATGGAACAGGCAAGCGCAAGAGTTCAATCGCTCGTGTATGGCTCAAGCCTGGTGTAGGCACATTCACCGTCAACAACAAGACCCTGGATGAGTACTTTGGCCGTGAAACATCCAAGATGGTTGTTCGCCAGCCGTTTGAACTGGTCGAGAAAGTCGGCATCTTCGATGTTTACGTAACTGTTTCCGGCGGTGGCGACACCGGCCAGGCAGGCGCGATCAAGCACGGCATCACCAAGGCCCTGCTGCTGCATGAGCCCGAACTGCGCGGCGTACTCAAGAAAGCCGGCTTCATCACCCGTGATTCACGCGTGAAAGAGCGCAAGAAGTACGGCAGAAAAGCAGCTCGCGCAAGATTCCAGTTCTCCAAGCGTTAATAGCCTGGTCACACATACTGGTTTGTCAGATGGGGAAATCCGCAAGGGTTTCCCCATCTTTTTGACTAAAATTCGATATGTGATGAATTATTCCGGCTGATCCGCAAAGCTTGATCCAGGCAAAATTCCACGCAAAGCGCACAACCGGTACAACGCAGTTGATCAAATACCGGCGTCTCTTCTGATGATGCACCGTGCAATGCTCCAGTGGGACATATTGCGACACACCCTTGGCATTTGGTGCAGGTGTTTTCAAAGGATACGCAACTACAGTAATGTTTCTGAACCTGAATTTCCAGCTCCTGGCTCAGTTTGCTCCTGATACTGTTTAGTAATTCTCTCCTGAATGGCAATCGTTTTTCTGCATATGCGATGCATGGTTCAGCCTGTTCATTGCTGCTGGAAAGCACGACCGCAGCACTCTTGAAAAGCGCGCTGCCAAATGACTTGAAAAAGTTCCGGCGGTCTACGGACTCATCCCGGTAATGGATATCCCGCACTGATTCCGCAAGGTCGATACGGCAGGCGCCGCGATCCAGCCCTGCCGCTGAAACAGCCTCCAGTCGCGATTTAAGTCCGGAAATGCCGTGGCTGTTGGGGCAGTCGCCACAAACCGACAGGTTGAGGGTCAAGTTCCCTGCCAGCGTATGGATTAACGCCAGCAGATGTTCTTGCGAGAGTCCTCCCAGACAGGCCAGACTTGCATTGGAGGACTCTTTCGTACGGATGCAGCCCAAAACCGGCTCCGGCACTCGGGACAATTGCGTCATGCAGGCGGCAAAGTCGCTGTTATGTTCCAATGCCCCAACCGGGCAGACAGCCGTGCAGAGCAGGCAGCCCCGGCACCGTTCAGGATCTATGGCGAGGCCGCCGTCAAGTGTAACCGCTCCGTGCGGGCAGATGTCGAGACAGCGACTGCAATCGCTTTCACTGAAGCGCATCCGCTTGCAGCGGGAAGATTCGATGCGCAGGTCATCCCTGGCGCCAATGCTAGTTCTGCGGTCAGGCATTGTTCTTGCGCTTCAAGGCTGCGTAATCCGCGCTGATGAAAGCTGCGGTACAGCGGGCTAGCGCCTGATAGAACGGGGATTCACCGTCATCGATGATGGCGGCGGTAAACGGCTCCAGCCATGGCATCAGGAACTTTTCAAGGAACTCTCCTTGCAAACCGGCATATTTCTCCGCTTCACACACATCCCCGGCGGTTTTGGCTTCACGTTGCCTGAACGCTAGAAACGACATGAACTCAAGTTCTACTGCAAAGTGGTCCGGCAGTTCGTGAAAGTCATCAGCCAGCTGCAGACCACAGGAGTGGTAAAAGGCTGCGACCCGGGCAGTGGAATCTCCCATGACGGTTTTGGTGTCGTCGAGATAGATCGAGCCATAGGGAGGGGCAACCAGCTGAAAGGGGCCGATGAACAGCCTGGCATGTTCCACCGCCAGACTTTCAGGGTCTGCGCCAATGACCTGCTCCGCATCGCGCGCATGTCGCGCGGCATCCGGAGCACTCTGTTCAAGAAGCCCGGCAAGAGAGGCCCAGCAGTTTTCAGTCAAAAATTCCACGGTTGGCGGATAGAAACTGGCCGACAGCAGGCGGTAGATATCTTCACGAAGTGTTGCGAGATTTGGAGAGTCTTTCACTGTACGTGTCCTTATGAAAGCGGGATGGGACCTGCGCCCCATCCCGGCAATGTAAATCAACAGCCAACGGTGCGCCATCAGACCTTGTTACTACCCTTGAAAGCACGAATGTAAGCCACGTTCGGCCGGGTTTTCTTCTCTTGCTTGAGGCGCATCGGCTTGTATTTCTTCAGCTGTTTGGCCGGTTCACTGGAAGCGTCGTTCAGATCACCGAAAATACGGGCCTTGGCCGGGCAGGCCACCACACAGTTGGGCTGCTCGCCTTTGGCTACACGATGTGCGCAGAAGATACACTTTTCAACCACGCCCTGCTTGCGGATGCTTTCATAGTCAGGATGGTTGTATTTATGCTGGTTGGGGATAACACCTCCCGCCATTTTAGCTGTCTCAGCGCCGGAAGCGCTGCAGCCCTTGATCAGCTCGCTGGTATCGCGCGAAGCGGCATGGGGGGCTTCTTTGCCGATATTGGCGCTGATAACCGAATAAGCGGCCTTTTCCTTGGCCACGTCCGTGGCGCTGTAGGGGCAGGCTTTCTGGCAGCGCCGGCAGCCGATGCAGCGTTCATCGTTATGCATGGTGATGCCGTCGGCGGTTTTGAACATGGCCTTGGGCTGAACCGGGCAGGCTTTGACGCAGGGCGCATCGCTGCAGTGGTTGCAGAGCACCGGGATCGCGGTGAAAGCCAGCTTGGGGAATTTCCCCTCTTCCTTGTAGATGAAATCGGCCCAGTTAAAGGTCTGGCCGTTGGCACGTGCCTGGGTATTGTTTTCGGTTTTGCAGGCCAGGGCGCAGGCGCCACAGCCGACACATTTCTGAAGGTCGATGACCATTCCGTATTGTTTAGACATAGTATAGTTTCCCCCCTTTCCTAGACTTTCTCGATTTTGACGCCGGTAAATCCGCCGTTGCGAGCAGTAGAACCACTCAGGCGATCATAATCATCAACCAGCAGTTCATTGTTGTTGCCGCCGCGCGGCTGAGCCTTGGCATAATCCTTGGCCGCGACACGGCCATAGGCCCAATGTCCCTGTCCATAACACTTGGCAATCGTGCCGGGACGGACACCTTCCCACAGCTTGGCCTTGGTGACAATGGAACCGGTGGTCGATGTCAGGCGCACCGTATCGCCGGTTTTGATGCCGAGCTTTTTGCCGTCAAGCGGATTGAGTTTGACCACGTCATCCCAACTATCATCACCCACGTCAACTTTTTTGAACTCCTGATACCAGACCGTGTTCTGGCTACGCCCTTCGCGGTTCAAACGGGATTTATAGTCGATGAAGGTGAACGGATATTCCTTGTCACTGCCGTGACGTTTGGGTGATTCGTAGTGCGGCACGAAGGCCAGATCGCCCTGAGCCTCGTATTCGCTGGCTTTCAGGATTTCGTCAGGAGTGGTCTTGAGTTTTGCCGCAAGCAGACCGAGGGTTTTCTTCAGGGTTTCGCTATAGAATTCAAACTTGCCGGTTACAGTTTTGAACTTGCCTTCAAACTTGCCGGTTGTCGGGTCGACTTTGCCCCAGTTTTTTTTGTATTTGTACGTTTCCGAGTTATAGATCCCTTTTTTCTTGAATTCTGCCCAGCCGGCGAGCTGGTCACCCTTCATCTTCTCCTTGCCGTTCCAGACTTTCTGGCTGGAAATCCTGGCGGCAATTTCGCAGAATTCAGCGGCATTAGCCGGCTTTTTCCTGGTTTCAGGATCTTCGAATGAAGCGTAGTAGTCATAAAGATTGGCAAAGCCCTTTGCCTTCAGCTTTTCTGCCAATAGCCACATGACTTCCGTTTCTTCGGCTTTTACGTTCCAGAGCGGTTTGGCAACCTCTTGCTGGATGGACATATGACCATGCAGGTTGGCCATGTTGGTGATGACAGTTAGTTTTTCCGTGGGGGCAAAGGTGGCCGGTAGAACCACGTCGGCAAACTGGGTCATTTCCGAGGCGTTGGTGACCATATGCACAAAAAATGGCACTTGAGACAACGCTTTGTCCCAACGCTGGGCTCCTGTGGCAGAGAAATTGAAGTTGCTCCAGGAGCTGATGAACACCTTGACAGCATCGGGATGCTTGAGCATGCCGTTGGCGACATTATTAGTGACAACACCGGCCTTGGCGCTTTCTGTAACCTTGCCTTCCTTGTCTTTCTTGGAATCAAAGCCCCCCATGATGGCAGGCATATCCTTGGAACCGCGGCCATCAAGCTTTTTCCCCTTGCTCGATTTTTTGGCAAGTTCATCGACGAATTTGTCGGTAATTTCCGGAAATTTCTCGACCGGTGCACTGGAACTCTGGAAAACCCCGCCCTCGGTTTCGATGGAACCTAGAATACCGTTCAACACATACACTGCCATGGAAGCGTAGGTGCCACGCGGGGTCATGCCTACGCCAGGTCCCATCCAAACGGCACAAGCGCTTCCGGCCTTGCCCATGGCACGGGCCACGCGGATGATCTGCTCGGCGGGAATCAATGTCTTTTTTGCGGCCCAGGCCGGAGTTTTGTCTTTGAGTTCAAGATTCCAGTATTTGACGATGCCGTGGGTCTGCTTCTCCACAAAGGCCGCCTCATCAATCGTGGCGCCGGTTTTGAAGAGGTTTTTCCCTTCTTTGAAATCACCGACAAAATCCTTGCTCCAGAATCCTTCGGTCAACAGCACATGACCGATGGCTGCGGCCAGGGCGCCGTCCTCGCCCGGCTTGATCGGCAGCCATTCATTGGCTTTGGCGACCGAGGCGCTCATGCGCGGATCTACGGCGATAACCGTGCCGCGGTCGAGGATATCACCGAACTTGGCGATGGCGTTGGGCACCTGGCGATTGGATGAGAGCGGGTCACAGCCCCACACCACCAGGCACTTGGTCTTGGCCAGGTCATAGTCGCGATAGCCGAAGAAGCCCTGGGTGTAGCCGGGCCCCATTTTTTCTGCTTCGGCACAAATGGCGCTGTGCGAAAAGTAGTTGGGGGTGCCGTAAATCTTGGGCAATGTGCCGTAAAGTAATTCCGTTGCCGTGGAAGAGTAGCGGCCACGCATGTATACCAGTTTTTCCGGAGTTCCGGCGGTTCGCAGTTCGATCATTTTGTTCGCAACAGTATCCAGTGCTTCATCCCAGGAGATGGGTACGAATTTGGGATCGATGCCGCGTCCCTTGGCTGGATTAGTCCGTTTCATCGGCACTTTTATCCGGTCTGCATCATAAGTCTGTTGAATCATCAGGTGGCCGCGCGGGCAGACAAAACCGCCGTTGGCCTTGGAAAGCTGGTTGCCGCGCACCTTTACGATGCGTCCCTCCTGCACCAGAAACTCCACCGGGCACCAGGCGGTGCAACCTTGGCAGGTGGAGGGAATCCATTCACTTTTTGGCGCGTCACCTGACATCGGCGAATGATTTGCGGCAAAAGCATTCAGCTTAGGCAACCCAACTGCCGCCACGGCGCCTGCCGCAGCGGTAATTTTGAGAAAATCTCGACGTTTGATTTCCATTTATGTTCCTCCTATTTTTTATGACACTTGGCGCAATCGCCTTTTACCGAAAACGCTTTCTTGCCGTTGTGGCAAGCACCGCAGGATTTACCCTTTTGCATCTGCTTCATGGTGACGGTATTGTGCTGTCCCTTGCCAAGATACAGTTTGTCGTGGCACTGGGTGCAGGCCAGAGCCATTCCGTTCACATGGGTGTCGTGACTGAATACGACATCGCCCCCCTTGTTCTTCAGGGTAATGTCGCCGCCTCCGGCGGTTGCCAGGGCACTTCCGAATCCGGCCAATACGATACAGGCTGTTATTGCTGCAATTCTTTTCATTCGTCTGATCCTCCCTTCAAGATTTTATCCGCACAATGAAATGTTACCCGCAGGTAACATACCGGTGATTTGACTTCACATCACGTCAGAGGGTGCAGCTTCGCGAAGTTTCTCCCACAGAGCTTTGCGGGAGATGCCCAGGACCTCGGCGGCCCGCCCTTTCTGGCCTCCGGAAGCTGACAGCACCCTCATGATATAGCGCTTTTCAAATGCCGCGATGGCTGTTCGGAGCGGCATGCCGATGGTGAACTTCTCAAATTGTGTGCCAAGGTGCGGATCTGCATCGGAGATGATCGGCAGATCCCGCTCGTGAATGGTCTGGCCTGCGAAAAGCAGAGACAAGTGTTCGATGATGTTGGAGAGTTCCCGCACATTACCGGGATAACCCAGGTGCAGCAGGGCATCAAGCGCATCCGGAGTGAGCTGGATTTTTTTACCCTGCTTCCGGCCGTGACATTCGATGAAATGCGCCACAAGCAGAGGGATGTCTTCCCGACGTTCCCTGAGAGCAGGAACTCTGATGCAAATCGTGTTGATGCGGTAATACAAATCTGCCCGAAAGCGGCCTGAAGCAACCATGGAAGCGATATCGCGGTTGGTTGCGCATACCAGGCGGAAATCAAGAGCATGTGGCGTAATGCTGCCGATGCGGGTGGAGCGCCGTTCTTCCAGCACCCGCAATAACTTTGCCTGTACCGCCGGACTCAGTTCGCCGGCCTCATCCAAAAAGAGAGTGCCACCCCGGGCCGCTTCCAGATATCCGGGCCGGCTTCGGTCGGCTCCGGTATAGGCCCCTTTTTCCACTCCGAACAACTCTGCCTCGATCAGCGTTTCCGGAATGGCGGCGCAGTTCACCTTCACCAGGGGGCCGCCGGAGCGGGCGCTGCCGGCATGAATGGACTCGGCCAGCAGTTCCTTTCCGGTGCCGCTCTCTCCCATCAACAGTATTCCGGCCTCGCTGGCAGCTGAGATGGAAATGATATCCAGAACCGCGCGCATGGCCGGAGACCGCGTAACAATGCGGGAACAGGCCGTGGACGATAAGGACAGCAGCGCCAGTTGTTTTTCCAGGGAACGGAATTCAAGCAGCCGTTCCAGCTTCAGCAGCAGGACATCCACGGGGAACGGTTTGGCGATGAAGTCGAAGGCTCCCAGTTTCATGGCCCGTACCGCCATCTCCACCGTTGCCTGTCCGGTCATGACCAGTGCATTGCACCTGGGTTGCGCTTTCAGGATCTGTGCGAGTATTTCAAGCCCGTCTGCATCAGGCAACCTGACATCCTGCAGCACCAGGTCAAATGACTCGTCGCACACGGCTGCAAGCGCCTCGGCGCCGCTTGCGACCCATCGGGTCTGATACCCTTTCCTGTCGAGCGCCTGATGTAACGATTCTCCCAACAGCGGATCATCCTCCACCAGCAGCAGTTTTACATCTTTCATGCAATACCTCGCTGCACTGAAATCGGGATACTGACGGTAAACGTCGTGTCGCCGGGGCGGCTTTCGAATTGAAGGCTGCCGCCATGCATCTCGGTGATGCTCTTGCAGATGGCAAGTCCGATACCGGTCCCTTCACCGGCCGGTTTGGTGGTGTAGAAAATATCGAAGATCTGTTCGCGCAACACCACGGGAATTCCGCCCCCCTGATCATGCACTGAAAGCATATAACTGTCGTTGCCGGCAGCTGCAGCCAATCGTATGACACCCTGATCCGGCGATGCATCGGCCGCATTGATCAGCAGGTTGAGCACGACCTGATGGATTTTGCCCTTGTCCAGATTCAATACCAGTGAAGGGTCGCAAAAGTTCTCCGCGATAAACAGCACGGCCCTGTTTTTAAGGGTCATCCGGCCGAACTCCCGGATTTCTTCAAAGAAGCGTCCGCTCTCGACGGGCTGGATTTCCAGTGCGCCGGAGCGGCTGAAATCCGACAACTGCCGTACGATCCGTTCAATCCGCTCGGCTCCCTGCTTGAGAATCTCCAGGTTGCGATTCTTCCCTCCGCCCTCCTGCTCCAGGTTGTAGATACAGGCAGCGATGGTGGCCAGCGGGTTGTTCACCTCGTGAGCCACTCCGGCCACGATCTTGCCTATGGAAGCCATCTTCTCGTTTTGCAGCAGATGATTGACAGCCCGTTCGCGCTCGGTCTCGCTACGCTGCAAGCGCTTCAGCATCTGGTGAAAGCTCTCCTGAAGCACGCCGATCTCGTCCGGCCGCCGAGGTGGCAGTTCAACCGCCAGGTTTTCGGTGGAAACGGTCGCCATCAAGGTCGTCAGGCGTTGCAGCGGGCGGGCCATGTTCAGGCCGATCAGGTATGACAAAAGGGCTCCGAACAGGAAGAAAAACATGGCCGCCCCGGCTATCCGGCGGGCCAGGGCCTGTAATTCGGCTTCAAGCGGTTCTGTGGAAACTCCGACCCGGAGAGCGCCCCAACTCTTGCCATGGATATTTAGCGGCATCGCCATGTCGAGAATCTGTGCACCGGAGGAGCCGCCGGGGATGAGTGCGCTGGTATATTTTTTTTCGGAAAGCGCGGCCAGGGTCAGTGCATCCGTACAGGTTGTGCCAAAGCGGGTGTAATCGTTGTGAGCCAGAACCTTGCGGTTCTGATCGGTGACATACACGTACATGACCGGGAAGGCGGGATTCTTCTTGATTTCCTCGATGAAATTGTCAAGCAGTCCCCCCTCTTCGATGACTCCCATTTCCTCGTAGAGCAGGGCATTGATGATCGGCGATGCCAGTGATGTCAGCATCTGCTTGCCTTCGCCCTCCAGGCTCTCATACAGCAGATTGCGCTCATTCTTCCAGGACCACCAACCCCACAGAGCAGAAGAGACGGCAACCAGCAGTACCGACAGCAGTACGAACTGGGTCTTGATGCTGACAAAGAAACGCGGCTTCATTTATGGCACCCGCTGCCGCAGCCATGGGGAATGTCGCGGATCATGCGAAATATGCCCTGATAGTCCTCTTTTGTGGCCGGAGCAAAACCGTAGCGGAACTCATCGTCCCAGTTCTGCATCATCTTCCGGTGTGCCGGATTTTTACGGTCAAGTTTCAGGAGTGCCGTGGTCAGGGCTTTCACCACAGCCGGGGGGGCATCTTTTCTTACAACCAGCGGCACCGCCGGAATCGGAGCCGACCAGGCCAGGATGCGCAGGCCGTGGGCCTTGTACTTTTCCGCCACCACGTCCTTGACCGCGCCGGCATCAAACTGTCCTTTCAGAATGGCCTTGGCCACGGCGTCGTGATGTTGCAGGTTGCTGAACGATTTGAGGTCTCGAAGCCCTATTCCATTGTCCCACAACAGGTAGCGCGGGATCAGGTTGCCGGATGTGGAATGGGGTGAGCCGAAGGCCATGGTCCTGCCGCGCAGTTCCCTGATGCTTTTCAAGGGAGAATCGTTACGAACAATTATCGCGCTGCGATAGTATGGGACACCATCCCTGTTACGCGGCTTGAGGATCGGAACGGCGTTGTACTGGGTGCTGGCTTCGGCAAAAGTCACATCCCCCAGAGAACTTACCTGGGTGGTCCCCTCCCGCAGGAACCGGACCGCCTCGGGATAGTCCCTGCTGATCTTCAGCTCGAAGCGATAGGGGGTTTCGGCGGTCAGGTAGTCCATGATCGGCTGGTAGCGTTTGTACATGACCAGCGGGTTGTAGCGGGGTATGACGCCGAAACGTATGAGCGGCTTGTCAGCTGCTGCCGCGGACATCTGCATGAACAGTAGAATAAGGCAGGCAAGAAATGATACTCGCTTCATAGTGAGATCCGGACGCTTGCGGGGATTGAAATTTTGCCAACTATATCCGCTTTTGCGGATAAAGCAAGAGTTCAGCTCTCATTATAAAAGCATTGCCCCATGCCCATCCTGAAACGGTAAACCTGCAATCCAGCTTGACGCGATCGATTAACAGCTCTATAACAGCTCACCATGAAACATCTTGCCCAAACCCTGAAGGCCCTTTCCGACCCAATTCGACTGCGCATCATTCTCCTGCTGCAAGCCGAAGGGGAGCTGTGCGTCTGTGACCTGATGGAGGTGCTGAAACTGCCCCAATCCACCGTTTCACGCCACCTGGCCTACCTGAAACGCAGCTGCTGGGTTGATATCCGCCGCGAGGGGCTCTGGATGCACTACACCCTGAGTCGGGAAAGCTGCATTACTTGCCGGGAAATTCTTCTGATCCTCAAACAGCATGCAACTGACCTCCCTGAGGCAACCTCCGATCGCAGTGCGCTGATGTCCTTTCTCAAGAATAAACCTTCAAATTGTAGCTGACAAACAAGAGGCCGATCATTTCTGACCGGCCTCTTTCTGTGTCACACAATCAGGTGTGCTGTCAGCATCTGAACCAGGATGCCATCCGGTCAAGTTCTCCCGCCAACTCATTCAGATGTGCAGCGGCCTTGCTGATTTTGTCGGCTGCGTGTTCGGCATCACGGGTTATGGCGGCAATCTGCTCGACACCGTGCGAAACCTGACCGGCAACGGCGGATTGTTCTTCAGCTGCCACGGCAATCTGGTTGACCACGGTCACACTCTGATTGGAAGCCTCAACGATAGCAATCAGTGACTGATTTGCCTCATGTGCCAGAGCGATGCCTTCTTCGACTTTATGTGTCCCCTGGCGCATGGCGTTGACGGAACGCTCAGTGTCCTTCTGAATTTGCCCGATGGTGTCGGCGATTTCCCTGGTAGCATCGGCTGTCTGTTGTGCCAGTTTGCGCACTTCGTCGGCAACAACGGCAAAGCCCATCCCTGCTTCTCCGGCGCGGGCGGCTTCGATGGCGGCATTCAGAGCCAGCAGGTTGGTCTGGTCGGCTATATCGTTAATGGTTTTGATGATGTCGCCGATCTTTGTCGAGCTTTCACCCAACGCTTCTATGACACCGGCGGCATCCCGCACTGATGTGGCGATATGCTCCATTCCGGTGACGGTTCGCTCCACTACTTCACGACCGCTTGTGGCGCGTGCCAGGGCATTTCCTGATTCTGAAGCTGCCGTATGGGCATTACGGGCAACGTCGTCAATGGTCTGCGCCATTTCTGTCATCGCTGAAGCGGCCTGGGTAGATTCGTTCGACTGGCGGGCAGCACCGGCCGAAAGTTCACCGGAAGACTGGGCCAGCTCTTTGGCGCCGGTATTGAGATCGGATATGGCCCGGCGCAGACTCTGCGTTATTTCGGCAAGCTTCGCCGTGGCCGTGTTGAAATGAACCGCCAGCGTTCCAAACTCATCCTTGCGCTGCTCGTCCAGGCGTCCGGAAAAGTCCCCGCCTCCGAAGCGTTCCGCCATCTGCGACAATTCCGTTATGGGTTTGCTGATGGAGCGCAAAACCAGTCCGCTCAACAGCACACCGATTATCAGCACCGACAATCCCAGGATCGATACGGTTGCAATATTGGTCCGGAAAACCTTGTTGACCGATTTGACCGCTTTTTCCTGCTCGGCCTGGGCCGAAGTCATCCCTTTTTTCCCCTCTTCACGCTGAGCATGCAGCAGCTCTTTCAGCTTTGCATTCAGATCGGCGGCTTGTTTCTTGACCGCAAGCAACTGTTCTATGGTGTCGGCTACGCCCCCCTTTGCCAACAGCTGTCCGCGCACTTCGTTCAGTGACCCGATTACACCGGTGATGGCGGAGGTGCCTTCCACCTTGCCATTTTTCCTGCCGCCAACCTTGCCCTGCAAGGCCGAAGCACGGCCAAATGCGGAGCTCATTGCATTTTTTATGTCGGCCAACTCCTTGGCATTGGCAACGGTGAAAATATCCCGGATCAGGCGGCTGATCTCGGAACCTTCCGCGATCAGCTCGCTGGAAACCCCCAGAATACTGCTGGCACTGCCAGCGCCCTGCAGCGAGCTGTCAAAGCGGGTGTCTTCCTGGGAAAAGTCCTCGGCGGCTTTTTCAACGATATCGCCCATGACCACCGTCATCTGAGCCATACGCTGGTTGGTCTGAGCCAGGGTCTGTGAGAACTTCTTGCGTTTATCCTCATCCGGCGTGGCCATCAGGCTGTTTTTTTGGGCTATCAGGCCCTCGGCGCCGGTGACGCGCTCCTTGACATCACTTACCCCTTCCAGTAGCGGCTTGGCAGCGGTGGGATCTGACTTGACCATTTCACTGCCGGCCAGCTTGCGGCTGGCGGCGTTAAACTTGCTGGTTGCAATCGTGACCGCGGTTTTGCTGTCAGCCGCAGCTACTTCCAGCACCGTCTGTTTCAGTTCGCTGAGGGCATTTCCGGCATTCTGGACATCACGCAGCTTCTTGGTGATCTTCTTGACCCCCTGGTTGGATACCGAGAGTTGGGTCATGGACCCTGATTGGGTTTTGCGCATGGAACTGTCAAGCGAGCGAAGCCTCTGGGCAATCTGCTGCAACTTGACCTTCATGGCCTGGTCGGCATTGCGTCCGGCCTCCTCGGCTTTAAGGCGCGAATCGGTGACGGCGACTATTTCTTTAGTGATGGAGGCCAGCTGTTCAACACCCGAAGACGTGCCGGCATTGGTAAACGAGGCAAGATCCTTGGCCAAGGCAGTAACGCTCTCCAGCGACTTTTCAACCTCGCCACTGGAGACAGCGAATTCTGTCGTATTCTGGCTGGCAGACAGCTTTACCAGACCGGAAGTATGCTCTTGAACAGCTCGTTGCAACTCGATGGTCTTCAATTGATATGGGGTTGACTTTTCAGTCAGGACATTTAGTTTGTTCTTTACCACGTTCATGCCTATCAGGCTTGATCCGCCGATTGCCAGGATGCCAATGACGGTGACAGCCATGATCAGGTACAGCTTTCCTTTAATTGTCATACTTGCTCCATCGGGCGTTTTATCTGCATTGGCGGATGTATTCAGACACAAAAAGGGCGCCGCGCATGGCGACGCCCCTGAAGCAGGCTGCATCTTTAGTCTTTGATGAACTTCTTGCCTTCACCCGTGAAAAAATCCACGATTTTCTTTACGCCAGGCGAGGCTTCGCCCTTGGTGATCAGCATCAACGGCCGGCTGATATTGGGAGTCTCGACAATCTTGACCTTTTCCTTGTTGCCGGGCAGGTTTATGAAACCCATGCTGACCGCGCCGATCCCTTCCGGGAACTGTCCCACGTCCTCGATCTCCTTGCGGGTGGTCTCAACCTCAAGCGCGCCGTCAACATACTTGGTGCCGTCCATGATGACCTTCTGGAAAACCTTGCGCGTTGCCGATCCCAGGTGCGAAGTGACGACTATGACCGGAAGATCCGGACCGCCGACCGTTTTCCAGTTGGCGATACTGCCGTTGTGCAACCCCTTGAGCTGCTCCTTGTCCAGCTTGGAAACCGGGTTGGACGGATTGACGATAACCTTGATGACATCCGTGGTAATCACATGCGGTTTGAGATCACCGGTGGCGGCCTTGCCGGAGGCGTCCTTCATGCTGGCAACGGCATCGGCCAACTCTTCCGAGGCCATGCCGGCATCGCACTTGCCGCCCACCAGATCTTCCAGGCCGTTGCCGGTGCCGTTACCGACCAGTACCAGATCGATGCCAGTGGCTTTTTTGAGCGCTTCCTTCCCAGGTTCCATGATGCGTTTCTGAACAGTGGTGGACCCGTGCAGGCGGACCGTCTCAGCATTTGCCACACCGGAAAAAAACGTCATGCCAGCCAGCGCCAAACACAATACAAGAGCATTCTTCTTTACCATTTCACTACCTCCAGTGGGTTTTCACAGCCATTTGGCTGAGTACTCATATCCATAAACCCTAGTTTGTTAGGGGCAAACACACTTTTACCAGATATTGACCAACAGTAAAGCAAGCAGTGTGCCCGTATACCACATCAAATCTTTACTGATGCAGACGAAGTCATATCGCATGAAAGTCTCTACTGTTATTGAATTTTTACTTGATATATCCGCAAGAGCGGATATACTCCCCGCATGAAAAAACAGGTCCTCTTTCTCTGTACCCACAATTCCTGCCGTTCCCAGATGGCCGAAGCTCTGGTCAATCATTATCTAGGCGATCGTCTGGAGGCTTTCTCCGCCGGAACCGAAGCCACACGGGTCAATCCGCTGGTTATCCTGGCGCTGGCCGAACTGGGCATCAACTCTTCCGGTCTGTATTCCAAAACGATTGCCGAATATTCCGACCGAACCTTTGATCATGTGGTGAGCCTGTGCGGTGACGCCAACGAAAAATGCCCGCTCTTTTTCGGGGGAGTACGGCGCAGCCACCATGGTTTTGAGGACCCGTCCAGGCTTCAAGGCAGCGCAAAAGATGTCCTGCCTGAATTCCGCCGGGTGCGGGATGAAATCAGGAACTGGATCATTGAATATTTCGGAGGCCCACCATGAGTGAACATCTTTCCCGTAAACTCTCTTTCCTGGACCGCTGGCTAACCCTGTGGATCTTCGCCGCCATGGCGCTGGGAGTCGGACTGGGCTACCTCGTGCCCGGCACGGAATCCTTCATCAACTCCTTTCAAGTCGGCACCACCAACATACCGATTGCGGTCGGCCTGATTTTGATGATGTATCCCCCCTTCGCCAAGGTGAAATACGAGGATATGCCCGAGGTCTTTCAGAACAAGAAAATCCTCGCTTTGTCCCTGGTGCAGAACTGGCTGATCGGGCCGGTGCTGATGTTTGTGCTGGCGGCTCTCTTGCTGCCGGACAAGCCGGAATACCTGGTGGGGGTGATCATGATCGGACTGGCCCGCTGCATCGCCATGGTGATCGTCTGGAACGAACTGGCCAAGGGCAACACCGAGTACGCCGCCGGCTTGGTGGCTTTCAACAGCATCTTCCAGGTTTTGTTCTACAGCGTCTACGCCTGGTTTTTCATTACGGTACTGCCGCCGCTGGTGGGGTTGAAGGGCATGGTCGTGGATGTCAGCATTCGCCAGATCGCCGAAAGCGTCTTCATCTACCTGGGCATACCCTGCATCGCCGGCGCGCTGACCCGGTTGATTGGCGTAAAGGTGATGGGCAAAGAACGTTACCATCGCGAGTTTGTCCCCAAAATCAGCCCGCTGACCCTGATCGCGCTGCTGTTTACCATCGTGGTCATGTTCAGCCTGAAGGGGAATCTGATCGTGCAGCTGCCGCTGGACGTGGTGCGCATCGCCATCCCGTTGGGCGTCTACTTCATCATCATGTTTCTGGTTTCTTTCTGGATGGGTAAAAAAATGGGGGCCGATTACAGCAAGACCACCACCCTGGCATTTACCGCAGCCAGTAACAACTTTGAATTGGCTATTGCCGTGGCGATTGCGGTTTTTGGACTCAATTCCGGTGCCGCCTTCGCCGCGGTTATCGGCCCGCTGGTGGAGGTGCCGGTAATGATCGGCCTGGTAAATGTTGCCTTCTGGTTTCAACGGCGCTGGTTTACTGCGTAAAAATGAAGGAACTTTTTCATGGACGTAAAAAAACAAGAGTGCTTTTTATCTGGTTGAAGTCACAGATGTTCCTGCAGGGAGGCCGCCAGAAAAGGCAACACTTAAAATCAAGGGTTTTTATTGCAAACATAGCCGGGAGGTGACTCATGAATCCCCATGATTCGAGGGATATAACACCACCTCAAGACATCATCCGCAGCGTTGTGGAGTTGTGCGCCGGCTGCGACACCTGCCGCACACTGATGGATCAGGACTGCCTTTTTTTTCCTGAACTCTACCGCCTCTGGGATCTGGAAAAAGAAAGTGGAATTACTATTACTGAAGCTGAACTGCGCAGTCTTGTGGAACTCTGTACCCTCTGCTCTCTCTGCCCCTGCCCCAAAATACCGGCTGACTTGATGGAGGCCAAGAGCCGCTATATTGACAAAGAAGGGTTACCCCTGACAACCCGTCTGCTCACAAATGTTCCACGGCTTGCCCGCCTGTGTGGGATCTTTCCTAAACTGGTAAACTCCCTGCAGTCAAATAAAGCTGTCAGCTCACTGATAAAAAAAGTGACTCATGTCCATGCCGAGCGGCAACTCCTTATGTTTCCGGAACAAAGTTTTTTTCAATGGGCTGAACAGAAAGGTTTGACCAACAGAATGGAGGGTAGCCGCAACGTAGCCTATTTTGTCGGCTGCACGGCCGGTTATATCTTCCCCCAGGTTGGGCGGGCGACTGTGGAGGTACTGGAGCACAACGGCCTGACTGTCCAGATACCGCCACAGCACTGTTGCGGCATGCCGCACCTTGTGGAAGGCGATCGCACAACCGCGCTGCAGCGAGTTCAATCCAATATGGAAAACCTGCTCGCATCGGTTCAGGCTGGTAATGATCTCTTCTGCTCCTGTCCGAGCTGCGGTTACTTTATGAAGATCCTTCTCAGAGAAAGGGCCTGCTACTCAGAGGCGTACCAGAAGTCGGTTAATGCTGGAGAGGATGAGATCAAGATCCCGAAACCTGGATGGGGCGGCACAAAGCACAGAGTGCTCAAAAAATCGATGTATAAAGATATTTTGAAGGATGATGGATATTTTTCATCCCTCGACCCCATGGGCCGCATCGGCCTGGCTGAACAACTTTCCGATGCCGGAGAGTACCTGGCCCGCCTTCACACCGAGGGCAGCTTCAACACGAATTTTACTGCTATCCCCGAACGGATGGTCTACTTTGCACCCTGCCACCAGCGGGAACAGAAGATCGGAAGCCCATATCCGGAACTACTGTCGCTTATTCCTTGTATAACCATTGAACGGTTAGGAGGGATGTACTGTTGCGGCATGGGAGGAAATTTGGGTTTCAAGGCCGATTTTCACGACAAATCTCTTGAAGTCGGTAGTCCGCTGATGGAGAAGATCCGGGAACTGGCTCCCCAGGCAATCATCACAGATTGTATGAGTTGCAGGTTGCAGTTCAATCATGCACTTCCTTATCCGGTTTTCCACCCGATGGAAATTCTTGCCAGGGCCTATCAGTTCCGGATTACTAGCCCTGTCAACTGCTCACTGAAAACATGAAATGAGTATATATGACAATATCCTCCCTATGGCTTGCTGCCGGCTTCAATCTGATTATTGGTCTGGTACTGGGGAACATACTTTATCGTGGCGACTTCTGTATTGCCGGCATTCTGCGTGACCAATTCCTGTTCCGGGATCGTACTCTCTTGCGCCCATTGTTGCTGGCAGTGGGGCTAACCCTGTCTTTGTTTACCCTTGTACGCTACACAGGCATGCTGCCGGCAACTCCGCCGCCCACATTCGGGACACCTTCTCTTACAGGCATTGCAGGTGGTTGGCTGTTTGGCATAGGTATGGTGCTGGCGGGCGGATGCGTTATCAGTACACTTTATAAAATGGGCGGCGGCAACCTTTCCCACAGCGTTGCCTTTATGGGTATCGTTGCTGGAAGCGTGCTGTATGCTGAACTGCAACCGTTGTTTGATCGTCTTTATAGTGCAGGAAAATTCACCGAAATCTCGTTTATAAACCAGAAATGGCCTTTAGCTGCCGAGGTGACCAACCTTCTGGTAATGTTGTTCACCGTTTTTTTTGCTTTACGCTGGTATCGTGCCAGCCTATTAAAGATAGTTGCGGCAGCCCACGGATACCTGCAACCCTGGAAGATAGCCGTTTGGTTGGCTCTGCTTAACCTGTCGGCATATTTGGTGAACGGCTGGCCCCTTGGCATATCAAAAGCTTACCTCAATATTGGGGTCTGGCTTGAGACACAACTATTCCCGGCTCATGTGTTGCATTCGCCAACCATATTCCAACAGACTCGACTGACCATGATGAACTCAACCGGCGAAATGTATGACCCTTATATGCTGACCGAACTGCCCTTGATGGCAGGTATTCTGGCCGGGTCTCTGCTCACCGCTGTTTTTCTCAAAGAGTTCAATGTGTACGGGTTGCCTCCATGCCGTCAGGGTCTGTCTGCTTTCACAGGTGGCATCCTGATGGCGCTTGGGGCTCGCATGTCCAATGGTTGCAATATCAAGTTCATGCTGGGCGGCTTGCCGCTGCTGTCAATTGAAGCTGTGTTGTTTGTCTCCGGCATGCTGCTTGGGGCATGGCACGGGGCAAAACTGCTGCCACTTGTCATTACCCCGATAACTGCGAAAAAAGAGTTGCTTTCTTCTGACACACCCTCTATCCGCCCCACTTAAAACCCTTGCTTCAGGAGAATCGACATATGAGCAGCGCTGATACAGCTATAGAAACAATTGAACTGGATATCCTGGGGCAGGTCTGTCCAGCCTGTCTTCTGGTGGTTCTCAAACAGATAAACCTGTACCGGGATCGTCTGCGTGACGGTAAGGCCAGATTGCTCGTGCTTACCGACCATCGTGACACGACTCGAACAGTTCCTGCCTCGGCCCAGAAGATGGGGCTTTGTGTTGAAGTCCGTAAAGTTTCCACCTATTACGAGATAATTATCGGCGGCAAGTCATGAGCGATTGTTCCAAGGAGCAAGAAAACTGCCTTGCCTATGTGCAATATATCAGGGAGAAAACCAACCAGCTCCTGGAGGTTATGGGAACGGAGCCGCTGCATGAAGAGGAACTTGACGACCACGCCTTGATCGAACTCGATCCGATCGGCACAATTGCACAGTCATTTGGCCACATTCTGGAGTACCTGAATGAGACCATCCGCGAACTACAGGTTGCCAAGGATGAATTACAGGCGATTTTCGATGCCACTGGAGTCGGCATCTCAATTATTGATCAGGATTTCCGTATCTTGCGCTGCAATGAAATGCAGCGTTCTTTGCTAGTAGCCCCTGGAAATGAAGATGTTACCGGCCGTTACTGCTACGACACCTATGGTAATCGCAGTGCGCCGGTGGATCATTGCCCGGCAAAATATTCTTTTGCTACCGGTCAACCTGCTGTAGCCCGCGAAATGATCAAGCGTGGCAAATATTTTCAGGTTGTAACCACTCCGTTTGCCTGGGATGAAAATGATCGAGTCACAACGGTGATTGAAGTATCGCTTGATGTCACCGAGAAAAAAATGGCGGAACTGGCGGAAAAAGAACAGCGAGAATTCTATTTGACTGAAAAATCGAAACTGGCCACAGTACTGGAAAGCCTTTCAGAAGGATTGCTGGTAATCGATTCAGATGGCCGGATTATTTCTGCAAACCGTTCTGCCGCTGCCTGCCTGAAGCTTGCTGAGACTGAAATGATCGGCATGTCGGTGGCAACGCTCCTGCCCGGGCTTACCATCAACACGAAAATGTTGCAAATGGTCGATTTGCCCTATACTCCACCCGATGCCCCGGAACGCCAACTCTCCCTTAACATGTCCCCTCTGCTGGATAGCGAGCAAAAATATATCGGCAGGGTCATCACCTTCCGTGACAGCACTGAAGAGAGAAAACAGCAGGAAATGTATCATCGCACGGAAAAACTCTCTGCAATCGGTCAGCTCTCAGCTGGTGTGGCCCATGAACTGAACACTCCGCTGGGGAGTATACTGGGGTATGCACGTCTGTTGCTGAAACAGGAGAACCTGACCCAGCAGCAGCGTGAACAGTTGGCAGTTATTGCTGAACAGGCCAAGAAGAGCGGCTCCATCATTCAAGCCCTGCTCAACTTTTCCCGTCATGCCCAGCCAACCCAGTGCCGCCTGACTGAATGCGACTTGAACGAAGTCATTAAATCAGCCCTCTGCCTTCTTACTACTGAGCTGAGCAAGCGGAAGATCACACTGAAAACCGATCTTGACATCATCCCAAAGGTCTGCGCCGACCCCGGAGGGATTGAACAGGTAGTCCTGAATATGGTTATGAACGCTCTGCAGGCCATCGGCAAACAAGGAGAAATCAGCATTAAAGTCAGACATCAATCCGGAGGTATCAGGCTTGAGGTACAGGATACCGGCCCCGGCATACTGGATGAGATCAGAAGCCGCATCTTTGACCCGTTCTTCACCACTAAGCCGTTTGGGGAAGGGACCGGTCTGGGGCTTTCGATCTGTGCAGGCATTGTCAATGAGAACGGTGGCAGTATTGATATCGCCCGATCAGGAAGTAGCGGGACCACTTTTGTGGTGATACTGCCCTGCAAGGAGGCTGGCGATGCCTGATCCGGCTATCCTGATTGTTGATGACGACTTGAGGATGCGACAATTGATCCGGGATACCCTGGCAAGCGAGGGGATTAACGCAACTCTCTGTAGCGATGGTCCCGAGGCTGCCACATGTCTGCAACAAAGAACTGTTGACCTGATTATTACCGATCTGATGATGCCCCAGATGGACGGCATGGAACTGCTGAAGCTGGCGCTTCAGGCCAATCCCGATTGTCTGGTGGTGGTCATTACCGGGTATGGCTCCATTGAATCAGCAGTTCAGGCGATCAAGAACGGTGGCTACGACTACCTGCAAAAACCGTTTGAGCCTGACCATCTGTTGCTGGTGGTAAATCGGGCACTGGTGAGGTTGCGGCTACAGGAAGAAAACCGTCAACTGCGTCGGCAGGTTGCTGGATGCCAAACCGACGAATTGCTCGGTAGCAGTAAGCAGATGACCGAACTCAAAACGCTGATAACCAGGATTGCACCTTTTGACACAACGGTTCTGATTCAGGGTGAAACCGGCACCGGTAAGGAGTTGGTTGCCCGGATGATTCATCGTCTGAGCCAGCGTCGTGATCAGTGTTTTCTGCCGATCAACTGTGGCGCACTACCTGAGTCACTGCTTGAATCGGAGCTGTTCGGTCACGCACGAGGCGCCTTCACCGGTGCTGACAAGGACAAGAAAGGGCTGCTTGAATCAGCCGATCACGGGACCATCTTTCTGGATGAAATAAATACCACCTCTCCGGCTTTTCAAGTCAAATTGTTGCGAGTGCTGCAGGATGGCAGTTTCATTCGCGTTGGTGACCACGATCCGCGTACCGTTGACCTGCGGGTGATAGCAGCAAGCAATGTGTCTCTTGATAAAGAGGTTCAGGCCGGAAGATTCCGCAGCGACCTTTTCTATCGACTGAATGTAGTCACCATAGAGGTTCCGTTGCTGCGTGAACGCAATGGTGATATCGGCCTGCTAGCCCATTACTTTCTTACCCGCTATGCCAAACAGTACGGTTTGCAACTGACCGGCATCTCCCCCGATGCTATGCATTACCTACGCAGCTATCACTGGCCCGGCAATGTGCGTGAACTTGAAAACGTCATTGAACGGGCTGTCATTATGGCTGACGGCAACGATCTGCAACGTCAAAATCTACCTGGCTTCTCGTTAAAACCGGATCTTCTTTCATCCTCATCCGAGCTCGAATTGATGCCGATCTCTGAACTGGAGCGACGTCACATTATTCGTGTGCTCAAGGCAACCGAAGGGCACAAAGGGAAGGCTTCCAAACTTCTCGGCATGAGCCCTTCATCACTATGGAGAAAAATTAAACTGTACGACCTATAGTGCAGTTTCTCTGCTATACCCCCTCTCAATTCATTCATATTGCACGATCATTTCATTTTGGAACAAAATCATTCCGACTAAGTCATGATATTCCGGCATGTTACCTGTTGGCGTCGTCTTTGCTTGTATAATTCCGGTTCCAAATCAAAGATGCAGTCAAGGCGGCGAGGACTGAAGCGACGAAGGCATACAAAAAACAGTATGTTGAGGAGCTGAAGACGAGCCAACGAAGAGGGCGCTTTGATTTGGAATTGGAATAACACATCGAGTATGCCTGCAAAGGAGGTGATCAGTGTGCCGTAATCGGGCGCATGCTCATAAAACGGGATAAATCTTAACAACGGGAGGTCTTCATTGAAAACAATTTTGAAGCGATTCACACAGGCGTTAGTACTGATGGGTATGTTCAGCGCAACAGCCTTTGCCGCCGGGCAGAGCGGTTGTATCACCTGTCACACGGATGATGCCAGGATGAAGGTGCTTGTCACCTTTATCCCGCCGCTCGAAGGTGAAGGCGAGGGCTGAGCAGGGAAGCCTCCGCCAGTTTCGGCGGACAAGTATTACCAGGGGTTTGTTGTTGACAAGGAAGTTATAGCAAAAGACCCGCATTTTGCTGCAGGTTGCTCGTCCTGCCATCAGGGCGATGAGAAAGCGCTCGATAAAGTCGCAGCCCACAAGGGTATGGTCAAACGCCCTTCTGACAATCTGTCGGTCTGCGGCAGCTGTCACGGCGAAATTGCCAAAAACTACAAAAATTCCCTCCACTATACAACAGCAGGGCTTAAACATGGCGTCAACGGGCGCATGGCCACTGCCGAAGGAAAGATCTTTAACGAGAAGGTTTTCCCAAAAGCATGCAACAGCTGCCATGCCTCCTGTGGCGACTGCCATGTGAAGGTCCCTGTCATCGGCGGCATCAATATCGGCCTCATCAAGGGCCATCAGTTTGTCAAACGTGACGAAGCAAAGACCTGCGCGCTTTGCCATGGTGGTCGTGTATATCCCGAATATACCGGCGAATACGGCGGCACCCCTGATGTCCATTACCAGAAAGGGATGTTCTGCGCAGATTGCCATGTCAAGTCGGAAACACACGGTGACGGTACCGTCCAGACAGGGCGCAAGGACATCATGGACCGACCTTCCTGCCAGAAGTGTCACCCCTCCGGCACCGAAAAAAGCGACAAGTCAAAACTGGCTCACTCAGCACACAACGGTAAAGTAAGTTGTGTGGCGTGCCACTCCTCCGGTGACTACCGTAACTGCACAAACTGTCATGAAGGCAAGGGCGCCAAAGCTACTCCCGGCTTTATTCTCGGTCGGAACCCCCGCGACAAGAAAACCGTCACCACGCTAAGGATTATTCCGACCGTGCGGGACACCTTTGTCGAATCCGGGGTCAAGATGGAAAAGTTCGACGCACTTCCCAATTATTGGGATACTTCTCCGCATAATATCAAGAAAAGAACCGACCGCACCAGATCGTGTGATACCTGCCACGTTGAAAAGTCCGGTTTCCTGACACGTGAAACCCTGATAAAGGGCGGATCAAAAGCCAACGAGGGACTCATCAGTGAGCCCAAAGCACTTAAATAAAGGAGAAAATATGAAAAAAACAGGAATGCTCGTAATGATGTTGCTCGTGCTTTGTGTCGGACAGGTTTGGGGGGCATCTCTCCCTGCCATTGTTTCAACCGACTGGCTGGAACAGAACCTTGGCAATCCTGACCTCCGTATCGTCGATATCAGAGATCTGGGAGAGTACAAGGCCGGGCACATTCCCGGTGCTGTCAGTGCTGCTTACGGCAGTTGGGCAATCAACGTCAAGCCGCTGGACAACGAAGTCCCCGAGCAGGAAGATCTGCAGGATGTCATTCGCAATGCCGGGATCAGCGAGAAAACCATGGTTGTGGTGGTAGGAAAAACCGACACCATACCCAACCAGGTCAATTCTCCCCGAGTCGCCTGGACCCTCCAGTATGCCGGAATCAAGCAGGCAGCGTTTCTTGATGGCGGCATCAGCAAGTGGCTTGCCGATAAAAAGCCGATGTCAACCGACATGGTCAAGGTTGTACCCACAACGGTATCCATTAAATTTCAGAAAAATATGATGGCAAACAAGGCCGATGTCACAGCAGGCAAAGCCATGCTGGTCGATTCAAGGCTTCCTGAATTCTATTTCGGCGCAAGCAAGGTTCCCCACGTGAAAAGACCGGGTAAAATCGCCGGTGCCGCGTTATTGCCGTCAGCCTGGCTTTTCAAAAAAGACGGCACCCTCCGGGAAGTCAGTGAGATTGAAGCAATGGCTGTGGGTGTTGTGGGAAAAGACAAGTCAAAGGATATGATCCTTTACTGTGACAGTGGCCGTCTGTCAGCCGGCTTTGTCTATGTTCTCACCAATGTCCTGGGCTACAAGAACGTCCGCATGTATGATGCTTCATTGCAGGATTGGGTAGAAGACCCAAAAGCTCCTCTGACAATGTATAACTGGAACTAATTTTGCGTTTGAATATATTTTGGCGGCTGCCTGGCAGCCGCTTTTTTATTGCCCCGAATTGCTGTACACAGAATATCTGTTTGGAAGCATGCCTTGACACTTCGAAACACAGGGACGTCAGAATGTGGAAATAACGGTTACGTGATGGGTGCATATGTCATCAATATGGAGGTAGTAGAGTGTATCTTTCAATCGGCAGGATATTCGTAAGTACATTTGTCCTCATTGCTCTAACCGTTACAGTTGCCTGGGGCGGCCTGACCTACAACGGCTCATCGACCATTGGCAAGGGTTTTATGCAGGTTGGGGCTGTCGATCAGTTCAGTAAAATTACCGGCATCAGATTCACCACCGTTTTGAATGATGGTACCGGTAAAGGTCTCAAGGCTCTATTGGATAAAAAAGTTCCGTTGGCTGGTGCCTCTCGACCTTTGAAACAGGAAGAAAAAGACCATGGATTGGTACCAACTGCTATTGGATACGATGCAATTGCTGTTTTCGTTCATAGGGACAATCCGATCAAAAACCTTACAAAGGCTCAGTTAAAGGGAATATTTACCGGTAGAATCCGCAACTGGAAAGAGGTAGGCGGCAACGATGCTCCGATTGTTCCCAACACTGAATTATTAGCCGGTAAACGTGCCACGATCGAGATGTTTCAGGAAATGATTCTTGATGGAGAAAAATATGGGGCAGGTTTCAAGCAGATCGACCTGCCGAGGGACCAGATAATTGAAGTATCGAATCAAAAAAACGGCATCGCTTCTGCCAGCAGGGGCTTGCTGGTGGCCACGAGCCAGGAGATGAGAAGTCGAGTCAAAGTCATCAAGATCGATGGTTTGAATCCGACACCAACAAATGCACGATCAGGCAGTTATCCGATCTCGCGATCCCTGTACATGGTAACATTGGGAGAACCATCGGGCGAGGCGAAAACATTCATGGATTATACTTTGTCGTCTGCCGGCCAGGAAATAATGAAGAGAAACTTTGTAGCAGTCAAATAATAGTGAATTATTGAAACTTGAAACAAATCAGTGTGAAGTAAGGGGTTGTGCTATATGGAATCCATATAACTGAAAACCCTGGTGGAGGATAGAAGCTTGAGATGCATGATTAAGAAAAAACGCCTCCGGGAGGCATCGGAGGCGTTTTTTCCGAGGGATGATAAAAAGCGGATCAGCACCCCTGCATGTCATTTACCTTATCAACCTTGACGGTTTCACCCGTTTTCAGATCTGTCGGCTTATTGGCTTTGATCGTAATGGTTTTGCCGTCCATGGCAGTTATTTTACCGGCCTTCCCGTTGATCTTTACGCTGGCGCCCTTCTTCAGTTTTGCGGTATCAGACATCTCAACGGCAATCTTGTCGTCGCTGACGGACTTTACAGTGCCTTCGGCTGCAAAAGCGGCGGTGGCGGAAAACAGGGTCAGGGCTAATAACAGTGCGACTTTCTTCATACGTATTCTCCTTATCTCATGGTTCATTTGTTAGTCGGGAATCGGCTTGGCATTCCACTTGACGCGGACGCCGGACTTCTTTTCCTGTACCTTGTCCGTTGCCTTGATTTCGTTTTTTGGTTGTGAAGCCTGGGGCTCTTGAAGTGTCTCCTGCTTTGCTGAAGTTGGCGAATCCTCCGCTCTGATTGACTGCTGCTGAGGTGCTGCTCCGGAGACAAACTGCCACGAATTGATCCCCTGGCTCGGCTCATCCAGGACAACTGTCTGGGTTTTACCGGAACGGTAGGTGATCACCAGTGAATCGGCCTGGCAGATGCCGTTGGAAATCAAAATCAGTACTATTGCGGAGAGGACTGACACACGGTTCATGGATTGACTCCTTCAAAGCAGAATTAGTGCCGCAAATCCGTTCGACACCCGATTTTAGCTAGAATACCACCTGTAGCATCATGCGGAAAGTATCGAATGTTTTTACGTTGGCAAGTGCCGCCATGCCGCCCACAGGCAGTGACGTAGGCTGATTGAAATCGGTCTTCAGGAATTCGCCGGTAAACCTGACCCTGTTGTCACCGGAAATGTAGTAGTTGATGCCGCCGCCGTACTGGTTGATGATCTGGTGGTTCTTGCCCAGCAATCTGGCAAACTCCCAGTACTCATAGAGTGCGTAAGGCTGTATCTTGCCGACCTTACCAACGCTAAAGGGCAGGATATAGGCCAGCTTGCCGTAACCGCCTTCCTTCTGGCCGTTCATACCGGCAACCACGGCCAGATGATCACCGACCGAGGTGTTGGTCTTGTAGGCGTCCTCAAAGTCTGTTTTCAGATACTGGCCGGTTACTGTAATTACACCGGCGGGGAGCTTCTGTTCATACATCATGTCAATGGCATAGGCGGTATAGTCTACCGTCTCCGAATTGGTAACAGCTGAACCGTACGTGTTGTTGGCAGGGTTGGCGGCCGGGGCTGTCGTTACGTTTTTGTAGGCTGCATCGGGCTGGTAGGCCATGCCGAAGCCGATGTTCAGGACGTTTTTCTCGCCGAAGTAGGTACCCTGGTAACCGGAGCCGCCTTCTGAATCCAAAAAGTCGTATGTGATACGGCCGACGTATTCCAGCATGGTCTTGGGAGCGTTCGATGATATGTAGGTTTTTCCGTCCAGAGGATTCTGTACCGCCGACGAACCTTCACGCCCCTGAAAGACACCGGCATAGTATGTCAGCTTGTCTTCGAAAAACCGGCCGTAGGCCACGCCGCCCAGATCGCGGCTGAACTTGGCCGGTGACGCGCCATAGGCGCTGTAGACGAACATGGAGCGGTCCTGGGACAGGGGGGCAAAGCAGTCATCCAGGTTGGCACGGGTAAGAGGTATCTTGGTCAGACCGACTTTCAGGTTGAAAGCCGGATGCAAATTGGCAATGGCATAGGCGTCAATGATGCGTATATCCCGGTCATTCCAATCGATGTCCTGGGCGGAAAGCCCGTAAAGAACCGGGTTCTTGGTGGTTCCGGTATTGCCGCAGGTCTGAAACTTGTAGCCCCAGGTGTCATCCAGCATACCGGTCATCCCCATGCGGTTGCGCATGAAGTGGATATCGGTACGGCTGTCTTCTCCCTTGCTGCCTCCGCCATAGTCGGTGTTTTCCACATATATCTGGCCTTTCAGGTCAATCTGCAGAAAACCTCCGTCTTCGCCGAACTCAATGCGGGGGCCTGCCTGTGCCTGTGATACAAAACAGACACTCAACAGAAGTGCCGAACCTGTTGCTACCGTCTTGTAACTACGTGAAAACACCGGTTCCTTCAGCATGAAAAATCTCCTTTCGTCGAGCTATTGTCTCGACCGTACGAGAGCGTTAATGAATCTGTTGTCAATCGTACCGGTTTTCATGTAAAAGAAAATTGAAAGTTTGTTATAGTCAAATCACAGTTTGAAATAAACGGAAAGCGCTATATATGGAATCTGTATACCTGAAGACATTGGTAGAGGTCGTAAAAGCGGGAAGCATCTCCAAGGCCGCCGATGTGCTTTGTGTTACCCAACCGGCGGTTACTCGCCGCATCAAGTTCATTGAAGAACAGTATGGATACCCGCTCCTTGATCGAGACGGTCATGTTTTTATCCCTACCGATGCCGGCAAGCTGGTGTATGAAAAAGCCGAGAAGATGCTTGCCATCGAGCGGGAATTGCTTGCCGGGCTTAAATCAATTCACGAAAAGAAAAGTATCGCATTCATCTGTACTCCAACCTTCGGAGTCGTTCACCTGCCGACAATCATGCGGGAGTTCATGATGGAATATAACGATCTGGCGGATCTGTCCTTCATGTTTGACATGCCGGGAAAAATTGTCGACGCCATGCGGGATGGTATGTATGACCTGGCCGTTCTGGAGCATTGCGAGTGTTTTGATTTCTCTGACATGTCAACGATCGCGTTGCCGGGAGACGACATGATCTTTGCCAGTTCGTCCGCACTTGCACTTTCAGGCGGCGTCATCGATGCCGACGACCTGTTTGCACAGACAGTTTTCGTTCGCAAGGAGGGTTGTTGTTCCAGAACACTTCTGGAAGCCAATCTTCGGGAGATAGGCCGAACTTTGTCAGATTTCAGAAGTTTTGTGGTTGTTGACGATCTGCATATGATTGTTCAAGCGACACGCGATGGGCAAGGCATCTCCTTTCTGTCGCGAGAACTTGTACAGGACCAGATAGAAGCGGGCCAACTTCGTGAACACCTTATCAACGGTTTCAGGCACCATCGCAACAGGACTCTGATCATCCATGGTGATCATCAAAACAAAAAATCGCCTCTCAACTATTTTGTTGCCATACTAAATACCCGCTTTGGGTTGCCCACCAATAAAAAATGAACTGATCAGTTCACACATCTGCAGGCTGTAACATGCAAACACTGGGAAGTTCAATGTGGAATTCCCAGCATTTTATTCACTCCATGATCAATCTGCCTGCAAACCCATGCTACACTCCGCTAAGTGGCAATGCTATCCCTATCCCATTTCCAAATCACGTGCATTCCAGGAAACGCCTCTGCTCTTAGAAAAATCATTTGACAACAGACCGACGCAAAGACTATATGAGTATATAGTCATTCACTTGAAAAGGATTTTTATGAGAGATTTGATTGAATATCGCGCGGAAATACTGAAAGCCCTGGGCCAGCCAACCCGATTGAAAATAATCGATTTCCTGCGCGATGGCGAACGCTGCGTCTGTGAAATATTCCCCGCCATCGCCGAGGAGCAGTCCAATACCTCCCGGCACCTGAACATGATGCTGTCGGCCGGGGTTCTTTCCCGCCGCAAGGACGGACTGAAGATCTATTACGCAATCAAGCATCCCGAGATCCTGGAGGTGATGGATATCGTCACCCGGATCGTGAAACAGGACATAACCGGACGGCATCGCCTCTTGAAGGCGGCCTGATCGTAACCTGCAAAAGGAGCCTAAACCATGAAAGACCTGACCATAGAATGGCGGCATTATGACAAGGCAGGCGCAACCTGCGATCGCTGTGCAACCACAGGCGCAGCGGTCAAAAAAGTCATTTCCGGTTTGAGTGCTGAATTGGAGGAGAAGGGTTTTGCTGTCACTTTCACGGAAACCCTGCTCCCCGAAGAACTCATGGCCCAATCGAACATGCTCCTGTTGAACGGAGTCCCACTGGAGCAGATCCTGGACAATGCGGCCGTGAATGAAAACAGCTGTGCGTCCTGTTCATGCCTGACCGGGACGGACACCAGTTGCCGTACGGTTGAATATCAGGGCGCTACCTACGAGGAGATTCCCGAAGAACTGATCCTCAAGGCAATCCGGACAGTAGTGGCTTCAGATATTTAGTAATTTTTTTGTCTCATTAAGTGAGTATTCAATCAGTCACTCATGGAGTTTACGTGCTGAAAAACTTTGCCGACTACATTGTCTTCACCCTGATTGGGCTGGTTCCCGGTTCACGTTCGGGCGAATCCCTGAACTTCTTCATCTACGACACACTGAAGATTTTCCTGCTGCTCACCACGATCATCTTCGTGGTGGCGATCATCCGCAGCTCCTTTCCTCCGGAGCGGACCAAGCGCATCCTCTCCCATAAGCGGGAGTATATCGGCAACGTAATGGCTGCCTTGTTGGGAATTGTCACGCCCTTCTGCTCCTGTTCGGCGGTGCCGCTGTTCATCGGTTTTGTCGAGTCTGGCGTGCCGCTGGGGGTAACCTTCTCGTTTCTGATCTCCTCTCCCATGGTCAATGAGGTGGCCCTGATCATGCTCTGGGGCATGTTCGGCTGGAAAATCGCGCTGATCTACATCGGGTCCGGCCTGCTGGTGGCGATTTTTGCCGGTATCATCATCGGGAAGCTGAAGATGGAGAAGTATGTCCAGGACTACGTCTGGGAGATGCAGGTCGGCAACAGCGAGATCAAGGTCATGACTTTTCGTGAAAAGATCGATTACGCACGGGAATACACCCTGGGCCTTTTGAAAAAGATCTGGCCCTATGTGGTGGTCGGGGTCGGCATCGGTGCCTTCATCCATGGCTATGTGCCGCAGGATTTTCTGGCCAGATGGGCCGGCCGCGACAATCCCTTTGCCGTGCCGATAGCAGTGGCGCTGGGCGTGCCGCTTTACAGCAACGCCGCCGGAGTTATCCCCATCGTTCAGGCACTGACCGCCAAGGGGATGGCCATCGGCACTGTTTTGGCCTTCATGATGGCGGTAACCGCCCTGTCACTGCCCGAGGCGATCATCCTGAAGAACGTCTTGAAGAACCGGCTGTTGGCGGTGTTTTTCGGGATTGTAGCAACGGCGATTGTCTGCGTCGGCTATCTGTTTAACGCAATTCTTTAAGGTCGTAAAAATGTGTCCAGAAATTGATAACAAAATAACCAGTAAATTCCAGATCGCCATTGCCCTGACTGCCGTAACCCTGCTGGCCGAAGTGATTGGCGGATTCTGGACTAACTCGCTGGCGTTGTTGTCCGATGCCGCCCACGTCTTTAATCACAAGCCACGAGTTGCCTGTGTGCATGCACATTAACGTTGTTGGACACAACACTACGAAGGAGGAATAACCATGTCAGGAAAAAAAGGATTCATGCTCTGCGTCTGCCAGGGGACCTGTCCCAGTTTTACCAAGATGGATATTTTCGGCGTGTTATCGGATGTTCGCCGCGAAAAGCTGTTCGATTACGTATGTCTTCATCCACAGCTTTGTGTCGGTGACGGTGAGGAGTTTATGAAAGTTCTTCTTTCAGGAGGCGAGACGGATAAGCTCTATATCGCCGCCTGTGACCCGCATATGCAGATCAAGATGTTCCGTGATGCCTTTGACGCGTCCGGTTTTGACAAGGACAACTATTTCGCTCTTGATATCCGCAACAAATCAACCGAAGAGGCGGTTGCCGCCATCAAGGAGCTTGCGACCAACAACCCTTGAGAGGAGGCAGACCATGAGCGAGTGGCGAGGAATACCCCGAGAAGAAATTCCCTGGTTTCCGACGATTCATGAAGAAAAATGTATCGGCTGCCAGGAATGTATAACTATCTGCAAAAATGGAGTGCTGGCCTTTGATGAACCAAGCCGGAAATCAAAGGTGGTGAATCCGTACAACTGCGTGGTCGAGTGCCGCACATGCGCCCGCCTGTGCCCGGCCGATGCGATCAGCTTTCCAGAGGCAGCGGAGTTTACAGCGTTTATCAATGCCAGGTTGTCGGTTTAAGAGCAGATCGCACAAGCAGAAAATGAGACTTTGCCTGATCAATGCAATTTACAACAGTACATTGGTCAATATTCATAATCATTCACACTGTCTTCACAGTATTTTCAACATGGTGGTGTACAGTTAAGCTAACGGGGCATGACCACCCCACACAAACCACACAATGGAGGATACAACCATGAAAACCATCATCACGACCGTAGCTGTGACACTTGCCTTTGCAATGACCTTTGCTCTTGCCGAGGCCCGGCCGTACCGCTGGGCCGGTAACCAGGGGAATACAGCAGGTTGGCAGCTGATGACCCCTGCGGAACGAACCGAGCATCAGGCCAAACTGCGCAGTTTCACCGAGTATGAAGCATGCAAGGAGTATGTGGATGGTCACCACAAGCAGATGGAAGAGCGCGCCAGGGAAAAAGGGGTTGCCGTCCCGGTCATGCGGCGGAATCCCTGCGACACCATGAAGGCCAGAGGGGTGCTCAAGTAGATGTTGTCAAGCTGGCAAATATCGGGTGGTCTTCACGTCTCTTAGACTGGAGACCACCCATCCGCTGAGAGGCAAACCATGGAAAGAAAATACCTTGAAATGATAGGCATGGCTGCATCCGTAGGAACAGAATGCCTGAATTGACTTGAGTGGCACATGAAAGCCGCCCGTGAGGCGGGAGCGTCCAATCATGAATTAGCAGAAACCCTGAAAATGGCTCAACGTGTACGCATGGTCACTATCGGCAATCATGAAAAAATGACCGACACTATTCAGGATACTTTGAAGGAATTGGTCAACAGACAAAAATCGAAAGAAGGAGCAATGCCGACGTGAGCAGAAACTTCACTGAAAACATAATCGAGGCGCCACGGGATGAGACCGTCTGCTGGTGCAGCGACGTTTCCAAAGGAACCATTCTTGAGGCGAAACGGAACGGCGCACGAAACATGGATGATATCCGCCGGATTACCGGGGCCTGCACGGTTGGCCGCTGCAAAGATCAATCGCCAAGGGGGCGTTGTTGCTCCATGGAAATCAAACGGCTGCTTGAGGCAGAAACCTTGTAAAGCCGGAGGGAGCATGAACCAGCAAATCGAAGAACAGGTATTGAGCAGGCAGAACCCGCATTGGGAAAAGACCTATGCCAGTATCCCGGAGATGTTTGGTGATGGACCGAGTGAACCGGTTCGCAAGGCAGCAGTAATCTTCAAACAGGAAGGCAAGACGAATATTCTGGAATTGGGTGGGGGCCAGGGGCGAGACACGGTCTACTTAGCCGGCAACGGATTCACTGTGACCAGCCTGGATTACGCTGTTGAAGGGGTCAAGGCAATTACACAGAAGGCGCAGAAGGCCGGCGTTTCCCAAGCAGTCAGCACTCTTTGCCACGATGTACGGCAACCGCTGCCATTTCCGGACGCATTCTTCGATGCCTGTTACTCCCATATGCTCTTCTGTATGGCTCTTACCACCGCCGAACTGGAGTGTCTTGCCGCGGAAATACTACGGGTGCTTAAGCCTGGGGGGCTCTGCATCTACACAGTCAGGCATATCGGTGACGCCCACCATGGCACAGGAATCCACCGGGGTGAGGACATGTACGAGACAGGTGGCTTCATCGTACACTTCTTCTGCAAAGAAAAAATCGAGCACCTGGCAACGGGCTATGAATTCGTCAATGTGGAAGAGTTCGTAGAGGGGGCGCTACCACGCAAGCTCTTTGCGGTTACAATGAAAAAGAGCCTGTAAATACCCCGGGCCACCTGCAGAGGATACATGGAAAATAAACCAAAAAGGAGAAAGCGTAATGAAAATCGAAGTATTGGGCACCGGCTGCTCCAAATGCAAGACTCTGTATGAAAACACGAATAAAGCACTGCAAGAGAGCGGCAAGAACGCCGAAGTTGTCAAGGTCGAGGACATCCCCTCCATCATGAAATACGGCGTGATGAGCACGCCGGCGCTGGTTATCGACGGCAAGGTCAAGTTTTCCGGTAAGCTGGCATCGGTGGCCGAAATCATCGGGATGCTGCCATGAGATGGCTCACAGTCATGTCACTTCTGTTAGGCGCAACAATCGCCCACGCCGAGCTGCCTTCCTCCAACGATGCCGCCATTCGCGCCGCGTTGTCATCCGGCCGGCCAACAGTGGCGGACTTCGGCGCCCGAACCTGCATCCCCTGCAAAAAGATGGCTCCGATTCTGGAAGAGCTTAATCGCGAACTGAACGGCAAGGCCAATGTGACCTTTACCGACGTCTGGGCAACACCTGGCCTTGCGCAGGACTATCGGGTCCAGATGATCCCGACCCAGATATTCTTTGATGCCAAAGGCAAGGAAGTAAAACGCCATATGGGTTTCATGAACAAGCCGGATATCTTGAAAGAGCTGAAGGCGGCCGGTCTCAAATGACCTTCCTCGACAATATCGAGCAGATCATCACCCTCTATCCGATTCTGGCCTTCGGCGCGGTCTTTCTGGCCGGGGTTCTGTCATCGGCCTCGCCCTGCGTGCTGGCTACCATACCGCTGGTAGTTGGTTTTGTCGGGGGCTACAGCGATGGCGACCGGGGCAGGGCCTTCCGCTATTCGCTGGTTTTTGTTCTGGGGCTGTCGCTGACCTTTACCGCTTTTGGCGCGGCGGCCGGCCTGCTGGGAACCATGTTCGGCACCCTGGGTGGCCCCTGGTATCTGATCGCGGGGATTATCGCGCTGGTCATGGGTGGGCAATTGATGGGTCTGTATGAAATCCGTCTGCCGATCAGGCGCGATTACAAACCAAGGCAGGGCGGCATCATCGGGGCCTTCCTGCTGGGGCTGTTCTTCGGGGTGGTTTCTTCACCCTGTGCCACGCCGGTGCTGGTGGTGCTGCTGACACTGGTAGCCGGCAAGGGACAGGTGCTGTACGGCATTGCGCTTCTGTTCTGCTACGCCATCGGACATTGCCTGCTGATGCTCTTTGCCGGCACCTTCATCGGTTTCGTCGAAGGATTCGTCAAGGCGCGGGGAGTCGTGAACTTTTCGCAGTGGGCCAAGCGAGCTAGTGGTTTTGTTGTAGTTCTGGTGGGTGGCTGGTTCGTCTGGCAGTCTTTTTAACCAACTTCAAGGAGGACACAACTAATGAAGCGGCTTATCGCGCTAACTGCCCTGATACTGTTGAACTCTGTTTCCATGGCATCGGCCGAAGAATCTGCCTTTGACAGTTTCCTGACCCGTTTCGACTATGAAACCCGGGCCGACATGAAGATCGACAGCAAGAAGCTGATTACCCTGCTGACAGAAAAGAAGGCGGTGCTGGTGGATATTCGTTTTCCGGAAGAAACCAGGGCCTGGAAGATGGGATTCGGTTTGTTCATACCGTTGAATGAGTTGCCCAGGCGTTACAAGGAACTGCCCAGGGACAAGATTATTGTCACTGCCTGCCCCCACAAGGACCGTTCATCCATCGCCATGGCCTACTTGCGCACCAAAGGACTCAACGCCAGATATCTGACCGACGGCCTGACCGGACTGGCAGAGAATCTGCGGGGAGACAACGCCAAGGAGTTCATGGAAGAAATCGGTCTGGCAAAACCATGACATCACCCGCCCGTTACGCTATTTCAGGCTGACACCCGACACGCCCTGGGCGACCACATTGACCGACAGGCGATCGTTCAACACCGTTGCCTCACCAAGGGACAACGATTTGACGGAACCGGTCAACCGGACACGTTCAGCCACCTGCACGGAGGACAAGGCCGCAGACGCTTTAAGGCGGGCCTTCTCCAAGCGCTCTACCACAGAAGCATCCAGTTTCTCCTTGATAGTGCTTCGAATGGAACTGCTGAACAGCCAGCTTCCGGTACTTACCAACCACCCCGCGTCCCTTGTGTCAAAATCCACATCTTCAAATGTAAGCGAATTATTCTGCGGATTAAACACCGGCTTGGCAATAACCGTTAATTCCCCATCAAAATCGCCGGAAGTGGTCAGAACAATAACCAGACGGCCATCTTCTCCCTTCAGGTTGAAATTCCTGATGGTGACCTTCTTCTCCTTTCCAAAGGTCTTGTCGATCAGCACCGGGTTCAAGGCGGTCACCAGATCGGTATAAAAGAGGTCCATGACCAGCTGGATATGAAAACTTTTGTCGAAGGACGGTAATTGCTGCAAAGGGGGCAATGCCTTTGCCGGAGTTGCGGCCGGTTTTGGACCGATCGTTATCTCGGCGCCGGTAATGATGCCAATGGACAGATGGATTTGATTGTTTGCCGTCAGCAGTGGACTCATGACAATTTTTTCCGGAGTCAGCTTCAGCCAGGCATTGAATTCCTTGCTGACCAGCTTTGGAGAGAACGCGTTCTGCCAGAGCGGCGCAACCTTGGCCCGGAGCTGGACTGAGTCATTGACTTTATTGTCGATGATCGGCGCAATAAGTTTCTGGACGGGTTGAGTGATATTCTCGACCATGCTTTTCGGTTTAAAGGAGAGTGGCCCGAGCTTGAACGTGTCGGCCAGATTATCGGACAAACCGGTGTAGTACACTTCGGTCTTGAGGCGCCAGTCCGGAGTGGCATTCACCCTGGCCTTGAATCTGAGCCCGGCCCGGAGCGGAACGCTCTCATACATCGCATAGCTGAAAGTCAGCTGAATCGGCAGCGTAAAATAGACAAAATTGTCACTCGCGCTAACGGCTATCGGGCCGCTACGGAGAACCGTCACCGCTGTCCCGAACCCTCCTTGCCCCTTGTAGAGTTCTTTTGGCAGAGACTGGTTGATAATGGCGGCGAGATCGGCCGCAGAAGCCTGAACGTCGAGGTTGATCGAAGATGGTGGCACGGCAGCGGAAGCACAGACCGTGCTGAGCAGCAAAATCAGGAATGCTATGAAGAGTCGCTGAAGAATGGCGGTGTCCTCCTCTAATTTGTTTTTGGAATTACTGGTCGGGAGAACACCTGACAGCCTTTAGGTCAGGTGCGTCTTTGGTTGAACCTGTTGTTTTTTACTTTTGATTATACATAAAAAAAGGCCACATCCAAAGATGCAGCCTTTTTGAACATATTTAAAACAGATTTACTTGGCAGCAGGAGTAGTTGTAGTTGTGGTTGTTTCTGTTTTAGGAGCTTCTTCTTTTTTTACTTTTTTCGCTTTTTTTACTTTTTTTACTTTTTTTACTTCTTTTTTCTCTACCTTAACTTCGCCAGCAGGGCTGGTAGTAGTTGTTTCGGTCTTAACGTCAGTTTTGACGGTCTCAGCAGCAAAAACTACAGCAGTGAAAGACATGGCAACAAGAGCAGCAACGATTGTGGAAAGAACTTTTTTCATAAGGTAATACCTCCAAATAATTTAGCGAATCTGTTTTATTTAATTTGCACAGACAGTGCCATGAAACATAATTACATAACTTACTTAAATTACTGGGCAAACAATAGCGAAACTATATTTTGATATTTTTATTAACTCCATATAATCAATGTGACACCTTATATAAGGTGTATTAATATATTAAACTCATTGCTACACAAAACCGAGTTCAACATGTTTGCCGAATACCCGTGCAATCTTTTCGAGTGTTTTCAAGGTTGGATTGGCTTTGCGGGGATTCTCAAGGCGTTGGTAAACCTGATACGCGATGTTCAGCTTACGGGCGATTTCAACCTGTGATTCAACCATCCGGAATTTCCGGACAGTTGCCTCCCGACGTGGCTCACCGTCGATTAAATCAGAGCCTCAATGCCCTTGCGATCCAGAATGTTCAGCAACTTCAGAGATGGACCACCGGGATGTTTTTCACCTATTTCCCATTTTTGGATTGTTGACAGGCTGGTATTTAAAATGGAATCCATCACCGACTGACTGATACGGTAACGATCCCGAAGGGTACGAATCTGCTCGGCAGAGTACGAAGGCACCGGCTCAATACACAAGGCGTCATAGCGATTCAGGGCACGTTTATCTATAAAGCCGAGTTCGTGCAAATCCTGTGCTGTCTCATGTACTGCTTCAAGAAGACGACTTTTATGTTTCATATGGCACCTCCAGGAGTGATCCCTTATCTGATTGTGTCAAGTCAATGCAGTGTCTGACACCTGTTGGCTTTCCCCAGCAATGATGGCGTCGAGGTTGTAGAACTCCACATTCCTCGCCACCTCCCGATTACCCTCTTTTTGAACTGTTCGGAAATTCCGAATAGTTGATACCTTGGCTATTTCTTCCTGAGCATAAAGGTTGGCCAGGTGCTCATTGATCGTCGGCACAGACACCTCAAACAGAACAGCCATCAGCTTCTGTGTCAGCCAGACCGTTTCATCCTCGACGCGCACCTCAATGGTGTCTTCGCCTGCCTGTTTGGTGAAGATCAGGAACTCGGCAGTGCTGTTGCGAATTTGTAGTTTTTTCTCTTTGGTAGGATTCCTACTCATCTGTTTGCCTTTATGTTTGCTGATTAGCACCGATCTCCCGCCAACAGAATGTAGGGGCATCCCCTTGTGGGTGCCCGCCTTTGTTAACATTGCATGATTGCCAGAGATTGCAACAAAGGGGACCAAAAGGGATCGCCCCTACAAAACCTGTTTAGGAAATTGCGGGAGATCAGTTCTAACCAGATTATGTTTTTACTGCGTCTTTGCTAATCATCCATTCTACATAGTTTGTCAATGTCAGTGCCTGACACTTGTATGTTTTTGATCCCTCTGAAACTCAAATTTATCTATACCTTCGAGTATCGATACGTCCCCTTAATCCTAGCCGCCAAATATCCGCCGACGGAATCCGCATCACGTAAGCCGAAAAAAACTTCTTCGGGAACATCGAAGTATTGGTACATCCCTCCATTTTTGAATTCGACCTGCAATGTTGAACTGTTATCATCATAGCCGACCGCTTCGATATTACTTGAATCTACAGGTATCATTTTCATAGTGCTCTCCTTATTATTTTACTTTATCTATTTTCGGATTTTGAGCTCTCCAAGTTTCAACCAACTCTTCATAATTGGGCTTAGTCTCCATCTTAATGCCCCAACCACCTGGATTTTGCGAATCATCTGAAGATATCTCATCATATATAATGGGGTCTTGGCTATCTGGTCTTCTATTCCTGGGCGGTGCTTCTATTGTTGTCCGCATCGGCAATTTAACTGCTTCGCCCAAAATAATTGCTTCGCCCGTTCTCAATATTGGCAGCATACCAGTTAGTCCGTCCAGGTTATCTGATAAAGCAGATGTAATATGATTTCTATCTGAGGCGTTAGTTAACCTGAGAGCGAAAAATGTACCGCATTGAGAAAGTATCGTTGGATTAATTTCTGAGGGTCTTTGACTCACTATCATAGCTCCTATCCCATACTTCCTCCCCTCTTTCACAATGCGTTGAACTATTTTTGAAGCCATCCCTTGAAAATCATCATTTAAATAAATATGTGCTTCTTCCATGACTACTAGTAGAGGTCTGTGCCTACCACCTTGGGACAAATTCCTTGCCCAGAACAAAGCCTCATACAGCAACCTTAGAAGTGCCCCTATCGTTGTTTGCAAAATATCTGCAGGCACCCCAGACAGGTCCAATATCGTAACAGGTCTATCGCTACCTATCCAATTTTCCAGAAGACAATCAAGATCTTGTGCAACTTTTCCATCAGCTTCGGGCATCCAATTAGCAGGCTTCAAAATAAAATCATACCTTGGAATTCTCAGCTTAGTTCCTAACAATAGAAGCTGTTTCCCTATATTTAGGGAATTTGGCAAATAATTTATTTTTTCTTCTTTAGCTTCAGTAACAATATTTTTAAAAATAGGAGGAATACCTTCCATCGGATTCCCTTTTAATTCAACCCCGTTGGCATCCGTTTCATAGGCTAAGTTATCGATTGGCCTTCCGCCATTACCTTTATAGTATGTTCCAAATGTCTCAATGAATAATTCATACCACAAATGATGAATGCTGAACGGTATTGGAGAGTCAACGCTAAGTGTGTCTGCTGAGGCCCCTTTTCTTGGGTATTTTGTCAAGGATTCAATTTTATATTTTTGCACCCTTTCCATAACTATATTTCTATCCTTTTCATTACTAAATTCGCCGAAACTAACCTCGCATAACTCGTCGAAATTTAACGCCCAAAAAGGTATGTGCAACTCTTTCTCTTTTAATTTTGAAGAGATATCTCCATTAATTTTATAAATATGAGCTTTTTCTTGTAGCGCTTGCCCATATTCGCCATGTAGGTCTAACATAATTATCCTGGAAGAAGGATATTTCACATTGTCAGACAACGCGTTCATGATGCTTGCCACTGTCGTAGATTTGCCAGATCCTGTTGTTCCGACGACTGCAGAATGTCTTGTTATCAGCTTATTCACGTCAATCAAGGCGGGGATTGAATCTGCGTTTGATATGTGGCCTAGCTTTACAAAATACGGTTTATTAGGTTGTCCATAAATATTTTTTAGTTCTTTTTCTGATACCAAATGTACTTCATCGCCGATGGTTGGATATTGAGAAAGCCCTCTTTGAAATACTCCATTTCTCGGCCCTTCTCCTATTAACTGAATTGTCATCCATCTGTTACCATGAGTTTGATTTTCGGCCATTGTTTTGGGGACGGCGCTTGCACCTACTTGACTTATAATTCCGAACAGATCATTAAAGCCGATAGGTATTCTAATAAAGCTACCCACCTGACCAACCCTGTAGCCTTGACCGTCAATGTACACAAATCCAGTTAATGATTCCTTGGAAAGGGAAATACTGACAGTAGTCCCATTAACGTCTTGCACGTCACCAAGATAGGTTTCTTTACTAGACATTGTAACCTTCCTTGGGAGCGCCTATTATTTTCTTCAGGAAATCTGTAAATACTGAGAAATCACCAAGTTTAACAAAGTACTCAGACTCATCGGGACTAATAGCTTCTTTACAAACAAATCTCAAAAGATCCAAGTCGCAATCATCTTTATTTTGTGTCCAACTCCAGTGTCCCAAATTTGTCCCGATTATGGCTTTGTCAAACGTCCAAATATTTAAATTGTGCTGTTTTTTTGCAAATTGGTATGCGTCAGGATACCTTTCGACCTGAGCACCAACTCCAGATTCTTTTTCATATCGGTCGTACATTAGACCAAGCACCATCGCCGTTGGGTTTGCCTTTAGTGCATTGATAATTGTATCGTTCAAATGGCCGTCATTAAACGAATAACCTGACAAAATTAAGAATGACGATTTTTTTCGAATAAATCTGTTCAATTGATCAATCAATGCCAGGTACGGCATTTTTCGACTTTCTTCATATTTCAAATGGGACGGATAAATTAAATGTGATGCATCATGCTTTATCTCTGAAGACCGGTACACTTTTTTCTGGTCTCCTATTTTTTCCTGATACCAATTAATTGACCCGTGTATCTTCCATAGTCTCGACCAGTGAGTTGGAATTAAATTATCTTCTACAGCTCTTAGGTCAAAAAATGACCTCCTTGACCCCACAAAACCGTCGAAATAGGGCACCTCCAAGTCGTCCAAAGCTTGCTCCATCAACAAGTCATAATTCGTCGTAAATAGCTCAATCGCGACTTTTCGATCAATTGACCTTATCCAATTACAAAGGCGGTGATACGATGTTTCTTGATCAGGTAAAGTTACGTTAAGTTTTTTTACGATCTCTGCACATATGACCCGCTCCAAATCCAACAAATCCTTTTCGCAAAGCCCTCTTACATCACCACCCTTTGATACTAGCAACAAGCTCCTAAGGAAGCTTAAAATGTCTTCGATATTTTTGGCGTTTTTTTCTGCTTTTTTTAATTCTTTTAACAGCACCATATATTGTTTGTGGCCTTTCAGCTGTTCACTAATAAAGGCAGAAAGATTTTCTACGTCCGGTATTAAGGGCCATTTACCATCAGGCATAACTACGGATAAAGGGCATCCAGCCGAAATAAAAAAGCCTATTGACTCATTATCTTGTGACAGTGACTGTCTAAGGTATTTTAGATGTCGAATAGGGTCATGATAATTATCCATATTATCTCTCCAATGTTCGTTAAGTGCTTTACCTTCAATCATCAACAGCCGAAATCTGAGACGGAACAACCCATGACAAACTGCAATCAACTTTCCGCCGCTCCACTACCTCTTCGTTTTCGATGATTTCTGAGCTAACGCACTCCCCGCCGCTGCCTTCGAATCCTTACTCGTCCGCCCATCACTCAAAACCTTTGAAGCCGCACTTGCTGCCTTTGGGGAGGTTACTTTCGCGGGTGCTTTGGTCTGAGACAGCGCACTTGCCGCCGCAGTTTTAGATTTTGGAGCAGTGCTGGCACTGGTCAGCGTCTTTGATGCACTTGTAGCTGCTTTTGGACTTGTCACTTTAGCCTTAGTCATCGGAGTTCTCCTTTACCTTCTGAATTAACGACCTTGCTCGTAATCTCTTTATTTGAAACTCCTCGCCAACCCAAAGAAATTCGCAACCGCAATAACCATAGCCGGCCTGCTAACCTGAAAAATCCCCGCCAGCTTATCCGGACTCTTCAAATCTCCCTGAAACCGCTTCAACTGATCCATCGGAATCAGCAACTCCGAAGCAAACGCATCGGCTTCCTTCTCCTTGGGCGGTTTGGCATTCTCCGGAAAATCCTCGCCATACTCCCGCGCCACCTCGGCATCGTAAAAATCCCGCTTGTCGTGGTTTAGAAAAATATGGCCCAGCTCGTGAGCCAGTGTAAAGCGGCCCCGCACCAAGGACTTTGCCTTGTTCACCATGGCAACCCGTGTCCCGTCCTCCATCTCCAAAAGCATCCCATCAAGCTCTTCCGGATCGTCAAGTTCGACATACTCCAGCCCTTTTGCTTCGCAGATTCTCTGCAGATCAGTAGGTACATCCACAATTTTGTACTGCTTCAGAACCTTGCGAGCCATACCGCGAGCTAACGTATAATTGGCCGGAATCATTTGCGCACTCCACCTTGTTTAAGGTCATCAAGAGCCTCTTTCACCTTCTCCAGATATTCCTCGCTAACCTGCGCCTGTGCTTGGCTACCAGTCTTTTTTTGCGCCAGCTTTTCGACAATTTTATTGATGCTGCTTGACTGCACGGCAGCGCCCTTGGCGTCGTAACTGGTGGAACGGGCATGCACCGACGTAACAGAATTTTTCATCTTAAAGACGGAGAAGGCTTCATTCAGCATCCTTCTCAGATTATCAAAAGGAACCTCGAAGAATCGGGCTATCCTGGCCGTCACCTCGGGCGGAATCTGCTCTGGCGCCACGTCGTTATTCTCGATTTTGACAAGCTCAGCGAGTTCTATACCAAGCGAATTGCAGACCACGTCCGGAAGAAGCTTGGTGGCAGTGATGATTTCCCGAATGTATTCACCAAAAGAGACATATTGTCCCAACAGTGGAGCATTGGCCTTATGAATGGCAACGGCCCGCTCATTCTCCAAAAGGTTCACGCCGGCGGTAGGTACTTTTTCAATGAGATTATGCACCAACAGGTTCATCGACGGCGTAATCTCCACCTCTCCCCGCTCCCAACGGCCATAGGTATTGCGCCCGACGTGCAGCAGGTCGCAGATTTCTTCCAGCTTCATGTCCAGAACACGTCGCAGTATCTTCAGTTGATCGGGCGCAAGCAGCGGCTTCAGCCCGAATTCGAGGGCGATCCGCTTCTTGTCGATCGCCAGACTCTGGGCATGGGTGAAGGTTATTTCGCCGCAGGCCGGACAGGTCTCACAGTCGAGGTCACTCAAAACGTGACTCTCACCATTGACGGTGACCGTCAACTCGGTCTTGGCAGTCTTGTATTCGGCTTCAAAACAGTTTGTGCAGATCATGATTTCGTTCCTCTATTTTAAAGTGAAAGAGGTCAGCTTCCATTCGATGAACTCATCGGTCTGCGGATGGTAGTTGCTGCAGACCTTGCAGTATACCTCCACTCCCTTGGTGCTCGTACCCCGTATCACATAATGGGTGTTGCTACGACTGCTTGCCCTCGCGCTCGTTGCGGGCATGGCCTTCTCAATCGTTTCAGCATGAGTGATGACATTCTCAACATCAGCCTCATATAGCCCGGCACGAGCCATATCCTCCATGCAATCTTTGGTCTTTCGAACCTTACCCGCCAGATACGCCGCCTGAATGGTACGGATAACAAAGTCGTCTAATTCAGTCCCGATTGGTGTCATAACTAACCCCTGAATGCAAACACCAATTGGTGTTATTTATAAATATACCAATTGGTGTTTGTGTGTCAACCAGATAATTTATGAGAAACAGAAGGGGTAATAAAGCGGGACACCGCCCATATTTCCCTGTTTTTTACCCTTTGATTAAAGAAGTCGAACTGCTATTCACGATAATAGGCTATCAAACTCTCCAACAACGACCGGCAATCTTCTTTAACCTCGGAGATATCCAGAGTTCCTTTGGCAACTGCCTGAGCCACTGCGACCCTGGGTTCATTCAGCATTACGTACGTTTTGTACAGACTACGGGCCTCGTCGTCATGATAGCTATGGATCTTTTTATCAACATCCCAGCAGGATATTTCATTGTCCTTCCATTTCTGTATTTCCCGATGAACAGAATCGATGGCATCAGACAATTCACGTTCATAAGCTCTTCCTGCAAGTTCATTAAGATGTCGTCTTTGAGATTTCGTCATATCCTTCATGGCTAATCCTTTACTATCTTCTGAGTTGTCCCACCAAAAACGACAGCAAGGATTCGTACAATTTCATAATTGTCTTTGATGTCTTTGGAGTCATTTATGTCCCTTTTCTGAACCAGTCGCAACTGCATTTCCCAACACCTTCTCACTAACCCCTGGCACTTTCGCGATGAGATTATGCACCAACACGTTCATGTACATCGTAATTTCCGCCTCTCCCCGCTCCCACCGGCCATAGGTAACCACCACCAACCAAAACATTCCGACACCATACTGCACAGTCAGGGCCAAAACCGGCTTCCAGGCCACCGCATCATAAAAATTGAAAAGCAGCCAAACATTACAGCATCTTGGCGAGATGGAATCCATGGACGGCACACATTTCCGCACCTGCGGAACTTTTCACAAAAGTGTAAAGGATCTTTCCACACCCGGAGCAGGCCAGAGGTAACCACACGATTTATCATTGCTTTTCAAAGTGTGTAAAAAAACCTGCAGTTGCCAAGTTTCTTTACACATTATAATTCCGGCGGGGCTTGCCAGCCCGGTAAGAGTGTGAGATTATTGCGGGCCGATCCGGGGCCGGCATGAACACGACCCATTTCAGTCACGGCAGCCGCTCCGATCCCCAATATACTGAACAAGAGAAATATATGACCTTCGATCCAAGCCGCTGGAAACGTTTTGCCGTCTCGGGCGCACCTGTCTGGCTCTGCCCCGACCGACCATCCTGGTTTGTCCCCACCAGCGCCGGCGACATCCTGCTCCGGAACCTTGCCGACAATCGTGCTCCGGACGACATGGCGGCCCGTAACTTCCTGCAACGACTGCCCGATCCGCCGCTCAAAGAGTACAAGGGGCGGGAGGCTTTTCTGGCGGAGGCGCCGCCGCTGCGGGAACTGTGGCTGCATATCACCGATCGCTGCAACCTGGCCTGCGCCCACTGCCTGTTCAGCTCCGGCCCGGACTCGGCGCGCGAGCAGAGCCTGGAACGGCTGCAGCGGCATATCAGTGATGCAGCCGCACAGGGGTGCCGCCTGTTTGTCCTGACCGGCGGCGAGCCGCTGCTGCATGCCGGTTTCGTCACCCTGATCGACCAGATTCTGCAGTTCCCGGAAAGCCGGGTCGCGATCCTGACCAACGGGCTGCTGCTGTCCGGCCGCCTGAAGCCGGAATGGCCGCGCGACAGGATTCACCTGCAAATCAGCCTGGACGGCAATCCCGAGCATCATGACAACCTGCGCGGCCAAGGCAGTTTCAGCCGGCTTGAGCAGCAGCTTGAGTGGCTGGCCGGCAACGGGTGGCGCTTCACCCTCAGCAGCTGCGTTACCGCGGAAAACGCGGCCGACCTCCCCTGGCTGGTGGAGCATGCCGCCGACCGGGGTGCTGCCGCGCTGCACCTGATGTGGCACTTCATCCGCGGCCGGGGCTCCGCCGGGCAGCAGCCGGCGCCGCTCGATATCCTGCCCTGGCTGTGCGCGGCCATGGAACGGGCCGAATCCCGTGGCATCACCATCGACAACGTCGAAAACCTGAAAGGACAGATATTTTCTCCGCCGGGCACCATTTACGACGGCTCGGCCGCCGGTTGGGAGTCGACCGCGATCGGGCCGGACGACATGCTCTATCCCACCGCCGCGACCATCGGCCTGGAAGCGCTGGCCACCCCGATCGAAAGAGGCCTGGCGGAGGCCTGGCAGACCAGTCCGGTGCTGGCCGCGATACGTTCGAGCAGCGCGGCCACTCTGGATGATCCCTGGCGTTTCCTGCTGGGAGGGGGGGATTTCGACCACAGCTATCACCACGCCGGCACTTTTATCGGCGATGACCCCTATCAGCCGCTGACCGAACAGCTGGCGCTGATCCTGATCCGGCGGGCCGCCGAGCGCCTGCCGGAAGCAGCCGTGCCGGCGTTGCGCCTGAAGATGGGAGAACTGCTGGTCAGCTGCGACGACCACGGTCCCCTGGCGCTCTGCCGCAGCAACTGCCTGCTCTCCCTGAACGGCTCCACCGACAGCCGCGCCAGGGTCGGGGATTATTATGCGGCGGCGGCCGGCGACAAGCGCAGCGAGATCTTGAATCCGGTCCACTATGACGACAGCCTGATCGAGCACATCCCGGCGGCTTACCGCTTCCGGGGTTACGGTTGCGGCAGTCCAGTGATGGACGCGGGTCTCAAGCCGGGCGACCGGGTGGTGGACCTGGGCTGCGGCAGCGGGGTGGAGTGTTTCATCGCGGCCCGCCTGGTGGGAAAGAGCGGCCACGTGACCGGCATCGACATGCTTGAGCCGATGCTTGCGCTGGCCCGCAGAGGAGCCGATGATGTGCGCCGCTCACTCGGCTTCGACAACCTGGACTTTGCCAGGGGCTTCCTGGAAGAGCTGCCGCTGGCCGATGCCGCCGCCGACGTGATGGTTTCCAACTGCGTGCTGAACCTTTCCACCGACAAGCGCCTGACCTTCAGCGAGATATTCCGGGTGCTGGCCCCGGGAGGACGGCTGTTCACCGCAGACGTGGTCTGCGAGATCGAGCCGGATGCGGCCATCCTCAACGACGGCACCCTGCGGGGCGAGTGCATCGGCGGCGCCATGACCCAGAAGGACCTGCTGGGAATCCTGGAGGAGAGCGGTTTCGTCCGTTTCCGGGTGCTGAAACGGATCCCCTACCGGGTGGTGAACGGCCACCCCTTCTATTCGCTGACCTTCGAGGCGCGCAAACCGGAGGCCATGCAATTGCCGCCGCTGCAGGTGTTCTACCCCGGCCCGGCCGGCGGCCTGCTCACGCCCGGCGGCCACTGGCTGCGCCCCGGCCAGAGCGCAACCATCCCGGCCGAAGACGCCGAGCAGTTGGGCGAGCAGGTCTGGCAGCTGGATCAGCACGGCTTTGTCACCAATGTGGCCATCACTGCCGGAGCCAACTGCTGCATCTCGCCGGAAGCCGGCGCTGCCCCAGCGCCCCGGGCGGCGCACGACTCCGGCTGCCTGGTCTGCGGTGCGCCGCTGGTCTACCACCCCACCGAACAGGAAACCGCCTGCCACTATTGCGGCAGGAGCCTGTCGGCCAATTCCTGCTGCGAGCAGGGGCATTTCGTCTGCGACAGCTGCCATACCGGCGACGCCCTGGATCTGATCGAACATCTCTGCGGCACGGCGACCGGCAGCGATCCGGTAAGCCTCTTCCACGAGTTCCGCCGCCACCCCTCTTTCCCGCTGCACGGGCCGCAGTACCATGCCCTGGTGCCTGGCCTGCTGCTGGCCTGCCTGCGCAATGCCGGCCATCCGGTCACGGACGAACAGCTCCGGGCCGCCATCCGCCGGGGCGGCGAGGTCAGCGGCGGCAGCTGCGGATTCATGGGGATCTGCGGCGCAGCAATCGGAGTCGGGATCGCCTTCAGCGTGCTTCTGGAAGCCACGCCGCTCAAGGGTGAAGCCCGCCAGCAGGTGCAGGGGATTGTCCAGCGGGTGCTGGCGGAGATCGCCGGATACAGGGCTGCCCGCTGCTGCCAGCGGGACTGCTGGATCGCGCTGGAAGTCGGCATGCGCACGGCAGCGGAAATGTGGGATCTGCAACTGCCGGCGCTGGAGCCGTTCGCCTGCACCCAGATGGCCCGCAACAAGGAATGCCTGGGACTGGACTGCCCACTCTGGCCGGCCTGATCCGGACGTTCAGAAAGTACGTTGCATTATCGGTACATTTAATAGAAAATGATTGACCATGAATGCTTTGCCACATCGCGTCCGCCGGAAGCTCTGGACTGCATTTTAACCTGGAAAAAGCTGTTAACCGCCGATACACGCCGATACACGCAGAGAAATCAAAAGCTCTAACTACCTGCTGATTTAAGATCAACTTTTTTGATGTAACTCCTGGTTTTATCTGCGTGCGTCCGTTTTTCTCGGCGGTTAACTGATGTTTATAGATTTAAGGAACATGATTTCAAGGGTTTTCCCTTTTCAGCTGAAAGGAGTTTGTCCATGTTGAATGTCGCCATAGTAGGGGCCAGCGGTTATACCGGCCTGGAACTGATCCGTATCCTGCACTGCCACCCGGAGGTGGCGGTGACCTGCCTGACCTCGGAGCAGAGCGCCGGCAAGCGGATTTCGGAGGTTTTCCCCACATTGCGCGGACGTTGCGACCTGATCCTGGAGAACCTGGAACCGGTGCTGGTGTCGGAAAAGGCCGACCTGATCTTCACCGCGCTGCCACACAAGGCCGCGATGGAGGTGGTGCCGACCTTCCTCAAGCTGGGCAGGAAAGTGATCGACCTCTCGGCCGACTACCGCCTTTCCGATCCGGCGGTTTACGGCCAGTGGTATGAGCCGCACCTGAATCCGGCCAACCTGAAGAAAGCGGTCTACGGACTGCCGGAGATCAGGCGGGCCAAGATCAGGGGGGCAAAGCTGGTCGCCAATCCCGGCTGCTATCCCACCAGCATCATCCTCGGCCTGGCGCCGCTGCTGAAGCAGGGGCTGATCCACCCCCACAGCATCATTTCCGATTCCGCCTCCGGCGTCACCGGAGCCGGCAGGAGCGCCAAGGTGGACTCACTCTACTGCGAAGTCAACGAGGGCTACAAGGCCTACGGTGTGGGCGGCGTCCACCGGCATACGCCGGAGATCGAGCAGGAGCTGTCGCTGCTGGCCGGCGAGCCGCTGAAGGTGACCTTCACGCCACACCTGGTCCCGATGGATCGCGGCATCCTCTCCACCATCTATGCAGCGCCGCTCAAGGAGATGACCAGCGCCGACCTGGTCAGGCTGTACGCCGAGTTCTATGCCGGCGAACCGTTCGTGCGGGTGCTGCCGCAGGGCAGCCTGCCCTCGACCGCTTTCGTGCGCGGCTCCAACTTCTGCGACATCGCCCCGCTGGTGGATGAGCGCACCGGCCGCATCATCATCGTCTCGGCCATCGACAACCTGGTCAAGGGAGCATCCGGCCAGGCGGTGCAAAACATGAACCTGGTCTGCGGCTATCCGGAAACAACCGGGCTTGACGGCCTGGCGCTGTTTCCCTGACGGTGGCGTTCCTCCCGATTACCGCAGGGGAAGTCCGGGCCCGCGGCTGGGACCAGCTCGACATAATCTTCGTCTCCGGTGACGCCTGCATTGATCACCCCGCCTTCGGCGTGCCGCTGCTGGCGCGCTGGTTGGAGTCGCACGGATTCCGGGTCGGCATCATCCCCCAGCCGGACTGGCGCTCGAAAGAGCCCTTCATGGCCCTCGGCCGGCCGCGACTGTTCTTTGCGGTCTCGGCCGGCGCGATGGACTCGATGGTGGCCCACTACACCCCCGCCCGAAAACTGCGCCACGACGACGCCTACACCCCCGGCAACCGCCATGGAGCGCGTCCCAACCGGGCCACCATAATCTACACCTCCCGACTGAAAGAGGCTTACCGGGATGTGCCGGTGATCATCGGCGGACTGGAGGCGTCGCTGAGGCGCTTCGCCCATTACGACTTCTGGGAGGACAAGGTACGCCGCTCGATCCTCTTCGACGCCAAGGCCGACCTGCTGATCTACGGCATGGGCGAACGGGCGATCCTGGAAGTCGCACGGCGGCTGCGTGACGGTGAAAAGCTGCCGGAGATCGCTGACGTGCGCGGCACGGCACAGATCCGCAGCCTGCCGGAAGATGTCCCCTGTGTGACACTACCCTCTTTTGAAGAGGTCTGCTCCTCGAAAGAACAGTTTGCCCTGGCCTTCAAGACAGCCTACCTGGAACAGAACCCCTGGAGCGCCAGGACGCTCTTGCAGCCGCACGGCAACCGCCTGCTGGTCTGCAACCCGCCGGCCCTGCCGCTTTCCCGCCAGGAGCTGGACGCCGTTTACGACCTGCCGTTCGAGAAGTCTCCCCACCCGTCATACCGCGAGCAGATCCCGGCCTGGGAGCAGATCAAGACCTCGATTACCAGCCACCGGGGATGCTTCGGCGGCTGCGCCTTCTGCGCGATCACGATGCACCAGGGCAAGACGATCCAGTCGCGCAGCGAGGATTCGATCCTCTCCGAAATCGACGAACTGGCCGGCAAATCCTGGTTTCGCGGCAGCATCAGCGACATCGGCGGCCCGACCGCGAACATGTACGGCCTGAGCTGCGGCAACCCGGATGCGATGAAAACCTGCCTGCGGGAAAGCTGCATCTTCCCCCATGTCTGCCGGAACCTGCTGACCTCCGACAAGCGCGCTGTGGCGCTGCTGCAGAAGGCTCGCCAGCGCAAAGGGGTCAAGCATGTCGCGATCTCTTCCGGCGTGCGCTACGACCTGCTGGAAGCGCAGCCTGGCTACTTCCGGGAACTGGTCGGCCATCACGTCAGCGGCCTCTTGAAGATCGCCCCGGAACACCTGGCTGAACATGTTACCGACCTGATGCGCAAACCGGGCAGGAAAGCTTTCGACAGATTCCTGACCAGGTTCCGCGATGAGAGCGACCGACTGGGCAAGCGCCAGACCATTGTTCCCTACCTGATCTCCGGGCACCCGGGCTGCAGACTGGAGGACATGCTGGAACTGGCGCTTGCGCTGAAGAAAATCGGTCTAAAGGTGGAGCAGGTGCAGGATTTCACCCCCACCCCCGGCACCATTTCCAGCTGCATGTTCCACACCGGTATTGACCCGCTGAGCGGCAGGCAGGTGTACGTGGCCAGGAGCGACCGGGAAAAGGGGCTGCAGAAAGCGTTGCTGCTGTGGCACCAGCCGGGCGAACGCGCCAAGATCATGGAAGCGCTGAAAGAACTGGGGAGACTGAACGACGTGGAAGCGCTGCTGGGTGAGCGTGGCGCCGGCGGGACCGGAAGAACCGCCAGCAGCGGACCCTCGGAGAAACGGAAGCCGGGTGCCGCGCACATAAAAAAAGCCCGCTGATCTCAGCGGGCTTTTGCGGTTTCTGCTTTGCGGTTGTTTGATTACTTCTTGGTAACGTTGGCTGCCTGCAGTCCCTTGGGACCCTGGGTGATGTCGAAAGAAACCGCGTCGCCTTCGGCCAGAGACTTGAAGCCGTCGCCAGCTATCGCGGAAAAATGTACGAAAACATCCTCGCCGCCTTCCTGCTCGATGAAACCAAAACCTTTTGTGTCGTTAAACCATTTTACCTTGCCTTGTGCCATTATCCTGCCTCCTTTTTTCTCCGGTGCTACGCCGGAACTGTTGGTTACCGCTTAAGTTTCCGGAGTCTGATGCAGGGTAACCGCAAAGCCTGGTCAAACATGCTACTTGCAACGTTCTGCAAAAACTTCCGAAACTGGCTGCCCGAGTCGTTTATCACAGTGTTAAAGCGGGTGTCAAGAAAATTTAACGACCGCCAAACGGCCATTCATCAGGGCGCTTTAAGTTCGTCGGTTTTGGTTTCAAGCTTCCTGACAAGCTCGGAATATCCGCCATTGGTGATGATCTTGTTGAACTGGGTACGGTAATTGGAGACCAGGCTGACCCCCTCGATCACGACATCGTAGGCCATCCACTTGCCATTCTGATTGAGCATCCGATAATCAAGGGTAAACTCATCACGCTTGGCGGTAACGACCTTGGACTTGACCTCGGCATGGTCACCGTCAACAATTTCCTTGAGATAGACGATCTTCTCGTTGTTATAGGACTCGATCTTGCCGGCGTACGAGTTCTCCAGCAACGTCGCAAACAGTTCGGCGAAGCGCTTTTTCTCCGCGGCCGTGCGCGAGTTCCAATGCTTGCCCAAAGACCTCTTGGCCATCTCGGAATAATCGAAAACCAGGGAGATGGTCTTCTTGAGCGCCTGACGACGCTTATGGTCATTATTCTTCATCTCCTTGCTGGCGACAATGCGGACAACTTCGTCCACGGTTTTCTTCACATCCTCGGTTGGTCCCGCAAAGGCCAGATTAGCGCTTAAAAACACGCAAGCCACCAATGCCGTTAAATATTTAAACATGTTTCCTCCGGTCATTTTGCATCTGCCAACGGCGGTTCACCGGTAGCATAATCAAGATTGGCCCCAGCGATCTTGTAATTGTAAATGGACTGAAAATATGAGGCCCTCATCCTGGCATAGGCCTGCAAAGCATCAAATATTTCCTTGGCCGGCCCGACTCCGAAATCGAAGTTAGCCAAGGCGGTCACGGCCCACTTTTTGGCATTGGTATAGGCGGCTTTAGTTGCCACGACACTGTTTTCGGCCTCTTTCAGGTCAAGATAGTATTTTCTGACCTGAAGCGGAATATTGGCATCCGCAAAGGTCCTTGTACTCAGCAGGCGGTCGTACTGGGCCCGCTCGGCGGACGCCTTGGCCCCGGTAATACCGAAATCCAGTTTCCAGCGGGCGCCCAGAGCTACCCCGCCATTAAGATGCCTGAACTGATCATTTATGTAAGGGTTGCGAATACGGTCGCGATCTTCCGCATAAGCCCAGGAGACAAGACCTCCCAGGAAAATATCGGGATAATAATTGGCCAGGGCGGCCTCAACCAGCGCCGAACGGGCCTTGAGACCTTCGGCGATCTGCTTGAATTCAGGACGACGGGCACGGGCCTTCTCCACGTAGGCATCGAATTCCGGAGTCACACGCTCGTCCATTTCCAGACGTTCGCTTTTGATTTCAAGCTGGGATGATATCGGCAGATTCAAGCGGGTCTTGAGCGCAGATAACGCCAGCTTTTCGCCTTTTGTTGCCTCTTCCAGATATTTTGCGACCTCGCCCGAGAATGCATCCAGCTTGAACAGGTCGGATTCCTCAACGCCGTTGGAGCCCTGATCCAGCATTTTCTGCGCCTTTACCCTGGCCTTGGACAGGCTCTCCTGGACCTCCAGGACGACCTCCTTAAGCTCACGGGCCAGCATCAGGCCGTAATAGTACTCCTTGACCTTCTGGGCGACCTCATTGGCACGCTGCCCTTTGCGGGAACGCTCCACTTCGATAGCGTGAGTGGCGGCCTTCATGTTTTCCGATATTTTCCCGAAGGTATACAGCGGCTGGATCAGAGTCGCGTCGGCACTGCTGAACCATGTCAGCTCTTTCATCTTGAAGGTTTTATCGGTAGCGTTCAGATCTTCCCTTTTTGCCGGTGGGGCCGGTCCAAACAGCGCCAAAACCTCGATCTGCGGATAACGGTAGGATTTGGCCTCCTCCAGCTTGCTGGAAGTGTGATCGATGTCCGCCTGTGCCTCTCCCATTTCCGGAGCAGCCTTGAGGGCAATCCGGATACAATCATCAAGACCCAGCACCAGCCGGACCTTATCATTGTCCTCGGCCGCAAATGCCGAGGCCGAAAACAACGAGAGCGCTCCCACCAGCACCATACGCGAAAATACCGTTTTCATATCTTCAATATCTCCAAGCTGTTGTCAGACTTTACCATGAATGAATTTGCTGACCAGTTCCTCGATGTCAATGGCGGACTCGGTTTCACGGATCACATCATTGTTTTTCAGCATCCGGTCCGAGCCGCCCGGCTTGAGCTTGATGAACTTGTCTCCGATGATGCCGCTGGTGCGAACCGATGCGATCACATCATCGGTAATTTTGACGCCGTTTTTGATCTTGAGGAAAGCCAGCGCGCGATCGCCGCTCTTTTCGTCCAGCGCAATCCGGTCAACCTTGCCGACCTCAACCCCCGCCACCTCAACCCGCGCACCCGGCTTCAGTCCGGACACCGAATCGAATCCGGCGCTCACGGTATAGTAATCCCCGGCTCCGAACTCCATTTTGCCCAGCTTTACGGATACATAGCCAAGACAGAGGATACCGACCACCATAAATGCGCCAACCATCATTTCCAGCTTTGCCATATTCATCTCCAACCTTTTTGCAACCTGCTTGCTAAATCATGTGTATCGGGCCATCGAGACTGCCGCTGATGAACTGCCTGACCGCCGGATGGCTCGAGTTCTTGATCTCGGACGGCGAACCATGCTGCAGGATTTTGCCCTGGTACAGCATGGCCACGTTCTGGGCCACATCGAAGATATCCGGAATCTCGTGCGAGACGATTACCGCGGTGAATCCGAACTTTTCATGCGTATCCTTGATAAGCTGGTGGATGGCACGCTTGATGATCGGGTCGAGCCCGGTGGTCGGCTCGTCGAACAGGATGATTTTCGGATTCAGCACCACCGCCCGCGCCAGGCCGACCCGTTTTTTCATGCCTCCCGACAGCTCATCGGGGAACTTGTTTTCGATGTTTTTCAGCCCCACGTCTTCCAGCGCCGAAAGAACCCGCCTGCGGATTTCGTCCTTGGGCAGGTCGGTTTTTTCCTGCAGCGGGAAGGCCACGTTCTCGAAACAGGTCATCGAGTCAAACAGGGCCACGTTCTGGAACAGCATGCCGAATTTCTCGCGGATCCTGTTCAGGTGCGAACGGCGCAAACCGATGATGCTCTCGCCATCCACATCGACCTGCCCGCTGTCCGGTTGCAAGAGGCCGATCAGGTGCTTCAGCAGAACGCTCTTCCCCTCGCCGCTGGGGCCGATGATCGCGGTAATCTTCCCTTCGGGGATCTCCAGGCTGAGGTTATCCAGAACCTTCTGGGAACCGAACGACTTATGTACATTGCGCAGGCTGATCATGTCAGAGCAGCACCGAGGTCAGGAAGTAGTCCCACACCAGTATCAGGACCGACGTCAGCACGACCGATTCGGTCGTGGCCTTGGAAACCCCTTCGGCACCGTGTCCGGCGTAATACCCCTTGTAGCAGCCGATCCAGGCGATGATAACGCCAAACGAAAAGGATTTCACAACACCCGAATAGACATCGCGCCACACGACCGACTTCTCCATCTCGTAGAAATAGGCGCCGGGGTTGACTCCCAGCAATTTGACGCCAACCAGCCAGCCGCCGTAGATGCCGACCACATCGAATATGGCGCATAAGAGCGGCAGTGATATCATGGCGGCGATGAACTTGGGTGTCACCAGGTACTTGAACGGGTCCAGCGCCATGGTTTCCAGGGCGTCGATCTGCTCGCTGATGCGCATGATGCCGATCTCGGCCGTAATGGCGCTCCCGGCCCTGCCGGTAACCATCAGGGCCGCCAGCACCGGCCCGAGTTCACGGATCAGCGAAAGCGCCACCGCCGTTCCCAGCATCCCCTCGGAGCCAAACTTGGCCAGCGTGTAATAACCCTGCAGCCCCAGCACCATCCCGGTGAAAGCGGCGGTTAGCACGATCACGAACAGCGACTTGGTGCCGATGAAACGCATCTGCTTGAGAATCTGCACCGGACTACCGGGCCGCCGGACGATCATATAGAACGAGTAAAGCAGGAACCAGCCTGTTTTACCAAGATCACGCACAGTTCCAATTGTAACCCGACCGAGTGCCTGTACCACGTAAATCTCCACTAACAACCGAAAAAACAATTGGATTTTATACATCAACGAATTTGAAATTGCAAAGGATTACTTGCTAGGAACCACTTTCGGGCGGGGAACGCAATTCACTGCTTCCACTCGATACTGCAGAGAAAAAATGGCCATGGGCATCCGCCCGGAAACAGCCGTATCTGACTCAGAAGAATTCCCGCAGGTTTTCATCGATCCCCTTGAGGGTCTCGTACCAGAAGTCCCTGGCGGCCTCGACCCGGTCATGCCCGAACTTTTCAAGCCAGACGGCAAGCTCCGGGCTGGGGTCATTATCGATCTCACTCTTGCGTTTCAGGAAGGTATGCAGATAGTCGATGTTGCGTTCCGATTCCCAGAAAACAGGGCTGTTGCGGCTGTTCAGGCGGCTGGCCAGGACTTCGATTGAGCGCAGAAACGGCTCGGTGCAGTTGTACAGCGACCCCATCACCTCGGGCAGCAGTTCTTCGGCCCAGCCCCTGTGAAAGCGGCAAACGCCCAGGTTGTCGAGAATCAGCTCCTTCTTCATGCGCTCCGCGCATTTTTTCCCCAGCTCCCTGGGCGGTATGAAATCATTGCTGTAAACCATGTAATACTTGCCCATGATGGTCATCGGGGCCAATGCGCCCGGCACCCAGTACTGGTTGGGAACCATCCACCCCCGGCGGCTGAAGGCGATGTACACCAGACGGTCGTGCAGTGCCGTTCCCTTGACGCGGGAATTGATCCGACTCCATTTACGCACCCCTTCCCGGAAATCGAGGATGCCGCGGCGCTCCAGTATGGCGTCGATCAACTGGCAACCCAGCTCGGCGTTATGCATCGAGTCGATAACCGGATCGAAATCAGCCGTATCCCAGCGTGGTAGCAGAGTGACTCCCAGTTCATCCATGGTCAGCAGTTTCACGTCCAGCAGATCCATCAGCCAGGCCAGCACCCCGCCTCCGGAGATGGCGTCAAAGCCCATGGCGTCGCAGTGGTGGTTGAGTTTTTCCGCGGCGCGCTGGTCGAAAATGCCGCACAGCGGCCCCATGGTCTGGTAGGGTTCATAGTCCTTCTTGTAGATGCCGTTCATCTTCTTACAAACGGCGACACAGGGTTCGCCACAGGTGGCCTGCTGTTTGGCGGAGATGGTCTCTTCGTTGAACTGCTTCAAGTAGTGATTTATCACCAGGTTTTGGTGCAGCGATTTCCGCTCATCTTCGGACTGATAGATGGTGCGATAGTTGAAAGCCATGATCCGGCCACCCATGGTGGCGTAGTTGACACCGAAGGTGCCGCCGGTGCCGACCTTTTCGTCGTAGCGGTACTTGGCGGTCGCCTCCAGATCCTTGTGAAGCAGGCGCATGTCGTACTTGTTCCTGAACCATTCGTCGGCCACCTTGTGGTCGCGAAAATCCTCGTTCACCACCGTGCCGCCATAAATGACCGCCACGATGCCGTGATCCCTGACCATGGCGCTGCCGAAGCCGCCGCGGCCGGCCCAGGTATCGACATAGCTGATCTTGCCCTTGACGATCGGGACCGACATGATCCCGCCCATATCGCTATGCAGGGCCGCCGGGCCGGCCACCAGGATGCGCGGGTCGTTCTCGTAGCGCTTGCCGAACATTTCGTAGACCCGGTCAGTCAGGGAATAGACTCCCGTCCGGCCTGTTTTCCAGACCGTCTCCACATCGATCGGAACCACTTCCACTTCGATCTCTTCACCATGGTTGCGGTTCAGGTAGAGCACCGACGGGACCGGGGCCCTGCCAGCCAGGCTGAGCATGTTGATTCCCAGATTATCGAAAACCAGCCCCGCGCCCCCCATGGAACTGATGTAGTAACCTTGCCAGCAGGGGGAAAAACCGGTCACCACCAGGCGGTTCGAACCGGGAAAGATCGAGCCGGCAAAGATGCCGACCCCGAAGTTCAGGCTGCGGTACTCTTCGGTCAGATGGATGCCCAGATCCACCGGCCCGAAATAGCGCTCGAAGCCGTACTTTTTTGTCTTGTAGAAACCGGTGGCCGGATCGACTAGGAGAACCCTCTGAAACATATTATCACTCCTGTAGCAGATTTTTGTTCAGCGCAGCTCCCGCGGCTGACCGGTGGAGGCCAGCACGCTGTTCCAGAGCCACCCCTCCGGGTCGATCTTTTTCCTTTGACGGGTTGCCAGGGTAATCGGCACGTGGGTGTACTGATGGTTCCAGACCCCTACCACCATGTTGGTCCGGCCGCTCATGCCGGCATGCACTGCGTTATGCCCCAGCAGCAGGCAGAGGGCCGAGTCGTGCGGATTGGCCGGCTGGCTGCGGATGATGTAGCTCGGGTCGATGTACTTGAGATTGATCTCGATTCCGTTGCCGGCGAAGTGCCCCTTGATGGCATCCCGCAAGTACATGCCGATGTCGCCGAGCTTGAGGTTGCCCGAGGCGTCGTGCTCTGCCGTGGATGCCAGCAGCTCCTGGCCGGCGCCCTCGGCCACGACGATGACCGCATGTCCGCGCTGGGTCAGGCGTTCCTCCAGGCTCCGCAATAATCCGCTGAAGGTAAAGGCGGACTCAGGAACCAGGCAGAAATTGACCTGGCTGTCAACCAGGGTCGAGTAAGCGGCAATAAAGCCCGAGTCGCGCCCCATCAGTTTCACCAGCCCGATGCCGTTGCGGGCGCCGGTAGCCTCGGCGTGGGCGGCATAGATGGCCCGATGGGCCTCGGCCACAGCGGTCTCGAAGCCGAAGGTTGACTGGATGAAGGAGATGTCGTTGTCGATGGTCTTGGGGATGCCGATCACGCTGATGCTGCTTCCCCGCCGGGCCGCTTCCCCGGCGATTTTTCCGGCCCCCTTGAGCGTGCCGTCGCCACCGATGGCGAAGAGGATGCCCACCCCCAGTTCCTCCAGATAATCCACCATTTCCGCCGGATCCTGGGGACCGCGCGAGGAAGACAGGATCGTCCCCCCCATGTTGCTGATCTGGTTCACCATGGCCGGGTTGAGCTCAAGAGGCGTGTGGCCGAAACTCTTGACCAACCCCTCGTAGCCATAACGAAAGCCATGGATGCGCCGCACACCGTAGTGGTGGTAAAGGCTCAGGGTCACGGCGCGGATCACGTCGTTGGTCCCGGGGCAGAGCCCGCCGCAGGTAACGATACCGCAGGCAATGGCCGTTGGATCGAAATATATCCGTTCACGCGGGCCGGCCAGTTCCAGGGCGGGAGGTTCAACACCCGCCGCTATGAATGGCTGCAGCTCGTCGTAACCGGAATGGTAAAGCAGACGGTGCCCGTCATCGGTGAAGCGCCCGTCACGCATGGGTGACGGAAAACGACACTCCCCCAACCGGTCGATGCTGAAATCAAGCTGCTGATCGTTCATTGTTTCCCCTTGTCCCGGGTGAAAATCCGGGTTCGCCTCAGTTCATGCCCTGTAGCCGTTCTGAACCCACTCCCCGGAAATGTCAACCAGCGAAACGACCAGATTCCTCCCCTCGGAGTCACATGCCAGATCGAGTACTACTTGCGAAGCCCCGGCAGCGCCTTCACTCCGCTTGATTCCCATGTGATCGATGAACAGCGTCTCCTGCCTGCTCCACAGGTTCTCGTCCGGCTTCCCCAGCACATCGATCACGATATCAAGATAGACCTCAAGCATACTGTCATCCCCGCCCAGCTCCAGCAGTTGCGTCTCTATTCGTCCAAGCAGCGCCTCCAGATCGGCAAGATCCAGCTGCTCACCGGAATCGGTCCTGTCGAATCCCCACCCCACACGCTGCAGCAGGTTGAGTTTGGATTGGAGAAGAGTGCGGTAACGCCCGAGTTTGTCACGTTCGGTCTTGACGATGGCGATCCGGGCGAGAGCCAGGCGAAGCAGATGATCAAAGGCCCGGTGCTTGAGCTGGAGACGGGTTTTCTCGATGTTTTCGGCGGGATCGAACAGGCGGTGGGACTCGAAGCTGACAACAACCTGCGGGACATCACGCAGCACCATATCGCCGGAAAGCTCGGCGCCTGATATCAACTTTTCCTGTTTTTCCATGACCATCAGTGCGTTTACCCTTGGCAGGTTGGCGCCATGTTCACGGATAAAATCCAACAGATTACGATCTACGGCAAGAGTTTTGCGCATATCGGCGCCAGAGATAAAATAGGTGCGTAATCGGGGATCACTGTTGTAACTGCCGGCATCCATCAAGATCGCCGGCGCCATGCCATCCACCAGCGCCACGACGTAATCGATGGCCCGCACGACCGCCGGCCTCAATTTCTTCCTGTAACCAGAAACGGCGCGAATCCAGGGATCGGTGCCGTCCACGGCCCGCTCGATGGCCGCCTTGACAAGGGATTCGGGATAACGACCCGTTGTGGCATCACTGCCGAATAGTGACTGAAAAAACTTTAGCATTGTCTGCCTCCCGACAACCAACAAGAGTTGGCAATCACGGCGTCAGATATCCCGCGAGTCTTGTTCCAATTCCATGTCAGCGCATCATTACCGTTCTTGTGCTCCGCCTCCCAACACCTTGTAAATGTTAACGATATTGGTAAGGCGGGCCAGGCGCACCGTAATCAGGTTCTGTTGGGCGCCGTAGAGGGAACGCTGTGAGTCCAACACCGCCAGATATCCGTCAACGCCCCTGTCGAAGCGGGCCTGCGAAAGGCGGAAGCTCTCGGAGGTGGAGTCGGTCAGGGACTGCTGCGCAGCCAGCTGCTCGTCGATTGTCCCGCGCTGGGCCAGGGCGTCGGCCACCTCGCGGAAGGCGCTCTGAATGGCCTTCTCGTACTGGGCCACCAGGATCTCGCGATCCGTTTCCGCCACCTTCAGGTTGGCTCTGTTGCTGCCGCCGTCAAAGATGGGCAGTGTGATCTGCGGAGCGAATTTCCAGGCAAAGGAACCCGGCTTGAATAGACCGGCCAGGTCGTCGCTGCCGAGGCCGATTGACGAAACCAGCGTGATTCTGGGAAAGAACGCGGCCCTCGCAGCGCCGATGTTGGCGTTGCCCCCCTTCAGCTGACCCTCGGCCTGCAGGATATCGGGGCGGCCAAGCAGCACTTCGGACGGCAGGCCGGGAGCCACATCCTTCAGCGCCGCCAGCGTTTCGGAGAGAGCAGCCGGCAAGAGATCGGCCGGGATGGGCGAGCCGACTACCAGGTTCAGGGCGTTCTCGTCCTGGGCCACCAGCGTGGTGTAGCGGGCAATGTCAACCCGCGCCGTATCAACACTGCTGCGGGCCTGGTTGAGCGCCAGCGCGTTGGAAACGCCGGCATCGAAGCGGCTCTGGATAAGCTTGAAAGATTCCTGCTGGTTGGAGAGAGTTTCCTTGGCGAGCCGCAGCCGCTCGCGGTCGGCCGCCAGGGCCAGGTAGCCGGCTGCTACCTGGGAAACCAGGCTGATCTGAACTCCGCGCCGGGCCTGCTCGGTGGCAAGAAACTGCTCCAGCGCCTGGTCCTTGAGGCTGCGCACACGCCCGAACAGGTCCAGTTCATAGGAGCTGACGCCGAGGCCCAGGTTGTATTGTTCGACGGTCATGGCCCGGCCCGTGCCGGAGAGGTCTTCGGGAATGCGCTGGAAAGTGGCGGCGGCGGATGCGTCAACCTTCGGCAACAGATCGGAGCGACGGATCTGGTACAGTGCCCGGAAGCGCTCGATATTGAGTGTTGCTACACGCAGGTCGCGGTTGTTCTCCAACGCCAGGGAGATCAGTTTGCGCAGCTGTTCATCGATGAAGAACTCCCGCCAGGGTATATCGGCCACAGGCTTCTGTTCCGGCTTTGCGGTTTGCTCCTGATAGGCCGGGCCTGTAGGCCAGGCGTTAGAAACAGGAGCGGCGGGACGATTGTATTTGGGAGCCATGGTCGTGCAGCCGGAAATGCAGAGCATAGCTGCCAGCGCGAGACACGATACCGGCAATATCCGTAATTTGTGTTTCATTTCAGTTTACCTCCGAAACAGTTGCTGCAGCAGGCTCATCGGCGTGTGGCTTGTATTTCTTACGCCCAAACAGCTTGGATATCATGACAAAGAAAAACGGAATGAAGAGCAGGTCAATGAAGGTGGCCGAGAGCAAACCGCCGGTGACGGCGGTGCCGATCGCATTCTGGGCCGCGGCGCCGGCGCCTTTGGTGAGCGCCAGCGGCAGGGTGCCGAAGAAGAATGCCAGCGACGTCATAATAACCGGGCGGAGTCGGATCCTGACCGCCGACAGGGTGGCATCGACCAGGTCATGCCCCTGATGCATCTGTTCCTTGATGAACTGGATGATCAGAATGGCGTTCTTGGTGGAAAGCCCGATCGTGGTCAACAGGCCGATCTGCAGATATACGTCGTTGGGAAGCATCCGCAGCGAAACCGCGGTGACCGCGCCCACCAGTCCCAGCGGCAGCATCAGCAGGTTGACAAAGGGGATGGTCCAGCTTTCATACAGCGCCGCAACCGAAAGGAACACCACCAGCAGTGAGATCGCATAGAGCGCCGGCGCCTGTGCGCCCGCATTCTTCTCCTCGTAGGAGAGTCCGGTCCACTCATAACCGACACCGGGAGGGAGCTTCGCGGCCATCTTTTCCATCTCGGCCATAGCCTCGCCGGTACTGATTCCGGGTGCGGCCTGACCCATCACTTCCACCGACGGGATACCGTTGTAGCGCTCCAGGCGGGGCGAGCCATACTGCCAGCGTGCGGTAGCGAAGGCCGAGAAGGGCACCATAGCGCCGCTGCTGTTGCGGACATACCATCTGCCGATATCCTCCGGCAGCATGCGGTACTTGGCATCGGACTGGAGATAGACCTTCTTGACCCGGCCGTTTTCGATGAAGTCGTTGACGTAGGAACTGCCCCAGGCGGTGGCCAACACGCTGTTGATGTCGGCCTGGGAGACTCCCAGCGCGCCGGCCCGCACATCGTCGATATCAAGCTTGAACTGGGGGGAGTCATCCTGGCCGTTGGGACGCACCGCTATCAGTTTGGGATTTTTCATCGCCATCCCCAGCAGCTGGTTACGGGCCTCCATCAGCTTCTCATGTCCCAGGCCGCTACGGTCCTGCAGCATGAAGTCAAAACCGTTGGCCTGCCCCAGCTCCACCACCGCCGGCGGCGAAAAAGCAAAGGCCATGCCGTCTCTGAACTTCGAAAAAGCCCCCATGGCCCTGCCGGCCACTGCCGGCGCTTTCAGGTCAGGGCTCTGACGGTACTTCCAGTCCTTGAGCCTTACAAAGGCCAGACCCATATTCTGGCCACGACCGGCAAAGCTGAAACCGGCCACCGTGATCACCGCCTCCACCGTTTTTTGTTCCTTTTCCAGGAAATGTTTTTCCAGCTGCTCGATAACCTTCAGGGTTCGCTCCTGGGTGGCCCCGGCCGGCAGTTGGATCTGGCAGATGATGAAGCCCTGATCCTCATCCGGCAGGAAGGAGGTCGGCAGTCGCATGAACAGGAACACCATCCCTGCAACCACGGCGCCGTAAACCACCAGATAGCGCACCGGCCTGCTGAAGGAGCGCCCGACGATGCCCTCATACTTGACTCTGCAGAAGTCGAATATCTTGTTGAACCAGCGGAAGAATTGACAGAACCAGCCGCATTCGCCCGGCGTGTGCCCCTTGGCAACCGGCTTGAGGAGCGTCGCGCAGAGCGCCGGAGTCAGGGTCATGGCCACCAGCACCGAGAGGATCATCGCGGAAATGATGGTGATCGAAAACTGACGATAGATGACACCGGTGGAGCCGCCAAAAAACGCCATCGGCAGGAAGACCGCCGTCAGTACCGTGGCGATGCCCCACAGGGCGCTGGTAATCTGCCCCATGGACTTGATGGTCGCCTCTTTCGGAGGCAATCCCTCCTCGGACATGATTCGTTCCACGTTTTCCACGACGACGATCGCGTCATCAACCAGCAATCCGATGACGATGACCAGCGCAAACATGGTCAGGGTGTTGATCGAAAAACCGCAGGCCGAGAGCACCCCCATGGTTCCCAGCAATACCACCGGCACCGCGATGGTCGGGATCAGGGTGGCCCGGATGTTCTGCAGGAAGAGAAACATGATCACAAACACCAGGAAAACCGCCTCGATCAGGGTCTTGACCACCTCTTCGATCGATATTTTGACAAACGGCGTGGTGTCGTAGGGGTAGACCACCTTCATGCCGGCCGGGAAGTACCTGGACAGCTCCGCCATCTTGGCCTTGACCCTGTTGGCAGTATCCAGGGCGTTGGCGCCGGCTGCCAGGCGAATCGCCATGCCACCCAGCGGCTTGCCCATGTAGCGGGCCTCGATATCGTAATTCTCGGTGCCGATCTTGCTTTCAGCCACATCCTTGAGCCTGACGGTGGAGCCGTCGCTGTTTGTGCGCAGAATAATCGCATCAAAATCTTCGACGGTCCGCAGCAGTGTACGGGCGGTGATGGTGGCGTTCAACTGCTGTCCAGACGAGGCGGGATTGCCGCCGAACTGCCCGGCCGACACTTGGGCGTTCTGCGCCTGCAACGCGGCAATCACATCGTTGGTGGTCATATGGAAATTGTTCAGCTTGCTCGGATTCAGCCAGATGCGCATCGCGTTCTGGGAGCCGAACATCTGCAGCTCACCGACCCCTTCAACCCGACTGACAATATCCTGAACGTTGGATACCGCATAATCGGTCAGGTCGTAGCGGCTCATGGAGCCATCTTCGGAAACCAGGCCTATGATCAGCAGAAAGTTTTTGGTGGACTTGACCACCTGAATCCCCTGGCGCTGAACAATCTGTGGAAGCAGCGGAGTCGCCAGCTGCAGCTTGTTCTGCACCTGCACCTGGGCGATGTTGGGATCAGTGCCGGCCTTGAAGGTCAGGTTGATCGCCACGGCGCCGGCGGAATCACTGGTGGAGGACATGTAGATCAGGTTGTCGATGCCGTTCAGCTTCTGCTCCACCACCTGGGTGACGGTGTCCTGCACGGTCTGGGCCGAGGCCCCGGGATACATGGCGTTGATCGTAATCTGCGGCGGCGCAATCGGCGGATACTGTGAAACCGGCAGTGTCTTGATCGCCAGCAAACCGATAAGCATCACCATGATGGCGATTACCCAGGCGAAGATCGGGCGGTTTATGAAAAAACGAGGCATTGAAAGACTCCTTTATGTGTAAAAGTCCCCCTTGATAAAGGGGGATTTAGGGGGATTTGCCTCTGACGCTGAAAACCAAATCCCCCCCGGCCCCCCTTTTGTAAAGGGGGGTGTCATATGTCGAAATTATTTCTTAGCAGCTGGCGCTGCAGCGGGTTGTGCGGGCACTGCAGCCTGCGGACTCCCGAAAGGCACCGCCTTGACCGCTGTGCCCGGCCTGGCTTTCTGTAATCCCTCCAGGATGACTCGGTCTCCAACTTTCAGCCCATCGCTTACCAACCAGCTGTCGCCAACCGTGCGGACGACCTTGATCGGTCGCGACTCGACCTTTTCCTCGGCTCCAACCAGCATCACAACTGCATCGCCTTTCGGGTTTCGTGTAACACCACGCTGCGGGACCAGAATCGCTTGCTCGCTGACGCCCTCTTCCAAAATCGCGCGGACGAACATGCCCGGCAACAGGGTATTCTTCGGGTTGGGAAAGATCGCCCGCAGCGTGATGGAGCCGGTGCTCTGGTCAACTGTCACTTCCGAGAATTTCAGGACACCCGGCAGCGGATAGGCGCTGCCATCCTCCAGTAACAGTCTGACACGCGACTGGGCCGTGCCGCTGTTTTTAAGCAGACCGCTGGTCAGGCTCCGCCTGAGCTTCAACATATCGGCGTTGGATTGGGTCACATCCACATACATTGAACCCAGTTGCTGGATCGTTGCCAGGGCAGCAGGTTGGCTGGCGGTCACGAGTGCCCCGTCGGTCACGGTTGAACGGCCGATGCGACCCGAAATAGGCGCGGTAATTTTGGTATAGGCCAGGTTGATGCGGGCTGTTTCCACTGCGGCCCTGACGGAAGCCACATCGGCCTCGGCCTGTTTGAGAGCGGCGTAGGCATCATCGTAATCCTGCTGACTGACCGCCTTGATTTTCACCAGATCACGGTAGCGTTCCTCTTTGAGCCTGGCCGGTATCAGGTTGGCCTCGGCCCTGGCTTCGGATGCCTTGGCGCTGGCGAAAGCGGCCTGATAGGTTGCCGGGTCAATCTGGTACAGCACCTGGCCGGCCTTTACATCCGAACCCTCGCTGAACAGGCGCTTCCGGATGATACCACCCACCTGGGGACGCACCTCGGCAATCAGAAAAGGTGACGTCCGCCCCGGCAGCTCCGTGGTCAGAGCCACTCTTTCAGTCTTGACAGCCACCACCCCAACCTCGGGGGGGCCGCTCGGCGGCGGACCGCCTGCACTTTTTTTGTTTCCGCAGCCGTTCAGGGTCAGGCTGACGGCAAGAATTCCAACGGTTGCAATTAATCTGCTTCTGTAAGTAGCTTGCATAAACACCTCTGTGAATTTATAGAATGAACATTCATTCTTATCTTGAATATGAGTGTCGGAACCGCATTGAACATCAGCGTTTCAACCCGTCCCAGCAGGCGGCGATGATTTTTACGATCAAATCATCATCCAAAGACACGAACCCGAGGATATGGTCGCGCGCCACCGATATCAGCGGGCCGAACGCCAGCGAGAACAGCACCACCAGCGGCAGATCCTTGATGACTTGCCGGGACAGGCCTTCCTCAAACAGTTTACGATAAATATCCTTATCATCTGCCTCCCCTGAAATCTTGTCCCTGCGATGCACTACGCCGTAAGGCGAGTTGTGGAACTGTTCCAGATAGCGGAAATCAAGCGGATTGGAAATGCAGTAACGCAGGACTGCGGTGCCGAGATGGATAAACCGCTCCCTGACCGATTTTTCCGGAGAATATCCATCCATCAAAACGGTTAACAACCTCTGTTCCAGCTCCCGGTACAACTCGTTTATCAACACGTCCTTGTTCTCAAAGTAACGGTAGATCGTCCCGGCGCCGACCCCGGCCTTGTCGGCTATCATCGCCATCGGAGCGCCGTGAAAGCCGTTTTCCGCAATAAGTTCCAGAGCGGCACGAACGATCTCATCCCGCTTGTCCGGTTTTGCCATGCACACAACCCCTCATTAATGGAATGAACGTTCATTCTTTTTATACTTTTGCACAGGGGGTGTCAATCGTTTTTTACCGGAACCGGTTGATACGCTAATGCCCCGGCACTTCGCCGCGCAAGGCCCCCTGCGGCCTGATGAAGGACAGAAATTCATCACGCAACCGCTGCGCCTCGTCCATATGCCCCTTGCAGAGCAGAAGCTCGATCACACATTCCGCGGTGCACAGACAGGCTTCCTTCTGGTTTTTCCTCAAGTTGTAGAGCGATTTCCCGGCAGGCGTCAGGCAGACCCGGCGGATCTTCTGCAGGTAGGGGCTGCGCTGGTGTATTTTGCGGGCTTCGTGCCAGGTGCCGTCGATGATGATGAAGTGTTCGATTCCGCTCAGGTCGCCGTCGTTCTCATCCGTCGCCCCCGGATACACCAGCGCCACACCGCCCGCCTCGATCTCCTTGAGCAGCGCGGCCGGCGGGTTCATCCGGTCCCAGCGCACCTGCTCGGCGGCGGTTCCCAACACATCCACCACCAGACCGCCGGTGTTGGAGCGTTTACCAAACTCTTTTGAATGGGTCAGCAGGGTGATTTTCATGGCAGCAAGCCCGTATCCGGCACACCGTGGAAGTATGGGACCCGGATCAAACCAGCTCCTCGATCTTGCCGCCCGGTTTCAGCACGAAACGGCTGCCGCGCCACTCCACCCGGTTGCCCAGAAAGGAGAGAGCCCAGGTGAAGAATGCCAGCATGTCGCGCAGCGGCAGCAACCAGAGCCAGCGCGGAAAGAGACCGTCCCGGACGAAAACGCGGCTGAAGAGCGTGCAGACCAGCATGCGCAGCGCATACAAAAGCGCAACGGCGGACAGCGCCGGAGCAGGTGACGAAGCGATCAGCGTGGCCAGAAGCGCGGCAGGAAAGGGGAGCGTGATGCCCGAGGCCAGATAGCCTCCGGGGCGGCTGACCCGCATCGTACGGGCCCAGCGCAGCTGCCGGGAAAGCACCGAAATCAGGTTTTCGGACTTGACCATGCTTTCCACGAAACAACCATCCAGAGCGATCCGCCAGCCGGACAGATGGATTTTATTGCCCAGCTGGTAATCATCGGCCAGGTAGTCGGCCAACGCCTGGAAACCGCCGATGGACGCCAGCGCTTCGCGCCGGACCGCCATCGAAGCGCCCAAGGCGAAGGAGAGCCCTTCCAGCTGCAGCGCCACCAGCACATTCGGGATCATCTCGGCGGTGAAACCGGTCGCCTCCAGCGCGGCAGCGACACCAGGCACCGACGAGGTACGGTAGAGCGAGGTCACCAGACCGACCTGCGGATCGCTGAAATGGCTTGTGACCGATTTGAGATAGTCGCCCGCGACACGGATGTCGCTGTCGCAGACGATGATGATATCGTGTTTGGCCCTTGGGAAAGCGTTGATCAGGTTGGAGACCTTGTAGTTGGGGCCATGTATGGCCGGATTGATCACCAGCGAGATGTCGTGTTCCGGAAAATCTGCCATCAGCTGGCGGATCACCGGTATCACCTGGTCATCGGGCGACGCAGCAGCAAAGATCAACTGGAGCGCCCCGTCATGATTCTGGCGGCAGAACGAGGCAAAATTATCGTAACTGCCCTCATCCATTCCCTTGACCGGCTTCAGGATCGACACTCCCGGATGCCGGCCGACGTCGACCTGCGTTGGCAGACTCCTGAAGTACTTTGCGGCGCAGACCAGCGAAATCAGCGAATAGGCCAGAGCCGGCAGGATGACGATAAATGGAAGCAATGTGAATAACATGTCAGCAGGCTTTCTGGATGATTATGCAGTATGGCGCATCGCAGGCGACATTCAGCTGCCCCATGCGCCAGGAATGGTAGTTGCGTGGATCGAGTGCGGCAGCCCAGCCGTCAATCACCTGCCGTTCTTCGTCGCCGCCGCTGTGGCCCGGATAGATCGTCATCAGCACGACTCCTGTCGGCGCCAGCAGTTGCAACGACTGTTCGAGAGCGTTCAGGGTAGTCTCCGGACGGGTGACAACCGCACGATCCCCGCCGGGCAGGTAACCCAGGTTGAACATCACCGCCTGCAACGGGACAGCCAGGTATCTTGCAAGCTGCTCGTGCCCGGAGTGCAGCAACGTCACGCGCTCGGCCAGACCGGCCCCGGCCAGTTTGCGGCCGGTCTCGACAATCGCCGGCTGCTGCACATCGAATCCCCACACATGCCCTTGCGGGCCGACCAGGCCGGCCAGTAACAGAGTATCATGGCCGTTGCCGCAGGTGGCATCCACCGCCCTGTCTCCCGGTCGCACGAAACAGCGCGCCAGGAGGTGCGAAAGCGCCACCGGTCCGCGTAGCAGCGGTATTTCCGAAACAGATGATGATAACATGGCGGCAGAGATTAACAGAAACGGGTGGCTTTCGCCACAGGGATTTTGTTTGAAATCGATCGTCAAACAGGTTACTACGGTAGCATGATAATCAGAAAAACCATCGGCAATCAACATAACGGACTGCGCCTGGATGACGCCATCGCCACGCTCTGCGGCAATGTCAGCAAATCCGAGGCGCGGCGGATCATCGATCGCGGCGGCTGCGCGGTGAATTCTGCCATGGTGCGGGTAGCGTCGCGCAGCGTAAAGAGCGGTGATACATTCGAGATCGGCGTGATGGAGGCGGGACGCTTCCGCGAGCTGTTGCTGCCGCCGGAAGCGCTCCTGTACGAGGACGCCGACCTGATCGCGGTCAACAAGCCGGCCGGGATTAACACCCAGCGCACCCCCTACCAGCTGAAGGGAACACTGGAATACTGGGTGGCCGAATATTTCAAGGCGCAGGGCAACAATGAACCGGCCCGCGTGATCCATCGCCTGGATCGCGGCACCTCGGGCGCCATGCTGTTTCCCAGGCACAAACCGGCGGCGGCCTGGCTGTCGAAACGCTTTCACGACGGCGAGGTGGACAAGCGCTATCTGGCGCTGATCAGCGGCCGACCTGAGCTGGAAAGCTGGACCGTGGACGCCCCGATCGGCAAGATCGCTTCGGCCAGGTACGGCATCGTCAGCGGCGGACGCTCCGCGGTGACCGAATTCCGGCTGCTGTCATCGTCCGGCGAACTTTCGCTGGTGGAAGCCAGGCCGCTGACCGGACGCACCCACCAGATCCGGGTGCACCTGGAATACGGCGGAATACCGATCGTCGGCGACCCCACCTACGGCAACCGACCGGCGGAGCGGATGATGCTGCACTGTTCCGAGATGATGCTGTTGGATGCAAAAGGGAAGGAGCTGCGGGTGCGGGCGCCGCTGGACGGAGTGTTCACGGATTATCTGGCAGAGATGCCAATGTACGATTAACGCAGCACCCACTGGTGCAGCAACGCGCCCCCCAACCACAGCAGACCACCAACCGCCAGCGCCGCCGGCAGTTCCAGCCCCTTGCGCAGACATAAAAAAGTCGCGATGAAGAAAACCACCGTTGGTCCGATGCCCCACAGCACCCCCTGGGTGTAGCCGGTAATCAGTTTTTTATCACCGGGATTGTCGCTGGCCAGCCAGAGCAGCACGATCAGGCTGGTGAGCGGCATGGTCGCGATCAAACCGCCCAGGGACGGGAAACGTTTGCCGATCAGCACACAGGCGACGATGACCAGGTTCGAGACGAGGAGTTTTACGAGGAACATGGCTGTTTGATAATCAACAGCGACAGGTAATCCGGTGAATGGGCCGAGATTTCGGCGAAATCGGTCAGAATCTTCTGGCGGGAACTGCCGACCCGCTCGACGAAGACGGTGCTCGCCTCGCGGCCAGTCTGGCGAAGAAGTTCAAGGATGTCGGCGTAGAGCGGCTTGACCTTCAGCAGCACGACCGTTTCGAAGTTGGCCAGGGCGGCGGCGATCTGTTCGATTCCGGCGGTGGCCGGCACGACCGCCATCTTCTCCTCGGCCTCCACCAGCGGCAGCGCGGCCTGGGCCGCGGCGGCGTTGATGCTGGAGATGCCGGGAACAATCTCCACCGGCAGATGCGGCCACTTTTCACGCAGGATGCGCAGCAGGTAGATAAAGGTGGAATAAAAGAGCGGATCGCCGATCGTGATGAAAGCCACTTTGCGACCGGCTTCGGCGTGCCCGGCGATCAGTTCGGCCGCTTCATTCCAGGCCGGGACCAGGCGGGCACGGTCGGAGGTCATCGGGAACTGGTGCACGATAACTTGCTGGCGCTCCTCGTCGATGAACTCGCGTATCGTGGCCAGGGCCACGCTGGCCTCGGAGGGATTGGATACAGGCGCCAGGATCACGTCGGCCCGGCGCAGGACCAGTTCGGCCTTGCGGGTCAGAAGCTCCGGATCGCCCGGACCGACGCCGACGGCGTGGATCAGGGCCACTATTCGCCCCCCTTCCGGGCGGTGATCACATAGACCGGGTTCTGGGCCTCGAACATCTTGTATTCGGTCAGGTTGCGGGTCTTGGCGATATTGACGCAGGTGGCCTCGACCGTGAAGCCGTGGTCCTCCAGGAATTCCACAGCCCTGGTCAGGGTGTCAAGGGTCACGGCGTTGATCACCACCACCCCTTCCGACTTCAGCCTCAGCGAAATCACATCGATAATCTCGTCCAGCTTGCCGCCGGCGCCGCCGATAAAGACGCGGTCCGGATCGGGCAGGTCATCCAGCCCTTCCGGAGCGAAGGCCTCGATCAGCTTGATATTGCGGGTACAGAATTTTTTCAGGTTTTCGGCGATGAAACCGATACACTGCTGGTTTCTTTCCACCGCGAAAATGCGGCCGTTCGGCATCAGGTTGGAGGCTTCGATCGAAACCGAGCAGCTGCCGGCGCCGATATCCCACAACACCAGGTCGTCCTGCAACTGCAGTTTGGCCAGCGTGACGGCCCGCACCTCCTGCTTGGTGATCAGCTTCTTGGAGGTGTGGAACTCGTCGTCTCCGATTCCGATCAAAGGATAATGAATCAGGTTCGGCTCATAGGTACGGATCAGGATCAAGATATTCAACTCTGAGGAGCTTATTTCCAAAAGGCCGCGCACCGTGGTTTTGGTGAACTTCTCGGTCGGCATACCCAGGTCTTCGCACAGCCAGGCCTCGTACCCTTCGGCGCCCCGTTCAATCAACTCGGCGGCAATCGCCTTGGGAGTGTTGACCCTGTCGGTCAGAACGCAGGCTTTTTCGGCGGCAATGATCTTGTCAATCGCCGGATGCATTCCGCGACCATGCACCGAAACAAAGATGCCGTCGTCCCACGGTTCCTTGATGCGCGCAAAGGCATACTGCATGCTGGTGACATTGGGGAAGATCTCGATCCGGTCCTTGGATAGATTGCGGAGCAGAAAACGCGACACACCGAAAAAGGCCGGATCGCCCGATGCGAGAACCACAACCCGCTGTTCGGTCTGCCTGAGGAACTCCATCAACTCTGACAGGTCGCCCAGCACCCGCTTCTCTCCGGCAAAATCAGGAAATATGTCCAGATGCCGTTGATGACCGATCAGCACATCGGCCTTGCCGATGATTTCCAGCGCCTTGGCGGTAAAGCCTTCCCAGCCCGTGATACCCGCCCCAACCAGATAAATCTTTTGCTGTGCCATGTGCAATACTCCGCTTGGAATGTCCTCGAACAACGCCGGCACTATATCACCCAAACAGCCAAAAATCACCAGATTACTTGTGGAGTATCATCAGCCATCACTGCATCCGCCGGCACGCGACACCTCTGGAAAATAACGGAGTCAAAATTCCGCAAAATGGCATACCAACGTCATTTAACGGCAGCCACCTCACAACAATAGGAAGAACATCACAATCTAACTACCTGTATTTGCTTAGAAATACAATATCTGTCCGACAGGCACAAAATATGCTTGCAACGCTATTACACAGATTACAGCGGGATAAACGATACTACTAAACCATCCGCGAGGATGGGACGGAAAGCCCAAGGGTCTCCCCGAGACAGCCGGGTCGCCGAAATATCTCAACGAGATGGCGACCCGTTTTTTTGTCGCCGTACGTTGCGCCAGCAGCGCAATGCCCACTAAGGGGGAGAGAATGATGGCCCGGCTACCTCGAACAAAAAGCAGCATCGCAGCACTCCTCATCCTCGTATTTGCCCTGATTTTGCCGGCAGCGCCGGCAAATGCCGAAGAAATACTGTTTCTCTACCGCGGCCCGGAATCGATTTCGGCCAGACCCGGCATCCCATCACTTCCTGCCCGCCGCAAGTTCCCGATCAGACTCGACGACAAGGGGGATCTCCTGATCCAGTGCGGCTGCGCGCGCTTTGTGGTCGCATACAACGATCCTCTCGACCAACTGAAACCCGTAGAGCAGCAACGCACGCCCCAGAGGCCGGAAAACGTGGCAATCAATGGCATCAGTGTCACGGCAAGCATTTCATTTTGAAACAGGCCGGAAAACGGCCAATTGACAAACAGAAGGGAGGGAGAGGGGATACGAATTAACGCATCCCCTCTCTCCATTTGGAATACGTGTTACAAAACCTGTCGGATCCTCTCCAGCAGAGCTTCGGCGGTAAATGGCTTCTGCAGATAACGGACCTCGTCCTCGAGCGTGCCGCCGCGCATGGCCGGGTTCATGGGATATCCGGAGATATAGACGACCTTGAGGGACGGCGCATGCAATACCAGCCGTTCGTACAGTTCAGGGCCGTTCATGCCGGGCATGACCACATCCGACACCAGCAAATCGACAGCATCGTTGTTTCCGGCCACCAGTTCCAGAGCCCGGTGCGGGTCGGCAGTGGTAATTATCCTGTAACCGGCAGCCTCCAGCATTTCCCCGACCATTTCCCTGACCATGTCGTTATCCTCGACCAGCAGCACCGTTGCATCCCCTGAATGCTTGCCAGGCCCGGCCTCCGTGATTTGCGGCTTCATCGAGTCCGGCTGTTCGCAGCAGGGGAAATATATATTGAAGGTGGTGCCTTCTCCCACATGGCTCGTAACGGCGATATGGGCGCCATGCTGCTTGACGATGCCGTAGACCGTCGCCAGCCCGAGTCCGGTCCCATGGCCGATCGGCTTGGTGGTAAAAAACGGCTCGAAGATGTGGCTCACCACATCGGCGCTCATTCCGCAACCATTGTCCCGGAACGACAGCAATACATATTCCCCAGCCGCCATCCCGGGATGCATGCGCAGGGATTCACCGTCCATCGTCACGCGGCAGGTTTCGATGTTGATCCTGCCATGAACACCATTGAACGCATCCTGGGCATTGACGGTCAGATTGAGAATTATCTGCTCCATCTGCGATCTGTCGGCCTTGATGTATGCCCCTTCGGGATCCAGAATCATATCGATGCGGATACTTTCCCGAACCGTGCGCCTCAGAATGTCGTTGAAGGAGATTATCACCTCGTTCAGATCGACCGGCTCGGCCGAGACCGGCCGCTGACGGCCAAAGCTCAACAGCTGCCGGGTCAAATCCTTGGCCTTGTGAGCGGCGGCAATGATGCCTGAAAGCTTTGTCAACAGCGGGTCGGAATCGGGAATCGAGGCGACCGCCATCTCGGCATAGCCAAGGATGGGAGTCAGCAGATTATTGAAGTCATGGGCGATGCCGCCCGCCAGATGCCCGATCGCCTCCATCTTCTGCGACTGGCTCAAACGCATCTCCAGCTCGTCACGCTCGTCTTCGGCCTGCTTGCGGGCAGACACGTCACTGAAAACGCCATGGGCAACCCGAACACCGCCCTGCAGTGTGGTGGCATAGGCGAAATCATGCACCCAGATCCAATGTCCCTCTTTGTGCCTGATACGGTATTGGACATCGTACATGTCATCACCGGCGAACAGCCCCTTGAACGCCTTCAAGACCGCTTGCAGATCGTCCTGGTGAACTCTTGCAAACCAGAGCGCCTCTCCCCCGGCATAGATCTCTTCGGGAGTGTACCCTTCGATTTTCTCCGAAACCCGGCTGATAAAATGGGTATTGCCATGTTCGTCAGACTGCCAGGTGACGACCGGAAGATTGTCAACCAGCATCCGGTAGCGCTCCTCGGCCATTTTGGAATCGGTGATATCCGACACGATATGGACCGCGCCAGTGATCGTGCCGTTACCATCCAGAATCGGATCTACCGAGACCTCAAACCAGCGACCGGAGATCATAAGCTGCATTGAAGCCCTCTGGCCACTGTCCAGCATCTTCTGGAACGGGCAGGTCGCCAGTGGATGGGCTCCATGATGCGCCACTTCACAACAGAGATGCCCGACGACACGATCCTGATCCTTGCCGAATATGGTTTCGGTGGCCTTGTTGCAACGCTGGATGCGACGACCCAGATCCATGACCCAGATCGCATCGGCCACGGAATCGAAGGTGGACTGCCAGGAAGCGGCAGCCTGGGAAATTTCCCGCTGCTGTTCCAGCTGACGGCGGTAAACAAGCTCGATGCGTTTGATCTGGCGCAGTAACAGCATTGTCAGCGCAATCAGAGCCATACAGGCAGCAGCGGCAATCAAACCCAGCGTATAGGTGCTTTTCCGCCAGGAGGCCGTCACCTCATCGGTGCCCATGTTGGCGTTGACAACCACCGGAAAGTTTTCAAGCGATTCGTAGGAGATTATGCGGCCGGACGATTCCAGCAGCGCCTTGCCGCTGGCGATGTGGAAGGTACCGCTGGCTGCCTTGGGGAGATAGGTTCTAATCAAATGGGACTTTTTGAAATCGGCCGAGAAATCCGATTCCTTGTATGGCTGCGACATCAGCATCATTCCGTCTTTGCGCAGAATGACTATGCGCCCTTTTTTACCCAGATCGAGCGAAGCGTAGAACTCCTGGAAATATTCCATCTCGAAAGACGCACCCACCACACCCTCGAATGAGCCGGAGGCGGAACGGACAGCCCGTGTCAAAAAGAAACGCCATTTGCCGTTAACCCTGCTTTTTACCGGGCGGGAAAGAAATGATGCGCCGTTTCCGGTTGCAGCGCGATGATGCTGGAAGAAGTCGCGATCGGCAACATTGATGCGCCTGTCACCAATATCGGTGTGTGCAAACATAACACCATCGCGATTGACCAGAAATATGGCGCTGATTTGCGGGACATAGCCGGAATGACGATTCAGGAAATCGCGCAGATGACCGCTGCTCTCCTTATTGATGTCGCCGTGCGTCCTGACATGATCAAGTGAATCCAGCAGGATTTTATCGGCTTCGCTGAAGGAACGGTCGGCGTGCTCCTTGAGAGCCCGGGCATATCCGCGCGACTGCAGCTCCGCTGCACGAATCGTCAGGCGATACTCCACCACGCTCTTCCAGACTGAAAAGCCTACGATGAAGATTATCAGCACGGCAACCGAAGCGACGATGGCGCGTTTGAAAGCACGGTAATTTGTGAGTGGAGAGAGTTGTTCCATACCCATTCTCCGGACGAGCCCTGCGTGGAGATTAATTTACAGATATCCGGTTATATAGCATTGCGTGTGGGTTAAATCCAGCTATTTAAGTCCATTCAACTCGCCAAATGGCGAACATAAAATTAATGGCCGGGAGAACGATTCCCGGCCACTTGTATTTACATATGTGGCTGAATATTAAGCTTTGGCCGCCCGCTTGCGCCTGGTCGGATCAAGCTCTTTCTTGCGCAGCCGGATCGAAAGCGGCGTCACTTCCACCAGCTCGTCGTCATCGATGAATTCCAGCGCCTGTTCCAGCGTCAGGACACGCGGCGGGGTCAGCTTGATGGCGTCGTCGGTGCCGGAGGCGCGTACGTTGGTCAGTTTCTTGCCCTTGCATGGGTTGACGTCCAGGTCGTTGTCCTTGTTGTGCTGGCCGATAATCATGCCGCCGTAGACCTCGACTCCGGCCCCGATGAAGAGTGTCCCGCGCGGCTGGAGGGCATCCAGCGAATAGGCGGTGGTTTCGCCATGCTCCATCGCCATCAGCACGCCGTTCTTGCGGCCCGGGATTTCACCCTTGTAGGGGGCATACTCATGGAATGTGTGGGTCATTACCGCGGTGCCGCGCGTGTCGGTCAAAACTTCGCCGCGCAGGCCGATCAGGCCGCGGGCCGGAATTACGAACTCAAGGCGGACCATCTCGCCCATGGGAGCCATTGCCACCATCTCACCCTTGCGCGGGCCCATTTTCTCGATGATCGCCCCCTGGAACTCGGAGGCCACATCAACAACCAAATACTCCATCGGCTCCATCTTGACGCCGTCCTTGATACGGACGATAACCTCCGGCTTGGAAACAGCCAGCTCGAAACCTTCGCGGCGCATGTTCTCGATCAGGATCGAAAGATGCAGCTCACCCCGCCCGGAAACCTGGAACGTATCGGCGCTGTCCGTATCTTCGACCCGCAGGGAAACGTTGACACGCAGCTCTTTGGTCAGGCGTTCACGGATATTACGCGAGGTGACCCACTTGCCTTCACGACCGGCAAAAGGGGAGGTATTGACCATGAAGTTCATGGAGAGGGTCGGCTCGTCGATGCAGACATAGGGAACCGCGATGGGGTTCTCGGCCGAGGCCAGGGTCTCACCGATGCTGACTTCTTCAAATCCTGCCACGGTCACGATGTCACCGGTGCCGGCTTCTTCGATATCGACCTGCTTCAACCCTTCATAACCGAGCAGCTTGGAAATACGGCCCTTGGTGATGGATCCGTCAGCCTTGATCATGGCAACGGTTTCACCCGCCCGAACCTTGCCGTTGAAAATACGTCCGGTTGCCATACGGCCGATGTAATCGTTGTAATCGATGTTGGCTATCAACATCTGGAAAGGTGCATTGATGTCACCCTTGGGAGGGCGGACATTGGATTCGATCACCGCAAAGAGCGGTTCCAGGTTGGTAGATTCGATATTGATGTCCAGCTTGGCGTATCCCAACTTGGCGCTGGTGTAGACCACCGGAAAGTCCAGCTGGTCGTCGGAGGCGTTAAGTTCACAGAACAGGTCGAAAACCATGTTCAGAACTTCGTCGGGCCGGCTGCCGGGGCGGTCGATCTTGTTGATGACGACGATCGGTTTCAGCCCCAGGTCGAGGGACTTTTTCAGCACGAAGCGGGTCTGGGGCATGGGGCCGTCCAGCGCGTCCACCAGCAGCAGCACCGAATCGACCATCTTCAATACGCGTTCCACCTCGCCGCCGAAGTCGGCATGGCCGGGAGTGTCAACGATATTGATCTTGTAGGAGCCATGATGAATGGAAAGGTTTTTAGCCAGAATGGTGATGCCGCGTTCCTTTTCCAGGTCATTCGAGTCCATGACCCGCTCGGTAATAGCTTCGTTCTCCCGGTAAACTCCGGAGTGCTTCAGCATGGCATCAACCAGGGTAGTCTTTCCGTGGTCAACGTGGGCGATAATAGCAATATTTCTGATTCGTTCCTGCATCGGTAAAGCTCCTCAATTCCTGAAAATAAAACGACGGGCATTGCTGCCCGTCGAAGTATGTGACTATGTCAGGTTTTCGTTGTTATGGCAAGCATTTACTCACCAACCGGATAAAATATCCGCCACCCCTCCGTCAGATGCCTTCCCACCCCAGAATCCCGCCTCCCACGACGACCTCGGCCCGCAGTTGATCACCTTCCTTTACCTTGAGCAATTCGGCTACCGCCAACGTTACCACCAGCTTGCCATCGTAGGCATGATCACGGTCGTGCTGGATCACGCTGACCGGGATATGTTTGCCGGCTCCGGTGGCGCGGTTGGTTACCGTAAGCTTCCTGAATGGGCCTGTATTGAAAAAATTGCTGATCTCCAGCGCGGTGTTGCGATTGACGCTGGCGCTGTCGGTCATCGAATCCCAGAACGTGTTGGCCGTCTTCTTCATTATTTCGCAGGTCAGCAACACCCCCTTGGCATCGGTCACCGCCCGATAATCGGAATAAGCCGGAGTTGCCGACAAGGGACGATGTGCAACAACCGGTTGCGGCGACTGCAAGGCTGGCGCGGCCGGCCGGGAGGGTTGCTCCAACAGCTGTTCGAGGGTGAGTTTCTCTATTTTTTTGATGGCAATATTCAACGAGATGTACAGCAGCTGCACATTTATCGTCGGCTGGCAGAGCACGACCATGAACATTTTCGGCAACGATTTGATCAGAATCCGTCCCAGCTCGAAGCGGACGTCAAAAAGCTTGACCCCGCCGGTCGCTTCCTGCAGACCGACAGCGCCGTCATGCAACATTTCGGCGACTCCGCTGATCATGCCCTGATCAAAGAATGGCGGAAACGAATGCTCCAGCACATTGCCTCGCTCATCCGAAAGCATACCCCCCATAACACCCGGCACCGATATCAGTCCCTGCAAGATGTTCCGCATGTCAGCCCCCCGCTTTTTTTGCCAGTACCCGGCGAATGTCGGAATCAAGCGCGTTCACATTGCCGCTGCCATTGGCGGAAACGCAGAGGTAATGCCGCCTGGAATCAAACAGGAACAGGTGATGATCACCGCCATGCACGGTCACCGACTTCAATTCGCCAAAACCGGACTGTGAGCCGAGCTGCTCCGCAAAGTGCGCCAGAAACAGGCCGTTGGCTCCCAGGAATTCCGCCTGGTAAGAGTTATCACCTGCAATCGCGCCCTCCTTGGTCATGATCAGCGCCTGCTCGACATCCGGCAGAACCTTGAGACGGCTTTCGACATCACTCATACCCGCACCCTTTTCGACTTTCCCGCTCCCGGACGGCAGGGCCGGAACCGGAGCGACATTGGATTCGTCCAGACGCCGCAACGCCTCCAGCACCAGAAACCCCAACGACTGCTCAATGGTTCTGCTGGTAGTGGAGACCTTGGGCTCACTCCGGAAAGTTCCGACACCCCACCCCATGATCGAGTAGAAAGCCTCTTCGCCTATCAGCCCCTCCTGTTCGGCATGGACCACGTCCCCTTCACGGAAGAAGATAACCCCGTTCTTGCTGTGATGCTCAACCACCAGGCAGCCGGAATAGCGGTTGACACCCTTGATCTGGACAATATCGGCCAGCGACATGTCGCTGACGGACCCCACAAAACCGCTCTGTTCCGTCTTATGTGCGTGCTGTGACATGGAAACTCCGTTTCACCGCTTATCACTGATTTCAGAAACATCCAACACTGGCAAACAGAAGAGATTGGCACACTAAATCATAATTGGCGTGAATGCAAACATATTTTTATAACAAACCAACGCACAATGACATGATATCATTGTACAAAACATCTGCAACAATGACACACCAAAGATACTCCATTCAGTATTCGTATAACTATAAACCATTATTCTATCAAACAGAAAACCGCCTCCGGACAACGGAGACGGCGGATAAATAAAGCTGCTGTAACCGGATAAATCCGGTTACAGCACAGGCATTTCAATGATCACTATAACCCAGCACCACCAGCAGACAGCTGCCGTCAGCGATGACATTGACGCCGGCTTCGCGGCAGAGCGCCACCGCATCGGGATGCTCGGCGCCGGGCTGCATCCAGATATTCTGTATACCCTTGGCAATTGCCAGCGGAACCAGCTGCGCGGTCACGGCCGGCGGTGTGATCATCGAAATGCTCTTTACCTCCGCCGGCAGGTCTCCGATGGTTGCGACGCTGGCCACCCCCTCGATCTCGGTTTCATTGGGGTTGACCGGGACAGCCGTCCGGCCGTGCTGCAGATAGCAGCGCAGCACCTTGTTCCCGAACTTGTGGCGGTTGGTGGAAGCGCCCACAACGCCGAAGGCGGGTGACTCCAGGAATTTCTCAAGCTGCTGTTTAATTGTCATGATGGTCTCCTGTCATTGGTTTTAAATTTCTAAATGATCTACAGCCTGAACGGTATCCACAGCAGGCTCAGTGAAGCCCCTTCCTTATCCGAGCCGTAACCGAACAGTCCTTTTAACAGCCTGAAGTCGCTGCCGGATGTAGTCGAGCGGTACGAAACCAGCGGAGAAAGTTCCCAGGCCAGTTCCTGGCCGCGACGCTCCTGCCAGTACAGGTTCCATAAAAGCGAAACCGCATTATTGCCCTGTTCGTCCCACTGCGCGATAAACAGCCGCCAGAGCGGCGCCCAGTTGCGTTCCACCCCGTCATTCCAGATCAGCGATTCGGCCAGGGCCGGCATCGACAGCGAGCGCAGGCCGCTCTCGTCCCGTTTCCAGGCGTACAGCGGCCAGAAAGCCGAGCGGGCGCGATCCTTGCCGGTCTCAGGCCAGGCTTCTTCCGAGTGGTTGAATAGAAAATAGAGCAGGCTGGTCTTGTCCTGGGTAAAAACGGCCGACTTGATGGTTTCATGCCGGTAGATCGGCCACATGACCCAGTTGCTGGTGGAATCCTTGATCCTGGATTCGGCATAGAAGGGGATGAAACGTTCGATGCTGTAATCCTTGCCCTGGGCGGTCACCCACAGCGGCCAGAGTATGTCGCGCTCGATCACCTGCCCCTGCCCGTCCCGCACGACACCGCAGAACGGCCAGGGAGCATGGGTCGAACTGCGTTGCGGAGAAACGGATGAAGCGTAGAAGGGGATCAGGTTCAGGTTTTCGGTGGGGTTGTCGCTGTTCAGCCCCAGGCTTTCGCGGATGTAGAACGGCCAGAGCACAAAGCGCTTGGAATAAACCCCCTCCTTGGCGGCCTGCCCGTAGAGCGGCCAGAACTGGAAGCCGCTCTCGTTCTCGCCCGAAACCGTGTTGAATATTGGATAGAGCCAGTTGGTGGAGGTGGTGCCGTTTTTGACCGTGCGGCCGTAGAGCGGAAAGAGGGTGTAGTGGTATTCGTCGCGCCAGAAGCGCTGGTAGATGTCGCCGTGGATCGGGAAGAAGGAGCTGTATGGGCCGTACTTTTCCGACTCTCCGCTGATGTAGAACGGGAACAGCATCGCGGAGCGCTTTTCCTCGGCGGTCCCGGAGCGGCTGACATGCTTCTGGTAGATTTTCAGCACCTGGGTGTCGGAATCACCGCCGGTTGACGAGGTCGAGGCCAGTGGATAGAGGATGTCGCTGTCGTCCGATTCCTTGTCGTACTGGTTGAAAAACAGCGGCCGGAGGGCTGTTCTGGTCGTGTCGCCGGAGCGTTCGCGCTTGAAGAGCGGCCCCAGGACCGACAGGTTGCTGTAGCCGGTGGCCGGGCTGCTGCGGTAATCGAACAGCGGCCAGAGCGTCGTAACCGTGCCTTCCCCGGTCGCGGCGGCATGGGCCGCGGAAGTGATCACCAGCATCAGCATGGCACAGCATACGACAGATATCCTCATCAGTTCTCCTTGTGCAACTCGAATCGGCAGCGGCATTATTCCCTATCGACCACGGCGAGTCAATCGCGAAAGGGGCGGAGTTGCGGCTAACACGTTCATATCGATTCCGTTTTACCTGATTTGCAGTTATAAGATGGATGCAATCGGAAATTGTTCCCTAACAACGACTAGAAAAGACAGTAATAACATCCAAATCTTTTTTCACGCAACGACGCGACGACGCAACGAAAGGCTCATAACCGTTTTGGCATTTGTGATTTGAGGCGTTGCGTGGTTGCGCAAGTTTTTCCGTAAATAATACCTGAAAAAACGGATATTCAATGGCTGACAGACATTCCTACAATCGCCGACGCTGGACGATCTTTGCCGTGCTGGCGCTGATGTACATACTGGTCTATTTCTACCGGGTCTCACTGGCGGTGGTGGCGGGCGACATCTCCCGTGAACTGCACCTGACCCCGCGGCAGCTGGGCTCGCTCTCCGGAATCCTTTTCTACGTCTATGCCGTGGCCCAGCTGCCGCTGGGGCCGATGATCGACCGCCTGGGAAGCCGGCTGGTTATCAGCGGCTGCGGGGTTCTGACCACGGCCGGTGGTCTGCTCTTTTCCCAGGCCGACACGCTGGCAACGGCCATGGCGGCCCGCGTGCTGATCGGCATCGGCACCGCCTCGGTGCTGATGGCGACTTTCACCGTTTTCAGCCACTGGTACAGCAAGCAGGAGTTCGGGCGGGTTTCGGGCTTCATGGTGGCGGTCGGCAACCTGGGCAACCTGGCGGCCACCGCGCCGCTGGCCCTGGCGGTGGGCGCCTTCGGCTGGAGAACGTCCTTTCTGGCGATCGGAGCACTCCAGGCGCTGGTAACGGTGTTGGTTTTCAGCAGGGTCCAGGACCGTCCCGCGGAACATGCGGAGTCGGCGCGGGAAAAGGAAGTGAAGACCGGCATGATGGCCGCCTGGGGCGAGATCTTCGGCAGCCGCGACTTCTGGCTGTTGGGGGTCATCTCATTTTTCTGGTACGGCAATTACCTGGCACTGCAGGGGCTATGGGGGGGACCGTACCTGATGGAGGTGCTGAAGCTCTCGCGCGAGTCCACCGGCAACATGCTGATGTGCACCTCGCTGGGCTTCATCGCCGGCAGCATGGTGACCGACACCATCGCCAGACGTTTCTTCCGTTCCTACAAGAAGACCCTGCTGGCCGGACAGACGATCTTGCTGGTTCTGATGACAGCTTTCCTGGGGTGGGCGGAATTGATTCCGCGACCACTTCTGGCGGCGGTCTTCTTTGCCATCGGCCTGGCGGTCTCCAGCGGCGTGATGATCTACCCGATCATCCGCTCCATGTTCCCGGTGCGGATCGTCGGCACCGCCCTGACCTCACTGAACTTCTACGTCCTGATGGGAGCGGCCGCCACCCAGCAGGCCATGGGCGTCATCGTGGGATCCTACGGCGAAGCGGCCGGCAGCATGTCGGCCGGCCCGTTTCACAACGCCTTCCTGCTGCCGGTGGCGGGGCTGGCCGTTTCGATCGTACTGTTTGCCTTTGCCAGGGACTTCGGACAGCAGGGGTAAATGGTTATTCCCTCAGAGGTTCTCAAAGGTTCCCACGATCAGCGCATCACCGGGCACATAGGCCCCGGAGAACTTGATGAAGTTGTTGCTCGGGAACAGCAGGTTCTTCAGCGCGAACAGCGAAATCGGATCAAAGCTCACGTCCAGCTGCCGGACGATCTGAGACGGCACCTGCTCTTTGATCTGCTGGTTGACCTGGGACTGGAGATTGTCGCTGCCCGAAGGCCCTCCACCGGAGAGATTCCCCGTCACCGTCACCGCCTGGCTTTGCATCTTGATTGAAACCGACTGGTCACGTCCCGTCCCCACGACCGAGATCGGCGACGAGGCTGAAACGTTTGACGTTACATCGTTTTTGAAAGAGCCATGGGTCGTCGTTGTGCAGTCCTTACCCCAGAGAGCGCTCAGGCAGGGATACATGGATGTGGTGGTAACCGTATTGATTGTCATCGTCTGGTTCCTGACGCCGGTCAGCATCATCGGACCCTCCGCAGTTGCCGAAAGGATCATCCCGTCCAGCGCCCAGGTCACGGTGTTGTTGGGGAACGAATAGACCGTGGTGGTGGACGAACCGCCACCCCCAGAGGAATAACTAGATCTCTGGGTCAGCTTGCTGAGATCGATACCGGTTGCGGAGACGTTTGCCACGGTAAACTCGCCGTGCCAGGCCTTGTTCGGATCGCCGGGATCCTTGCCCACAATCCGCCAACTATTCTTATTCAGGCTCTGGGGCAGCACCGAGCCGAAGAAGATCGCGCTACGGATAATCAGCGAACACTCCTCAGCCTGCGGGATCGGTTCGGGGATATTGTTAAGGAAGGTCTGGCTGTAATTCAACAGCACATGACCACCGGTCTGGATGAACATCTGCAGCAGCTCATTCCCGGCCGGGGTCTTCAGCACCTTGAAATAGAACTCGTTCGGCCGGAGCGCCTCGATCGTCGGCACACTGGTCAGATCGAGCTGGTTGATCAGGAAAATCACCGGGTTGTTGACAAAGTAGGCTTTGATCACCTTGTTCAGCTCAATTTTCTCCTCGTCGCTGATCTCAATTTCATTAATACTGAATGCTCCGACCTGCATGTCCAGAACAACTTTCAGCAGGTTGTGATCTGTTCCATTAATGCTGGAACTGCCGCGCATCTTGCTCAGTTTTACATTGGCGGTCAGAGTCTTGCCCTGGATGCTGACAGGCAGGTCACACTTTTCCGGATCTTCTCCCAGCTGGATACAGTTGGTCATCGATCCGGTAATGATGGGCATCTCCAGGCTGACCGTCTCGTTGTTATTTACGGTGAATACCAGCAACGGGTAACCGTATTCCAGGTCAAACTTCTTGATCGCCCAGACCCCCTCCACCACCTTGGTGCGGGTGGTGACGTGGATGGTATTTTTGTAGGTCGTGTTGTTTTTAAGCTCGTCGTATTGGGCGCAGAGGGCCTTGTTGATGCGCTCGCGGGACATGTTGAACACGACGTCCCAACCGTTGGTGGTGGAACCCTGGCTGAACATCTGGCTGACCAGCGTATTGACCGACGGCAGAACCAGCTGCGTGGATTCGGCGGCCATCAGGGCGAAGGTGGTCATGGCGACCGTGCGCAAACGCTCGGCGTGCGGCGCATATGCCAACGCCTTCCGATTCCGGCCGAAGTCGATCGGCGCATCTATAATCCGCGCCTCCAGCACGAATGACAGGCGGATCTTCACGGTCATGGATTCGAACTTCACTCCCCGGTTGGTCACGGTGCGGGGGATGTCAACCTGCCACTCGCCAAAAGGGGTGACCTGGCTGACGCCGTCGGACCAGGATTCACCATTGTCCGAAAACAGCGGGGCGCCGGAGGCGACGTCGTACTCATAGGTACGCTCGCGCCAGGGAGTATGAAACGACAATTTCTGGCGGGTCGTGTCGCGATCCGAGAACGGCGCATCCTGGAAAGTGAGCCGGACCAGGAGCTTGCCGCTGTCGGTGCCTTTTACCCCCTCGATGGCGGCGGTGACTCCAACCACCCGCAGGTTGACATATTGCATGAATTCCCTGGCATCCGGGCAGATCACGATCCTGTGCGCCGCGCCGTTGATGATCTCATCCGTCAGCACACCCTCCACCACATATTCGATCGGCGTGGTCGTCGAGGCCTGATAACTGGCGAGCAGTGACCTGGCACGGATGGTGGCTTCCTGCTGCATCACGCGCGCGTTACGGAATTTCATCAGGCTGAAAGTCTGGATCATCGTCGGCGGCTGCAGGTTGGCATACTGCAACGCCTGGTCCTGGAGCAGGAAGGCCTTGGCCAGAGTGCCCAGCATCTGCTGGCGCAGATAATCCAGTTGACCGGTAAGGCCGACCAGATCGACCTCGGAGCGATCCAGCTCTTTGACTTCCCTGGGATTGAGCGTGCCCTGGAGATCATTCAGACGCGTGACCTGACGTTCGTTCAACTCCTTCTGGCGCTGGGTGGTGTAGATGTCGCGCTGGATCTGGTGCAGCTGGGATTTGGCGCTGCTCAACGCCTTGCCCCGCATTACCAGGGTCTTGAATGCGGCGCCCAGTTCCGCCTTGGCGACGTTGACGTTGGGATCACTCGGACCGCTGGCCATGACCACGTCAAACTTTATCGACATCTCATCCCAGGAGAGCTGCGCGGTGTCGCCGAACTGATCGCTTCCCAGACCGTCCAGAGTCAGTTGGGCGTTACGGATGTTTTCGATACTGCTCTTGGCGCCGGTGAACAGTTTAGAGGCTGCATTCAGGACATTCAGAGTTTTCTGGATCCGCTGGACCATCAGCCCCAGATCCTTGACCGAGGAGATCGAACTGGCCGGCAGGGCAATGGACGTGCCGAGGCTGAACAGGTTGGTGGCAACATCAAGACCGAACTTGATCGCCTCCATCGCCTCCCACTGCTGGACCTTGGACTTGTAATTCTGCGTCGCCGCGTCAACCTCCGCCTGCTGTTCGAAGAGCAGTTTCTGCAAGCCCGCGATCTGTGACTGCTGTAACTCGGCCTCGCTCTGGCGAACGCTGATGACGTTGTCATAGCTGTCAACAAGATCGTTGTATTGCGCTGCATTGGCCGTTATCAGCCCGGAGAGCAGCTTGCCGGACTCTATTATGTTCTGGTTCAGGGTTTTGGCGACGTCGATGGTCAGTTCCGCCTGCTTGCGGGCATCAATGCGAGCGGTAGTCTCCGCGATCTGACGCTGGATCTCAGTGATATAGTCAAGGATACGGGTGACGTGCTCCTCGTATTGCGAGGCGGGCAGGATCGGCACGAAACTGCCGTAACGCGAGTCCGCGGCATACTTGCCCAGATCGAGCGCGCGATAGCGGATAACCGCCAGATCCTCGTCTTCGCAATCGGCCGGTATGACCCTGGTTACCCAGTCGAGATAACCGCGTACGAACCTCTGAACCGGCCTGGCCTCGGCTCCGGTCTGGAAACCGAGCACGGCTTCGGCAAAGGCCATGGAGAACTCCAGGCTGTTTTTGAGGTCTCCGCATGCGTCCGCCGCCGGCGGGACACGCAAATCAGCGGCAACCAGCGGGTCACCCTCGGGGCTGCCAGCGTCGATGATGTATTTCAGCCCGTCCACCACAACGAAGCGCTTGCTGCCGGCGGCGTTGCGCACCAGCATAGCCCCGAGAAAAGTGTCGCAGCCGATCTGCAAACTGTCGAAGGCGGCGTCACCCAGTTCAAGCACCTTGGGTTTCCCGACCGTTCTCATGTCCAACACATAGGCGAACAGACGCACCGCAGTACCCGGAAGCGAGATGTTCTCCCGGGAGGCGCCGGAGACCACATAGCCATAGGCGGTGAACTGCTTGACTTCATCCCTGGCTACGAGCTGGATATCAGCGATATCCAGACGGACCTTGAAGACGTCGATGACGGGTGTCGCAATGCTCGACAACACGCCGGGCTGATCATCCGGCAGCAGGGTTGTGAAATCCCGATTGTCGCAAATCGAAAAATTCACGTTCACCGTGTCGCCGAACCTGGCTGCCAGCGCCCCCTTCAATACACGGCGCCAGACAGCCGAGCGTTTGTATTCGGTGAAGGTCGTCAGCGGGGCCAGTTCAACGCCGATCGGAGCGGATGAGCTATATTCCCTGTTCATCCGGTCGAGCGTGATCGGACCATTGTCACCGAACGGCGCAAAGATGCTCTCCTTGTTGGACCAGACCTTCTCGAACCACTCGCCATTCTTCCTGTCAGCAATGAAGGTTTGATCGTTGCTCAGACAGAGCAGTTTTCCGTACTCTTTGACGAAACCATACTCACCGGTATTCGCATCGGTTGTGAAATATTCGAAATCGACCGCACTCTGGCCGCGCAGTTTATCGGCACTGTTCTCGTATGCCTTTCTAACGCGTGCAAACTGGGATTTTTCAAAAGCGAACACCTGCAGGATCTGGTCGCCGACATCGACTTTGGAAACATAATGGGTGCCCCACTTCTTGAATGCATCCAGATAGGTATTTGCTTCCTGAATGCCCAGTTGGGAAACATCGTCCGCCAGGTGTGGCTGTTTGAAATGCTTCAGCCGCGCCAAATCACGCATGAATGCGCCGTTAAGACCCAGCTCCGGGTCCGGCGTCAGCGCATTCACCGTCATTGTGACACCGGTCTCCAAGGTCTTGTGCAGTGCCGTGCCGTCAAGGCGTGTCAGCCTGACCAGCGCATATCCCAAAGCGGGGTTCTTGAGATCTACCCCCAGCGCCGATGACAGCATGTCCAGGGCCAATAGCCGGTCGCCGACTCCCAGAACCAGCGGGCCGGACGGCAGAACCGGTGCGCTGGTGTCGATCGAGGGGTGAACAACCCTGTATGGCAGCACCTGCGATAACAGGCTTTCGCTGGTGTCGTGCAGTGTTATTTCCGGATAGGACCAGGCGCCGATCGGGTCAAATGCTTTGAGGTCTTGGCTGTCGAAAGGTATCTCCGTGGTTGGCTGAAGGATGTTCAGCCGGCCCGATTCCGGGTTCCAGTCTGGCTGATACCCGCGAACAAGGTTGGTTGATGTCCCCAGACGAATGCTCTCAAGAATGCTCATGATGGTTTCCTCCCTGAAAAACTCATTCAATGCAATATGGCCGCGGGAACAGTAAATTCAAAGCGGGCGGAGCCGGTATTCCACCCCCATGCCTTATGATTACAGCCACTTGAATTAGAGTTTTATTATTTTTGAGGTCTATAGCATGCGTCACCAAAGACAGCAAGCTATTTAATATTATTCAGATAATTGTGTAATGGCAGTTGAAATACGGGGGAGGGCAACTGAAAGAAATGGCGAGAGTTTATACAAAAATCGAGATATGAATGATGTCAGAAAAAGTTTTGGCCAACAACGAATGAAAGTCCTACTCCAGATCCTCACCCACCTCTTCCATCTCGCGCGTGATCTCGGCCAGGCCGGCATCCTTGCGCCTGAAAACCGTCACCAGCCAATAGCAGACAGCGTAGCTGGCCAGCGCGGCGAAGAATCCGATCACCGAACTTCCCAGCAGCAGCGACGAGGCATACATCTTGAGGCTGCTCCATTTGAGGCTCGTTACCTGGAATTCCAGCGGTTTGTTACCCAGCATGAACTCGCCCAGCTTGTAGCTGGCCGCCAGCGCCGGAACCACCGTCAGCGGAGTGTTGGCCCAAGCCCCGGTGATACAGGTCAGCTTGTTGAGGCGGAAAATGAAGGCGACGGCAATTGCCAGCGGCGTGTGCAGTCCGAAGAAAGGGGTAAAGCTGATAAAAACGCCGGCGGCAAAGCCGGTGGCGATGTGACCGGGATGGGCGTCCAGCGAAAGGATTTTCTTGAATTGCTGCTTCAGCTTTTCAATGTTGATCATGTCGGCCTCGGGTGTCGGTAACTCTAAGGTTTTGGAAGGCGGATTGTCAACTGAATAGACTTCACTGAAGCCTTGTATTCTGTTATAAAGCGATTCAGATCAGAAACGGAGGACCGATAATGAAACAATCGCTCAAAATTCTGGCTGCAACCCTGCTGATGTCAGCCATTTCAATGCCGGTATCGGCGGCCACTCGCAACTGCACTTTCAAGAAGCAGCTCCGGCAGGCGGAACTGGCCTTCGACATTGCCAGCCGGCCGGCGGCGGGATGTGCCGTGCAGGTAATCGATATTACCTTGCGCCGTAGCGGAAAATTCGTTTCCCGATACCGCGCGGATGTGGACTACCTGGCCGAAAAAGCCTGGCTGGAGGATTTATCAGGCGACGGCCGGCCGGAACTGGTGATTGCCAGCAGCAGTGTCGATAAAGAAGCCCGGGGCGCGCTGGATGTCTACCAGATCGAAAAAAACACCCTGCGGCGGGCATCACTGCCAAAACTGGACGACTCCGGCGGATATCGGGGAGGCGACCGTTTCTTTCTGGATGAGCGCCAGATCGTCCGCACGTTTCCGCTCTACCGTGATGGTAACGCCGTTAACAATCCAGGCGGCGACAGCCGGACCCTCAAGTACGATTTCAACGACGGGAAGATATCGCTTCGCGTAAAGCAGGAGAACCAGGCCACGGCGACTGAAACGGCCATCGGGACGGTAACTGTTCGGGAAGCGCAAGGCCAGCCGGCCGGCACGGTAATCAGCAAGGTTGCGCTTGACGGGACAGCGATCGAGATAACCACCGATGCGCCGGTCAACAGCTTCAAGGTAATGAAACTGGAAAAGCCGGAACGGATCGCGATTGATATACCCGGCGCAGCATCCCCCCTGGCGGGAAAAAAGATAAAAATCGACAATTTCGGCATCAGCCGGGCACGGATCGGCATCAACCGGGGTTTCCTGCGGATAGTGTTAGATTCGACCCGTTCGGCCTTCCCCGAATACACGGTAACCAGATCCGACAGCGGACTCAAGGTTGTGTTCGCGGACAAGTGAGACGATTTCCGAGGAGAAAAATCATGACCAGAATTTTGCTTTTTATTGTGTCGGTCACGTTGTTTGCGTCAGCAGCTTATGCTGCTGTTTCAACTCCACCCGCCAAGACTGAAACCGGCATTACCTTTTACGGACATTCTGCCTTCAGGATTGTCACACCGACCGGCAAGGTGTTGCTGATAGACCCGTGGATCACCAATCCGGGCAATCCCAACGGCGAAAAAGATCTGGCCTCGCTGAGCAAGGTTGATCTGATCCTGCTGACCCACGGCCACGGCGATCATGTCGGCAACATGGTTATGATCTCCAAGAAAACCGGGGCCAAACTGGTCACCACCCCGGAACTGATGAAGGCCGCCGTGCTGTTCAGCCACTACCCCGAAGCCAACACCGGCAACGATCTGACCGGAGCTTTCGGCGGTGAAATACCGCTTCTGGACGGCGAGGTCACGGTGCGGTTCGTGCCGGCGGTTCATGGCGGCAGCATGGAAATCGCCGAGGGGAGCATCATGCCCAGAAACCTGGCCTATGCGGGCCTGCCCGGCGGCTTTCTGATCACGGTCAAAAACGGCCCCAGGATCTACCATACCGGTGACACGGACCTGTTCAGCGACATGGCGCTGATAGGTGACGTTGATATCATGCTGGTCTGCATCGGCGACAAGTTTACCATGGGGCCGCAGCGGGCCGCCCAGGCGGTAAGGCTTGTCAAGCCCCGCATGGCGGTTCCAATGCATTACGGCACCTGGGACATTCTGAGCGGCACACCGGAACAGTTTGACGGGGCGCTGAAAAAGATCGGAATCAAAACCGGCAAGCGACTGAATACGTCGGAAACTTTCTACTGGAAATAACTTACTAACAACATCCACGAAAGGAACAGAATCAATGAGCAAGGCAACCATAGGCGTAATCGGTGGCAGCGGTCTCTATGACATGGAAGGACTGGAGCAGGTTGAGCGGGTCACGGTTGAAACCCCCTTCGGCTCCCCTTCCGACGAATACGTCACCGGCGTGCTGAACGGTGTAAGAATGGTGTTTCTGCCGCGCCACGGGCGCGGACACCGCCTGCTGCCGTCAGAAGTAAATTATCGCGCCAATATCTTCGGCATGAAAAAGCTGGGGGTCGAACGGATCATCTCGGTTTCGGCCGTCGGCAGCCTGAAAGACGCCATCGCCCCGGGCCATATCGTGATCCCGGACCAGTTCATCGACCGCACCAAGGGTCTCCGCCGTGACACATTTTTTGGAGACGGAATCGTGGCCCACGCCGGTTTTGCCGACCCGGTCTGTCATCCCCTGTCGGAAACGCTCTACAACGCCGCGTTGAAGGCCGGAGCCACCGTCCACAAGGGGGGCAGCTACATCTGCATGGAAGGGCCGGCCTTTTCCACCCGGGCCGAGTCGTTTTCCTACCTGGCGCTGGGAGCATCGGTAATCGGCATGACCAACCTGACCGAAGCCAAGTTGGCCCGTGAGGCGGAAATCTGCTACGGCATCATCGCCCTGTCAACCGACTACGACTGCTGGCACGATTCCCACGACGACGTCACCGTGGAAGCGATCATCCAGATCATCCATCAGAACGTGGCCATGGCCAAAAACATCATCCGCCATGCAGTTGCTGAAATCGGCGGCGAGCGCGACTGCCCCTGCGCAAGCGCGATGCAGTACGCGATAATCACCGATCGCTCGGTGATTCCCGAGGCCACCAGACAGAAACTGGAGCCGATCATCGGCAAGTATCTGTAAACCGGGACAAGCGCGGCAAACTGAAAAAGGCTGGCACCATCGGTGTCAGCCTTTTTCGATACAGATACCGTCAAACTTAAAAGAGCGTCCCGATCACGCTGCCGATCACCGAAATCGGCCCGGTGTCCTGCAGCCCTTCCATTGCCTTCTCGGTCTTTTTCAGCGTTGAAATGGCGTCACGGTAAAGTTTGTCGTCGTTAACCAGTTTGCCGACCGTCCCCTCGCCACTGTTGATCTTGCGGGTGATCTCCTTCAGGTTGACCACCGTTTCGCGCAGTTCGTTATAGAGGGCCGGATCATTGACCAGCTTGCCGGCCGTCCCTTCCCCCTTGTTGATACGCAGCGCAATCTCGTTGAAGTTCTTCATGCTGTCGTCCATGCCCTTGATGGCCGCAAAGGCATGGTCGTACAGGTCTTCGTCGGTCAGCAACCGGCCGATGGTGCCTTCTCCGCGCTCCAGCCTGGCGCTAACCTCCTTGAGACTGCCGGTCAACGCATTGACGTTATTATACAGGGATTTGTCGTTCAGCAGCAGGGCCAGCGAACCGTCACCCCGGTCGAGCTTGGCGGTAATGCTGGACAGTCCGGTCAGGGACTCGTGCATGGCGACCCGGTTCTCGTCCAGCATCGCGGCGATTTTGCCCATCACCTCGTTCTGGTTGCGGTTCAAGTCGATAATCAGCTGCTTGGCATCCTTGGTCAGACCGCCGACACTGTCCAGCAGCGCGTCCACGCCAGCCGAGTCCGAGCTCTTGAGGGTACTACCGGCCGGCAGGTCCGGACTGGCGGAAGTTCCGAAGGTTAGTCCCAGGAACTGCCCCCCCAGCATGCTGGACATGCGGATACCGGCAACCGAGTCCTGCTTGATCCGTGTTCCCTGGTTGACTTCGAAATCCACCTGCACCTTGTCATCCAAAACCGCTATCCCGGTGATCGTGCCAACCTCGACGCCCGCCAGCTTGACCGTATCGCCGACCTTGAGTCCGGTTGATGACGGCAGCAACACCTTGTAGGGTATTCCGTGATCGAATATTTTCCAGCGATTGCCCACCTCCAGCATTATGCCGAAAAGCACCAGACTCAAAACGAAGAATAGGCCGACTTTTGCTTCCTGTGACAGCTTCATGCCCACATCTCCCGATACCGCGCAATATGCGCCATTATACCCAACCGGTCGAGCTTGGCAATCATATTGTGTTTTTGCGATGTTCCGGCTATTCTGGCAGCGTTCAAACGAAAGGAGCAAACAATATGGTTTCATTTGAAGAGGCGCGCAGCATAATACTTTCAAATGTAAATGTATGCGGAGTCGAGCGTGTGCATCTGCAGGACGCGGGCGGGCGGATTCTGGCGGAAGATGCCAGCGCCCCGTGGGAGATGCCGCTCTGGGATAATTCGGCCATGGACGGCTATGCGGTGCGCAGCGCGGACTGCGCGGAAATCCCCTGCAAGTTAAAGGTGACCGGCTTCCTGCCGGCCGGCGCCAGGGCCGAAGGTGTCACCGTGGAAGCCGGTTGCGCGGTCAGGATCATGACCGGCGCGCCGACACCGGAGGGCTGCGACGCGGTGGTGCCGGTCGAGGAGACCGACGACGGCAAGGATCTGGTCGCGTTGAATGAAACGGTCGTCAGCGGCCAGCATATCAGGCGGCACGGCGAAGATGTGCGCGCCGGCGTAGTCTTCGTCCGCGCCGGCACACTGATCCGGCCGCCGGAAGTGAACATGCTGGCAACCTTCGGCATGGCGCTGGTACCGGTCTTCCGCCGGCCGGTAGTGGCCATACTCTCCACCGGCGATGAGCTGATCGAGATGGGCCGGACTCCGGGACCGGGTGAAATAGTCAACAGCAACATCCTCTCGCTGGCGGCCGCAGTGCAGGAAACCGGGGCCATTCCGCGTATTATCGGCATCGCCCGCGACAACCTGGAAAGCCACCGCGAAATGCTGCATGAAGGATTGAAGGCCGATGCGCTGATCACATCGGCCGGCGTCTCGGCCGGTGACTGTGACTTCGTGCGGGACGTGCTGGATGAACTGGGCGCCAGGCAACTGTTCTGGAAAGTCGGGGTCAAACCGGGCGGACCGACCGCATTCGCGCTGCATGGCACAACCCCGATCTTCTCTCTGCCGGGCAACCCGGTTTCGACCATGATCACTTTCGAGGAATTCGTCCGGCCGGCGCTACTGAGGATGATGGGGCATTGCCATGTGCTGCGCCCACTCTTCAAAGCGGTTTTGAGCGAAGATATAAAAAAGAAACCGGGCAAGATCCAGATCGTGCGGATTCGCCTGGAACGGGAGAACGGCCGCTGGCTGGCGTCTTCGGCCGGCAACCAGCAGACCGCCATCCTGAGGACCATGGTCGATGCGACCGCCCTGGCGATCCTGCCCGCCGAAAGCACCCGTTTCAAAGCCGGTGAAGAGGTGGATGTGCATTTTTACGGCAGCCATATTGATCTGATCTGAAAAATAAAGAGCGAGGTTTCCCATGAACGATTACCTTGGCGCCCACATGTCGATCTCCGGTGGCCTGCACCTGGCCATAGACCGGGCCGTTGCCGCCGGTTGCGGCGTGCTGCAGATCTTCACCCGCAACTCCAACCAGTGGAAGGGCAAGCCGGTCAGCGAAGCCGATACCGCGCTTTTCCGGCAGAAGTTCGCCGACTCCGGACTGCACGAGATCATCTCCCACGACATCTACCTGATCAACCTGGCCTCTCCGCCGGGCGAAACACGCGACAAGAGTCTGGCGGCCTTCCGCGACGAGCTGGAGACCTGTGCCCGGCTCGGCATCGCCAAGGTGGTCATGCACCCCGGCTCGCATCTGGCGGACTCGCCCCAAGTCGGACTGGAGCGGGTAATCGGGGCATTCAATCAGTTGTTCGACGAGGTTCCGCAATTCGAGGGGCGGGTGCTGGTTGAGACCACCGCCGGCCAGGGGAGCAATCTGGGCAGGACTTTTGAAGAGCTGGCCGCGATAATCGATGGTTCACGTTTCCCGCACAAGTTCGGGGTCTGTTTCGATACCTGCCACACCTTTGCGGCCGGCTACGATACCGCCAGCGAAGAAGGTTATCGCGACACGATGGAACAGTTCGACCGGCTGATCGGGCTGGAGCGGCTGCAATGTTTCCATTTCAACGACTCCAAGAAGGGGCTCGGTTCCCGCGTCGACCGCCACGAGCACATCGGGCAGGGTACGCTGGGACTCAACCCGTTCCGCTTCATCCTCAACGATCCCCGTTTTGAAAAGATCCCCAAGATCCTGGAGACCCCCAAGGGGGACAATGACGAGATGGATGGGGTCAATCTGGGGGTTTTGAGGGGACTGGTTACACGGTAATTACGCTACATGGACTGGACAATCTCTCTTTGGCAGCTGCATAGGCTCAATTCGGATGGCGACCACTCATTTACGTTGCAGCCAGACCTGACATCTCTCGCCAAGGGATGAGCGAGATATTTCCGCTCGCGAGCATCTTGTCCCCTCCATAAACGAGTAATGCCGGACGCTCAGGATTTCCGGACAATTCACACCATTTTTTCAGCGAAGTCATATAATCGGGCACGATGGTCTGGCCGGATTTTATCTCGACCGGTTTCAGGCTAATTCCGTCATCCAGCAACAGGTCAACCTCCAATCCCCTGCTGTCGCGCCAGAAGAAGAGATCGGGCTGTCGCCCCCTGTTGAACCTCCCTTTGAGAAATTCGGTCACTACGAGATTTTCGAACAACGCTCCCCGCTGGGCATGGAAGGCAAGCTGCTGCTCTCTAATGCCCAACAGCCAGGCGGCCAGGCCGGTATCGAGGAAATAGAGCTTGGGAGTCTTGACGAGCCTCTTGTTGAAATTGGTAAAATGGGGGCGCAACAGAAAGATGATGTAGCTTGCCTCCAACACCGAGATCCAGGCGGCGGCGGTGTTGTGGGTGATGCCGCAGTCAGTGGAGAGGGATGAAAGATTGAGCAGTTGTCCGGTGCGGGCGGCGCACATCCTGACAAAGCGCTGGAAAACGGAAAGATCGCGCACATTGATGAGCTGTCGCACGTCCCTTTCAATATAGGTGTTAACGTAGCCGGCAAACCAATCCTCCGGGAGCAGAGCGCGGTCGTAAAGCGGCGGGTACATGCCTCGCAGCATGAGGCGGTCCACATCATCCGGCAGTTTGCCGGCAGAGTTCAACTCTTCCATGGCAAAGGGGAGCAGTTGCACCATCCCCACACGACCGGCGAGGGACTGGGTAATACCGGACAGAAGGCCAAACTGCTGAGAGCCGGTCAGCACGTATTTACCAGGGACCAACTGGTTGTCCACGAATCCTTGCAGGTAGGAGAAGAGTTGTGGCGACCGCTGTGCCTCGTCGAGGATAAGGCCGTCGGGGTAGTGGGAAAGCAGGCCTCGCGGGTCGCTTTCGGCAAGCTGACGCGTATCCGGGTCTTCCAGGGTCAGGTACGGCTTGTCGGGGAATGCACTCCTGGCAAGGGTTGTCTTGCCCGATTGGCGTGGGCCGGTGATGGCAATGACCGGAAAGCCTTTTGCCAAGCGCATGATGGTTGCGTGTGCCGTTCGTCTGATCATGGGATGACGATATCACAATTGCACAAATTGTCAATTTGATTTACAATTTGTGCAATTGACTCGAAACAGGCTCTATTTGCTCACGTCAAAGAGAGATAACAGTAAAATGAATTCCAGGTCCGGAAACGACTCCCGATCAACTGTTTTTTCCGGAACAATCCCCTGATCCTGACTCCTGGCCTGCAAAATCAAGTCTGTGAAAAGTGGACTTGATCCCATTCACTTGACTTGCTTACCCCTGTCAGAACAGCTTCAAATTTTCCAGTCCCTTCAGCGGCTGGTTGCTGAATGCCGGCCGCTCCGCCCTGGGAGCAGGGGCAGCGGGTGGTTCTTCGAGCGGCGGCGGGCAGATCTCGTCCTGCAGGCATTCCACCTGCTGTTCCTGATCAATCCCGTTGCACTTGAAAAAATAGCGGTCATAGAGCCGGTGATGGGCGGTCCAGCGCGAGGTGGAGGCGTTCTCCTTGGCAATGTGCGCCTGGATGCCGTTGATCTTGGAATCCATGTCGTCCAGGTAGTTGAGCACCGTGGCTTCGATCGTCTTGGGGCGTTTGGGGGAGCCGTATTCGTACTGGCCGTGATGGGAGAGCAGCATGTGCTTGAGCAGCATGGACAGTTCGCGCGGAAAACCCTCCACCTGGCGGATCTTTTCCTCCACCAGTTCCACCCCGATCGTGATATGCCCCAGCAGCTTGCCGGCGTCGGTATAGTCGATGGCCCGTTCGAAGCTCATCTCATGGATCTTGCCCACATCGTGCAGCAGCGCTCCCGCCACCAGCAGATCCTCGTTGATGCCGTGGTAGAGCGGCACAATACTCTTGACCAGCTTCACCAGCGCCAGCGAATGTTCCAGCAATCCCCCCAGGTAGACGTGGTGCATGCCCTTGGCGGCCGGGGCGGCGCAGTATTGCTTCATGAATTGTTCATCGTCCAGAAACGAGCACATCAACCCCTGCAGGTGCGGGTTGCCGATCGCGGCCACCACGTCCCGGAGTTCCCGGCCCATCTCGTCAATGCTGCGGGGCGATACGGGCAGAAAGTCGGACAACGAGACTTCATCCTCGGGCAGCCTGGCGATCTCGGCGATCACCACCTGCATCTTATTCAGATAGACAGAGGCCTTGCCCCGCACCGACACGAAGTCGTCCTTGTCGAACTGCTTGTCGAGCAGCTCGACGTTGTCCCAGAGCTTGCCGTCAATATCCCCGCTCTTGTCCATCAGGCGCAGATTCATGTAAGGCTTGCCGTTTTTGGCCATGGCCATGATCTTGTCCTTGACCAGGAACACCGAATTGATTGAATCGCGGTCTTTTATGTCGCAGATGAACTGTTTGCTCACGGGGTTACTCCTCTTGTAAGGGCGCAGTGTTCAAGTTTCCACTGCAGCGGCATGAATGAAATTACGGATGTTTTCGAAAACAAGTTAGCACGACAGGGAATGGATATACAAGTGTCGAGTCGTATGTATACGCGACGAGATCAAGAGACCGGCAATTATTGCTTGCATTTGTCATAAAACATCTCTATGGTTACAAATTGCTGTACGTAAATGAAGGAGCGGTATGGTGTCCGCTGCTTCGCTTTTAATCATCGCATTCTGCCCCCCTGCATCTTCAATCTCCTTATTGAAACAAGCAGACCGTCTGGCAGGCGAAGGTTCATTGTCTGCCCGCACGTTACTGCTATCCTTTCCCGGGATCATCGGTTTGATCCCTCGGTTCGTGTGCGCTTGTCCCTCTACACCGCTCCCAGAAAAGGAATTTTCATGACGTTTGCAGAACTCGGCCTCAATCCGGCCATCCTCTCCGCTATCACAGCCTGTGGCTACACCAACCCGACCCCCATCCAAGAACAATCGATCCCGCTGGTGATGGCCGGCCACGACGTGATCGCCACAGCCCAGACCGGCACCGGCAAAACCGCCGCTTTCGTATTGCCGGCACTGGAGCGCCTGACCGTAAAATCAGCTCTTCCCGGCAAAGGCCCGCGCATCCTGGTTCTGGCCCCGACCCGCGAACTGGCCGGCCAGGTAATGGAATCGGCCCGTGGCTACGGCCGCGGTATCCGTCCCCGCTGCGGCACGTTGCTGGGAGGCATGCCCTATCGTGAGCAACTGCGCCTGCTCTCCGCTCCGGTAGACATCATCGTGGCCACCCCCGGCCGCCTGGTGGATCACCTGGAACGCGGCAGCATCCGCCTCGACCGCCTGGAAATGCTGGTACTGGACGAAGCCGACCGCATGCTTGACATGGGCTTCAGCGAAGACATCAACAAGATCGTTTCCCGCGCCCCCTCCGATCGTCAGACCGTGATGTTCACCGCAACCATGGGCGGAGAAATCTCCCGATTGGCCGAGAACATGCTGCGCGAACCGAAGCGGGTCGAGCTGGCCGTACGCACCGACTCCCACGCGCTGATCGAACAACGCCTGCACGTGACCGACAACCTGAACCACAAGAAAGAGCTGCTGAACCACCTGATCAGCACGGCCGAACTGACCCGCGCCATCATCTTTTCGGCTACCAAACGCGACGCCGACGAGTTGTCCCGTGAACTATCCCGCAACGGCCATCCGGCCGCCGCCCTGCATGGCGATATGACCCAGATGGCCCGCAACAAGACCATCGAGCGCATGCGCCGTGGCGGTATCCGCCTGCTGGTAGCCACCGACGTGGCAGCGCGCGGACTGGACGTAACCGGCGTCAGCCACGTGATCAACTTCGACCTGCCGCGCTTCGCCGAAGACTACGTTCACCGCATCGGCCGCACCGGCCGCGCCGGCGCAACCGGCATCGCCATCTCTTTCGCCTCCGCATCTGAGCGCAACTACCTGGAGCGCATCGAGCGCTTCATCGGCAAGAAACTGCCTGAACTGCAGATTGCCGGACATGAACCGACAACCACACTGCGCAAGCCCGCCGGTCGCAGCGGCGGACCCAAAAAGGGCGGAGTACCAACAGGCGGACGCTTCGGCAAGCCCGGCGCCGGCAAGAGCGGCCAAGGCACTTCCTGGGGAAAATCGGCGAAACCGGCCGGTAGCGCCCCACGCAACACGCCCCGCCACGAGCCGGTAATCGAATACCGCTCAAGGCGTCCGCAGGTGTAAATAAGCACAAACAACTCAGAACCACTTTAATAAAAAAATCATGTTTTTTAGTTCAAAAAAAGACCTCCGGGGCCGTTAAGCCTCGCAGGTCTTTTTTTGTAGCAGAATCAGCATGTTGCAACTGCTTTCAATCTTTATTGTTATTTTTCTCCAGTTTCCCCTTCAACTGCCCGCAGGCCGCCGAGATATCCCCGCCGCGACTGTCACGGGTAATCACCGTCACGTTGTGGTCGATCAGGTATTTGTGGAAGGCGTCGATCGCGGCCTGGGTTGGCGCCTTGAATTCGCATCCTTCATGTTCATTGAACGGAATCAGGTTGACCTTGTTGGGAATGTCGCTGATCAGCCGCAGCAGCCGTTTGGCGTCCTGCGGCGTATCGTTGATCCCGCCCAGCATCACGTATTCGAAGGTAACCTTGCGGCGGCCGGGGAGCGGAAACTCCTTGCAGGCTTTCAGCAGTTCCCTGATCGGATACCGGCGGTTAACCGGCATGATCCGGTCGCGCAGCTCGTCGGTGGTGGCGTTCAGCGACACCGCCAGGTTGACGTTCGGAATTTCGTGCCCCAGGCGGGCCATTTCCGGCACCAGACCACAGGTGGAGACCGTCACCCTGCGGTTGGAGAACTGCAGGCCGTTGCCGTCGATCATGATCCGGATCGCCGGGATCACGTTGTCCAGGTTATGCAGCGGTTCGCCCATGCCCATCATCACGATATTGCGGATAGCGGCCGGTGACTGCGGCTGATCGTCGTCATCTTCCCCATCATCGGATTCATCGCCGGCTTGAGCTGCGTCCACCGCAAGAGCCGGCGGATTGGTGATCAGGTCCCGCTCGACTGCCATGATCTGGTTGACGATCTCGGCCGTGGTCAGGTTGCGGGTCAGCTTGTAGGTGCCGGTCAGGCAGAACTCGCACCCCATGGCACAGCCGGCCTGGGACGAGATACACAGCGTATTGCGCCCCTCGATCGGGATCAGCACCGCCTCGACGCCGTTGCCGTCACCCAGGTTGAAGAGGTATTTACGGGTTCCGTCGCTCCCCTGCTCGACCGCTTCCGGCTCCAGGTTGCTGATCAGGGCGGTTTCGGACAACTCCCGGCGCAGATCCTTGGAGATGTTGGTCATCTCGTCAAAAGTGCGGGCATCGTGCTGGTAAATCCATTTGAACACCTGCAGGGCGCGAAAGCGCTCTTTGCCCTGCCCCTGGAGAAACTTTTCCAGCGCAGGGAGCGTCAGGTTTTTAAGATCGGTCTTTTCGGTCATTTATTCTCGGTCCGGCTTTCTGTTGAATTATTTGGAACCGTTTCGGCGGCCGGGGCAGCTGCGGGCGCCGCGGCCGGCACGGCGATTTCATCTTTTTCCGCTCCACTCTCGGCTGGCTTGTCTGCCGGTTCCTGCCGCGCCGACGATGGCGACGAAAATACCGGCGGGACACTGATAACGGCATCGACCTTCTGCTGCATGCGCCCCACATTGGGCGACTGGGCCAACGCAGCCTGGTATTCCCCTTCAGACAGCACGCCGTTCTTGCGCAACAGCCTGAGGATCATGTCCGAGCGTTTCAGCACCTTGCCCAGGTTTTTATAGGGGTTGTAGGCCACACGCGGTCCGGGCAGCATTGCCGCCAGGAAGGCGCATTCGCGCGGTGTCAGCTCCGAGGGGGACTTGCCGAAATAGTAGCGCGAGCCATGGCCGATGCCGTAGACCATCGGCCCCAGTTCAACCACGTTCAGGTAGAACTCGATGATGCGCCCCTTGGTCAGCTCCTGCTCCATGCGGTAGGCCAGGTAGATCTCCTTCAGCTTGCGGGTGATCGTTTTCTCGCGGGAAAGGAACAGGTTCTTGGCGGTCTGCTGGGTGATGGTGGAGGCGCCGCGCTTGAGGCTGCGCTTCTCCAGGTCGTACTTGATCGCATTCTTGATGGCCTTGACGTCGAAGCCCTCATGCTTGTAGAAGTTGGCGTCCTCGGCCAGGATCACGGCCCATTTCATCTCGGCCGGAATACGCGCCGACGGTGTCCAGTAGCGGTTTTTCGGCCCGACCACAAAGGGGTGGTACTCCCCCTGCCAGTCCTTGACCTGGATGGTGGTATTGAACTTCCGGTCGGCCAGATTCGAGATCGGCGGCATCATCGACAGCGAGATGGCGACATAGGCCAGATAGGCAGATACTGCCAGAAACATATAAAGCAGGATTTTTTTCATGATTATATACTCGCTGTCTCCGTCCAGGGGATTACGTCCACATCCAGGCGTTCTTGCCGGTCATTCCCGCCATACACAAGCCGAGCACGTCCGGCATTTTCTCCCGCCAGAGAGAGGAACTTGCGCAAACCGGCAAAAGAGTCTGCTGTAACCGTTTGTCCAGACTTGATTTCAACTGGTTCCAGCATTAAGCCCTTGTCGATTATAATATCAATTTCGTTACCGGTATTATCCCGCCAAAAATACAGATTGGAAGGCAGGCCGGCATTGAAGCGTGTTTTTATCAATTCACTCACAACCCATGTTTCAAAGATCGCGCCTCTCTGAGGGTGCAGCATCAACTGTGATTCATTTTGAATTCCCAGCAACCATGCGACAAGCCCGGTATCATAGAAATAAAGCTTTGGTGTCTTCACCAGGCGCTTATTGAAGTTTCTATGGTGCGGTTGCAGCAAGTGCACAATATAACTCGCTTCAAGAATTGAAATCCATGATTTTGCTGTGTTGTGCGTAATGCCGCAATCATTCGCCAGAGACGACAGATTGAGCAGCTGCCCGGTGCGTCCCGCACACATCCGCAGAAAACGCTGGAACGATGAAAGGTCGTGTACATTGACCATCTGGCGCACATCCCGCTCCAGATATGTGGCGACATAGCCCGGTATCCATTTATCAGTAGTCAGCGACCGATCGTAAAGTGGAGGATACATGCCCCGCACCATCGCACCATCAATGGACTGCTCTAACATATCCGCAGTTTTCAATTCCCCGGATGAAAACGGAAGGAGCTGGATCATGCCAACCCTTCCGGCCAGGGATTGGGTTATGCCGGAAAGCAGACCGAATTGCTGGGATCCGGTCAGGATGTAGAGGCCCTGTCGGCCGTCCAGATCCGAACGAGTTTGAAGATAAGAGAATAGAAGCGGGCAGCGTTGGGCCTCGTCAAGTATGGCGCCGTCGGGATAGCGATTCAGAAAACCACGCGGGTCGGAATCAGCAAATTCACGAGCATCCGGGTCTTCAAGGGAAATATATGGCTTACTTGGAAATACAGAGCGCGCAAGCGTTGTCTTGCCTGACTGACGTGGTCCGGTTATGGCGACGAAGGGAAATCCCTGGGCCAGCTCAAGTAATATGCTATGTGCTTGTCGTTCCACCATGACGACAGAATAGCAGTCCCTTACAAATTGTCAATTCAATTTATAATTTGTAAGGGGGCCGACCATTGCCTTGACCGCATGAGACACCAACAACAATTTCATAAAATCATGCGGATCAAACAAAAACCGGGGTGGCTAAATGTAAGGAAGCAATAAAGTCAACTGCGCCGCCACGAACGCGACAGATCTATGGTTTTGCCAACTCTCATTTTGCCGGTTTCGGCGCAGCCTGCCGCTGAAAATCTGAAGACACCAGCTCCGCAGTCACCTGACCAAGAGCGATTGAGGTTACAAATCGTACCGGAACCCGGTACTGATCGTCCGTCACCCAGATCAGCACATCCCCAGTCCTTCTGAAAATGCCTTCCGTTTTGAGCTTCGGCTGAATAACCAGAGTATCGGCCGCTCTGAAACCAGGCATAATTATTTTCTCGCGGCGCAGAATCTCCACCGGCAGTTCAGTATATCGGTCACTGTCATAAACCTGGAGTGTCTCGGTTATTCCAACCTTCAGCGGCCGGTTTCGGAGGTAGTAGAATCCGGAAAGAAGGTCGACCAAGTCACTGTTGGGAATCGGTTCCCGGACACTCCTGTTGGTTAGGCGGTCAATCCAGAAAACGTTCTTATCCCGCAGGAAAATGGTGAATCCACGGTCGCTTTTGAAGGTGCCTTCCTGCTGCCTGATTTTGCTGAGGATGTAGTTTCCGCCGATATGGCGGGTCTCGATCAGATCGTCAACCGGGTAGATGCTGGCAATAACTGAATTGGAGCAGACCCGCAACGAAATTTTGACCTCGTTGTTTTCCTTTTTTGCTTCCAGTTCAGCACTCCCCACCGGCATACCAAGCAGACTTATGCGGTAGTTAATCTTCTCACTGTCGCTGGACAAAAACTCGCCGGCTGTTCGCAATGGCGGATCGACAACAATAACCGCAGCTTTGCGGTCAGGTAGGGGTGGAGTTGTCTGTGGCAGCGAATTTCTGCCAACACTGTTTTGCTCATCCGCAAGAGCAGGCGGAGCAGCCGTGGCGGTTGACTGACTGCCCCCGTTGCTGCTTGCAACGTCAGGTTCTGCAACACTCTTTTCAGCAAACTGTGCAGCGGGATTAGTGTTTACTGCTTTATTGCTGACTTTGCTTTGAGGTTTAGGGATTGGAGGGCGTGTAATTGTTTCTTTTTGCACGGGAATTGTGGTGAAAGAGGATGATTTCAGATCTACGCTGACAAGCGAATCAAACGTAACTGGCGTAGAATACTTATGGTGAGCGAACCACGTCAACAAGGAAAGCATCAGAATATGCGTCAGAACTGATGTTGCCATGCAAATAGCAGCAAGGTGGATGTGGTGTTTATAAATATTCATTCGCTTTAATATTGTCCTTACCACGTTTGACGAGACGCAGGATAGCGGATCCATTTACAACAATGGCCCCGGCATAAAAATGCCGGGGCCATTAAACAGCAACTAAATCATTTTACAGATTGTTAGTAGCGCTCAGCAGCAGTTCCGACATTGGCATCCGCCGTCCCGCGACTGATCAGGAAAGTAATGGCATCTGCCTTGTACGTAGTTGCGGCGGGAAGTGCGTTCAGTGTTGCAAATACACTGTAATTTGCTGTGTAGTCGTCGAGGTAATCCAGTGAATCGTAGATCAACCGACGCACATAGTAGCGGTTGTGGGCAACTGCGCCTGGATCGTGCTCAAGCAGGTTGTAGTTGAAGGCAACGCCCATAACATTTTTCCATTCGGCAAAACCGTTAACGCCGGCCCAGTTAGTGAATGCGCCGCCAGTTCCTCCTGCCCCATTATAAAAGTAAGGGTGAGCGTTAAAGAAGTATATCCCTTTGGCAACCAGAGCAGCGTTAAGTGCCTCAAGACCTGCATCAGCCCGTTTTTTCCAGGTTCCTTCGAACCATGTAGCTTTGGCATCGGTACCGGCTCCGCGTGTACTATGACAGGTTACGCAGACCGGATTGAGCGAAACATCTCCTGCGGCGTACTCGCTGAACGGACTATAGGTGTGAGAAGCCTTGGCGCCGGCTTTTTCACTCGTCATGTGGCAAACTGCACAGGGACCACTTTTGCCGAGGCCATTTGCTGCGATGTATGCATCAGCTGCGGCGGTTCCGGAGGCGGAAACGCCAAGCTTGTCATGCACAAAACCCTTGGGAGTCGAGTCGTAATCCCTGCCAAACAGAGTATAGCCGGTTTTACCGAAGACAGTGCCGCCAGCAGTCAGATAATGAGAGTTGACGAAAGAACGTACACCGTCAGCATCCTGGTCATTCTTGATGACATCGCCAGATTCACGACCCAGATGGCATGTCATACAGACATTCGAATTGCCGGCATCCGGATAGGCAACGGTGGTTACCGGATCACCAGCAGTTGCTGCTGCATATGTCTCGGTGATAGCACCCGGAGTGCGCAAAGCGCCAGTTCCGGCGTTGGTGTGGCAGCCCCAGCAGTAGAGTAGTTCATTTTGAGGAGAAGTTTTGGTGGTGCTTGTCCATCCGGCCAGATGGGTGAAGCTATTGTTTGCGGCGACGTAGGTAGCCGGGTTAGCCATGAAATTGGCAGCGCCGGTTGAGGTGTGGCAGCGTTGACAGCTCTGGCGGCTTGCTGAATCCCAGTCATAGTGTTCCCATGCTGGGCCGGATGCAGCGTCAACACCAGCGGCCATAACCGTATCTGTCAGTGCTGAATTAGTTGCTTTCCAGGTGCCATCCGCATTTTTTGCTGCGGCTTCTTTCTGGTTCAGCAAACCGCCAGCGTGTGCTGATCTAGCCCAATCGGTATGGATTGTAGCCGGCCGGGGCCCAGATGATGAATTTTGACGGGTGTTGGTCTTGGCTTCATGGCCGTGACAGTCGAAGCAAGGATTTGCTCCCGTTGTTTTAATGACATAACCTTCGACCAGGTTGGTGGCAAGTCCAACGCCGGTAGCAGGGTTGTCATAGTGGGTGCTGGCGATGATGCGATACCAAGCGGTGTTATGATAGTAAGGTGCTGTGCCTGAAGCTGCAGTACCCGAGGCAACAATTGTACCATCAGGATTCTGGTAAGTGTGGCAGCTGGTACAGAGGTCGAACTGGTCAATCTTTCTGTTGTTGTTCGGATCCCAGGCGACAACAGCGCCAGCGGCATCACGAGTATTAACTTTTCGCAACGCGCCGCCGTGCTGATGGCAGGTTTTGCAGTCAATACCGCCGAACTTGCTGAAATCACGATCCTGAATCAGTTTGTAGGCGTTGTTGTTTATAATATTTTGGTCACCGGTGTATCCAGCCACATTCGACAGAACTGCACCTTCTCCCGTATGACAACGATAGCACCTCTCGTTGGCATTGATTCCTTCGTAACCGCCATTGGCATGGTTGGATGGATTTGCCGGATTTGTGTCTGCCCCAGCCTGCAGCAGAGCTGCAGCAAAGACTGTTGCGTTTGTACCGGCATGACAGGTGGCGCAGCGGGCTGCATCTGGTTTGGTATAAGGAATCGGTCCGACACCGTTGTGCTGCGCTCCACCGCCGTGGCAGGCTTCACAGCCGGCGCCATTCAGCGAAGCCGCTGACGCGTGTGGCGATTTATTATACTGGTCAATGATCCCTTCACCAGTCAGAGCGTCTTTTGCAGTGCTGTGGCACTGCACACAGGCTGTATCGCCAACAGTCGCCACACTGTCAAGATTTGCCGACCCTTCTTTACTACTCGACCCGCATCCGTTCAGCAATGCGGCAAATGACAAGGCACCTAACAGCATCATACTTAACTTCTTAAAACGCATAGCTTTCCTCCTTGGTTAGGGTGTTAAAATCAATACGTTCCCGGCAGATGGCACTTCAGACAGACTTTTCCGCCCGAGCGGTCTTTCATGTTCCCGGATTTCCAGCTCCTAGGGTGAGGCCGAACCTTGCCACTACTGTGGCACTGGATGCAGACATCGCCTTCAGGATGGCAGGTCTGACAAGACTGCAGGTTACGCCGCGCCTCGGTGCTGTGATCAATAGCCCAGTATGACTGGCCATTTTGACCCAGAGGGTTGTGTGACTTGATTTTGAGTGATCCTTTGGGGAAACGGCTGTGGCAAGCGGTGCAATACTTCTGGTCATGGCAGCGATAGCACTGCTGTTGGTTGTCTTGAGCCTTCAAGGGATGGATACTGATGAAGTCGCTGCGGTGGCTTTTTGGTTTATAATCGCGACCACTGTTTCCTTTGGTCAGGTCATCACCGTTTCCTCCGCCTTGATGACAATCCAAGCACCACGACTGATCATGACACTGGTTGCAGTTCTTCCCGGCTTTGCCGGCCAATACTTTATGCCCACGAACAAAATCTGCATCATGGTTAGGGGCTACACCTTCGCCTTTGTGGCAGGCATTACACTCCCTGATCGCCATTTTAGCGTATTCAGCGTGGGACATCTTCTTATCGGCGTATGAACGTTGCTGAAGACAAATCAAGCCAATACCCAGAATTGCCAATATAAAAACTATTCTTTTCACGTATGTCCCCCCTTTCTAAAAGTCGTAATTGAAGGCCATCCGTCCCCGCCAGTCACTTTCGTAACTTGCGTTAACGTTGTCTTCAATCCTGACAGATGCGGACATGTTCTGGGCAAGTTTGTACTTGCCGCCAAACCAGTACTTGCGGGCAGTTTCTTCACCGGTGGTCCGGTCGCGCTGGTACACATCAAAATGGATCCCTGCCGCCAGCTCCAGAGCCTTGATCGGCTCGTAAATAACCTCGGCAATGCCGCCATTCAATTCTCCGCCGTAGCCACTGCGTCGGTCATAGTTCAGGTTCAACTGAAGTTTTTCAATTGGCCGGATGCGACAACCGACTTCGATTACATCGGCTTCATCTCCTTCGTAATCCTGTCTGCTATACCCTACATTGGCCGAGATCATATCGTTGATGGTGTAATCGATGCGAAAAACACCTTCCTGATAGCGACTGACGGCGAACACTGAGTAGATCGATGTGGAGTCAAATGTTGGGTAACTCTGGTACCATTCTCCGGTCAGCACCAGATCAGCTGTTGGAAAATATTTGACGCCTGCCAGCACTTCGCTGAAAACCTCGCTGGCCATATCAAACCTGGTGTTGCCATAGACTTTAAGGGAATTAAACATGTACTGCTTGAATGATGCTCCCAGATTGTCGCGGGCAACGCCATCCTGGTCGAACTTCATGAAATAGCTCAATTCGGCATCGGTGTTTTTGTAACTGGCCAGATTGACCGCGGCTCCAAAGGCAAAATCCCGGTCACGAGTCGCCTCGCCATTCAGGTCATAAAACACGTTGCGGCCGCCCATAACCGAGAAGGCCAGCGGCCCGACATTTTTAAGCTCGATTTGTCCACCATCAATCAACGCACTTCCTGCAGCATAATTGACAAACTGCCGTCCAAAACGCAGATCAACCTTATTGAACAGATCGCGGTAATCTCCATACAAGTAATAGAGTCTTCCGTTCAGCCCCCCTCCGTTGCGAACATCCTGTGTGATGCGGCCATATCCCTGAATAGAGAATTTTTCAGCCTTGTCAATTTTCGTGATCGACAGGTTGAGGTATTCGCCAAATTCAGCCACTTTTTTATTGGTGAAGATGTCGTTATACCATTGGAATTGGGTGGAGCTTCTGCCGTGTACCTCCGCCGACCAGGCTGCGGTGGATGCAAGCAGCATCGATGAGCCGGCCAGCAAGCAGAACAATCTTTTAAATGCCATCAGAAACCTCCTTTCATCTAAATAAACAGCTTGCGAACACGTCGGTCATTCAAAGGCGCTACTCACCTCCTTTCAGAATATCTGGCTTACTTTTGTCCGGTCACTCCGTTGCAAAGCATATTCACAATCGAATCAATCAACGGCTTATTGTCCATGCTTTTACAGGAGCCGCCCAGCTGCATCTCTTCCACCTGAAAACAACCGTAACAGAGCATCACAAATATTCTGGCAGCCAGCTTCGGATCGCAGCAGACAGAAGACCCACGCCGCAGAACCTCTGTAAAATAGCTGCCGCAGACCCTGTAGAGCTCATCCAGAAAGGTTTGGCACAACGGGCGAAAAGTTTCCGGATCCCGCTGCAGCTCCATCTGAAACATACGTATCCAGGGTTTGTTGTCGGACAGCTTTTCCAAAAAAACATTTACCAGGCTTGCAATACCCTCGTTTAGCGGCTTGTCAAGCAGGGACGGTATCAACTCTTCAATCACCGGCATTGTTGAGTGGCGTTGTGTTATTTGACGGAACAGATTTTCCTTATTAGTGAATTGACGGAAGAGCGTCACCTCCGCCACCCCGGCCAGTTGAGCTATCTCACGGGTAGATGCACCCGCGAAACCCTTGTCGGACATGAGTTCAAAGGCCGCCTGTAGAATTCGCTCCTTTGCCGGCTTTTTCGTTGTCATATTTCCTCACTATGTAAGTGCTCACTTACAGCACATACCGTGCCCGAAAAAATAATTAAACATTACAAATCATGTATTTACGTCAGCTAAGGTAAGTCCAGAAAATCAGCAAATAGCTTGCCAAAAGCAAAAGAAAAGTCTGCGGCAAAAAAGCTCATTAATAACAGAGGATTGTGTCAGCATCGGGCAGGAATGAAGTTGTTGCGAATTAACTTTACCTCAATATTTGACAGAAGCGCTAAATATGGAGGGATATTTTGAAGGGAGATTGAGCCGTTTTTCGCTCTTGACATACTTTACTAATTGGTGGCGCACAAAAAAAACGCGGCCTGATCAGCCGCGTCTTTGTGTTCCTTTAATCCTCGCTTTGGAAGGAGGAAGAATGGATATATCTATTTTGCGTGCTTGGCAAGATATGAGGCGACCCCTTCGGCGGTCGGCTTCATCGCTTCCTCGCCCTCCTGCCAGTTGGCCGGACAGACTTCACCGTGGGTATCGGAGAACTGGACCGCGTCCACCATTCTCAGCGCCTCGACAACGCTTCTGCCCAGCGGCAGGTCATTGATGATGCAATGACGCACCTTTCCGGTCGGGTCGATCAGAAACAGGCCACGCAACGCAACCGAGCCATTGAAGAGGATGCCGTAGGATTTGGCAATTTCCTTGTTGAGATCCTGTACCAGCGGATACTGAACGTTGCCGATACCGCCGTTCTCGATGGGGGTGTTCTTCCATGCCAGATGTGTGAACTTGGAGTCAACGGAAATACCGATCACTTCACAGTTCTTGCTCTTGAACTCGTTAACCCGCTTATCAAAGGCCAGGATTTCAGAAGGGCAGACGAAGGTGAAGTCCAACGGGTAAAATAGCAACAGAACATATTTTCCCTTGAAACCGGAGAGTGTGATGTTTCCGAAAGTGTTGTCGGGCATGACAGCTTCAGCTGTGAAATCGGGGGCTTGCTGGGTTACGAGTGTTGTAAGGCACATAAGAGATTCTCCTTTTGAGTAAAAGTAATGATTAATGTTTATGGTAATACCAGCCAATCATGCTCTTGTCAATAGGATAAAAATACTCTTTTAGTCTTTTTTACAGATATGGAGAAAAAAGATGGAAAAAACCGTCTCTCAGTTTGGTTGTCAGCGGCCGATTTTCAATCTCCTCCAGCGATATTTCCCGTGCTCGCAGCACGGCCTTCTCGAAGTGCCGTTTGATGCAGACGGCAAATTCGTGATCGAACACACTCAGGTTGAGTTCAAAATTGAGTCGCAGGCTGCGGGTATCGAGGTTGGCGGAACCGATCATTGACCAGATTTCGTCCACCAGCATAAGCTTGCTGTGTACGAATGGAGGAGGCAGATAATAGACCTTGACCCCACTGGCCAGAAGCTCCCACAAGAGCGCCTGAGTAGCCCACTGCACAAAGGGGAGGTTGTTGTGCCCCGGCAGAACCACGCGTACATTCACGCCCCTGAGAGAGGCTGTTATCAGCGCAGAGATCATCGAACGTTCGGGGATGAAATAGGGGGTCATGATACTGACTGAACGCGCCGAACAGGACAGGGCTCCCATGATGATCTGCTCCAGCTTGCGGAATTCCTTGTCCGGTCCGTCGCTGATACAGCGGACCAAAGCATTTCCGACCGGTTCGATGGCTGGGAAGAAGAGCGGGGCATCGAGTCTTTCGCCGGTGACAAAGAACCAGTCTTCCAGGAATGAGCGCTGAAGGTCCGCTACCACCGGTCCCAGCACGGAAAAGTGTATGTCCAGCGTTGCCTGGCCCGGCTCGGCTTCTGAAAGCATGTGCCGGCCGCGAATGTTCATCCCACCGGTGAACGCTTCCCGCCCATCTATGATCAGCAGCTTGCGGTGATTGCGAAGGTTGATGTAGGCGCCGTGTCTAAGCGGCAGGTAGCGGGCCAGACACACCCGTGAATTACGAAAGGCCCTGGTGGGCGAAATACGGCTGTATTTCTCGCCGAGAGCATCGATGATGACACGCACCGCCACTCCGCGCTCGGCGGCCGCTTTCAGTTGCTCGACAAACTCGCCGCCGATTCCGTCAGCATCAAAAATATAGCTGGAGAGATTAATGCTTTCCTGCGCGCGACGGATGGCCACCAGCATGGCCGGATAGGCATTGTCGCCGTTTTCCAGCAGCAGGATGCGATTTCCGTCTCGCAGCGGAGTAGCAACGACCCGCTCGGCCAGAACGCAGAGATCGCGCAGATGTGTGGCCGCCGCCGGAAGCGGCACAACGGCTCCATGCTGCTCCTCCAGCGGATAGATTTCAGTGCCGCTGATACGACGGCCACTCTCCTGCCAGTTGCGGGCCCGCCGCGAGATGCGGTTTATTCCCAGGCACCAGTATAAAAACGGCCCGATCAGCGGAAGTGCCAGGCTCAGACTAGTCCAGACCAGCGCCGAACGGGAATCGCGCTTGAAGAGCAGGGCATGGCCGGCCGCTGCCAGGGAGAGCAGGCAGCAACTTACCACAAATAGTGCAATCAGGAGATGGTCCAAGGCTCAACCCAGATCGACCAGGATCTCGTCACCATTCAGCTGGACCGGAAATGTCGCCAGAACAAATTCGGGATGCTCGGCACATTTGCCGTCTGCAAGACTGAAACGGTAACCATGCCTGGGGCATGATATGTGACCATCCTTGACCACGGCGGCGCCCATCGGACTTCCCTGGTGGGGGCATTCATTCTCAACCGCATAAATAGTCCCTTTGATGTTGATCAACAGAACTTCGCGGCCGGAAACGGATACGACCTTTTTACCGAAGTTCGGAACTTCACTGACTTTTGCAGCTGTTTGCATGGCAGTACCTCCCGGGATCATATAATTAGAGCACCAAACTACCTGAAAAAGCAGCTCGCCGTCAAATGAGATTCAGGCTCTGCATGTTTTTTTAGCAGCACCATTCTCTCAATGGTCTTATATGGTTATCATAGCTGCCACGCCCGGTTGCATGCCATGCGAGCCGCAGCGCCTGCCTAAAATATAATCTCCACAAGAGACTGCAACCTCCCTCCAGTGTTAAAAATCGAATCACAACCGCGTATCATGCTGTATTCATTAGTGTTTCAAATAATGGCATGCTCTATGCTAAATCACGATCAATAGAAAGGCAGCTCTTGCAGTGTAGTTGTTGTGGCCAACAACAGAAAATACTCTACAGAACGTGCAGCGATGAGATCAAGGAAGCTTTCATCTGATCACCGTTCAAAATCAACGATGAAAAGGAGAGGAAAGATGAAACTCGGAAGAATTCTGGCAGCAACCTGTGCAGTACTGGCCCTGGCAAGCGGCGTAGCAATGGCAACCCCCACAGCACAAATATGGATACCGTCAACGGACGCCAAAGCCTTCAAGGATACAACCGTCAGCGTGATCAATATCGCCCGTTTTTCCAATGCTGCAGATGCCGGCCCTAATTATTATATGGTTGGCGCAACAACCGGGGTATTGCCGTTCGAGTCGGTTAAAATGGAAATCGGTATTGATTTTATGACCACCGGCACCAAGGCAAAGGTTGACGACTACCCATTCTATTTCAATGCCAAGTTGGCCTCTGCTGAAGATCTTGGCTTCAAGGGTATGCCGGCAATTGCGGTAGGTGCCTACAACCTCGGAACCTACGACAAACCTGAAGTAGGCCTTTCGACACGTCAAAACCTTATCTACGGACTTGCCGCAAAAACACTCCCGGTTGTCGGCCGGATTTCAGCCGGTGGTTACTTCGGCGCCAAACGAGCGCTGGCCAACGGTTCCAACGGTATCGACACCGATATGAACAGCGGCATTATGGCTTCCTGGGATCGCACCATCAGTGAAGTTTCCGACAAACTCTGGATGTCAGTGGACTACATGAGCGGCAACAACGGTAACGGACAGCTCGGCATCGGCGCTTCATGGGCGTTCTCGAAACAGGTCACCTTCCTGGCCGGCGTGCAGGTTTTCAACCCCTTCTATAATCCGAGCCAGGGCGAAACCCTGCCGGGCGGCAAGCCAGCCTTCACCACCCAGCTCTTTATTAACTTCTAGGCTGTCCCTCCTTCAATCCGGGGGCGGGGTGCCTCCCGCTCCCGTCTTTTTCAAGGAGCTAAACCATATAAGCAGGAAAGGAGGCGGACGCAATGAAACTGATCGAAGCGATAATAAAACCCTTCAAGCTTGACGAGGTAAAAGATGCGCTGAATGAAATCGGCATCGAAGGTATCACGGTAAGTGAAGTAAAAGGTTTTGGACGCCAGAAAGGGCACACCGAACTGTACCGCGGCGCTGAATATGTCGTTGATTTCATCCCCAAGATAAAGATGGAGATTGCTGTAAGTGACGAACTGGTGAGCAAGGTTGTAGAAACGATCCAGAACATAGCCAAAACCGGCCGGATCGGCGACGGCAAGATATTCATCATACCATTGGAAGAAGCGGTCCGGATCAGGACCGGCGAAAAAGGCTCCGACGCGATCTGATAAAGACGTGATAACCATCTGGAGGACACTCATGAAACTGAAACTATACCTTGCAACAATAATGCTGGTTGTCATGGCCGGACTGGTACCGATCGCAGCCATGGCCGAAGAGAAAAAAGACGATGCACCGGCTGTCTCGGCAGCTGAAGCCACCCCCGCTGCAGCCCCGGCCGCGGCAACACCCGCACCGGAAGCGGCCGCTCCTGCAGCAGCCGCACCGGCAACACCTCCGGATGTCAAACCGGTGCTCAACACCGGCGACACCGCCTGGATGCTGGTCTCGTCCGCGCTGGTACTGCTGATGATCCCAGGCCTGGCCCTGTTCTACGGCGGTATGGTTCGCCAGAAGAACGTCCTCTCCACGATGATGCACTCCTTCGTAGCAATGGGCATCGTCGGCGTGCAGTGGGCCGTGATCGGCTACTCGCTGGCCTTTGCCCCCGACCTGAACGGCATGGGACTGATCGGCAACTTCAGCAAGGTGATGCTGAACGGCCTGATCGTGATGAAAGATGCCGCATCCGGCACGGTCGAGTGGACTCTGTTCCAGAACTACACCAAGGAACCGGGCGCCATCCCTGAGCTGGTCTTTGCCATGTACCAGGCCATGTTCGCCATGATCACCGTGGCCCTGATCTCCGGCGCAATGGCCGAGCGCGTCAAGTTCTCCGCCTACTGCGTATTCGTACTGCTCTGGACGACCTTGGTCTACGATCCCCTGGCCCACTGGGTCTGGATGACCGAAGGCTGGTTGTTCAAGAAGGGCGCGCTGGACTTCGCCGGCGGCACGGTCGTCCATCTCTCGTCCGGTATCTCGGCCCTGGTATTCCTGGCCTTCCTGGGCAAGCGTCACGGTTATCCGACAGAGCGCATGGCCCCGCATAATCTGCCCTTGACTCTGCTGGGCGTGGGCCTGCTCTGGTTCGGCTGGTTCGGCTTCAACGCAGGCTCCGCCATTGTTGGTGTCAATACCTCCGACGCCGCCGGCGGCCTGGCCGGCCTGGCCTTTACCACCACCATGATAGCCCCGGCTGCTGCCGGCCTCTCCTGGATGATTGCTGAATGGATCCACTCCGGCAAGCCCTCCGCCCTTGGCTTCGGCTCCGGCGTTGTAGCCGGTCTGGTCGTGATCACCCCTGCAGCCGGTTTCGTACAGCCCGGCGCGGCGCTGATCATGGGTGTTGCCGCCGGCCTGGTCTGCTACGGCGGCATCCTGATCAAGGCCAAGCTGAAGTATGACGACTCCCTGGACGCTTTCGGCGTACACGGCATCGGCGGTACCTTCGGCGCCATCATGACTGGTGTATTTGCAACCGTCGGCGCCACCGGCCTGCTGGCCGGCAACGCCAAACAGCTGATGACCCAGTTGATCGCCGTTGTAGCCGCCGGCGCCTACGCCGTAGTTGTAACGCTGATCATCACATTCGTACTGGACAAGACCATCGGCCTGCGCGTCGAGAAGGAAGACGAGATCATGGGCCTCGACCAGACCCAGCATTCGGAGTCCGGCTACAACATGTAACAATAGTCTTACCAGTCATCAAACCACAGGAAGCCGCCCGATTGTGGGCGGCTTCTTTCCGTAAATCGAGCATTAACCATCTGGAGCAAGTATGACCACCCCGGCAGACACGCATAGCAGCGGCGCTATCAGCAATGAACTGTTCCGGCAAATGGCCTATAACGAGAAGATGGCCGAACTTGGGCGAATCTCGGCAGGTGTCGTGCATGAACTGAACGCCCCGCTGTCCGTGATAACATCAGCGGCACAGATGATCCTGCGGGAGGATGAGGTACCTGAATTTGTGCGCGAAATGGTCGGACGGATCAATTCCGAAGCGCATCGCCTCTCGCAACTGACCCGCGGCCTGCTCAATTTCAGCAGCCATGACGATATCGGCGGCGAATCCGATGTCAACCTGACGATTGATTTCGTGCTTGAGTTCATCAGGTTCGAAGCCGCCCAGCGCGGCGTAGCCGTTACCAGACGACTGGATCACACCCTGCCCTTGATCGGCATCAACAACAACTCCCTCAAGCAGATCCTGCTCAACATCATCATGAACGCCCTCCAGGCGATGGAAACCGACGGCGGAACCCTGCTGGTCGAGACATCGGCGAACACCGACGCCAAAATATGCATAAAAATCACCGATAGCGGACCCGGCATGACAGAATCGACTGTATCAAAGATTTTCGAACCATATTTTACAACCAAAAAACCGGGAGAGGGGACCGGACTGGGGCTGTTCGTGACCAGGACACTGGTGGAACAGGATGGCGGCAGCATTGTTGTTGCCAGCCGGTCGGACGTGGGAACCTGCTTCACGATACTGTTCGACGCGGCGGCATAGTCCGTCATCAGAACATAAACTAAAAGGCCGCTTCCCGGACAGATCGGGACAGCGGCCTTTTAGTTTTAATGTTGAACAATCGCTTCTAAGCCGGTTCTTCCAAACGCTCTTCCAACAGCGGGTAGATCACCACCTTGATCTTGCCTTTGCCCCACAGGCCGATCTTCTTGGCGGCGGCGCGGGAGAGGTCGATGAAGTGGAACGGCTTTGAAGCGCAGCGATCGTTGATGGTTACATGAACTTCCTGTTTGGTGGCCGGATTAAGTACCCTCACCACCGTACCCATCGGCAGGCTGGCGTGCGCAGCAGTCAGCTTGTCGGGATTATAACGATGTCCGGAGGTGGTGCGACGCCCTTCAAAACGGCTGGCGTAGTAGGAGGCAAAAGCATCCACGGATTCGAAGGTACTGCTCTTCAGGAGCAACTCTTCCAGGACGGAAGCCGTGTGTGCGGAGAGCTCCTTCAACTGGGGCTCACCAGTGGCGGATATCTCACCGGCACTGGCTGTCGCCGCTGCCAGCATAACGGCAGCAGAAACAACAAACATCCCTATCGTGTTGAAAAACGGTACGTTCATGGCGTACCTTATACAACACTAAGAGTCTTTGGTCAAGTTTTGCGCAGATACTCGCCGATCCCCTCGCTGAATCCCCGCGGTTCAAAGCCGAATTCCCGCTTCCAGGCTCCGTCACAAATGCTCTCCTCCAGCAGCATCTGCAACTGGTCCATCGTGATCGGAAACTGCGGAATATTCTGCATCACCGGAATGATCAGCTTCATGATACCCAAAGGCGCATGGGGCTTGAACGGCTTGGCCCGCCCCATGGCAACAGCGATCGTGTCCAGCAGTTCCCCGTAGCTCATGCGGTCATTGCCGCACAGTTCATAGGCCTGTCCGACCGTAGCGGGCATTTCCAGCGCCATGGCAAAGCAGCGCGCCACATCGTCGGCATGGATCGGCTGCAGGCGATAGGTTCCTTTGTCGATCACCGGCATCACCGGCGCCATTCGCAGCTGAGCCGCCAGCATGTTGATGAAGGCATCTTGCGGGCCGAAGATCAGGGATGGGCGAAAGATGGTCCAGTCCAGGCCGGAAGCGCGCACCAGCTCCTCAGCCTGCCATTTGCTCCTGTGATAGCCGGAGACCGCGCCGGAGCGGGTCCCCAGCGCCGACATCTGCAGATAGCGCCTGACACCGCACTTACGGGCGGCCTCCAGCATGTTGGCGGTCGCCTGGACATGCAATTTTTTGAAAGTTGCATCCCGAAAAGGGAACTCGCGGATGATGCCGACCAGGTTGATCACCGCATCGCAGCCCTCGGCGGCCTGCTCGAATGTCTCCGGTCGGGTCACATCTCCCGCGACCTGCTCCACCCCTTCGGAAGCGGGGTGTTTTCTGTGGCTCAATATGCGCAGCTGGTGCCCCCTGCCGGTCAACTCCCGGACCAGGTGACCGCCGACAAAACCGGTTCCGCCGCTGATGAATATTTTCATGGCAATCTCCTTTCAGGCCGGCAGCTCGTTCGGATTTTCCAGCAGTCTCTTGAATTCGTTCAGGAATCCGGCCGCGTAGACGCCGTCAAGATTAGACCTCACTCTGGTTTCCATAATAATCACCTCAAAAACCGGATACAGGGCCTGCCTGAAAAATGTCGCCTCATGCAGACAGGCCCTGCGCTGGAATATACCACCGATTTACGGAAAGTCCGCCCTGAATATAAAAAACGGCCGCAACCCGCCGTGTTACGCTCAATTGGTCATTTCAGAACATTCCCTGCGTTCCCACGAATCAAGCTCCCCGTTTGCAAGGCGCACCTGCACCGTTTCCCCGGCAAGGGTACAGCCGAATGACACTCCCTTTTCTCCGGTCTTGAGATTTTTCAGCACGACGCCTTCATCGCGCTGTTCCGTCCTGTAACATACCTGCTGATAGTGTTGCTCTTTCATGACAGACCTTCCTTTCAACGGCTCCTGCCCCGCTAAAGCGGGTGGAGGTTGGAAAACTCGCCCCATTCCAGATAACAGCCGGGCGATTCCACAAAATTGTAAATCTCCTCGATTTCGTTCAGATGACGTTTTTCATTTTCGGCAAGCCACGCCAGAAGCACTTTGGAACCGGAGTTGGGCTCGGCCTTGGCCATCCCCTCGCACAGTTTGATCATGTCTTCTTCCGCATGCAGCACATGCGAGAAGGCGTCCCGATCACGCCTCATCTCCCTGGTGATATCGTGGGTGAACAGCAACTGCCTGAAGCCGTTCATCACATGATCGGCGCGCTCCACCAGCACAGACTCCGCGCCACTGCTGACGGATGCGTCCCTGACCGCTTTAAGGGCATCCAGATGTTTTTTCTGACTCTCCGCCAGCAAGCCATACAACTCGTTCAGATCCGGATCATGCCTGTCACTGCCCAGAGCTTCATAAAAACGCAGACAGTCCTCTTCGAATCTTGTCATAAAATCCAGTGCGTTCATATAACTCACCTCCTTTTACGGACTCATTATAACACGATATCCGCAATCAAGACCAAACAAGTCTTGTTTGAATGATATTAAATGCAGGCAAAGTTCTGTCGGCTGGATTGAAACGGGATATGGCAATCAAGGAGATGATGTACATGGGGTCAAATCGAAAATCCGGAGAGCTGTTCGGAATCTGTCTTCAGCTACAAAAAAAGGCGGAGGGGCTCTCCGCCAATCTAAAATATGTTAACTTGCCCGGCAGGTCACCATTCCGGCTCCGGCCCTGTCACCGCGATCACGCGATGATTCTCGCCCGGCGACTGTTCTTCATCAAGCGGCTTCTGCCTGAAGTTGCGGCGTTCCGGTCCGTCATAGTCTCCGCCGCCGTCCCCCCTGACCGGCTCGCAGCCAACCTTGACCCAGCCGCTCGACCGGCGGAACGCCAGTACCTCGCCGGCCGCGATCAGGCGCCTGAGGTCACGGACATTGACCGTTTCTACCGTATCGTAGTGGGAAAGGACCTGCACTTTCATCGGACACCTCCCGAATCAGCTCAAAGCTATTCCTTGGTGTACATCACCGCCACCGCCCGCGCCTTGCCTTCTCCGACCGCCACCCAGCCGTGCAGCTGGCTGGAATCGTAATAGATGCTGTCGCCAGCGCGCATTCTCAGTACTTCATTGTTATAGTGAAAATCCAGTTCCCCGTCGGTGACAAAGATGAACTCCTCGTCCCCTTCGTGCTTGAAGAACAGTGCATCGTCCCACTCCCGTTTATCGAATTCCACCAGGAACGGTTCCATATGCTTGTGCCGCAAACCCTGGGCCAGGGAATGATAGGTGTAGGGACGGGTGACATCATTGGTCACCGGACGCGGCACTTTTTCATCTTCCCTGACATCCTCGCGCCTCGTCAGAACATATTTCTGGCGATTGCCTTCGTCCTCGAAAAAGAAGTGTATGTCAATTTTGAGCCCCTTGGCTATTTTCAGCAGAGTAGCCAGGGGGGGTATCACCTGCTGGTTTTCGATCTGGGACAAAAGAGGTTTGGATAGTGTTGTCAGCTCGGACAGTTCCTGAAGCGTCAGCCGCTTCTGCTGACGCAGTGCCCTGATTTTCTCGCCGATTCGAAAAGCTTTGATCTGTGCCTTGATGTCGCCCATCCGATTTCCCCCAATGAAATTTCGCAGCTTACATATGCACTTTTACACAAACTGTGCTTTGATTCAATAACATTATTATGGTGTGTAAAACGCAGTGTAAACTAATGATGTTTCAATGGCTATCCTATCGAAAAACCACATCAACTTTTGCCGTATTAATTTGACCAGACAGGATAATTCATGTATGCATTTGTGACATTATTCACCGAAAAGGCACAGCACGGGCAACCGTGTGTCGCAAAGCTACCATCCCGAAGAGGGATAGAGGGGTTGTCGAAGTGGAACATTTCAACAGACAAGTTTTATAACAGCGCCGTTTCTTCCGGTTTTTATGCCGGATGGGCGGCGTTTTTCCGTTTGAAATAAATTGATTACAGCAAACAAAGGGGGGCTTCACTTGAAAAAAAACGTATCAGTACTAATTGGTTTGATGCTGGCGATCTGCATCCAGGTTTTTGTTACGCCGGCCCATGCCGTTAACCCTGGTGACATCGTAACGATAGCCGGTGGTGGCGTTGGCGACAACGGCTCTGCCCTCTCCGCCAATATTTACTTTCCTTACGGAACCGCCATTGACAATGCCGGGAATATTTTTATTGCTGACTATGGAAATCACCGCATCCGCAAGGTTTCTGCCGGCACAGGAATTATTACCACCGTTGCGGGCAATGGGGACTATTATGGAAATTTAGGAGACGACGGCCCAGCCACCTCGGCCAATCTTTATTGGCCCTCCGGAGTGGCCGTTGACAGCACAGGAAACCTTTATATTGCCGATACCGGTAATCACCGCGTCCGCAGAGTCGACGCGGGCACCGGCATCATCACCTCCGTGGCGGTTTCTGCTAATCTTAGTCGTCCTGCCGGAGTCGCTGTTGACAACTCCGACAACATCTATATCGCCGACAGTGGCAATAGCCGTATTCTCAGAGTCGACGCCGCCACCGGCACAGTAACCACCGTAGCTGGTAATGGAACTGCCGCCTATTCAGGTGACAGCGGCCCCGCCATTTCCGCTAGTCTCAACAATCCAACCGGAACAGTCGTTGACAGCGCCGGAAACATTTATATAGCGGATCGGGGCAACAACCGCATCCGCATGATTGCAGCCGGCACCGGTATCATCACCACGGTAGCAGGCACCGGTACAGCAGCTTTTTCCGGCGACAATGGACCAGCCACCTCAGCCACTCTTTCCAGCCCTTATGGCATTGCCATCGACAAAGACGGTAATATCCTGATCGCGGACCAAAATAATTTCCGTATTCGCAAGTTGTCAGTCAGCACAGGTACGATTAGCACCGTTGCCGGCAACGATACATATATCTACGCTCCTACCGGAGTGGCTGTTGACATCACCGGAAACTTCTACATCGCAGCTTATCAAAGTAACAGCATCCGCAAGGTGGATACCGTCACCGGTAACATCACCACTGTGGCGGGTAATGGCTGGGATAGTTTTTCAGGCGAAAACGTCGCCGCCACTTCGGCAAAGCTCAAAGAGCCTGGCGGCACAGCTGTTGACAGTGCCGGAAACATCTATTTTGCCGACAGCGGCAATAACCGCATTCGCAAAGTAGCTGCCGGCACCGGCATAATCACCACTGTGGCCGGCAATGGTTTTCCAGATTTTTCCGGTGACAATGGTCCCGCCACTTTGGCTACACTTCAATATCCCAGTGACGTAGCTGTTGACAGCGTCGGGAATCTTTATATTGCAGATAGTTTCAATAACCGCATACGCAAGGTCTCTGCCGGGTCCGGCATAATAACCACTGTGGCCATTATCAGCAGTCCTTCTGGCGTGGTTGTTGACAGCGCCGGAGACATCTTGGTTGCAGAAAGCACTAGCCATCGTATCCGCAAAGTAACTGTCAGCACCGGCATTATCACGACTGTGGCTGGCGACGGTACCGCCGGATTTTCCGGCGATGATGGCTATGCCACTACAGCTAAACTTAACGGGCCTAATGGGATTGTCATTGACGGCAGCGGCAACCTCTATATCTCAGATAACGGCAACAATCGCATCCGCAAGGTAGCTGGCGACACCGGTGTCATTACTACCGTGGCAGGCAATGGATCGGCAGTTTTCTCTGGAGACAGTGGCTTAGCCACGGCGGCCGGACTTGGTTATTCTTGGGGAATAGCAGTTGACAATGCCAGTAACCTCTACATTGCCGCCAGCGGACGCATCCGTAAGGTGGCCAGCGGAAGCGGTATCATCGACACAGTGGCAGGCAGCGGATCTTATGGTTTTTCAGGAGATAACGGCCCTGCCACCTTAGCCGCTATGGCACCTGCCGGAGTAGCCGTTGACAATACCGGCAACCTCTATATCGCAGACGCAGGCAGCAATCGTATCCGCAAGGTTTATCAGGCTGCGGCTCCCACCGCCGTTACCGGTTCCGCCAGTTCCATGACGCAGACTTCCGCCACCTTGAACGGCACGGTCAACGACAACGGCGCCGCCAGCACGGTTACCTTTGAATACGGCACGACCTCAAGTTATGGCACAACTGCAGCCGGTGGCTCTGTGGCTGCAGGAGCAGGCGTAACGGCTGTAACCGCTGCCATATCAGGCCTGAGCTGCGGCACGACCTACCACTTCCGGGTGGCTGGCACCAATAGTACCGGCAGTACCTATGGCAGCGACGCTACCTTTACCACCGCGGCCTGTTCACCAGTTGACGGCGTCTGCGGAAGCGCAAACGGCAAGACACTCCCGCTGATCCCGACCGTCAACCTTTGTCTGGCGGGATCAGCTTCGGCAGTAAGTGGCACCGGACCCTGGAACTGGACCTGCGACGGCCTTTACAACGGCACCCAGGCCAGCTGTAGCGCCTTTTACGCGCCGGACACAACCCCTCCCACGATTACACTCTCGATGCTGGCTGATGGCGCCGTTACCAGGGAGAACCTGGTAAATGTCACTGGCGTGGCCAAAGACAACATTAACGGCAGCGGCATCTCCTGGGTCAAGGTCAACGGCAATCCGGTGGAGTTCAATAGTGTCAATGGTGTTTTCAGTTATCCGCTGCCACTGGCTGGGACCAGCACCGCTGTCACCGTCACCACGCAAGACCTGTCCGGCAACTCCGCCTCCGCTACACGGACTATTGACCGTGATGTCGCTACCCCGCTGCTGACAATTGATACACCCAGCGATTACACTACAACCAGCATTGCCCTGATGAACATCAATGGCACGGTGGAAGCCGGCGCCACGGTCAACATTTCGCTGAACGGCGCCGTGCCGGTCGCTGCCCAGGTAACTGGTAACAGCTACAGCGCTCAAGTGACGCTGGTATCTACCATGACTCTCAATACGGTTCAGGTGACCGCCACCAGCCTGTCGGGCAAAAGCAGTTCCGTCAAACGTTCGATCCGTTTCAATGCTTCCCGTTGGACGATGGAGATCACCGATCCGCCGCAGGACATGCTGACGGTTGCCGGCAGTTATCTGCTAAAGGGACGGGTGGCGGATGTGGTCAATGCCCCCATAATGATTACGATCACCAGGGGAGCCGATACCTACACCCCGACCGTCACCGATGGTGCCTTTGAACAGCTGGTCACGCTTTCCACAGATGGTCTTCATGTGTTCAGCGTGCTGGGCACTGACAGCCTGGGCAACAAGACCTCCGCCACTCGGGTCATTAACAAGGGGGTTTTCGAACTACCTGCTATTACCGCCTTCAGTATGCCGCCGGCCTCAAGCTCGTTTACCGTGCCGCTGACCTTTACCGCCAGCGATAATGTCGGAATTACCGCCTGGTGCGCAAGTTATGTCGCACACACTCCTGATACTTGCGACTGGGTGGCATCTGCTCCGATGAGTTATACTTTCAGGACCCAGGGAACCAAATTACTTTACGGATATGTGAAAGATGCGGACGGCAATATTTCCGGGATAACTGCAACCACGACCATCACGGTGGCAGACCAGCCTATGACGGTCACGCTCGCCGGAACAGGAAAGGGCACCGTCACCAGCAACCCGGCCGGCATCAGCTGTATCAGTGGCTCAACAGCCGGCTGCAGCGCCAGTTTCACGGCCGGCCCGGCGGTCAGCCTGCTGCAGACACCGCAAAGCGACTCCACCTTCGGTGGTTGGAGCGGAAACTGCACTGGCACCGGGGCCTGCAGCAATGCCATGACTGCGGCCAAATCCGTCACCGCCACCTTTAACCTGATTCCCAGGGCAATGATCGGCAGCAACGGTTACGCTTCCCTTGGACAGGCGTATTCCAGCGTGGCGACAGGAGACACTGCAACTATTATGGTGCTGGGCATCGATCTGGATCCGGAAATCCTTACAGTGGACAGCAACCGGAAAATCAGCCTGATTGGCGGCTACACGTCATCATATGACAAAGGAACAACGCCGACATCCCTGAAGGGTCCACTCACAATCTCCACCGGCAGCCTGACGGTTGAGGGACTGGTTGTAAAATAATCAAAACCATCAAGGTTGAGGATAATAATCGATGAACAGCACATTACGATACATTCGAACACTTTTTCTCTGCATAGCCAGCCTTCTGATTTTTCTTCTGGATGGCAGTCTCTGCTGGGCCGGTTCGATTTCCGGCAGGGTAACAGACGTAAGCGACAGATCGCCAATATCGATGATTTACATCTTGTTTTATCAGTCCGGAAACTTAATTAGATCCTTCCAAACAGATACGAATGGCGATTATGCTGTAAGTGGCATCCCGGATGGCGTCTACTCCGTATGCTTTGAAGACCCACTCAGCGAATATGTCAATCAATGCTATAACAATAGCCCTGATACGGGTGGCGCTACTCTGCTGACGGTTACCGCTGCCTCAACCCACACCGGAATCAATGCCGCTCTTGTTGCAGGCGGAACGATCAGTGGCACAGTGACCGGCCTTGATCCGGACAAACCTTTTGGGACGGTGTCGATATACAATGGCAAGACCAGCGCATTGGTATACGAGTTTGCTAGATTCGGAGAAGGCACATACCGCTCTAAAGTACTTCCTCCAGGCAGTTATACCATCCGCTTTTCAGGGCAGAACGCTTATCCGGTCTGGTATAACCAGGCGAACGATCAGGCTGGATCCACCCCGGTTACCGTCACTAAATTCAGTAACACTGACGGGATTAATGCGACACTGACCTACTTTGGCAGAATTGCTGGAAAGATCACCGGCACTGATGGTGTCGGTCTCGCCAGTTCTTACACCTCGGTATTTGATGCCGGCGGTAACGCAATTGATTATGGGAGTACTGATGTCAACGGAAATTACATAACTTCTCGGTTGCCGAACGGCAGCTACAAAATCTGCTTCGAATCCTTCCGTTATGAAACCCGCTGTTATAACAATGCCCTTGATACATCAACGGCAACGCCTGTCACTGTCACAGCTCCTTCTACGACACCAGCAAATGGTCAGCTGCGCCGTTATGTCGCCATCTCCGGCACGGTCCGCACATCCGGAGGTGCACCCTTAGCCGCAAGGGTTGAATTGTATGACTCTGCCCAGAATCTGGTGAAGGACACCATCAGCTCACCAAACGATGGCACATATTCTTTCGGGAACGACGGATGGCATCTGGTCGAGGGGAACTACAAGGTTCGGTTCCGGGATCTAGCTGTCGGCTACGCCGAGCAGTGGTATCCGGCAAAAGCCGACTTCGCCAGTGCCGCCACGATTCGGGCATTCCTGGACACCACCGGGATTGACGCGGTAATGAAGTCGGTCGGCAGAATCTCCGGCAAGACTTCAAACAGCAAAGGTTATGGAATTTCGAATATCGCCGTAACGGTCTTTGATGCCAACCAGAATGCGGTAGCCAATCTGACCTCGGACGCCGGCGGATATTATCAGACCGACTATCTTACCGAAGGTAGCTACCGGATCCGTTTTGACGGGACCGCCAGCGGTTATCCGCTGGAGTGGTACAGCGACCAGCCTGATTTTGCCCGTGCCACGCCGGTAACCGTTACCAAAAACTGGACATCAGGCATCAATGCAACCCTGGTCTCACCGCTTAAAATCAGCGGCAAGGTTGCAAACAGCAGGGGGGGCGGAATATACAACGCCTTGCTCTATATCTACAACAGCCAGAATGCCTATGTAACCAGCTTCTATTCCGGTGTTAGCGGCGCGTTCGATTCAGGGGAATTACCGGCGGACAGCTACCGGATCAAGATCATAGCCTCGGGCTATCCCGAACAGTGGCATGGCGGAACCGACTTTGCCAGCGCCACCCCGGTAACCATGAGCCTGTCGAGCGGACCCGCCGTTGCCAATATTGCCTTGAAGGAAGATGGCGGCAGGATTTACGGAAGAGTAACCGATAGTTCCGGAGCTGCCATTGCGACGGCATTCGTCTATTTGTACAATGCGGCCGACGAATCATACGTTGGATACATAACCACTGATCCAGTTGGCAACTATGCTTCCGGCAAACTGAATGACGGAAGCTATCGGATCATGTTTCAGTCGCCTTTTACCGGGCATCTGCAAGAGTGGTACAACAACAGGGGCGATATAACCACGGCAACAACTATTGCCGTCACCGCTGCCACACCAGTTGTAGGCATTGACGCGATGCTGCTGAAAAACATGACCCTCTCGGTAACTTTGGCGGGTGCCGGCGACGGGGCCGTGAACAGCGATCCTGCCGGGATCGCCTGCACCAGCGGCACCTGTACGGCCAGGTATCCGGAGAACAGTACGGTGAAGCTGTCCGCGACGCCCGGCAGCATTTCACTGTTTGGTGGCTGGACTGACGCCTGTACCAACCAGACCGGCGACTGCACCGTAACCATGATCTCCGACAAGGCCGCAATAGCCACATTCATTCTGGCTCCCAAGGCGAAAGTCGGCCTGACCGGCTATGATTCGCTTGCCGCCGCCTATGCTGCCGCCGGGACTACCGATACCATTCTGGTGCTGGATGCGGAGATGCCGGACGCCGGTTTTACGCTGGACCGGGGCAAGTCCATCACGCTGAAGGGGGGCTACAGGAACGATTACAGCGGCAGGAGCGGCCTGCCGAGCCGGCTGAAAGGCGTGTTGACAGTCTCCACCGGCAGCCTGACTGTGGAGAGTCTGGTGGTCTGGTAACTACAAAAGGCACTTGATTGCGATCCAGTGGACCGGAAGCCTTCTTCAATGCATTGACAACGGTATTGAAGATGATTAGTCTTTGGGCTGTATTAATATCACCGCCTTTTGAAAGTTGGATCGATATGAAATTTCCAAACCGTAAATTGCTGCCTGCAATATTATGTGCGCTGATGCTGTCGGCCCTGACCGGCTGCAGCGGCAAGAGCGATTCTCCGCTTTACCTGGAATCCAACCGCAAGGGGGGTGAAGCCGAGGCCCCGGTCAAGGATGTGCCGACCGACATCCTCTCCACCCAGAAGGCCTTCAGCAACGTATCCAGGAAGGTCACCCCCTGTGTGGTCAACATCTCGACCGTCAGCCGCAAAAAGATCGTGCAGCCCTTCTTCGAGATGAACCCGTTTTTCGAGGACTTCTTCGGAGCGCCACAGACCCGGCGGGACAAAAGTCTCGGCTCCGGCTTCCTGATCAGCAAGGATGGTTACATCGTCACCAACGACCACGTGGTGCGCGATGCCGAAAGCATCCAGGTCAAGTTATCCAACGACAAGGTCTACGACGCCAAGGTTGTTGGCGGAGACCAGAAGAGCGATATCGCCGTGATCAAGATCAGCGCCGCCGACCTTCCGGTGGCGGTGCTGGGTGACTCGGACAAGATGGATGTAGGCCAGTGGGCGATAGCGATCGGCAACCCCTTCGGCCTGGACCGCACCATGACGGTCGGCGTCATCTCAGCTACCGGGCGCTCCAACATGGGCATCGAGACCTATGAGAACTTCATCCAGACCGATGCCTCGATCAATCCCGGCAACTCGGGCGGACCACTGTTGAACGTGTACGGCGAGGTGATCGGCATTAATACCGCCATTGTAGCCGCCGGACAGGGGATCGGTTTCGCGATCCCGATCAACATGGCCAAGCCGATTTTTTCGCAGCTGATCCAGAAGGGGAGCGTCAGCCGCGGCTACATGGGTGTGACGATCCAGCCGGTAACCGAGGAGCTGGCCCAGTCGTTCGGCCTGAAACATACCCGGGGCGCGCTGGTCAACGACATCATCAAGGGGAGCCCGGCCGACAAGGCCGGCATCCGCCAGGGGGATGTGATCACCGCGCTGAACGGCACGGAAGTCAAGGACCCCTCCCACCTCCAGCGTCTGGTGGCCGAAGCCGGGATCGGCAAATCGGTCAGGATCACCGTGTTCCGCGACGGCAAGGCGCTCGAACTGGGCCTGGCGCTGGCCAGCGCCGACTCGGCCCCCAAGCGCCAGCGCGAATCAGGGGGGGGCGGACAGCAGGATGGCGGGGCCGACCTGCTCGGCCTGGTGGTGGAAGACAGCGGCCAGGGACAGGGCGTAGTCGTGGTTGAAAGCGTGCGGGGCAGGGCGGCTGCCGAGGCCGGTATCCGGCGCGGCGACCTGATCGTTTCGATCAATCGCAAGCGGATCGCCAACAGCGCCGAATACGAGCGCGCAATCAATTCCAGCCGCAACGGCAACCTGACAATTCTTGTTCGACGGGGCGATGCAAGCATCTACTTTGCATTACGCATAAAATAGTGCTATGGTGCAAAAACTTTACCGTATGAGGGACAACTTCCATGAACATGATTGATAATCCCGATCAGGCAAAACGCCTGGCCAGAGCTATTCTTTCCGACGTGGCCATGTACAACAAGGAGAAGGTCGAGAATGGTATCAAGAATGACAACATTTTTGACATTCTCAAAGAAGAGCTGGAGGAGGGGCGCCAGCATTTCCTTTCCAGGGTCTCCACCGATCTCAATCCGGACACGATCTACGAGATAGCCGTGGTGGATGTGCTGATCAAGCGGGCCGGCAAGATCGAATCGTCAATCTGGTAGCAGCCGGCAACAACCAATGATTCTGCAAGGCGTGCCTGTCCGGGTGCGCCTTTGCTTTTTAAAAACCGTTCCGGCAACCGGAAGCGAGAGGTACCATGGACAAGATTTTACTGACATACCCCGATGAAGCCGAACCGACCAGGATCGACCTGTTTCTCTGCCGTGAAATGGACGGTGAGTCACGGGCCGGCATCCAGCGCCTGATAGAAAACGGCAATGTGCTGGTGAACGGCTCGGCGGTACGGCCTTCGCACAAGCTCAAGGGGGGCGAACGGCTGGAAATCGAGATTCCGGAACCGCAACCGGCCGAACCACAGGCGGAATCGATTCCACTGGATGTACTCTACGAGGACAGCGACCTGATCGTGATCAACAAGGAGGCCGGAATGGTGGTTCACCCCGGACCGGGCACCGCCAGCGGAACGCTGGTGAACGCGCTTCTGGCCCATTGCACCGACCTGTCCGGCATCGGCGGGGAGCTGCGCCCCGGCATCGTCCACCGCCTGGACAAGGGCACTTCCGGCGTGCTGGTGGTCGCCAAGAATGACCGCGCCCACCAGGCGCTGTCGGCACAGTTCAGCGTCCATTCGGTCAAGCGCATCTACCAGGCTTTGATTTACGGCTGTCCGGCGGAAGATTCGGGCAAGATCGAAGGGATCATCGGGCGACATCCGACCGAACGGCTGCGGCTGTCGGGCAAGGCCAGGCACGGCAAGCACGCCGTGACCCGCTGGAGGGTCAGGGAGCGCTACAACCGGGTTTCCCTGGTGGAACTTCGGCTGGAAACCGGGCGCACCCACCAGATCAGGGTGCACATGACCGAAGCCGGATTTCCGCTGCTGGGGGATCCGCTCTACCCGGACGGCGGCCGGATCAACAACATTCCCGACACCCAGCTGCGCGGCATGATCAACCGGCTGGGGCGTCAGGCGCTGCACGCCCGCTGCCTGGGTTTCATCCACCCCACCAGCGGCGAATACATGGAATTCACGGTCGAACCGCCGGCGGACATGCAGGAGCTGCTGGCATACCTGCGGCGCGCGGCGGAATGAACGAAGTACAGGCGCATCCGCAATAAAATTAAACCAAGAAAAATCAGTTTCACGCAAAGCACGCTACCAAAAGTAGGCGCCTCTAGGCGAGAACGCAAAGTAAAATCAGCCAGTTTCCAGACTATAGTCTTTCAGCTTTTTGGTTAAAGCCTTTGTCCTTGTAAGTGTTTGACTTGCTTGGCGAGCTTTGCGCCTTTGCGTGAGTAACTGCCGTTTTAAGGTCAAAAAGCCCCTTCGCTTAAGCGAGGGGGCTTTTGATTCTCGACTATAAATTCAGCCTTATACCGGTTCGGCACGGCTGGCAAGCAGCTCCTCCAGCCTCAGCAGCTGTTCAACGGTGCGGCTGAGATAAACCGGACAGCCGTACTGCTCCGGCACGCGCAGGTCCACATCGTAGCGGTCCCCCACGAACAGCGCTTCGGTCGGAGCCAGGCCGGTCTTCTCCAGGATCTCGGCCAGCATCCGCTCATCCGGCTTGGAACGCCAGGCATCGTCGATCGCAAATGTCTGCCGAAACAGGTTCTCCAGCCCGAGGTGGCTGATGATGCGGGTCGCCAGGCAGCGGTTGTTGTTGGTGTAGACATACAGTGAAAAATGCCGCGCCAGTCGCGTGATCAGCCCGATCACCCGTTGATCACGGACCAGATACTCCTCCGGTTGGAGCACCTCCTCGAAATAGCTATGCAGCGCCCTGATGTCGCCGCCGAGTTCGGCGCAGACCGCCGAAAGCGTCTGGACCGAGCCGTGTTCCCGCGTGAGTCGCGCACGGGTGTCGGCCATCAGCTGAAAAGCCTGGGTCTGCCTGATGCCCAGTAACCCGGCGATATAGGCGTTGGCCGCATCCTGGATCGTGTCGGCAAAAGCGTTGCAGACGTACAGCGTGCCATCCAGGTCGAAGACGATACCGCGGATATCCGGGGAAGGCAGCGCCGGCATCAGAAACCGATCCTGCGCTGGCAGAGCAGTTTCGGGTCCGTAACCCCCTTGGACTGCACCAGTATCCTGAAGGTGTCGCCCATGCCCCCCTGGGGTACGATAAGTTTCTTGAGTGTCAGGCGCAGACGCAATTTTTCCTCATTGGAAATGTCGGAAAGCTCCAGGTCTTCCAGCTCGTTGATGATGCCGGCCGACAGCAGGAAACGGTACTGTTCGCCGAACCAGACGTTCTGCATCCCCAGTTCCTCGCCGCGCCGGATCAGGCTGGTGAAATCCACGTGCGCGGTGATGTCCTGCAGCCCCTGGCGGATGTAGGGGTTCTCCTCGGTCTGGTGGCGGTAATAACAGAGCAGCGTCCCCCGTTTGCGGTGCGGCGCGTACAGTTCCTCGGCCGGATAGCCGTAATCGACCGTCAACACGAAACCTCGCTCAAGCACCCCGTAAACCGACGACAGCCACTCCGGCCCGTTCAGGTTGACCTCGGCCTCCTGGCCGGGATGCAGTTCAACACCGCTCCGCTCCAGCTGCCCGGCAATCGCCGGCATGGAAAGCTCGCCGAGCTCTTCGGCAAACTCCCCCTCTTTCAGCGTCACGTAAATCTCCCGCAGCCCCTCGGGGGTCATCAGCACGCGATGCACCGGCAGTGCGTCGATCAGCTCGTTGGAGTAGAGACAGCCGCTGAAGGTAAAACGGCCGGAGGCGAACTCTTCCGGGGAAAGCCACTCCAACTTTTCGACATGCGCCGCCAGCATCACCCTTTGGGCCGACTCCAGCGACGGTTCCTTCTCGACCAGCACCAGGCGCAGGCCGCGGTACATCTCCGGTTCGCGCTGTGCCAGAAAATCCATGATGTCGCACGCCAGCCGGCCATTGCCGGCGCCGCACTCCACCAAGGTGAAGGCAGCCGGCGTCTCCATGCAGCGCCACATCTGGGCGATTTCGCGGGCAATCACGCGCCCGAAGGCGGCATGCACCGTGATGCTGGTGTAGAAATCGCCTTCGGCGCCCACCTTGCGGCCGGGAGAGGTGTAGTACCCCAGCCCCGGTTCATACAGGCAGGCTCCCATGAAATCGGCAAATGTTATCCGCCCCTGTTCGCTGATGCGGGCGGCAATGATATCCTGCAACGGTGTTATTTCAGTCATAATAGTCACTTGCTCTCATTAGTAATATATTTTGTTGCGCGCTGGCGGGGAGTCTTTATCTAAATAATGCATCCGGCAATGTCAAGCTTTATCCCCTCCTGTTCAGAGCAGGCATGGCACGGTCAGGAAACCCGCCGGCAACCCGGGCCGCTCAGGCTGCTGCGCCCGCCGCTGCCGGCCTCCACCTGCAGCTGGGTGCCGATGCGTTCCTTGAGCGCCGGGACATGCGAGATGATGCCGATCAGCTTGCCGTCCTGCTGCAGGCCGGAAAGGGTTTCCAGCGCGGTTTCCAAGGCATCCTCGTCCAGGGTGCCGAAGCCTTCGTCGAGAAACAGCGAATCCACGCGCACGTTGCGGCTGGACATGCTGGAAAGGCCGAGTGACAGGGCCAGGCTGGCGATGAAGCTCTCACCGCCGGAAAGGTTCTTGGTGGAGCGCACCTCACCGGCCTGGTAGTTGTCGATCACGTTCAGCTCCAGCGGTTCGCCGCCGTCCCGCACCAGGATATAGCGGTCGCTCATCTTCTGCAGCTGGCGATTGGCATGGGCCACCATCAGCTCGAAGGTCAACCCTTGGGCGAAGTTGCGGAATTTCTTGCCGTCGCCGGAACCGATCAAACTGTGCAGGCGCTCCCAGCGACCGCACTCGCGCTGCTGCAGTTCGATCTCCTGAATCCGGGACTGGTGACGCTGCTGCTGTTCGGCATGCTGCCGCAACTTCAGCTCCAGCGCGCCCAGCTCCTTCTGCAATTCAGCCAGCCGTCCGGTGACGGACGCCTGCTCTTCAAGGATCAATTCCAGAGGCTTGTCGGTCAGGTTCTTTTCCAGCTCGGCCGCCAGGGCCTCCCGGCGATCTTTAAGGCGCGCCAGAAATGCGGCCTCATCCCTGCCCAGTGAATCGGCCATCCCCGTCAGTTGTTCGAATCGCTCCTGCGGCAGGCAGGCCTGCAAGAAGGCCTCCTCATCGGCAAAACCGGACTCGGCCAGGCGCAGCAGGAAGTCCGACTCCAGTTGGGAGAGTTCATCGCCTCGCTCGGCAATCGACCGGGTCAGCCGTTCAATCTGCGCCTTCAATCCGCCCAGTTCGGCCTGCAGGAGATTATGGCGATTAAGCGCCGCTTCACGCAGTTCGCCGGCCTGTCGCAGCGCATCGGCCAGACGTTTTTCCTCCAGGTCCGGGTTGCGCTCTCCATAGAGTTCCAGGCGCTGTTCGACCAGCGCATCCCGCTGCGCGCCCCTGTCGTTCAGCTCCAGTTCCCTCTCCGCCACTGTTTTTTCCGATTCCGCCAGCAGCGCCAGCTGTTTCTCCCGCCCGGCGGCAAAATCGGCGCGCTCTTTTTCCAGTCGCTCACGGGCCTGCAACCGCTGCAGATAGCGGTCGCGACGTCCGCCCAGGTCAGCCAGCAGCCGACCGGCGCTGTCCGGATCGATTTCGCCGCAGCCATAGGCTGCGACCGCATTGGCCAGCTCGGCCCTCACCCGGTCGAGTCCGGCTTGAAGCTCGACCGATTGCGCCTCCAGCCGGGCACGTTCCGAAAGCGACGTTTCCTGTCCCAGTCTGGCGGCCAGGCGCACCTGGTCATGCCCGGCCAGTTCGTCCTTGAGCTGGGCAAGCGCGGCCAAGGCGCTGCGTTCCTGCTGTTCCTGCAGCTCGGCTTGCTCGATCACGGCCCGCCGTTTGTACAGTTCCCCCCGGCAGACTTCGGACTCGCTCCGGATGGCCCGCGGCCACTGTTCCGCAACTGCGGCCTCGCCCGCTTCGACCGCCATCCCCAGTTCGGCCAAAGCATTGGCACAGTGGGTCTCATCCCGCAGCAGCCGCTGCCTGATTTCTTCCAGCTCCTGACCGGAGCGCTGCCGATCCATCTCAAGCGCACCCTGCTCCGCCCTGATCCGCGAAAGCCGCTCGCTGACTTCCCTGGATTCGGCAAGTGCCGACTCCAGCTGTTGCCGGGCCTGGTCCGGCTGCGGAATATTGCCGGCGGCGTAGGGGTGGTCCGGAGAACCGCACAACGGACAGGGCGCGCCATCCACCAGCCGCCCGCGATCATCTTCCAGGCTGCAGACGCGGTTGATCAGCACGAGATTGTCCTGCAAACCCCGTACAACCTGCTCTCGCAGCTCCGATTCGCCGGCCAGCGCCGCCTCTTGCCGCAGCAGTTCCCGGCGCTGCTGTTCGAGCTTTTCCAGGCGCGGCTGACGTTCCGCCAATTTCAAGCGCTGTTCTTCAATCCGCGCCACTATTTCCGACAGAGTTACCAGACTGTTCAGTCGGTTTGCCAGAGTCTCCGCTTCCGCGCGCCAGGCAGACAGGTTCCGTTCCTGCAGCAGCGCCGAAAGAGCCTCGGCGATCCCGGCCAGACTGCTTTCAGCCCCGGTCACGGCCCGTTGTGACTCCAGCCAGGCATTCTCGGCCCTACCGAGCGCCAGAGTAGCGTCCTCGATCAGCGCCGCCTGCCCCGCCAGCCTGCCGTTGGTCTCGCGGCACTGCCTGTCAAGGGACTGGAGCGATTTCAGCTGCTGTTCGATCCCGGTCAGGGACTCGGCCAGCCCGGCATCGGCGCTGTGCTCGGCGAGAAAAGCGGCCACTTCCCGCAGCTGCTCTTCGCTTCCATCGATGCGAAGTTCGCACTCCTTGATCGCGTTGCGATAGTCGCCGTTCTGGCGCCGGCTCTTTTCGATCTCGTCCGCCAACCGCTGGAGTCCGGCCTGCATTTCGCCCAGCCTGACGTCCAGCTCGCGCGTCCGGCGGATCAGTTCCGCCTCTCGGGCCTGTTCAGCACTTGCACTTGCCAGCCCTGTCCCGGCCAGTTCCAAAGCGTCATAGGCTGCCTGGTGATCGAGCTGAAGTTGAGGGAGCTGTTCTGCCGCCGACGCCAGTTCGCCCCGCTCCGCCTCCTGCTGCGTTCGCATCAGGCCGATCCGGGCATGCCCGCCGCCAAGCTTCAACGCGCGCCCGGCCAGCTCCAGCCGTTCCAGTTCCGGCGCAGCCGCGACTTTGCGTGCTTCCAGCGCAATCCGCTCCTGTTCCAGTTGCAGCAGTTCCACTTCAAGAGCCGCCATCCGCTCCCGCCAGGCACGGGCTTCGCCGATAATCCGCGCATCCGTGGCCAGGGCGGCTTCCGACCGTTGCAGCGTGGACTGTTCCAGCTGCAGCGCCTCCGCTTCCGTAGGTGTCAGCAGCCGGATGCCGTCCAGCTCGGCCCGCAGCTCCGACAGGCGCTTGCGCTCCTCCGAGGTGCGCTCATGAACCTTGATCGAGATTCGGCTGTAGATGGCGGTGCCGGTGATCTGCTCCAGGATCGGGGCGCGCTCGTCGGGGCGGGCCTGCAGGAAGGCGGCGAAGCCCCCCTGCGCCAGCAGCATCGAGCGGGTGAAGCGATCAAAGTCCATGCCGGTGACATCCTCGACTTTTTCGATCACGCCCCTCAGTTTCGACTCCAGGATCATCCCACTGGCGGCATCGGATATTTCATGCTTGGGGGACTGCAGCTGGCCATCGGCCTGCTTGCGCGAGCGGTGCTGGCTCCAGTGGCAACGGAAACACCCCTTGGCGGTTTCGAATTCAACCTCGGCAAAGCATTCGCCGGTCTGGCGCGACATGATTTCGTTTTCGCCCTGGGAGATCCGGCCGAGGCGGGGGGTCTGTCCGTAAAGCGCCAGGCAGATCGCGTCGAGGATGGTGCTCTTACCGGCGCCGGTCGGCCCGGTGATGGCGAAGATGCCGCTGGAAACGTAGTCGGGATGCCTGAAATCGATATCCCACACTCCGGCCAGGGAGTTCAGGTTTTTGAAGGTGAGCCGGAGGATCTTCATGCTTCCCCCAAAGCAGCATCTTCGTGCAGCGCCGCGACCGTCTCGCGGAAGGCCGCCACCAGCTCGGCCTGCTGTTCCGGCGGCACCTCGTGGGACGCCAGGCAACGGGCAAAGACATCGTCAACGGTGAGATCATCCAGGGTCTCTTCACTCGCCATGCGGCTCAGAGTCCGCTCCACCAGGCGCATGTTCTTTGCCCGAAGGATTTCCAGCGAAGTTCCGTCGGCCAGTTCGCGCAAGCGTTCCTGCAGATCGCCGAGCAGTTCGTCCCCTTCATAGATCACCTCCAGCCAGACCGAAGCATGCTCCTTTTTCAGCGTGCCCATGCGCCGGCTGATGCTGTCCCAGTCGCCGCGCAGCGTTGCCAGCTGCTGGAAGCAGGGCACGACAATTTCACCTGTTCGAACGCCGTCGGCGTCCACCTCCAGCGCCACCACGATCTTGCGCTGACCGGCCTCGCCGAAGCTCATCGGCAGCGGCGAGCCAGAATAGCGGCGGGTCTGCGAGCCGCTTACCAGTTGCGCCACATGCAGATGCCCGAGGGCCAGGTAGTCGAAGCAGTCGGGAAAGATGTCTGCCGGTGCCTGGCCGAGAGTGCCCACGTACAGTTCCCGCACGCCATCTCCTTCCACGGTGCGGCCGCCGCTGGTGAAGAGGTGCCCCATGGCAACGATCGGCAGGCTTCCCCCCATTTCGGCGCGCCTGGCAAGGGCCGCTTCGCCCACCTGCCGGTAATGATCGCGGATGCCCTCCACCAGTTTGCGCCCCTTGTCCTCAAAAGTCTCTCCGGCCTCGGCACGGCGGATATCCCGGTCACGCAGATAGGGAACGGCGCAGACGATCAGCTGCGGCCGGCCCTGGGCATCATCAAGCAGCACCAGTTCATCCCCGGCCTCGGTCATGCAGCCAACCACGTGCACATTCAGGAAGCGCAGCACCTCGCGCGGGGCGTTCAGGAGCGAAGGAGAGTCGTGATTGCCGGCAATGACCACCACGTGCCGGCAGCCCGCACCGGCGCAGCGGCAGAGGAAGCGGTAGTACAGCTCCAGCGCCCGGTTGCTGGGGGTGCCGTTGTCGAAGACATCCCCCGCGATCAGCAGCGCCTCGATCCCCTCGTTTTTGATGCAGTCGATCAGCCAGTCGAGAAAGCGTTCGAACTCCTGGTAGCGTTTGCGGCCATACAGCGCCCTGCCGATATGCCAGTCCGATGTGTGCAGGATTTTCATCTGTTTTCTGTTCCCCTGTTGCGACCGTACTTCAGGCAGCGAGTCTCATATGAACTTGATAGCAGCGATTTTCGCACCATGCTGAATTACACGACCTAGCCCGGCCGCACAACTGCTTTTTCCAGATTAACTACTTTGAGACGATAAAATACACTATCTATAAATTTATGTCTTAAAATATCAATTTAAGTAATATATACTTTATCTAAAATACGATTTTAGGACATTTTGCCATGATTGCTACCTCATCCGAACTCATTACCGTGCTGCGCCAGTATAATCCCTGGTGGCGCAATTCACCGGCTGCAGACCTGCCGAGCTGGCGGCGGCGAGCCTTTCACGACATCCTCTCCTGGATGCAGTCACCACCCGCGCCACGTGCGCTGCTCCTCTCCGGTGCCCGCCAGGTGGGAAAAACCACCCTTTTTCTCCAGGTAATTCAGGAGCTGATCGACAACGGCGTTCCACCGAATAAAATCCTGTATGCCACCTTCGACCACCCGCTCCTCAAACTGCTGGGTCTGGATGGGCTGCTCAAATTGTGGCGGGAGTTCGAGCCGGAAAGCGACGGTATCGAATACCTCTTTCTCGACGAAATCCAGACTATTCGTGACTGGCAGACCTGGCTGAAGCTGCAGGTGGATTTTGAGAAGAAGCGCCGTATCGCCGTGACCGGCTCAGCTGCGCCGCTGGTGACGGAAGGACAGGAATCGGGTGTCGGACGCTGGCATACCTTGCGACTCTCCACACTGTCGTTCTTTGAATATCTGCAACTCAAGCAGGTCAATGTCCCGCCGTTGCCGGAGATCAATTCGCTTGTTCGACTCTTTGACTGGAATCCGGCACAGTTTGCTTCGGTTGCCGCCGATGCAGCGCCGCTGGTGGCGCATTTTCACGAATACCTGCTGCGGGGCGGCTTCCCGCAAAGCGTCCTGATGGGAAGCATCACCGCTGCACAGAAGCTGTTGCGTGAAGACATCGTGGACAAGGTGCTGAAGCGTGACATGACCGCGTTGTTCGGCGTCCGGCATATTCTGGAGCTTGAGCAGGTATTTCTCTACCTCTGCCTGCATGGCGGTGGGATTCTGGATGTGCAGACGCTGTGCAGTGATCTGGGACTGAAAAAACCAACCGTGAACAACTTCATCAATCTGCTGGAAGCAACCCACCTCATCTACAAGCTGCCGCCGTTCGGCTACGGCAAGGAGATCCTGCGAGCCCGTTACAAGGTGTATCTTGCTGACGCAGCCATTTCTCCATCGGCGTTGCTTAAAGGAACCTCGCTTCTGGAAGACCCGGTTGCACTGGGCGTTGCCGTGGAGACAGCCTTTTTCAAGCATATCTTCGCCCGTTATTATTCAACCAGTGTCGGTTTTTCCTACTGGCGCGGCAAGAATGATCGGGAAGTTGACATCGTTGCCGAGGTTGAGGGGCGTCTGATTCCGTTTGAGGTGAAATACCGTTCACAGCATACGGGTGCAAGTGAGTTAAAGGGACTGGCTGAATTCTGCGAAACTCGCAAAGCAGCCCGTGGCTATGTAATTACCAGGGAGATGCAGGATTTTTCAATCCTTTCGCTCGGGAAAGAGGTCGAAACCAAAAACGGCAACGTGCCGATCCGGATAGCCAAGATACCGGCACCATTGGCCTGTTACTGGCTGGGTAAGACCGAGCTGGATGAATTGCCGGGAGAATAACGGAAATGAGAAGCTAATAGAGGCCAGGAATTTCTGAATTCAATTATCCAATCCAAAATCGGCAATTCACTCACGCAAAGGCGCAAAGACGCAAAGAAAGTCAATATTTTACAATCTATAAGGCTTCACCCAAATGGTTAAGTCCAGGCATTTTCTAACGCTTTGTTTTTCTTAGCGAACTTCGCTTAGAAGCGCCTACTTCTGGGGCGTCTTTGCGCGATCAACTGTTTTTTGTAGGTTCAACGTGTTCGCCACATTCTGACCAGACGAGAAGAAACTCTATTCGTCAGAAATCACCCGGGCTTCACACCTCACCGATAGTGGTGCAGTTGTTTTTTTACACATTGCGCAAGCATGCTTTTCAAAAGTTCTGATGAAGATCGACAAGGCCTTCACGAAATAATTTTGATAAAAACAGGCAAAACTACGCCATTTCGCTGCTATAAAAAAATTTTACACATTTGTAACACACCGATATTAATGGTTAATTCGCAGCGGTGTAAAGTTTCTTTTCACTTTTAATCTTTGAGAATGCGCTTGATTATAAGCCGGAAATGCTTTAGTCAGATTGGAGCGATTTTATTGATCTGTTTTGCGTGACCTGATATCCGGGCCAGGTGTTGGTTCGTAAAATATGGAAATATTGTCGGAACAACATTGGAAAAGCATCTACCTGTAGATGAAAGCATATACAGGTAGATGACAGTTTCTGACAGCATAATAAGGGGAAGGGCTAAGGGTGAAGGGCTAAGGGGACGTTGTTAGGGGAAGGGCTAAGGAAGGGGAAGGGCTGAGGGGACGTTGTTGATTAGTTGACTAACTCACTTTTCTCTGTTATCTTTCACCTATGCCACGTACAGCACGCATAGATATTCCTGGTTTGTTGCAGCATGTTATCGTTCGTGGAATCGAGCGGCGGGACATTTTCTTCGACGATAATGACCGCCGCTTATTCCTTGAACGTCTTTCCAAACTCCTTGCCGAAACCGGCACTGAATGCCTTGCCTGGGCGCTCATGTCCAATCACTTCCATCTGCTTCTCTGCCCGCGAGTAACAAAACTCTCTGTCTTCATGCGTCGCCTTTTGACCGGCTACGCCATTGTCTTCAACCTCCAGCACAAACGTTCTGGACACCTTTTCCAAAACCGCTATAAATCCATTGCTTGCCAGGAAGACGCCTATCTGCTTGAGCTGATCCGCTACATACATCTGAATCCATTGCGAGTAGGTCTGGCAAAAACAATCGACGAACTGGATAGTTATCCATGGAGTGGCCATGCGGTGCTCATGGGGAAGCAGGAGCTATCCGGTCAAAGTATCGATGACGTCTTGCTGCTGTTTGATCATAAGAAGAAAGTCGCTCGTCAAGCATACCGGGATTTTGTCATAGACGGCATCAAGCAGGGCAAGCGCGATGATCTTGTAGGCGGCGGATTGCGCCGGTCTCAAGGCGCTCGCAGCATGGGAGAATATGAAGCCTATGACGAGAAAATTCTCGGCAGTGGTGAATTTGTTGAGGGCCTGTGGCGTGAGGCGGAGTCTAGCGAAATCTATGTCTCTAACATATCACTTGATGAGATGATGCAAAGAGCAGCCGACACGTTACAGGTAAAAGTGGAATTGTTGCGGCAGAAGACCAGGACTAAAGAGCTGGCCGATGTCAGGGCAGCTATCTGTTACCTGGCAGTGAGGATGTGCAACTTTAGTGGAGTTGCCGTTGCCAGAGCGCTTAACATGACTCGTTCGGGGGTGAGTGTGGCAGTAAAGCGGGGAGAGGTGATTGTTAGCGGGAATCCGACTCTCAGAGGCAAGTTAATTGACTAATCAACAACGTCCCCTCGATCCACGTTGGGTCATTTTAATCCCTGGTTGGTGCTGATGATTTCCCAATATCCGCCTTTATCGGGGCCGACGCGCTTAAGTAAGCCCTCCTTCTTCAGGTTGTCGATATTCTTCTTAATAGCCCGGTCCGTTATCTTCAGGCCTTCTGCCATTTCTCTTATGGTGATATGCGGATTGGAAGTTATCATATCGAGGATTTTCTGTGAACTTTTCTGTGAACTTTTCTGGGTACCGGTTCCCTGAAAACCACCGGTGGTCAGTTCACCGGTTTTCCGCTTGAACGTCACAATGAACTGGACGGTTCCAATCTCCTCGAACTCAGTAGCAGGCTCCCGCTCCAGGATCATCTTGATTCCACGGCCCCATTTCTCGATACGGTGACTGCGCTGAAACAATTCAGCCAGCAACTCGTTACGCCGAGCAGAGACCATCTTCTTTCTGATACTGTCGATAGTCAGCCCGCCATACAGCAGGCCTGGACTTCTGATCTCGATACGATCCTTGAAGATGGCAATATTGACGGAATCGTACTCCCGGTAATCCCGATGACAGAAGGCATTGATAATCGCTTCACGAAACGCTTCACGGTCAATTTCAGGTACATCAACCCGTAGCAAGCCATCGAGACGCATCCCAATATTGATATGCTCCAGAATGTATTCTTCAGCCTTGCTGATCAGTGTGAAAACATCCCCATAGAAATCCTTCATATCCAATGTAACGGTAGTATCCAACGTACCGAACACCGCACAGCGTAACCTGGCATTGGGCAAGATCTTCTCAGGCTTACGGGCAAAGCAGAGCACAGCGGCATTCAGCAGCTTGCCGCCTTTAACCAGATTCAACTTTTCAAGGGAATTGGGGATGGTGTCATAGGTTAAACCGCAGAGCTTCAGGAATGATTTAAGCTTGCTGGCTCCGATATCGTCGAAGGTCGCTTTATCGCAAATCGCCGTATCCCAGCGAAGCCGGTCACGGTTCTTGGTTAGGATCAGATTTTCCAGCTCTTTGGCACTTAACTGACGATCTTCATCACCGACACGGATGTATGCCCGACCATAGGCATAGTAAGGATGTTCGCCGCCTTCGACCTGCACCTTGATGCACTGCCTTTCGTCAATTGCCACCTGCTCAACAACTGGGTAGACCTTTGGTTCGATATGATCGGCAATCGCCTTCGATACATCACGGATCGTTTTATCGGAAACCTGCTGACCAACAACCATTCCATCATTCTTCACGCCGAACCAGACTTCGCCTCGCTGGTGTTTGTTCAGCATCGCCACAATGGAGATCACCGCCTCCTTAAGTTCGGAGGTGGATTTTTTCAGTTCAACGGTTTCGGTTTCATGAATTTTCATCACTATTTCTCATGGGTTATCTGGGTGGATACGCTAGACTTTCATAGCAGAATATAGCTCAAATAGCCACTGCAAAGCCTCTTCGGGAATTCCGGGTAGAGTAGGGAACAGGTTACACCCAGCCCCCCCTCATCAAACCGTGCGTGCGGTTTTCCCGCACACGGCTTTCCGATGTTCTTCACTACAAAACATGCGCTTTCTTCCAACCCGCTGTTGTCGGCACTTTGTACAAGTTGTACCTCTCATACAATGACTTGTTGGGAAACCTGACGTATCCTGCTCCTGGGTCTCTGACCTTGTGCCTCTTCAGCAGATGGGTTATCAGACGCTGTTCCAGGTAATTCTATACCTTTTGTAACGTCACTTACCCAACGTCTGCGCTCCGTTACTGGCCGATCCCGGACTTTTTGGAACTGTTTTCTGTACTCATTTTCTTGCTTCATAAACAAAGACCAGGTACGTATGGGCCATTTTATGTATAATGCGCCAATGGCAATATCTGGAATTAAAACCCTGCTTCGAGCATTGCGCTCCCGGAACTTCAAGCTTTTCATGGCTGGTCAGAGTGTTTCTCTTATCGGAACCTGGATGCAATCGGTGGCAATGAGTTGGCTGGTCTACCGTTTAACCGGTTCTGCCTT
>JAVBXN010000005.1 GCA_030824515.1 Pelobacter sp.
TTACCACGTGTGGTCACATGGTAGAACGCTCCGGGGTATGTTATGCGCAACGGTCGTGCCATTGAACTCTCATTCAAAACTTGGTTCAGATTTTATGAAATATGTAGCCCTGACCCCAGCGTTCTTCTCTCTAGGACGTGGGCTCCCTTTCGGGCCGGGTAATGTTGCAACCCGTATCCGTCCCATTACAGGACGGCATTCGCTTCTTCCTGCCTCTTACTCCCGCATTTCCAACAGCGTGCCTTGCGGTTTCGCCTGCCCCAAGTGCTGAAGGGGCGGAAATACGGGGTTTACACGTTCCGCGTTTCTGACCATTGGTGGGTGACTTAGGTCTGTTCTATGCGCCGGCAGCCATGTTGTCCCCGCAGGGGAACCCGTTCATCCCCTGACCGGCTGCTTACCTTTTGGTTCCAAGCCTGTCAGCCTCATTTGGCTTGTGCGCCGTAACGACGTTTACGAACATTCACTTATGTTGACCTTATCACCCCGGCTCTAGCCCTAACCCGGATTGAGGCTTCCAGGAGGGCGGTTGCCTCGCGGCTTTCCGCCCCTCCCGCCAACAGCAGCGGGATTCGGTACATTGTCGGGAGGGCTTCGTACCAGCATGGATGCACCATGACAGCACGCCTCCCTAGAGCACCCACAGGGGAATGCGGGGTCTGGTCGCAGACCTCACGGGATCTGGCCAGACTATCATTAACGCGACATCGTGTCGCGGAACGGTGTGGCGCTTGACCTGCCGGGCGGATTTATCGCCCGGTCATGGTCTGAGCGTCTGGTTAGGCAGTTCTAAATTTATTTATCGACTCGCCATAATCTGCCATAAATAAATTTACTTTTTCGCAAACGCGCAATACTTGCCCTGTTGGTCTTTTTGCAACTTGTTTTGGGTCTGTATATTTATCCATTATCTGAAAGAATGTCTTTCTATCATCATCATTTAAAGTTTCTACATCTTTTAAATAGCCGTTTATACGCTCAGCATATCCTTGGTCCTTCTTGCTATGTTCATGCACTATTTGGAAAGGCAGAACCATTTCATATATTTTATGGATCTTACAAGCATTAGCTATATCGTTGAAATTTCGAATTGTTTCTTCAGCAACTGACACATCACCCAACAACCTCATGCCATAATGCTGGATTAGAGTTTGACAAATACCATTGCTTTGTAAGGTAACAGCTCGTAAGGAATTAATTATAGAATCAACCCTATCATCTAAGTCTGCAGCAGCAAACACATCAATAATTTTCTCTAAAGTTAAAGAAAACTCTGGGCGGCCAACTATCCCAATATTGCCTTTAATTTGATCTAATGTTGCAACTATTGATTCTTTTTCTGCAGGTTTGAATCCAGTACGAGACCCATCTGAAATGCTCTCTGCAATATTTGTCAATCTTATAAAGGACAATTCTTCACTAACACTTCCCAGCTTGCGCTCAACGTCTGTAGTGATGTTTCGTTTTACTGAATCCTCAATAAGGTATTTTGTCCTTTCACTATTCTGTATCATTTCAAGTATTTCATCTGCTAATCGACGTCGAATATCAGAAATACTCCTCAGCCCGAAAAATGCAATTATTGCAAATAGAACTGGAATGGTAATAGCAATAAATGTCCATCTATCAGACTCTCTTTTCCTCGATTCTTGGTCTATACGCGATGACACCTGCTCGACAATTGATTTATACAATTCTGAACCTTCTAATTGAACGGCTAATACTTTATCGGATTTGACAGGAGTATTTTGTGCAGCTGATTTGTTTTCTGAGATAGCTTCACCTAAAAGGAACAATAATGACAGGGCACAAAAGAGCATTATTTTCATCCGTTTCTCCTTTTTTGACTAACATCTTATTATGCCGTTAGAAACTGTCATCTACCTGTATATGCTTTCATCTACAGGTAGATACTTGCATATACGGATAGATGCCTTTCAAGCATCTACGGATAGATGCTTTTTCAATTTTTCTCGCTTATCTAATTCTTCTATCTATTCCAGAGATCGCCACCGACTGCGAGCGGCACAAGACCGCCAACCCTACATAATTTACTTGATAAAATTCAGAGTGTTATTCCACTTCTTTTCAACTTTTACTTCCCATCATCCACCCCTCCTGCCACACCTTCCCCATCCTCCACGCAAGCCTCATCTTCATCATCCAGCATCTGCATCTTGAGCTCCTCGATCAGATCCTTCTTGCTCTCCAGGATCAAAGCCTCAAGTATCTGCCCGTAGCCATCCCCGACGACCTTTGTGTAGCGTTTGCCGGCTTCCGACTCCAGGAAAGCGATGTAGGCCGAGAGATCGTCATCGGTAACTCCACGGTAGACGTACAGATCGCTGGCAACCAACTGTTGCAGGAACTGCTTTTCCATGGGAACCCAGGCCTCTTTTACCTTTGCATGTATAAGTTCGCCGATCTCCGGGTCGGACGCGCCGCCGTTTATGGCCGACGCCACACTTGACGCGGTCACTTCGAAGACCCTGGCAACCATCTCCAGCTGGCCGCTTACCTGGACCAGCTTGCGGATCGACACGATCCTTTCGGGACTGGGGGGAGTATTCCTGATCTCAGCCAGATACTTCAGCATCCCGGCCTGCAATTCGAGACCCTTTTCCGCACCCTCGGCAGCCGTCATCTTCTGCCCGACCGGCGACTCAAGCCAGACCAGTACCTTTGAAAGCATCTCTGCATCGCAATTGGCGGCCATATACCGGATCAGGCGCATCCTGGCCGCCTCCGGGTCGAACGCCGACAAGGCGGCATCCTCGGCAGATGGTTTCTCATCGGGAAGCCGTGTGGCTGCCAAAAGATCGCTTTGAGTTCTCAGCGTATCAGGGAGCGCTGCCAGCGAATGTTCGATTCCGGAGAGTTTCACCACATCGGCTGCCAGAGTATCAACCGGCGGCTCGGCAGCCTGTGCGGCAGAGGTGAATACAAACAACGCTACTGCAGCAATGGCCAGCATTTTCATAAATTCGTATCTCCTTTAATGCAGTATTTCTTACGACAAACCCCGCATCACTGCACGGGAAGCGTAACCGTTTTATTGAATCGATTCCCGTCGGCATCCATAACATCAAAGGCGATGGTTACTTCGCTTGGAGCTCCGGTGCGATTGTCGGGCAGGTAAATGAAGTAATCGATCGGGAGCTTGAAAACCACCACACCGTCCGCTCCACCCGAGTTGGCGGCATATGCAATTGTCCCGTCGAAAGATCCAATAGTCATAGTATTGTTTGAAAATGGCGTCACTACTGTGCCGTCTTTTGTGGAGATGACCCGGTATGTGCCGAACACTTTTTCCGGAAACTCGACATACACCTGGGCAGGCGTAGAGGTTGCCGTGGCGCCGCTGGTTCCGTTGAAATTGTCAGCCTTGAGGATTGTAGCCGGGCCAAGTCCTGTCAATGAATCGTCCGTCACATAAACAGGATTGACAAAGAAGGGGGATGACGTCGAAAAGTTGTAGGACCGAGTCTGCCCATTCAAGGTTGTAACCACAGGTATGATGAAAGTGTACGTTTGGTTTTTTATGTAAGGCGAAGAGTTGGCAATCGTCAGTATGGTGCCGCTTTGATCGAGACTTCCGGTAAGGGTGGTAACCGTGACAACCTTCCCGTAATCAGGGTCGGATAGCGGAACAAGATCGTTCAAATAGGTTGCGCTTACGCTGCCGGTGAGCACAACGGGATAATTGAAAACGATCCTGATGATGCTATCAGACTTTATATAAGTTTGACTAAGTGAATTTGTTGTACTTGTTGTAATGTTACCAGTGAGATTGGAGCCGATGATCTGAATGGCACCACCACTCATTGCCTTTGTAACAGCGATTGAAATTGTTCTCGCGCTGTTTTGAGGCTGATAGCTGGAAGACGAGCTTGCCGAATAGAGTATATTTCCAGACGCATCGTATTTTGGTGCGGTCACAATATGATAGAACGCTTCCTGGTTCAGGCCGGTCAGAACGGCAGAACCGTTCGCATCGGTAACGGCTGTAATCGCACTACCGTAGCCATACTGATTGGAGGCCGAAACGACAATACCCTGAACAGGAATTCCATGGTCAGAAACGATGACCGTCACATCGCATGGCTTGCCGAGCGTAATATTGCCGAGCGGTACGCTTACCGGCATATTATCCGACGTAGCCTGCACCTGCACCGCGCTGTATGTGACGGCATAGCCCGGCGCGGAAATTGTCAATTCGTATCCTGTATAGGAGGCAGTGGGGACAATGCCGAAGAAGGTAAAAGTACCCGCCAGATCAGGATCGCTCGAATTACTCGTGGTCACAGTCAGCTTTGTGCCGTTGCACAGAAGAGTCACCACCGCTCCTCCTACCGGCAAAAGGGTTGAACTGTCGATCACCCTGCCGGTGACGATGGCGTTCGGCTCAGCGTTTTCTCGTATGACAGTCTGATCACCGTCGCCGCATCCCCCACATGTGAAAACCAGAACAGCCAGCAATATCAGCCTGATTGCATTAAGAAACATCGTCCTCTCCTTTGTTTTGCAGAGTTGCCTGACCAGATTAAAAGATAAAAATGCTCTCACCCTACTCCACCGGCATGCGGCTGTCAAAGAAAACACCGGGCAATTTGCAACACAAAATGATCTGCCCGTTTAAATGAAATCCAACCACTTAAGCAATTAAAGTACCAACATCTTTTACAACAATAATTACGGGAGCTTAGAAAGATTTATGCTCTCAACAGCATCGGAAAACGCACAAATCCGGATGAAAAAAGTGTAAAGATTCTTTCCAATCTTCTGTAACCACTTGATTTACAAGGATTATTAAAATTGAAAAGAAACTTTACACTCACGCGTAACACACCGGTATTACAGGATATTTTTAAGTGTAAAAAAACCTTCACCCACTTGATGCAGTTACTTTAATCATAAACTACAGTCAACCGCCGAGAAAAACGGATGCACGCCGATAAAACCAGGACTTGTATCAAAAGGACTTCAAATCCCTCATTTTCAAAAGCGCAGGCTGTTTCTCATGTGACGGCAGATTCCGCTTTGTTGATCGCCGTACTGACTCATTTATGATCACAACAATCAGCCGCATGCATCACAATCAAAGCATACCAGCCATTAGTTACTGATATTACTGGTGGTTTTATGTCGCCGTGTTTTGGCTTGCGTTGTGCACGCCTGGATTTGCAGTTTTTCTACTCTGCGGAAACCGCCGCGTGAATCTGTTCCGCGGATGAGGAGTATACCCATGATTGGCGCCGGATTGAACCTGCTTGCCCTGCTGCCCTGCCCGGTCAAAGTGCCGATTGAACAGGCCTTTGAAGATTATCTGGCCACATTGCCGGCCGGTCGCTCGGCAGCCTTGCGTTGCCGCCTGGAGGGGAACGCCAATATCGAGTCTGAATATTACGACACGGTGGAGCGGATCACCGATCTGGCCGATCTGCCGGATATCATCATCTCCCCCGGTTTCAACAGCCTCTTTGAACCGCCCTTTGTGGAGCGGTTCATCAAACCCGGGCACTTCGTCAGCGTCAACGATTATGCCGGTGACCGCCATCTGGCGGCGCTGGGGGTCTGCGATCCCGGCAATAATTACACCATGCTGGCAATGAACCTGCTGGTGCCGGTGGTAGATCACCGCCGGCTGGGGGATCGGCCCGTGCCACACAGTTGGGCTGATCTGCTGAAACCCGAATATGAAAACAGTATCGCCATTCGCGGCCATAAGGACGGCACCTTCTGCGAAACCCTGCTGATGACCATCTACAAGGATAGCGGTGTGGAAGGGTTGCGATGCATGGGCAAAAATGTGCGCCATGGCTGGCACCCCTCCCAGATGGTCAAGGCTGCGCTGGGGAGCAGCACCGATGCTCCGGCCATCAGCGTCATGCCGCTCTTTTTTGCACAAAACCTGGTTGGCAGGGAGCAGTTCAGCATCATCTGGCCCGATGACGGCGCCCTGATCAGTCCGGTTACCATGCTGGTCAAGACCGAAAAACGGGCTGCGCTGGATGACCTGCTGGCCTTTTGGGCCGGCCCCCGGGTGGCTGGAATCTTTGCCGGCGCCTTCTTTCCGGCGGTCCATCCACTGGTGGATAACCAACTGTCCGAGGATGCGACTTTTAAATGGATCGGCTGGGACTACATTATCCGGCAGGATATCAAGCAGCTGATCAACGACGTTAACACGGCCTTTCGTCAGGGTCGGGGAGAAAAAGTCCGATGCGACTGATAACCGTGGCAGGTCCGCCTTCCTCCGGCAAAACCGCCATCATCTGCAAGGCTGCCGAGGCACTGCAGGCCGACGGCGTTTCGGTCGGCGTGATCAAGTTCGATTGCCTCTCCTCCGGAGACCAGGCGACTTACGAACGCCGGGGCATACCGGCCCGTACCGGCCTGTCCGGCAATCTTTGCCCGGATCATTTTTACGTCAGCAACATTGAAGAATGCCTCGATTGGGGCCTTAAGAGCGGCTTTGATCTGCTGATCAGCGAGAGCGCCGGTCTTTGCAACCGTTGTGCGCCACATATCAAGGATGTCTGCGCGGTCTGCGTGATCGATAACCTGAGCGGCGTGGAAACACCACGCAAGATCGGGCCGATGCTGAAGATGGCCGACATCGTGGTGATCACCAAGGGCGACATCGTTTCCCAGGCGGAACGGGAGGTCTTTGTGCACCGCATCCGCCTGGTCAACAGCAGCGCTGTTATCATCCATGTCAACGGCCTGACCGGCCAGGGTGGCCATGAACTGGGACGGCTGCTGCGGGACGCCGCCAACGTTGAGTCATTGCAGGGCAAACTGCTGCGCTTTTCCATGCCGGCCGCGCTCTGCTCCTACTGCCTGGGACAGCGCCGGATCGGTGCGGACTTCCAGATGGGTAACGTCAAGAAGATGGAGTTGGGGTAGCAACCATGGAAAACAGCTATGCGGATATGCAGCTCGACCAGCTGTTCAGTGATCACCCACATCTGCGGGAATACTTTTCCGCGCTGGGCCTGCCGGCATTTCCCGAAGGGCGGACACTCGGCAATTCACTGGATGCCCTGGATGATGATCTGTTGCTGGATGTGGGGCTTGAACGCCAGGAACTGTTGGGCAGGGTCGGCGATTACATGGCAGGGGTAGAGCGGCTGCGCACTCAGCAACAGGCTCTGGTTTCCTCGGTTACCGTGCTGGGCGGACATGACAAGAGCGGTAATCCTGAAAACTTCAGGCTTGAACTTCGTCCCGGTGAGGTCACCTGCATTGTCGGCCCCACCGGATCAGGAAAGAGCCGTTTTCTGGCTGATATTGAATGGCTGGCCCAGGGTGACAGCCCCACCGGGCGACGAGTGCTGATCAATGGCACGGCCCCTGACCCGGCCCGCCGTTATGCCGTGGAACAGAAACTGGTGGCCCAGCTTTCCCAGAACATGAACTTTGTGATGGATCTCTCGGCAGAGGAGTTTATCCGGATGCATGCCGAAAGCCGCATGGTGGCAGATCCGGAAGTCATAACCGGCGCCATCCTGGATCTCGCCAACAGCCTGGCTGGCGAGCAGTTCACCCCTGGGACACCGGTCACCGCCCTCTCCGGAGGACAGTCCCGGGCCCTGATGATCGCAGACGTGGCCTGCCTCAGCAGTTCACCGATTGTCTTGATTGATGAGATCGAGAATGCCGGAATTGATCGCAAGCGGGCCTTGTCGCTCCTGGCGGATCAGGACAAGATCGTACTGATGGCCACCCATGACCCGATCCTGGCGCTGATGGGGCAACAACGCCTGGTTTTTAAAAATGGCGGGGTAGCCTGCATCCGCAGCACCAGCCCGGAAGAGCGGGCCAACCTGGCCCTGTTCGAGCAGATGGACGCCCGCCTGACCGCGGTGCGTCATGCCCTGCGCAACGGCGAGGAAATAGCCGGGCAGTGGTAAGGAATATGATTTGCTTCTCTTGGATTTTGGAAATGAATAAGGTGACTAAACCGTTAGATCAGGACGGAGAATGTTACCATCGTCCCTTTATTACCACCGCATTGGAAAGCTCGTTAGAGTCATCAGGCATTATTGGGAATTTTTCCGAAAGCATTTTACCGATCTCAGCCACTGCCACTTTAATCCCTTGAGCGGGATTCCCCGCCTTTATTCCTTCTGTAATGTGATGCACCATGGCTGGCCAGGTGTTTTCAGGAACAACCGAATTGATGCCATTGCCGGCGAGTACCTGCACCATGCGTTCTTCGATCGACACCATTAACAACACACCGGTTTTGTCTTTGGTATTCTGAATTCCAAGGTTTGAAAATTCCTTTATGGCACGACGCCGGAGTGCCTCTTTCTGATCCTTTTTGCCGAACTTTGGTAAGACACTTGAGGCGGCTACCACGAGGACACGGATCTCGCCTGATGTGATTGTTTCAGCTTTTGAAATGGCATCTGCAATCTCGTTCCTTTGGTCGCTCGTAAGGAAGTTCAAGGCATCGTTGTATGTCTTCATGTTTTCTCCTTTAGCCAATAAAATGCCGCAATACTTCAATAGCGCGACGATTTTGGAGCTGACCGGGTGACAGTTGATTCCCCATTCCCATTGTGCCACCCCACTTCTCAAAAATATCGTTCAAAACAGTGAACGTGTTTAAGCCGGCCTTATATTTCTCAACTCATTCAATAGATCCGGATGATGGTCAAGCAGCCTGAATAAATTAAGTACGGCCTGGATTGGCTTTGCCTCTCCTCGCTCGTACCGTGAGAAAGCATTGTGTCCTCCGCCTGTAATCAGCGCTGCCTCCTTTTGGGTAAGTTTCAGCTTTTTCCTGATTCTGGCTAGTTCTGCAACTTCTTCTGCGTCAACCTTATCGCGAAATGTTTTCCACTCTGACTCCTCGCGTTCATTATAATCGGGAAAACCATCATGACATTGATCGCAGAAAGCTCCATGTATTGTTGATTCATAGTTTCGGCCTCTATATTCCAGGGCTTTTTTCTGGCTTCCTTCATGCAAAGTGCCCTCTAAGCATTGTGGACATTGTTTATTGTTCCATTTTGATTTCATGTCTATAACTCCTTGAATGATACTACGAAATACTCTCCTGCTTGTTGAAACTTCACATAGAGCAATTTTTCCCGCCATTTTGCATGATAAACATCCTGCCATACCCGATGACTCTGGTGTGTTGTCATGCTCTTGTAAAAATTGGTGGCTGAGAGTTGGTTTATCACCTCAAGAGCTTCATTTCGCGTCATTCCAGCGGTCCTGATTCCTTGACTGAGCAGACATAGTCAGATTCATATTTTCAACACAAATCATCTGTGCAAGTATTGCTTTAAGGTCGTAGTGAGGTCGTCGTTTTTCCATATCAAAATAACCCTTTCAGGGTAGTTAGTCAATCTGTTGTTTCTGGGAACTTATGACGCGGTCGCGTGCGGCACCCGACGGTCACATTCACTGCGGAAATGAAAAAAAGCCAGGGCCAGCGATGTGGCCTGGAGCAAGGCGCAAAAATATAACGGCGCGCCGATTCGCCAATCTCCGCGCGGCAAATGGGAAACCATCGCAAGCAGCGGCGCGCCGAACAACGGCGCAAACACCGCCATCAGGCTGTTCAGGGAGTTCACAGCCCCTAGTGTCTGCCCCTGGCTTTGGGGGTCGGCGGCACCCGAAATTATACTTTGCAACGACGCGGTAATCGTACAGCCGAGCACGTTCAGGAAGATCACCGCGTACAGCATCCAGCCCTGGGTGGCTGCTCCCCACGCCACATAGGCGAGCGTTGACGACATCAACCCGGCAACCGCCAGGCGGCGCGGGGTAAAGCGCTTCAGCAGACGACCGAGCAGAAAACCCTGCACGACCAGCGACATGATGCCGACCGCCGCGAGCGACCAACCGTTTTCCCGCGGTCCCCAGCCGAACTTGAAGGTCGTGTACAACACCCAACTGGTGAACAGCACGAATTGAGCAAGCCCGCTCAACGCGACCACGGCCACCAGTCGGCCGACACCGCTCAGCCGGGTCAGCGTGCGCAGCGACACGAGCGGGTTAGCCATTCGCCAGTGGAACGGGCACCGGCGCTCGACAGGTAGCGACTCGGGCAAAACAAAATAGCCATAGAGCCAGTTGAGCATTGTAAAGGCGCCGGCGACGAAAAACGGGAGCTGTATATTGATCGCGCCCAGCAGCCCGCCCATGACCGGCCCGACGATGAAGCCAACACCGAACATCGCACCCAACAGGCCGAAACGTTTGGCACGCTCCTCGGGAGGAGTGATATCCGCCACATAGGCGTTCGCCACGGCCGCATTGGCCTGCATCGCACCCCCCACCAGCCGCACCGCGATCAGCATCCACAACGCGGTGGCGAGCCCGGTCACGAAAAAACTGAGGCCGAGCCCGCAAAAACCGAGTAAGAGCAACGGACGGCGGCCGTAAGCGTCGGACAGCGCACCGAGGATCGGCGAGCCGATAAAATTCGCAAATCCGAACGCGAACACCACCACGCCATACCAGAACGCCTGGTCTGACTGTGAGCCGGTGAAACTTCCGACCAACGTCGGCAGCACGGGAATGATCAGGCCGATCGACACCATATCGATCAGCACGGTCAACATGATGAAAGGCATGGCCGCCGTGCGGTCACGGCGTGGCGAAAATAGTTTGAAGTTAATCATGTACGTTTCAGGCTCCATCCGATGACTGCGGTTAACGCTCAACTGCTTCCACGGTGTCGAACTGACCACCTTGTGCAATGCACTCTACGATTTTCTTTGTTGTTTGGATCGGTGAAAAGTAGATCAGTTTTGCTGAGTTGATATCCATATTAATACTCCCTCGTATTTATCAATTCAGATTCAGCGGTTAAAAAAAGTGCTTAGAAGCGGGAAGGAATACGCCGCACAAAGCAAAACAAACAAAACAATCAAAATGTAGTGCAACGCAAGCAACTTCTCAAATCCCTGTATCCGGGAGGGTCTGAAATAGATCAGTTGCCAGAGTCCACGAACAAACCAGAAGAGTGCATAAAAGGCTGCCAGGGATCTTCCGAGAGGGGTGGCGCCGGCGAGCTCCTCCGTATGGAAAAATGAAAGATAGGCAAACAAGACAAACATCGGAATCAGAAATATGTGGATGGTGTAGAGGACCCGTGCAGTTAGAAGTCTTGTACTCTCGAAATCCTCTTTCCAGCCGAAGCCTCGATAAAAAAAACAATGCCCGACACCTACCGTGGCGGAAAGAACTCCGCCCAATAGTATTGCCGCTTCGTTCATATTTATTCTCTCCCTGACGCGATCATAAAACCTCATTGCAGTGCAATCCAATGCCACTCTCAAGTGGAATCGATTGTCGCGGCAGCTTACTATATGCTAATGTTTGTGAAAAATCACCTGTCCGTTCGGACAGGAAAGGGTGAATTGTAAAATGATGGAACGATTAACGCAAAAAGAGGCGGTGACACTGTTGGAGCGGATCGAGGCTGCAAGGCGATGTTCCGGCATGGAGGAACTGGACCAACTGATAGGTTCGCTCGCTTTTTCCACCAGTCAGTTGATTCATGATCATCACAGTCCATTTCCAGTCATCCTTAGGAAATTCATTTCCGGCACATCGACGCGGACGATTTCCTTGGTAGAGGGTGCATACAGGTGTTTGAGTTGTTTTTTATAGTCAATTTTTCCATCTTCAACTCCTTGAGAATATTCATCTCCATGCCGATCCTGCTTCAAGAATTATGTCGCCCCGTCGGGGCTGACAATTATTGTCCTTTATCCCCGTGGCTCACGCCACGGGCTATGATATTTCACCCCCTCGGGGCTACTGGTAAGCCCCAAAGGGGCAACAGGATACAGCCCGTGGCTGCAAACCACGGGTCTATAACCCACACAAGCCCTGAAGGGGCAGTATGAAATAGCGTATGGAGCTGAATAGTTACAATTTGTGTTGATTTTGTGGCCGGCCTTTTTATTTGCCCGGTACAGCGACCACTTCTACCGGGATCAACGCAGGGTCACGCCTGATGCTGCCAACGATATTCTCCGCCAGATCTTGTGATATCTCCATCATATCCTCATCCTCGGTATCCTCGGTAATATCGAACATGGGAGCCGTGGCACCGCAACGTAACAGCCAGGCTTCAATGCCAACCTTGAACTTTCTGATGCTGGCAACATAAACCACCCGGTATTTGTGGTCGGCCTCCGTGCTCACTTCCTCAAGTCGCCCCCTCAGTTCATAGCCGCCATCCTGGCACACATCAACGATCTGCAGCTTTGAATCTTGTTTGATAAACTTGCGGATATCGGCGTCCAGGGCGTTGCTTATATCCTCGGCCACACGGTTATTCACATCAATCGGATTGGACGTTTTGAACCCGGCCGTATCGAACTTATTTATTTTGATGCTGCCGGTGCGGAACGGAGCCGGTGTGCACCCAATCGCCAACGCGCATAAACACAACAATAAACACTTTTTCATGTCACTTTCCTTTCCCTGTATTGCCCCTAAGACCCTAGATAACAATGTTAGCCCCCCTAAAATCTCTTTCAACAAGATCCATCCAGGTACATCCTCCGCTTGTCAGCTGGAAACTTTTCGATGGCATAACGCAGCATGGTGCGGGGCATTACGCGGCAGTGCATGCGGAGGAATTCTTCTAACGCATACTGATTCCGCTTTCCAACCTCCCTCAGCATCCATCCCGTTGCCTTGTGGATCAGGTCTTCGCAATCGCCCAGCAGCATCCGGCAGATGGCCAGGGTGTCGTCAAACCGGTTATGACGGATGAAGGTGAAGGTCGCCATGATGGCGATGCGACGCACCCACAAAGACGTGGAGCGGGCCAGACGGTAAAGCGGCTCCGTATCTCCCCCCAGCAGATGCCCGCCGACAATCGCGGGAGCCGAGCAGTCCACAAGATCCCAGTTGTTGATCGTGCCGGTATTGGCCAGATAGAGGTCGTAGACACTCTCGCGGATCAAAGCATCGCCCCTGTCGAAACAGCGCACCAGCGCCAGCAGCGCAAACAGGCGTTCCTCGTGGATGCCGGAAACCAGCAGCGGCATTATCTGCTCCGGCGTCAGCTTCCGGTGTTCCTTCAACAAGCCCCGCACTTCGGGAACCTTGACACCGATGAACAGATCACCCTCGGCATAGCCGCCCGGACCGGTCTTGAAGAATCCCTGCAGAAAACCAGCTTTCACGGGGTCACCCAATTGCCGGAGCCGGAAGCTGATTTCGTCGGCCACAGATGCAGGGAATTGACAATTGCCCTCCCGGGAGCCGCCACTCATCACCCCAACGCCGCCCGCTCCGCCTTGCGAAGTCCCTTGACCACCAGAGCATAAGACGAATCGATCATCTTGAGCAGCAGTTCTTCCGGCACTGAACCGTCCAGGGTGATGGTGTTCCAATGCTGCTTGTTCATATAATAGCCCGGTATTATCGCCGAATACATTGTGCGGAGAAAATCGGCCTCTATCGGGTCACATTTGAGGGTTATCCGTAACGGCACATCCTCGCTGGCCACCAGAGCGAACATCTTCCCCGCCACCTTGAACACCGCGGCATCCGGACCAAACGGGTAATCCATGGCTGCACCTTTATGTGCGAGCAGCAGTTGTTCCAACATGTCATAGGTCATTGTCCGTCCACCCTTCTTTGGATGATACATAACTCGCTCTCACTGATCATGAAAGTCCAGGGACATGCCGCGGTGTCATTCGTTTGAAGCCTCGGATGCGGTTTTGGAGTCGTATTCACCTTGAGCTTTTAAAACACTTTCAATATAAGGCTGTTCCTGGTACGCCCACATCGTTTCTATCAGGTCCAACCAAGCTCTTTCCGAAACGACTATTTGGCACGCAGGTATTGGTTTGGCCAGTCCACATCCGCATGTAGCGCTTTAGCGGCATTGAGCGGCCAGTATGGGTCGCGGAGCATCTGCCGTGCCAACAGCACCACGTCTGCCTGGTTTGTTGCCACGATCTGTTCTGCCTGGAACGGCTCGGTGATAAATCCCACCGCACCGCTTGCAATTCCTGCTTCAGCCCGGACCCTGGCTGCAAACGGGACCTGAAATCCCGGACCGAAGGGCACCGGTTCATCCGGCACCGCAAACCCGGAAGAACAGTCGATCAGATCGACACCGATCTCTTTCAGCAGCCGCGCCAGGATCACCGACTGATCGATATCCCAGCCGCCTTCCACCCAGTCGGTAGCTGATATGCGGACAAACAGCGGCAGTTCTTCCGGCCACTCTTCCCTTACCGCAGCGGCTATCCGCAGGGGGAAGCGCAGCCGGTTTTCCAGGCAGCCGCCATAGTTGTCGTCTCGCTGATTAACCAGCGGAGAGAGAAACTCATGGAGCAAATAGCCATGGGCCATGTGTACCTCGACCACCTGAAAACCGGCGGCAAACGCGCGTCTGGCCGCGGCGCGGAACTGTGCTTCGATCACGTCCATTTCATCCGCTGTCAAGGCACGGGGGACAGGGTGCCCCACGTCAAACGGCACCGCACTCGGCGCAAGCGGTTGCCATCCGCAGGCCTCGGCGCCCAATGGGCCGCCTCCCAGCCACGGAAGTGAACATGACCCCTTGCGTCCCGCATGAGCAAGTTGTATTCCCGCAACGGAGCCCTGTTCTCGCATGAACCGGGTAATCGGTAAAAACGCTTTGGCATGTTCGTCACTCCAGAGGCCGCTGTCGTCCGGGCTGATTCGTCCTTCGGGGCTTACCGCCGTCGCTTCGACCATGACCAGGCCGGCGCCGCCCACGGCACGGCTGCCGAGATGGACGAGATGCCAGTTGGTTGGTAAGCCGTCCCGGCTGGAGTACTGGCACATGGGGGAAACGAAGATCCGGTTGCGAAATGTTATGGATCGCTGGGTAAGAGGTGAAAATAGAATGCTCATGGGTAATCTCCCCTACGTTATTTTTCGTGGTGTTACTTACTGAACCCGCAATCCTGGAAAAAGCAGTTAACCGCCGATGAACGCCGATACACGCCGAGAGATCAAAAGCTTGAACAAATCACCCCGTAAAAAGCAGTTGAGCTCGGATTAACAGGATAAACACAGATAAATCAATATATTAAATACGGCAAAGTCTAAACCAAAAAAGTGAAATTGCTTATTCCAATTTTTCAGGTTTTCTCGGCGTGCATCCGTTTTTATCGGCGGTTAACTGCCTTTTGCTGGTTACTGAATGGGCGAGTGAAATCAAAGACCGGTCCAATCTCCTCTGCCAGCCAGCTACATTTTCCCCAGATAACGGCTTTTCACGTTGAAGGCGATCATCCACTCGGCCATGGAACGCGGCGGCAAGACCTTCTTCAACTCCGCCGCAATCACGCCGGCATCCTGGGATTCGGCGGCCAGCTCCCGCGCCTTCCTGTCGAACAGCAGCAGATACTCCTTCATTTCGCGCAGGTCCTTTTTGGTGGAGAGCGGTCCGTGGCCGGGGATGATCTTATCCAGGTCCATGGCCAGCAGTGCATCAATGGTCTTAACCCAGCCGTTGATATCTCCGTCGGCCAGATAGGGGTGGAAATCGGTGAAGAGGATGTCGCCGCTGAAGAGCAGCTTTCTGGACGGGACATGTACCACCACGCTCCCCTCGGTGTGGGACGGTCCGGTGCGGATCAGTTCCACCGTTTCATCCCCCAGGTCGATAGTGAGCCGCTCACTGAAGGCCAGCGACGGCAGGGTGATCACGGTGCCGGCCATATCCTCGGCTTTAAGCCCGTAATTGCCGCTGTTCTGCAGAATGCCTGCGCCGACCTTTTCGAGCAGGGCCCGGTCGGCGCTGTGGGAGATGACCGTGGCGCCGATCCTGGCAAAAACGCAGTTGCCGAAGGCGTGGTCCAGATGGGTATGGGTGTTGACCACGTACTTGATCGGCTTGTTTGTCACCTTGCGGATATCGGCCAGAAAGCGTTCCCCCTCCTTGGCCGAGATCAGGGTATCGACCACCAGCACGGCGTCAGTGCCGATGACGATGCCGGCGTTGGCGGCAAAGCTGTGGCCCGGAGAGCTGTCCTTCACGCCCACATAGGAATATACGTTATCCGCAATCCGGGTCAGTTCGGCAGAGGCGCTGCGGGTGAAAAGCAACGAAATAATAACAAACGACAGCATCAACATCTTTTTCATTTTCATTGTCTCCCTCGATCTGTTTGTGCCAGCGGTGATGCAGTTCGGAATATCTCGCAATAGCCGGTCCAAGTCAACGGGTCGGACTCACCTGCAGAAAGAAAATTGAGGGCCGGCTGTCTCAGTCGGCCCTCGCCAATCACCATCACGGAGTATCATTTGGTTTTATAGTGACTCAATTTGCTTCATCCAAATACAACCATTTGTCTGCTTCCGGATACATACCCTCAAATCACAGGCCGACACCGGCGATGGCGGCGCCGCAGTCGGGACAGGCACCGTTGCGGATCCTGTCGGACTCTATGATATAGCCGTAGCGCTTGATCAGCAGGTTCTCGCAGGAAGGGCAACTGGTGTTTTCGCCCCCCTCGCACGGCACGTTGCCCTCGTAGACATAACGCAAACCGACGGCCAGGCCGATTTCGCGGGCTTTTCGCAACGTGGCCACCGGCGTGCGCGGGCGGTCGGTCAGCCTGTAGGTCGGGTAAAACTGACTCACGTGCCAGGGTGTGTCCGGACCCAGCCTGTTGGCGATGAACCCGGCGATCTCCCGCAGTTCCGCATCGGAGTCGTTCAGACCGGGGATGATCAGCGTGGTCAGCTCGATCCAGATCCCCAGCCTGCGGTACTCGACGATAGACTCCAGCACCTCGGCGAGCCGCGCGTGGACGAAGTCCCGGTAGAATTCCTCGGAGAAGCCCTTCAGATCGATATTGGCCGCATCCAGAAAAGGCGCGATTTCCTCCAGCGCCTCCCTGCTGATGTAGCCGTTGGTTACGAAGATGTTCTTCAGCCCCGCCTGCCGCGCCAGCCGGGCGGTTTCAAAGGCGAACTCGAAGTAGATGGTCGGTTCGGTATAGGTATAGGAGATCGAACTGCAGTCGCTATCCAGGGCGCGCTGCACCACCTCCTGCGGGGTCGCCTGTTCGCCCCGGATCGGGGCGTTCCGCTCCACCTGGGAAATCGAATAGTTCTGGCAGTGTCGGCAGCGGAAGTTGCACCCCACCGAGGCGATCGAATAGGAGCGGCTGCCGGGCATGACATGGAAGAGCGGCTTTTTCTCGATCGGATCAACATGTTCGGCGCAGAGCCGGCCGTAGTTCAGGCTGTAGAGGACACCTTCGCGGTTTTCCCTCACGGAGCAGATGCCGCGTTCACCGTTGCCGATCAGGCAGCGAAAACGGCACAGGCCGCATCGTACGTGCGCGCCGTTTCCTTCGCGTTGGTAAAACATGGCTTCTCTCATGGTTTCCTCCTGACAGCAATCCGGATCTGCACTGATGCGAGTATTCCGGATACTCTACCCTGCAGCATGTATCTCCAGATGCATGATATCCACCTTTAAGACCTTAAGCATAGCAGAGGAATGATTGCGGTCAATCAGACAGAGTGCTGCAGGTAAGCGCGGAAATACTTCCTGATTTGTGCAGAAACATAACAGATGCTTTTTAAACCGGAATTTTTCGAAGATCTCCCAAGTTCAGCAAAACCTCGCGCAACGACGATATTGTGAAGGGCTTCTGAATAAAACCCGTCAGGAGCTGCCCCTGAAGCTTGCCGGTGATCTCCTGTTCGCTATACCCGCTGGACATGATCACCTTTACCTGCGGATCAAGCTGTCGCAATTCGTTAAAGCACTGCAATCCGTCCATGTGGGGCATGGTATAGTCCAGAATGATACATATGACATCCGGATTCGCCCTGAAAGCATCCAGTGCTTCGTTTCCGTCACTAGCCGTAATCACAGAAAAACCAAGCACCTGCAGCATCTCCTTGCCGATTTCCCTGATAAAATCCTCGTCGTCTACCAGCAACACGGTGCCATGCCACCGGAAATCGGTTTCCTGCCGCACAGGCGACTCATACTCGCCGCCCGTTTCACCGGCAGGCAACAGTATCCTGAATGTGCTCCCCTTTTCCGGTTCGCTGTAAATCTGGATGGACCCTTTGTGGCCGCGGACAATCCCCTGTACTGCGGACATGCCCAACCCCCGTCCGGTAAACTTGGTTGTGAAAAACGGATCGAATATTTTCGCCTGAGTTTCCTTGTTCATTCCGCAACCGGTGTCTTCCACCTCCAGGTAGACATAGAGACCTTCAGCTATGTCGTTGCTCAGCCAGGCGCCCCGCAGGTAATCCCGGTCGCAGTTCTTCCAGCCGGTGGAGATGGTGATGGTTCCGCACCGGTCTCCGATGGCTTCCGAGGCATTGATAACCAGGTTCATCAATACCTGGCTGATCTGGCTTTCATCGGCCGTCACGCTCGGGAGCGGTCTCGTCAGGTTGAAACGCAGTTCATTCTTTTTGGAGATGGAGGCTTCGATTAAATGCACCAGCACTTCAATAAGCCTGTTGAGATTGACTGAACCGATAATGAACCGGCCTTTGCCGGAATAGGCAAGCATCTGTTTGGCAATGTCGGCGGCACGGTGCGCCGATGTCGCGATTCGCTTCAGGTTGTTCCGGACCGGAGACTCCTGATCCAGCTTCAACAGGGCGAGGTCAGTATTCCCAATGATAGATGTCAGGATGTTATTGAAATCATGGGCAATGCCACCAGCCAGTACCCCCAGGCTCTCCAGTTTCTGGGCATCCAGCAGCTGGCGTTCCAGCTCCAGACGCTCCTGCTCGGCATGCCTGAGCTTGGTGACATCGCGTGCAGCGGCGAAGATCCCCAGCAGTTCCCCCTCTGAATCACGGTACATGGCGGCATTGTAAAGCACATCGACGATCCGTCCGGATTCATGACGGATCGAAAGCGGATAATCCCTGACTGTGCCCTCGCGCCAGACAGTTTCATAGCCGAGACGGGCACTGGCAGGATCGGTGAAGTAATCCGAAAAATCCGTACCGATCAGCATCTCCCGGGGAACACCGGTTGCCTCGATGGTGGCCTGGTTTACATCCATGATTTTGCCATCCCGGCTGATTGTCACCAGGGGGTCCAGACTGGCTTCGATCAGGCTGCGGGCATACAACGCGGATTTAAGCAGCGCAGCCTCGGCCTGTTTGAGATCGGTTACATCAACGCCCAGCCCGCCAATGAAGCGCATCCCGGCTGCATCCTGAAAAGGGAACTTAGTGATCAGCCACCATGAAACGTTGCCGTTGGATTCTTTCACCATTTCGATGAGTTCGATCGCCTGCCCTTCCGCAAGCACAATCTGATCATGCCGGCGGTATGACTCGGCGGCATCACTCGGCCAGACCTCATAGTCGGTTTTGCCTTCCCAGTCCTCGAACCGCACCCCGAACCTCTTCTGGTATGTGTCGCTCAGAAAGACATAACGGCCGTTTTCGTCCTTCATCCAGGAGATGACCGCACTGCTGTGCAGATAGGACTTGAGGAGTTCTTCACTCTTGTGAAGTTCATTTTCACTTCTGATGCGTCTGCGGCGGTTCCAGACCAGATAGGCTATGAGCGAGCTCTCACACACAATGAAGATCAGGGCGATGATTGCATATCTCCAGTATTGCTCCCAGAAGCCAGGGCGGTAATTGATCAGCACACTTTCCCTTGGCAGTCCGGACTTGCCCAAGCCCCAGCGCTGCATTTCGGCCCAGTCGAACATCGGTGTATGCTTCATGAATCGGACTTTAACTGGCAGGTCACCAGACCTGCCTGTCACCAGCCTGATTGAAACTCCGGCGACCTCCTTCCCCAACTCCTTGAAGGAGAGGAGATTGCCGCCAACTATCCCGGCTCCAAGCAGACTGTCATGAAGTCCGAAGACCGGATATTTTGCCGCCCCGGCTATCTGCGTCAGTACTGTCCGGGGCGTGTACACCTTTCCGCTGGAATCACTCGACAATCGGGTATAGAGAATAATGGCGTGTTCTCGCTCCCGGGACACTTCCCTGAGAATTTCCGGCAGCTGGTGATTGGTAAGGAACCTGAAGGCAACCCTGCCCTCCAGTTTTTCAGCAGCTTCCAGGGCGCTTTCCAGATGGTGGCGGTCATAATCGCCTGGGCCGGCTATTACCAGAACCTCTTCAGTGCCGGGTAGCAGTGTCATTGCAAAATTGAGAGTTGAAAGCGCATCAAATCCGTATACGAGCTGGATCACCTTTCTGGCGGCACTGCTTGCGCCGACCGTCTCTTTAGTAACAGCAGCAACAATCGGGGTACCGGGAAACAACCCGCTGCCATCCGTAAGCATGAAGTTGAGAGCGTCCGGCTGAAAAGTGATAATGACGTCGAATTTTTCATTGATGTACTTGGTGCGCAGGTAGTCGGCCAGGTAATGCAGAAATTCGCTCCCATGGGGATGCTGAAGGTCAAGATATTCCTGGTGCAGGTCGGAATCGTCGACCCCTGCAGCTTTCAGGATTGGCAGGAGTCCGTTATTGAAGAGGGTATGTGCGGGAAATTTTGTGCTGGCGCCATAGAGGACCAGAACATTTATCCTGCCTGCAGGCGTGGCGGCCGAAACACTCGTGGCTGCTGCAAATTGCAGCAGCAAGACAATCATGATCAGGATCGGGAGTTGACTCGATATCCGCAAGGCAGGCCTGTGAGATCCTGGATGAGCTGTCTCAGTTTTCCACATCTCAGTCAACCTCCTTACCGTTGAACAGGAGAAGCCGTGTCATTAGCGGTATCTGTACCGAAATATCTGATATCGTAACGTGCGCTGCACAACCGGAATCATTAACACTTTACCATAAAACAGAACACAACCTGCTTTTTTATTTATAAGTGTTAATATTGCACGCCGTCTTGTTTCCATATATCATCAGTCTTGACTTGAGCTGGTGCTGCCGCATAATTCAAGCAATGACATCGGACAGCGCCACGATACATTGAAAAGCACAATTATCCTGGCAGCCATCGCACCGTTTATGAAACATGAGCAGGAGGTCAGCCGATGCGGCTCTTTATTGCGATCGAACTCCCGGAGCAGGCCAGGAACGCACTTGTCGGGCTTAGATGCGACATACCCGGCGCCCGCTGGGTACCACGGGAACAGATCCACCTGACGCTGTCGTTTCTGGGCGATGTGGACGATGACGGTGTTACCCGGCTGACCAACAGACTATCCCGGATACACGTACCGGCATTTACTCTCCGCTTCGGCGAAAGCGGATGTTTTCCCGACCGCCGCCGGCCAAAGGTGCTGTGGGTCGGGCTGGAGCACGAATTGCGGCTGCTGGATCTCGCCGCGAAGGTGCATGTCGCCGTGAAGGATTGCGGTATTGAGCTGGAAGAGCGCCCCTTTTCACCGCATATAACTCTGGCGCGAATAAAAATGCCCAAACCCGGGGAAGCCGACATATTTCTCGACCGCCACATACAAAAAAAACTCCCTTCACTTGCGGTGAGGGAGTTTATCCTTTTTCAAAGTCGATTGACTCCGGAAGGCGCAATCCATACGCCCGTCAGGAGCTTTCCGCTGGCGGCATAACGGCGACAAAACCACGCACCGCGGCCCTGCCGCTATCCTTGGCGGCATACATGGCAACATCGGCGGCTCTGATCAGCTCGACTCCGATGGAGGCGTCCGCCGGATAATTGGAGACGCCAAAACTGGCGGTCAAGTGAATCGGAATATCATCATCGGAAACGAATTTTGTATTCTGCATGATTTCCAGCAGTTTCACAGCCAGCTTTACCGCCTGTTCTTTTGTGGTATGGGGCAGGATAATCGCAAACTCGTCACCACCATAACGGGCCGCAAAATCGGATGAACGGATATTGCGCCCTATCAACCGGCCGAACTCGCTCAGCATCCGGCTTCCAACCAGGTGACCATGCCTGTCGTTGACATTCTTGAAGCGGTCCAGATCGAGAAAAACGAGTGAGAGCTCTTCATCGTAACGCTTGGCGCGGCTCAGTTCGTTTTCTATCAGAGTTCCAAAATGTCTTGAATTGTACAGTCCGGACAGGTCATCCGTCACGACCAGTTCGTTGATACGCTCATAGTTCCCGGCGTTTTCAAGCGCAATCGCTGCAAAATCGGCAATTGCCATCAGCAATGAAATATCGCTCTCGTCAAAATCAATATCTTCATAACTGTTGATCAGCTCGATTACCCCCACGACCCGTTCCTTGATTTTCATCGGAACGCAAACGATGGAGCGCGTTGTGAACGACAGCTTCTGATCTATGTACAAGGCAAAACGCTGATCTTTGCTGACGTCCGGTATCAACAGCGGTTCACCATGCAATGCCACCCAACCGGCTACACCCTCTCCCGGCTTCAGGGTGATTTCCTTCAACTTTTCCGCCACCGGAGAAACGGTAATTTCAAAGGTCAGGTCGCCGGTTTTCTTGTCAACAAGCAGAAGCGACCAGGCTTTGGGCTTCAACAGGCGCTCCACCTGCTTCATGATGGTTTCAAGGATTTCATGAATTTCCAGGCTGGACGTCAACGCCTTTCCAATCTCGACCATTGATGCAAGCTCATCGTTGCGGCGTTCCAACTGTCCCAGCAAGGACGACGTATTTTCAGTATTCATGATAGCTGCCCCCCACCCGCGTTGCCATGCAATTGTTCATAAATATCCGCTGACACCAATGGCTTACACAACAAAACCTAAAGAATGCAATGCGTTAAATCATCTTCCACAATCAGAATTTTCAAAACAAACCTCATTAATTTTAAGAGTATAATGGATGACGGGCATGATACTCAAAAACCCATCTCCGGTAAAGCCTGAAACAGAATTTCAGTTGAATCGCGGCAACACTCCAGCAAGCGACACTCAGGCAACCTACGCAGAACGTGGCGGATTCTACCCGGACATCCTTCCATTGATTACTTGATATTGGTACTGCTGCTGACACTGCACAGGTCAAAAATAGGTAACCTGCAGCAAAGGCGCCAACGTGTTTCGATTTACCCCGGTGGTGTCATTGATTTCGATCAAACCAAGTGTAACAATCCCCAGGTCTTCCATTATGCGGAGCTGGAAATCCTGCAACCCCAGGCGTTGGGCTTCAACCATGAGGGTAGTTACATCAATTGTTACGTGTCTGCCAAAATCTGACTGGGAAATCGGCGGAGTGACCGTGGTGGTAGCCAGGGCCGGCTGGAGAGTGCGATCAAAATCCGATCCGATCAGGTTGGGAGGCTGGAACGAAACCAGATCAATACGCAACGGGATCGTGCCGATCAGCGGTTGAGGAACAATACTGTTGATAACTATATCAAGAAACGCCGAGTCAATGATCGCGTTGCCTGGTACACCATTCGCACCTGACAGATGAAAATCCAGAAAAGAACGGTATTCCACATTACTGACCGGATCTATTCCGGCAAACAAACTCTGGGTATTGCCTTGGGTTACGGTAAACGCGCCACTCTGTGGATCTTTTTGAATATCACCGTCATAGACCGGATCACTGAGAATCGTGGTGACAAAAACCGGTGTTGGATTGTTGCTACTGCCACATCCGGCCAGGGCTAGAAACATGAATGCTGCTAATGCCGCAAGAAATATCTTTTTCATGGTCGCCTCCAATATAAATACAAGCTGACTGTTCGATCCCATTATCCGATTTTCAGGAATAGGTTACAAGGCTTGATTGTGGTCTTATTCATCATCAAAACAAATTCAAAAACGCTAAACACAGATTGACACCACATGAGGCATCCTGTCACATCATGAATCGGATGCGGCGGGCGCCTAGATACAGGATTCTCCCAATAACAGGCGGTTTTTCGGAGTAATATCATCCGGAATCTGCTGTGTGAAAACTCTGTAGCCATTATCGCGGAGTCGCACGGCCCTGATAACATCCTGGGCCAGCGGGCCGTCCAGCCATCCCTGCAAGCCGCCCAAGTCATCGGCGTTCAGATCGTGGCAACAGGGGAGTACCGCCACCCGCGCCCCTACCGCCATGGCCCGCTCCAGAACAAGATCGGTCAATCTCCCGCAGGCGTGCACCGAAACCACCAGATCGTCCCGATACAGAGTTACCTGTTCCAGATCCTGCTGCAAGAATTCCACTCTGCCCGCCAACCGGGGCCAGCTTTCCACCATGCAGGCAGCAAGCTTGGCAGCCTGCTCCGGAATACGCCGGTCAACGGCCAACGCAAGCGAAGAGCTGTCATCCAGCAACAGAAGTATATGTGCCAGTAGTCCGTGTCCGCAGGCCAAATCCACCACCCTGCCGCCCCGGAAACGGCGCCGCACTCGCCTTGCCACCTCCCACGCCTCGTACAACTCCTTGCGGGGCAGGCATCCGGCTCTGCAGACGGTCCTGGCAAGGCACTCGAAGAGCGTATCGCCCGGGAACTGGGGGATCAGGTGTTCGGTAAGCCGGTTTCGCGATGATCGCTTCAAAGTTGTCCCCTCAAATCTTTCGCGGTCAGGTAAGTCGTCACAAGCTGAAGCATTTTGATGCACATTGACATCAATTGACGCAATAATCAGTATAATTATTCAGTGACCGGCACTCAATTGCCGACAGACCGTTCAAGCCATGAACTGACATGCGCACGCATCCGTCCACTGTTATTCTGCGGTGAAAACGGGTATCATAATAAACGTAAGACAGCAGAAATCCTGGAAAGAGGAGGTGTTTATCCATGTCAGGCAAACACTCGAAAGTATGCGCTGTTACCAGTCCACGGCTGCTGGACAAACTGACCAGCAATGCCGAATTCAGTTGTTCCATATGCGGAGCCAAGTCGCATGACAAGCGCAGCGTCTGCGAACCGGTGCCGATTGAGCCGGATCATTGAACATAACAATCAGGCAAGTTGTAAAAAAGGAGATTGCATTCACTGCAGTCTCCTTTTTTATTGCCATCAGCAAAGGATAATTGAAATATCACCGAAACCATCTTCTCCACCGGCTCATGCGCCATGGATCAGAGCAGCATTATCTGTCGTGGCCGGAATGACAAGCACCCCTTAACCCAGTCCATACTGTTCCTGTATTGCGGCCGGCGCCTCCTCGAAACAGAGGAATTCCATTGTATAGCTCCCGCGACCACGGGTGGCGCTACGCAGCTCGGTCATGTAACCAAACATTTCAGACAGTGGCACGGTGGCCCTAACGATCTCAAGATCGCCTCGCGAATCCAGCCCCTCTACCCGGCCACGCTTCTGCTGAAGCGAACCGAGCACCTTGCCCAGATTCTCGGTTGGAACCTCCAACTCCAGCGACATGATCGGTTCCAACAGGAAAGGTTCGCCTTCCCGCGCTGCCAGCGCCAGTCCGCGCAGCGCTGCCGACCTGAGCCCCGGTTCACTTGGAATCCCCGATTCAAACGGGATCTCCAGCACCCGCACCTCAAGATCGGTAAGATGGTAACCTGTCAGACATCCGGACAGGCAACCCTGGTTTATGCTCTCCTCCAAGGCAGCCAGCAGCTGCGCGGTGAGAGGCGGTTCGGCAGCCGGCAGCAGGATACGCACTCCGCTCCCCCGCGGGAGCGGAGTAAGCTGCATAAGCATTTCTACCGTTTCCATTCGCCGCTCACAAGCCCGCTGGAAGTTCTCACGACGCGTCACCTGGCGTCGCAACGTCTCACGATAGACCACCCGCGGCCGGCCGGTCTTGATCTGTACCCCGTACTCGCGAGCCAGCCGGTCGATGATGATCTCCAGATGCAGTTCACCCATGCCGGTGAGAAGCGTCTGGCCGGTTTCACTATCCTCGTGCACCCGGAATGTGGGATCCTCCCACTGGAGTTGCTCCAAAGCCAGGGGCAGACGTTCCCGGTCATCCGTCCCTTTCGCTTCCACCGCCAGCGAGACTACCGGTTCCGGAACGGTCAGGCCTTCAAGTAAAAGCGGCATGGACGGGTCACAGATCGTATCGCCAGTCAGCGTCTCTTGACAGCCCAGTGCGGCAACAATGTCTCCTGCCCTGGCTTCACAGATTTCTTCCCGCCTGTGGGCATGCATGCGGAAAAGGTGCCTGACCCTTTCCGACGACCGCCGGGTACTGTTGAACAACATGACCCCGGTGCGAAGTGTCCCGCTATAGACGCGAAAATAGGTGACCCGCCGTCCCTCCTCGGACATCACCTTGAACGCCAATGCCCGTAACGGCGCGGAGGGATCGCAGACCAGCGTCTCATGTTCTCCGCTGACCGGATCACGCCCGATCAGCGGTGCCGCCTCCAGTGGTGAGGGGAGATATAGGCCGATCGCGTCCAGCAGCGGCTGGATCCCCTTGTTGCGCAGCGCAGACCCCAGCAGCACCGGAAAAAGAGAACCGGCCAGAGTTCCGCGACGTAGCGCGCTCCGCAGGCGTTCAGCCGTCACCCGTTTCCCCTCCAGAAAATCGGCCATGACCCCGTCATCGAAATCGGCAACGGCTTCGGTCAATTTGAGGCGAGCCTCCTGTACTTCCTGCACAGCTTCTGGCGGAATCGGAACCGGCAACATCGTGCTGCCAAGATCCGAGTCGCTGAAGAGGAATGCCTCTTCGTTTAACAGGTCGATAACACCGCTGAAGCCGGCTTCTTCACCGATGGGAAGCTGAATCAATACCGGCCTCGCTTTTAATCGTTTCTCCATCTGCAGCATGGTCTGGCGATAATCTGCGCCGGAGCGGTCCATCTTGTTGATCAGACAGATCCGCGGCACACGGTAACGGTCAGCCTGCCGCCAGACTAATTCGCTCTGGGGCTGAACCCCCTCCACCGCACTGAAGATTGCCACGGCCCCATCCAGAACCCGCATGCTCCGCTCTACCTCGATGGTGAAATCGATATGGCCGGGAGTATCGATCAGGTTGATACGGAACTCTCCCCAGCGGCAAGTGGTGGCGGTGGCGGTAATTGTAATCCCGCGCTCCTGCTCCTGCGGCATCCAGTCCATCACCGCCTGACCGTTGTGCACTTCGCCCATCTTGTGCGTCTCACCGCTGTAAAAGAGAATCCGCTCCGAAACGGTAGTCTTGCCGGCGTCGATATGGGAGATGATGCCGATATTGCGGATAATGCCGAGGGATGGATGAGTCATGATGCTGCCCGCTCCTTTCGGAATCCGGAGGTTATCCGGCTGACATGGGGATCGAAGCCGCGAAATGCACCGGTATCTTCATTTAGCTCGCTGCTCGATTTAACCTTCTTCTAAACGGCATTTACTCACGCAACGGCGCAACGAACGCAACGAAGTTCAAATACTTAAGAGGATTTGTAACATCACCAATCTGGTAAATGATATTATCGTTTAACTGCTTGATTTTACGTTGCGTCGTCGCCTTGAGGCGCCTACTTTTGGTGCGTTCGTCACGTGAAACTGCTTTTTCTAGGGTTTAATAATTCGAGAAGCTATTCTACCACTTTTGCCGGACTTGACGAGCCGAGTGCCGAAATATTAAAAAAACCCGCCCGAACATGTCCGGGCGGGAAGTATTATAACACCTTCAGCCTCTCGGCCTCCGGTTTTCAGTCATGATGTCTTACTTGTATTCCGGCATCTCGTCAAACTGCAGATAACGGTAGATCTTCTCTTTGTTCGGAACAATTTTCTCGTTGTAGATTTCCAGGAACTCAGCCGGTGTCGGCAGTTTGCCCAAACGCGCGGCTACAGCACCCAGCTCGGCCGAACCGAGGAACACTTTGGCGCCATCGCCGATACGATCGTCGAAGTTACGGGTTGAGGTTGAGAACATGTTGACCCCATCCGGTACTCTGGCCTGGTTACCCATGCAGAGCGAACAACCGGCGATCTCGATACGTGCGCCGAATGCGCTGTAAACAGCGAAGTAAGCTTCATCTTTAAGCAGGTCGCTGTCCATGCGGGTCGGCGGTGTGATCCAGGTACGGACAGCCGGGTTGAACTTCTGGCCGCGCCAGATTTCGGCGGCAGCACGGAAATGACCGATGTTGGTCATGCAGGAACCGATGAACACGTCATTGATTGTGGTTCCAGCCACGTCGGACAGCAGTTTGACATCATCCGGATCGTTCGGGCAGGCCAGGATCGGCTCGGTGATCTCGGCCAGGTCGATCTCGATCACGGCGGCGTATTCGGCATTCTTGTCGGCTTCCAGAAGCTCGGGCTTGGCCAGCCACTCGTTGACGGCGTCGATGCGGTTCTGCAGGGTCTGGGCATCCTGGTAGCCGTCCTTGATCATCTTTTTCATCAGGGCCACGTTGGAACGCAGGTACTTGGCAACTGAGTCCTTGGAGAGCTGGATGCAGCCGGCAGCAGCGGAACGCTCGGCAGCGGCGTCGGTCAGCTCGAATGCCTGCTCGACGGTCAGCTCGGGCAGACCTTCCATCTCCAGGATGCGACCGTTAAAGATGTTGATCTTGTTTTTCTTGGGAACAGTCAGGTGCCCCTGCTTGATGGCCCAGTAAGGGATGGCGTTGACGGCGTCGCGCAGTGTGATGCCGGGGTTGAATTTGCCCTTGAAGCGCACCAGTACGGACTCAGGCATATCCAGCGGCATGAAGCCCATCGCACCGGCGAAAGCCACCAGACCGGAACCGGCCGGGAAGGAGATGCCGATCGGGAAACGGGTGTGGGAGTCGCCGCCGGTGCCGACGGTGTCCGGCAGCAGCAGGCGGTTCAGCCAGGAGTGGATAACGCCGTCGCCCGGCTTCAGGGGTACACCGCAACGCTCGGTGATGAACTTCGGCAGATTCTTGTGCATCTTGACGTCAGCCGGCTTGGGATAGGCGGCCGTGTGACAGAAGGACTGCATGAACATCGGCGAAAGGAACTTGAGGCAGGCCAGTTCCTTCAGTTCGTCGGCGGTCATCGGTCCGGTGGTGTCCTGGGAACCGACCGTGGTCATCTTGGGGTCGCAAGCGGTGCCGGGCAGAATACCGGTCACGCCGCAGGCCTTGCCGACCATTTTCTGGGCCAGCGAGTAGCCCTGACCTGCCTTGGGAACAGGGTTGACCGGCAGTGTGAATACGTCAGTGTCCGGCAGGCCGAGTGCCTTGCGGGCATTGATGGTTACGGCACGGCCGATGATCAGGGGAATACGGCCGCCAGCGCGGAATTCGTCGGCAATCGTGTTGGGAGCCAGCTTGAAGGTCGAGATGACTTCGCCGCCTTCGTTGTAGATTTCACCCTTGGCGCAGTTGATCGTGATTACATCGCCGTCGTTCATCTTGGTGACATCGGCCTTGATCGGCAGTGCGCCGGAGTCCTGGGCGGTGTTGAAGAAAATCGGGGCGATTACGCCGCCGATGATCACGCCGGCTGTCTTCTTGTTGGGAACGCAGGGAATATCCTGGCCCATGTGCCAGAGCACCGAGTTGCAGGCCGATTTACGTGAGGAGCCGGTTCCGACCACGTCGCCTACAAAAGCGACCTGATTGCCGGCGGCACGCCAGTCGGCGATAGCTTTCAGGCGATTGGGGAAGCGGGTCTTGCCCATGGCAAGAGCATGCAGAGGAATGTCGGGACGGCTCCAGGCATCGCCCGCGGGAGAGAAGTCATCGGTGTTGATCTCGCCTTCGACTTTGAATACCTTGACCTTGATGGTCTCTGGCACGCCCTGGCGTTTGGTGAACCATTCGGCGTCGGCCCAGGACTGAAGAACCTTTTTGGCTGCTGCGTTGGTGGCGGATAGAGCTACCACCTGATCAAAACCGTCATAAACCAGTGTCATGCCGGAAAGAGCGCAGGCGGCCTCGTCGGCCAACTCGGCATCTTTCAGGGCTTCAACCAGCGGGTTTACATTGTAGCCTCCCAGCATCGTGCCCAGAATGCGAACCGCGTCCACTTTTGAAACCAGTGGTGACTTTTTGCTGCCGTTCACGATTCCGGCCAGGAACTCTGCCTTGACCTTGGCAGCCGGATCGACGCCGGGGGAAACGCGCTCTTTGAGCAGGTTCAGCAGGAATTCTTCCTTGCCTGCCGGTGGAGCCTCAAGCAATTTGCAAAGGTCCGTGGTTTGTTCAGGGCTGAGCGGCAGCGCGGGAATACCCTGGGCCGCCCTTTCCTCTTGGTGTGCAAGATAAGCTTCGATCATCAGTGTTCCTCCTTCGTGGGATATTGTGGTCAAACAGATGTAGTAAACAATAGAAGTGCATACTGTATACATTTTAGCGGAGGGGTTGTCAATTGAAGATTTGCTGCAATATAAGCGTTCTCAAATGAATCAGCTGCGAAACAGGATGGCTATCAGGGGGTATAAATCAGCTAATTATGATAATGGTTGACCTTAACGGCGAATAATATTATTCAGAGTCCCTCAACATTTCCCGAAGCTATTCAACGGTGCCGCAATGAAACGTAACATAGCCGGTTTACTGGTCTGCCCGGCCTGTTTGCCAAAGGAATTTCCGCTGGAACTTTCATCCGTCAGGGAACGGGATGACGACATCGTCAGCGCGGAGCTTTGCTGCCGCAAGTGCAAGAAACGCTACCCGATCCGGGAAGGCATCGCGGTACTGGTTCCGGAACCGGAGGCGGTCACCGGCGGAGGACAGTGGAAATATGAAGAGGCCGGAACAGTTGACCGCTATCTCTGGAGCCACTATGCCGACCTGATGCAGGCCCCCGACGCGGGCACCGCCTACGCCGGCTGGGCAGCCCTGCTTGCCGGGCAGAACGGCTCATCCTTCGACGCCGGCTGTGCCGTCGGCAGGCTTACTTTTGAAATGTCGCTAAAAAGTGAGCTTGCGATAGGCTGCGATCTGTCGTCAGCCTTCATCCGTACCGCGCGCCGTCTGTCGTCGGAGCGCTGCATCGGCTTTTCATTGCCGCTGGAAGGCAACCTGCGTGAAACGTTCCGGTTTGACCTTCCAAACGAATGGCGGCCGGACAGAGTCGAGTTCATCATTGCGGATGCACTGGCATTACCGTTTGCCGCCGGCACATTCCAGCAGGTGGCGTCGCTCAACCTGATCGACCGGGTACGGTACCCGCTGGCACATCTGTTCGACATCAGCCGGGTTGCAAGGCCGAATGACGCCTCGTTTCTGTTTTCGGATCCATTTTCCTGGTCGACCGCCAACACACCGGAGGATCGCTGGCTGGGCGGGATGCCGGACGGGCCCAACGCCGGTCGAGGCATTGACAATGTTAGCGCTTTATTGGAAGGGAAACAGAAGATCATCGCTCCGCCGTGGCGGATTACCGGACGGGGGAGCGTGGACTGGCGACTCCGCTCCCATCGTAATCACTTTGAAATGATCAGGAGCGAATATCTGACTGCGGAACGCTGAGCTGAATTACTACGGAATGCTGGGAAGTTGCAGAACCGGGATCATTCCTGTTTTTGACAGGCGATCGGAAAAAGTATCCGTATGCAGGTTCCGGAGTTGGGAGTACTGTCAACCAGGATCGCCCCGCCGTGGGCTCTGATGATACCATGTGTTGCCGACATGCTCAGGCCTCTGCCGGTAAATTTGGTTGTAAAAAACGGATCGAAAAGCTTGAAGATGGTTTCATCATCCATCCCGCAACCATTGTCCAGGACATCCATCCACACATAGCAGCCGGCCGGCGGCTTTTCATCCAGCCGGCTGCGGTCCAGAACAACTTGATCAAACCAGCTCATACCGGTCGAAATTGTTATCAAACCGTTGCCTGCTCCAATCGCCTCCGATGAATTGGCTACCAGACTCATCAGCACCTGCTGGATCAGCCCCGCATCAACCTTGACCGGCGGCAGAGCGCGATCAAGTTGAAAATCCAATGAGATCGAACTGGAGATCGCAGCGGTCAGCAGCGCGGCATTCCCGTCAACCAGTTCGCTCAGGTCCAGCTCCTTGATGATGGTACGTGTCTTGCCTGAATAAGCCAGCATCAAACCGCTCAACCTGGCGGCGTCTTCGGCGGCTTTGACCGCCCGGGAGACATGCTTGCGGATCCTGTCCTGATCATCGATCTTCATGATGGCCAGCTCCAGATTGCCAAGCACAGCTTGCAACAGGTTGTTGAAATCGTGGGCGATGCCGGCCGACATGCGCCCCAGACTGTCCATCTTGTGCATATACATCAATTGGCGTTCCAGATGCAGACGTTCTTCTTCAGCTTTGCAGCGGTCGGTTGTATCAATCGTATAACCAGCCAGCAGGATCTTGTCTCCAATGTAAACAGGGAACTTGATCGTGGTATAGTTGCGACCGTTGAAGTCTTCCTCAACCTTCAGCAGTTGCCCGCTGGAAACAACCTTTTGATCCTCCCGATTGATTTTTTCGGCAATTTCTGCAGGAAACAGTTCATCCATTCGTTTGCCGCACATTTCAGAACCGGACATTCCGGTTATCTGCACAAAATTGTCGCTGGCGCGCAGGACACGACTACCATTGGATGTTATTTCCTTTATGTAGGTATAGACCGGTGAGTAACGCATAAACATGGAAAACAGCTCATTTGCTTCCGTAAGTTCCTGCTCGGCCTGTTTGTGCGCGTTGATATTGCTGATGATGACTCTGTATTCACCTTTCCAGACCGTGTTTGCCTCAAGACGCACCCATGGGGTTGTGCCGTCGGGGTTGGACAGACGTAATTCCCACTCCTGTTTGGATTCGGTCTGGACAATCCGCTTAAAATAGCTGTTAAAGGCTTCCGAATCGTCCGGGAGGATAAAACAGGTTAAATTGTTATTGATCAGATACTGTCTTTCAATACCCAACAGAGCAGCAGCGGTCAGATTGGCCTCAGTGATTATTCCGTCTTCGTCGAGGGTCAGATAGCCGACCGGAGAAAAATCGTACAGGTCGTAATACGTGGCTCGCGATGTTTCAAGCTGCAGCAGTTTCTCACGTAGCTCATCATTCTCCACTTTCAACAGCCTGTAATGCTCTTCAAGTGACAACGTCTCACTGACGGCACAATCATCCATCATGGGGATATTTGCCTCAGTTTCACACAATGACACAGCCGAGTCGGAATGATTATTTGTCATGAGCCACCCTGTTTGTGATTGTCGGATGTTTGAAGCAACCTGAAGCAAGACTTCAATTTTCCATAATCATCGTTTGCAAGAAGATTACGACAAAATGAATCAATATCAAGTCAAACTTGACCGACTTTATTACCAACCAACGGATGTTGATATCAGAAACAGATATTTACGGCAATCACCCGACCGGGTAATTTTTCCGGCTGAAAGAGTTAACCCGATGCATTTATAGCGGGTGAACGCTTGAATATTATGGGGGGGATAGATTCGGGCTTGGTCAGTGCTGAAGGTGATTCATGGAAACAAGTATTGCAGGCAGAATTCAAATATTGCTGTGCCCCTTCCTACGTGTAATCGGGCACACGCAAATTCATTGCCAACGGCACAAGCTGTGAACGGCGGGAAATACGGGTTTTTCTGAAGATACGGCTGAGATGGGTCTTGACGGTCTGTTCGCTGATATGAAGATTTTCGCCAATGCCCCTGTTTGTAAATCCCTGCGAAACCAGCATGATGATTTCACGCTCTTTTTTGCTGAATGATCTGTCATGAACCATCGATTTTCCGGCATTGCCATTACGGACGATCGACTTGACCCTGTTATTGTCAATCCATATCTGCCCGGACATCACAACTTCCAGGGCTTTTTTGAAGAGCGCGAGGTCGGTGGATGCGGACAGAACTCCATCAATTTTATAGGAAAGCAGCATGCTGGTTATATCCTGATCGCTCAGACAGGAATCGAGCAACACGATCTTTGTATCCGGGTCATGAAACGGTACGCAGTTGCGAATAGTGCAACTGTCCACCACGATAAAGTCCGGGTGAAACCCGTCTGCCTGACTGATATCGGAAACCGCGCGCGCCAGATACGCTTCCGGCTCGCGCTCCAGAAGCTCCTGCAATGCCCTGCCCAGCAGCACGCTCTTCAGATTGATAAGAATCTTCATATAGATTCCTCTTTCTGCCGGTTTCCGGGATAAACCACGGATGAACCTATCAGCCGCGGGCAGAACAAGCCGGCGGTAGCGGACCTTCGCGCAATCTGCAACCATAACGCGAAGGTCCGGACGTTTACGCAGACGGAAAGCGGGTCATTTCACCTAGTAACCGTCAGTCAGGGTCTTCATGAACGCTACGATCGCAGCTTCTTCAGCAGCGGTCAGGTTAAGGTTGCCAAGTTCCTGCGTGTTTATATTGTTGGGATTTTCGGGAGACGGCCAGCAGTTGTTTGCCTCGGCATATTCATCGCTAAAGAGCTGGCCAGCAGGAGCGCATACCGGCAATACATCCCTGGTATTGTAAAAATGCACGATACGCTCCAGGCTTTTGAAATAACCGTTATGCCCGAAGGCCTTGACAAAAGCCGGGTCAGGACGCTTGTCAACGTTACGCAGGGTCGGAACCTTGTGTTTTCCATCATTTACTGCCGCAAATTGCAGCAGTTGATCGGAAGTGAGATTCTTCACGCTGGTAACAAACGGGAGAGTACGCCAATCGCTGTTAGCGGCCAGATTCCGCAAAAAGCCACCCAGTCCGGGGTCCACAAACGTCGGATCGGCAACGGTCGCGGGATTTTCCGGATTTTTCGGAATTCCCAGGTTGTCGAAGGTATAATCGGTAAAAAGCGGTGCACGGCCACTGGCGACATGGCAGAGATTACACTTGCCCTGGCCCATGAAAAGCGCCTTGCCAAGTAATTCCTGCCTGTTCAAGCCCCCCCTGCCCCTCTGGTGAGCATCGAACTTCGAACTGAACTGATTCACCTCGCTGGAGCCCTCATAAGCGGCGACTGAAAGACCAATCAGATCGTAGGCCTTATCAATGTTGGCAGAATCACAGACCGTAGTACCCCAGACAGCTTTGAAAAGATCGGAATAATCAGAACTGCAAACCTTGGATACCACCGAGGCCGCTTCAGGAAGCGCCTGTTCCTTGGGGTTGAGGAACGGCCCCTGGGCCTGGTCGGCGGCCGGGTTGCCAAGTTTCCATCCCGTAGCACGGCCATCCCAGAAATTGCCGCCCACAAACAGCGCGCCACCCTGCATCTGGACATTGAACAGCGGACTCTGGGTTGCATAGGCCGAGCTTGGCGGTTTGCGGTCCCCGAAGCTCCCTGCTATCGAACCTTCCATCACCGCGCCATGCGCGTTTGTCAAGCTGTCCGGGCCTGTCCAACCGACACTACCGGTATGGCAGGAAACGCAGGCCTGGTTGTTGTTGATGGACAGGTTCAGATCATCATATATTTTTTTACCCAGCAGTTCCTTGCCTGCTATCCCGGCCGAAACCGCGGTTACGGAAAATGCCGCCAACAGCAATGAAGCGCTTACAATTATCCTGGTTCTCGACATGACTTATCCTCCATGAGTTGTGTTTGTGAATCATCTCCCGGCCACATGACTTATTTTAGAATTCACCTCCCTCTAATAAGCTATCCCATGGCAAGCAACGGGCATCAGTACGGAATATTAAATCTCAACGAAACAAGAATCGGGAAACCTGCCCCGAAAAGACTAAATTAATATTAGCTTATAATTTTCGACATGCAAGCATTTAATATAAATTTAATTAATCATACAACAGATATGATCCCGGATATTTACATCTCATGAGACTAAAAAACCGCCCGGATATTCCGGAACGGTTTTTAAGTTTTAGTCGGTAATTTGCCTGGATGAAGACTAACGGCAGACAGTGCCTTGAATTGGAATTGGAACTACACGCTCCGGGGGTTACTATTTGCCCTTGGCGATGTAGATTCCGTCCCAGTCATCCGGCGGTGGCGAGGCCAGGTATTCGTCGCAGCGCCCCAGATACAGCCGGGACGGGCCATCTTTCCTGTTGCCGGAAAGTTCTTCAAAAATTGCCCTGGCGCCCTTGAAGTCCCGGGAGCGGTATTTGCCCAGCGCCTCCTCGAAACTTGGCAGAATATCGAAATCTCCGATCATCAACTCATACATCACGATCGGCTGCAGCTTGCCCTTGACCCTGACACGGTCAACCTCGCGGAATATGAAACGCCCGCCATTGACCTGCAGACGGGTATCTTCGCTGACCAGGATGTGCGAACCGTAATACTTGTTGAGCCCTTCAAGTCGGGAGGCCAGATTGACCGAATCGCCGATGGCGGTATAGTCGAAGCGGATATCGGCGCCCATGTTGCCGACAACCGCCGGACCGGTGTTGATGCCGATGCCGATATCGAGGGTATTCATGCCGCGCGCTGCAAAGCCCTCATTCAGTATTTGCAGTTCCTCCATCATCCTGACCGCGGCGGAACAGGCATGGGTCGCGTGTTCCGGCACATCCAGCGGCGCGTTGAAGAGCGCCATCACCGCATCGCCGATAAACTTGTCCAGCGTACCGCGTTCCTCCAGCACGATGCGGGTCATCGGGTTCAGGTATTCATTCAGCAACTGGACCAGTTCGGGTGGCGTAAGGCTCTCGGAAACTGTAGTGAAACTGCGGATATCGGAGAACAGGATCGACAATTCGCGCTGTTCGCCCCCCAGAACCAGTTTGTCCGGGTCCTTTTCGATCTGCTTGACCAGGTCGGGCGAGACATAACTCGAAAAGGCCTTTTTGAGTTGGCGCCCCTTGCGCTCAACCACCAGGTTACGCCAGGCTTCCCCGCCAAGGTAGGTAATTGCGATCCCTAACAGCGGATACAACAGGGTCATGTCGCGGAACGCGTTTGCGAACATCATGTAGTTGAAGAGGCAGAAAGCGCCGGTAACCACCGCCAGCACCCCCAACCCGGCAAAAGTTCCGGGAGCGAACGCCAGCGCAGCGCCCAACAGTATCGGCAGGATGAAGATGCAGGCGATCTCCATCATCTGGGTATTGCTGTCGTACCTGAGGAATCGCTTTTCCAGCGCATTGGCGGCCACCGTGGCATGGATCTCGACCCCCGGCAGGGTCGCATCAAAGGGTGTCGGGCGCAGGTCATATATGCCAATCTCGGTGGCTCCGACAAAAGCAATTTTGCCCTTGAGCGAATCCTTCGGAAGACGTTTGGTTATGATATCGGCTGCAGAGATTGTGGTAAAAGACCCGGTCCCACCGTAATAGTTGAGCGCCATGGTGCCGTCCTCGCGGGACGGGATCCGCATCTCACCGATCTGCAGCGCATCCACCCCCCACTGTTTCACGTCCAGCATCACTTCCGAACCGAAATAGTGGCGCAGCGCTTTCAGGGCCAGGGATTGATAGATGTCGCCGTTGTACAGCAAAAGCAGGATCGAGCGGCGGTAGAGTCCATCTGCGTCAGAACGGGCGTTGAAAAAGCCGCTATCGAGCGCCCCAGCCCCGACTTCCGGAATATTCAGGTCGGCGCCGGGATACTCCGGAATCGGTATGCTCTGAACACCTTCGGCGATTTTGACCAGTTTCATCCTGGATTCTTCCAGTTGGGCCAGGGATTCGGCGTTAACCTCGCCCTGTTCCTCGCGGAAGAAGTAGCCGGCCACCACGTTGCCGGCCTTCTTGATCGATGCGGCCAGCGCCCTGTCGGCAACGACGCTCTGAGCCTCGGAAAAAACGATATCCAGGGCCGTGACCTTGGTGCCGTAATGAAGCGACAGATTCTCGATCAGTTTTCCGGTCACCTCGCGCGACCATGGCCAGCGTCCGAACTCCTTGATGCTCTTGTGGTCTATCGCCACAATGACCACGTCCCTGTCCGGCTTGACCGGACCCCGAATGCGGAAACGGGCGTCCTTCATGCGGAAATCCTGCTGCTGGAGCGACGGCGAGGCCTGCTTGTACAGAAGAAAAGAGCAGATGGCCGCAACGACTCCGAACAGGACGAACATGAGGCGTTTATTCATGTGATTCCTCCGCTGTAAATTGCATCATCAAAAAAAGACGGGGGCACGTTACCGCGCCCCCCTCTTGAACTGCCGGGCATTACCTGCCCAGGTTCTGCATCAGGGTTTCAATGTTGTCCCTGTGTTTCCCGGCCGGGTACTCGCTCAGATACTGTTCGAAACGGATCCTGGCCTGATCGGCAAATCCGAGTTCGACCAGGGTTTGCGCGGCGCTGAACAAGGCGGTTTCAGCCTGGGGCAGCTTCGGGTATTCCTCGATCACCAGCAGATACTCGGCCAGCGCCAGCTCGGGATTGTTGAGGAATCGGGCATAGACCGCACCGCGCTCCATATGGGCATCGGCGCGGATCTCGGAGACCTTGGTCAGGTCGAGCGCAATCTGGAAAACATGCAGCGCGTCGTTGTATTTTCCGGCATCGGCCAGATAGTGGCCATGGTTGATATTCCAGCGGGCGATGATGTCGGAAATCCTGCCGGAATCGGTCCATTCGGCCGGAGGCATCGCCGCGGTGATCTTGTCGAAGATGTTCTTGGCTTCGGCGACCGGCGTACCGGCTTCAACTTTCATCGGCTCAACCGGCGTAAGACCACGGGTGTTCTGGGTCATGGTCCCCACCGTCAGCGGCTGTTCGGTCCCCTTGCCGTCAGCGGAGACCGCCACGGTGCCTTCATTACCAAAGAAGACGTTGGCCGGCCCCTCGGACATCATCAGAAATTCGGTGCCCTTGATACCGGCAACCGCAGTGCCGCTCCTGACGGTCATGCCGCTCTGGCGTCCGGCCAGCTTGACTACCGATGCCCGCAACTTGCCCCTGGTCAGATTAAAAGAGCCTTCACGCCTGCTTTTGGTCAAGAGAAATTTTGTTACCTCGAATTCGGTATTGTTGGCCAGGGTAAACCTGCTCTTGTCCTCCAGGGTCAGTTCGACCCAGCCATCTGCGCCGGTTTTGATCCAATTTCCCTGATTGACGGCTTCACCCTTTTTAAGCGTGGAATAGGGAATGTTGTTTTTGACACGAAACTGGACGCTGCCTTTCAATGCGGTAATTTTGCCCACCTGTGCCGCCAGCGCAACAGCCGGCAGCAATAGCGACGCCAATATAATCATAATGATCCGTTTCATGTGATCCTCCCGAAAGTAATGGATGTCAGGCCACGAAATATTAGCAGCAAATCAGGAAGAGTCAATTGGATTATGTCTTGAGATATGCGCCAAATCTGCTAATCTCGAAACAGTTTGATATCCCGTTGAAAAGGTGACGCCATGCCGCAGGAAAATGAGATCCTGAAACAGCAGCTTGAATACCGCAAACGCCTGATGGACAAAATCAACGAGATCCACTCCGCCGACAACCTCAATACGATCCTGATCCATATCAAGGACAGCATTGCCGCGCTGTTCAATGCCGAGCGCATCACGATCTACCTGGCCGACGCCAAGCGCAACCTGCTGATATCAAAGGTCAAGAGCGGCGCCGAGCTGCAACAGATAGTGGTGCCGATCAGCGACGCCAGCCTGGCCGGCTACTGTTCCATCACCGGAACCGTGATCAACATCAGGAACGCCTACGACCCCCATGAACTGCGCATGATCAGCAGCAACCTGAAATTCGACGACAGCTGGGACAAGAAAACCGGCTTTGTCACGAAACAGGTGCTGTGCGTGCCGATGAAGTTCCAGAAAGTCCTGATCGGCGTGATCCAGATCATCAACAAAAAGGACAACATCCCCTACGACGACACCGACATCAGCTACGCCATGGAGCTGGCAACTTCGCTCTCGATCGCGATCCACAACATCTACCGGCTCTCGGTCACCACCAAAGTGATCCGCCAGAAGGCTCGCTACAACTTCCTGCTGGACAAGAACCTGATCGACGACAAGACCATTGAAAAAGCCTCCGCCCATCCAGACCTGGCCAAGATCGGGCTGGACGGTGTGCTGATGCGTGAATTCGGCGTTTCCAGGGAAGAGATGGCCAAGAACCTCTCCTTCTATTTCGGCACCGAATTCATTGCCTATGATCCGGGCATGCTGCCGCCCGACGAGGAGCTGCTCAAGCGGGTGCGCCCGGAACGGCTCAAAAAGGAGTGGTGGGTGCCGTTCAAGATTGAAAACGGCATTCTGCATATCGTCATCGACGACCCGACCGACCTGGGGCGCCAGGACATGCTCAAGTTCATCTATCCCGAATACAAGCGCATCAGCTATATCGGCGCCTTCCGGGAAGATATCCTGGCCTATATCAACCTGTTCTACCGCCATGGCTCTTCCGGCTCCGCCAGCAGCAGCATCAACGACATCATCAACCGGCTCGACAGCGGAGACGAACCGGAAATCGAGTCCGAATCGCAAAAGGTGTCGGAACAGGACAGCGCCATCGTGCAGCTGGTCAACAAGATCATCATCGATGCGGTGCAGAACAAGGTTTCCGACATCCACATCGAGCCCTTTCCAGGAAAGGAAGACGTACAGGTCAGGATGCGTATCGACGGGCGCTGCAAGGTCTACCAGAAGATACCCTACAAGTACAAATACGCGATTCCGTCACGCATCAAGATCATGTGCGGCCTGGACATCTCCGAACGGCGCAAGCCGCAGGACGGCAAGATCGACTTCAAGAAATTCGGTCCGATCGACGTCGAGTTGCGCGTCGCCACCGTGCCAACCGCCGGCCAACTGGAAGACGTGGTCATGCGCGTGTTGGCCTCCGGAGAACCGATCCCCTTCGACAAGCTGGGGCTGACGGAACGAAACGCCCGCGTGATGGAGGCCTGCATCAGGCAGCCCTACGGCCTGGTGCTGGTGGTGGGCCCGACCGGCTCGGGAAAGACCACGACGCTGCATTCAGCCATCTCGGTCATCAACACCATCGACACCAAGATCTGGACCGCCGAGGACCCGGTCGAGATCACCCAGCGCGGACTGCGCCAGGTACAGGTCCACCCGAAGATCGGCTTCACTTTCGCGGCGGCCCTGCGCTCTTTCCTGCGCGCCGACCCGGACGTTATCATGGTCGGGGAAATGCGCGACCAGGAGACCGCCGAAATCGGCATCGAATGTTCGCTGACCGGCCACCTGGTGTTCTCCACCCTGCACACCAACTCGGCGCCGGAGACGGTCACCCGGCTGCTAGACATGGAACTGGACCCCTTCAGTTTCTCCGACGCCATTCTCTGCATACTGGCCCAACGCCTCGCCCGCCGCCTGTGCGTGTGCAAGCAGGAATACGTACCCGGACAGCAGGAACTTGAAGATATCATCACTGAATACGGCCGCGAAGATTTTGCCAATACCGGCATCAACCCGGCCGGGATCAGGCTGTTCAGGTCGGTGGGCTGCCCCAAATGCAACGACACCGGATACAAGGGGCGCCTGGGGCTTCATGAGCTGCTGGAGGGAACGGACGCGATCAAGTCGCTGATAAAGAGAAAATCGGAAATCGAGGCCATCCGCCGTCAGGCGATCATGGACGGCATGACCACGCTCAAGCAGGATGGCATACTGAAATGCCTGGAGGGACTGACCGATCTTAAAGAGGTCAGGAAAGTTTGTATCAAATAGAAATGGAAACTACGGGTTTTCCGGTGGGGTGGCAACAGCACTGCCGCAGTATTTGCAAGCCGCATCCTTCCAGGGGAAAGTTTTACCGCAATGGCCGCATTTCCTGAAATATCCGCGCACTTCCCGGGTCGGCCGGTTGAAATGCAGCACCATCAGAAAAAAGGGAAATACGCCGCACAACAGCCCCCACAGCAACGGGTTCTTGCCACGGGACAGGGCCAGCTTGAAACCGAGCGCCGCCGGCAGACCGAACAGCAGCAGTAAAAAAATCATTTCACTCATAAATATCACCCGCTAAAAATTTTCAGGCACTCTAGCACTACTCGCTTGACATTGCAAACCACACCTATTTCCGAACGGGAGAGAAATCACCATGAATCCTGATAGTGCAAATTTCGAACAACTGTTGAGCATCATGCGCAGGCTGAGGGGGCCGGGAGGCTGCCCCTGGGACGCGGAGCAGACCCACGAGAGCCTGACCCGTTACCTGTTGGAGGAAACCTACGAAGTGATCGAAGCGATTGATGACAAATCACCCCAGCATCTAAAAGAAGAACTGGGCGACCTGCTGCTGCAGCCGGTTTTTCATGCCGCGATCGCCGAGGAGTCGGGGGCTTTCACGATGAGGGACATCATCGACACCCTCTGTGAAAAGCTGATCCGGCGGCATCCGCACGTTTTCGGGGACCTGGACATCAAGGACAGCAACGCCCAGATCGAAAACTGGGAAAAGATCAAGAAAGAGGAAAAGGGGAGCGAGCGCCCCTCGGCACTTTCAGGCATACCCAACCATCTACCCGCCCTGTTGAGGGCCCACAAGATCAGCGAAAAGGCTTCACGGGTAGGTTTTGACTGGGAACACTCCGACCAGGTCTTTGCCAAGGTAATGGAAGAGCTGCACGAGTTCGAGGAGGCCTGGGCCGGTGGCGACCCGCTGCGCATGGAAGACGAACTGGGCGACCTGCTGTTTTCGATTGTCAACCTGGGAAGGTTTCTATCGTTGAACCCGGAGGAGGCGCTGCGCAAGACCATAAACCGCTTCCAGAAAAGATTTTCGTATGTGGAAGACTCACTGCATGCACGCGGGATTCAGATTCAGGATACATCTTTTGAAGAACTGGACCAACTGTGGGAACAGGCCAAGAATGAGGAAAACTCAACAAAAGATAAAGATGTTACAGCAATGTGACTGATTTTACAGACATGTTAATCTTATCCACAAAAAATGTGGATAACTTGTGGAGAACTGTGTTGACGAGATTCAAAAGTGATATTTTTGCAAGAGTTTTTTCCGATATGCCGTTTTTTTATACAACGGATAAACAACTGTAATTCAACTAGTTACAATCTTCTACGTAATTTGGCGGGGTTACGGTGTCAAGCTTTTTTCGCCTGTGGTATACATTTTTTTCAGGAAAAGTTGCTATGTTTAAAAACCCTGATTTTAATGAGACTGGCAACCCTTTAAATTCAGCACTTTCCATGTTAATAAAGTTAATATTTTCATCTTCAGCCCGGACAAGATTTTGATTCTATTTTTTGAACAGCTTCCTTTTCAGCATCGATATGGCCTCAAGGGCCTCCTCGGTTTTCAACAAACGCACGGCAACCAGATAGATGCCGGTGCCGATCAGGATCGCCCCGCCCAACACCGCGGCTTTCAGTATCTTTTGCCCCCCCTGGGACCAATCGATCAATAAACAGGCATACCATACCGCCGCAGTCATCGGGATCGAAGCGGCAATGGATTTGAGCGATGTCCTGATTATTGCGCGCCCGCCGAAAGACCCGGTTTTCCTCCTCAGGAACCAGAGCAGCATCAGCATGTTGCCGCAGGACGAAAGGGTGCTGGCCAGCGCCAGGCCGCCATGCTTGAGCGGTCCCATCAAAACAAGGCTCAGGCAAAGGTTTAACAGGAAGGTGATAAACGCAGTTATCACCGGGGTTTTTGTGTCGTTAAGAGCATAGAAGGCCGGGGCCAGCACCCGCGTCATAGCCACGAACGAGAGACCCAGGGAGTAGTACATCAGCGCCTGGGCCGAGTTGACCACCTGGAGATAGTCGAATGCGCCTCCCATGAAGATCAGACTGAAGATCGGGGTCGAGCAGGCCATCAGGCCGGCCATGGCCGGAATGGTGATGAACAGCGTCAGGCGCAGGCCGAACGACAGCGATTCCTTCATGCCGTCCATGTCGCCGGAGGCCGCCTGCTTGCTCATCGATGGCAGCACCGCCTGCGCCACCGACACCGTAAAGATGCCCTGGGGGAATTCAAACAGGCGCTGGGCGTAATAGAGATAGGAAACGCTCCCCTGGGGAAGCTGCGAAGCCAGGATCGAACTGACGACAATATTCAGATAATAGACCCCTACTCCGAACAGTGACGGCAGCATCAGCAGCGCGATCCGGCGCACTTCCGGATTTTTGAAATCGAAGTTGGGCCGGATCGCAAACCCCTTGCGCCAGAGGACCGGCAGTTGCAGCAGCAGCTGGATGCAGCCCCCCGCCAGAACCCCCACCGCCAGCGCGGTGATGGGGGCCTCGAAGAAACCGCGCAGCCCCAGCGCCGCCAGGATCATCGAGATATTAAGGAATACGGTGGAGATGGCCGGTGTGAAAAAATGCCTCAGCGTGTTGAGGATGCCCATGCAGAGCGCCACCAGGCTGATGAAGAAGATGTAGGGGAACATCAGGCGGTTGAGCAGCACCGCCAGTTCCAGCTTGCCAGGCTCGGCCTTGAAGCCGGGAAACATCAGACTGACAATCAGCGGTGAAAAGATGATGCCGACCAGAGTGATGAAGGCCATCACAATCGTCAGCAGCGTAAAGCAGATGTTGGCCAGTTCCCTGGCGTCGTCTTCACCCTTTTGGGTAAGTGTCGCCGAGAAGGTCGGAACAAAAGCGGCGGTCAGCGCCCCTTCCGCAAAAAAGCGGCGCAACATATTGGGGATCTGAAAAGCGGCAAAAAAGGCGTCGGTCGCCATCCCGGCCCCGAACAGGCGCGATACAACCATGTCGCGGACCATGCCCATGATGCGCGACAGCATCGTGGCGCTGCCCAAAATTCCGGCAGCCCGGAATATCTTCTGTTTTTCAGACATTTATCCCCGCTACCCTCTTCTGCCCTTTAACGGCAGCAGCAACAGGTACAAAAGCCCCAGCTGTTCGTAGCTGCGAAACTCTTTCAGGCCGATCTGCATGCCGTCATGTCCCGCCGACGGCTGTGCTCGGTAGGTGCCCATCAACCGGTCCCACCAGGGAAAGTTGAAGCAGAAATTGCTGTCTGTCTCGCGGGGAATAACCGAGTGGTGGACACGGTGCATGTCCGGTGTCACCAGCAGCAGCCGCAGCCAGCGATCAACGCTCAGAGGAATGGCAACGTTGCCGTGATTGAACAGGGAGGTGGCATTCAGGACTATCTCGAAAAGCACCACCGCCAGGGCCGGGGCGCCGATCAGCAGCACCACCGCCAGCTTGATGAAGATCGAGATGATGATTTCCAGAGGATGGAAGCGGGTGCCGCTGGAGACGTCCAGATCAAGGTCGGTGTGATGAACGCGGTGAAGGCGCCAGAGCACGGGGATGCGATGGAAGGCGCGGTGCTGGAGATATATGACGACGTCCAGAACGACAAACGCCGCCAATACAGAAGCCCAGTGCGGCAGTGTTACCAGGTTCAGCACGCCCCACCCCCTGGCAGCGGCCAGTTCCGCCATGCCAAACGGCAAGAGCGGCATCGTCAGGCGGATCACCAGCGTATCAAGCGCGACGATCGAGCCGTTCACCAGCCAGCGCCGCGCTTTTGGTGTTGTCAGCGGTCGCCTGGGGAAGAGGAATTCGGCCAGGGCGACCAGTGCAAACATCGACAGGAACGAAACCAGGCGAACTGTGGATTCATGCAGCATGGCCCCGGCTGCTATCCGACCTGCGCCACAAAGAACGCCCGCACCTGCTCAAGGTCGGCATCCATGATCTCGCAGCGGGTCGGTTTTCCTTCCAGCGCCCGGACCGATTCGGGAACCGGGGCCGGCACGCCGAGCGCTTTTTCGACCGTCTCGCCAAATTTTGCCGGATGGGCCGTGGCCAGGCAGATGCGGGACGAATTCTCCGGCAGCATCTCCAGCGCGGCCTTGACGCCGACGGCGGTATGGGGATCTAGCAGGTAGCCGGTTTTGGCGTGGAAGTCGCGAATCGTGCCCAGGGTTTCCTCCTGGTTAACCGAAGTGGAACAGAAGTCCATGCGGACCTGCGCCATTTCAGCCTCATCACACGAAATCCGCCCCGACTCCTTCAGCTCGACAAAAGCCTCCTGGACCCGCTGCGGGCTGTTTCCAAACAGGTGGAACAGGTAACGCTCGAAGTTGGAAGCGATCTGGATGTCCATCGAAGGCGAAACGGTAGAGACCACATCCCCCAGCGAGTAATCGCCACGATTGACGAAACGGGTCAGGATGTTGTTCTCGTTGGTTGCCAAAAGCAGCCTGTCGATCGGCAGTCCCATGCGCTTGGCGACATAACCGGCAAAGATATCACCGAAATTGCCGGTCGGAACCGAGAAACTGACCGGCTGGGAGCTGTCGTCGGTCACCCTCAGCCAGGCGTAGAAATAGTAGGCCACCTGTGCCAGCACCCGTGCCCAGTTGATCGAGTTGACCGCGCCCAGCGAATACTTCTCCTTGAACTCCAGGTCGCCGAAGAGCGCCTTGACCATATCCTGGCAATCGTCGAAAGTGCCGTGCACCGCGATGTTGTGCACGTTGGCATCGGTAACGGTTGTCATCTGCAGCGCCTGCACCGCGGAGGTCTTGCCGTAAGGGTGCAGGATGAAGATCGAGATACCCTTCTTGCCCCGCACCCCATGGATCGCGGCGCTGCCGGTATCGCCCGAAGTGGCGCCGATGATGTTCAGCTTCTGGTTGCGTTCGGCCAGGATGTACTCGAACAGGTTGCCGAGGAACTGCAGCGCCACATCCTTGAAGGCCAGCGTCACGCCGTGGAATAGTTCCAGAATATAGACCCCGTCCTGTTTCACGACCGGCGTCACCTGCGGATGAGTGAAGGTGGCGTAGGAACGCTTGATGATGCTTTTCAGGTCATCGGCGGGAATATCATCGACAAAGCGGGATATGATTTCGAAGGCCAGCTCGGGATAGCCGAGCGACCGCCAGGACTCCAGCTGCTCAGCGGAGATTTGGGGATACGATTCCGGCAGCAGCAGGCCGCCGTCGGAGGCCAGTCCCATCATGACCGCATCTTTGAATGCTATCGGCTGGATACCGCCGCGAGTACTTATATAGCGCATAATAAACCTTTCGTTTGTGAAATATGCCGGAATGTATCAGGGATTGGCTGAAATTGGAAGAGCCTGCGCGCAGAAGTCGCCCGCTGATTCATTCTTCTGCGCCGACCGGCTGCCACCGTCAGCGTTTATTGCTGCGGAACCGGAACGGTTGCACCGGTAATGCTGCCCGAATCACCGGCCCCTTCGATGACGTCCACGATCCGCCGGACTATTAGTGGTGATACTGCGGACGCGAAGGTCCCGTTGGGGTGCGAATCCTCGCCGCTGGCATACTCAGGTTTCAGGTATAATCCACCTTCGGTCTCAAGGGTCCAGAAATCCCAGACGAAGATGTTGTCCCCCTTCTCATCCCAGGAGGTCTTGACCCAGTCGAAAAACTGTCTGGCCCGCCCTGCGTTTTCCGGGGTGTTTTGCTGCAGGGTCAAGGCGGCGCCGGTCCAGACAATGAACTTTTTCGCGGGAAACTGGCGCATACGGGCCTTAAGCGCGTTGTACTGCAGCTTGTAATTCTCCAGGGATTTGTAGCTGGAAGTGATGTCCGGAGAACCGGTGTCGGCTTCAACACTGCTGACCGGGAAACAATGCTTGAACACGATCACGTCGTAAATCTCAGCCAGGTTATCCAGGGTATCTTGCCCCAGGTAGCCGATCGGACCGGTGGTATCGACCCAGAGTTTCCAATAATCGTAGGGATAATTCTCCCAGGGATAGTTCACACCGTCGGGGTAGGCCTGTTCTGTTATCCGGTAATCAGTGCCGAATTGGCCATTGTATGTCGAAATATGCCCGGGAACCCCGGCATCCCAGATAACTCCTCCGGTGCTGTGGTGCAGGTAGATGATCCGGACCATATCTGTCATGGGCGCTGCCACGATGATATTGTCCGCCACCAGCGAACCGGATGTGATCGTGAGCGCCCCCTCAAGCCTGGATGTGCCGACAATCCCCGTGAATCCGGCATCGTAGCCGCCACGCAGCCGGACATTGCCACCCCGATCCAGATCCAGGCTCTCCCGGAAGGTTCCGGCCTGGGCCGTGATGGTCACATTACTGCCACTGGCAATGGCGCTGTTTGCTGCCGTCAAGGTCTGGTGATACGAGATCGTTGTCCCGTCATCGAGTCTGGCCGAGGCAGACCGGCACACGATCGGGTAAAGAGTTATAACAAACGCCAGAACGGCAACTGCCAGACAATTCAGGTGGTGATTAGTCATAATCCCTCCCATTATTCGGAATAAGGAACAAGGGGAACATTGTTGATCGATCGGAACCTGATCAACAGATCAACAACGCTCGCTCTCACCTCAAGACTGACAACCCTTTTTCTCGGAAATAGCTTTTATCAATTTACAGATTGACGCTTGCATTTTTTCAGAGTCCGTCTCGTAGTCAATCATTTTGTACATTCCCGCCCGTTCGCCAAAGCCAAACCCCTGGTAGATCGCTTTCTCCTCTTCGGGCAATTGCTCCAGTATGGCATGTATCCTTTCGAGGTGTTCCGTCTGCTGATGTTGATTTCTGGGCTTGGCCTCGGCTTCGACCGGAGTGACTGGCTCGGTTTTTTGGGATTGATATAACTTTGCGGCCTGCCGGAGGTCTTGTGCCAATCCATCGAAATAGTCGGCGGCGGCCCTCATTTTGTCGATGCTCGCGTCTTCGTCCGCGGAATAGAGCTGGATAATGCCAGTGATACCTGATTCTGATATTGTGAGGAACTCACTGTTTACATTGAGCTTAATCCGGTTGTCGCTCACCTCGACGAGTCCGCAGACAAACTCCCGATTGCTGACGAAGTTACTGTTTTTTACTGCTACGTAATCTGACGTTACCATGGTTGGTCCTCTTCATTCTGTTGATTTTTCTAACAGGCCTCACGGAGTCTCCTATGGTATGCAAAATCAGATCCGCGTACGAAAAATGTTTTAGGAAATGATCGGCTCAACGTGTGAGAGCGCCCACCACTATGACCACTATGACCACTCTGTGACAATGAACTTCACTCCCTGAAGACGGTCACATTGTCGAGTATTTCTGTGCCTGTCGGCAATGAATCCATTCCCGGATAGAACTTTCCCTGATTTGATTTTCGCACATACGAATCAAAAGCCTGGGAAGCATCAGGAGTGGTTGATACTAAGTGGATTATGAACTTTTCCCCGATATTTTCCGTTGGTGATCCACCTACATAAGCAACAGCCATCCATTTATTGTTTTTTAGCTTTAGGACTTTGGCTGGTTGCGGATGATATTTGGGAGAATTAACCGGTTGAACGACTATCCACAAATCTTTGTTTCTGTACATCTCGGTGTACAAACCTTCAATGCTCGCGCTGAAAGTGACTTTGAAATCTTCCTTTGGTGACTGAATTGCTGTTTCCTCTTTGGGAGGCTGTATTACTGTTTCCAGTTTGGAATTTTTTTTGGGGGTGCCTTTTCGAATATTATTGCCACTTTTCAGGACATTTGCGCATTCCCGCATCGCGTTTGGGTACATCTCGGAAATAACATTATTAACAAACTTATCCTGCATCTCCTTTGTCAGAATCAACGTTGCGCTACTTTTTATCTTCGGAACGCCAACAGCTACTCCGCCGCCGCTATTTGTCTTTTTAATTCCAAACAATGATATTTTTTCTGAAATCGATTGGCGATTCCCGCCACTTGCCTCAATGCATGAGATGTAATCTGCCATTGACTGTGTTATGCAACGATCAGAATAAGGTTGGTATCCTTTAGGGCAGACGACAGAATTGGCAAGAACAAATGAAGGGATTAAGCACAGAATTGCAACAAGAAACATACGTGACATGATGTCCTCCTTGACATGAATGGTACTTCTCAATCTATTGTCTTGATGCGTTCAACCGGTGATCTAGCCAAAATGGAATATTTATCCCATTACACATGAAGCGTAAGCCAAAATCCCAATAAATACACCAAGCACAGACCGGCAAGCACCAAACACGGATACACCTACAAACAGTGTAATGTCAAGAAGTTAGCAACCAGCACATTAAAGTACGCTTTTAACCTGCTTCACCCCGGGAACGGAATAATCCCTGCCTTCAGAGCCCCGACTTACGCTGCTGGGTGATCGATTCCCCGCCTATACAACTGCCGCAAGATCAAATCCAGAATGATTGCTGTTCAGATGTGCGGCCTAAGGGGACGCTGCTTTGCCAAAGGGCACGCTGCTTGATATTTTGCTAATTGTTTCAATCGAAAAATAACAAGCAGCGTTACGCCCTCTTGGTTTGTCGCAGTATCATGGGCAGAGTGTGGATTTCAAAGGAACCTTCGAGCCGCACGGGTTCTGCATATGCAGAACCCGTGCGGCTGACTACTGCCGTGTTTTTACTTGATAATCAGGTTGTTTACGGTGAGGGAACCGGTTGACAGGGTGAGGATCCCCGGCAGGGTCGTGAAACCGCTGTGTGTTGTGTAGCTGGCGTCATATCCCAGGTCCAGCACGATATTCTTGCCGTCGGCGAGGGTGAAGTTTGCTGAAGCAAGCGTGAGAGCCTGTGCCTGTATGGTGCCACTTGCGGGAGCGGCGCTGTAGGCCGACTGAAGCGAACTGTACCAGCCGACACCCGGAACGCGCACCAGGGCGGAGGCAAGAAAATTTGCGGTGGCCGACTTGTCCGCGGTCATCTTGACCAGACAGTCGTCGCCGCTCAGGCTGGTGCAGGTCACGCCCCATTTGTCGAACATGGAGCCGCTGCTGGGCGTCGGCATGAGGGTGACCGTCGATCCGTCGCCGAACTGATGGGAACAGCCAACGGAGCTGCCAGTCGTGCAAGCTATCCCGGTCGGACTGCTGTTCACGGAACCGTTGCCGGAGATCGATACGGAGAGTAACCGCGGCACTGCCTGGACGACGGTGATGGTCTTCGTATACTCGTTGTCGTTCTCGTTGCTCTCGGTTACGACATGGCCGTAATCGGCTACTATCCTGAGGGTATGTGTTCCGACGGATAGGGAACCCAGTGAATAATCGGTGACGTATGCATAGTAGTTGCTGGGGAGGGCGTTGGCATTCCAGGTCTTCTTTAACACCGAATCCAGATAGAGGGCCGCTGAAAAACCGGTGGACGTGGCCACGCTGCCGTTGTTTATGGCGGCCCAATTTACGTAGAGGTTGTCAGCCGTTGTGAGCGGGTCGCTGTCCGTATGCGATCCTGTGGTGTTGGCAACCACTATCTTGTCGGACCAGCCGCTTGCCTGATAGGGTGTCAGATTCGGCTTCGGGGGATAGGAGACCGCCAGGTTCACGTCGTCCACAAGGAAGGAGGTGGGCAAATTATCGTCGGTCGTCGTCCAGAAGGCCAGGCGAATGGTTTTCCCTTTGAATTCTGAAATATCATAGGCGTTGCTGGCTGCCCAGTTTTCGTTGGCATCTCCATTGCCAAGGATGTCCAACGTCTTCAAGACGGCATTGGTGATGGGGTCTAATATATCAACCTCCATAGTATCGTAGGGATAGGTTTCGGTCTCCTCAGTGTCGATCTGGTAGTAGAAGTTGACGGAAGCGGAGGTGGCATTCGCGGGGATCGTCAGGTCCTGATATATGTACTCAAATGCCGAGTCAAACCCTGCCAGCCAGGAGAACCAGCTCCCCGAGTAGGCCCACGGGTAGTAGTTGGTTATGAGCTCGTAGTAGCCGCTGCTGTACTCCGACCAGTTTTGGATACCGCCCTCGAAATCGCCGTTGAGCAGAATGCCTGCCGGGAGTGTGCTGGAGCCTTCCTGCGTAACGGAAAAGCTTTTCCCCGCGATGGTGAAGGTCGCCTGGCGCGATTGCGTGCCGCTGTTGGCGGCAACGCTGTAGTTCACGACGCCGCTGCCGGTGCCGCTGCTGCCGCCGGTGATAGTTATCCAGCTCGGATTGCCGCTCGCCGTCCATTGGCAGCCGCTTTGGGTTGTCACGTTCACCCCGCCGCTGCCGCTGTCTGAGCCCAGGGACTGACTTGTGGGGGAGATCGCATAGGTGCAGGTGGTACCGCTCGGGAAGTTGTAATTGTGATCGAAAACGATCAGTCCGGGAACCGTTTGCCCCGAATCGGTAGTATAGGTGCAGTCATAATTCAGTTTCATGGCCAGGCGGTAGACTCCCTCTGGCCTGAGGCCGTTGGCTGTTCCCCAGCTGTTCAGCACGATCCAGTAGGAGTTGTTGGCATCATCGTCGTTATACCCGACGATGATTACGGCGTGACCTGCGGCGCCGTTGTTCCCGTCCCACGTGGAGCCGCAGAAGGAATCGGGATTCCAGATAGCGCTCTGATTGTTGTTGCTGAACCAGGTGCTAAAACCGTTTGTGCCGGACCACGCGTTCTGGTTCGGCAGGAAAAAGCCCAGCCATACCGCCCTGTTGTTGTTGAGGACATTTTTGATGGTGGAGATGGCCGTGGCCTGGCCGACACCCGAGGTTGTCAGCTGGGTCAAGCCGATGATGGAACCAACGGGATAGTTGGGAGACTTGGCGATGCTGTCGCACGAAACATTGGACTGTTGTTGTCCGGTGGCTTGCGTCGCATCCTGGAAGGAGGCGTTGGTGTTCGACCATGGCAAGGCTAACTTCGCAACGTCCTGATACCAGGTTCTGAACATGTCCGCCGTCCCCCCAGAGCAGGCATACCGGTCGGTTTTGCAGGAATTGACAAACTGGATTGAGAGGCGGTTGTCGCCGGCATTCTGCACGGAACGCGCGATTTCCATGACGCCAGTGCTAGCCCACACCCAGCAGTCCCCGCACGATCCCTGGTTTCGCTCTTCGGGAACGTACGAAAGGTGATTCAGGAGATTGACCGAACCAGCGAAGGCGGTCCCGCTGGCAACCAAGAGGATAAGGAGAGTAGCGTTCAACAGTATGTGCTTTGTCTTCATGGCCTCCCTCCGGAAGGTGAGTTTTATTCAGCCATTGTCGGAAACTCGATTGTCATGGGTGTGCAGGTTCCTTTTTCGATGACGTGGAGGACAGAGTCGAACTCTTTGCCCACTTCTATCCCGTTTTTGTCCAGGAAGTGTTTCTTTGGAGATTTGTGCTGCTTCGTGTGCAGCAGGAGATCTTTTCCTTCAAGCCGGGCGAATGGTTCCGGAATCGAATCGTTGGGGTGAAACTGAAATCTCACCTCATAGGAATCGCCATTGGTGTCTTTCTTCTTGATAGCGGTAATGTGGCCGCGCCCCTTATACTGCCTGTAAGTGCAGGGCCCGCCGACGATCAACTCACTGGCGGGTTTGTCCTCTGCACGCACGCAGCAAACGCCGGACAAAAATACCAAAGAAACTACTCCTTGCAGAACCGTCCTTGGAATCATGATTGAACCTCCCCTTGCTCGTGCGGTTTTTTTGGCAACACGCCCGCAATATTGAACGGGAAAGAACTGTGGGATAACTACCGATGGCGCCAAGCGAATTTCATCCTGGGACAGGAGGGATAAGGATATGGATATGGATAGGAATTTGCTTTTTGCGTCCTACCTTTATACCACCCAAAATTAGCGACCGTCAATGCAAATTCAAAAGTTTTTGGGGATTTTGAGCTGAGATCGGAATCCTGCCGAGGCCCTTGGGGCCCACAGCAGTAAACGTGCTATTGATGGTGCTTTAAAGAGAATGTGTCTACAGCGGGGCCGGTCGGCCAAAATAAAACCCCTGACCATGTTCGAAACCGATCGCACGGCAAGCCTGTGCCTCCTCCATGCTTTCCACTCCTTCCGTCAGAGTGCGAATGCCAGCATTGCCGGCCATTTTCACAAGTGTTTCCATTATGGCCCGCGAAGCTTCAGAGCGGTGCTGGATGTTCCGGATAACCGGATGGAGTTTCCGGAGGGGTTCTCCTGTCGCCATTTGAACCCGATTCGGTACGTTGTCAGTGGGCTTCGCACCAGGTACACAGCGCGTACCAAGCACGCCACCTAGGGCGCTG
>JAVBXN010000029.1 GCA_030824515.1 Pelobacter sp.
GATGGAGTTTCCGGAGGGGTTCTCCTGTCGCCATTTGAACCCGATTCGGTACGTTGTCAGTGGGCTTCGCACCAGGTACACAGCGCGTACCAAGCACGCCACCTAGGGCGCTGAAGGGGTTACTTCAGGTGTCTGATGGTGGTTTTAGACGTGATATCAAACACATATAATCACGCGACATCGTGTCGCGATCAACGGGGCTGAGGCTGACCCGCCCTCGGCGGGTCTTGCCGATGGTTGGCGTCAGTTCTCTCGGAAATTTCGTGCTTCGATAATTCCAGGCCAATTCTCTCCGACCCAACCTTTTTGTTCCCAGCAGAGGAAGCTTCGGTTCGACGTGCAGCCCATCGCTTTGATGACTGCTTCGTTATCGAATTCAGGAAGGTTCTGAACTCTTGTAATCAGTGTTTGGGTGCTATCTGCACATTGGGGAATGGCACAAAAATTTTCTTTGGACTCTGACAAAAGCAGAAAATACACATCTTCTTCAAATGGGCCTGAATCATTGGTTTCTATGATTACAGCCTTCAGTTCATTCCATGCCATTTGCTGAACCGTTCCATCAGGGAAGCAACAGCGGATCATCGTGTCGTCTATTTCCAATTTCGGAACAGCAGACTTTCTGCTACTACGGTAGCGGTCAATTAACTTGCTTATCCAGTTCATGTATTTCCTTCTCGCCAACTCGTAGATCACCGGATCACGCGCACGCGCGCGTGAACCGGTGATCTACCCAAATGGAACATTTATCCCAGAACACGGATACACCTGCAAACAGTGTAAAGTCAAGAAGTTACCCCCTTACACATTAAAGAACTCTTTCACAGCCCGCTTCACGTTTGAAACGGAATTATACCAACCATCATCGCCCCGTCTTGCGCCGCTGGGTGATCGATTCCCCGCCTATGCCCCAGTTGTCCGTATCCACCTCGTCGATCACCACCACCGTGGTGGCCGGGTTCTTCCCCAGCACATCCACCAGCAATTGAGTAGCCCCCTTGATCAGGGCCGCTTTCTGTTCGGCCGTTGCGCCCTCGCGGGTAATCCTGATGTTGACGTATGGCATGGCTGTTCTCCTTTATTTTGGAAGCAGGTGTTGTATGAAACCGTTTATGACGAGAAGTTCCTGTCGGTTGCCACCAGCAGGCCGCCGAGAGCCACCACGGAACCGGCCAGTAGCAACGGCAGCGTGAAGCCCCCCTGTTGATCGGCCAACAATCCGGCCAGGGGCGGACCGACTACCTGCCCCGCCCCGAAGCAGACCGTCAGTATGGCAGCAGCGCGGCGCCCTTCGGAACCGGCGCGCCTGCCCCCCTCGCCCATGGCCAGCGCCACGATACCCAGGAAAGTGCCACCGAATATGACTGCGGCCAGACCGGCGCTGAAGGCCTGTTGCGCAACGCTGCTGAGCAGGATGCCGCAGGCCTGCAGCAGGTAGGCGCTGGTCAGGGTGGCCCGCAGACCGATCCTGCATGCAATCCGCTGCCAGATGATGGTGGAGGGGGCCGCCGCCAGCCCTACCGCGACCCAGCTCCAGGGGGCAAACAGTTCCAGTCCCGGCGTGTGGGCGATCATGGTCACCAGAAAGGTGGCGCTGACGATATAACCGACCCCTTCCAGGAAATAGGCGATTGCCAGACGACCGATACCGTCCAGCCTGCCGCCAGCCCTGGATACCGCGTCCGGGACAGCCACCGTCACATGGCGCTTGCCTGCCACCAGAACACCGGCAGTGGCCAGCAGAATCGACAGTGCGCCCATCCCCAGCCAGGCCGCGCTCCAGCCGCCAACGCGGTCCAGCAGCGGCACCACCGCGCCGCTCAGTGCGATCCCCAGGCCGATTCCGCCGTAGAGCGCGCTGCTCCAGCTGCTGTGGCGACTGCGCTGCAGGGTCTCGGTCACCTCGATCGCGATCACCACGAACAGTATCGCGCTGGAGACTCCCGCCATCAGCCGCAGCGCACCCCACCAGGTCGGTGACTGCGTGGCGCCCATCAGCAGGGTGGTGACAATGCTGGTGACCAGAGCGCCCACGTTGACACATCTGCTGCGCAGCACGCGGGGCCAGACGGCGCAGAGCAGCGCTCCGGCCAGATAGCCGGCATAGTTGAGGGAGGCCAGCCCCCCGGCCATGCCGTGGCTGATCCCCAGGTCGCGCTGCATCAGCGGCAGGATCGGGGTAAAGGCGAAACGCCCGATCCCCATCGCCACCATCATCCCCAGCATTCCTCCGGCAAGCACCCGTAGTGCCGGGCGTTGCAGAGTTTCAATTGTTTTCGGCGAAGTACTGTTCATAGATTCATGCCGGTTTAGATCCGGATATGTTCGGTTTGATGGGGTGGATAGGGTCTGATGTGCAGAGTTGATTTAAAACACGATGCAGCAGGATTGGACTCCACAAGCCCCACGTATCAGGATCCACGGTTCCCGGGGTTGTACAGCAGTCCGCCATCTTCCGCATATTCCCGCAGCACCGCGATCGCTGCTGAGCGCAGCACGTCACGCTCGACACTAATGCCGCGCCGGTTCAGGGCCTGCACCCAGTCGTCAGGTTTGGAACCTTCGTCAAAACCGATTTCGCGGGCATCTTCGCCACGCGCCCCGCAGACCAGGCCGCTCACACCGGACCAGGGTATCGCTCCGAAACACATGGCGCACGGCTCGGTCGAGGCGTATATTTCATGCTTAAGCCGTCCGGCATCGCCGATATCATAGCGCCCCAGCGCCTTCTGGGCGGCCGCCAGCGCGACCATCTCCGCATGCAGGATAGAACAGCCAGCGCTTTCTACCAGGTTGACACCGGCCGCGACCAGGCGACCGCTCCCGTCAAAGACCGCCGCACCGAACGGCCCGCCGCTGCGGTTGCACACGTTCAACCGGGAAAGTTCGATCACGAACCCCATGCGTTCAGCGGTCGTTGGAAAAATCCGTGGCGAAGCGGACAGGAAACTTTCCAGCCAATCCGGTAAGTCTATCGTTATTCCCGGTTTGTTCATTTGCGTTCAACGCCTGAGATGGCCGGAAGCACACCGTCCCTCAGTTCCTCCGGCGCCAGCATGAAAAACAGCCTGAACATGCAGTATTTGTAGAATTCACGAAAGAGCAGATCGAAGCTGCCGCCATCGCTCCACCAGGATTCCTTCAGGTTTTTCGTATCAACCGGGTAAGGGTATATTTCGATGTTTTTCGGCAGCGAGTTGCGAAAGAGGATCGAAGACCGCTTCAGGTGATAGCGGGAAGTGATCAGGATTATGGAGCGGATCTTGTTCCTGATGATAACTTCCCGTCCCAGCACCGCGTTTTCGAGTGTATTGCGGGAGGCCTTCTCCAGTATGACCCGGTCGGACGACGGATCGCCGGGACGGGGACGGTACAGGTCGCTTTTGCGGACAGAGGGATCGACCCCGATGAAATACAGGTATTGGGCGCGCGACTCCCTGAACAGGCGAATTCCCTCCTCGACCCTCCCCTTGCCGCCGGCCAGCACCACAATCGCATCGGCTTTGCGGCTGTGCTGCCGGTAGGAGAAAGTCTTGTAGGTAAAATCAATAAAAAGGGCCGTTACCGCGAACAGCCCTATCACAACCAATGTTATGAATGCCTTGATAATATTCATGCCATAACCCATATTTTCCTTGCAAGCACAGCGTCACTCTGCTATAAGATTTTTTTCAGCAATCAAGGGAGGACAAAAATATGTCAAGAAAATGTGAAATCTGCGGAAAAGGCCCAAGCTTCGGTAACAATGTCAGCCATGCCAACAACAAAACCCGTACCGTATGGCGTCCGAATCTTCAGAAGATCAGGGCCGTAAAAAACGGTAGCATCTCCACCGTCAAGGTTTGCACCCGCTGCATCCGTTCCGGTTTTGTTACCAAAGTAATCTGACACTCAGTTTCCATGCTTCATAGATCAGCCGCCCTCCTGCAAGGAGCGCGGCTTTTTTGCGTTATTGGCCTGCAGGCTCCCGCAGAGCGGCCAGGACTTCGATCTCCACCCGCACTCCGCGCGGCAGCGAATTGACGGCAACGGTCGAGCGGGCCGGCTTGTGGTTTTCAAAATACCTGGCATAGACCCCGTTCATGGCGGCGAAGTCGGCCATATCCACCAGAAAGACAGTGGTTTTGATCACATCCTCGAATCCGGCATCGGCAGTTTTCAGCACCGCGGCTATATTGGCCATCACCCGCTCGGTCTGGGCGCTGATATCGCCCGCCACCACCTCGCCGGTAAGCGGGTCCAGCGGGATCTGGCCGGAGCAGAACAGCATGTTCCCGAACCGGATCGCCTGGGAATAGGGGCCTATGGCGGCCGGGGCATTTTCCGTAGCTATTGGCTGTAGTTTCATTGTTTCAACCTCTCCACCTTGATCACCCCCTTGACCTTCATAACCGCGTTCATCACCTTCTGCAGGTGCGCCAGGTCGGTTACGTTGACCTCGAAAGTGTTTTCTCCGCGCTGGTCCACGGTGCTCTGGATATGGGCGCTGGCGATGTTGGCTTCGCAATTGGTGATTGCCAGCGTGATGTTGGCCAGGATACCCTTGATGTCGTGGCAGACGACCCTGATCTTGACCGGCAGCACCGAGGCCTTGGCCTTGTTCCAGGCCACGTCGATGCGCCGTTCCGGGTCGTTTTCCATTGCAAACTGGCAGTCGGAGGTATGTATCGTCACCCCCTTGCCGCGGGTGATGAAGCCGACTATATCGTCGCCCGGAACCGGGTTACAGCACTTGCCGAAGCGTACCAGCACATCGTCGATGCCGCTGATCTCGACCGCGCTGGAGGTTTTCCCCTTGAGCTTGTTGATCACCGACTCAAGCCGGGACTCCTTGCGGTCCGAGCGTTCCTGGATCTTGGCGTCGGGCAGCAGCTTGCCGACAATCTGGCCGATCGAAATCTTGCCGTAGCCGACCGCCGCCAGCAGATCGTCATCGGCCGCATAGCCGAATTCGCCGGCGATCTTCTTGAACTCGCCGCTCTTCTGGACTTTCTGCAGATTGACCGAGTATTTGCGGAGATCCTTTTCACAGATCTCACGGCCGAGCACGATGCTGCGCTTGCGCTCCTCGATCTTGATCCAGGCCCTGATCTTGTTGCGGGCCCGGGAACTCTTGACGATCTTGAGCCAGTCCTTGCTGGGGGTGTGATGGGGCGAGGTGATCACCTCGACGATATCGCCGTTTTTCAGCTCGTACTTCAGCGGCACCAGCTTGCCGTTGACCTTGGCCCCCACGCAGCGATGCCCGATATCGGTATGGACGCTGTAGGCAAAATCGATCGGGCTCGACCCCTTGGGATAACCCTTCACATCGCCCTTGGGAGTGAAAACATAGACCTCTTCGTTGAACAGCTCGACCTTGACCGAGTCCATGAACTCCCTGGAGTCCTGCAGGTCCTGCTGCCACTCAAGAAGCTGCCGCAGCCAGGCGAAGCGCTTGACCTCTTTTTCGTCGTAGCCCTTGCCCTCCTTGTACTTCCAGTGCGCGGCGATGCCGGCGTCGGCGACGCTGTGCATCTCGTGGGTGCGGATCTGGACTTCCATCCGGTCGCCATGTGGCCCGATCACCGTCGTATGCAAGGATTGGTACATATTTCCCTTGGGCATGGCGATGTAGTCCTTGAAGCGCCCCGGAATCGGCTTCCAGGCCGAGTGGATCACCCCCAGCACCTCGTAGCACTCGCGCAGGTCCTCTACCAGGATCCGCACCGCAATCAGGTCGTAGATCTCCTCGAACTCCACATTGCGTTTTTCCATCTTGCGGTAGATCGAATAGAGGTGCTTGCTGCGGCCGGATATCTCGCCCTTTATGCCGTAAAAAGCCAGTTTTTCCGTGATGATGGCCTTTGCTTCTTCTACGAATGCTTCACGTTCCTGCTTCTTAAGCGAAATTTTCCGCACCAGGTCGAAATAGATCTCCGGCTGCAGATAGCGAAAGGAGAGGTCTTCCAGCTCGACCTTGACCCAGGAGATACCCAGGCGGTTGGCGATGGGAGCGTAGATATCCATCGTTTCCTTGGCGATGCTGCGCTGCTTGGGCTCCGGCTGGAACTCCATCGTGCGCATGTTATGCAGCCGGTCGGCCAGCTTGACCAGGATCACGCGGATATCGATCGCCATTGCCAGCAGCATCTTGCGGAAATTCTCGGCCTGGCTCTCTTCCTTGGTCTTGAAGTTGATCTTGCTGATCTTGGTGACACCGTCCACCAGCGCCGTAACCTCGTCGCCGAACATCGCGGTCAGCTCTTCCGATGTGGCCAGGGTGTCCTCGATCGTGTCATGCAGGAATCCGGTGACGATGCTGGGAACATCCAGCTTCAGGTCGGCCAGCAGCCCGGCCACTTCCATGGGATGAATGATGTACGGCTCCCCGGACAGACGGGTCTGCCCCTGGTGCACCTTGGCGCAGTAAACATATGCCTTGCGGATCAGGTTGAAGTCTGCCGTAGGGTTATATGCCGCCACTTTGTCAAGAATGTCATTAAGCCTGATCATAAGCTGTTATCGCCCAAATGGATTAGTGTAGCGGGATTTCGGAAACAGGATAAAAAAAGGGTGAAATCGGAGTATATTCCGGCTTCACCCTGGGTGACGGGTAATGATTAACGATGCTTTCTGGTGACCTCGAAACTGATCTTGCCCGCGGCGATTTCGCGCAAAGCGGTAACCACGTGGCGGTTGTTCTTGGGATCGATCAGCGGGTTGGCCCCTTTGTACAGCTGTTTGACCCGTTTAGATGCCAGCATTACCAGCTGGAATCTGTTTTCTACTTTTTCAAGACAATCTTCAACGGTAACCCGTGCCATATTCAAACTCCTCTTGCTACATAAAATGGATAGCTTATGTACCCTGTTTTTGATTAAATATCAAACAATTTCCCTACCTGTTCCATCATCCGGAACGTTTTGCGGCAATGGGCAATCACGATTGCCGACAGTTCGCTGCAGGCAACTTCAAAATTATCGTTGATGATGATGTAGTCGTACCAGCGCGATTCCTTGATTTCGTCGGCCGCCCTGAGGATGCGTCGCTCGATCACATCCTGCGCGTCCGAGGACCGGCTCTCCAGCCGCCGCCGCAACTCCTCCATGCTCGGGGGCAGGATAAAGACATAGATGCCGCCGTCAAACTGTTCCTTCAGCTTGAGCGCCCCCTGGCAATCTATATCCAGCACCAGGTTGACGCCGTTCTTACGCGCCTCTTCCAGCGTTTTCAGGGCGGTGCCGTACATGTTGCCATGCACCAGGGCCCATTCGGCAAAGGCGTCCTCATCGACCATCCGCTCAAACTCTTCCTGGGACACGAAATGGTAGGCCTCGCCATCCACCTCCCCCGGACGCGGTTTGCGGGTGGTATAGCTGATGGACTCCCTGATGTCGGGAAAGGTTTTGAACAGCTCGCGGCAGAGAGATGTCTTACCGGCTCCGGAAGGAGCAGACAGTATCAGAATCAAACCTTCACGTTTCATATCGCGGCCTCACAAAATATTGATGATCGGGCATCCATCTGTAGCATATATGGGAACCGGTGACTACCAAATTACTCCACGTTCTGCACCTGCTCCCGCATCTTCTCCATCTCGGCCTTGATCCTGATCACCAGCGTCGCCAGTTCAGCGTCATTGGATTTGGAGCCGATTGTGTTCACCTCGCGGTTCATCTCCTGCATCAGGAAATCCAGCTTGCGCCCGACCGGCTCCGCCAGTTGCAGCGTCTCGTCAAACTGGTTGAAGTGGCTGGCCAGGCGGACCAGTTCCTCGGTGATATCGCTGCGATCGGCCATCAGCGCGACCTCCTGCGCCAGGCGGGCCTCATCGAATTCGTTTCCTTCCAGCAGCTGCTCCAGCCTGAGTTTGAGTTTCTGACGGTATTCAGCCACCACCTGGGGCGTACGACCGTTTATCCGGCCGGTCCATTCCGCCACCTGCCCGCGCCTGGCCAGCAGATCGCACTCCAGCGCTTCGCCTTCCCGGGTGCGCATGGCATCAATCGCAGTCACGGCCGCTTGCACCGCGGCAAACAGGAGCGGCTGAAGCTCGCTTTCATCGATTGTCGAGACGGGAGAATCCCTGATCACCCCTTTCTGGGACAGGATCAGTGACAGCGGCAAATCCGCGGTCAACTGCAGCTCCTCGGCCAGACGGGAGAAAGCCTCGTGGTAGCCGCGCGCAACAGCGGGGTCAAGCTGCGGGATCGCGCCGGTCGCGGTCGCTTCCTCCCACTGGACGTACACATCGATCTTGCCACGCTTTAGCAGCGAGCTAACCAGCCGTTTCACATCATTCTCCAGAGCCATGAAACTGCGCGGCATCCGCACCGACACTTCCCCGTAGCGGTGATTGACCGAGCGGATCTCCACCGTGAAATTGCCCTGCGGCGCCGAAGCCTCGCCCTTGCCGTAACCTGTCATACTTTTAAGCATAATTGATATTCCTTCCCTGCCGCGCCATATCCTGGCTGATTCTGCTTCACATACCGTAATTCCTGCTTGTTTGTCCAGCCAATTCCGGTATAGTTTGCGGCCATGCACACGCTCAGACTCATCACAGGCAGTTCGCAGCGGCTACTGGCCGAAACGCTGGCCGACAACATGCTGAAATCGCCGGTTTCCCCGCTGGAGCGTGAAACCATAGTCGTCCTCAGTAACGGCATGGCACGCTGGCTTTCCATGGAACTGGCCGCCCGTCACGGAGTTGCCGCCGGACTCGATTTCCGCTTTCCCAACGATCTGCTTGACGACTGTTTCCGCGCGTTGCTCCCGGATGCGCCCGTATCATCCCCCTTCGCGCCGGATGCCATGACCTGGCGCATTGCGGCACTGTTGCCGAACCTGGCTCACAGGCCCGGTTTCGAACAGATCGCCGCTTACCTGGGGAACGGCTCCGACGACCGCCGCCTGCTGCAGATATCCAGCAACCTGGCTGACACCTTCGATCAGTACACCATCTTCCGGCCGGAGATGGTCACCGGCTGGGACAGGGGTGAGGGGGACGGCTGGCAGCCGCAATTATGGCGGGCGCTGGACGCTGAATGCAGTGGCAGGCACCGGGCCGCCCTGCTGCAGGAGTTCGGCAGGGCGATCGTTGCCGAAAGCTGTCCATCCGGGTGCCTGCCAAAACGCGTCAGCCTGTTCGGCATCTCCTACCTGCCCCCCTTCCACCTGGAGGCGCTGCGACTGCTTTCATCCCGATGCGAAGTCACCTGTTACCTGCTGAACCCCTGCGGGCTGTACTGGGGCAACCTGATTTCCGAACGCGACCGGGCCGGACTGGCGTTGCGAGCGGATCTGCCGCCAAAGGCGGTCGAGTACTATGAGACCGGCAACCCGCTGCTGTCATCGCTGGGAACGCTGGGGCAGGAGTTCTTCGAGACATTGCTTGAATACGGCTTCGAATGCGAGGAGCTGGACGATCCCTCGGCAATAACCGCACGATCGGTGCAATCGGAACAGCCCACGCTGCTGTCCGCGATCCAGGCCGACATACTGACCCTCAACGATCGACAGGCCGGCGGAACGAAAGCGATCGTAGCGGCGGACGACCGTTCGCTACAGATCCACTCCTGCCACGGTCCGCTGCGCGAGATGGAAATATTGTACGACAACCTGCTGGCGATGTTCGACGAGCTTTCCGGGCTTGAACCGCGCCAGATCGTGGTGATGATTCCGGATATCGAAAACTATGCCCCCTACATCAGCGCCGTTTTCGGGAACCGCGCCGGAGGACGGCCGCCGCTCCCCTACTCGATCGCCGACCGGAGCGTGCGCCGTGAGAGTCCCTTCGTCGATTCCTTCCTGAGCCTGCTTGACTTCTCATCCGGTCGCTTCGGTATCAACGAAGTGCTGAGCATCCTGGAAATACCGTCGGTCGCGACACGCTTTGACATCTCCGCCGATGAGCTTGCGCAGGTACGCACCTGGCTCCATCAAAGCGGAATCCGCTGGGGGTTGGACGCCGAGCACCGTGTCGAACTCGGCTTTCCGGTGTTTGAGGATTACAGCTGGCGCTCCGGGCTCGACCGGCTGTTCCTGGGATACGCGCTGGCGCCGGACGGAGCCGGCACGTTTCACGGCATCCTGCCCTATCCCGACATCGAAGGGAGGCAGGCAATCCCGCTCGGCAAACTGGCAGAATTCATCGACCGGCTACGCAGAGTCCATCTCGGCTTTGCGAAACGGCACACCCTTCAGCAATGGGCCGACCTCCTCTCGGACACGACCGGAGCGATGCTTGAAGTGGATGACCTGGACCCGGGCGGCCCGACCTCGGTGGCCAAGGCGATCAACAGCCTGCGCGAGGCCCAGGCCACCTATGGCTTCATGCAAACGCTCGGTCTGGAGGGCGTGCGTGACTGGCTGAAGCAGCGCCTGAGCCAGGGTGGTGGCGGCTATGGATTCATGGGTGGCGGCATCACCTTCTGCGCGATGCTGCCGATGCGCAGCATACCGATGCGGGTGGTCTGCCTGGCCGGAATGAATGACGGGCAGTTTCCGCGCACATCCCGGCAACCGGGCTTCAGCCTGATGTCCGGGGCCCGGAGACGGGGTGACCGGTCGCTGCGCGACGAGGACCGCTACCTGTTCCTGGAAGCGCTCATGTCGGCCGGAGAACGACTCTGCATCAGCTACAACGGCCAGAGCGACCGCGACAACAGCATCATCCCGCCGTCGGTGCTGGTGGCCGAACTCCGGGACTACGTCGAAAACGGCTTTGTCTGCCAACAGGACGACCGGCCGCCGCGGATCCTGCGCCGTCACCGCTTGCAGGGATTCAGCAGCGCCTACTTCGAAACCGCTGCGGCTAGCGGGCTGTTCAGCTACGATCTGGAAAGTTTTAATGCCCTTGAATCACAACGGCTGACGGGTCGTTCTCAACGCACCTTCATCAGCGGCGCCCTGCCAGTGGAGCCATCTCTTTCCGAACAGGTCGATGTCCGGCAACTGCGGCGCTTCCTCTTGAATCCGGCTGCCGCTTTTCTTGAGCAACGGATGAAAATATTTCCCTTCAACCCGGCCGAAGAGACGGACGAGCGTGAACCGTTCGCAGTCGAGGGACTGTCGGGCTATTCGCTTTCCCAGGAGCTGGTGTCGCAGATCCTGCGCGGTACAAACAGGGAGGATTGTTTCCTGGCTGCCCGCTCCCGAGGGATTCTGCCGCCGCTTGCAGCCGGAAGAGCCGCCTTCGATGTTGCCTGGAACAACAGCAGTCGCTTTGCCGCAACCGTCGAGCCCTTCCTGGGCGATACACTGGAGCGGCTCACCATTGATCTGGCACTGGACCGTTTCCGGCTTACCGGCACGCTGGACGCCATCAACAGCGGCACACACCTGCGCTGGCGCTGCGCCGGGCTCAAGGGCAAGGACCGGCTTTCGATCTGGCTCGATCACCTGCTGCTGAATCTTCTGGCGCCACCCGGCTTTCCGCGCGAGAGCCTGATGATCGCCAACGATATCAGCATGACACTCACACCGGTAGAGAACCCGGCCGGGGCACTGGTAGAACTGCTGGAACTGTATGCCGAGGGAATGCTCCGGCCGCTGCCCTTCTTCCCGCAGACTTCGTGGGAATTTCTGGCCGAAGGCATGGGCAGGGCCATAAAAAGCTGGCAGGGCGAAGAACGCATCGGAATACCGGGAGAATCGGGCGATACCGCGATAAACATCTGTTTTGCGGAACAGGAACCATTTGGAGAAGAGTTCCGCCTGCTGGCTGAAAGAATCTACACGCCGCTGAAAGCGGTAATAAAGGAAGAAAAACGGGTATGAACAAGGCTGTCGAATCCAGCTTACCACAAATGCATATCGCCCTGATCTGCCCCTTCAGCGCCGGTCCGGCCCGCGGCAACATAACCACGGTTCAGCGCATTGCCGACCATTTGCAGTATGCCGACTGCCGGATTACGACAATCAACCTGGATACTACGGGCGTGGAAGAGCGGCACTCCCTGCTGGAGCAGGCCCGGCCGCAACTGCTGCACGCCTTTCACGCCTATCATGCCGGTCCGACCGCCAGGCTGGTTTCCCGGTCATTACAAATCCCGTACATGATCACGATTACAGGCAGCGACCTGTTTGACTCAAATGTATGCGATGCATCGGAGACCAAACTGGCAATTGTGGAAGCCGATGCCATAACCTGTTTTGATGCGCTGGTCGCACGAAAGTTGTCAAAAATTTATCCACAAATCACTGACAGGCTCTCGGTTATCTTGCAAGGAGTGGCACCACTGCCGCTGAACGAGCCGTTTGCGCGTGCCGAAGGTGAATTCCTGATCCTGCTTCCGGCCGCACTCAGGCCGGTGAAAGGGGTCACCGATGCCATTGAAGCCCTGGCTCCGCTGGCAGGCGAATTTCCCGCACTGCGTCTGCTCGTGGCAGGAGGTGCAATTGACCGGAACTATGCTGACAGGGTCCATGAGATCGCCGAAGCGACTCCCTGGGTCAAGCTTCTGGGCGATGTGCCGCACCATCAGATGGGAGCGCTGTTTGCCGCAGCGGATCTTGTCCTGAACACTTCCATCTTTGAAGGCGGCATGGCCAATGCTCTGCTGGAAGCGATGGCTATGGGAAAACCGGTGCTGGCAAGCGATGTCCTGGGCAACCGTTCACTGGTGCGGCATGGCGAAACCGGCTGGCTGTACAGTTGCGATGACGAATTGAGAACGCTGGTAAGACTCATGCTGGGTAACGCCGGCTGCGGCACCGACATCGCCGCTGCCGGCAGGAGTTATGTTCAGCAGTACTGTTCGCCGCGGGCCGAGGCGGAAAGCTATGTCGCGGTCTACCGGCGACTGATCGGATAAATAGCGCACTTCCCACTTACGCTACAAATCTTACTCATTTTCCACCTGTTTCATCTTAGCGAGACGTTGCTGCTTTTTTCTACGCAACACCCCCCTGATGCCGAAAAAAGAACCAGAAGCTGTCAAGACCCAGATGGTTACGTTAACCGCGACTTCACTTGTTGTCAGCATTCAACCCTCTCCTTTTACATATTCTATTCTGATCATAACCTGAATTCACCACCCTGCCTTGATGCAAGTCAAGGATTTGATCATGAATTTATTGCTGTTTTGCAATCATCACGATCCCAAACAATAGTTGCATGATAATTTGCCGCCGCTGTGGTAAAATCTCTCCATGAAACAGACATTTCATCGATATCTATTTCATGAAAAGCAAGCATTCATGGCACGTTATTTGCGATGGTTTAACTGACAGAACGGAGGTGTCCCATGACAACGGTAAAGATCGACGAGGCTATCGAGCGGTACGTGATTGAAAGGAAAAAGAACGTCCGGAAAGTTGCCGAAAGCAAGTTCCTGAGCTACACCTATCTGGCCTGCGGCGAGAGCGACACGGAAACTTTCATGAGAAGGACCAGGGGGTTGATACGCTACTACATCGACTACCTTTCGGTGCTGGAAAATCCGTTGCGCGGGCCCCAGGCCGGCTGGCTGGCGCTGATGACAATAGTGTTCTCGTTTGGAATTTACATGATGAGTGTCGATGAGCTGCGTGAAGCTGGGATTTTCGTCACCTCCGGGACAGTGATAAACGGCATTTCCCTGGCCCGGGCCGTAATTGCCAAGTGGGTTGAAACATCGGTGATGATTGCTTTTTACCGTGAGATCGTCGAACTGATCGACAGAACCCTTCCGGCAGAGTGCTGATGGCTGGAAAAACAGACTCCGGTATTCTCACCATTCACCACATGTGCAGCTCCGGTTTCAGGTTTGAAGGCGTGTAGTTTACGCTGACGCGCCACCCCTTCTTGCCGATCAGAACCGGCTCCAGACCGCTGGCGATATAACCGATCAGACTGGCGCTCTCCGGCAGTTCCGTAGCAATCCTGACAATACAGAATGCCACCAGATCGCCCGCGACCGGATGCGCGGGCGCCTCGGACATGGTGCAACCCCAGAAATCGATCACACTGTCCTTGCAGGCAAGGTTCAATCTGTACCAACGCTCCCCATCGGCTCCACAGCGTCCTTCCTCGATCACCAGGGCAGGTATCCTGGCCTTGATCAGCGGCAGGTACCCCATCTTGCAGGCATGGGCAAAGGCCGCCCTGTTATCGGGAAATACGGTCGCTTGTTCCTCTTTTTTTCCAAACCAGCCAAACATGACATGTCACCTCTCGGCCCAGTGCAGCCATCGACGTTCTCTGTCATAAACAATACCACAAATATTGGCAACTTCGGAATTTCTGTTAATTAGACGTTAATTCGTAATGGAATTAATGTTGCGAGCATCCGGGGATATTTCAGCGCCTTGTAATCCGGAGATGTTTTTTAAACAGGCCGTCAATTCATGAAAAGGTGCGGTTTTCCTGCTCCTCGACCATGATGAAGGTTGTGCGCTTGGTCAACTCCTTCAGCGCTGCGGCGCCGACATAGGTGCAGGCGGAACGGACGCCGCCCAGGATATCCCTGACGGTTTCCACGATCGGTCCGCGATAGGGAACCCGCACGGTCTTTCCTTCGGAGGCACGGTAATCCGCCACCCCGCCGGCATGCATTGTCATGGCCGTCATCGAGCTCATCCCGTAGAACTCCTTGTAATGAAACCCGTCATGCTCCATGAGTTCACCGCCGCATTCATCATGGCCGGCGAACATGCCCCCCAGCATCACGAAATCGGCGCCACCGCCGAAGGCCTTGGCCACGTCGCCGGGACAGCTGCAGCCGCCGTCGGAGATGATTCTGCCCCCCAGGCCGTGCGCGGCATCGGCGCATTCGATCACCGCCGACAGCTGCGGATAGCCGACCCCGGCCTTGACCCTGGTGGTGCAGACCGAGCCCGGCCCGATGCCGACCTTGATGATATCGGCGCCGGACAGAAGCAGCTCTTCCACCATCTCGCCAGTGACCACGTTTCCGGCAACAATGGTCTTGTCCGGAAAAGCATCGCGTACTTTTCCGACGTACTCCACAAAAGTCTCGGTGTATCCATTGGCCACATCCAGGCAGATGAATTCAAGCGCCGGGTGCTTCGAAACGATCCGCCCCAGCTTGCTGAAGTCCTCTTCCGCGGCTCCGGCGCTGACCATGATCCTGGAGTAGAAGTCAGCGGTGCGCCCGTCCAGAAATGCGTCCCACTGTTCCAAAGTGTAATGCTTGTGGATCGCGGTCACCAGACCGTGCTGCGCCAGTACTCCGGCAACCTCGAAGGTTCCGATCGTATCCATGTTGGCGGCGATCACCGGCACACCTCTCCACTCACGGCCGCTGTGCAGGAACGAAAAATTCCGCTCCAGGTTAACTTCGGAGCGGCTCTTGAGATTGGAGCGTTTCGGTTTGATCAGCACATTTTTAAAACCAAGCTTCAGGTCCGTTTCAACACGCATGTTTCACACTCCGGGTTCAGTCGCCAAAGGCTTCACTGTCCATGACCTCATCATACGGCCGCGCAATAATGGTAACATTTCCACGATAGAGTACATATCTGCGATCACAGGAACAGTTGTAAAGCAGCTTGACGTCCCAATGATCCCGTGCATATGGAGGAAAGTCGTTGCGGAGTCCGCATTCACAGGTAAAGCCTTTCGCATCACTCTTCAACTTCGACATCAGTTCCTCCCGGTCAATGCATCGCTCTGCAAGAGACTCATGCCGTTCATCGCAAAAGGTGTTCAGAAAACCCGATCAGGCACGCAGGATACTGTATACAACATGTCGTTTCATTTTCATATTAAATTCATATAACACAGCAGCACAATTGCCGAAAAAATTGGTGGCGTCCAGCAAATACCGTTGACATGAATCAGGTTTGTAGCCATGTTTAGCGCATATCCGGCTCCGAATCGGGAGCTGTTTTTAACGGGACCACAATGAAGATTTCACTATCGAACGGATCATATAAGACTTTCTGCGACATAATCAGCGCGTATCGAATGGCGGAAACCGTCACGCGGGCCGTCAGTCTGGGAATCTTCGAGACAGTCGGAAACCGGGGTTGTGCAGCGGAGGAGATCATTGCAGCAACCGGCATGCGGGCAGCGGAAGGAGAGCGCTTCCTGACGCTGCTGGTCAATGTGGGCCTCCTGGAGAAGTATGCCGATATCTACTGCCTCTCGCTCTTCTCCAGGAGATACCTGCTTAGCGGCAGCGAATCCGGACAGCTGCATGTGCTGGAGTTTGAGCCGCTGCTGATCGACAAATGGCGCACCCTCGACGCAATCCTGCAGCATGGCCAGGGGAGTTCGTTTCCCGACGACCAATCCCAGGCAGCCTACAGGAGCAGATTGAGCCTTTTCCAGAAGGCGATGCACGAAGCCGCGGTGATACGGGCAAAAGAGCTCTGGGACGCCCTCCCCGCCATGCCGGAAACAGGAATGATTCTCGACATCGGCGCCGGGGACGGCACCTACCTCAGGGAATTTACCGAGCGTTATCCCCGCTGGCAGGCGGTCGCCTGCGACCTGGAGGATGTGCTGACCGAGGTTACGGAACCGGGGATAAAGACACACGCCTGCAACCTGCTGGATCAACCGGATCTGGACCGCTTGGTCGCAAGTTACGCTGACAGCGCCTCGATAGTGCTGATGTCGAACCTGATCCACTGCTACAGCCCGGTGGAAAACGAGATGCTCCTTGGAAAGGTGGCCGGCATCCTGCGCCGGGACGGACTGCTGATCGTCCATGACTTCTTCAGCGACGGTAACGGATTCGGCGCAATTTACGATGCGCATATGCTGCTGAACACCTACAACGGCCGCGCCTACAGTTTTGACGACTCGATCCGGATGCTGAACGGCGCCGGATTCCTCCATACCGGCGTTATCGAACTGCAATCATACTCGCACGCCATTCTGGCCGAAAGAGAGCCGTGCAAGACCATCGCTATTGACCCGCTTTTCGCGCTCAGGCAAAAAGCGCTGTCACTGGGCTTCTTCGAAGCAGCGCCAGTCAACCCGCAAGAGATTTCCATCGAAGCGTGGGTTGACGCCAAATGCCGCTACGGTTGCATGTTTTACGGCAAGAAATGGAGCTGTCCTCCGCACTCGATGGGAGCTGAAGGCTTCAGGGAGCTTCTGAGCTGCTATTCAAAAGCGATGGTTGTGGCGGGACAGCCACCATTGCGGCAATTTCAACACAGTCTGCTGGAATTGGAGAAGCATACTTTTCTGCAGGGATTCAAGAAAGCGCTGGTTTTTACCGGAGGACCCTGCAGCTGGTGTGAAAACTGCGCTGACGAGCGTTGCAGCTTCCCGGAGAAGCGCAGGCCGTCGCTGGAATCCTGCGGTTGCGACGTTTTCGCGCTGGCGCAAGCCTGCGGCATCCCGCTCAAGCCGATCGAAAACAGCGACGATTTTGTCCAGTATATCGGCCTGCTGCTGGTGGATTAATCACACCTTTTTATAGATCACAAAGGCTTTCCCCGCATGAAGATTCTGATAGTTGAAAACCCCAGACCGCTGACTTTGGAACATTACAACGACGTGGCCAACGCCCCGCTCTCGGCCAGCCTGAACAGCGGCTATGCCCTTGCGATTGCAGGCAGGGCCGGATGGGAGGGAGCATACCTTGACCTGAGCGACTGTCGGGATGATGAAGCCATGATGGCGGAAATGATCCTGGCGGAGCAGGCCGACATGATCCTGATCCACTGGGTGTATGCTTGGGGCAACGAGCATGTTCAGCGAAATATTCTCCAGATTCTGGAAAAAGATCGGCGCGCGGCGATCGGCGCCTTCGGACTGTTTCCGAGCTTTGCCTACCAACCCTTGTCGGACTTTGCCCCTCAACTGGATTTCATTCTTGTGGGAGAATTTGAAGCCACACTTGATGAACTGCTGTCCAATTACCCGGCAAAACGCACTATTGTCAGCATGCCCGGTCTTTACCGCTCCTGCAGCGAATTTGTCCGCCGGGAGCTAATTCCCGACCTGTCCAGTCTCCCTGTCCCGGACGATACCGGAACAAACTGTAAGTACCCGACCATGAATATCGCTATCGGACGGGGGTGTTACGGTGACTGCGGCTTCTGTTTCATCAACCGGTATTACGGCTGCAGCAAACGGCGCGAGCGGAGCATCGCCTCATTTGCACATGAGCTGGAAAACCGCCTGAAGCGCAGACCAGTCAACAGCATATATTTCGTAGATCCGACCTTCATCGGCCGCGATGAAAAGCAGACCGGCCGGGTATTGGAGATCAGCTCGATCCTGAAGTATAACGGCCTCCCCTTCGGATTTGAAACAAGGGTTGACACCATCGATCAAGAGCTGATCGGAAAACTTGCCGACAATGGCGCATCCAGCGTTTTTCTCGGCATCGAATCCGGTTGCGAGGCGACCCTGAAGCGCATCAACAAGAGGATTTCGCGGGATCAGATCAAAGGAGCCGTACGGTCGGTCCAAAACAGCGGCATCTTCCTTTCGGTCGGATTCATCATGTTCGAACCGGATTCAACCATGTCGGAACTGGTTGAGAACTACGGGCTGCTGGAGGAGCTGGGGCTGCTTATGCATCACGACCAGACCGTTAACATGCTTTATCACAGCCAGATCGTCCTGTACGGCTCCAGGGCCTGGTTCGGGTTCGCCGACCAAGGGCGGCTGATCCTGGACGAAAGGTTGCCGTTCGAGGCCGGATACAGGTTTTTGCACGCCGATGTCGCCAGGGTATGCCATGCCATGAGAACTCTTTCGCGCGAGTATTTCCGGATGATGGACCGCCTGTACCGGACACAGGGCATCGCCAGCAGCGATCAGTTTGCCTGCTGCCATGCCCGGACCCCGCCAGGAGTTGATGGAGACAAGCTCAACCGAACCCTGAAAGAAGCTTTTCAGGCTTTTCTCCGACAGGCCGGCATGCGAGACGTGAGACAATTCAACGCGTTGGAGCGGATGTTTCTGGATGAACTGAGGTCATGTTTTCAGCGTTAAGCATTGGCCGGAATATACGGACAGATTGAATTTGCATTCTGCCATGCAGTGGTGTTAAAAGGTTCCACTTCGTATTTCAGATTTACAAAGACGCTGGGAGATAAACATGAAAATAAACACCTTAAAATCATTGACATTGTTGGCTGCCGTACTGTTTGTTTCGGTAACGGTGCTGGAGTCCGAAGCCCAGGCCAGGGTCGGAGGAGGTCGCTCCATTGGCAGCAGCGGGACACGCAGCTATTCCCGTTCGGCCAGCCCGACCCAGCCGACCGCGCCTCCCAGACAACAATCGGCCACCACCCCCAACCCCGGCTTTCAACAGCCGGCCGCGGGCGGTTTCATGCGCAGCATGGCCGGCGGCATCGTAGGCGGCATGCTGGGCGGCATGCTCTTCAGAAGCCTGGGTTTCAGCGGCATGGGCGGAGGCATGGGGGGCGGCGGTATCGGCCTTTTTGAAATCATCCTGATCGCCGGCATAGGCTACCTGATCTACCGTTTCGTCAAGAAAAAACGCGAGGAAAGCGCTAACAGCTCCTTCAACCAGCCTCTGTACCAGAGCGCTAATACCGCTCCCGGCGCAACACCACTCTACGGTGGCTACCAGGAGCCGGCACAGCAGAACGATGACGTAGAAACAGGACTGGGGCATATCCGCCAGTTCGACCAGACCTTCGACGAGGACCGCTTCAACGACCTGGTGATGGACAACTTCTTCAAGATCCAGGGGGCCTGGATGAACCGCGACCTGTCACCGGTAGCCGGCATCCTGACCGACGAAATGCGGCACATCATGCAGCAGGATGTCGAGAAGCTTCTGCGAGACAAACAGATCAACAGGCTTGAAAACATCGCCGTCAGAAAGGTCGAGATTGCCGAGGCCTGGCAGGAGTCGGGGCAGGATTACATCAATGCGCTGATCTATGCCAACCTGCTCGATTACACCACCGATGACAGCAGCGGCGCGGTCATCTCCGGCAGCAAGACCGACCCGGTCAAGTTCGAGGAGTACTGGACCTTCACCAGGCCGGTCGGCAACAATCCCTGGAAATTGTCGGCAATCGACCAGAAGTAGCTTGTATTAAACGGCTCAATAATAAACGCCTCGTTTCCTGAGTGGATCCGGGGCGTTTACAATTCTGCCATGAGACCGCGCGATGAAACCCCTTGACCTCAAAACCATCGACATTTCAGGGTTTAACCTGATTGAAGCCAGTGCCGGCACCGGCAAGACCTGGACCATCGCCGCCCTGTATATCCTGCTGCTGCTGGAAAAGGAGCTGCGCCCGGAACAGATCCTAGTTGTCACCTACACCAAGGCCGCCACCGCCGAACTGCGTGACCGCATCCGGCGTCGCATCAGCCTGACCCTGGAGTTCTATGCCGGCGGACGCCCGGCATCCGCTGACGCGCTGGAACAGCTCCTGAGCCGGGAGCGCCCGCAGAATCCCGAACGGGCCCGGCTGCTCCTTACCAGGGCGCTCTATTCCTTTGACGATGCGGCCATTTTCACGATTCACGGTTTCTGCCAGCGGGCCCTGCTTGAAAACGCCTTCGAGAGCGGTTCGCTTTTCGACAGCGAGATGGTCACCGATCAGAGCGCAATCGTCCAACAGGTTTGTGATGACTTCTGGAGGACACGGATACTGAACGAACCGGATGAATTCGTGGAACATCTGGTCGCCGGAAAATATACTCCCGAAAAACTCGCGATCCCTTTTACTGGCCACTATCAAAACCCGGATCTGAAAATAATGCCCGAGCGGCATGAGCACGAGCTGGCGCCGTTAATCGCCGAGCGCGACCGGCTGTTTGCCACCTTCAGCGAAATATGGAAAACCGGGTGGGGCACGATCCTGGAACAGATCGAAAGCGCCGGACTGCATCAGGGGAGCTACAGCCCCAAGCAGGTGGCCGCGGCCGCCGGAATAATCCACAGCTGGGTTCAAGGTGCAACCGCAAATCAGCCCTGCAGCAAGCTGGAATTCTTTTCGGCCGACCGGATCGCATCCAAAGTCACCAAGTCAACCAGACATGTTCCGGACCACACTTTTTTTACTGTCTGCCAGCAGATGTTCGAGGCTACGGAAACTCTGAAGGAGGTTTACCGTGACAGGCTGATCGCCTGCCGACTGGATCTCAAGAAGTGGCTTGAGAGGGAGCTGAAGCTCAGAAAGAACGTGCTAAACAAGCGCTGTTTCGATGACTTGCTGCTTGATCTTCATCTTGCTCTTGAAGCCGACACAGGTACTGCACTGGCGTCGCAACTGCGCGAACGATACCGGGCAGCGCTGATCGACGAGTTCCAGGACACCGACCCGCTGCAATGGAACATCTTCAGGCGCATCGGAGCCGCGCAAGGGTATCCGCTGTTCCTGATCGGTGACCCGAAACAGGCCATTTACAGCTTTCGCGGAGCGGATGTCTTTGCCTATCTGAACGCCGGCAGCAATCTTGATGATGACAAGCGGCATACACTGGGCACCAATTTCCGCTCGACCCCGGCGCTCGTTACGGCTGTCAACCGGCTGTTCTCCAGCCACCCCGATCCGTTTCTCTGTGACGACATTCCCTTCAATCCGGTTACTTCCGGCCGTTCGGCAGCTGATTCGCTGCTGCGGGACGGCTTTCCCGATCCACAGCCGCTTCAAGCCTGGATCTACCCTCGTGACGATCAATCCAAAGTGGAGAGCAAACCGGCCGCGATCGACAGGATCGTGCATGCCGTGGCCGGGGAAATCGCCGGACTGCTTGAACCGGGGCGTTTCGAACTCTCCATCGGCGGAGAGCCGAGAGCCTTGAATCCCGGTGATATTGCAGTCCTGGTGAAAGCTCACAAGCAGGCCGATCGCATTCAGCAGGCGCTTCAGGAGCGCGGCATCCCCTCGGTTCAGCAGGGTGGCGCCACCATATTCAAGACGACGGAAGCGCTTGAACTGCTGCGCATCCTGCGGGCAGTCGCCGAACCGGGCCGGGAACGGCTGCTGCGTGAAGCGCTTCTGACAGGGATCATCGGATTGACGGCCAACCAGGTGGCCGCTTTTGTGGATAGCTCCGGTGAAGATCCCGAATGGGAAGCCTGGCTGCTCCGCTTCCACGACCTGCATGCCGCCGCCGGCGGCGGTGTGGTTGCGGTAGTATCCCGCCTGCTGGGGATCTGCGGCGTACGCGGCCGGATCCTGTCGCGAGCCGGCGGTGAACGCTGCCTGACCAACATCCTGCATTGCTGCGAACTCCTGCACCAGGCCGAACATGAACGGGGGACGAATCTTCCGGACTCGATCAACTGGCTGGAACGGCGTATTTCCGGGGATTACAGTGACGATGCCGCCCTGCTGCGGCTGGAAACCGATGATAACGCGGTGATAATTTCAACCATCCACACCAGCAAGGGGTTGCAATACCCGCTGGTGTTCGTCCCCTTTGCCTGGGATCCCCCCTCCGCCAGGAACGATCGGGTCATGTTCCACGACTCGGACGGAAAGCTGGTGCTGGATCTGGCCGAAGATGAAGCAAACCGGAAGCTTGCCGGGGAGGAGCGGGATGCCGAGGCGGCCCGCCTGCTGTACGTGGCCCTGACGCGGGCCGAATTCCGCTGCTACTTTGTCTGGGGCTGCATCAACGGTGCGATCGATTCTCCCTTGTTCAATCTGCTGCATCGTGGAAAGGTCAAAAAGGAAAACAAGGCCTTTGCTGCGCTTTCCGATAACGAAATCCTGGCACAGGCAGGTGAGCTGGCCGCCAATGGGAGTTACGGCATTTCAGTGGAATCGATGCCGCAGGAAACAAACGGGAGCATGTATCTGAACGATATCGGGCGGCAGGAAACGTTGGCCTGCAGAACGCTCACCCACCCTCCCCGCGACGACTGGCGTGTCTCCAGTTTCAGCGCCATGATTTCCGGGACCGGGCACAGTTTCCAGCCCCATGACCGTGACAACCTTGCCGCCACTGCCGTCCCGGGGGATAACAGGCTACCGGAACCGCCGGCTGGAGGGCTTACCATCTTCGATTTCCCGCGTGGCGCCAAGGCCGGTACCTGCCTGCACGAAATCTTCGAGCAGCTGGACTTTTGTTCGTTAAACAGTGACGATATTTCAAGGACCACCGGCTCCGTCCTCATGGCCAACGGCATTCAGGAATACTGGCTGCCGGCTGTCAGCGGCATGGTAGCCGATGTGGCTGCCGCGGGCATCATTTGGGACGATCCGGACTTCAACTTGTCTTGCCTGCGGGCCGGAAGCTGGCAGTGTGAAATGGAATTCTTCCTGCCGCTTGGTCAACTGGCGCCGGACACGATCAGAGCGCTGTTTGACGGGTTGCTGGAAGAGGATTCCTTCCGCGATTTCCACGCGATTCTCGACAATCTTTCGTTCCGGCGCAGCCGGGGCATGCTGCAGGGGTTCATCGACCTGGTTTTCGAGCACGCCGGCCGCTACTACATCCTCGACTGGAAATCCAACTATCTCGGTCACCGGCCGGCCGATTACGGACAGGAACAGATGCGGGAATCGATGGCGCGCAGCGCATATATCCTGCAGTACCATCTCTACACTCTGGCACTGGACCGGCTTCTGAAAATGCGCCTGCCGAACTACGACTTTGAAACCCACTTCGGTGGCGCGGTATATGTTTATCTGCGGGGGGTGACCGGCGCTGGCACCCTGTCGGGAATATACCATGAACGGCCGACAGCGGAATTCGTGGCCAGGGCCAACCGGCTGCTGCTGGCATGAGCATTATGATTTCCTTACTTTGACATCACCGTATTTACAAGTATACTGGCAGGAACTTTTCCAATCGAACTAAAACCAACCGATCGAGAGGTCATTCATGAGACAACAGGGATTCAAGGCATTGATCACGGCTTCATTTCTGACCGCCGCGCTGGTATCGACTTCTTTTGCAAAGCCGGTCTGTGTTGAAGTAAGCGGTGAAAGCGCAGTGATTGGCGGAGACATTCCCTCAGCCAAGGTAGAGGCGGTAAACCGGGCAAAATTCTCGGCCGTGGAACAGGTGGCGGGGGTCGATATCAAAAGCAAGACCGTTGTCGAAGATTCGGCGCTGCTGGATGATATGATCACGACCCAGACCCGCGGCGCGGTGAGCAGCTACCGGATTATCAGGGAAAGCCTGGAAGGGGACAGCGCCAGGGCGCTTGTCAACGTCTGTGTCGAACCGCTCAGCGCCAAATCTGCAATGTCGGCGCTGGCTCTGAATACAGCCATTTCCGTGTATCTGCCGGCCAAAAAACTGGTCAGGTACGACAATCTTGAATATGACGACGAGAATATCCTGGCCCAGGCGGTAATCGGCAAACTGGCCGAAGGCGGATTCTCGGTACGCGACCTGGCCGAAACGCATTCGCTGAAGCTGAGGGATATCGATATGGCGCTGAAAGGTGGCGACCAGACATCGGTGCGCAGCCTGGTTTACCGCTACCTGACCAACTCGGTGTTGATGGGCAAGATCGAACCGACACTGTCGATGCGCAAGGGTTCCGACGCGGGCTATGGTATTTCAATGCCGTTCAATTCCGTCACCGCGCGACTCTCCTACCGCCTGATGACCAAGGATAACAACGGAAAGATGGTGGTTCTGTCCGCCGGCAGTGAGGAGGCCAAGGGCATGGCTCCAAGCCAGGACGATGCCTACGCCGAAGCGCTAAAGAACCTGTCCGAAAAATTCGTGCCGATCATTATCGACAAGATTCACTCCCGTTTGAATGATATCGCCAGCAAGGTGACAATCGAGGTCGAAGGGGTCAAGGATCCCGCTGAAACATTTGATTTGCGCGACCAGATCCAGAAAGTAACCTGGGTTTCAAAGGTCGAGGAGAAGGGGATCGGAGAATTCCTGGTCAGTTATCCGGAAAATCCGATTTACCTGGCCAACGGACTGAGCCAGAAGGGCTTCAGGATTGTTTCCTACACCAGGGAGCTGATCAAAATCAGACGGCAGTAAACATCGCTGTCGCCAGCACCAGAGACATCAGACTAACTACTTCTGCCAGTGGCTGAACCGTAAACTTTGCACACTTCGAATCTCTCACCGGATCTGGACTTAAGATCCGGTTCGGGGGCCTTTCAAGTGGTAACTGGTTATAAAATATGACTTGTATTTTTTTAGATTTGACTGCATCCTGCCTGATGAATATTTTTCATGAGTAACTCAACCATCTTTTTCAAACCACACCCGATGCTATCAGGAGAAACGCTGCATGAATAAAATCTGTCTGAATCTGGCAATATTACTTTCAGTTGCAACACTGTCCGCCTGCAGTGGCAGCAGTACTCAATATGTTGACTATACGCCAGTTGACAACACCCCAAAACTTGACATGAAAGAGGCTGTCTACCAGCTCACGCTCCCGACCGGCAACATCCTGACTCTGACCACCGATCAATCCGGCACATCGGTATTCGGAGCCTATACCATCAAGAACGGTACCGGGATTGTTTCCAGCGGAAAAATTGAGAACCTGGTCACCTCCATTGCGCTGACAGGATATCCTAACAGCCCCTGCCCGACGGAAGCGCTGTCGATTCAGCCGCGCAGCAGCACTCTCAACGCCACACGCGACTCAGCAAGCGTAGATATCAGTGGCTCCAGCTGTTCAGAGCAAAACTTGCTGCCGACTACGAAAGTGATCAACAAATTCAGCCCGCCGGCAACGGCCAGAATGGCATCCTCCGGGGTTACCAACGATGTTAACAAAAGGTTGTCAATTTTGGCCGTGTCAGGCGACAATGTAAACTTTGTCGGCCCAATCACGCTTGAAGACACCTTTCTTCAGACTTCGGCAACCGGGATCATTGTGGGCACGACCACTGATTCAGCGGCCTGGCCTGTGACAGGCACTGTTGTCGAGATAAGCAATCAGTTTGCATATGGATTCATATTTACCCGCGCCACCAACTTCAGCGGACATTTTTTTGCTGTTAACGACAGCATCTCGGCCGTCAAAGGCTATGCCAGAACAGCCCCGACCCTGGGCGGACAGTATTCCGTCAGCGAAATCAGCGTGACAGCTACGGACAGCGGCGTACCTCAACCGACTCTCACGACCACATCGGTGCAGGCAACCCAGAACTACACCCTGCAGTAACCCGGCAAAAGCCGGTAACAAAACCGCGAATTAGTTCTAAAAGGATTCGATTAAAGTGCTTATCAAACTGGTCGCAATCCACCCCTGCCCTTCTCCGCAAGCAGTGCCGCTGGCAAATGCATTTCTGAAAAGCATTATCAGGGAAACTTCGATCGAGGTTTCCCTGATTGATTTTTTCATTGGCCAGGAACCTGAAGAGGCGGCAACTTTACTGGAAGCGGCTGATCCACGCGCAATCGGCTTTTCCATGTATGTATGGAACCGTGCTGCCTGCCTGGAGATTGCGGCCACACTGCGCAGAATCCTGCCCGAAGTCCTCATATTCGCGGGCGGACCCGAAGCCACCGCGGACCCGGAGGGAGTGTTGCGGGAAGGTGCACTGGATTTTGTCATTGCCGGAGAAGGGGAAGGGCCTTTCGCGGCACTCTGCGAGCACCTGCTCGCCGGTAGCGAACTGCCGGATATTCCGGGGCTCATCCGTAGTGATGATCCAGCCCGCACCCCGGCGCTTCCGGCCAGCAACCTGGACTTGATCCCCTCGCCCTATCTGAACGGAGTCCTCGACTGCTGTTCCTATGACGGCATCCTCTGGCAACTGTCGCGGGGTTGCAGCTTTGCCTGCGACTTCTGCTTCGATGCCCGCGGAAACAGCGGTGTGCGACGCTTCTCACTGGAAAGGATCGAGGCCGAACTGCGTCACTTCGCAGTGAAAGGCGTGTCCCAGGTTTTTGTACTGGATTCGACATTCAATCAGGACGTGAAACGGGCAAAAAGCATCCTGCGCCTGATCAGGAAAATCGCTCCTCAAATCCATTTCCACTTTGAAGTTCGCAGCGAATTCATCGATCGCGAGATTGCGGAGCTGTTTGCACAGATCACCTGTTCTTTGCAGATTGGGCTACAGAGCGCCAATCCGCTGGTACTCAAACAGGTTGGCCGTTCATTCGACCGGGTCGATTTTTCGCGCAGGGTCGGACTCTTGAACGACAGCGGGGCGGTGTTCGGTTTCGACCTGATCTACGGCTTGCCAGGGGACACCTTGAACAGCTTCTGCAACAGCCTGAATTATGCCTTGTCACTTTACCCGAACCACATCGACATTTTCCCTCTGGCGATCCTGCCCGGTACCAGGCTCGCCGCTCGCGGTGCGGAGCAAGGCCTTTTGTGGGAGAGTAAACCGCCATACACACTTCTCTCATCAGACAGCTTCAGCAGTGGTGACCTGGCAACCGCCGGGCGATTGGCCAGTGCTTGCGATATTTTCTTCACCAGGGGCAAAGCGGTGGCATGGTTCAATGCGGTAACCAAAGCAGTGAACCAGAAACCGGCCATGTTCCTGAAGGCATTTGCCGAATGGCTGGATAACGGCAAGAGTCCGGATATTTCCGAAAGTGATTTAAGCGACAACGACATCCTGGAGATGCAGAGAACTTTCCTGCATCAGCTGTTCAAGACAAAGGATCTGAAGCGCTTTCTTCCCGTTGTCCTGGATCTGGTGGATTATCACCACCACTACGCCGTGGCACTGCTTGCTCCGCAACCGCGCAAGATCAAAGTTCAGAAATCAGCAGCAGGAATCCTGGATTCGATATTCCGCCTGGCACCCTCCACCCAGCTGGCTGACTTCCATTATGAGATCCAGGATATCCTCGATTGCGGTGCGCCAGACATTGCCTGGATGCACAAGCACCTTTCGGCGGTAGGATCACACGCCGTCATCTACCCCAACAACAACCTTGTATGCACGGAATCGCTGGATGCTTCATTTTATTCCCTCCTGGAGAATCTCGATGGCAAGAGTAAGACCGGGACGGTTCTTCACAAACTGGGCCTTACGATGGCTGACACTCTTGATTTCCTGGTGTTTGCCCAGCAGCAAGGTATCATCGTGTCCATCTGAAGCTATCCTCTTTTATTTTTAGCCAGAATTGCGAACCTACGCAAAAAAGTTGCATTTTTTGAAAGTATTTAGTATATCATCTGTCTCTTTATTGATGGGTTTGAAATAGCTCCGCTTTTGAAAGGTGTTTATCGTCATGCATGACAAGATCAGGATTTTTTCCGGGAACTCCAATCCGGAGCTGGCTAATAAAATCTGTGCAAGCCTGGGAGTGCCGCTTGGCGCCGCCCGCGTGCGGCGGTTCTCCGATGGTGAAGTCATGGTCGAAATCGGTGAAAATGTCCGTGGCCGCGATGTTTATGTCGTCCAGTCCACATGCGCACCGACAAATGACAACCTGATGGAGCTGCTGGTCATTACGGATGCATTGAAACGCGCCTCCGCCGCCACCATCACGGCAGTTATGCCCTACTACGGTTATGCGCGCCAGGATCGCAAAGCGGCGCCGCGCACTCCGATCACAGCCAAACTGGTCGCCGACCTGATCACAACCGCCGGTGTGGACCGGGTGGTAACGATTGATCTGCATGCCGGACAGATCCAGGGTTTTTTCAATATTCCGGTTGATAACCTCTATGCCGCGCCGGTCATCCTCAACTACCTCAAAGACCGCTTCTGCGGCGAACAGGTTGTGATGGTTTCTCCCGACGCAGGCGGAACGGAACGCGCCAGGGCCTTTGCCAAGCGCCTTAACTACTCGCTGGCCGTTATCGACAAACGTCGCACCGGCCCCAACGTTGCCGAAGTGATGCACCTGATTGGTGATGTACGCGGCAAGATTGCCATTATCCTGGATGACATGATTGATACCGCCGGCACACTGACCCAGGCTGCCAAGGCCCTCAAGGAAAACGGCGCCAAGGCTATCTACGCCTGTGCAACTCATGGGGTGCTTTCAGGTCCGGCCATCGAACGCATCAACAACTCCGAAATCGAGGAAGTCGTATTGACAGACACAATCCCTCTGGGAGACAAGGAAGCGACAACCAGCAAAATCAGGATGCTGTCGGTAGCTGAACTTCTGGCCGAAGCTATCCGTCGTATCCATGAGGATGAATCGGTAAGTTCACTTTTTGTTTAGTCTAATTAATTAATCTATCAGAATAGGGCGGAATAACCGTCACTAAAAGTGGAGGAACAGTATGCAACAAAAACAGATGAATATCGAATTACGCACCAAGACCGGAACAGGTGTATGTCGCAGACTCCGTAACGCTGATATGGTCCCTGGTGTCGTTTATGGCAAAGGCGTGGACCCGATGCCGGTAAGCATCAAAGTTCGTGACTTGCAGGCTGCCATTTCCGGTGAAGGTGGCCTGAACAATCTGATCACACTGATTGGCGGCGGAAGCCTTGACCAGAGCATAGCCATTGTTGTGGACCTGCAGCGCGACCCGATCAAAAAAACCTACAAGCACGTCGATCTCCACCGCATCAATCCCAACGAAAAAATTCGCGTGACTGTTCCGGTTGTGCTGAAGGGTTCCGCCATCGGCGTCAAGGAAGGCGGCCTGCTCGACCTGGCTCACCACGAACTGCACGCCGAGTGCCTGCCGGGCAACATTCCCGATCATATCGAAATCGATGTTACCGACCTTATGATCGCGCATTCGATTCATGTCGGCGATATCGTACTCCCTGAAGGAGTTGCACTGCTCGACAAAGCCAACATTCCGGTTGTCAGCATTCTCGGCCGCGCCAAGGAAGAAGAAGCTCCGGCAGCCGCCTGATACGAGCGGCATTACACGGCATGAGCACATTTATCATAGCGGGGCTGGGAAATCCCGGCCCCACCTATCAATGGACCCGCCATAACGCGGGTTTCCTTTTTTTGGATCGCCTGGCAAGCAGCGAGAATACCGAAATTACCCGCAAATCATTTTCCGGGTTGACCGGTGAATGGAGCTATGCCGGCCACCGACTGATCCTGATAAAACCGCTGACATTCATGAACCTGTCCGGTAAAGCGGTGATGCAGGCTCTGCAATTCTACAAGCTTCCAACTTCCCAATTGATCGTTATCCATGACGAACTGGACCTCCCCTACGGCACGGTACGTTTTAAACAGGGCGGCGGGCATGGCGGACATAACGGGCTGCGCTCGATCACGGAGCAGCTTGGCAAAAATGATTTCATCCGCTTGCGCATCGGAATCGGCAAATCACCTCACGGAGATACAACCGGCCACGTGCTAGGCAACATCCCGCCGGTTCAGATGGAGCATCTATCTCGAATCCTGGACGGCGGCATCAATATGCTCAAGATGATGCTGGACGAAGGCATTTCCAAAGCGATGAGCCTGAACAACAATAAAAACTTTCTGGAAGGATAGATCACAATGGCTATCAACTGCGGAATCGTCGGACTTCCCAACGTCGGCAAATCCACTATCTTCAACGCCCTGACATCGGCGGGCGCCGAGTCGGCCAATTACCCGTTCTGTACCATCGAACCGAATGTGGGAATTGTCCAGGTGCCGGACCCCCGCATGGACCAACTTTCCGCAATTGTCAATCCGCAGAAGATTCAACCCACCACGATTGAATTCGTGGATATTGCCGGCCTTGTCAAAGGCGCCAGCCAGGGAGAAGGCCTGGGTAATCAGTTTCTTGGGCACATCCGCAGCGTTGATGCGATCGTGCATGTGGTCAGGTGCTTCGATGACGACAATGTCGTCCATGTCAACGGACGGGTCTCGCCCGCCGACGATATCGAAACGATCAATACCGAACTGGCCCTGGCAGACCTGGACACGATCGAGAAAAAGATCCAGCGGGCCGAAAAGATGTCCAGAAGCGGTGACAAAAAAGCCAAGGAAGAGGTTGAGTTTTACCTGCGGGTCCGGGCGCTGCTTGAACAGGTCTCGAAACTGCACGGCGTTTCCCAGAACGAGGATGAACGGCTCTGGATGCGTGATCTCCATCTTCTGACCGATAAACCTGTACTGTATGTGGCCAATGTCACCGAGGACGACCTGGAAGGCAAACATCCCAATGTCGCCAAGGTGCGCGAGATCGCGGCTGCGGAGAATTCGGGCGTCGTAGTTATCTGCGGTAAACTGGAAGCCGAGATCTCCGAACTTGACGGTGAAGAGAAGCAGGCTTTCCTCACGGACATGGGTCTGGAGGAAGCCGGGCTTGACCGCCTGATCAGAAACGCATATTCCCTGCTGGGCCTGATCACCTACTTTACCGCCGGTGTCAAGGAGGTCCGCGCCTGGACAATCACCAAAGGCACCAAGGCGCCCCAGGCTGCAGGCGTTATCCATACCGACTTTGAAAAGGGTTTTATTCGCGCCGAAGTTATCGCATTCGATGATTACATCGCCTGCAATGGTGAAAGCGGCGCCAAGGAAAAAGGGCTGATGCGACTGGAAGGCAAGGAGTACGTGGTAAAAGACGGGGATGTCATGCACTTTCGCTTCAACGTTTGATGCCTCTGCAGAAATAAAAAAAGCCCCGCTTATGGCGGGGCTTTTGAGTGCTGAAAAGGTTTGATTAAATCCGAGTTACATTAGCTGCCTGCAGCCCTTTGGGTCCTTTGACGATATCGAAGCTAACTGCATCGCCTTCGGCCAAGGATTTGAAACCTTCACCAGAAATAGCGGAGAAGTGTACGAAGATGTCCTCGCCCTGCTCCTGCTCAAGAAAACCGAAACCTTTGCTGTCGTTGAACCATTTTACTCTGCCTGTTGTCATGCCACTACTCCTTCTGTCCCGCTTGTGTATTGCACTCATGTTAGCACGAGTGTTTGAATATCATCGTATACAGTAACCTGAATTTTATAAAAGCTGTAAACTTTATATTTTTTAACCACTATCATAGTTTTTGCAGTTTGTATGCAAAAAAAAACTTCCGGTTTAATTTTGTTTTCTTGTCTATATCAATTCACCAACCGCTACAATTTGAATTCCGGAAGCCCGCTCCGCTTTCTTGAACATTAACGTATCAGCATTACTTATACTATTGCACCTGTAAAGCCCTTGCAATATCATCAACCATCAAGGCCACTTCCATTACTGAACCATCAGACATTCGTTTGAAGAATGCCTTTCCTGACTTAACCTCGTTTTCTCCGATTACTACACTGAAGCGCGCTTTGAGTTTGTCGGCGCGGCGCATTTGGCTCTTGAGGCTTTTGCCCTCATAATCCAGCTCGACCCGCACATCGGACTTCAACAGGCCATCCAGCAAACTGAATGCGGTATCGCGTTCCCCTGCCCCCATGGTGGCAATAAACAAATCTGGCACTTTTGCAAAAGCCCTCTGTCCCAGAAGCAGCGCCACCCGCTCCAGTCCGATTGCAAAACCGATTCCGGGAATCGCGGGACCACCGAGTTGCGAGATCAGACCGTCATAGCGTCCTCCCGCAGCCACGGCTGACTGGGAACCCAACAGACCGGTCACCACTTCAAACGTAGTCCTGGTATAGTAATCCAGCCCGCGAACCATACGGGAATTGATACTGTAGGGTGTGGTTGACAGGTCGAGATAGTGTCGGACAGAATCAAAATGCTGGTTACAATCTCCACAGAGATGCTCCAGCATCGATGGCGCTCCTTTTGTAGCCTCGACACATCCCGGGACCTTGCAGTCAAGCGTTCTGAGCGGATTGGTGCCGAATCGGCGCTTGCAATCTTCGCAGAGGTTCTCCAGACGTTCCTCCAGGAAGAGGCAGAGTGCGCTGCGATAGGCCGGACGACATTCCGGACACCCCAGGGAATTGATCTGCAACGATGGTTCATCCAAACCGATCTCATGGAAAAAAGAAACCAGCATGTTCAGAACCTGGGCATCGGACAGCGGATCACAGACACCGGTAATCTCTGCTCCAATCTGGTGAAACTGCCGGTAGCGCCCCTTTTGCGGTCGTTCGTACCGAAACATCGGCCCCATGTAAAACAACTTGGTGACAGGATCCTGTGCGTAGAGTTTGTGCTCAATAAAAGCACGCATGACACCGGCGGTCCCTTCCGGTCGTAGCGTGACGCTATTCTCGCCCTTGTCGATGAAGGTGTACATTTCCTTTTCCACTATGTCTGTGGCGTCTCCGATAGAGCGACAGAACAGCTCTGTCTTCTCCATGACCGGCACCCGAATCTCGCTGAATCCATTCAGTTCAAATATACGGCGTGCCGCCTGTTCGATATAGTGCCAACGGCCGGATTCTTCCGGTAAAATGTCATTAAATCCTTTGATTGCTGTAATTGCCACTTTTCACCCCGATATATTTCTTGCATGGAATTAAAAAGCCCGATCGGGCATACATAAACCGCACCGATCGGGCTCGTATGGGAACAACGGCTCAGGAAACGATTGATATCCGCTGGATACGGTTCTTGCCGGCCGCCTTGCCAACATACATGGCCTTGTCGGCCATCTCTATCAAATCTTCTTTCCTGGCGGCATCGTCGGGACAACAGGCGTATCCGATACTGCATGTGAGACGGATGTCATGCCCTTCTTCAACAAGGAAGTGGTGGACTTCAACCTGCTGCCTTATACGCTCGGCTACTACCTGGGCCAACTCGGCCGGTGTTTCCACAAGTATGGCCGTATATTCATCACCACCGTAGCGGATAACCACATCAACATCACGAACCGATTTTTTCAACAGGGATCCGAATTCCGCAAGCACCCGGCTTCCTATCAGATGGCCATGAGTATCATTCACCAACTTGAAACCGTCCACATCGATAAAAAGCACGGCAAGGTGTGAAGCATAACGCTCTACCCTCTTCATTTCACGGTCCAGGGCGATATCCAGGTAGCGGTGATTAAAAAGCCCACTGATATCATCAATAAATAGCATCTCCTTGGCATGGGAAAATGTCTCGGCATTTTCAAAAGCATGGGCTGACTGCTCGATCAGGAAAATGATGTTTTTGCTGCAGGGAGTTATATCCGGAAGCTCATGGTCCGGATCATTAAAGAGTACGAGCACCCCCCGGTAAACGGCCTGATTAAGGATATGAATCAGGTAGGCCTCTCTGAAGCCATCCGGTGTATCGGGAGAGATCAGCTGGATATGCTGAATCAGATGCTGCTCAGGGGTGGCATCGGGCAGTGCCAGCAGGATTTCGGCCGCAAGAATATTGCCTGATTCCGGCGATATGTTTTTTGTTTCATTCAACTCCAGCTTACCACCGGCAAGAAACAGGCCCAGGGCTCTGCTGATTCCGGTTTCGCGGGCAATCGAGTCCAGCAGAAGCTGGTAAACTCTGCCGATATCGAGACAACCGGCAATTGCCTGGCTGGCCTGAAACAATGTGAGCATTTTTTTGAGCTCTTCATTTTCATCAAGCAACCTGCGCTGTTGCATGCACTGCGCAACCGAATGTTTAAACTCATCTGGATTTACCGGTTTTGCCAAAAAGTCACGGGCACCGTGTTTCAAGGCATATATTGCAGATTCAAGATTTGCATTTCCTGTAACCATTATTACATCAACAGTTGGATAACTTTCACGAACATGAGAAAGAATCTCAAGGCCATTGATATCCGGCATGACAAGATCGGTGACAACTAGATCATATTGGTTGCTGGTGAGCATCTTGAGAGCTTCGCTACCACAGGAGGCACAATCAACCTGATAACCTTCACTTTTAAGAAGGTCGGAAAACATTTCACGAAACAGCCTGTCATCTTCAACCACAAGGATCGTATTCATTCTGTGTCACTTCGAAGCGGGTAATATAAATATTATCAATACATCTTGTACTCTATTTACGTAAACAGTGTCAAATAGCTTTATTAATCAATCGGGTCCATATCTGGTATAGACATTCAAATTCTTGCCGTCACTTGCCAGTTCAATAGTGCCGTCACGGTCTGTACGATAAACCATGATGTTTTTTGTTTTCAACAGATCAATTGTTCTCCCGGAGGGCAATCCGAATTTATTGCCTGCTCCAGCCGATATCAATGCAATTCGCGGCCGGACTTTATCGATGAATTCTTCTGAAGTAGAATAGGCACTCCCGTGATGTCCCACTTTCAGTACGGTTGCTCCAAGATCACAGCCACTCGAAATCATTTCTCGCTCCGCGTCAAAACCGGCGTCAGCGGTAAAGAGCATACTGAACTTAGCAAAAGTGACACGAAACACGAGAGAATCTTCATTTGTGTTCCGGATGTCATCTCCATCATTCCTGAGCACATGTTGGCCGGGTGAAATGACTTTGAAATCCACACCGGATGCGATGTTTATTGAATCTCCGGCCGCAATCAATCTAACCGGTATTTTCCGATCTGACAGTGCAGATCCCAGGTCGCTGTGTTGCAACTTTGAATAAGTTCCTGATGTTGTCCAGCATTCCCCGACAGTTATATTTTTCACAACAAATGACAATCCTCCGATATGATCCGGGTGATCGTGGGTTATAATCAAACGGTCAATCCTGCGAATTCCAAGCGACTCCACTGCCGGCAAAAGAACTCTTCGCCCGAAGTCCCTGCCGGTGTCATGAAGGTAGCCACCACCATCCACCAGCATGGTCGTTCCGTCCGGCAAACGAAGAAGCATCGATTCGGCCTGGCCAACACTCAACATGGTAACATGCAACCTCCCATCCGCTGATGGAGGTTCCGTTGCATGAATCATAACCGCTGCAAGCGGCATGAAGGCCGCAAGAGCAAACCGCCTGCGGAATCCGCGAACAAAGGTAACGCTGAACATGAATAACAGAAAGAAAAACATGTCCCATGAAGTAACTTTGGTGAAGTGTATTACCGGCAATACGGAAAACCATTCGACGATCATGTTTGAAATATAGATCAGCCTGGATGACGGCCAGAGCAGAATCCCGGAAAGATTCGGCGCCAAAACTATCAAGGGCAAAACACAGAAGCCGCTTATTACTGCGCCATACCCCAGCAATGGGACTACCAGGAAATTTGCGAGTATTCCGTTCAGGGAAGCCACTTTGAACGTATGGAGCACCGGTATCAGTGTCACGAATGAGGCTGCAATCGATGCCGCCAATAGCTGGATAATTACTAGTGATCGTCGGGGAACCACTGCAGAGAAACGCTCACTGAGTAACGGTACTGCAACAATGATCCCCCATAGCGATAAAAACGATAGTTGAAACGAGACATCAAACAGGGTCACCGGATTGATCGCAATCAGAAGACATGCTGCCAGCAGCAGCATATTGATGGCATCGGTCTCTCTTTCAACATAAAGCGCTACGGCACAGGCAACCAGCATGACCACCGAACGTGCTGTCGCCGGAGCGTTTCCGGTCAGAAACAGATAGGTCACCATCGAAGGAATGGTGATTAAAACCGAAATGCGGCGCACGTTCCAGCGCAACGTCAAAGATTCGAAACGAGTCAGTATGCCTAGGGAGATCAGGCTGATAAACGCGGCAATGATACCTACATGGAACCCGGAAATGGACAGGATGTGAGTGACTCCGGCCCTGGTATAAGCATCGGCAAGGTTCTCCGGAATACGCTTCTGGTCCCCGAGCAAGAGCGCGGTAAGCACCGACGATATTCTGACGTCAGGTACCGCCTTTCGAATGGCATCCCCCAATGTTCTAGCAACAATATCGATAGATCTTTGCATTGATTCTTCGGCGGCTGCCCGAATCAAGACAATATCCTGCTGTGTATCAACACGGCCTGTGGCAGTTATTCCCTGGAACAGAAGATAGCGAGGGTAATCAAATTCGCCGGGCAGGCCAAATCGATGAGGTAATGAAATTTGCGTCATGAACCTGATTCTGTCGCCTCTTACGAGAGAAACCTCGCCTTGGGAAACGGACAGCAGCATTAAATCGCTAACCGGTTCAATTCTATTTCCAGATATGATGTTCTCCGCCTCTACAACCACACGGCTTCCATCGGATGCTGTGGACGGGCGAGCCGCAACTATTCCTTCGACCACGACCGGAGTACCTGAAACTTTATTACTGATAGAAGCTTGTGACTTAATCGGAGAAAACCAGGGGCTAAGGGCGAATAATCCCCAGATAAAGAAGAACAGGACCGTGCAGGTAGCAATGATACGCTGGTCTCGATGGAATAGGGAGAGAATCAGACAGATAAAACAGGCGACCAAAACTCGAATCGTGCAGGTCAGATTCGTGAATAAAGAAATTGACAATCCGGCGGCCATTGACACAAAGGGTATCAATAATGGCCATTGCCGTAACATTACTTCAAGCTACCTTCTTACCGGGTATGAATCCGTAACTGATTTTATCACTGACTCGGCCTCATCAACCGATATCAGACGCTCGGCGGGCCCTTTAATGCCGCTGACGGCAAGAAAGCTGTCGGATCTCATGTTTTTCATGCTGAGTTCGAGCGTATCTATCCCCCCCATTGGGGGCAAATTAATAGTGATGAGGTTGTCACCGGACTCCAGGCGAAACAACCCCAACCGTACCGTATCGAAATATGGTTTGCCCAATGCTTCAAACGGAGTTTCGTTGACACTCCCGGTTATGCGCCCACCCATCACGTTTGCAGTAATCCCATAGAAGCCGGCAACGGCATTTTTTACTGGAACCTGGATTGAAGCACCACGATAATCCGACCTGACCCACTCGCGGGAAGTGAATTTTCCAAACTCTTCAATGCCGGTTGCAGCAGCCGAAGAAGGAATGACAGCCGATTCAAAAACAGACAGCCGCCTCGGAGTTTTATCTTCAGCATTTTGCAACTGTTCATGGCGCCCCGACATGGACACCACTATTTCAGCCAGCTGTCCGGCCGTGAGCGGCTCTTTGAAACGCCATCCGGCAACTGGTTGTATAGGCGTATAATCCGGTGCCGAGAGTAAGAATGAGTCAATAGCACCCTCCGGCGGAATTGAAACTTGTATTTTCAATACTCCGGCATTCAGGGATATTTTCCCGATTTCCACTTCACTAAAAACATCCGACTTTGAATCTGCCCGATACTGCTTGTCACCTATGTTCCAGATGAACCCGTTGCCCTTGATCACGGCTTTCAAAACATACTCACCCTTAATCGGGAGCAGCGCGGCAAAATCAACTGCGGTAGTATCAGAAACGCCCAACAACCAACCTTTACCGGTAAACGGACCGTATAATGTGAAGTTCCGAACCGTAACTCGGTCCGTATTTTCATTATAAGCATTTTCGGCTTCGTATCTGAAGGTGCGTTTGCCGCCAAGTATCTGCAGATAATCCCGGTCCGCAGGTTCTTTTGATAAGCCCTGATTCCACAATAAATGCTGAAACATGCGCTGTACAAATGATTTCTGGGTAAACCCCTCTTTAACTTCACCAGCCCAGACGATTGATTGACACATGACAATGAATACAACAATCAACTTAACAAGATGTGGCATGCAAACCGCCCCCGATGATTTTACTTTCAACAATATGATTTTACTGTGTTTTACACGCTGCAGCCATCAAAAGCACTATAACACAGGTTATGCTACTTGAAAACATGACAATTGGGTGATAGAAGATAGAGATAATATTATTAATCTATTATGCTGCTAGTCAGCGCAACAGGAAGTATTGTTAACACATGAATTCCGACACTTCGATAAATGATGTAGTAGGTCAATTTGCAGAGACCGAGCTTCGCAAATTCTATCGAGCCGCTGAAATCGGTTCTGCGCAGGTTATAATTACCGATTGCAAGGGTATCATTGAGTATGTAAATCCTGCATTCAGCAGAGCATCAGGATTTTCATACGCTGAAGCGGTCGGAAAATCACCGGCATTTCTCAAATCAGGTCGGATGTCGGCTGCATTCTATGCACGTCTCTGGGAGACACTGTTGGGTGGAGCCGAATGGAGTGGTGAGTTTTTCAACCGTCGCAAGGACGGAACATTTTATCATGAGCGAGCGGTTATATCATCAATAAAGGGTAATGATGGCGAGATATCCCATTTTATCAAGGTTGCAGACGATATCACACTGATACGACTTAACGAAGAACGGCACCATCGGCAGATAAAACTGATAGAATCGATAAATATTGCCAACCTCCATTTTATTGAAAATGGCAGTCTGTCTAAAATGGCAGGTATTATTCTGGAAACCTGTATGGCAAGTACAAGTTCCCCGTTTGGAATAATTTTAGAGCTTTTGCCTAATGGTAATGCGGTTGCACTGGCATTATTAACTACTTCAGTTGATTCGGTACAGGATTTATCAGGTTATCGTGACATCCAATATGAAATACTGCGCCACGGTTCATATGAAGTGCCGCTTCACACATCGCTTTTCATGGCGCCGATTATCGAGAAGAAAACCATAGTAGTAAATAGTTCAGAAGACAACCCGTGGAAAACATGTTCATGTCGATTGTGTTCTCCAACAGTATCCAGTTTTGCCGGTTTTCCACTGAAGGTCGGCTCTGCAGTGATCGGAATGATTGGCCTTGCAAATTGCGAGTCTGGATATTCGGACAACGATATAGCTGATTTTGATATTTTTACTCACCCATGCTCACTCGCCATCAGCTCTGCACGTGCGGAAACAATTCGTAAAGCGACCCAGGAACAGTTGAAGCAGTCTCAAAAGATGGAAGCCATCGGACAATTGGCTGGCGGCATAGCCCATGACTTTAATAATCTACTTACCGTCATAAACGGATACAGTACGTTGGCAATCCAAAAGATCGGTGACAACGATCCGGCCAGAAAAGATCTTGAACAGGTTCTCAATGCCGGCGAACGCGCTACGACTCTCATCAGGCAGTTGCTGGGATTTGGACGCCGCCAGGTCCTTGATCCCAAACCGGTCCAGGTAAATACTTTTATCTCAGGTCTTCACAAGATCCTCATTCGCCTGATCGGTGAGAACATAATCCTGACTACCAATCTTGCAACTGACGTCGGACAGGTCATGGCTGATCCGAGCCAGATCGAACAGATCATCATGAATCTTGTCATCAACGCCAGAGATGCAATGGAGCGCGGTGGAACAATCATGGTTGAAACTGCCAATGCTGACCTGGATTCCAATTTTGTATTTCTCAACCGTGGAGCAAAAGAAGGTTCCTATGTGATGATATCCGTACGCGACACGGGAATGGGCATGTCTGAAGAGGTCATTTCACGAATTTTCGAACCGTTCTTTACCACCAAGAAAGACTCCGGAACCGGTCTTGGACTCGCAACTGTATATGGGATTGTCAAGCAAAGTAACGGATATATTCAGGTGCTTAGCGAACTTGGACTCGGATCTGAATTCAGGGTTTATCTGCCCAGGGTGATTCAGGAACACACGGTGCTCGAATCGGATACAGCTGGTAAAAATACTGTTGTTCCTTTTCGCTCCGAAGGCTTGATTCTAGTAGTGGAAGATGAACAGACCGTATTGGATTTTACCGCAGCAGCACTTAGATCAAGTGGTTATGATGTTTTGACGGCAACCGGTCCGGTTGAGGCTCTGAAACATTTCGAACAATATGGTAATAAGATAGAAATGTTATTGTCGGATGTTATGATGCCCGATATTTCCGGACCTGAAATGGCAAAGATAATGCGTGAAAGAAATCCAGACTTGAAAATAGTGTTCATGACCGGTTATGCTGACGTTAAATTCAGTATCAGCGGTATAAGTGAAGAGAGCTTATGCGTAATTGTCAAGCCTTTCAGTACCTATGAACTTTCAAAAATGGTACACGACTGTTTGAGAGGTAAAAATAAATCAACCGTGGAGCAGTGCAGATGAAAGAACATATTCTGATTGTCGATGATGAAGAAATGATACGGGATTTATTATCTTCAGCCCTGCAGCAGGACAAGTATGTTTGTCATCAAGCGGCCAACGTTGATGAAGCGTTTGTTATTCTCGGTAAACAACAGATTGATCTTGTGATTTCAGATATCATGATGCCTGGCAGAAGCGGTGTTGAATTGCTGCGCGACCTTAAAAAAGTTGATCCGGATATTGCAGTACTTATGATAACCGGATTATCCGACATGAACACCGCGATGGAATGTGTTCATCTCGGAGCTGACGACTATATTACAAAACCGTTCGGCATAAACCGTGTTGTACTAACTGTTAAAAACCTGATTGAACGCCGATGCCTTGCAATTGAAAAAAAGAATTATCAAGCGAACTTAGAATTCAAGGTAATGGAGCAGACCGAACAGATTCGAAAGACCATGAACGAGCTGACTCTGACTTACGACAGCACTCTGACAGCTCTTGTACGAGCGCTGGATGCACGGGAAAAAGAAGTTGGATCACACTCCGAGCGTGTTATGAATTACGCAGTTTTTTTAGCCAAAAAAATGGGGGTGGCGGGAAAGGAATTGGACGAACTGGCAAAAGGATCTTTGTTGCACGATATTGGCAAAATCGGTATTTCAGATAACATTCTCCTGAAGCCCGGGTCGCTGGATGAGGATGAGTGGGCAGAAATGCGCAGACACCCACAGGTTGGTTATGCAATTCTGTCAGAAATAAAGTTTCTTAAATCACCTTCTGAAATAATTCTATGCCACCATGAAAGATTTGACGGCACGGGATATCCTAAACAGATCAAGGGTTCACAAATACCAATCGGCGCCCGAATCTTTGCGCTGGTTGATACTTTGGACGCGATGACATCCGACCGGCCATATCGTCGCGCTCTTCCATTTGAAGCAGTAACAAAGGAAGTAATCAAACATAGTGGCACCCAGTTCGATCCGGATATCGCCGAATTGTTCCTTTCAATAAACCGAAATCATTGGGAGGAATGTGCCGGTAAACGGTTTGTATAAAAAAGTGGGGTTCGAAATATTCCGAACCCCACATAAACTGCTTAAACCAAACCGAAAGCATCTTAATTAACACTTTGATCGCAGTTCTATTAAATCCGATTTCTAGTTATTCATCTTCCCACTCGTCGTTTCCATCCGGCTCGGCCTCATAGTCATAGAACTCATCATCAGTTTCTTCGTCACCATCCAGCTCTTCATCCATAAACTGTTCCGGCAATCGAAGCTCCTGATCGGCTATCCTCTCAAATCTTAAGAGCAATCCAGAGTTATTGCAAAAACGTCCTGATTTGAAACCACACGATGACAGGTCGCACAAATCAAAGAGCTGTATTTCACTGCAAAGCCGTTGTGGTAATTTGTCTTGTTTCAACGAGTTATCCGTCATAAGCTGCTATTATGCAATACCTGTCTAGTCTATACCATTCAAGAACTCTGCGGCCTTTTCTACATCGTTCCGGCAACCTATATAAACAGGTGCCCTCTGGTCAAGACCCTCGGGCATAATATCCAAAATCGGAATTTCTCCGTTTGTAGCCATTCCTCCAGCCTGTTCGATCAGAAAAGCCATCGGATTGAGTTCAAAAAGAAGTCGCAACTTGCCGTTGGCAGCATCTGACAGCGCCGGATACATGAAAACGCCCTTACCTTTCATCAAAATTTGATTTATATCTGGCACGAAACCACCAGAGTAACGCAATTTAGAGCCTTTTGCCTCCAAATATCGGATAAACTTCTCATTTCCTTCGCTGTATTTTTTTCGCAATCCACCCGGTGAGTATATATCACCTGAAGGCTGCATCTGTATATTCTCGCGTGTCAGAGTATACTCCATTAATTGGTTCATTGTGAATTCATAGACACCCTTACCGACCGAATACACAAGAGAGACCCGTGGCCCATAGAGAATATACATTGAGCCTACCATCTTTCGCCCCGGTTGAAGCAGATCATTCCCCTGGTAAATACCGACAATGGTACCAACCGCCAGATTAACGTCAACCAGAGAAGAACCGTCCAATGGATCATAGGCAACCGAAAACATTCCCTGAGGATTGCTGGTGACCTGAAAAATTTCCTCCATCTCTTCTGAAGCAATATTGCAGACAACTCCGGAATGCTGCAAGCGTTTGCGCATGATTCGATCCGAGAGAACATCGAGCGCCAACTGTTCCTCTCCGTATAGATTAGAAGTACCAGCAACACCGAGGTCTCCGGTTCTGACCGCATTGATCACATACTTGCTGGCCTCGGCTATTTCACAAATAAGATGAACAAGATTGCCACTAATGTTTTGGTCGCGCAGATGCTGGCGAAGATCAACTTGAAATTTAGTCTTACCCGGCTGGCTGTACATTCATCCTCCATAATCAATCGTATAAGTAGCTGTTTGCCCCGCAAGATACTGCAAACAGCCTGTTTTAGCAAGACTAAATAATTAAGAAAAATGAGATTTCAGCAGGTCAAATCTGCATAATTGAGGAAAGATAGGTAATAAGACCATCCAGGAGAAAAACAGCAAACAGACTTGTCATAACAGCCTTGGTAGCAGCCTGGGGAATTTCAGTGGCGCTGCGATCAACGTTTAGACCGTACCAGCAGCAAGTCGATGAGATAAATAAACCGAAAAAGATGCTCTTGGTAAACAGCATGACAACTTCCTTTAATCCCAGTGAAGCGACAATACCCTGGATAAACTGCTGATAAGGAACGTGCCAGCCAATTGATGCTACCAAAAAGCTGCCAACAAAGGCAGTCATTACGAAATAGACAGTCAGAACGACTATTGCTGTTGTAACTCCGATAATGCGTGGCATCACCAGATATGAACCGGTTGGAATGCCGAGCATCTCGATTGATTCAATTTCACCATTGATCTTCATTGTTCCAAGCTCGGTTGCAATCGCAGTTCCGCTCCGTGCGATTACTATGATAGCAGTCAAGAGTGGAGCCAGTTCACGCAACACAACCCATGCCAAAATCTTGCCGACTAAAGAACCGTTATTACCGGCCAGGCTTACGACCTGGGTAATTATTACTGTTCCGATAATTACGGAAATAATCACGATGATTTTCGCAGCTTCAAATCCGGTGAAATAAATCTGCTTCAGCAAAACCATCCGTATGGCAGCGGTTCCGTAACCAAATGCACGAACAGCGTTGCCGGAAGCTTGTACCAGCATTTGGAATATATCGGATAAAAAAAGGATCTTGACTAGAAAAACCCGCCCGAGTGAATTGATCATGACAATTTTTCACGCACTATATGTCATAAAAGGATCCGTCACGCAGAAGCTCGATACCGGCTATATTCAGAGATTCTATTTCTCTGCGAATGATATCCACATATTGCGGCTTTGGATGGGTAACAAGAATTCTTTTGGGTAATATATCAATTTTAGTCAACTCTTGCAGAAGCATTGTGGAAGTCATGTGTTTGGTAAGCATGGCCAACGATTCCATACTGTTGGGAAATGACACTTCAACTATCAGGGCATCAATTCCCGAACAGTATTTCCAGATATCTTCAGTGGGCCCGGTGTCCCCGGTATAGACAAGCGTCCGGCCGCCTGAAGCTACCCGGAAACCAACAGCCGGAACGGTATGGTTAACAGGTATCGCCTGAATGGTATATCCTTCAACTTCGTATTCCTGATAGGTAATTATATTTGAGTACGCAATTACCGGATCGGCTGCAGAGGGTATTTTTGTAAAATCCGGCCAGATGATGTTGTTGAACAAATGATTTTGCAAGGCTGTCTTAACATCGTTAGTACAGTGTATATTAACGGTATGATTCAGGTTTTTTATAATTATATTATCCGCCAGAGCTGGAATGCCGCGAATGTGATCAAGATGGGAATGGGTAATAAATATATTGTGAATATTCCACTGTTCCTCTTCGCTCAAAACAGAACCTATCGTACCGGCATCCAGTAGCAGTATGCCGTCTATCAGAAACGCCGGAGGCCTGAAATCGGGGAACTCTGCACCTGCACTTCCCAGAATCCGTAGCTCCATATCCCCCCCTGTTATCATCGTTAATTATTTTTTGTTTAACTGAATCAGACCACACTTTGCACCAGCAGTTGATGGAAAGTCAAGTTACAGTAACCGGCAACTCAGATTTAAATCGGCTCAAAGAAAGGGCTGACAGACCGGGCATACATGAGTCCCTCGCTGGCCGACTCTGATTTTAATAATCATGGAACCACACTTTGAACAGCACAGACCTTCCCTGCCATAAACACTTACAACAAAACGCCCTTTACTGAAGACCCCCTCAATATTGGCTCCATTGGATTCGACAGCCTCTGTCAGAATTTCGCGAGTAGCATTACACAGCCGGTCAATATCAGACGGCGTGAGGTCACAACTGGATTTGAGCGGATGAATACCTGCCTGGAAAAGGATTTCATCCGCGTAGATATTGCCTATGCCTGCAAGAAAAGATTGATCCAGAAGCAGCGGTTTGATCTGACGTTGATAAGAAGATATTCTAGTCCTGAAGATTTCAGGACTCACAGTAAGAGCGTCAGGACCGAGCCCTGAAACTACGTCTGCAGGATTTGCAACTAACCAGACCCTGCCAAACTTCCTGGGATCATCAAAACGCAACGCCAGGTCATTGTCCAGCATCAGCACCAGTCGTGTATGCCTTTCTACCGAATGCTCATGGGGAACAAGAAACAGCCTTCCGGTCATTCGCAGATGAATAATTACAAAAGATTCGCTGCAACCGACACCGGATCTGATCATTCTGAAAATCAGATATTTGCCATGACGAACTATTGAGGAAAAAACCATTCCTTCCAGTTCGACGGGAAATTTATCTACATGCTCATCCGATATCACTGTATCGGAAAGGACAATAACTCTATTGATCATCCGCCCAGGTAAAACCGGAGGACAATCACGCAACGTACGGAGAACGCTCTCCACTTCGGGAAGCTCGGGCATGGGGATATAATCCCTTACGCAATACGTCTTGTCAATATTTATACGGATAAGATAATCATACGCAAATATTTTGAATCATGTTTCTGCTGGCAATCAACACGACTTTCTGCAAATATGACCGGCATGCAAAAATCTGTTTCAATAGCCAAGAGAACACTTCTGGAGACTGTAAAGTGAAGGTACTTTTCATCCACCCCTATGGCAACAATTTTCTGCCCGGCGTACAGGATATAACCACCATATTCAACCTGATGCCGCCACTGGGAATCATGAGCATTGCCGCCGTTTTGGAACAGAATGGTATTCAGGTTGAAATCATAGACTGCTATGCGGCACCTGCCACAGCTGAGTCGCTGCTTGAGACGATACTGTCAAGACAACCGGATTTAGTCGGTTTATCATGCACAACATCATCATTCTTGGAAGGTTACGAAATAGTCGGGATGTTAAAGAAAATCAAACCTGAAATCATCACGGTGGTCGGTGGAGCCCACGCCTGCACGATCGGAGCGCCGCTGCTGGACTTGTTTCCAGCCATCGACTACCTGGTCATCGGTGAAGGTGAGCAGACCATGCTGGAGTTGGTCCAAAGCGGCTGTAGAATGGTGGATGATATCCCAGGAATAGCCTATCGCAAGGACGGAGTCGGTACATTGACGGCTCAACGAGAGCTGATAGCAGAACTGGATACACTCCCCTTCCCGGCCTACCATCTTCTACCTAATTTCCCTGAACGCTACACATTGCCACTCTTCAGCTTTCCAACGGCCCCCAACTCCAGCATAATATCCAGCCGGGGATGTCCGTACAGCTGTTCCTATTGCGACCGTTCCGTCTTCGCCCGCGGTTTCCGTTTTAACTCGCCGGAATACATTATCGAGCACGTCGAGATGCTTAACCGGAACTACGGAATACGCCACGTTTTTTTCTACGACGACCTGTTTACATTTGATCGCAATCGCGTGACACGCTTTTGCGAACTTAAAAAGCAAAAACGACTTAATGTAACCTACAACTGTATCGCCAGACTGGAGCATGTGGATCATGAACTGCTGTCGTTGCTGAAGAACTCAGGCTGCTGGCAGGTAAATTTCGGGATAGAATCTGGAGACCCGGAGGTTGTAAAGAAACATCGCAAATTTTTCGGACTTGACGAGGTCGGCAGCAAGCTACAAATGGTCAAGGATGCCGGCATGCGGGTCAAGGGACTATTCATGATCGGACTGCCGGGCGAGAACGAAGCTGCAATCCGCCGTACGATCGATTATGCTCTATCGCTGCCTCTGGAAGAGATCAACGTCACCAAGTTCACTCCTTTTCCGGGTGCGCCGGTCTACAAGACTATCCGTGAGCATGGCAAATTTGATGAAAACTGGCCGCAGATGAATTGCATGAACTTCGTATTTATTCCGCATGGCATGACCAAAGATCAACTGGAAAATCTGTACGATGAATTCATCCGCCGGTTTTACCACCGCGCCAGGATCCATTGGGGGTATGCCAGCATGCTCTGGAGATCTCCCCGCAGCATTCTTAAGTTTATGAGGCATCTGCCCGAGATTTTGGCTTTTGAAATGAAACAGAAGTGGTGAATTCCTGTTTATGATATGGGGGCATCATGAAAAAACGCCTGCTTTTGATTTCACCTATTGGTGAACGTGGTCTTCTGGGTAATGATTTTTACTTCCGCATGCCATATCTCGGCCTGCTCAAAGTGGCATCACTGACGCCACCAGAATGGGAGGTCATTATCATAGATGAAAAAGTTGAAACACTGGATTTTGAACTTAATGCTGATCTTGTCGGCATCACCACAATGACACCGGTGGCAAGGCGCGGTTATCAGATTGCCGATCGTTTTCGAAGTCGCGGCGTAAAAGTTGTTATGGGAGGCATGCACGCCTCGAAATTGCCCGAGGAAGCGCTTCAGCACTGCGACAGCGTACTCATAGGCGAAGCGGAAGATCTCTGGCCGACCCTTCTGTCTGATGTTCAACAAGGTCAACTCAAGCAGGTCTACCGTCACTTAGATGGCTATCCAGCGCTGGACAACCGCCCAGCGGTTGATTGGGAGCACTACCGTGGCAAGGGCTATCTCCCGGTGCATTTCATCGAAACCACACGTGGGTGCCCCTTCAACTGCGAATTCTGTTCTGTTACAAGCTCCTTCGGCGGTAAATTCCGCAATCGCTCAATTGATGATATTGAACAAGAGATTCGGAACATAAAGCCATTTCCCGGACGATTCACCTGGCAGAACCTGGTCTTCTTCAACGACGACAACATCATGAGCAGCAAACGACACGCCCGTGAATTACTGTCACGCATTATCCCCTACCGCCTGGACTGGCTCGGCCAGACCTCGGTGGACATGGCTCAGGACGACGAGATTCTTTCCCTGTGTAAAAAGAGCGGATGCATGGGGCTGCTGGTGGGTTTCGAATCGCTTTCGGCCGAAACCCTCAAGTCAATCAACAAGGGAGTCAACAAACCGCAACAGTACATCGACGTGGTCAAGCGCATGCATGACCACGGCATTGGAGTAAAGGGTTCATTCATCTTCGGATTTGACAGCGATGACGAAGGAGTCTTCGAACGTACGGTGGAATTCGCCGTGAAAGCCAAGATCGACGTCGTCTATTATTCGATCCTGACCCCATACCCCGGCACCACACTCTATGAGCAGATGTCACGAGAAGGAAGAATTATTGACCAGGACTGGAACAACTACAATACCCACTGTGTCGTTTTCAAACCGAAGCAAATGAGCCCTGAAAGATTATTGGACGGATACTGGTGGGCTCTTAATCAGAGTTTCAGCTATAAATCAATCCTGAGACGGATGTGGGGCAACGGGACACGCTACAACTTCTTTTTCCCTATGAACTTCGGCTATCGTCAATCCATCAAAAAAGCCTATGAATGTTATCGCGAGGATTTTTTATCATGAAACAACTCAGTATGACTATAATTACACTGTTTTTTGCAATACGTAGCCTGATGTTAATCGATAATGCAAGTGCAGACCAATCCATCACACACCGCACAGCCAAATCAGAACTGGCGGTACTGACCGGATACGGAATAAGCCATCGTTATTTCGGTGAAACAAGAACGCAGGTCCAAACTTGGGACACCATCGCACGTTACGGTTTTTTTCTTTCCGACGAAATTGGTTCCGGAAGTTGGTATCAAGGCCGTCATGAACTTTTAACAGAGCTCCCATACCATCTGGCTATAGATCAGGGGGGAAGATCCATGGTGGGGGGGTATCTGCTGGGATGCTGGAAATTTACAAGCTGGGAGGATCTTGTGCCTTACATATTCGCAGGCGGAGGGATTCTCTTCGTGGACATGGGACTTCCAAGCATGGGAACCTCTCTTGATTTCTCCTACCAGGGTGGCACCGGCTTGCAGTATATGCTCCGCAAAAATGTGGCTCTACAGCTCGAATATCGATATCATCATATATCCAATGCCGGGACCGCATCACCAAACGAACCCATCAATTCCAGCAAATTTCTTCTGGGGGTATCATTTTTCCGATAATATGCATAAACAAGTGATTAATGTTTACAAGCATTTATCAAATTGATTTTTTTTACATCAATTTCGTTATTTTAATATTTTTACTGTCGATATTGTTTACACTAAGCTATTTCACAAAAAAACATTTTCTACATAATATCAATAAAACAGAGCGTTACCTCACCGGCATATTTTATGCACAGTATAAGTCAGCATTTATTATACTTTATTATTAATTATAGAGTCCAGATATCTATATCAATCAAGTTGTAAAGGGATCCGACTGATGGAAAAAAGATATTTCACTCGAGTAGAATGCGCTGAAGGTGCTTCAATTAAATATGACAATCAGCGTTTTTTCGGAGACATTCAGAACATATGTCTACAGGGGCTATTCATAAAAACAAAACAGGCGATTCCAGTCAACACATCACTACAGCTTGCTGTATATTTCTCGCCGGACTCATTGATATATCTGAATGCTGACGTAGTTCGCTGCGAAGATAACGGTGTAGGTGTAAAGATTAAAAGGATGGATGTAAATTCATTTGTTCAACTCAGAAATGCAGTAGCCAGACAGTGCAACGACCACGGCCGAATAATGAGAGAAACATATCGAGTCACAAACTGCATTCATTGACACTACGTTTTTACATTCAATATTTTTAAATATGGTTATCAGACGCAAGAGAGCCCCGCCTCCATTTCTGGAGGCGGGGCTCTTTGTAGTAATAATTCCCGGCGGCGACCTACTTTCCCACACAGCTACCCGTGCAGTATCATCGGCCCAGAGGGGCTTAACTTCCGTGTTCGGGATGGGAACGGGTGTGACCCCCTCGGCATAGCC
>JAVBXN010000035.1 GCA_030824515.1 Pelobacter sp.
ATGGCGGTGGCGGTTTCTCCGGAGGTTCTTTCGGTGGCGGTGGTGATGATTTCTCCGGCGGCGGCGGTGGTTTTGACGGTGGCGGCTCGTCCGATGATTTTTGATACGGCGATTTTGTCTGCAACTCCCATGATTTGCAGACTGCATTGATGTGATGGATATCTTCTCCGAAAAGACGATTCTGACGGTCAGCCGTCTGACCGCTCTGCTACGCGGGGTGCTGGAGGAAAACTTCGAGCAGCTCTGGGTGCAGGGCGAAGTCTCCAACCTGTCGTTACCCTCCTCCGGCCATTGCTATTTCACCCTCAAGGACAGCGGATCGCAGCTGCGTTGCGTGATGTTCAAAAGTTCGGTCAAAAACCTCAAGTTCCGCCCGACTGACGGTATGGCGCTGATTGCCAGGGGGCACATCTCGGTCTATGACCAGCGCGGCGAATACCAGCTGATCTGCGAATACCTGGAGCCGTCCGGTGTCGGCGCACTGCAGGCCGCCTTTGTCCAGCTAAAAGAGAAACTGGCCGGCGAAGGCCTGTTTGCAGAGGAACACAAGCTTCCCCTGCCGCGCTTTCCCCGTAAAATAGGGGTGGTAACCTCGCCGACCGGCGCGGCGATCCATGACATCTTGAATGTTCTCAAACGGCGCTTTGCCTCGCTGGAGGTGCAGATCTGTCCGGTGCGGGTGCAGGGCGAAGGGGCTGCTCTGGAGATAGCGCGGGCGATTGAAGACATGAACCGCATGGCCGAGGTGGACGTTCTGATCGTCGGGCGCGGTGGCGGTTCGCTGGAGGATCTGTGGGCTTTCAACGAAGAGGTCGTGGCCCGGGCGGTCTATCATTCCAAAATCCCGATCATATCGGCCGTCGGACATGAAACCGACTGGAGTATCTGTGATTTTGCCGCCGACCTGCGCGCCCCCACCCCGTCGGCCGCGGCCGAGATGGTGATTGCATCGGCCGACGAGCTTCGCGGCCAGGTTCAGGCTCTTTCCCGCCAGCTCGTCAGGCTGATGGAAAACCGTCTGGCAACCCTGGACGCCTCTGTCGGAGCGTTGCGGCGGGCGTTGCACGATCCGAGAACTATGCTGGGGCATCTGGCCCAGCGGGTGGATGACCTGAACGAACGCCTGGATCTGGCATTGTGCAACAGTCTCAAAAGTCGCAAGGAAAAATACCGCCACCTGGAAAACTCGCTGCAGTACCAGAATCCAGTCGTGCGGATAAACGGCCTGCGTCAGCGGATCAGCCTGCTGTCGGCACAGGCTGAAGGGCTGATGGCCCACAAGCTGGATCTGAACCGGCAGAAATTCGGAGATAATTCCGCCCGGCTGGAAGTGCTGTCCCCGCTCAAGACACTGGCACGCGGCTATGCGGTGGCTGTCAGAGCCGGTGATGGCCGTGTGATTACTGACACCGTGGATCTGGATATCGGCGGGGAATTGCTGGTGTTGTTGCATCGCGGTCGGGCACGCTGCCTGGTTGAGTCTTTGGAAACCGCCAAAACTTGACGCCCAACCGCATATCTGTATAATAAACTCTCTTTGGGGGTCGAGAACAACATGGCAACCGATAAATTCGAAACATCGTTGAAAAAGCTGGAGGAGGTCGTGAAGCGCCTTGAGGGGGGCTCGCTCTCCCTTGAAGATTCCCTGAAGGCCTTCGAAGAGGGGGTCAAACATGCGGCCTTCTGTTCCGCAAAGCTGGACGAAGCCGAGCGCAAGGTTGATATCCTGCTGAAACAGAAAGACGGATCCATGAAACGGGAGCCGTTCGAATCCGAAGCTAATTGACAGAAAGGCAGTTGCAGATGGATCTGAAATCATATCTGAAAGAACAGTGCGACCGCATTGATGCGGCGCTTGACCAGTTCCTCCCCAGGGACACTGTTTTGCCGCACAGCCTGCACAAGGCCATGCGTTATTCGATCTTTGCCGGCGGAAAACGGGTCCGTCCAATCCTGATGCTGGCGGCCTGCCAGGCGGTGGGGGGCGACACCGAGCGCGCCATTCCGGCGGCCTGTGCCATGGAGATGATCCATACCTACTCACTGATCCATGACGACCTGCCGGCCATGGACGATGACGATTTCCGTCGTGGCAATCCCACCAACCACAAGGTGTTCGGCGAGGCCATTGCCATACTGGCCGGTGACGCGCTCCTGACTGAGGCCTTCAAGCTGATCAGCGATCCACGCTCGTCCGTGGGTTGCGATCCGGCGGCCCGTCTGGCGGTGATCCATGAAATTGCGACCTGTGCCGGTTCCTACGGAATGGTCGGCGGACAGGTGGTGGACATGGAGAGCGAAGGCAAGCCCGACATTGATCTGCCCACGGTCCAGTATATCCATACCCACAAGACTGGCGCCCTGATCAAGGCCTCGGTGGTGGCCGGGGCTCTGCTGGGGGGCGCAGACCGGCAGAAACTGGCGGCGATTACCCGTTATGGCGAGGCCGCCGGACTGGCATTCCAGATTGCCGACGACATCCTGGATATCGAAGGAACGACCGAGGAAATCGGCAAGGACGCCGGCAGCGACGAAGCCCGCGGCAAGGCGACCTATCCCGCGGTAATGGGGCTTGCCGCCGCAAAGGATGAGGCGCGTTCGATGATGGATGAAGCCATGCTGGCGTTGCAAGCGTTCGGCGCCGAGGCCGATCCGTTGAGGGAAATTGCCGCTTATATCGTCAAGCGGAAAAACTGAAGCACGCATAAACTCAAGAATACTATCGACGCTCTGTGCCCATGATTTCCAAGGCGGGGCTTTAAGAAAACAAAGGTTTTTTCATGTCCATACTTGAAACGATAAATTCCCCGGATGACCTGAAACGGCTGCCCGCCTACCAGCTTCCGGCCGTTGCGGAGGAACTGCGCCGCCTGATCATTGAAACATGCTCCAGGAACGGCGGCCATTTGGCCCCCAGTCTGGGGGTGGTCGAGCTGACCATCGCCATGCACCGGGTGTTCCGGACACCAACCGACAAGATCATCTGGGATGTGGGGCATCAGGCCTATGCGCACAAACTCCTGACCGGTCGCCGCGAAGCTTTCGGCACACTGCGTACCATGAACGGCATCAGCGGGTTTCCGAAGCGGCACGAGTCGCCTCACGACGCTTTCGATGTGGGCCATTCCTCCACTTCCATTTCGGCGGCTACCGGCTTTGCCGTGGCCCGTGACCTTGATGGCCGGAAAAACAAGGTGCTGGCGGTGATCGGTGACGGTTCCATGACCGGGGGCATCGCCTACGAAGGGATCAACCACGCCGGGCACCTGAACAAGGATCTGGTGGTGATCCTTAACGACAACGAGATGTCGATTGCCGAGAATGTCGGCGCAATTTCCAACTTTCTCTCCCGCACCGCTTCCAGCGAATTCGTGCTGCGCTTCAAGAAGAATACCGAGTCGTTCCTTAAACGCCTGGATATGGGCAACAGCGTGCTGCAGGTGGCCCGCAAGCTGGAAGAGTCTTTCAAGGGTTTCCTGACGCCGGGCATGCTCTTCGAGGCCTTTGGATTCGACTATATCGGGCCGATTGACGGGCACGATCTGCCCAAGCTGATCGAAACCCTGGAAAATGTCAAAAGATTCGACGATGCCGTTCTGATTCATGTGTTGACCAAGAAAGGCAAGGGGTACAAGCCGGCCGAGGACAACCCGTCGCTGTTTCACGGTGTCGGTCCGTTTGATATCAAGAGCGGCAAGGTGCTGAAGGGGAAGGGGGGGGCGGCCTCCTACACCGCCGTATTCGGGTCCGCGCTTTGCAAGCTGGCTGCAGAGGATGACCGGGTCGCGGCCATCACGGCCGCCATGCCGGACGGCACCGGACTGAGCGGCTTTTCCAAGGAATTTCCCGAACGTTTCTTCGATGTGGGTATCGCCGAGCAGCATGGCGTCACCTTTGCCGCAGGTCTGGCCGCCGAGGGTTACCGCCCGGTGTTCGCGGTTTACTCAAGTTTTTTGCAGCGTGCCTACGATCAGGTCTTCCACGATGTCTGCCTGCAAAATCTGCCGGTTACGTTTGCGCTTGACCGCGGCGGCGTGGTTGGCAACGACGGACCGACGCATCACGGCGCTTTCGACATCTCCTATCTGCGACATCTGCCGAATATGACCCTGATGGCCCCCAAGGACGAAAACGAACTGCAGCATATGCTGGCAACCGCGATCAACCTTGGAACTCCGGCCGCAGTCCGCTATCCGCGCGGCAATGGTTATGGCGTTTCCCTGGATCAGAACCTGACTCCGATCCAGGTCGGCCAAGCCGAAGTTTTGCACGAGGGGGGAAATGCCGCTGTTTTGGCACTTGGCACGATGGTTCGCCCCGCCCTGGAAGCGGCTTTGGCGCTGGAGTCGGAGAAGACGGGGGTGTCGCTGACCGTTGTCAACGCCCGTTTTGTAAAGCCTCTGGATGGCGAACTGATCCTGAAACTGGCACAAAAGCATGGCTGCCTGATAACCATCGAGGAGAATGTCCTGCAGGGCGGCTTCGGAACGGCAGTCCTGGAACTGCTTGAGGAACATGGCCTGTCAGGTGTGCGGGTTCTGCGGCTCGGCTATCCCGACAGCTACATTCCGCAGGCGGAACAGCATGAGTTGCGTGCCATGCTGGGTCTCGACACCGCGGGGATTACTGCCTCGATCCGTTCTTTTCTCATCCCGTGACCTACGCCGAACTGAAAACGGCTCTGGCTGTTTTCGGCTGGTCCGAAAGGGATACTCCGACCCTGGCCCAGGTAAAACGTCGTCATCGGGATCTGGCCAAGGTCTTTCATCCGGACCGGCAGGGTGAACGCACGTCTGCCGACATGCAAAAGCTCAACTCCGCCGCCGCGGTTATCATGTTTTATCTTAATAATTACCGATTCTCGTTTTCCGAAGAAGAATTCTATTCCCAAAATCCGGATGAGCGTCTGCGGATGCAATTTGCCAACGATCCGGTCTGGGGAGGTTCCTGATATGAAACGATATCTGATGGTGATGGCGGCGCTATTCCTGTTTGCGTCGGCTGTATCTGCAGAACAGATCGACAGCGACCCGGTCATCCACAGTGGCTATGGTCGCGAACTGATGTTGCGCGGCGAATACGAAAAAGGCATCGAACATCTGCGCCGGGCCTATCTGCTCTTTCCCCTCAACGAAACCTTCAAACGTAATCTGGCCGAAGCGTATGCGGCCTATGGGCAACATTTCTTCAAGCTGAAACACTTCGAAGAGTCGGATGAATACTTCGTCAAGGCGTTGGAAATATATCCGGAGGAGCCGGTCTACTCGCTGTTGCGCGGAATCTGCAATTACTACCTGAAAAAATACGATGTGGCCCGTTACGAGTTGGAGCATGCCCGAACTCTCAAGGCCGATTCGGCGGAAGTGCTCTATTATCTGGGGCTGGTCGAGTACGAAACCGAGAATCGCGCTCAGGCGATCGAACTTTGGGAAAAAGCACTGAAACTATCCCCCGGCCGCAAGGAAATCATCGACCTGCTCGCCAAATCCCGCAAGGAGATCGCCGTTGAATCGCGGATGGATCGTGGACATAGTTCGCGCTTTGATCTTTCCTACGACCCCGGTGTTGACGCCGGGTTTGCATTGGCGGTCCTGGATGTGCTCGAGTCGGCCGCCAACCAGGTCAACGCAGAGCTGGGGCTCTTTCCTGAGGCGCGCGTGCCGGTCGGCATCTACAAACGGGACGACTTCAAGACCGTTACCGATTCGCCGGACTGGGCCGGTGGCTTCTATGACGGCAAGATCCGGCTCCCGTTCGGGGCCTTGAATGAGATCACTCCGGTCATGCGTGGCGTGCTCTTTCACGAGTACGCCCACGTCGTGGTTTTCGAACTGACTCGCGGCAACTGCCCGTTATGGCTGAACGAAGGTGTGGCAGAGATGTTCGGCCGCATGCAGTACAATCGGCCCATGTCCGAGTTCGGCCGGGCCGCCCGTAAAAAGACATTCACCGATTTCAGAAAGCTGGAAAGCGATTTCAGCTCCCTTTCAACCGCTGATGCCGCTCTGGCCTACCAGCAGAGCTATGCACTGGTAAACTTCATGGTGACCAGTTATGGCTGGCACATCGTGAGGCAGATCCTCTCGGCACTCGGCGGAGGAATGACCATTGACGAAGCGATGCTGCTGGCGCTGAAGGACTTCAGTCTGGGTTATGACGGCGTTGTGAGTGCCTGGCGTGAATCGGTTGAGCGGGAAATGGCGGGAAAGTGAATATTCTCTTGCCTTAACCGAATAGCGTGTGCTATACAGTACGTCTTTCGTCGGTGAGTAGCGCAGCCTGGTAGCGCACCTGCCTTGGGAGCAGGGGGTCGCTGGTTCGATTCCAGTCTCACCGACCAGATAATTCAAGGGGTTACGGCTTATGTCGTAGCTCCTTTTTTGTTTGAGTGACCTTTTGAGTGACCATTTGGCTCAATCTATCGTATTGTTTTATGGCAAAAACGATAGATTGATACTTTTATCGGTTCGCCTCCAAGAGTTCAAATATTGTTCTTACTTTGCTTGGCTGTTGTTTGTTAGTTGTTTTGTTTTCTGTAAAAATGGCGATAATGCGGAATTACCTAAATATAATGGTGGGATAAATGGGAAGCTTTGCTAAAAAAGTCCGCCGAAATCAAATAGCCGGGCCAAACAGGATGAACTTCGATAGAGAGAGATGGTTATCAGAACTAGATAATATCTTGATCGACGATGAAGACAAACGAGTTATTGAGACAGGTCTCTATATTGATGAGTTATTAGATTCAATTAGAAAAATGATAAAAGTATCTGAAGTGAAAATTAAACCCAGTGTTATCAAAAGGTTGTTGGTTGGCATTGTTTCTTATAATTTAGTTAGTATTTTTACTCATAAGGATTTGTTTGACGTAAAACAATCAGAAGACAAGACTATAAAAGTACCAGTATTGATGCAGCAAAAAATTAAAACAATATTAGGCGAATCATTTGCTCCTGATGAACTTATTACTGGAATGGGAGATGGGCTTAAATTTATTATCAGAGAATTAATAAAATTACCAGAACTAGACTCATATGCTAGTGAAAATTCAATCAAAACAGATGACCTCAAAATCATAATAAATGAACTAAATTATGCGATGCTCTATCAAATAGCTGTCGAATTGTGGAATGATACTATTGGTAACGGTTTTTGGATATCACGAGGTAAAGATAGGTTGTCCCATGTCGCGTTTGATAAGAATAGGGAAGTAGCTAGGATTGCTTCAATATATAGGCGTGAGAAGAATCTTCTGGAAAATACAATGGGTTTTGTAGAGGTATGGTTTAATAAATTAACCAGATCTCAAAAAGAGATGTTTTGTCAATTTCCTCTAGCTGAGAATATTTATTTATGTGACTATATATCTAAAATAGACTTAGGAATGAGTAAGAAAGTTCTTGATGATGCAATATTTGGAATTAATGACAAACTAACATTGGAAACTGAGTATTACAAATTACTTTTAAATGATCAACTTCCAAACTTTTATAATCTTACTCTTATTCAACTAATAGACGGATGGCGATTATTACATTCGATTGCAAGATTGCTTTTTAAAGAACTATCTAGAATTAGTAATAAGGAGTATTTATTGCCAGCAGATATAATAAAGTTTGCACCTAAAATATCTTTCCGAATTTTGTGTGCAACCTTTGTTAAAGCACTCCGTATTGATTGTGAGACTGCTGAGAAAATTATTCAAACTTTGACATACACCGGTGATTACTCTCAAGAGATATGGACTCAACCACTCATAGAATGTGATGGCGATTATCTCATCGTCTTACCTTGCATACATACAGTCAAATTTTATAGGATTGTTGAAGGTTGGATGCGCCAAGGTGGGCTCTCATTGGATCGTAGAGGCCCTGAGTTTGAGCAGTTTTGTATTGATGATTTAAAAGATAGTCTTAAAGGATCAAAAATTGAGAGTGATGTTGTAATACTTGGTCCTTCCATTAAATTCAGACCAAAAGGCGATCGTGAAGAAGAAATAGACATAGTACTTATAATTGCTGGTACAGTATTGCTTGTTGAGCTGAAATGCATATTGTGGCCTGATGATTCACTTCAGTTCGCAAATTATCACGATACAATTGAAAATGCTGTACAACAAATTGTACGTAAACGTGATTCTGTTAAAAGAAATTTTGATTCATTTGTTAGAAATATAAATGAATATGGAGTGACTATTGCGAATGATAGTAATGTCATATGTTGCGTGCTAACAAATTCTGCAATCTATTCAGGATTTCCAATTGAAGGGACGCCTATAGTTGATACTAAAATATTAGGCAGGTATTTCCTTAATGAGCATGTAATTTATGATATTCGTAAAAAAGGTAAATCAATAAAGCGAAAAACTATCAGTTTCTACGATGACAGTATTAGCGCGAGTGTTCTTTTAGAGAATTATTTGCTGTACCCCCCACAAGTTAAATCTATATCTGATTATGTGGTTTCGAGAAGTGTTGAAATGCCTTTAGAACACGAAACCTATGGAAAATTAGTTCACGAGACGTTTAGCGTTGAGATTGATCTTGATACAATTATTAAAAAAGAATCAATGTATAATGGTGAGATTGGAGCTGAATATTCATCTTGAATTATTCTTGCAGGTTAGCTGGAAAATCTTAACCATTTATTCTTAATAGCACATTTTTCATCGCTTGTACTGTTCAGTTGCCAATCTTGCCCCTTGCCGTGATGATATGTGAAGAGTTACCTCACTTTTCTATTAACATTACTGACAATGGAAAGAACTGCTCCCCGCAACTCAGAATTCTTGATTTTCCTGAACGCCTGCAACAACTCACCTTCCTGAACAGTAAAAGAATACTTTGGTGCCGTCGATTTTAACACGGACACCGAAACCATTCTTTTCTCCAATATCCTTGATTTTACCTTCTGGCCTCAGATTGCGAATATAGCGGTCAGTAAACATATTTCCTCGACTTTGGTGACCTTTCAGTGACCTTTCGGCCATGAGATAAGGTGAACCAGATTGGAATTGATTTAACTGATTATATCGCGCTATATATTGGAAATCACGGGATTAATTCTGATATTGCGGGTTAATTTGGAAGGGATTGAAACGCTATGAAAGATCGTCCGACGTGGACTTGGGAGCAGGGGGTCGCTGGTTCGATTCCAGTCTCACCGACCAGATAATTCAAGGGGTTACGGCTTATGTCGTAGCTCCTTTTTTATTTCACGTTTGCCTGTTAAAATAAAAGAGCAACCGGCTGGCCGGTTGCTCTTTTTAGCAAAGTGAATACTGAATCAGATTATTTTCTGTTTTCGTCAATCAGGTGGTTAAGAAGGGTTACGATTTCCCTGATCTCCTGCTTGTTCAAGTCCGTGTTGGGCTTGCGCAGCATTTTGATTCCGTAGGCCCTGACGGCCTGTTTGTCAAAAGGCTGTCCGGTGATTGGAGCGCGACCGGTTTGTATGGCGATTACAGTCCATTCCATCGAGTGGCATTTAACACACTTTCTGGAGAGCAGATCCAGTGACGGCCTGAAGCTGGGACTAACGCTTTCAGGATCGAAATTCATATTGTTGCCACGTCCCTTGACTTTAACACGGGCATCTGCCAGAGAAAACGTGGCCAGGGTAATCAGCGCTGTCAGCAGTAAAAGTCGTTTCATGGCTACTCCTTAAGGCTTGATCTTGATATTGATTCTCTGGTTACATATGTGCCCCGTTGCATAAATAACGGTGCCGGCGCAATTAGATAGATTTCTTTCACGGCATGCCGAGCCCAAGCAGGTTCGTGCCTTTGAGCTGGAGTTCAGTAGTCTCTATTTCAGCAACCGGTATATATAGGTAAAAGTGCCACCTACTGAAATACCGGACAGTAGTCCGGCGTATCTTCTTACTTCCTGGGAAAACTGGATACGCGCCGGGTATTGATCAAAGTCGGTGGATTCGTCGCTCATCAGCGCTATGATATCCTGCCAGTCCTGGTCCCATTGAAATATCTGGAGATACAGCTCGGAGCCTTTCCAGAGAAAAATGAAGAAGAAGACCAGACCGAAAGCAATGAAGCCTTTCGATATGTCCGAGTCCTTGATGGCCAGGTAGATTTTCCTGACCAGCTCGATGTTCATGACGCACAAAAAGACCCAGATGGCGTTTTCAACCATTCTGATGTTTCTGATGGTATTGGGGCTGGGGTTGGGATTTATCATCAGGAAAACGCCGGATGCCGCAAGTATGCCCAGTGTACTCAGGTATACGATGAGTTTGTTGCCCGAGATTTCAAAAGTTCGGCAGAATACGTAATATTCCAGGAATCCATGCGTTATCATCATGATTGCCACGGTGCCTACAATATAGTGAAATGCGGTGAGCTTCTGGTAGTGACCCCAGGGGTTGATGCCATAGGCCTGGCTCAGAAATATCAGGAAGAAGCCGATCGATATACTGGTCCAGACTCTGGCGTTCCCCATGCTGAAATAAAAGCTTATTGCACCGGCCATGCCCCAGAATATAACCTGGACAAGATCGAATGGGTTCATGTGGGTAAGCAGTTCAAAAAACTTTTCCATATATCCTCCGGTACGTTCCTAGGAATTAAGAGTCAGATCTCGCGATGGTAATTGTAGAGGCCAATTTTTCCATCATCGCCTTGATATTGGTTCCGCTTATAAGGAGCTTTGCAGCTCGCTCGATTCCGGACAGGAATTTCGCGAAAGCGGCCTCATCGATCAGGCATGAATTTCCTCCGTTTTCGGACAACTCCTTATCAACTATTCCACGTCCGACCTTGCCTACGTACTCGCCGACAATTACCTTGACCTGTTCTTCCAGCTCGGCAAGTCTAAGGGTAGCCGCTTTTTTATCCCGTTCTTGTCGTTCCTTGTTTGTCCGGTCAATTTCCGACTGATGAAGCGCCACGGTGGCATCCCAGATCTTCTGTATGTTTGCGACTTCAAGCAGGTTGATTCCCATGATCTCTTCAACACTCTGTGTGGCATAAAGGTCGATCTTGGCCCCCGGTAGGCCTGCGATTTTTTGCGATTCGGAGGAGGACGATTCTATGTCACCCGAGCCATCGTGGAAGAATCCGAGCGGATTGCCTTCCTTGTAGAAAATCATCGCCGAATGCTCTTCGGTATAGATACGCAGACAGCCGTTCATCCGGTCGTTCTTGACCTTGCCGAGAAGCGAATTTATGTCTATCAGTTTTAGCTCTTGAGCCTTGTAGAGGGTCTCTCCTTCAAGAAGGGCATGTATGCACATGGTGAGATCTTTGGATAGTTTATAGACGTTCATGGCTCCGCTGCCCGATGAAACCATCAGTTCTGCCAGCGCGGAGAGCGCTTCAAATCCATTCTGTCTTTTTCCGTTTCTGTCTTCTAGCAGAGCGCTTACCAGTTTACCGGCCTCGAAAACCAGGATAACGGTACTTGTCTGAAAAACAAAACTGGAGTAGCCGGTGAAACCTCCGGTACTCAGTTTTAAAAGTACATCCGGTAGCTTGAGTTTGGTTACGGCCAGGTTTTCGAATAAGGGGTTACCTTTAGGGAGAAGAAACATCGGTACCTCCTGGGATTGCTGATTCAGAAACGCGACTAACTTAATTTAATATCAGCGGTATGTCAAAGCATTTAATTGCTATAATATCTCAGAATCGTTGTGTTTTTGCATGAATTTACATAGTGGTCATGTGTCATATGACCGGATCAATTGTGCCGTACAAGTGTTTTTGCGTAGATGTGGCAAGGGTGTTTTGAATGAGATTGGTGTTTGCAGAATATAACCTGCTGTTTAATAACAAAAAGCACGAGGTGCAGCTCTTCGCCTGTTCCCGTGCTTTTTGAATTGTTTAATCAATATTCAATTGTCATGCCATCAGAATCAGCTGTTTTGCGCATCCACCACGGCAATGGCCGCCATGTTGACGATATCGTCGACGCTATCGCCGCGTTGCAGAACATGAATAGGTTTATTCATGCCCATCAAGATCGGCCCGATCGCCTCGGCACCGCCAAGGTGATGGAGCAGTTTGTAGCAGATGTTGCCCGAGTTCAGGTCCGGGAAAATCAGGATATTGGCCGATGTCTTGAGTTTTGAGAAAGTGAATCCGTCCAGGATTTCCGGAACAACGGCTGTATCAGCCTGCATTTCTCCCTCTACGATCAGTCCCGGGGCCCGCTCCTTGACGATTTCAACCGCGCGCTTGACCTTTCTGGTCTGGGGATGATTAACCGATCCGAAGTTGGAGAAGGATAGCATCGCCACCCGTGGCTCAATGTCCAACATGCGAACCTTTTCCGCCGCCAGGATGGCGGTCTCGGCCAGTTCCTCGGCGGTCGGATCGATCGTGACGGTGGTGTCGGCCAGGAAATAAACATCGTTTTTGAATACCATCATGTAAAGGCCATGTACGCTGGAGAGGCCTTGCTGTTTCCCGACAACTTCCAGCGCCGGTCGTATCGTCTCCGGATAATGGGTGTCGATGCCACCCAACAGGGCCGCGGTATCGCCCATATGGACCATCATCGAGCCGAAGTGGGTGCGTGACTTGCGCCGCAGGATTCGCCCCGATTCGGAGAGCGTCAGGCCTTTGCGCTGACGCAACCGGTAGAGCTCGTTGGCGTATTTATCGGTCAGCTCCGAGTCGGCGGGATCGATGATCGGCACATCCAGCTCGATATTCAGCTCGATCAACTTTTGATTGATCTTCTTTTTGTCGCCGATCAGGATCGGATTGGCAATGCCCTCTTCCACCAGTTCTTTGGCAGCCCTGAGGATCTTTTCGTTGTCACCCTCGGGGAAGGTGATCGTCTTGGGATCGCTTTTGGCCTTGTTGATGATCATGCGCATGATCTCTTTGGATTTGCCCTGGGTCGATTCGAGGAGCTCGATGTATTTGGCCATGTCCTCGATCGGTTGGCGGGCAACGCCCGTTTCCATCGCGGCCTGGGCGATGGCCGGGGCGACGTGCAGCAGCACGCGCGGGTCGAAGGGCTTGGGGATGATGTAGTCGCGACCGAAGGCGAATTTGACATTGCCGTAAGCCTTGCTGACCGAATCGGGCACCTCTTCGCGGGCCAGCCTGGCAAGCGCATGCACAGCGGCCAGTTTCATCTCTTCGTTGATACAGGTGGCGCGTACATCCAGCGCTCCGCGGAAAATAAAGGGAAAACCGAGCACGTTGTTGACCTGGTTGGGATAGTCGGAGCGTCCGGTGGCGATCATGACATCTTTGCGGACGGCATGGGCGTCTTCGGGGGTTATTTCCGGGTCGGGATTGGCCATGGCAAAGATGATCGGGTTGGGGGCCATGCTGGCGATCATCTCCTTGGTAAAGGCCCCTTTTGCAGAGAGGCCGAACAGCACGTCTGCGCCGGCAGCCGCCTCTTCCAGCGTGCGGAAGTGGGTGTCGGCTGCGAAAAGTTCCTTGTAGGGATTCATTCCAACGGTACGTCCTTTGTAAATGACACCCTTGGTGTCGCACATGATCATGTTGTTCGGCTTGACACCCAGCGCAATCGCCAGCTTGGCGCAGGAGTTGGCCGATGCCCCGGCCCCGTTGACCACGATGCGGATGTCTTCGATGTTTTTATCGACCAGCATCAGCGCGTTTATCAGGGCGGCTGACGATATGATCGCGGTCCCGTGCTGGTCGTCGTGAAAGACCGGAATATTCATGGTCTTTTTAAGTGTTTCCTCGATGTAGAAGCATTCCGGGGCCTTGATGTCTTCCAGATTGATTCCGCCGAAGGTCGGCTCCAGCAATTGGCAGGCCTTGATGATTTCGTCCGGGTCTTCGGTGTCAAGTTCGATGTCGAAAACATCGATGTCGGCAAAGCGTTTGAAGAGTATGCCCTTGCCTTCCATGACCGGTTTACCGGCCAGTGCGCCCAGGTTGCCAAGGCCCAGTACCGCGGTTCCGTTGGATACTACTGCTACCAGATTGCCTTTGGCGGTATACTTATAGGCGTCTTCAGGGTTTTTCTGGATGGCCAGGCAAGGTTCGGCTACACCCGGGGAATAGGCCAACGACAGGTCGGCGGCTGTCTGGCACGGTTTGGTGGAGATAACTTCGATCTTGCCTTTACGACCGCTGGAGTGATACTCAAGTGAATCCTTGAACTTTGCCATTTTGATCTCCATTTTTAGTTTTGTTAAAAAACGCGTGTTTACTTGCTGGTAATGGGGTGATTCTTTTACTGAAAATGAAAAACAATAGACTTCTTGAAACTCAATTGTCAAGCAGTTAATCCTGGTCAGTAAAAAATCATTCTATTCCGGATCACTTTCAGGCTTGCCAGCCCGGCAACTGTTGTTACAATCTTAACCAAATTTTAACGGAGTGCAACAGGATGACGGATTGTACGATAGGAATTGACATAGGAGGCACGAACCTTCGACTGGCTTTGATTGCAGAGGACGGTTCGGTCATTGCTCGCCGCAGGCTGCCCAGCATGATCGTGGAAGGCAGGGATGCTTTTTGCGGACGCTTGCTGCTGGGAATTGAAGAGTTGCTTCTCGATGCGGAGTCCCTGGGCGTTGAGATCGCGGGTATCGGTGTCGGTATACCGGGCCTCGTGGGCAGTGACGGGCTGATTCATTCTTCGGTGAACATGCGTCCGCTTGACGGATTTAATCTGGCTACCTTTTTGACGGCGAAAACTGGTCTCAAGGTGGAGAGCGCCAATGATGCCAATGCGATTGCCGTTGGTGAACAGCTCTATGGTGCGGGTCGTGGACTGTCGTCATTCATGGTCGTAACGATTGGAACCGGACTGGGGAGTGGGCTGATTCTTGACGGCAAGCTTTGGAAAGGTTCCGGAGGTTTTGCGGCTGAGTTCGGACATGTTACCGTGCATCCTGATGGTGAGCTGTGCCCCTGCGGGAACCGCGGCTGTCTTGAAAGGTACGTCTCGGCGGATGCGTTACTGCGCTTCATAGCGCGTGCCTTTCCGGCTGGCGCCGAGCGCTATCTGGAATTGACGGCAGAAAAACTTGCCCGCTTGGCCAGAGACGGAGACCGTACCGCCTGCGACGCCTTCAATCAGATGGGGAAATGGTTCGGAATAGCGCTGGCATCATTGTCAAACCTCCTGAACCTTGAAGCGGTCATAATCGGTGGCGGTGTGGGAGCTAGTCTTGACCTGTTTGAACTGGCGATTCGAGACGAATTGGACAGGCGCTGTTTTCTGGAGATAGCGGCCGGCCTCAAGATCTTGAAGGGGCAACTTGGCGACGATGCCGGCCTGATCGGGGCCGCTGCGCTGGCAGGCAGGCGGTGCGGAAATGTATCCGGCCGATGAGATGCCGACCCCGTAACGAATGTTTACAAAATAAAATTTGCTGTTATTATTGTTGCTCAAACTGAATTGCTTGGCTGAACAATGCCGATTCACTGCAGATGCCATTTATAAAGGAGCTTGTCATGAAAAAAATCAGCCTATGGATTCTGCTGGCACTGTTCTCGGTGTTGGCGGGGTGCGCGACACCACCGGCACGTTGTACGTCACCCGAAGACAATCCCAGACACCATTATCTGAGAGGCATGGAAGCGTTGGAGGATCTCAAGGTCGATCTGGCGCTGGAAAAGTTCGATCGCACCCTGTATTGCGAGGAACAGTTCTCAGCCGCGTATTCCGGGCGGGCGATCGCTCTCGCGCTTAAAGCACGCGGTCAATCGGACGCAAGCTTCAAGTCGATCGAAGTCGAGCGGGTGATGGAGAATCTGGAAAAAGCACGTAAAACCGCCGAGACCGACAACGATCGCTTCGAATATCAAGTGGCCGTTATCCGGGTTAACATACTGCTCAAGGGTGATAAATGGCTTGCAGCATCCGAGGACGCTTATCGCGAGGCCTTGAATCAGAAACTTGATGAAAAACTGCTGGATTATTATCAGGGCCAGGAAGCTGCGATTTATTTCATGGGCTTGGCATATCTGGAAGCGTATGAGTTCCGTAAAGCCGAGGACAAATTCCGTGATACCCTGGGAGTTCGCAAGGATGGCAAGTGGAACGAGCCCGCTGACAGGGCCTGGAAGAAAACCACCAAGATTGTTCGCGCCATGGGCGGAATAACGGTCGGAGATGTGGGCAAAAAAATCGCGGTCAAGGAAAGCGTCAACCGGGGTGACTTTGCCGCCCTGCTGATCGATGAGATGAAGCTGGACAAGCTCTTTGCCGGCCGGATTCCGGTCAAGTCGCAGCTGAACAGGATGCAGGCCGAGTTTACGCCTGCGGATATCCTCAACCATCATTTCAAGGATGAGATCCTGACAATGATGAAGTGGAAGGTTCGTGGACTTGAGCCGAAGTTTGACGAAACTACCAAAGCTTATCTGTTCAAACCCGGAGATGCGGTGTCACGCGGTGAAATGGCATTTATCCTGGAGGATGTGCTGATCAAACTGACCGGCGATGAAAAACTGGCGACCGCCTTTTTCGGCCAGGAACGTTCTCCATTTCCGGATGTCAAGCCGACCTCTCCGTTTTACAATGCCGTGTTGAACATGACGACCCGCAACATCATGGAGGGTGAACTATCCGGCGAGTTCCGCATCAGTGAACCGGCTGACGGCGCCGAAGCAATATTGGCCGTGCGGATGTTGAGACAGAGGATAAATATTTACTGACCCGGTTTTGTAAATCATTGCATATAAATAAATTCAGGGGGTTAACAGATGAAAATCAGAATCATGCTGGCCATTGTCATGCTGCTGGGGGTATCCGGTTTCGCATTCGGGGATGAAGTTGATGAGCGCTTTCAGAAGGCACGCAAGTATCTCGATGATAATAATGCGGTGATCACATCCACGACGGAGCAGGCCTATACCCAGGAGTATATTCTGATGAACGGCGAAGGTCTGCCCAAAAAGGGCTCTATCGGTGCGCAAAGGCGCCTGACTGCGATCACTTCCGCCAAGGTTGTGGCCCAGAGGCGTTTGGCCGAACTGCTGGAAGGGGTGTCTGTTGTCAGTGAAACTACTGTAAAGGATTCGGAGTTGGCATCGGATGTGATCAAGTCCGCTGTGACCGGATTTATCAAGGGCTCACAGGTTGTGGTTCAGGACTGGAATGACCGGGAAGGCACCGCTCTGGTGATAATCAAGGTGGGGCTGAACGGACCGAAAGGTTTTGCTTCGGCAATCTATGAGAAGATCCTGTCGGAACCCAAGATCAAGCAGGAACTCGATAAACCGGTTTATTCTCCTCCAGTTGACGTGGCGGTTCCGACTGCAGTGGCCTATGACGGTCTGGTGATTGACGCAACCGACTACAGCTTTCGTCCGGCCCTGATCAACCGGATTTTCAATACCAAAGGGGAAGTGTTGTACGACCCTGCCAAAATCAGCCAGAAGGTCCTGGTGGAGCAGGGTTGTGGCGAATACACCAACAGTGTTGACAAGGCCAGGGCCGCGTTGGGAAAACGGGGCGTCAAGAATCCGCTGGTGGTCAAGGCTTCCGGCACGGTCAGTCAGTCCGATCTGCAGGTGGCGGATGATACCGCGGTTCAGATCTTCTCGGCCAATCAGGGTAGTGGTTTCATGGCTGATGCCCGGGTAGCGTTCGTTCTGAAATAGAATCGAATGCGACGCTGTGGAAAAAACCCGCCGGCCTGTTGAGGCAGGCGGGTTTTTTTTGTGGCATGCTTGAAAAGCGGTTCCATGAGCGTACAATTGCTGGATCTTGAGATGGGGGTGCTTAATGGATAGGCGAACATTTATCAAGTCAGCCGGAGTTGCAACAGCATTGGCGCCGGTGTTGATCAGGCAGGCTTTTGCCGCGAAAGAGCCTTCGCTGCTGGCGGTGGCTGAAGGGGTCGATTATCCGGCAATTACTCGCAAGGCTATCAACGCCATTGGCGGGATGAAGCGCTTTGTCAAGGCTGGTGACGTTGTGGTCGTGAAACCCAATATGGGCTGGGACCGCTCCGTTGAGCAGGCCGCAAATACCCACCCGCTGGTGGTAAGGGCGATTGTCGAGGAGTGTCTGTCCGCCGGGGCAAAAAAAGTAAAGGTTTTTGATTACACCTGTAACGATGCCCGTCGTTGTTATGTAAACAGCGGCATAGAAAGCGCGCTAAAGGGAATGAAAAGGGTTGAATGTAAGCAGATCGAGCCGGAGCGCTTTAAAAAGGTGCCTTTGAACGGTCAGTTTCTCAAGGAATGGGAGCTTTATGATGAAGCTCTTTTGGCAAATGTATTCATAAACGTGCCGATTGCCAAGCATCACGGCCTTTCAAAACTGACCCTCGGATTGAAGAACATCATGGGCATCATGGGAGGCAATCGCGGATTCATACACCGCAATCTCGATACCGCTCTGGCCGATGTGAATTCATATGTCCGCAGTCACCTGACCGTTATCGATGCCACCCGCATTCTGACAGCCCATGGTCCGCAGGGGGGCAGCCTGGCAGATGTCAAACGGCTCGACAAGGTGATAGCCTCGGCGGATATCGTGGCCGCCGATGCTTTTGCCACGACCCTGTTCGGTATGAAACCTCCTGATATTCCTGCTACGTTATCGGCATACAGGCGGGGGCTTGGTGAAATGAATCTGGACCGGATCAGGATTGTCAGGGTGTAGCAGGTTGAAACCAAGATTGTCTCGCATATCCCAGTTGCTGTTTCTGGCAATATTCATGGCTTTGTTCGTGATGACCGAGTATCGCGGGCAGGATCAGATAAACGTGGCGGTAAATTCATTTTTCCGCAGCAACCCTTTGGTGCTGGCCGGCTATCTGCTGGCGGTAAAATCGTGGACCTGGCTATTGTTGCCAGCGGTGTTAATGGCAGTTGCAACGCTGCTGCTGGGGCGTTTCTTCTGCGGATGGATCTGCCCGCTTGGTACGCTGCTGGATCTGATGAGATTCAAGAAAAAATCCACCACCGCTTTTAGGCTGCCGCTGGGCAATTTCAAATTTTGGCTCTTGACGGCACTGCTGACGGCATCGTTTTTCAATATCAACCTGGTTGGACTGCTTGATCCGATAGCAATTCTGTTACGAGCGCTGACATTTTTCTTTTACCCCCTGCTTGGACTGGGTGTCCGGGAAGGGTGGGTCGAGCTGTATCATCTCATTGGAGAAAAGCGCGATAGTCTTGCTCCCGCCTACGGTCTTTTGCGTGATCATCTGCTCCCATTTCGCAATACAATTTACCCTTTGGCGCTCTTTTCGACTTTGATCCTTTCGGGCATTGTTTTCCTGGAACGGGTCGAGACCAGGGCCTGGTGCCGCCATCTCTGCCCGTTGGGAACACTCTTGGGCTGGTTGGGTATGTTTTCACCATTCAGGCGTGTTCCAGCCGAACTTTGTGCCGACTGCGGGCAGTGTCGCGAATTATGCCCCTCGTTGTTTGAGCAGGAAGCGCCGGCTGTTGGTGAGTGTTTCCGCTGCCTGAGTTGTGAACGGGGCTGCCCGGACTCCAGAGTCTCATTTCGACCTGTTTTGCAGCTGAAAAATGCGGGGCCGCTGATCCCTGAGAGACGTGTGTTGCTGGGTGGCATTGCAACCGGTTTGTTGCTGGTCGTGCCGGCCCGTTTCCGTTTCCCAGAAAGTGAGACAAGGTTGCTGCGACCTCCTGGTGTGCGCGATGAAAACGAATTCCTGAAGAAATGTGTACGTTGTGGAGAATGCATGAAAGTCTGTCTCAAAAATGCGCTGTATCCGGCCACCTGGCAGTCCGGCATCGAAGGCTTTTACACTCCGGTGGTGATTCCGCGGCTGGGTTACTGCGAGTATAACTGTACCCTGTGCGGCCAGGTCTGCCCCACCGCCGCGATACCTGACCTGTCGGTTGAGAACAAGCAATGCGAGGTGCTGGGCAAGGCGGTTTTTGATAAAAACCACTGTCTGCCCTTTGCAAAAAAAATTGATTGCATTGTCTGTGAAGAGCATTGTCCGATTCCGGACAAGGCGATCCGGTCCCGAGAGGTGATGATGACCGGGCCGGATGGCGCCGAACGGATCGTGAAGGAACCGTATGTAGTTGAAGACATTTGTAACGGATGCGGCATCTGCGAGAATGTTTGTCCGCTTGAAACAAAGGCTGGCATCCAGGTTTTTGCCGTCAGGAATCGCACTCCGATTGTCCGCTCGACTGCTCGAAAATTGCTGCCGGACAAATCGGAATATCCGGAGTATGATACCAGATAAGCTGTTTACAATTGGATCGATATAATCGATTTTCAGCTTAATGGATTGACTTGTCAGCCGTTTATCAGTAATATTCGCTCCTTACTGCGTTCAATTTATCCAGCTTCGGGAAGGCCAATTATGCAGAAAATTCCATTGATGCTTGCAAAAGCGGGAATGGTTTTGGCGCGCGACGTTTTTCGTGGCGATTCTCCGGTCGGGATGCCGATCTGCGGCAAGGACACGGTACTGACTGATTCGCTGATTACACGTCTTGATCAGATGGATGTCCAGACGGTTTATGTAGACGGGCATCCGGTTTGGGAAGAAGGAGAGCGCACTTTTGACGAACTGTTGCAGAGTCTTGACATGCGCTTTGAGAAGAGTCGTCAGGAACCGCTGAACTCCATGCTGTATGATATCTACAAGGCGTACCTCGCCAAATCCATGGGGGCCTAAGGTGGAAGACAAGCGCAGCGAACTCAAAAAAATCATAATGGACACCCGGACGTTGCCCACGTTACCGAATGTCATTAACAAGCTGAACGCCTTGTCCGACAACGACAAGGCCTCGGTGCAGGAAATGGCCAGGATCGTCTCATCGGACCAGGTGCTATCGGCCAGAATACTGCGTTTGGCAAATTCTCCCTCCTATGGATTTTATCGCGTTTCGACAATCTCCAATGCAATGATTCTGCTGGGGGTCAACGTTGTCAAGAGCCTGGCGCTTTCTTCCTCCATATTCGCCATAATGGAGAAGAACAGCGTCGGTTTGTGGGAACATTCATTGGGGGTCGGTGTGGCCGCTAATCTGCTGGCCCGTAAGCTGGGTTTGCCGGAATGCGAGGAAATTGCGACAGCAGCGCTTCTGCACGACATCGGCAAGGTGATAGTCAGCTTGAAATGCAGCGAAGCTGCCAAGGAGATTCAGGATCTGGTCGATGAGCGGCATTTGTATACCATGGACGCGGAGCATGAAGTCATCGGCACCGATCATGCCGAAATTGGCGGCTGGCTGTCCAAGAGCTGGTTTCTGCCGGATAAGCTCAGCGAACCGATCGCTTTTCATCACGATGTGGACAAATCCCAGAATCATCGCATCAAAACTTCGGTTGTGCATATTGCCGATGTGCTGATCAAGGCCAGCGGATTCGGGAACAGCGGCGACCGTTATGTTCCTGTGATGCAGCAGATTGCCTGGGATACGCTTAAGCTTAATGAGCAGATTATGACCGAGTTGGTGACCGAGATAGAAGACAAGCTGGTTGAAGTCAGAAATTTCAGTCTGGAAATGATGAGCGAGTAATGTTTCAACCGGCCCGAATTACCATTGTATCATCTGATATCCAACTGGTTTCCCATCTGCAACTTCGCCTGCACAGCAAGGGGTATCAGGCCAGCGGCATGCACTGCATCGACTCGGTGTTGGGGGCATTCTACTCCGACCCTCCCGACCTTCTGCTGATTGATTTGTCGGCCAACATGGAATGCGGAACCAAAATAGTTTCCACGTTGCGAAGTGACAGTTTTTTCAGCGTGATCCCGATCCTGGGCCTGATCGCCGTGATTGATAATGACCGTTTGAATTGGGACAGTTGCCCGCTGGACGACTTCATTTCTCTTCCGCTCGATTTCAACGAACTCTTTTCCCGAATTAATCTCTCATTCTCACGAATGAAACGCATTTTCGACAACAATCCCTTGACCCGATTACCCGGCAATACCTCTATCCAGCGGGCGATAGAGGATGCCATGGGCGAGCCGGTGTCGGTCTGCTATGTGGATATAAACCACTTCAAACCCTATAACGATGAATACGGTTTTTCCCATGGTGATGAAGTAATCCGCATGACGGCGCGGATCATGTTCAATGCGGTGCGTGATTCCGGTGGCGGATTCTGTGGACATATCGGTGGGGATGATTTTGTCTGTATTGTCCCAAATGTATGTGCCGAAACTGTCTGCCAGACGATCATCAGGCACTTCGATCTGATTGTGCTGGATCTGTTTGATGAAGAAACTAAAAAGCGCGGCTATTATCCCGGCTCGAATCGCAAAGGCGAGAAGGAAGACGTGCCGCTTTTGTCGGTTTCCATCGCCGTGGTTCCGATGGACATGCCAAAGTTGCGTCATGCGGCCAAGGTTGCGGAAGTGGCCGCCGAACTGAAAAAAATGGCCAAGGACTCCAACGGTAGCCGTTACGTGGTCGATCAGCGCCGCAATTGAAAACTGTGATAATTTCAAGGCCATTCAATAAAAAAGGCGCCCTCCATCCGGAGGGCGCCTTTTTTATTGAAAAGATCAGGCTGTTTTACATCTTATGGCATTTTCCGCAATCATCCTGAACCGAGAAAGCGTCCTTGCCTTTGTTATGACAGGCGCCGCAGGATTTGCCAGCTTCCATCTCGGCCATGGTTGCTTTGAGCGTGCCGGATTTGAAGGGGAATATTTTGGTGTGGCAATCAAGGCATTTGTAAGCCTGGGTGTGGAAGTCATGGCTGAATGCGGCTTCACCGGCCGATGTCTTGAATGTGATCTTGCCCGGCTTCATGCCTTTGTGGCACTTGTCGCAATCGCCGTTTGATGCAAAGGCATCCTTGCCGTTGTGGCATATTCCGCAGGATTTGCCCTTTGCCATATCATCCATGGTGGCTTTTCCAACAACGGTTTTGTAGGGGAAGTTCTTTGTGTGGCAATCCTTGCACCCGTAGGCCTGGGTATGGAACTCATGGCTGAATGTGGCCGGAGTCACACCTTTGAGGTTGAAGGTGATCTCCTTGGGTTTCAGCCCCTTGTGGCAGCGGTCGCAGTTGGCTGTCACGGCAAATGCTTTCTTGCCGTTATGACAGGCGCCGCAGGTTCGGCCGTTTTCCATCTCTGCCATTGTCACGGATTTTTCTTTGCCGGTTATGGTCTTGCCGTTGTGACAGCTCTTGCAGGCTCCTCCGGTTTTTGCAATATGGGTGGCATGACTGAATACCGCCGTGCCCAGCCCCTTGATGTTGTAGGATACCTCGCGGGGATTACCCTTGTGGCAGCGGATGCAATCTTTTTCAGTAGCCACGCTGAATGCTTTTATGCCGCTGTGGCATGCTCCGCATGATTTGGTCTTCTCCATTTCAGCCATGGTGAAATGTTTTCTTTTTTTCAGGTTATAGATGGCGTCGTGGCAGATCCTGCAGTTGTTGAAGTATTTTTTCAGGTGTATCTCATGGCTGAATACAACCGGTTCGGAGTTTTTGAAAGTGTATTTTATGTCTTTTGTTTCAACGGCGCCGGCGCATATGACTGACATGAAAAACAGTGAAAGGGCCAAGCATAAGGTCTGTTTCTGCATAAAAACTGCTCCTTGCAACATGATTGAATGACATATACGAGCGCGATACTATACAGGCTGAGTCAGGGGTCGTCAATTGTAAATTGCCAGGCCCCGGAACTGCAACTAAAAGCTCGGTTTTGCGGTTGATAGGATTAGTGCGCTGTGATATAGGTTGACACTATTTTATGACAAGGTTGCCCATATGATAATGATTGATCGCATGATAGAGCAGGCATTGCTGGAGGATATTCATACCGGCGACATTACTACCAAGGCGGTGGTGCCACAACGACGACCAGCCGAAGCACGTCTGATTGCCAAGGAGGATCTGGTGGTCGCCGGGCTCTCGATTGCCGGAAGAGTGTTCAGCCGTCTTGACCCGGATGTGGTTTTCAGGTCGAACTGTTCAGAGGGTGACCATCTGGCAAAAGGCACGGTTATGGCTACACTGAGTGGTGACGCCGCCGATCTGTTGATGGGAGAGCGGGTCGCTCTCAACCTGCTTCAGAGAATGTGCGGAATAGCAACGCTCACTTCGAGGTTTGTAGCGGCGGTTTCCGGCACCAAAGCTCGTATTGTCGATACGCGCAAGACCACTCCCGGCCTGCGTGAAATAGAAAAGTACGCGGTACGGATCGGTGGGGGAATCAATCACCGGACCGGTCTGTATGACGGCGTTCTGATAAAGGAAAACCATATTGCGGCCGCCGGTGGTATTACGGAAGCGATCCGGCGTGCGCGGGCCTATATCCCACATACACTTAAAATCGAGATAGAAACCGAAACCCCGGAGCAGGTTGATGAGGCCTTGGCAGCGGGTGCCGATATCATCATGCTGGACAACATGACCCTGGATCAGATGTGCAAGGCTGTTGCTGTAATTGCCGGTCGGGCAGTGGTTGAGGCGTCAGGTGGAGTCAACCTCGATACGGTGCGGGGCATTGCCGAAACCGGGGTGGATATTATTTCGGTGGGAGCTCTTACCCATTCCCCAAGGGCGATGGATATCTCCATGCTTCTGGACTAGGTGCCGGTGGACTTGCAGATCATGGATAGTTTATAGAGGTAATATCATGCACCAGAAAGCCTGTACCATCTTGCGGTTGTTTCGCGAAAAAGGCGGGTTTGTGTCTGGTGAATATGTCAGCAGGTCGCTTGGCGTTTCGCGGACCGCCGTCTGGAAGCATATTTCATCGCTACGGGAACTTGGTCATGTGATAGAAGCGATCCCTTCCCGTGGATATCGACTGCTCTCTTCACCTGAATTGCTTGATTCCGGTGAAATTTGCGCTCAGCTTGATACCATTCTGGTTGGAAAGAGCATGGATTGTCTCAAGGAGACCATTTCCACCAACGCGGATGCATTTCGGATTGCCGAGGCAGGTGCGCCGGAAGGCGCGGTGGTTATTGCCGATACGCAAACCGGGGGTAAAGGGCGCCGGGGCCGTGTCTGGTCATCGCCGGCCGGAGTCAACCTCTACTGCTCGGTGGTGCTGCGCCCCTCGATAATGCCGCATGAAGCGCCCCAGTTGACCTTTCTTTCCGCAGTAGCCGTGGCCAGGGCCATAGAGCAGACAACGGAATTGACACCGGAGATCAAGTGGCCTAACGATGTCCTGATCGATGGCAGGAAGGTGGCCGGTTTGCTCAATGAAATGAGCGCGGAAACCGACGGAATTAATTTCATTATCCTGGGCATCGGCGTGAATCTCAATATGACGGCAGATCAATTTCCTAATGATCTGCGCCAACCGGCAACATCACTGTTGCTGGAATCCGGCTCAAGGGTTTGCCGGGCACGCTTCGCCGCCACGATGCTGAATGAACTTGACAAACTCTACGCGGAGTTTCTTGGCAAAGGGTTCGAACCGGTCAGGAATGAGTGGCAGAGGCGCTGCAACGCCAATGGACGTGTGGTGTCGGTCAGTGATGCCGGGTGTGAAAGCAGAAGCGGAATATTCGCAGGCATAGATGGTGACGGCGCTTTGTTGATGCGTTCCGGGGATGGCAGGATCGAGCGTATAGTCAGTGGTGATGTGAGGGTGATCTGAATGCTTTTGGTGATTGATGTAGGGAACAGCAATATTGTCCTGGGTGTTTATGACGGTGAGTTGCTCGTGCGAAGCTGGCGTCTGTCAACGGATAAATCGCGTACATCCGATGAGTACGCCGTGCTCCTGCACAGCCTGTTCGAGCAGGCCGGTCTGGATTTCCTGTCAATCAGGGCAACGATCATCGCTTCCGTGGTTCCACCCCTGACCGGGGTGATGGAAGCCATCTCGCGCGATTTCTTCAAGCTGACCCCGTTTGTGGTCGGCCCCGGTCTTAAAACCGGTATGCCGATCCAGTATGACAATCCACGGGAAGTTGGTGCCGACCGGATCGTTAATGCGGTGGCCGGTTTCGAAAAGCACAAATGCGCGTTGGTGATTGTCGATTTTGGTACCGCCACAACCTTTGATTACGTGAATTCCAAAGGTGAATACTGCGGAGGGGCAATTGCCCCCGGACTTGCAATCTCACTGGAGGCGTTGTTCCAGAGGGCCAGCAAGCTGCCGCGAATCGACATCGTCAAACCGCCGCATGTGATTGCAAAGAATACCGTCAACTCTATGCAGGCTGGTATTTTTTTTGGTTATGTTGGTCTGGTCGATGGAATAGTCGAGAATATCCGGTCCGAGTGTCATGAAAAATTCAGGGTGGTGGCCACCGGCGGGTTGGCGGTTCTGATCGCTCCGGAATCCAGGACCATTGATGAGGTGGACGAGTTCCTGACATTGGACGGTTTGCGGATATTGTATGAAAGGAACAGGTAACAGCCATTGTAGTAGTGACAAAGAATATTTTTCGGATATTATTGCGGCAATGTATACAGTGCGGTTGGCGGTCGATGCTTTTGATCAAATAGAGCAGTAAATTCTATTATTGCATACAAGGAGGCAGTTCTATGGGACAGTTTGAAACCAGCAAGATCCGCAACTTGGGTATCATCGCACACGGCGGCGCCGGCAAAACCTCGCTTTCCGAAGCGATCCTCTTCGATACCGGCATGATCGATCGCCTGGGGCGTGTTGATGACGGCACTTCCACCATGGATTTCGAACCGGAGGAGATCAAGCGCAAGATCTCGATTACCTCCGCTCTTGACCATTGTGAATGGAACGGACACTCAATCCATATCGTGGATACTCCGGGTTATGGCAACTTTATCGCGGATACACGCGCCTGCATGCGTGCCCTGGACTGTGCGGTGATAATCCTGTCGGCCATCTCCGGAGTCAAGGCCCAGACAGAGGATATCTGGAATTGGGCCAACGAATTCGAGATTCCGCGGATTGCCTTTGTCAATAAGCTTGATCGGGAGCGCGCCAGCTTTCTGCGCGCGATCGACGACATGGAAAAAACCCTGGGAGCCAGGGGGGTCGCAATCCAGATGCCGATCGGCCTTGAAGCCGACTTTGAAGGGGTAATCGACCTGATCGGCATGAAGGCCTGCTTCTATGCCAAGGACGGCTCCGGTAAATTTACCGAAGGAGCGATCCCGGCCGAGTACGCCGAAGAAGCAGCGCGTCTCAGGGAGCATCTGGTTGAAACGGTTGCCGAGGCCTATGACGCCCTGACTGAAAAATATCTCGAAGCCGGGGAACTGACGGAAGATGAAATTATTGACGGCCTGCGGGTTGGCACCATGCGCAATACCTTTACCGCGGTACTGTGCGGATCCGCGACGAGCAATATAGGTATTCAGCATCTGCTGGATGCCATCTGCGCCTATCTGCCGTCTCCGCTTGACCGGACCAAGGCGGTCGGGGTCCACCCCAAGACCGAAGAGGTCGTCGAGCGAGCACCGGACGAGAAGGAGCCTTTTTCGGCACTGGTTTTCAAAACGACTTCAGACCCCTACACCGGTAAAATTACGATCTTCCGGGTCTACTCCGGAGTGCTCAATTCCGATTCCACGGTATTCAACTCCACCAAGGGTGTTGAGGAGCGTATCGGACAGGTCTACGAGCTGGAAGGAAAGAAACAGCACCCGATCAAACAGGCCGTTGCCGGAGATATCGTCGCGGTAGCCAAGCTGAAGGAGACAATTACCGGCGACACGTTGTGCGATGCTGCCAAGCCGATTGTCTACGAACCGGCCAAGCAGCTGTTGCCGGTCATTTCATACGCTATCGAGCCTAAAACCAAAGCTGACGAAGACAAAATACACAATGCCTTGCATCGTATGATCGAAGAGGAACCGACGCTTGAGTCACACCGCGATACGCAGACCAAGGAGTTCATCATTTCAGGTATGGGCCAGGTTCACCTGGAAGTAATAGTTGAAAAAATGAAACGAAAATTCGGTGTCGAAGTATTGCTGAAAACCCCCAAGGTCCCTTATCTGGAAACCATCCGCGGAACCGCGAAAGTACAGGGCAAATACAAGAAGCAATCCGGTGGACGTGGTCAGTATGGTGACTGCTGGATCGAGATGTCGCCGACAGCCCGTGGCGAAGGTTATATTTTTGATGACAAGATCGTTGGCGGGGTGATCCCGCGCCAGTATATCCCCGCAGTGGACAAGGGCATCCAGGAGGCTTGCGTGGACGGCTACCTGGCAGGATATCCGGTGGTTGACTTCAGGGTAGCTCTTTACGACGGTTCGTTCCACACCGTTGATTCCTCCGAGATGGCATTCAAGGTGGCCGGTTCCATGGCCTTCAAAAAGGCGATGGAAGTTTGCAAGCCGGTTCTGCTCGAGCCGATCGTTAATATGAAGATCACGGTTCCTGACGAAAACATGGGCGATGTTATCGGGGACCTGAACTCCAGGCGAGGCAAGGTGGTCGGCGTAGAGCCCAAGGCCAATTCCCAGATTATCCGTTCCGTGGTTCCCATGTCCGAGGTTCTTGCCTATTCAAATGACTTGAAATCTATGACCAGCGATCGCGGCATGTTCAGCATGGAGTTTTCCCACTATGAAGAGCTGCCTACGCATCTCTCACAGAAGGTTATTGCCGATGCGCAGGGCGGTAAAAAAGAGTCGAATAACAATCATTAGAAGTCTGGAGTTGTTTTCCGCTCTTTTGACCGGAATACAACTCCGTTAACGCACTTATCCCGCCTTTCAGGGGATAAGATTCACAACGGAGGTTTTTCATGGATTTCAAGTTCAGCAAGGGGACGGGTGACGCCGAGCAGCAGGATGCACCCGGAGAAAAAAAGAATCAGAGTGCTCTGCTGGTGCTTCTTCTCCTTCTGGTGGGCGGTTTTTCGTATCTGTATTTCTTTACCGGATTAATCAAACCGCAACAGGCTCCCCAGCCGGTCGAATCTCCGGCGCCTCAGGTGGTTAAGATGCCGCTGCCGGCTCCTGGAAGTGCCGGCGCCGGTGCCGACAAGAACGATGCCGCTCCGAAAAGTGAACCTGCTGCTTCAAATGAGGCGCCCAAGGCGGTGGAAGCAAAGCCTGCTCAGCCTGCTACTGCCGCCCAGGCAGTTGCTCTACCGGTTGCCAAGTCTTCGCCGCCGGTAAAGCCGAAAGACGAGCCCAAAAAGCCCGAACCGCCAAAGGCCGCCGAAAAGAAAGTTCAGCCTGCTACTGTTGCGGACAAAAAAGATCAGAAGCCGTCCGTAGCCAAGGCCGATGAGAAGAAGCCGGCTGCGGCAAAAAGTCAGCTTCCGGCAGTAAAGAAGGCCGAACCGGTCAAGCCTGCCAGTAAATCGCAAGCAGCAGAAGTAACTCCAAAGCCGAAAAAAGCTGCTGCCGTGGCAGTCGGCGCTGCTAAAGCCGCTCCCGGGCAGGCTGCTTCAGGCGGCTCCTGGTCGGTGCTGGTGGGCCAATATGTGATTGAGGAAGCACTTTCCGCCGATATGGGACGTGTGCGTAAGGCCGGCCTCGAACCGGTAGTCAAGGCCGGTTCGCGTAAAAAATCCGCGATGAACAGGTTGCTGTTGGCCGAATTTGCAAACCGTGGCGATGCCCAGGCCGAGCTTGCCCGGCTGAAACGACACACTTCCGACGCGTTTATATTGGATCAGGCCGGTAAATTTGCGGTTTATGCGGGATCGTATCTGTTGGACGCCCGCGCGTCTTCGGAAAAAGAGCGATTGGCCGCCGCCGGTTTTCCGGTCAGTGTCAAACGCGCTGAAATTGCTATCCCTACCCAGAGACTGACTGTAGGTCCGTTCAAGGACAAAAAATCTGCCGAGTCCGCTCTCGGCAAGCTGAAAACCACCGGAGTCAAGGCTGCGCTGGTTAACAACTAGTTTTACCGATGTCCAATAAGATTAAGTTCACAATCTCCCCGGCCGTGGCGACCTACGTCAGGCCGGGGGTCTCCTCTGAAGTCAGGCTGGCCGGCTGTGATGCCGCGGCCGGAATGGAGCCTTTCGAACGTGTGACGCTCCTGTTCTGTCTTTCAAAGGACCCGGACCCTTCGATAAAATCCACTGCAATCAATCTTATGCAAATACTGCCCGAGCATGTGGCCAACGAGTATGCCGCGTCTGACAAGGCCCACCCGCTGGTTCTGGAGCTTCTGGTCCGTATTCGCGACAAACGCCCGGAGTCTGCTGATTTGAGAGCGGTGTCTGCTGGTGATGTTGAAGAGCTCAACCAACCTGAAAATGTCGAGACGGTCCACCCACAACAGGCGGATTGCCTGGACGCTGATACTCTGCTTGAAGATGAAAGCTCCGCTTCTGATGGAAATATGGATGAAGATACTGATGAAGACGTGGGGGAAGAATTTCTCAGCAAGTTCAAAATAGCGCAGATGATGGGAATCGGCGAGAAGATCAAGATGGCGCTTTCCGGGGATAAGGAGTGGCGTTCGATATTGGTCAAGGACTCCAATAAGCTGGTTTCCGGCAGTGTTATCAAGAACCCGCGCATTACCGAATCAGAAATCCTCAAGTTGATCAAGTCCGGAATTCAGAACGATGAGATCATGCGTCTGATTTGTGCCAACAAGGAATGGATCAAGAGCTACCAGATTCGTAAGAGTCTGATTGAAAATAACCGTACTCCGGTTCAGAACGCTATCCGTTACCTAGCTACCATGGGGGAGAAGGATCTGGCCGGTTTTGCCAAGAGCAAAAATGTTACATCGGTTATTTCCACGATGGCCAAACGGCTGCTGTTGAATAAAAAAAGGTAGGCACACTCTGGAGAACGCCGATGGCGCTGGTTAATCATGCCAAAAAAGAAATAAATGCCAAAATCATATATTATGGTCCGGTTGGCTGCGGCAAGAGCGCGGCTCTCAATTATATCTATTCGCGATTGAAACCTGCTTTGCGGGGCGAGCTGAAGTCTGTACCGGCGGGTGTAGACAATCTGCTATTCTTTGATTTCAGCCCTTTCGATGCTCCCTTGCAAAATGGTTATCATGTTCGCCTTCACATTTACACGCTGACAGGAGCTGTAACAAACCCGGCAACCTGGAAAATGACGCTTAAAGGAGCCGATGGAATCGTGATAATGATGGACCCTTCGCCCGCTCATTTCGCGGAAGCCCATGAGAGCGTCATGCAGTTGAGGGATTATCTTTCGGCGTATGGAGTCGGCTTGCATGATACTCCCGCTGTACTGCAGCTGAATGACTCATGCTATGGTGCCGGGTTGATTGATGATTCCGAGTTGGCCTTCAAGCTTGACCTGCCCGCGGTTATGGTCTGTCGTTCCAATGCGGCCAGCGGGGAAGGGGTGCTGGAAGCCTTGACAAGCCTTTTCAGGCCGGTTCTGGAGCGTGTTACCATAGAGGGTAATCGTAACGACTTGATAAAGCCTGCTGCCACTGTCCCTGATGGGCAGGAATTGTTCGATGAAATCAGCTCTGGAGACGATTCTGACAAGGTTGTAGCGCGGAGCGGAACTGCGGGATCTGCAAGAATCTCGTTGTCGGCCCCGGATGTAAATGTTGAAGGGACTCTGATCCGTATTCCACTGGAAATTTCGGTTGGCGAGTCTTGTCGCAGGATGACAATCTCGGTTTCTATAGATCCGGAGTGACTACAGGGCTGATTGCCGGTCATTGGATGCAGGTGGGTGCCGCAGAACGGCCATACCTGGAATTATGAAAGGAACTGTCTTTCGGTAAGTTTCGTATTCATCGCCGTATTCCAGCAGCAATCTTCGCTCTTCGATCAGTGCGCCAACAACAAAATAAACCGAGGACAGTGCGCAAAGAATTAGCCAGCGGCACGTGACAACCGGGTTGAACAGCAAAAACAACATTGAAAAAAGATATAAGGGGTGACGTACCATCCGATAACAACCGTCGGTGACAAGCCGACTGCGAGTGTGCGTGGCATAACCTTTTCCGGGGAGTCCCAGAAAGTCCGCTGCTCCGGTTTGCCGTACGCACAAGATCAGCATTAACAGCGCTGCTCCCTGTACAAGATACATCACAAGGCTCCAGACGCCCGGTGCTACATAGAGTACGGGAGTATTCCGATAGGAAGCCATTACCCAGCCAAACATTGCCAGAGATATCAGGTTGTATGTTAGCCGGTAAACCCATTGCCCGGATTGACTCTGGCGGGTGATCGCCTTTTTTATCGGTGGCATGGCCAGCAGTGAATGAACTGCTGCAAAAATACAAAATCTGAATGTAAAGATTAGCGTGTCATGCATGTCTGGTCCTTGTCGAATTGACGGTACCACGAGCACCTTGTATACACAACCAGAACATGTTATAAGCTGGAGAACTGTAATTATCGGGGAGGATTTTTAAATGGCAGTGATCACAGTGTCGCGAGAGATGGGTACGGGAGCATACAATATTGCATCGGAGATAGCCAAAAAGCTCAAGTATACGCTGGTTGACGGTCAGCGCATCAGCCTGATGGCCTCACAATATGGTCTTACGCCGGAACTTTTGCAACTGGTTGACGAGAAACCGCCTGCCTATATAACTGCCGAAGACCGTAAGCGCGCAGCTGCACTAAATGCGGTAGAACTTATCATTCTTGACCTGGCGCGCAAGGGTAATGCCATAATTTACGGCCGTGGTGGCCAGGATCTTCTGAATGGTTGCAAGAACGTGCTGCGACTCAGGTTTATTGCAGATTTTGAAGAACGGGTGGAGCGCTTTGCGGAGCGTGAATGGATCGATCCCGACATGGCTCGTTCCCTGATTCGTAGAAGCGACCATCAACGTGGGGGCTTTATACATTTCTACTTTGATCGCGACTGGAGACAGCCTAACAATTACGATATGATTTTCAATACCTCCCGTCTTTCGGAATCAACCATAATCGACTGTATCGTGGCGGCGGTGAAAGAGCCTTCACTGAAAGAAGCCGACAAGGCTTCGGTTGCCGTCATTGATTCCACGATCATGGTCAAGAAGATAGAAACCGCGCTCTTGAGTGCGCCGTCGCTTGAGGACTACCGGCCGTTTACGATAACATTTGAAAAGGGTGTGGCTACGCTGGGTGGTTATATCGTCTCAGAAGCGCAAAAAAACTCTGCCATCAACATCGTACGTGCACTTAAAGGTGTCAGTTCTGTTAACGATGATATTCAGGTTGTCAACTACAAGGCTTACAAGGATAAGATATAGTTACTAGGGTTTCTTTCTGAGTTTTTCTTGAATGCAGTCGGTCAGGGGGGCGAGCAGGTTTCTGTCAAAACGGATTCCTTCACGCCCTTTTCCTATTTCTATTCCTGCTTCTATTCCATGGAAATCCGAACCCGCGGTGACGATTAGATCGAGTTCGGCTGCCAGTCGCCTCAGAAATTCAATTTCCAAGGGCCAACCCATATTGTTGAATACCTCGATTCCATCGAGTCCCATGTTTTTAAGCGCTGAAATCACTCGTCTCAACTCTGCCTGGTCCTTGCTGATGCTTGTCGGATGCGCAAGGACTGCGGCGCCGCCTATGCGATGAATCTCATCGATAGCGCTTTTCATCAGCCAGTAACTTTTAGCGACGTTACATGGCACCAGATAACGCTGAAAGGCTTCTTCCATGCTTGATACGTAGTTGTGCGCCAACAAAACCCTGGCGATATGGGGGCGGCCAATGGCATCGTTGGCAAAGGCAAGCACTTCAACGATGGTTATTGCTTCCCGGCCTTCCGCTAGCAGTAACTCGTTTACCCGGTTCATGATCTCACGATTGCGTTGCTCACGCCGGTTACGGAAACTGTCGATCTGTTTGAGAAATAGTTCATCACTGAAATCTATTCCGTATCCGAGCAGATGAACATCCTTGAAATCTTCAAAATGCACCGAAAGTTCGACTGCGGGTATAACTTCAACACCCGAGTCTATACCTGCCGAAATTGCGTCAGGAATGCCGGCGACGGAGTCATGGTCTGCGATCGCAATAACCTCTACTCCGAGTTGTTTGGCCATCGTAATCAGCTGAGTCGGGTGGTATGCGCCATCGGAACAACAGGAATGTATATGCAGGTCAATACTCATGGCGGCCATACTACAGGCAAGCAATGGAAATGTAAAACCACCATTGTGTCCGGCGCTCCATTAGGCTAATATCCAAATCATGAAAGCTGAAGACATACATACGGCAATCGCCCTTCTGCGGGAAGAATACAAGTCATGGCAGAAACCTGCCGTCACAATCGTGGCCCAGTGTGGTCGCAGTCCCTACAAGGTGCTGGTGTCCTGTATCATCTCGTTACGGACAAAAGACGAGGTCACCGCAAAGGCATCGGAGCGCCTGTTTGCACGTGCCGCAACTCCCGCAGCGATGGCCGCACTTGCAACTGATGAAATTGCGGAGCTGATTTATCCCGCCGGTTTTTATCGCAACAAATCCGTTCAGATACATGAAATCTCGTGCCGGTTGATAACTGAATATGGTGGAGTGGTTCCTGACGAACTTGACGAGCTACTGGCTTTCAAAGGTGTGGGTCGCAAGACGGCAAATCTGGTGCTGACTCTGGGCTTCGGAAAACAGGGAATCTGTGTCGATACCCACGTCCATCGTATCTGCAATCGCTGGGGGTATGTCTCAACCCGTACTCCCGAGCAGACTGAAATGGCCTTGACGGCCAAGCTGCCGACGGAGTATTGGATACCGATAAACGATCTGCTGGTTGCTTTTGGACAGAACGTTTGCGCTCCGGTTTCTCCACGCTGTTCCGTATGCCGTTTGCAGAAAATCTGCAGTCGAGTCGGTGTTTTGATGTCCCGGTAACTCGGAGATGTCAGAAATCATGCATTAGTGGTAATTGAGTATTGCTTGAAGATAAAAACTGTTATAAAATAAAACACTTTTATTATGACAATACAACAGGAGGTATAGGCATGTTGCAGAAGATCGGTTTCATAGGTTTGGGCACTGTTGGAAGGCATATGGCCGCCAATCTGGTCAAGGGACGTTATGAGTTGACGGTGTTCGACAATGATCAGGTCGTGATGAATGAACTGATAGCCTTGGGTGCGCATGCCGCTGGTTCAGCGCAAGAGGCTGCCAAGGGGCGTGATCTTGTTATTGCCATAGTCCCCGAGGGGGATGAACTCGGTCCATTGTTTTTTGGAGAAAAGGGCATTTTGGCCGGATTGGAGGCCGGTACTATCCTGGCCGACATGGGATCGCATTCACTGGATACTACTCTGAAAATGGCCGACGAGTGTGCTAAGAAAAAAGTTCAGTACCTTGATTCTCCCGTCTGGGGCAACAAGGAACATGCCGTTAATGGATTGGTAACAATCATAACCGGTGGCGATCAGTCCCTGGTTGGAAAATGCCGCGAAGCGTTCTCAACCTTTGGCTTGAATATTATCCATGTGGGGCAGATCGGCGATGCCACAAAGATGATGTTTATTGTTAACATGGTCCAGTCCGAACTGGTCGAAGTGCTCGCAGAGGGGCTTGTGCTTGGCGAAAAGATGGGCTTCACCGCGGATCGTATCCTTGAGGTGCTTGACACTCGCGGTGTCGCTTCACCACTGTTCCACAGGAAAGGTCGGGCCATGGCGCGCGGAGATTTTTCGCGAAGCCTGGCGCTCAAATACGTTCATGAACAGCTCCACGTCGTGCTGAATGCCGCTAGACTGGTCGGTTTGCATCTGCCGGCTGCCGAGGCAGCCAGCAAGGTGTATGAACAGGGCGTTAACGATGGTCTGGGAGAAGAGGACTTCTCGGCGGTGATCAAGGTGTTGCGCAAGTAATTTCCGCTGAATCCGGCTATCTGAAAATCACAGGCGTCCTGAATACGGGCGCCTGTGCTGTTTTACCGACCCCTGATATTCAGGAAAAGTGCGTTAACGAAGTTATTTTCTGGCTGAAAATAGCAGAAAATAACTTCTAACTTACTAAAGGAGTCTGCTATGACCGGTAATTTTCGTCCGCGTTCGGTATATATCGCCGCATCCTGGATGGCTCCTGTGGGAAGATACAATGGCGCCGACAAAGAGAACCTGTCTTTTCTCGATATGGCCGAGAGCTGCGGAGCAATCTTTGACGCAAGCCCCGTACGCCGGCGTGACGTAGAGGCTGTAATTGTAGGCAGCCAGAACCCCTCGGCTTTTTCGGGGGTGGATAATACCGCGGCAAAAATTGCCGGAATTCTTGGTGTTTCCGGTGCTCGCTCGGTTCTGGTGGATACCGCCTCATCATCAGGCGCGTCAGCTTTTGAAAGCGCTTATCTTGAGGTCGCATCGGGGCGCTTTGACCATGTGTTGGCGCTTGGAATCCAGAAAATGAGTGATGCCAACACACTCGAATCCACCCGGATCATTGCCGGGGTCATCGACCGTGACGAGTCCGAATACGGCCTGACCATGCCGGCTTGTGGTGCCCTGGTGGCCCGGGCTCTCAAGGAGCGTCTCGGATTAACCGAGGAGGAGTGGACCGCCTATTCCGCCCTGCTCACCCAGCGCAGCCACCGTTACGCAGCTTTGAACACGGATGCACACCTCTCTTTCAAGCTGGAACTGGCCAACTATTACCGTCAGATCGCAAATAACAAAAACTACCGTTACTGGGATCCGCTGCGTTATCACGACTTCTGTCCCATGTCGGACGGTATGGCAGCCGTGATCCTTACTTCCACTCCTCAGGACGTGCTGGTCAGCGGTGTGGGCAGCGCCACCGATATACCGACAATTGCCGACCGCAACTATTTCCACTCATTTCCTGCCACCGTGACAGCTGCGGGTTATGCTTACGGCATGGCTGGCATCAAGGATATAAGGACATTTTGCGGCAAGCTGCACGTCAATATGCATGACCCGTTCAACGGATTCGGGCCGATCAACCTTGTAGACTTGGGCATCGTATCCAGAAATCGCCTGATGGATGCGCTTCTGGACGATAACCTGACCGGCGACAAGGGTGAGTTTCCCACCAACCTGACCGGCGGACTCAAGGGGAGGGGACATCCGCTCGGAGCTACCGGAATGATCCAGATCGTAGAGAATCACCGCCTGATTCGCGAACGCGGCTTTGCCGCGGCCCTTTCGCATTCGATCGGCGGTCCGATCAACAATAATGTGGTGACTCTGTTGGAACGAAGCGAACACTACCATTCGCGCCCCCATGAGATGTACAAACCATGGGGACTGCCGTCACTGGGCAAGCTTAAACCAAAGGGGGTCTGCCTCAACTCCATTCTTGCATCTGGTGGGCCGCTGGAAGGTGCTTTCGTGACTGCTACGGCCCGGTTCCACCATAAAACCGGTCAGCCGGAGGTGGTAATACTTATCATTTCCTGTCGCCATGATGGGGCAACACACAAGTTTCTGTTCGGTGTCGCCGGAGAACATTATTCGAAAATATCCACATTTAATCATGGGGATCCGGTATCTGTGGAGTCTCTTGACGGGGTAATCCTGGTCAACAGCATCCCTGTCAGAAAACTATACGCTAAAACCATAAATGGATTGGTGGAACTGGCAGAGTCGGGCTGGAAAAAGCTTGTAGGGAAAAAATAAATTGCGCCAATCCTGACGTGCCTGCATAAAAAAAGCGGTCGGAGAATTTTCTCCGACCGCCGAATCTTACGCTAACTACAAATCATGGTTATGCAGCTTCCAGATCGTCATCTTCCTCAACATCTCTCTTCTCGTCTGTAGCAGTGACGATCTGCTGAGCAGGAGCTTCGGTCTGCAGACGTATTCCGCGGTAACGTGAAATACCTGTTCCCGCCGGGATCAAACGTCCCATGATGACATTCTCCTTGAGTCCTCGCAGATGATCAATTTTTCCTTCGATCGCTGCCTGGGTCAATACTTTGGTAGTCTCCTGGAACGAGGCTGCCGAAATGAATGACTCGGTGGAGAGCGATGCCTTGGTGATGCCGAGCAACAAAGGCTCGGCAATCGCCGGTCGCTTGCCATCGGCGAACGCCTTGTCGTTCTCCTGTTCGAACACGTAGCGTTCAACCTGGTCGTCCACCAGCAGACTGGTGTCGCCGGTGTCCTTGATCCGTACACGCCGCAGCATCTGTCGTACAATGACTTCGATATGCTTGTCATTGATCTTTACGCCCTGCAGACGGTAAACCTCCTGCACCTCGTCAACCAGGTATTTTGCCAGTTCCTTGACACCCAACACCCGCAGAATGTCATGCGGATTGGAGGAACCGTCCATCAGGGGCTCGCCTGCACGTACATGATCCCCTTCGTGAACGCTGATATGCTTCCCTTTCGGGATCAGATACTCTTTTGGTTCACCAAGTTCTGGCGTAACGATAACCTTGCGTTTTCCTTTGGCGTCCTTACCATATGAAACACGTCCGTCAATCTCGGTAATAACGGCAAAGTCCTTGGGTTTACGTGCTTCAAATAGCTCGGCAACACGCGGCAGACCACCGGTGATGTCCTTGGTCTTTGTGGTCTCGCGTGGGATCTTGGCGATGATATCGCCTGCACTGATGACAGTGTCATCAATAACAGTGATATTTGCGCCTGCGGGCAGGAAGTAGCGTCCGATGGTTCCGCCGCCTTCTCCGCTGGCATCCTTGATCGCGATGCGCGGGCGTTTGTCTGTGTCCTTGGTTTCGATGATGACCTTACGTGAGAGTCCGGTCACGTCATCCAGCTGCTCTTCCATCGTAACGCCTTCAATTATGTCGGCGAACTTGATCTTACCGGCAACCTCGGTCAGGATCGGCATGGTGTAGGGGTCCCACTCGGCCAGGGTCGTGCCCTGTTTTACTGCGCCATCCGGAGCGATCTTGATCTTCGCGCCGTAAACCACGGTATATTTTTCACGCTCGCGCCCGGACTCGTCGATAACGGCAATCTCACCGTTACGGTTCATGACGATGTGGTGGCCTTCATTGTTTACAACGGTGTTAACGTTTATGTACTTGATGATACCATCGGCGCGGGCTTCCAGAGAAGTCTGCTCCGCGTGACGTGATGCGGTACCACCGATGTGGAAGGTACGCATCGTCAGCTGTGTACCCGGCTCACCGATGGATTGGGCCGCAATTACTCCAACCGCTTCACCCATGTTGACACTGTGTCCCCTGGCGAGATCGCGACCGTAACACTTGGCGCAGATGCCACGCTTGCTCTGGCAGGTGAGCACGGAGCGAATCTTGATCTTTTCCAGTCCCGCATCTTCGATACGTTTTACCAGATATTCATCAATCTCCTGGTTAGCCTCCACCAGCACCTCATCGGTAATCGGATCGTGAATGTCTTCCAGAGCAACACGCCCCAGAATACGATCCCCGATATGCTCGATGATTTCACCACCCTCGGTGAGTGAAGCTACCATCAGGCCGTCCAGTGTACCGCAATCGGTTTCTGTGATAATGGCATCCTGGGCAACGTCTACCAGACGACGGGTAAGGTAACCGGAGTTGGCTGTCTTGAGCGCGGTATCGGCAAGACCTTTACGAGCGCCGTGGGTTGAGATGAAGTATTGCAGAACCGTAAGACCTTCACGGAAATTGGCGGTAATCGGGGTTTCGATGATCTCGCCGGATGGCTTGGCCATCAGACCGCGCATACCGGCCAGCTGTCTGATCTGCTGTGCGGAACCACGGGCTCCGGAGTCGGCCATCATATGGATCGCGTTGAACGACGGAGTTTCAATCTTGTTTCCGGCGCGATCGAAGACTATTTCCTTGGAGAGGTTATCCAACATCTCCTTTGCAATTTCTTCGGTTGCCTTGGCCCAGATGTCGATGACCTTGTTATAGCGTTCACCGTCGGTAATCAGACCCTCGGTGTACTGGTTCTGAATTTCCGTTACCTCTTCTTCGGCCTTGCCGATGATTGCCGGTTTTCCTTCCGGGATAACCATATCGTCCAGACAGATTGAAACTCCGGCCAGGTTAGCATATTTAAAACCGATCTCCTTGAGCCTGTCGGCCAGAATAACGGTTTCCTTGCTGTCAGACAGGCGATAGCATGTGTCCACCAGGTTCGAAAGTTCTTTCTTTGTCATAACCTTGTTGACAGCGGAGAAAGGAACCGCCGGAGGTAGAACATCGCGCAGCAGTATTCGGCCAGGAGTTGTATCAACCATTTGCGGTTTTTCGTCTGTCGCCAGGTTTTTCATGCGGACCTTGATTTTAGCCTGCATGTGCACAGCACCGGAATCGAATGCAATGCGGACCTCTTCCGGTGAGGAGAAACAACCGGAAGCGTTGATTCCGGATTCAAGATCTTTATCAGTGGGCTTGAAGTACTCACCCTTGACGTTGATCCTGTCTCGGGTCATGTAGTATGCGCCGAGAACCATATCCTGTGAAGGAACGATGATCGGTTTGCCATTGGCGGGCGAGAGGATGTTGTTGGTCGACATCATCAGAACGCGTGCTTCCACCTGGCTCTCGATTGACAGCGGAAGGTGGACGGCCATCTGGTCACCGTCGAAGTCGGCGTTGAAGGCGGTACAGACCAGCGGATGCAACTGGATCGCCTTGCCTTCGATCAGCACCGGTTCGAAAGCCTGGATACCGAGTCTGTGCAGGGTCGGTGCACGGTTCAGCATCACCGGATGCTCTTTGATGACTTCTTCAAGCACGTCCCATACCTCGGGGCGCTCTTTTTCAACCATCTTCTTGGCACTCTTGATAGTCGTGACGTAGCCACGCTCTTCCAGCTTGTTGTATATGAACGGTTTGAAGAGCTCCAGCGCCATCTTCTTGGGAAGACCGCACTGATGGAGCTTCAGCTCCGGACCGACGACGATAACCGAACGGCCGGAATAGTCAACACGTTTGCCGAGCAGGTTCTGACGGAAACGTCCCGACTTGCCTTTGAGCATGTCGGAAAGGGATTTGAGTGGACGCTTGTTGGGGCCTGCGATCGCACGGCCGCGGCGGCCGTTGTCGAAAAGAGCGTCCACCGCTTCCTGAAGCATCCTCTTCTCGTTGCGGATGATGACTTCCGGCGCTTGAAGCTCGCACAGACGTTTCAGGCGGTTGTTGCGGTTGATAACGCGGCGGTACAGGTCGTTCAGGTCGGATGTGGCAAACCGTCCACCATCCAGTGGCACCAGCGGGCGGAGTTCGGGGGGCAGAACCGGGATACACTCCAGAATCATCCACTCCGGCTTATTGCCCGAATGCCTGAAGGCTTCAACAACCTTGAGGCGCTTGGCTGTTTTCTTGCGTTTGGCCTCGCTGGTGGACTCCACCATTTCGGAACGCAGTGTTACCGCGAGCTCTTCGAGATTCAGCGAACGCAGGCAGTCACGGATAGCTTCCGCTCCCATACCGCCGGAGAAAGCATCCGCACCGTATTCCTGCTGCATTTTCAGATACTTGTCCTCGGACATCACCTCGCAAAACTGCAGGGGGGTGTTTTTCGGATCGCTGATTACAAAACCCTCGAAATAGAGCACCTTTTCGAGATCTTTAAGCGTTATGTCAAGCAGGTTGCCGATACGTGACGGCAGTGATTTCAAAAACCAGATATGCGCTACCGGCGTGGCCAGATCGATATGTCCGAGTCGTTCACGCCGTACTTTTGAAGGAATTACTTCCACACCGCACTTCTCACAGATAATGCCGCGATGTTTCATCCGCTTGTACTTGCCGCAGTTGCACTCATAGTCTTTTGTCGGGCCAAAGATCTTGGCGCAGAAAAGACCGTCACGCTCCGGTTTGAAGGTTCGGTAGTTGATAGTTTCCGGTTTTTTTACCTCACCATGAGACCGTTCCCGAATCTTGTCAGGAGATGAAATCGATATGCGTATTGCTGAAAAGTGGAGTGGATCTTTTGGTTTATCAAAAAAGCTGAAATAATCTTCCACGATGCTCTCCTCCGTAGTCTTGCTCTTGGTGTCCGTTACGATAAAGCAGACGCCTGCAAAAAGTCTTTATTGTTCTTCGTCACCTTCAAGCAGATCAACATCCAGGCACAGTGACTGTAATTCCTTGATGAGAACGTTGAAGGATTCCGGCAGGCCGGGTTCAAGGGTGTGTTTGCCCTTGACGATTGCCTCATACATGCGTGTACGTCCTGATACATCGTCAGACTTGACCGTCAGGAACTCCTGAAGCGCATGGGCGGCGCCATAAGCCTCCATGGCCCAGACCTCCATCTCTCCGAGCCTCTGGCCGCCGAACTGAGCCTTGCCGCCCAGCGGTTGCTGGGTTACCAGGCTGTAAGGCCCAATCGATCGTGCATGGATCTTATCGTCTACCAAATGGTGGAGCTTGAGGACGTACATGACACCGACAGTAACCTTGTTGTCGAATGGTTCGCCAGTACGACCGTCAAACAGGGTCACCTGCCCCGACGAATGCAGGTTGGCCTTGCCCAGCATGGCTTTTATCTGAGCTTCGGTGGCTCCCTCGAAAACAGGTGATGCCATTGCCACGCCCCGTTGCAGGCGTTTGGCAACCTTCAGCAGTTCTTCCTGGCAGAGTCCATCGATGAATGTTCCGACCTCTTCATCTCCATAAACATCTTTCAGGTAGGCTTTCAGGTTGTCTTCGGATGTATGCCTTTCAAGCATGTCTTCTATTTTCCAGCCGATCCCTTTTGCAGCCCAACCCAGATGGGTCTCCAGGATCTGGCCGACGTTCATACGTGATGGAACACCCAGCGGGTTCAGCACGATCTCCACCGGACGGCCATCTTCCATGTACGGCATGTCTTCTTCAGGCATGATACGTGAAACGACACCCTTGTTACCATGGCGACCGGCCATCTTGTCACCGACCTGCAGTTTACGTTTGATCGAAATATAGATCTTTACCATTTTGATAACGCCAGGAGGGAGATCGTCGCCGCGCTTCAGCTTCTGGATCTTGTCTTCGAAGACGTTATGGATCAGGTCTATCTGACGATTAAGTGTTTCGAGTATCTGATGCACCTTGTCATCGGTCTCGTCATCATCGCTGATGGAGATGCTGCTCCAGACATTGCCTGGCAGTTCGGAAAGCACCTCTTCGGTGAGCTTCCTGCCTTTGGCGAGCAGCAGTTCACCCTTGCTGTTTTCGAGCTTCACAGCCAGGGTCTTGCCGACCAACAGTCGTTTCAGCTTGCCGATGGCCGACTCGCGGATAATACGGATCTCGTCCTGCTCATCCTTACGCAGCTTTTCTTCTTCGGCCTTTTCTATCAGCTCGGTACGCGTGTCTTTATCGTTGCCCTTGCGTGAGAATATTTTTGCACCGATGACAGTACCTTCAACTCCCGGAGGAACCGTAAGTGACGTGTCGCGAACATCTCCTGCCTTTTCACCGAAAATTGCACGCAGCAGTTTCTCTTCCGGAGACAGTTGTGTTTCACCTTTAGGTGTGATCTTGCCAACCAGGATGTCTCCCGGCTTTACTTCAGCGCCGATACGGATAATACCGGATTCATCCAGGTCTTTGAGAGTTTCCTCGCCAAGGTTCGGTATGTCGGAAGTGATCTCTTCCTTGCCGAGTTTCGTATCGCGGGCAACGCACTCGAACTCTTCGATGTGGATCGAAGTGTAGCGGTCATCCTTTACCAGCTTCTCTGAAATAAGGATGGAGTCCTCGTAGTTGTATCCGCCCCAAGGCATGAAGGCCACGACCACGTTCTGGCCCAGAGCCAGCTCACCCATGTCAGTTGACGGGCCATCTGCGATAACCGCGCCCCGTTTGACTTTGTCGCCAACCTTGACCACCGGCTTGTTGTTGATGCAGGTGTTCTGATTGGAACGCGCGAACTTGATCAGGTTGTAAATGTCAACACCGGTGCCGTTCTCGTCTACTTCGTTCTCATCGATCTTGACGACGATCCTGCCGGCGTCTACCGACTCAACTTCGCCGTCATGTCGTGCAATTACAGAAACTCCCGAGTCCCTCGCGACAATGCGCTCCATGCCGGTTCCGACCAGCGGAGAATCGGCGCGCAACAGGGGCACCGCCTGACGCTGCATGTTTGAGCCCATCAGAGCACGGTTTGCGTCGTCATTTTCCAGGAACGGGATCAGCGCGGCCGCAACGGACACCAGCTGGATCGGGGCAACGTCCATCAAAGCTATTTCATCACGGTGAACCAGGATAAACTCGCCGCTTTTACGGGCGGAGTTGTAATCGTTGACAAACCGTCCATCCGCATCGACCTCTGCATTTGCCTGGGCAATGGCATGGCCTTCCTCTTCCAGTGCCGAGAAGAAGCGCACTTCATTGGTAAGCTTGCCTTCCTGAACAATGCGGTAAGGAGTCTCAACAAAGCCGTGCTCATTGATCCTGGCGTAGGTTGAAAGTGATGCAATCAGACCGATGTTCGGTCCCTCAGGCGTCTCGATCGGGCATACGCGGCCGTAGTGGGTCGGGTGAACGTCGCGTACCTCGAAACCTGCGCGTTCGCGTGTGAGTCCCCCTGGTCCCAGGGCCGAAAGACGGCGTTTATGCGTAACCTCGGAAAGAGGGTTGGTCTGGTCCATGAACTGTGACAGCTGGGATGAACCAAAAAACTCCTTCACAACGGCCGAAACCGGTTTGGAGTTGATCAGGTCGTGCGGCATCAGGTTTTCTACTTCCTGGAGGCTCATACGTTCTTTGATGGCGCGCTCCATGCGTACAAGGCCGATGCGGTACTGGTTTTCGAGCAACTCACCGACTGCGCGCACCCGGCGATTGCCGAGATGGTCGATGTCATCGATTGCGCCGCGACCGTTTTTAAGTTCAATCAGGTAGCGTACAATTTCCAGGATATCGTTTTTCACTGCGATGCGGATGTCGTTCGGTAGAAGATCCTCGAAAATCATCCTGTTGCGTCGCAAGGTCTCGATTACTCTTCTGTTTTCGTCAAAACCACCCTGGTCGATCATCTCAGTCAGTTTAATGGCGGTTTTAGATAATCCGAGCGGAGCAAAGAAATCTTTCTGGAAAAAATCATTGTCACGAATCAGGTTATTCAACTCATGCAGCAACTGGTCTTTCAACTTGTCCGAAACAGTCTGGGCAGGCTCGACTTTCTTCAGGGACTTAACCAGGTCTGCCGGCAGTTTCATCATCAGGTACTGCGCAAACTGGTCTTCCGACTGGTTCAATCGTGATACCAGCGATTCAAAGCTTGCAACGTCTCCATTGCTCAACATGCAGGGAGCATTCAACACCATACAATCCGGCCACACCTTCAGGCCGAGCTTGTAGTTGAGTTTGAGCCTTCCTACAGCGGACAGGTCGTAACGTTCCGGATTGAAAAACAGGTTGTCGAACAGGGCCAGCGAGCTTTTTAATGTCGGTGGGTCTCCCGGACGGAGTCGGCGGTATATTTCAATCAATCCCTCTTCACTGGTGCTGATCTTGTCAATCAGCAGAGTATCGCGGAACGATGATGTAATGTGCAGGTTGTCGATGAAAAGAACCTTGAAGCTTGTTACTCCACGAGCCTTGATGTCGTCAAAACGCTCTGCGGTGATTTCGTCATTGCATTCAATCAGGATCTCGCCGGTAGTGGGGTCAACGATGTCTGACGAGGCATAGCGGCCGAGTACGTCTTCAACCGTGGCCGGAACTTCCTTGATGCCATGCTCCTGCATCTTCTTGATCGAGGACTTGGTGAACTTGCGGTTGGCCTTGACCAGAACTTCACCGCTGTTCGTATCCACAACATCCACAACCGTCTTCTGAAGGGTCAACAATTCCGGTTCAATATTCTTGGTTATGGAATCGGACTTTATGTAAATCTCTTCACTTTTATAATAATAGTTAAGCAGTTGCTCAACCGAATAACCGAGGGCTTTCAGCAACACCGTTGCAGGCATCTTCCTGCGGCGGTCTATGCGTACATAAAGTATGTCTTTATGGTCGAATTCAAAGTCAAGCCAGGATCCGCGATAGGGGATAACCCGCGCGGAGTAGAGTACTTTGCCGCTGGAATGGGTCTTGCCCTTGTCATGATCAAAAAATACACCCGGAGAACGATGGAGCTGACTGACGATAACACGCTCGGTACCATTGATAATAAAAGTACCATTATCAGTCATGAGTGGAATTTCGCCGAAATAGACCTCTTGTTCCTTAATATCCTTGATTGCTTTTACGCCTGATTCCTTGCCGGAATCCCAGATCACCAGACGGACTTTAACCTTCATCGGAGCCGCATAGGTCATGCCGCGTTGATGGCATTCGTCAACGTCGTACTTGGGTTTGTTAAGCGTATAGGAAACATACTCCAGCGAAGCGCTTTCACTGAAGTCCTTTATCGGGAATACGCTTTGGAAAACGGCCTCAAGACCGGTATTCTGTCGAGACTCTGCCGGGACTTCCTGCTGTAGAAAACGGCGATATGAATTCTTCTGAATATCAATCAGGTTGGGGATATCAATTATGTTTTTTATCTTGGCAAAGTTTTTACGCAAGAGGTGATTATTGGCGATAGAATAAGCCATGGCTTCTCCTTTGGCGGGTATCGTAACTGGAACCAGCTGAGTGTTGCTAAGTTACTGGAACATAAGGATGTTGAGGGTGATGGTTATTGCCCAAACAACACAAGCCAAGGCCGCTCAGGGCGACCTTGGCTCTCATAAAGACAACTAGACGTACTGTTATTTGATCTCGACTTCTGCGCCAGCTTCTACGAGCTGCTTCTTGGCTTCTTCAGCTTCTGCTTTGGAAACACCGGACTTGACTGCGCCGGGTGCGCTGTCAACCAGGTCCTTTGCTTCTTTGAGACCAAGGCTGGTCAGTGCACGAACAACTTTGATGACGTTGATCTTGTTTGCGCCGCATGCCTTAAGAATAACATCAAACTCGGTCTGCTCTTCAACAGCTTCAGCAGCAGCAGGGCCGGCAGCAACTGCAACGGCAACAGGGGCAGCCGCAGAAACGCCGAATTTCTCTTCCAGTTCCTTGACCAGTTCAGCAAGGTCAAGTACAGTCATTTTCTCGATAAAACCGATTACATCTTCTTTAGTAATAGACATTGGTATTTCCTCCGAAATTGTTTTTTAATTAGTGAATTTAGTTGCCGGCTTTCTGAGCCCGGATTGCGTCCAGCACACGTACCAGCGAGCCGGGCAGTGCAGCCAGAACGCCGACGAAGTTGGTAGCAGGGGCCTGCATGGAGCCGAGCATCTTGGCGATGAGAACCTCGCGTGACGGGAGATCTGCCAGTGCCTGGATCTGTTTCGGATCAAGCAGTTTACCGCTGAGTACAGCAGCCTTCAGAACGAACTTTCCCTGCGGATCCTTGGAAAACTTGTGCAGAACTTTAGCTGCACTGGCCGGATCATCATAGCTGATGGCCACGGCGGTCGGGCCGGCAAGGTAAGGGCTGATGCACTCGACATCGGTCCCTTTTGCAGCCCTGTCGAACAGGGTATTCTTGAATACCTTGTACTCAACAGATACCGCGCGCAGCTCATTGCGAAGTGTCGTTGCCTGTCCCACATTCATGCCGCGAAAATCGGCTAAAAAAACCGCCTTGGCACGTGTGAGCCGCTCATGCATCTCGGTTACGAGTTCTTGCTTGTTGTTTTTGTTCAAGCGACTTCCTCCTTTCTTTTGGTATCTGGGGTGAAACCCCGGCCAAAGTCAGGAAACGCAAAAATGCGGTACCCAAGTCTCGGCAGGTCCGGATAGTCCGGATTGAGCTGTTCAGCGCCTGCTGTCTTTGACTTTGGCAAAATGAAATATGATCAGATCTGAGCTGTTACGTCACTTATATCAAGATTTACACCGGCGCCCATGGTGGAAGACAACGATATTTTTTTGATATAAGTACCTTTTGCAGCGGAGGGCTTGGCTTTTACAAGAGCCTCGACCAGAGCCAGCAGGTTGCCTTTCAGCATGTCGGCGGCAAAAGAAACCTTGCCGACCGGAGCGTGAATGATACCGGCTTTTTCAACACGGAATTCAACCTTACCCGCTTTGGATTCCTTGACTGCCCTGGCGACTTCGAAAGTGACAGTGCCGACTTTAGGGTTGGGCATCAGGCCGCGAGGTCCGAGCAGCTTGCCGATTTTGCCGACAACACCCATCATGTCCGGGGTTGCAATTGCGGTATCAAAATCAAACCAGCCGGCCTGAATCTTTGCAACAAGATCGTCAGCGCCAACGAAATCTGCGCCAGCTTCAAGCGCTTCTTTTTCTTTCTCGCCTTTTGCAAACACGAGAACCCTGACATCCTTGCCCAGACCGTTAGGAAGCACGACTGCGCCGCGGACCATCTGGTCGGCGTGACGAGGGTCAACACCCAACCTGACTGCCACTTCAACTGTCTCATCGAACTTCGCATAAGCAGCCTGCTTGACAACATCAAGAGCCGTCCCGAGAGGATAAAGCTTGCTTCGATCTATTTTTGACATTGCTTCAGAATGTTTCTTAGCTGTTTTCGACATGATACAACCTCTCTGTGTTTCTAATATAATAGTTAGCCGGTCTAGGCGATATCAACGCCCATTGAGCGGGCAGTACCTTCTACGGTCCGCATAGCCGCTTCAAGCGAAGCTGCATTGAGGTCTGGCATTTTCTTCTTGGCAATTTCCTCGACCTGGGCTTTGGTCAGTTTGCCAACCTTGGTTTTGTTGGGAACCGCGGAACCGCCTTTGATGTCGAGGGCTTTCATGATCAGTACCGGGACCGGTGGGGTCTTGGTGATAAACGTGAAAGAACGGTCGGCATATACGGTAATAACAACAGGTGTGATAGTGCCTTCGTCACCCTGAGTTTTAGCGTTAAACGCCTTGCAGAACTCCATGATATTAACGCCATGCTGACCCAGCGCAGGTCCGATGGGAGGTGACGGGTTCGCTTTGCCGCCCGGTACTTGCAGCTTGATATATCCGGTGATTTTCTTTGCCATGATTGGTGCTCCTTTATATGCCGTATGCCCGTCATCACTTAAGATGACATTGTGATTTAGTTCTTTTCTACCTGCATGAATTCGAGCTCAACCGGAGTTGCCCGCCCAAAAATAGTAACCGTTACGCGCAACTTGCCCTTGTCCGGTTTGACATCTTCAACAACACCGGAAAAGTTAAGGAAAGGACCATCAACAACCCGTACGGTTTCACCGACTTCAAACTGTACCTTGGGACGAGGTTTTTCCGCTCCTTCTTCCATTCTGCGGGTGATCTTGAAAACTTCTTCATCTGGAATCGGGAAAGGTGTGTTGCCACCCACGAAACCGGTTACTTTAGCCGTTTCCTTTACCAGGTGCCAAGCCTCGTCGGTAAGTTCCATTTTGACCAGGATGTATCCGGGAAAAAACTTCCTTGATGATGTCTTTTTCTCACCTTTTTTGAGCTCTACAACAGTTTCGCATGGAATAAGAATCTCTTCGAAGTTACTTTCCATGCCTTCATTCTTTATACGTTCAAGGAGATTCAGTCTTACCTTGTTTTCAAAACTTGAATATGTATGTACACCATACCATTTCATGGACATTGGGGGATCCTTTATCCTAGTATCAGACGTAGCAGTTTGGCCAGAATAAGATCACAGGCGCCGAGATATAGTGAAATCAGGAACACAATGCTGATTACAACGCCGGTTGTGGCAATTGTTTCCTTGCGCGACGGCCATGTAACTTTATCAAGTTCGACCTTTACTGAATCAAAAAAAGCGATGACTTTTTGCACGTGTATCTCCTGACAGTCCGATGCTATTAGCGGTACTCTACTTAAAGCAGTCAATGACTACCAACAACAGTCTACTTATGATTATGGCAGGCCAGGAGGGATTCGAACCCCCAACATCCGGTTTTGGAGACCGGCGCTCTAGCCGTTAGAGCTACTGGCCTGTACATGCGAAGACTTATCCGCTATTACTTTGTTTCCTTGTGAGGCGTGTGCTTGCGGCAGAAACGGCAGTACTTGCTGAACTCCAGCTTGCCGGGAGTCGTTTTCTTGTTCTTGGTGGTGGTGTAATTCCTCTGTTTGCACTCAGTGCAGCCAAGCGTAATGATATCTCTCATGTCAGTGCATCCTTTTGTATGAATCTGCCGGTGTGAAGCTGATCACACCGGCATCATTTCTTGATATTCAATATGTTATTCGATAATGGAGCTTACAACACCTGCGCCGACGGTACGTCCACCTTCGCGGATAGCGAAGCGGAGGCCTTCATCCATGGCGATCGGGGTGATCAGGTTGATGGTCATGGCAACGTTGTCGCCAGGCATAACCATTTCAAC
>JAVBXN010000055.1 GCA_030824515.1 Pelobacter sp.
AACAGCTTCGTTCAGGGATATTCAAAGACAGGTTGCATTATAAAATAGCAACGAATGTGCCATCTGGTGGTGAATACGCAACAGCTCGGTATTGTTGATATTGTTGAATAAATTGGGGGATAGATGTTCTTGTTTTGACAAGCCGTATATCAATTTGATAATAAGCAGGGAGGGGAGAGAGTTTGATTCTTACATAAACTTTATTTGTTATTCCTGGTTTGATTCAATTGGAGAGACGGTAAGCAGGCTTTAGCGAGAAATTTTATAAATGGACGTCACGGAGGAGGTGACACCTCCCATCTCATTGCGCAACCGCCACGGACTTTACCTGCGCCCAGACCGGCAAGCCGGGGTGGAGATCCAGCGCATCCACCGAGCGTTTCGTTATGCGGGCAAGCAGCACCGACTCGCCGATCTTGACTCGCACCAGGGAATGCGCCGGGTGGTCGTCATCACCGATCGCTTCTACTACACCGGCCAGCGTATTAAGGATGCTGCTGTTCAGCTGCGGGACACAGCTGAGGCTTATCCCTCCGGATGGAATCCGTACTCGCACATTGTGACCAAGCGGAAGAGCGCGATCCCGCATCCAGAGGGAACCACCGGGAAACTCGACCCGCTCCAGATGCCACGTCTCATCACGTTCCGCAACGAACCCTTCCAGCACGACACCTCGCTCTTCTCCGAGGCGGATCGGAAGATCGATGCGCGCGAGGGTTTCGGCCAGCGGCCCCTGGGCGACGACCGAGCCCCCTTCCAGCGCCACCAGATGATTCGCCAAGCGTCCCACCTCGTCTGGAGAATGGGTGACGTACAGTATCGGAATTTCCAGCTCATCGCGCAACCGTTCCAGATAGGGGAGAATCTCCTGCTTTCGCGCCAGATCGAGAGCGGCCAGCGGCTCATCCATGAGCAGGATGCGGGGAGAGACTGCCAATGCCCGGGCAATGCCGACACGCTGCCGCTCACCGCCGGAGAGCCGCTCCGGCTTCCGCTCCAGCAGTGCGCCAATGCCGAGGAGTTCTATCGCATGATCCAGGCTGACGGTCTGCTCCGCTTGTGATCTTGCCAACCCGTAGCGGAGGTTCCCGAGTACGGAGAGATGGGGAAACAGGCTCGCTTCCTGGAATACATATCCCAGCGGGCGTTTGTGGGTCGGCATAAAGGTGCGGTCATTCTGCCAGACCTCTCCCTTGAACGAGAGGAAGCCCTGGCCTGCCCGCTCCAGCCCGGCTATGCAACGGAGCAGCGTAGTCTTGCCGGAGCCTGATTGGCCAAAGATCGCGGTGACGCCACGACCGGGGAGGTTCAGGCTCAGATCAAGGGCGAATCCGGGCCAGCTGACGTGAAAGCGTGCCGTAATCTTGTCCATTGGCTATCCTTTCCGGGAGTTGGGACGCCAGGCGTAGAGTGCCAGCAGCACCAGAAACGAGAAGACCAGCATGACAGCGGCCAGACGGTGCGCCTGGGCATATTCCAACGCCTCCACATGATCGTAGATCTGCACCGAAGCGACGCGGGTGACACCGGGGATGTTGCCGCCGATCATCAGCACTACGCCGAACTCTCCGACGGTATGGGCGAAGGTCAGAATGGAGGCGGTGAGGTAGCCGGGGAGCGCCATGGGGAGGGCGACGCTGAAGAAGGTATCGAGCGGTGAAGCCCGCAGAGTCGCGGCAACTTCCAGAGGACGGTCGCCGACCGCTTCGAAGGCGTTCTGCAGCGGCTGCACCATGAACGGCAGCGAATAGAAGACCGACGCCAGCACCAGCCCCCAGAAAGTGAACGGCAACGGTTCTACCCCAAGGGCGCGGGTCAGGCTTCCCACCGGTCCATGTGGTCCCATGGCCAGCAGCAAGTAAAAACCGAGGACTGACGGCGGCAGCACGAGCGGCAGCGCCACGGTTGCACCGATCGGCCCTTTCCAGCGGGAACGGGAGCGGGCGAGCCACCAGGCGATCGGAGTGCCGACCACCAGCAAGATGGCGGTGACAATTGATGCGAGTCTGATTGTCAGCCAGATCGCCTGGAGATCGCTGCCATTCAATAGCACAATTATTTTACCTCACCGGGGAGGACGAAGCCGTATGTTGTCATGACGCTACGGGCCGGTTTAGAGCCCATATAATCGGCAAACTGTTTCGCCAACGGCTTGGCTGCTCCCCGTTTGGTGATGACATACCCCTGCTCCAGCGGTTTATGAAGGCTTTCGGGGATCAGGTAATAGCCCCCCTTCTTCGCCAGCTCGGAGTTTACCGCCAGCGACAGGGCGATGATGCCGACCTGGGCGTTGCCGGTCTGCACAAACTGGGCGGTGTGGGCGATGTTCTCGCCAAAGACCAACTTGGATTGCAACCGGTCCCATAACCCCGATGTGCGCAGTGCTTCCTCGGCCCGCTTGCCGTAGGGGGCGTGTTTCGGGTTGGCGATGGCAATGCGGCTGATCTTGGGGTCAATCAGGCTGGCCAGGGTCATTTTTGCGGCATCCATGCTGTTGCTCCAAAGTACGATCCGTCCAAAGGCATAGGGTTTGACTTCGGAGGCGGCCATGCCGGTTTTGGCCAGTTCGCGCGGATAACTGATATCTGCGGAAAAATAGAGATCGTAGGGGGCCCCTTGCTGGATCTGGGTGTGGAACTTGCCGGAAGAACCGTAGATTACCTCCACCTCGTTGCCGGGACGATTCTGTTTGAAGCCGGTGACGATCTCGTCCATGGCGAATTTCAGATCAGCAGCGGCTGCGATGGTAATTTTTTCGGCGTGGGCGGTCGTAGTGATAAATAGGGAGCAGGCGAGAAAAAAGAGTTTGAACAGTTTCATGGTTTGGTTTCCTTTTCTTAGCGTACAGGAGTGATTGTCACCACTATGCCTGACGGCTTAACAATTGCTTCGTGTCGGAAAGACGCGTTGTCAGGAATAGTGGTGATGGCTCACATTCGTTCCCAAATTCGTTATAGTTAGAAATATACAACGTAATCCCGCAAAAAAGGGATAGCAACGGAGATATCCCTTGGTAATCAGCTCACGCCAATGATGACGCTGGATGCTTTGAACAGGGCACAGGCGTGGCCGCCGACCTTCAGTTTGAGCTGGACGGCACTGCCATGGGTGATGATGGCGCTGATGATGGTGCCGCCGCCGATTTCAATATTTACCTCGGTATTGACCGGCCCCTCGATGATCCTGGTGACGGTGCCGACGAAGATGTTGCGGGCACTGAGTTTTGCGTCGTGAAGGTCGGCGCCGATGATGACCGAGCTGGACTTGACGATCGCATAGGCCTCATTGCCAATGCTGAGCCTCAGATTCTCGACGGCGCCATTGGTGATGACGGCCGTCAGTGGTATACCCCCTTTGAGGGTCAGGGTGATTTCAGCGTTGACTGCGCCCTTGGTGATGTTGGCAACAACCCCTGCAAATGTGTTACGTGCGCTGACTTTCATGGATATTCTCCGTAAAAACTGGTACAGGCTCTCGGTGTCACCGAGTCTGCTCTCCAGATTGTCCAGGAATTTGCGATGTTCTTCCTGAATAGTTTTATATTGTGTGACGATCATTTTGCCTGCGGCGGTGAGGCTGGTGCCACCGCCACCCTTACCACCGGTCAGGCGGTCTACAAGCGGTTTTTCGGCCATGTTGTTGACCATGTTGATCGTATCCCAGGCCGTTTTGTAGCTGATACCTACAGCCTTGGCAGCTCTGGTGATGGAGCCGAGTTCAGCGACTTTTTCCAGTAAGGAGATTCGATCCCCACCCAGAAACTTGTGATCCGCCCTGTTGAGCCAGATGTTTCCGCTGAGACCTGTGGTGCTCTTGTTACATTTTGCAGGAATCTTGCTCATATTACAAAATCCTCAGCCGGGATGGCCTCATTTCAGGCGGCGTCTTCCTTTACAACAACAACGGTCAAATCCTTGGTCAACTCTTTAACGTGTACTACGGCGGAATCTTCATCATCCCATTGAATGTCGAGTTTCAGGCTGGCGCCCGTGTCCTTATTCGTAAAATCAATCTCACCCGTTGCTTTTGTCATCAGCAACTTATTGCCAAAGCTTTCAATCAGGCGATAAATCTCTCCCACCATAACGCCTCGTTGCTCAAGGTCGGCTTTAAATGAATCCTCCATAACAATTCTGAGATTCCCGCATTCGTATTTTGTTTGTGCCATGTGATATGTACCTGTTCCTTTTTAGATTTATGGAGTTGCCGTTTCTTTCGGGAATTCGCCTAAATTGACCTTGCTTTTAGGCTTTTCTTCAATTGTAAGCTTGTCAAGATTTATGACCGTTACATTTACAGTTGCTTCTGTCTCGTTCTTCCACTTCACATCAAGCTCCAGGCTTGCCCCGGTGTCTTCATTTGTAAGTTGAATCAATTCATCTTTCTTTTCAGACAGAATCTTTTTTGCAAAGCTTTCTATAAGTTTGAATACTTCCACAGGGTTGATACCCCTCATCATCATTTCCTTTTGGGCCGGTTCATCTATGATGATCGTGAGTTCGTTGTCTTCGAATTTTGTTTTGAACATATCTTTGCATCTCCTTTCTAGGATTTGTTTGTGTTAAGCATCCCCCGGAAGCCCGGGGGCATACCTAAAGTAAATAATGCAGAACATGTTGTCGTTACAAAAAAATCATTTTATCAGGATACGGCTTGGCTCCGCTTGTCCATGTTCTTGTAGATGATTGCGAAAATAAAGCCGACCACATTTACTCCGAGGGCAATCCAGAATGCCTGATCATAGTTGCCAGTCGCTACCCTGACCTTGGCGGCTGTTAAAGGCCCGGACAGTGCGGCAAGGCTGAAGCCAACAAAGGTAATCCCATAGTTGACGCCAAAATTCTTCAGGCCGTATCTTTCACTTATAATTGTCGGCATTGTACCCATAAAACCACCGAACACAGCACCAACACCGATGCCGGAGATAACAAAGCCAAGCACTGTGCCGGTAAAGGTGAGGTTTAGCATGGATGCTGCCGAGACAACGTACATGATCATGATCGTATTGGCGCGCCCAATTTTGTCGGACAGGGACCCGAAGCCAACACGGCCGATAGCATTAGCCAGTGTAATGATACTGACAAAATAAGCAGCTTTCATTGGTGTCAACTGGAACATTATCTGCCCGATTGGTGATGCATGGGCCAAGATCATAAGTCCTGACATGGCTCCACAGAAGAGCATGACCACGACAACCCACCAGAATCCTTCGGACAGCATTTGAGTCCATGCCTTGTCTACAGGGACACTCGTAACAGGGCCACCAGTAGGTGGCACCCATCCTACGGGTTTGTAACCGAGCGGAGCTTTCTTTATCAGCATTAAACATATTGCGATGATCACAAAGAACGCTGCACCCAGAATCTGGAATGTTGAAAGCACGCCATAAGTTATTATCAGGCTGCTTGCAATAGGCGCAACGAGCATGGCGCCACAGCCGTACCCGGCAGCACACAGGCCGGCTGCCAAACCTCTTTTGTCCGGGAAAAACTTAACGGTATTGCCGATGTTGCCGGCATAGATAATACCGCCGCCTATTCCGGCAAGTGCGCTATAGGTGAGGTAAAGCATCCCGACCTGTGAAACAAAACCTGAACAGAACAGACCAACCGTGAACATCAGCCCGCCTAAGACAAGAGCTGCTTTTGCTCCAAAACGATCTTGAAGATAACCACCGCCAATCATTGCAACCGGGCTGAGCCCGTGATTAATCGTAAAAACCAAAGCAAGTGCAGGTGGAGCCCAACCGAAGAGTTTCCCCAAAGGCATCGCAAAAACGCTCCAAGCATACAAAGTACCAATACAAATATTAATGATGATTGCAGCAATAAGAATCAGCCAACGATTGTATCTATCTTCTGACATTTTCTGCCCTCCCTTGATTGTTACGATTATTTTTAGATTCAACAGATGACCCCTGAGTAGTCAGCTTACCGATTAAAAGAAGTTCGCCAAAAACTATGACCACCAAGTGACAGACAGTCATGAAACCTGAATTTATCTCAGGCATGTGGTTTTGAACTCAACTCAGGAGATCATCTGTTGATATCCTTTTACATCAAAACATTCCGAGTTAACGGCTTGCTTTATTGCGCGGTGCATAGTGGTTACGGTGCAAACAGCGCTACTTTTTTTCCTTTTTCCTGCATTTTTTTAGCGAGTTCTTCAACTGTTCCGAATTCCATGCAACCGCCGAGGCAGTGAAGAACGCAGGAAGGAACATCTCCCTTGGCCGT
>JAVBXN010000015.1 GCA_030824515.1 Pelobacter sp.
GGCAGAAGGTAGATCTGGTTGTTGTCAAGGTCGTATTTGTTCGGGGGGAGTGTCGATTCATGGACAATCACGACTCCGCTGCCATCGGCCTGGTCACCGTTCTGGTAGACCTTGCCACCGATCAGTTCCACGTTGTCGGAGGGGGTCGCCAGGTCGCTGATGTCGAAGTCCGAGTATTCGAAGAGGTGGTAATCCAGATCGGAGGTGGAAATGTTGCTGATGGTGACATTCTTCTGCAGCCGGGGCGTTCCACCGGCGGGATAGGTCAGTATATAGCCGACGGTGATATTGAAGGTGTCGGCCAGGGTGTAGGTCAGGGAGAGCGTGTTGGGGCTCGTGGTAGATGGCGGAGTAACGCTGGTCAGGGGGAGCGACTCCAGTGACTTCTCCATGCCGGCCGGCCCAACGCGATACCAGAACCACTGCTGCCAGAGCCGCTCGGAGCCGTCAACCACCAGGGAGTAGAGACCGGTGTAGGGCGTTGTGTCGTCCACGACAGCCTTGGCAAGAACGATCCGACCGCTTTTGACCTGCAGGGTATGCGTTGTCGCTTCACTGACTGATACCAGGGAGCAGGCAACCAGGAAAACTGACAGCAGCATGGATAGCAGCACGTTCGTTGTTCTCATCTCTCTACTCCTTGCACTCATGACAATGTTGTTAATTCCTGACCACAGTCGAAAGCTAATTGATAAACTTTTCTATCTTCGCCGATTGCTTAAGGTTGTTAACAAGCTCAAGTATTTTCTTTTGGCGGTACTCCTTCAGCATGTAACGGCCGATAAAATCCTTTATTTCTTCAAAATCCTTTATTTTTTCAGGACTTTTTTCGTCAACGCGGATGATGTGTAACCCGTGGGACGTCTTGACAAGCCCACTTGTCTGGCCTGGCTTCAAGGACATGATTGCACCATCGAATTCAGATGGCATGTATCCCAGCTTGATAGAACCGAGATCGCCGCCCTTGTTTTTGCTGGCGCAGTCGGAGTATTTTTGCGCCAACTCGCCAAAGTCCTTACCTTTTTCAAGCTCTTTAATAATCATATTGCCCTTTGCAAGCGCTTCCTGATCAGTTGGCGAACCCTTCGAAACTTTTATTAAAATATGATGTGCCCTGACAGATGCCGGTTCTGTAAAGCTTAGTCGATTGTTGTCATAATATTTACGCGATTCCAGTTCGGGAACCTGTAGTGCAAATATTCCCGCCCGACTCAAATACTCCTCAATCAGAATTTCCCGCCGAATCTTTTCCTTGAGCGCTCTTTCATCAACTTTTCCGTTATTATCCTGTCTTGCTGAAATCCGTTTGTTAATCCTGTCTTCAAGATCTGATGGTTTTATGGCCAGAGCCGCTTGAAAAATGAGTTCCTGGTTGATGAGGTTGTCCAGCTCTTCCTTCTGGAAACGTTGCTTGATCTGTTCAAGCCCGGTCTTTGTACCGAGTTTTCGATATATTGCCAGACGTTTGTTTACCAACGGTGTCAGCTCGGTATCGCTTATCGATATTCCATTTATGCGTGCAACAACCCGCTCTCCATCCGGAATCTCCGATGCGGACAGCGTGGCCGCGGTCATCAGTATTATGGTTGAAGTGAGTAGTAATGTTTTCAGTCTCATAATTCTCTTTTCGTATGCTGTGATATCAATGTGGCTGTTAAGTGCGTAATTATAGTGTTGTCGCGATTAATCTTTGCAACCTATCGCAATTACTTGATTTATCGTGTATGGGCGATTTTCGGTCTAGTCGGGGACCGCTGTAATTGTAATGTCTGCTGAGGAACCAGGTTTCCCTGATGGCAGGAAAAGCAGTGAACCTGACTCTCCGATGATGACTTCAAACGTCATTTTCAGGGGGGCATGTTTAACTTTGGCGTGATTGCGATACATTTTCTGGTTTTTTTCGATGTTTCTAAGGCCTTTGCTGTCGAGTACCGATACTTTAAGCTCAATATTGCCGTTGTACTCGATAACAGTCGAGTAGGAACCGGGTTTCAGAGGCACTTTAAGCAGTTGTGATTTGGGAGGGCCGACATTTCTGACGATTGAATAGTGATATGTGGATGGTGGTGGAGGCGTCAATGCTTTGCCCAGGTCAACGATACCGAATCCGAAGTATGGATCACGCCCGGGGTCGCCCAGGTCTTCAGCCGTCGCCGCTAAACGGGTGCGGACACCTTCCGTGGCATTGATGCCGGTGTTGCCGTCGGCAATGGCTTTGGCAAGCAGTATCGCGGCGGCACCAGATACATGCGCGGTGGCCTGGGATGTGCCACGCATGATTCCGTACCCGCCACCACGCAAGGTGGATTTTATGTCCACGCCTGGAGCGGCAAGTTCAACCTTCGTCCCGTAATTCGAGAAAGTTGCCCGCGTGTCATCAATGTTTGTGGCGGAAACCGCTATCACCGATTCGTATGCTGCCGGAAAATCCACCACACTGCTGTTGGCATTGCCGCTGGCGGCAACCACGATGATGCCGGCCTGGCGGGCCCTGTCGCAGGCCTCCTTGAAGGCGGTGGAATCCTGCGGGGAGCCGATGCTCAGGTTTATAATGTTCATATTATTGCTGATCGACCATTCGATTCCAGCCAGGATATCGCTGAGGTCTCCCATGACCATGCCGCCCAACACCTTGACCGCATAGAGAGAGACTTCCGGCGCTACTCCCACTACTCCGGTTCCGTTATTTCTGGCCCCGATTATTCCGGCAATATGTGTGCCGTGACTTATGTAACCATCATCGTAAGGGTCGTCGTTATCATAGACAAAGTTGTAGCCACCCTTGTAATTATCGATCAGATCAGGGTGTGAATAATCTATTCCGGAATCAAGAACGGCAACCTTGATGCCGGCTCCGGTAATGCCGGCCGCCACCGCGGCGTTGCCGCCAATTCTGGTTACGCCCCACGAGTCCGTGTATTCCTGGGTAAGAGTTGGCGAAGTGAGGGCGGGCTCAATGACCCCAACCACCACATCCGGCTCGACATAAGCCACATCAGGATCTTTTTTAAGTTTTTCGATCTCATTTTCCGGCAGCTGACCGGATACAGCGTTGATTATTTTATGTGAACGTTTGATATGCCCGCCTGATCGGTAAAACTTCTGGCGTTTGCCCTCTTCGGTAACTCCGGTCACTTTCTTGAAACCGATAATTACCTTGCGATCGGCGGCCGCAGCCATGGAACTCAGACCAAACAGGACTGCAATTATTATGGTTGCAATCAAACGGTTCATTTTGCGGTTCCTTTCCGTACTGGATAAAGATTCCTGCCAATTCGAACCAATGGGGAGCGCTGGGCTCCCCATTGATCTGTCATTGTTTTGCTGTTTTACTTATCAGCGTGTTTTTTTGACGACTGCGGTGATCTGCTTGGAAACCGCACCGTTGATAGTCTTGAGTGCAATCATTTCCTCAGCTTTGAATTGCAGGCTTGAAGCAACAATCTTGGTGTCGCTCCAGGAGACAATCTTGGCTGCGGTTGTTCCGACAAATACGCCAAGGCCGGACTTGTATTCTGCCGGTGGTTTTGGTCCAAAGCCGGTGCCGGTAATGGTAACGGTACTCTTTGCGGCAAGAGCTGCAGCTTTTATTGCGAGTTCAGGAACCACCGTGACTTTGGCGAGGTTACTCTTTACACCGGTCTTGGCAACCTGCATGTTGTAGATTCCAGGAAGCAGAGCCGGTACGGTTACCTGGATCTCGCTGTCGGTGGTTGAATTCGGTGTAAGGGTGAGGCTGGTGGTTGCGCTTGTTATCAAAACGGTCGGGTTGTAGCTTGCGCCGTTGGCATCCACGTTTGTGAAAGCGGAGCCTGTCAGGGTCAGAGCGTTTGTCTTGCCCGCTGTCAGGGTATAGCTGCTCTGGCCGGTCAACGACGGGACTACAGCAGATGTCATGGTGTTGGTTGAATTGCCGTACCATGACCAGTGACAGCCCTGGCAGTCCCAGTTGTTGCCCACATGTCCGTATCCGAGCTCTTCAGCGCCAGGAACGATGGTGGCGTTGGCGGTTGATTTCTTCTGGATATTGTGCAGCGATTTGACGCCATGACATGCTTCGCACTGACGTATATCGGCTTTATTGAAATCATGGCACAGGTTGCAGTTCTGGATGCCGGTTCCATGGTGGGTGTCTTTGTTGCTGAAGATGGCGCGGGTTGTGTTTGTATTCGGATCGATCGCGGTAGCATCAGGCTGGTGGCATGCTTCACACCCCTGGACAGTAACGACGTTGCCCAGCGGATCTGTAACAGCACGGCCGCTCGGCATTGGAGTCACGCTGCTTACCGGGTATGTCGGCACATAGTGTCCATCCTGCGGGTTGTCGATGAAGCTGCCGTGACATGCCTGGCAGTCGAGCGCAACTGCTTTGGCTGAGGTGTGATGTGGAGAGGCCGTGTGACACTTTGAACATGTTCTGAAATCGTCAAACACGAATCCACCGGTACCGTCAGGGATCATCGTATGGCAATCAAGGCACATCATGTTTTTGGTATTGATCAGGGCATGGTGTATCGGGACCAGGACCTCATCACTGATATGGCAGACAAGACAGTCGTCCTTTGTGAAACTGGGGAATTTTGCGTCATAGATTCCCAGATACTGATTGGCCGGTGGTGGTGGTGTCTTTGCCATCAATGCGGCTGTCGCACCGAATACCAGGGAAATTGTCAACAAGGCGCTGAATACAGTTTTTTTATTCATTCTTTAAAACTCCTTTCATATTTAGTTGCGGTGGATTCAAATGTCTTTTTCACCAGCACGGATGTACATAATTACTGGCTGACCATTCGCAGTTTTATGTACATACGTATTCTCATATACATACCTCCTTTCCTGTGATCCAAGAGAGGAACAGCTTTGAATTACAGCCCACTTTCAGCGGTGCTTGTCTGTAAATCAGTGACTGAGCTTCAAGGTAACACGTAAAATTATGGACAGTCGGTGGGTTTTGTTGCTGTTTATTGTTACACGCAAATGTAAATAGCCTTATGTTGTAAAAAATAAATAAAATTTAACAATGTTTGCTTAATCTACAATTTGTGTGCCAAACCATAACTATATAATAACATTGCACTTATAGTTTTTGTGTGCTGTGCTGTAAATTATATGGACAAGTCTGTTGTCGTGTGTGATTGATCTTGTTGATAATAAAAATGTGCAAAAACAGGTAGTAATGGCATTGTATGTTTTGTGTTTGTATGAAAAAGTGTAAACCTGTTCGACATTGCCAAAATTTGTAGTGAATGAACATTCTTGGCCGTCGATGGCCTGCATTAATTGCAACTACTCGGAATAACACTACTAATACCAGCTGTTCGCCTAGTATTAACTTTAGGATCTGTGCCTGGAAGTATGAAAGTTAGTTCATAAGGTGTCTACGCTACATGATGCAGAATTAATTATCAACTTGTTTTATTAATTACTGTGAATGTGTTTGTGTAAATTATTGTAGTATAATGTGTTTTTTGGCTATTTGAAAAAACAGTGAAGGAGAGCGTGGACGTTGTTTGGTTGTGAGTATGGAAAGGAAAAAATGAGGGTAAAAATTGAGCGGGAAGCGTCTGATGATAATAAGCCGGATTCCGTGCTGCCGGGAGTAATTACTAATTGCATTTTTATTGGGATAAATGGGATGGACAGGATGACGTACTGGAATTCAAATATGCTCTTTCAGTCCCAGTTTTGATGTCGAAAGGCTTCCTAGCTTGATGCTATTACCCGTATCCTGTACATCCCCGTTAAATAAAATGATTTTACCTTTTGCCGTACAACTCCAGCAGTGCCGGCAAAAAAGCCAGGAATACGGCTACACTGGCCACCATTCCCAGCGACATCACCGCTCCGATGCTGAACACGCCCTGGTGGTGGGCCACCGTCAGCGCGCCGAAACTGAAAATGATCGTCAGTGCGTTCAAAAATACGCCGATGCCGGCGCTGCGGGTGGCCACCTGGCCGGGTGTTTCGGAACCCTGGCGGTAACGGTTGATGATGTAAATGGCCGAGTCGATTCCAACCCCCAGGATCAGCGGCAGTACGATGATATTGGCCGAGTTGAAGCTGACGCCCATCAGCCGCATGCCGCCGATCATCATCAGCAGGCCGGACGCCAGCGGCAGCGTGCCCAGCAGCGCGTAACGGATGCTCTTGAAGTTGATCAGCAGGATCGCTGCGATGCCGATGAAGGCGTAGACAAAGGCTTTCAGGTAGGCGTCCCGCAGCACCGACAGTGATTCGAAGACCATGACCGGTTCGCCGGTGGCGTTGGGCACCAGCCCCTTGACCTGGGTAACGAATTCCTGCAACGGCTCCCTTTCGAAGATCTCCTTTTTGGGGGCTACCTGCAGCAGCAGTTTTCCACTCTTGCCGACAAAACGCTGCATCAGCTGTTGCGGCACATCGGCTTCGCCCACCGCAGAAGCTTCCAGGCTCTCTTTCATCATCTTGAGCTTGTCTGGCAGCTCGGCAAACATGCCGCCCTGGAACTCCCGCAACATGCCCAGCGCGTTGTTATCCTTCTCTTTTTCCAGTGTCTTGAAAAAAGCGTCCAGCGTCACCAGGAAGGCACCCACAGGTTTTGCCTCGGGCGCCTTGTTCGAGACCAGCTTGTTCTCCAGTTTCGCCACCCGCTCGCGGAAACCCTCGAACACAGCCGGGAGCGCCATAACCTGCAGGTTCTCCTCATATGGCACAGGCACGACATCCGCCAGAGTCTGTCGCAGGGCCGCCAGTTCGGCCAGTTTTTCAGTCTGCTGTTCCGGCACGAAGGTCAGGGGACTGACGACGTGATCCACGGCTGACAGCTTCTCCAGACGTTCGGTCAGGCTGCGCGCCTCGGTCTTGTCCCGGGCCGTAACCACGGCAAAATAGCCGGAGTTTTCCTTGCTGCGCATCAGCTTGTAGGCATACTCCACCGATTGCAGTCCCTTGGCCTGCAGGTTCATCAGGTTGTAGTCGAAGCGCATTGTCATGACCGGGTAGATACAGGCCAGGGATATCAGAAGCGAGATGGCCACGACCGCCTTCGGCCGGGCGAAGATGGCCCTGAAGAAGGGGCGCTCGTGCAGTTCCGGCTTGTCACCCGCTTGAAGTCGGGGGGCAGGGGAGGGCGCTTTCCGGAAACGCTCCAGCAGCACCAGCATGGCCGGCAGTACGGTGAAGGTGGCGATTACGCAGATGAAGACACCGCCGGCGGCGATGATGCCCAGCTCAGCGATGCCTTTGAAATCGGTGAAAGCAAAGGTGGCGAAGGCCAGCGCCACCGTGGCGGCCGCCATGATGATCGAACGCAGATTGCTGGCCAGGCCGGTTTCAATGGCGCTGAGTCCATCGGCGCCGTTTTTCAGCTCCTCCTGGTAGCGCAGCACGACCTGGATGCCGTACTCGATCCCCAAGCCGATCAGCATGATCGCAAAGACCATCGAGAGGATGTTCAGGTGACCAACGGCCAGCGTGGCAAAGCCAAAGGAGAGGCAGATTCCGACAATCAGCGAGACCATTGCCGCGATCACGTTCAGCAGGCCGCGGAAGGCGAACAGTAGCAGTATCACGGTCAGCGTCAACGACAGCACCGTGGCGATCTCGATATCGCGCTGGCTGGTGATCATCTCCTCGTATTCCAGCACCGGCACGCCGGTCAGGCCGCCCTTGACATCCTTGAATTCCGGCTTCTTCAGGATTTCGTCCAGTGCCGCCCGGGCAGCCTTGATTGATTTTTCGGAGGCCACGAAACTCCCCTGTTGCTTGACCGGCAGCATCGTGATCACCTGCTGTCGTCCGGCGCTCTCCAGCATCGATGGCCGGCCGTCGCCGCTTCCCTTGAGGAAAGAGTCCATCGATAACCCGCTGGATTTGCCGTCAAAGGCTTTGAAACCCTTGTCCAGCGTGCTCAGCATGAAAGTCAGGCTTTGCAGCGCGGCCGGGTCGCCGCTTTTCAGGTAACCGTCGATCTGGTCGGTAAGGCTGGTGAAGAGGGTCTGCACCGAGGGAGCCGCTGCCAGGTCCTTCAGCACCGGCGCGGCCATGGTCAGCGTGTGGCGCAGCGCCCTGATCTCGTCCAGCGGCATGAAGAGCAGTCCGTTTTTGCGGAAGAAGGGCAAACCGCCCGGATAGAACACTTCGCGGAAGAGGGCGCTGTCCCTGTTCAGCCTGGCATTCAGCGCGTCGGCGGCGCGGGTCGCTTTCTCGGCATCCTCCGCTTCGATCACCGCCACAATCTCTTCCTGGTCGCCGAATTCGGCGCGGTAGGCGCGGTAATCCACCTGGAAGGGGGCGTTGCGCGGCATCAGGTCGTCGCGGCCGGTCAGAAACTCCATTTTCTCTTTGGTATATATGACGGCCGCGACCGAAAGCAGAAGCGCCAGCGCCAGTATCAGGCGGGGACGGGCGGCAACGAAGGCGAACAAACGGCTTTTGTGGATATTTATAGACACACAGGTACTCCTTTGTGGGAATGAACTGTTCTGAATAGCACCTCAAACACTGAAAAGTCAATTATCGCAGTGGAAATGTATGCTATCGTGTCTGCAAAAGGGGGGAGAATATGGAAAGCACCGAATTAAATGTGTCTACAGACCGCCGTACCCGGTTCGTCCCGGTTACCGGGCAGGTCGCCGCGGCTGTCGCTAAAAACCAATGGCGGGACGGTGTGCTGACGCTCTTTGTGCCGCACACAACCGCCGCCGTCACGATCAATGAAAATGCCGACCCGGATGTGGTTCGCGATATGGAGTCCTTCAGCGATCAGCTGATTCCGCAAAGCCGGCATTTCCGACATGCCGAAGGGAACTCGGATGCCCATATCAAGGCCAGTTTTTACGGTTCTTCGCTGCAGGTGATCGTCAGAAATGGCAAAATGTGGCTGGGAACCTGGCAGGGCATTTATTTCTGCGAGTTTGACGGTCCTAGGGAGCGCAGGTTGTTTCTGGCATTTTCCTGACCGCCGGAAAAAATGAGTGTCATGGCGGTGTTTCCTGCGGGGGCGGCTGATCTGTCGACAGGATCGGATTGGCGGAAAACTGCGGCGGAATCTCTTCCTGAACGGCAGCGCCGGCGGCCGGGGCAGCCTCTGGAGCGGGTGATTCGATTACTGGTGTTTCAGCAGGCGCTTCGACCGGGTTTTCAACAGGTGCCTCAACTGGCGCTTCAATCGGTACTTCTGCAGGTACTTCTGCAGGTGCTTCTGCAGGTGTTACAGCAGCGGCTTCGGCAGGTGGTGCGACCGGAGCTTCAACCGGAGCTTCAACCGGCGCTGTAGCAGGCACCTCGACCGCTGCTTCAGCTGGTGTTTCGACCGTGTCGGCGGGAATTTCAGCAGTGGCAGGGGGATCCAGTGGGATTTCAACCCCGGTTTCCGAGTGCGCCGGCGCTTCTGCCGGTACTTCCGGTTGGGGATCCGGTTCAGTGGGCTGGGTCAGGACCTCTTCCGGAAAAACGGGTTGAATCTGTTGCGCAGGAATCGCCGGTGGCGCTTCGGCTTGTGGCCACTCAGGTTCAGCCAGGCAGGGTGCGGCCAGCATCATGACGAGCGCCAGGAATAGCGCCGGGCGTACCAACCTGCCCATGTTTCTTGACTGACTATTTCTGCTTGTCATTGCCCAGGCCCTCTTCCTTTTTACCGGTGATCCTGTCCGCAAAAACTTCCACTCCGGCTTCCTTGGAAACCTTTTCCACGAATTCCTGCATCTTATTTGTTTCATATTCATTCTGCAGTTTCTTGCGTATGTAGTCCCGGGCTTCTTCCTGCGTAGCGGTGCGCTTTTCCTTGCGCTCGTCCACCTTGATGATGTGATAGCCATAGGGGGTGGTCACCACACCGCTGACCTCACCGGCCTTGAGTGCGAAAGCCGCTTTTTCGAACTCTTCCGCGCTGGTGCCACCCGGTGAAATCGTGCCCAGCTCTCCGCCGCGTTTAGCGGACTCGGCATCCTCTGATGCATCCTGGGCCACTTTCGCAAAATCCTCGCCTTTTTTCAGACGTTGCTGCAACGCCTCGATTTTCTGCAGCGCCTTGCGCTTCTCTTCCTCTTTCATGTCCTTGGGCGCTTCGACAAAAATATGCCTTATCTTGACCTGTTCCGGAATCAGGAACTTGCTCTCGTTTTCCTTGTAATACTTTTTCAGGTCGTCTTCGGGAACTGTCACCGATGCGGCAACCACCTTGGTCAGGTATTCGCGGGTCAGGAAATCATCGATGACATGGCCCAGCTGCTCCTTGAAATCCGGTTTTCGGTCAAAACCCTCTTTCCTGGCACGCGCTGCGACAGCCTTTTGGGTCATCAGCTGTCTGACCAGGTTAACCCGCTGTTCGGGGTCGTCCTGAAACCTCTTCTGGATTTCTGCCGGTTGTGCCGCGACAAGGCGCTCAAGGTCGGTGGCTCTGAAGACGTAATCAGCGCTCTTTCCCACTACCGGGTTTATTTCTTCGGCGGGGACAGAACCGGGAAGGGCAGCAAACAGAAAGGTCGTGCAAATCGCCAGTTTTGCGAACATATGAACTCCTGTGAAAGAAATCTGCCGGTAAATGACCCGGCCCGACAATGCCATGGACGTCAACGCTCCGATGGGCAATAGACGCAGAATAATCGCAGAGCATGGAGGCTGTCAATCAGATATGCCAATGAATATTTTCAAGTCGGGCAAGCGCCTGAAAATGGGGGTGCGGTGTTGGGCTTGATATTGAAATTCAATTGCAATAAGTTTGGGAATCAGCTATTGTAAAGCCAGTGGAAAATAATTCTCAAAAGGAGATAGGCCATGAGAAGCATATCAAGAAAACTTGCCCTACTGGCTGCTGCCCTTATGATCATGGCGGTACCGGCACTTGCTGACGAGGGTGCGATAGATAAGATGGTTGATCACGGTCAGCCGGCGGTAAAAAATGAGTGCCTGCTGGTTGCAAAAAACTGTGGAACCCAGGTGGATTCAATTCAGGAGAGAATTGAAAGGATAAGTGGAGAAATTGCAAAGGGAACCAATGTCTACACCAGGGATGAAATGAGAAGGCTGGAAAGACAGTTGGATGAAGCGAACAAATTGTTGAACGAACAGAGTTTTGGTGGCTGATCCAGCCGGCAGGAGCATTCTGTTTGAAAATTATCCGACGGGCTGCATCGCGGGAGCTGTGCAGCCCGTTCTGTTTGTTGATCCGTTCCTGAGAATATCACAATTGAACCACACTATCGGCCATTGCCAGGCATGCGTCGCGATGTGTGATCAGCAGCACGGTCTTTCCCTGCAGGCGTTTTTTGAGACGTGCAACCACGACGGCTTCCGTTACGGCATCCAGCCCCTCGGTCGGCTCGTCCAGAAGAACGATCGGCGCATCGTGCAGCAGCATCCTGGCCAGTGCGATCCTCCTGGCTTCTCCTCCTGATACGGCGCTTCCGGCAACACCGACCGCGGTATCGAGCCCATCCGGCAATGATCCAACCCAGGCGGACAGGCCGGAATCTTCAAGCGCTGCGCGGATACGTTCAGCGCCGGCATCCGGATCTCCCAGCAGGATGTTGGCACGGATCGAGCCGCTGAAGAGGTGCGGGCGTTGCGGAGCAGCTGTTATCAATTCCGGAATGCTGTCGCCGGCAATGTCTCTCAGCTCCGTGCCGCCGATGGTGATACTGCCGCGATAGGGACGGAAACGCAATAAAATCTCTACGATGCTGCTCTTGCCCCGGCCACTGGGGCCGGTCAGGGCTACCCGCGCCCCCTGCGGAACGGTAAGCGAAAAATAGCTGAGCACCTCGGCCCCGTCGCCATAGGCAAAACTGACATTGCGAAAAACAATCCCATGGCCTTGAGATAGCATGGCCGGGGCCGCGGGTTCCGCTACCGGGAGGGGTGCCGAGGAGAGTTCGACCAGGCGCCCGGCGGTGGCGGACGTGGCGGGAAGCGTCTGCAGGGCGGCGGCCAGCGGCGCGATCCCCTCAAACGAAGCGGCCGCGAAGAGCAGCATCATTACCAGTTCCGGTCCGCTGAGCGAGCCGCTGTAAACCTCGGCCGAGGCGACCGCCAGCAAAACGGCGAGTGTAATGCCGCCAGCAGTCACTAACCCACCCACCGCCAGGCCGTTGATCCCGCCCAGACGTCTTTGCCCGGCGGCTATTCCGGCGTACAGGGCTTCCACCCTGCGAGCCTGCTCGTCGGATGCGCCGAGCAGCAGCAGCTCTTCGGCCCCCTGTAATCCTTCCGTTACCGCTACTCTCAGCTCACCGGCCAGCCTGACCGTATTTTCGCCCGGCACAACAGCCATTTTCCTCGTCGCCAGCGGCAGTACGACGCCCGCCGCAAACAGCGCGACCAGCAGGACCAGTCCGGCGTCCGGGCTGAAGAGCGAGAGGCAGAAGGGGGCCAGCAGCATCACGGCGGCTCCGGTGGCGATCGGCGCGATGATCCGCAGGTAAAGGCTCTCCATGTTGTCCACGTCGGCCCGCAAGCGACCGGTAAGATCACCCCCGGCATAATTCTCCAGACCGGCCGGCGCCAGCGGGATCAGTCGTTCAAACAGCCAGGAGCGCAGGTCGGCCAGCATCCTGAAGGCCGCTTCGTGGGTCACCAACCGCTCGGCATAACGCCCCAGGGTACGGACAATGGCCAGCGCCCTGATCGCCACCGCCGGCAGCGCATAATTGAAGGATACTTTGGTTGCGCCGGCCACCGCCATGGAGGCTATGAACCAGCCGGAAACAGCCATCAGTGCGATGTTGGCGGCTATTACCAGGATGCCGGCCAAGATTCCGGCCACCAGCCAGCGCCACTGGCGGGCCGCCATTACCCGGAGGATTTTTGCCAGCCCCCTCATAGAGTCACCTCACCGGAGGTTTCCCCGGACGAAACCCGCACCAGGCGGCCGTCGGCGATGCATAGCGTTTGCGTGCAGTGCCTGAGCGCCTCCTCGCGGTGACTGATCACGATCATAGTCCGGCCGGCAGCCAGGCGCTCGATGGCCTCGACAATCAGTTGCTCGTTGATCCGGTCGAGCCCGGCGGTCGGCTCGTCCAGGACTATCAGCAGTGGATCGCGCAGCATCAGCCGCGCCAGCGCCAGACGCCGCAACTCGCCTCCGGAAAGCCCGGCGCCGCGATCCCCGAGCCGTGTATCCAGGCCATCCGGAAGCCGCTCGATTACAACGGTCAGTACAGCCGCGTCCAGCGCCTTGAACAGGTCGCCTTCGGTCGCGTCCTTTCTGGCCGTCAGCAGGTTGTCCCTGATGCTGCCCGCCGAAAAGAAGGGGCGCTGCGGAACCCAGGCCAGCTTTTCGCGCCAGCGCTCCTGATCGAAACTGTTGAGATCAAGCCCGTCAAGCAGCACTCTGCCCTGTTCCGGTGAAGAGAGCCCCAGCAGCAGCCGGGCGATGGTGGACTTGCCGCTCCCGCTTTCACCGATGATGGCCGTTACCGATCCGGCCGGCAGCTCCAGGCTGATATCGCGGATGCCGCCCCGGTTGCCGCCGTAGAGGAAGGTTACATTTTCCAGTTGCAACGAAGGCGGGCTGTCGGGAGGGGGGAGGGCGCCGCTTTCCAAAGGCGGCAGGGGGCGGAGCAGCAGCGGCAGTATTTTTGCCGCCGCGGCGGTGCCGTTCATCCGGCTGTGCCAGGAAAGTCCCAGGGTGCGCAGGGGCAGGTAAAACTCGGGAGCCAGAAGCAGCACGAACAGGCCGCCGGCCAGTTCCAGCCTTCCGGAGAGCAGCATGAACCCGGTGATTACGGCCACCACCGCGGTCCCGACCGTGGCAAAAAACTCCAGCATCAGCGCCGAGAGAAAGGCGATCCTGAGCACCGCCATGGTGCTGCGGCGGTAATCCTCGGAAACTTCGGCCACCAGGGCCGCTTCCCGGCGGGCCGCGCCGAAGATCTTCAGGTCTGGCAACCCCTGCACCAGGTCGAGCAGATGGCCGGCCATACGGGTCAGCTTGCCCCATTGGCGCTGATTCAGCCGCTCCGCCCCCTTGCCGATCAGGATCATCAGCAGTGGAATGAATGGCGCGGAAAACAGCAGCACGATTCCGGCCCGCCATTCCACCGGCACAACCGCCGCCAGCATCAGCAGCGGCAGCAGCGCGGCCAGGATCAGCTGCGGCAGGAAGCGGGTCAGGTAGGTTTCGATCCCTTCAACCCCGGAGGTGACGATCTCCGCCAGGGTGCCGGCGTCCTCGCCGGTCACGCCGCTGGGGAGCAGGATCTGCAAATGCCGGTACAACCGGCCGATGATCAGCTGTTTGACTACGGTTGCGGCCCGTATCAGGCGGTGCTCCGCCAGCCAGGCGCCGCCGCCGCGCAGCAGCGCCATCAGGGCGATTATGAACGCGGCGGGAAGGATGCTGTCGCGGCCGGCGCCGTTGATCACGATGTCATGGCAGGCTCCGGCCAGAACCCTGGCCTGGATTATGATCAGCACGGCGCCAGCCACGCCCAGCAACACGGCCGTTGCCAGCGGACGCCTTACAATGCGGGCCTCGCCGCGCAGCCACGCCTCCGGGGAGGCGGCCTTGTTGTCATCGATAGAATCTGTCATGGAGCGGATATAATTACCGCTACGGCAGTCAAGTCGCAAGCGCTAATAATTTTTATCGGTCAATTGCCGGAATTCAGCGGGGAGGTTTTCAGGGTAGGTTTTGCTGGATAATCCGATTCTTATCCGGTTTCCCGGTCGCTTTCGTGCATCTCGATCATGCTGATCTCCATTGAATAAAGGTCGATCGCCAGTTGCCGCCCGCGCAGGGGCGTTCCCTGTCCCAGCAGCAGTTTGCAGACTTCGGCGACCTCCAGGCTGGCCACCACGGCCGGAGTGAAGGAGGGGTTTCCCAGTGATGTTTCGACCCCCTTGCACGATTTTTGCGCTCCATAGATGCTCTGAAGCGTGTCGTCTCCCGGGAACTGGGTCGTGACGTGCCCGAACCAGCCGGCTATGGCCCCGTGTACCAGCGGGATCCCCAGTGCGGAGCAGGCATCCGCCAGCTCGATACGAACTCCGATGCTGTCCAGGGCATCGACCGCCACCCGGCTTCCGTTCAGCAGCTCAACTCCGTTTTCAGCCGAGAATGCCGTTTGCCGCGCTATCAGCGTCACCGCCGGATTTATCCCGGTAACGCGCCGGAGTGCCGCTTCAACCTTGTACTGCCCCAGATTGTCCGGAGTGCTGAACAGCTGGCGGTTGAGGTTGTGCTCTTCGAACACATCCGGGTCGATGGCGACGATCGTCCCGACCCCCAGTCGCGCCAGTTCTTCGATGATGTATCCGCCCAGCCCGCCGCAACCGATCACCGCCACCCGGCTATGGAACAGCTCACGCTGGCCGGCCTGGGAGATGGTCTGGCGGTTGCGCTGGTAGCGGGCCGGCAGCAGGCCGTTATCGAGAATGATCCCTTCAACCAGGGCCGGAGACAGCGAGAAGCGCCGCGCGGCTTCAAGCTGATGTTGCCAGGCTACCAGATCTCCGACCGCACTCTCCCGGATGAAATCCAGCACGGCAATCATTTCAGCCGCCTCCCAGCAGCGGGAACAACGCCAGCGTGTCGCCTTCATCCAATACCCGGTCGAGTTTGACATGGCGGCTGTTGATCATCATGATGCCCAGCTCGTTGCGCGGCAGCTTCAGCACGTCGGCCACATCGGCCACCGTGGTTCCGGGCGGATAGTCTACTGTTTCGATCTCAAAGCGTCCGGTGCGGAACGAGGCGAACAGTTTTACGGTTACTCGCATGGGCTGAACCTCAGGAATTAGTAAAATCGTTAACGCACTTATCCTGTTTATCAGGGCTAGGGAAATTAACGCTCAGGCGAACGGTGGATTGGTCGGGAAACAGGTCTTCCCTGGACAACAGATGCGGCAGAATCGGGAAATTATCCAGCAGCGCCGAACGGCATCCCTGCCAGAAGTATTCGGACTTGCCGTTGAAAAAACGGGACAGCTCTCCTGCCGGGATGATTATCCCCCGCTGGAGAAAACCGGGGCCTAATTCCGGCAGCAGCAGGTTGAAGAGTTTTACGCGTACGGTGGCATTGCGATCGACACCGTTTCCTGCAGTAGCGTGGTGCGTAATTCCTTCGCGCATCGCGGCATAATATCCGCCACGGCGCATCGTGGCGCCGACCAGCCCCGGCATCGCTCCGGACAGGGCGATTACAGCGTCCTCGTTGATAATTGCCGTGGCCAGGCTGTCTATCGGGCGGCTGTTGAGAAAGATGGTCGTGATCCTCTGGGCTGCATACTCGGCCGGAATCTGCCACTGGTGGCTCAATAGCAGCTCCAGGCTGCAGCCGACATGTGCCTCGACCGTTACCCCCTTTTGCAGGAGCGGGAAGAAATCTCCCAGCCGGTCATGATCCATGTTCAGGATCAGGTTTGTTTTACGTTTATTTTTCAAGGGGTCGCTCCCGTCTTTGATTTGTTCATATCCTCGGGGAGATGGAGCAGCCCGCAGCTTTGGCACTTGCCATAGCGTGCCGGAAGGTAAACCGTGTTGACGGAGAGGCATTTTTTGCAGAGCCAGAAATTGAAACCTGTCACTTCCCGGCCGGCCAGCTGGCTGAACTGCCAGCGATAGTAGGAGTCCCAGTCGTACTCGGGAGGTTGCTCCGCTTTTTTCACCAGTTGTTCCAGCAGCATGTTGACTCCGGACCGGCTTGAAAATGGCTGTTCAAAACGGCGGGGCAAATTGCCCCGCCCGTCAGGAGAATTTACGGAGTTCAGATTTGCGTCAGGTTGTCCCCGCCCACAGGGACTCCGCGGAGGCGTAGCAGCGCTACGCCGCACAAGGAAGTCCCGCGGACGGGGTCGAGATGGCGGAAATATGGGCTCCGCCTTGTGCTACCAGTTGAAGACTTCGTCCAGTTCTTCATCTTTCATCATAAAGGTCTGGTTGTGCGGCGCGATCGGCTCGTTGTAGAAGAAACGCGGCAGACGGTCGTGATGCTTGGTGAAGCCGGCCCGGGTGTTGAAATCGCGCTCGGCCGAGAGCACCTTCTTGCCCAGTGCCACAACATCGTCACCGGTCATGGTGATGCCGTGGAAGGAACCGAGCATATCCAGCAGCGCCTGGAAGGTCTCGGGCTGATCCATGATCGCGAAAGCGATGAACAGGCACATGCCGGTGGAATCGATGGCGGCGGTGGCAATCTGCAGGTTGCGTGACAGTTCGATCTGTCCTTCGGTCTTGAGCGGATCCACGTCGCCCCCCACCTTGAGGATGTTGGTCGCAATGGCGTAACCGGCGGTGTGGTCAGCGCCCTGGGTGGTGGTGGCGTAGGTGACGCCGATGCCCTGTACCGCCCGCGGATCGTAGGCCGGCAGCGCCTGGTCCTTGACCACCGGTACCCGCTCGACGCCGAAGACCTTGCCGGTGATGGCGGCGCCGCTGCCGAGTACGCGACCCAACGGAGTGCCTTTCTCTACCTCTTCCATAAGGCGGATCGCGGCGGCATCGTCGCCGAATTCGGCCAGGCCGGCATCCATCGCCACGCCGATCGTGACTCCCATTTCAATCGTATCGACGCCGATGTTGTCGTCCATGTAGTCAAGCTTGGCAACGGTGTCCAGGTTGGAGATGCCGCAATGTCCGCCATGGGACCAGACCGTCTCGTATTCCGGCTGTTTGGTCACATAGTTGCCGTCCTTGTCGTTATAGATACCGGAACACTGGATCACGCAGCCACGATGGCAACCGTGGGTGGCGGAACCGCCGCGCTGTATTTCCAGGGCGGCCTGGGTTTCGCCGCTCAGGTTGGCTGACTCTGCAAATTGTCCCGATTTGAAGTTGTAGGCCGGATAACCGCCGGCCTCGTTGAGTACGTTGGTCAGCACGTTGGTGCCGTAAGCCGGCAGGCCTTCGCCGGTGACCGGGTGCTTGCGCAGCCCTTCGACGAACTTGCGGTTGGCGTCGCGGTACTTCTCCGGATCCTTGGGGGGGCGCATCTTCATGCCGGCGTCGTCGAGGATGATCGCCTTGACCCGTTTGGCGCCCATTACCGCGCCTACGCCGCCACGCCCGCAGTGGCGGGTCGGTCGCAGCTCGGGGTCGGTGCAGGCGATCGAGGCTGCCAGCAGCTTGCGCTCGCCGGCCGAGCCGATGGTCATGTAGGCCACCTTGTCGCCATACTCCTCACGCAGCTTGGCAACCAGCGGATAGTTGTCCATCAGTTTCAGGCTGTTGTCCACGATCACCTGGATGCCGTCCTTGTTGATCACGATCTTGTACAGATCGTCACCCTCCGGTTTTCCTTCCAGAACCACTGCGGCATAACCGAGGCGCGCCAGCACCTGGGCCGCCTGGCCGCCGGCGTTGGACTCCTTGATGGTGCCGGTCAGAGGGCTCTTGCAGCCGACCGAGAGACGGCCGGTCATGGAACCGGTGGTGCCGCTGAGCATGCCGGGAGAGATCACCAGTTTGTTCTCGGCGCCCAGTGGGTGGGCCAGCGGATGAACCTCGGCCGCTACCATCAGCGATGTCATCGCCCTGCCGCCCAGTCCGGCATACTCGCCGAGATCACCAACGGTTACCTTTGGGCCGCCCGCGGCCCCCATGTCGATTCGCGCAATTTTGTCCATACTTGTGTCTCCTTTCCCTTATCTGTGTCTGACACAGTGAAATTCTCCTTTTCAAAGGAAGGCTGCGCCGTTTCCCGCGCAACCCGATGGCCTGTCGCCGTGGGAGAGGTCCTGTAGGCGATCAGGCTCGGAGTAAAAATGTCAATCCTATGTAGCCTGTTCCATCTGCCGGGAGATGTCGATCCGGTAGCTGGAGAAGCATCTGCGGCTCAGGCAGCCCCAGAATACTCCCGTACCGTAGGCCAGCTGTTCCAGCAGGTAGATGAAGCAGAAACTGATAAAAGCAAGTTTTGGTTTTTTGATCGCATGATCGACACCGGCGGTGCACAGCAGCGCGGCGGCCGGCAGTAGCCACGACCAGGGGCCGGGAACGGTCAGCGCCACCAGCAGTAGCGGCACGGCGTAGTAACGCACCAGATGGTAGCAGAGGTAATACAGCAGGCTGCCGAGCGCCCGCAGGCGTCCGCCCAGTATTGATGCAAAGCCGATCGGGAGCTGACGGCGTGACAGGCGGATGCGGGTTGTCACCGCGTCGAATGCCAGCACAGCTGCCGCCAGCAGCAGCGGCCACCAACCAGTGAAGGGAGCCAGCAGGGAAAGCGCCAGCACCAGCGCCAGCAGGGGGGGGATGACCATCTGTTTGCGCCTCTGCGGATGCAGCAGTTGCAGCATCCCCTCGGAGGTGCCGTAATCGAAGCGGCGGGACATGAAGGAGCGGATCGAGCTGCGGTGCTCATGCAGCACGTTGCCGGCCGGTAGATAGGCGATACTCCAGCCCTGGTCGCGAAGGCGCCAGGTCAGGTCCACGTCTTCACCCACATGCATCTCGTCCTTGAAGCCGCCGGCGCCGGTGAAGGCGCTGCGCCGTACCAGCAGGTTGCAGCTGGGGAGGTAGAAGGTGTCGTTGCCGCTGTTGCCGGTGCGCTCCCTGGTGCCGATCGAGAGGCTGGACATGACCGCTTCGTAGCGATCTACGGCCGATTCGCTGCACATGCCGTCCACCTGTCCTCCGACCGCGGCCATGGCCGGATCGTTGAAGGCGGGGATCAGCTGGTCGAGCCAGCCGGTTGAGGCGCAGCAGTCGGAATCGATGAAGGCCAGTATTTCCCCGGTGGCCCGGGATGCGCCGACGTTGCGGGCCGCGGCCGGGCCTCTGCCGCAGCCGCCCGAAGGCACCAGCAGCGCGCCGGATTCCCCGGCCACCAGCGGCGAGTCGTCGCTGCTGCCGTCATCAACCACGATGACCTGGATTTTTTCCCTGGGATAACTGAGGCGGGCCAGCGAGGCCAGGCAGCGTTTCAATTCATCGGCGCGATCCTTGACCGGTATCACTACCGAGACGCCGGGCAATGTCTCCGGCTGCCTGAGCGTGCTCCGCAGCCGCTCCATGAACCCTTTTTTCACCAGCTGTTCCATTACAGCGCTCTCGCCTTCGGAAGCGCTGATCAGCGAGCCGTCCAGGCCGCGTCCGACGAGTTCGGCCAGTGAACGGTTCAGGCGCAGGGCGCGCAGTGGAGTATTGGATATGAGAAAACTGTTCCCGTCCCGTTCAAGCAGCTCCACATTTTGCGCCAGGCGGTAGATCATGAGGTCAACCCCTCTTCGCGGAAGATCCGCAAAAGTCCCTTGACCGTGTCATCGGCCGAAAGCACGTTGAGTTTGCCTTCGCGGGCCTTGATGCCGCCCGAGAGCAGCGAAAGGATGCGCTCGAAGGCCGGCAGTTTCGGGTCAGGCGTCACCACCCGGACCGGGTCGGGGCGCGGAACGCCGAAATCGGCCGCCGCCAGGTAAGCGCCGCTGGCGCCGATCTCCCAGAAGGGCAGGCCCAGGTTCGTCAGATGCCATGCCTCGACCGGCGCCGAGATTGCGCGGGTGACCGCATCGACTGACGGATAGCGGGGTGTGCGGACCTCCTCGAACAGGACCGTGCAGGGCAGGGGGGCCTCGACGTTCTGGCGCGCGCCCCGGTCCGACTTGCGTTGGGCTTCAACCCGCTCCCCTTTCGGGACAAACGAGACGGCGGCGCCGATGCAGGGCATGCCTAGCGTGGCGGCGGCCAGGGCCGGTGCGGGGTCGTCACCACGATCAACCAGGCGGCTGCCGCTGAAGAGCAGGTCCGGCGACAGGATTTTTACGATGCGCGCCAGGACCCGGGCGTCGGTCGTTGCGTCGCCACCCTCCAGGCCGTGCTCCCAGAAACGGATGCAGCGGTTGGCCCCCATGGAGCTGGCCAGCCGCAGTGTGTCGTCCAGCCGTTTCGGGCCGACGGCCAGCACGGTCACCTTTGCTCCCAACGTGTCCTGCAGGTGCAGCGCCTCTTCCAGCGCCGACAGGTCGGCCGGGTTCGGCACGCGCCGCAGGCCGCGTTCACTGATGCCCGCCCCGCGGCTGGTGACGCTGGCCGGAGGGCGGGGGTCGTTGGTCTCTCGCAGCAGGACCAGTATGTCGAGTTTGTTGTCAGGCATTGGATAACTCCGGAAAATTCAAATTATGAATTATGAATTATGAAGGTTGAATTTTTTCATCCTTCATCCTTCATAATTCATCCTTGCTTTTTTACGTCATTCTATACGCCACCCCGAAGCCGCCCCGGGGGTAGCGCCAGCGGGTGAAGGCGTTTTTGTGGCAGACGACGTAGCAGGTGCCGCATTCCAGGCAGCCGTCGTGCACGAAGGTCATCTTCTGCTCTTCCTGCGACCAGGTGTAGCAGCGGGCCGGACAGGAGTTGACGCAGCCGCGGTTGTCGCAACCGGTGCAGATCTCATAGTTGAGGACGATATGGGCTTCGCGGTCGACCGTGAAGCTGGTGTTGTCGAAAATCTCGTCGATATTCATAGTGCTCTCCAGGCGCTGAAACCGTCCGCCAGCAGTTTGCCAAGGCCGACCTTTTCCCTGGCCGATTTCAGGAACAGGCTGGTAACGTTCTGCTTGGGCAGGCCTTCAATCTTGTAGATGTTTTCCATGAAGTCGCACATCATCTCCGGGTATTCATGGTAGATGCGGTTGTTGTGCAGCATGTGCGGGGCATTGCGGGCCTGTTTGAGGTCCTTGATGACAAAGCTCTCCTCAAGGAGTTTCTTGTAAGCGGTCAGTCCCTGCTTGCTGAAGTCGCCGGCCCGGTGGGCGGCTATCACCGCTTCTCCGGCCACGACTCCCGAGTGGGAGGCCAGATTGATCCCTTCCAGGTTCAGGCCGGTGGCGTTGCAGAAAGCGGCCGCGTCGCCGGCCACGATGATTCCGTCGCCGACCAGCTCCGGAATCATGTCATAGCCCCCTTCCGGAATCAGGTGGGCCGAGTATTCCAGCAACCTGCCGCCGCTGATCATCTTGGCCACCTGGGGCTGCTCCATGAAGGCGTTCAACAGGTCGTAGGGGGTCTTGCCGCTGGTGCGCAGGCTGGCCAGGTGGAAGACCAGGCCGAGCGAGAGCGAATCGTAGTTGGTATAGAAACATCCTCCGCCGCGCACGCCCTCGGTGCAGCCGACGAACTCGTTGGCAAAGCCCTGGTCGCGAACCAGACCGAATCGTTCGTCAATCATCTCGCGGGGCATGTCGATCAGCGCCTTGACTCCGACCGCCATCTGGGCCGGATCGAAGGTCGGCTTGCGCAGACCGGCTTTCTGGGCCGTGAATGAAAGCACACCATCGGCGGCGACCAACACCGGGGCGCTGATCTGTCCGCTGCGCCCCAGGATCGTGACGCCGGCGATCTTGCCATTCTTGAGTACAATCTCGTCGACCGTGGAGCGGGTGATCAGCGTGGCCCCGGCGGCTACGGCTTCTTCGGCCAGCCAGCGGTCGAAACGCGGGCGGAAGACCGTGTATCCGTTGTAAGGCGGCTTGTCGAAACTTCCGGCCTCGATGGTGGTGCTGAAGCTGGAGTCACCGGTCATGAAGGTGACACCCTTCTTGATGATGTGGCGCTCCAGCGGGGCCCGCTCCCAGAAATCGGGGAAGATCTTTTCCAGGGAGGGCATCCGGTGCAAAAGGCCGCCGAACATGTTTTTTTCACCCGGGAAACTGCCCCGTTCCACCAGGGCCACATCCAGTCCGGCGCGGGCCATGGTCAGCGCGGCCGAGGAGCCGGCCGGCCCTGCTCCGATCACGATTGCCTGATAAGTCTTGCTCATGGCGCACCTCCGTTGGCTGCTTTGACCTGTGTCAGAAGGCGCGGCAGCACCTCCTTCAGGTCGGCCACGAACCCTTCATCTACGTTTGGAAAGATCGGGGCCTTGGAGTCCAGGTTGACCGCCACGATCCGGCGGGAATCCTTGATGCCGCCCACGTGGTGCATCGAGCCGGAGATGCCCAGCGCTACATACAACCTGGGGGTCACGGTGCGGCCGGTCTGGCCGACCATGCGCTCGAAGCCGGTCCAGCCCAGGTCGTAGACCGGGCGGGTAACGCCGTAGGAAACGTTCAGCAGGCGGCAGAGTTCCTTGAATTGCTCAAAGGTGGCCGGGTCGCACCCCTTGCCGACGCTGAAGATCACTTCCGCTTCGGTCAGGTCTACTGTCTGCGGGTCGGGCGGTATCCGGCCGGTTACAGCTGTGGTTGCCCCGGTGATCGCTGCCGTGGAACGCCAGACAGCCACCGACGGTGTGGTGGCTCGTACGGTCGGCATCAGTACCTGACTCAGGAAGCGCGGCGGCACCGTGGCCACCAGCGGACGTGAATCGTCCCAGATTCTGGTTTCGGCGATGCGCAGGCCAAGCGCCCGTCGCGAGAGGCGCACACCATCCGGGCTCTGCCTGGCGGTGACCAGTTCTGTGATGATCGCGGCGTCCAGTTCCTGCGCAATGGCGGGAGCCAGTGTCGTTCCCAGGTCGTTGTGGGGCAGGATCACTATCCGGGCCAGTTCATCCCGCGCGACCCGGGCCAGAGCCTTGCCGAGCAGCGCCGGCGTATCCAGCAGTGTTTCGCAACCGGGCAGCGCTGTTATGGTCGGAGTGCCGTAGCTGCCGAACGCGTCCAGTTGGCTGCTGTCGGGCTGCGGCACGGTTACCGCTCCCCAGGGGGCATCCAGGATGCCGGCCAGTCGCGCTCCGTAGGAGAGCAGGCCACGGCCGGTCTCGTCGAGTTCGCCGCCCGGAAGATCGACAAAAACGAGAATTTTGCCGTTGATGCCCATCAGAGCTCCCTCCCGATCTTATGCCCTTCCCAGATGGCCATATCGACCTTGCGGGGAGAAACGCAGTCGCCGATCCGATAGAGTTCCGGAACCTTGCCCTTCAGGCTCATGTACAGGTCGTCGTCAACCTGCTGTCCCATGGCCAGCACCAGCGAGTCATAGGGACCCCACTCGTTCCAGACATTGGAGTAGACGTTGAAACCCTTGACCGTCTTGGCTCCTGCCTCGCCGGCGACTTCCATCACGGCGATGTCCGGGGTAAAGGTGACCCCCTTCTGCAGCAGTCGCTGTCTTGACGAGTAAAGATCCTGGGTTGGTCCCAGTTCGGCGCAGATGAACAGGCTGGAGGTGATCATGTCGACTTTTTTGCCCTGGTTTGCCAGGAATTCCGCGGTTGCGGTGGCCCGCTGGTGGCCGTCGTAGTCGATCAGGCAGACCTTCTCGCCCAACTCGGCCTCACCGTTTAGCACCTGCACCACGTTGAAGATCGCGGGGCCGTCGGCGCCGCCGACCGGGTGCCTCTTGGGGACGCTGCCGGTGGCCACGATCACCACATCGGCCTGGTCGGCCAGCAGCTGCTCGGTGGTTGCCTCAACGCCCAGTTTCACGGTTACGCCGGATTTATCGATCTGGCTCTTCTCGTTGCGGATAATGACACCGAACTCGTCGCGTCCGGTCCCTTTCATGGCGGTGATTACCTGTCCGCCGAGGTTCTCGCCCCGGTCGATCAGGGTGACCTGATGGCCGCGCCGATTGGCCATCTTGGCGGCCCACATGCCGGCCGGACCACCGCCGACGATGGTAACCCGTTTTTTGACGCCGGCTTTGGTCAGGGTGCCTTCACCCCACTCCTTTTCACGGCCGACAGCCGGGTTCTGGACACATCCCAGGGCCTTGTTCATGCCGATGCGGCCGATGCAGCCCTGGTTGCAGGCGATGCAGTAGCGGATGTCGTCCATACGCCCTTCCAGGGCTTTCTTGGGCAGGAACGGATCGCAGATCAGGGCGCGGCACATGCCGATCATGTCGGCCTGACCGCTGGCCAGCACCTTCTCGGCCATGACCGGATCGTTGATGCGCCCGGTGCAGAAGACCGGCAATTTGATACGCTCGCGCACGCCGGCCGCCAGCGGTATGGTGTAGCCCAGCGGGGTGTGCATCGAGCCTTCCACCAGGTACAGGTTGTAGAAAGTGGCTATGGAAAGGTCCATGAAGTCGATCAGACCGGAGGCCTCGAAACGGGCGCAGATCTCCTGCACCTGGGCCAGGTCCAGGCCGCCCGGGATCATCTCGTCGGCGCACATGCGGATGCCGAGGGTGAAGTCGTTGCCGACCGCTTTCCTGACCGCCGATATGAACTTGAGCGGCGCGCGCATGCGGTTTTCCAGCGATCCGCCGTATTCGTCCTGGCGGTGATTGGTCAGCGGCGAGAGGAACTGGCGCGCCAGACTGGAATGGCCGAACTGGATCTCGATCCCGTCGAAACCGCCTTCGCGGACATGAATGGCGCTCTTGGCAAAATAGCGGGTTACCTCCTCGATATCCTCCGGTTCCATCGCCTTGGGTACCTCGCGGAACAGCACGTCCGGAACCGGCGACGGCGCCCAGACCGGCAGGCGGGAGATGCTGCCGTCTCCCTGCTGACCGTTGTGGTTCAGCTGGGCGAAGATCTTGGAGTCGTACTGGTGCACGTAGTCGGTGATCTTCTTGAAACCGGGAATTACCTCGGAATGGTAGACGTCGATCAGTTTCTCGTAGGACATGTCGGTCGGGTGGACGGTCAGCTCTTCGGTGATGATCAGGCCGGCGCCGCCTTTGGCGCGCTCGCCCCAGTAATACATCTGCCGCTCACTCGGCAGGTTGCCTACCGCCAGGTTGGTCAGGTGAGGCTGGAAGGAGATGCGGTTCTTGACCTCGACCGTGCCGATCTTGAGGGGTGAGAACAGATTCGGGAACATCATGGTGGTAGCTCCTTGAATTGATGCATTGTTTTCTCCCCCCTTTACGAAAGGGGGGCAGGGGGGATTTGGTTTTAACGTCCACGGCAAATCCCCCTGAATCCCCCTTTCAAAAAGGGGGACTTTAAATTAATCAGGCCGCTTCAGCCAACCGGTTATCGGCAATTGATGTCACGCAGCGCTCCAGACACTCGGGGTCACCGCCGTTGATGTCGTTCTTGAGATGCCAGGCCACGGCCGGGCAGCCGCCGTGACACTGGTCGAAGCGCTGGCACTCCTCGCAGGAGTGGATGCGCAGGTTGCGGAACGACTCGTATATCTCCGAACCGTCCCAGATTTCCTGGAAACTGTTCTGGCGCAGGTCGCCGGCCTCGAAACGATCGGTCTGCAGAAAGGCGCAGGGGTACATGTGTCCGGTGGGACTGACGCAACAGGTCAGTTTGGCCGCGCCGCACAGGTTTAGTCCCAATCCCTGTCGCTCCTGGCTGGTCAGCGAGAAGAAGCTGTCACCGGTGCGCACGTCGCCGCTGGATGACAGCCAGTCGGAAAAAGCCAGCAGCTGGGCCGGGGAGGGACGCAGGCTTTCCCAGTTGTCGGCGCCGCGACCGGATGGGCGGAAACGGCTGACTCGCAGAGATACGCCCAGGGAGCTGGCCATTTCGTGCATGGCCGGAATCTCGTCGGCGTTCTGGGCGGTCAGCACGGTGTTGATGCTGGTGGGAATTTTGGTTGCGGCCAGCAGTTTGACCGCTGCAATCGCTGCATCGAAGACGCCTGCGCCGCGAATCGCATCACAGGTTTCACGCTTGGCTCCATCCATGCTGACCTGGATTGCGACCAGCCGGTTTCTGGAAAGCCGCGCCACCAGTTCGGGGGTGAACAGTGTGCCGTTGGTGGAGATGCAGGTCATGATGCCATGGGAGTGGCAGGCCGCCAGGATCTCTTCGAAATCAGGGCGGATGAACGGCTCGCCCCCGCCGAAATTGACCTGGAAAACTCCTGCCGTGTGCAGCTGTTCAACCAGGTCGAGCGCCTCGGCTGTCGTCAGCTCGTTGCAGGCTTTCTCTCCAGATGACGAGAGGCAGTGGCTGCATCGCAGGTTGCAGGCCAGGGTGACCTCCCAGGTCAGGTTTACCGGGGAACGCATTCCCATTTCGACGTATTTATTGCTCATGGAGAAATCCTTTTTCCAGGAGTTGAGTTACGAATTTGTTCAGGGCCATCTTCTGGGATTCGGAAACGCCTGCGGGGAATTCGTCCCGCCTGCGGATGGTTCCGAAAAAATCGGCCGGGATGAGGGTGCCAGTGGCCGCGAAGAGCAGGCGCGGTCCCCTGCAATCGTAAAACAGGAGACCGAACCTCTCTTGCCGCGCGCGGCAGGACGGATGCAGCTTTATGCCTGCCGCAGCCATCCTAGTAAACCCCGCAGATTCCGTCGATTGCGAGCTCTTCAACCTGGATTTCCTCCAGGATGCGGGGCTCCTCACTGCAAGTTACTTCTGCCTGAAATTCTGCTTCCATGTTACTCTCCTTTCTGTTCGCTCCATTTCCGGATGCGCTGTTATGTGACATGTATACTGCAACCGCAATGCCAAAAATATAACAACGATATATAGCGCTGTTTTCCGGTGTTTGCGGCTGTATGAAAATTGAGTGTTCGGCAAAGTGTAGAGAAAAGGGGCATTGGAATATATGCCGGTGGAGTGCTACGAACAGTTGGTTGTAGATTAAATCCCCAATGGGTATTTTATCTACAATATTATAAACCCGTGTTTTGTAAAAACAGTGTATCTCGGACATGGGAATGAAGTCTGCATGCATTTTGTGGATGATCAGCTAAGGCATTGGTCCAGTGTCCCTGGGCCCGGAAGGCGACCACATGTTTGAAAAAAACTCCTGCTGTTCCTATTGCGGCACCAGATTCCAAATTTTTGATTCCTGGCCGAAGAGCTGCCGGCTTTGCGGCAACACCAGCTACCTGAACCCGCTGCCGGTGGTTGTGCTGCTGGCGCCGGTGGACGGCGGCCTGGTGGTGGCCAGAAGGAATATCGATCCGCGCAAGGGGACGTTCGTGCTGCCGGGAGGGTATCTGGACCTGGGTGAGACCTGGCAGCAGGGTGCGCAGCGGGAGATGTTCGAGGAAACCGGGATAATGGTGGACGTGGACGGCATCACCCTTTACGATGTGAGCAACGGACTCGATAACACGCTGGTGATCGTCGGTCTTGCTTCGAACCAGCCCGCCAGTTGCATGCAGCCGTTCTCGTCAGACGAGACGCAGGAGATCGGCCTGATCCGGGAACCGGTCCAGCTCGGTTTCCCATTGCATAACCTGCTGGTGCAGAGATACTTTGCGGAGGCAGGCAAACTACAGGCAAATCCCCCCTGGTAGCATGTGAATAGTATTCTTCCGCTATAACCCCTCTAAATCTCCCCTTATCTAAGGGGAGACTTAAAGGCTTCCCCCTTTGTGAAAGGGGGATTGAGGGGGATTTGCTTTTGAATGTACAAAACAGGAATAAATGGATTGTCCCAACCAATCATGAAAAACACTTATTCCAACATCAGAAAACTGTACGCCTTTTCCTTCCTGCAGATGATGCTGTTTCCGATGGCGATCATTACGCTGTTCTGGAAGGACCACATCGGCCTGTCGCTGACGCAGATCCTGCTGCTGCAGGGGATCCTCTCGGTCGTGATGGTGGTGATGGAGTATCCCAGCGGATATGTCAGCGACCGGATCGGCTACCGGGCCGCGCTCAACATCGCCGCGCTGCTGGGCATGGCCGGCTGGGGGCTGTATTCGGTGGCGGGCAGCTTTGCGCATGTGATGGCGGCCGAGATTCTGCTGGGGATCTCGCTGGCGTTCATCAGCGGTTCGGACAGCGCGCTGCTGTATGAAACCCTCAAGCAGCAGGGTACGCTGCAGGAGTACACCCGCCACCAGGGGCGCATGAGCGGCTATGCCCAGGGGGGCGAGGCGCTGGGGGCGGTATTTGCCGGGCTGCTCTACGCGGCCGCGCCGCTGCTTCCCTTCATCCTGCAGATCGGGGTCTGGTTCCTGGCGCTGCTGCTGACCCGTTCGCTGGTCGAACCGGCCCGGGAGATCGCCGTCCACGACGGACACCTGGTGGAGGCGTTCCGCACCGCGCGCTACGCCTTCGTGGAGAACCGGAGCCTGCGCTACACGATCCTGCTCAACTCGGTGCTGGGCATCGCCTCGTTCTATCCGGTCTGGCTGATCCAGCCCTACATGCAGCAGGCCGGGGTGCCGTTGACCTGGTTCGGCCCGGTCTGGAGCGTGGCCAACCTGACCGTGGCGGTTTTCGCGCTGGCCAGCCATCGCCTGAGCGCCGGCCTCGGCGAGCGGCAGATGGTGATGCTGTTCGTTGTGTTGGTTACGGCGGGATATCTGGGATTGGGGATGACCGGAGGGGTCTGGGGCTTTCTGTTCTATTACCTGCTGACGAGCATGCGGGGGCTGCGCGGTCCGATGATGCTCAACATCACCCAGAAGGAGTGCCCTTCGGCCAACCGTGCCGGCATACTCTCGCTGCAGTCGCTCTGCTTCCGGCTGCTGTTCGTCTGCACCGGGCCGCTGGTGGGAATGCTGGCCGACCGGGACGGGGTCGGACGCGCCTTTCAAATCCTGCTGTTTGTTTTCCTGATCGTACTGCCGCCACTTGCGATTCTCTTCTACCGGAACCTGCCGGTTGAACTCAAGGGTCTCCCCGCATCACCGGAATAGACTCCGAAGAGCCCCTTCATCCTTCTCGTGCCGCCGTTTCAGCTCGCCGGAAGCCAGATGCCCGCCCCCATGGACATGCCGGTGTCGAGGCAGCCCAGGTAGTCGCTGTGAATGCGCAGGCCGTTTTCCAGTATCGACATTCCGACCTCAACCTTGTGGAAAGCCTCGTTGCGGCTGCGATCGGCTACCAGCAGCACCGTCGAATTGATCTGCCTGAGCTTGAGGTAGAGTTCGGAGATGTTCTTGAGGTTATCAGGAAAGAAGTCTTCAACCGGATCGAGGACGATCAGCTTGCATTTGTAGTATTCGCTGAACTGGTGCAGATAGGCATAGGTTTTGGTCATGCTTCCGGAAACGTCGATCAGGTGCGGCGAAACCCCGAAACACTCGTCGAACAGCGAGATGTGGGTGAAATTGTCGATGTTGTCGTCGATGCGCGAAGACAGTTGCGGCACGCTGCGCCACTCCCTGACCAGACGTTTGAAGCGGCGATGGCTGTCTTCGTCCGTGTCGCGGGCATTGATGAAAAGCACCTTGCCCGGTTGCAGGCAGGGGTAACGGTCAAGAAACGGCAGGCCGAATGCCACCGACATGGCCAGTTGTGTCGCCAGGGTGGTCTTGCCGAAGATGTCACTGGTCTGCAGTGAAACCAGCGCATTGGCCGGGATCAGTTTGTCTATCAGGTACTCTTCCGGCTTTGGCGGGGTGAACTGGCGGCTCTGCCACTCCTTGATCCCCAGTTTACCGGAAAAGGGGTTCTCCTCGATCTTCAGGTTGGCTGCTATGGCCATGGATTAAGCTCCTCCTGGTACGTGTCGCCTGCAGGGTGGTAATGCCGCTCTATCAATAGCATGGCGCAACTGGGCGGGCAAGTTTGCAGTGCAGGCGCCGGAAAAGGTGTCCGGCAGAGGCCGTGCCCGGAGCATCAATGTTCGCCTCCGGGTCTGGCGGTCGCGCTTCAATCATGAAACCGTTGGTCTTTCATCGCGGTTCGATCAGCCTGCGCGGAATTGCATCCCCGATGGAGAGCTCCTGCAATAGCCCTCTGGTCAGGAATCCTTCGACCTCTTTCAGCGCGGCCTGGTTGTGCGGTACATTATCCAGCTTGCCACCCGCCATCATGCCGTGCCCTCCGGCCATCCCTCTTCCCGCCACAAGTCTTTTGATGATTTCTCCCGCATTCAGGAGATGGCTGGTGGTGCGGATCGAGAGGATTACTTCGTCGTTGTAATGCCCGATGCTCAGCACGGTTTCGATACCCTCGAGCCTGATCAGGTAGTCGGCCATTTCCGAAACCACTTCGGGAAAACAGATCTCCTGAAGGTTTACAACCAGCAGCTTTCCGTAAATCGTCGCGTTTTCAACTCCGCTGTGGATTGTGCGAAAGTGCTCCACAGGCAGTTTGGGGTTGGTTATCTCATACAGAAGCCGCTTGTTCGCCAGGGGGAAGAGGCGCAGATACGCCTCCCGGTCGGGCCGGGTCGCCTCCCGGCCCAGATCCTGAGTTTCGGATTTGATCGCGTAGAACAGGGCCGTGGCCAGTTTCGTGCCGATGGTGATGTCCTGCGCCAGCAGGTATTCGTACAGTATCGTGGCGGTCACACCGTAATCATCGCGAATGTCCACCCAGCGGCAACTTTTGCTCGTTTCGCGCAGCGGGTGATGATCGATGACAATATCGACCCGCCGATCCGGGGCAAGGGAGTTGTTGCCCGTGCCCGGCTGGGTGTCGAGCATGCAGACCGCGCTGTATTCATTCAGATCCACCATTTCCAGCGGGATCATCGTTATATCCAGTTGCCTGGCCATGGCGATGTTCTCGCTGCGCCCGATCATGCCGGAAAAGGTGATCAGGGCATCCCTGCTAAGCTTCATGGCCAGCAGGTGGCGCAGCGCCATGGCTGATGCCAGGCAATCCGGATCCGGATTGTCATGGATGATGATAATGGTCTTTCCCTTGCCACGCAGCCATTCCAGCATCCCGTCTGAATTGGCTTTTGAGCGACGGAGACTCTCAGGTACGCAGTCATCGCTATTCATGGCTTTCCTCCTCATGATGTTTCAACAGGTACCCGCCGGCCAGTTCGGTAAAGGCGGCAACCTGCAACTCCTGCCAGGCTTGATCCCGAGCCAGTTCCCTGGCCATCAGTCCGGCCACCAGCGGCGCCGCGGCGATGGCGGCGCGGGCATCCAGAAGCAGTGCCCGGGTACGGCGGGCCAGCACGTCCTCGACCGTTCGCGCCCCCTCGTATCGTACACCCCAGACAACTTCGCCGACGCGGTAGGGGAGGGCGGGGTGCAGCAACTCGCTCCAGGCCGGATTTTCCATGAACAGACCTTCAAGCTGCGCGGCATCGCTGCCGTAGACCAGCAGCGGGTCGGCCGGGTCGCCCCCCACCTGCCAACCGTGGATTTTAAGGCTGCCGGTGACGGATGGGCGTTCGTCCAGTCCGGCCACCTGTGCCGCTACGCTGACCGTGTCCTCCCCCATCCTGCGGTAGGTGGTCCATTTGCCGCCGGCGATCGTGACCAGGCCGCTGCTCTCCACCAGCAGGGTGTGGTCGCGGGAGAGCGAGGCGGTGTCGCCGCCGGCATCGTTGCGCACCAGCGGCCGGATGCCGGCGAAAACGCTAAGCACGTCGCTACGTTGCGGGTGGCGGGTCAGGTAGCGGGCGGCGTGGGAGAGCAGGAAGTCGATCTCTTCCGGCAGCGGGCGGGGTTCGAAGGTGGCTTCGGGGATTCGGGTGTCGGTGGTGCCGACGATGGTCCGGCCGTGCCAGGGGACCGCGAACAGCACCCGGCCGTCGTCGGTGTGCGGCACCATGATCGCGCTGTCGCCCGTGAGGAACGAGCCCTCCAGCACCAGGTGCACCCCCTGACTGGGGGTGATCAGCTCTTTGGCTTCGGGATCGGCCATGCGCCGTACCCCGTCGATGAACGGACCGGCGGCGTTGATCACCACCCGGCCGCGGATGAAAAATTCCCGGCCGCTTTCCCGGTCATGTGCCCGTACCCCGGTCACCAGTCCGTCTTCGCGGGTAATGCCGGTCACCGGCAGGTAGTTGAGCGCGACACCGCCCAGGTCGCTGACGGTCAGGGCCAGGCTGATTGCCATGCGCGAGTCGTCGAACTGGCCGTCGTGGTAGATCACCCCGCCGCGCAGGCCGTGCGGCTCCACGGTCGGGATCAACCGCAGGGTCTCCTCCCGCGACAGCAGCCGCGACGGTCCCAATCCCAGTTTTCCGGCCAGCACGTCGTACAGCTTTAGGCCGATCCCGTAGAAGGGGCCTTCCCACCAGTCGAAGAGCGGCACCACGAAGGACTGGTTGTGTACCAGGTGCGGGGCATTGCGGATCAGCAGGCCGCGCTCCCGCAGCGCCTCCAGCACCAGCGACAGGTTGCCCTGCTGCAGGTAGCGCACCCCGCCATGGATCAGCTTGGTGCTGCGGCTGGAGGTGCCCTGGGCAAAGTCGCCCTGTTCCAGCAGCAGCGTACGGTAGCCGCGGCCGGCCGCCTCCACCGCCGTGCCCAGGCCGGTGGCGCCGCCGCCGATCACGATCATGTCCCAGGTCTCTTCTTCCAGCCGGGAAAACAGGCTCCCCCGCCCTTGACGGGAGGGGGGTGGGGGGTGGGTGAAGCTGCCACATGTCGGCATCATGGCTGCACCCATCCCCTGGAGCGCTCCAGGGCCCGGCTCCAGTTGCGGCGCAGCTCGGCCGCCTGTGCACGCTCCATGTTCGGGGTGAAGCTGCGCTCCGCCCGCCACAGTTGGCCGATTTCCGCACGATCGCGCCAGTAGCCGACCGCCAGCCCGGCCAGGTAGGCCGCTCCCAGCGCCGTGGTCTCCCGCACCTGCGGCCGTACAACCCTGCACCCCAAAAGGTCGGCCTGGAACTGCATCAAAAGGTCGTTGGCGGTGGCGCCACCGTCCACCCGCAGCTCGGCCAGCGGCGTTCCGGCGTCCGCCTCCATCGCCTCCAGCAGGTCGGCGGTCTGGAAGGCGATGCTCTCCAGCGTGGCCCGGGCGATGTGCCCGGCAGTGGTGCCGCGGGTGATGCCCAACAGTGCGCCGCGGGCGTATGGGTCCCAGTGGGGGGCTCCCAGGCCGGCAAAGGCCGGGACCAGATAGACGCCGCCGTTGTCGGGAACCGAGGCTGCCAGCGTTTCGACCTCGCTTGATGAGCGGATGATGCCGAGTCCGTCCCGCAGCCACTGCACCGCCGCCCCGGCCACGAAGACGCTCCCCTCCAGCGCGTATTCTGTTTTTCCTCCAAGACGGCAGGCCACGGTGGTGAGCAGGTTCTGTCCGGAGATCACCGGCCGGTTGCCGGTGTGCATCAGCATGAAACAACCGGTGCCGTAGGTGTTCTTGACCATGCCGGGGCGGTCGCAGAGCTGGCCGAACAGCGCCGCCTGCTGGTCGCCGGCGATGCCGGCGATCGGCACCCGCGCGGCCAGGAAGCGGGCCGCGGTCGTGCCGTAAACCTGGCTGGAATCCACCACCTCGGGCAGCACCGAGGGCGGGATCCGTAGCAGCTCCAAAAGTTCCGGGTCCCAGTCTCCTTCGTGGATATTGAACAGCAGCGTGCGCGAGGCATTGCTGGCGTCGGTCAGGTGGCGTTCGCCACCGGTCAGGTTCCAGACCAGCCAGGAATCGATCGTGCCGAAAGCCAGCTCCCCGGCCTCGGCTTTTGTTCTTGCGCCCGGCACGTGATCCAGCAGCCAGGCCAGCTTGGTGCCGGAGAAATAAGGGTCCAGCACCAGCCCGGTCTTCTCCCGGAAGGTCGGTTCATGCCCCCGGGCCCGGAGCAGGTCGCACTCGCCGGCGGTGCGCCGGTCCTGCCAGACGATGGCATGGTGGATCGGCCTGCCGCTGGCGCGCTCCCAGACCACGGTTGTTTCGCGCTGGTTGGTGATGCCGATCGCGGCGATATCGGCGGCGGTCACACCGGCCCGGGCAATCGCCTCCACCGCCACTCCCAGCTGCGAGGCCCAGATTTCATCGGCGTCGTGCTCCACCAGGCCGGGTGCGGGAAAGAACTGGCGGAACTCCTTCTGGGCCAGACCGCGGATATTTCCGTCATGGTCGAATACCAGCGCGCGGGAGCTGGTTGTCCCCTGATCAAGGGCTAGGATGAAGCTCATGTTTTATGACCTCCGGTCGGGAGTTGTCAGCTGATGCACATGCCATTCCCGGACAACTATACCCCGTATCGGGTATAGAATCGAGCATATGGGATTCGTGTGGTTCGGGATAAGTATTAAAGCTGTGTATTAGTGTATTGATTTAAAATGGTTAGGCGATTTGTCGTACTTGGCATTACTAATGCTATGATTAAAGACAGATTCGCAAAATTATACGGAGGTTTTACCCATGAAAAAAGTTCTTTCCACAATCGTTGCCGCTCTCGTTGCCATGTCTTTCTCTGCAATCGCTTTCGCTGCTGAAATGCCTGCCGGCCATCCTCCTGTTGGCGCACCTGCTGCTGATGCCAAGCCTGCCGTAGAGAAAAAAGAAGTGAAAAAAGCAAAGAAAGTCAAAAAAGCCAAGAAAGCCGCAGAGAAGAAAGAAGCCGCTCCTGCTGCTGAAGCCGCTCCTGCTGCAAAGTAATCCCACTTTCATAGTGATAAAAAAGGCTGCATCTTCGGATGTAGCCTTTTTTATTGTCCAACACGTCCCTGATCTTAACGAATCGCCAGCGGCGCAAACTCGATCGGCACCCAGCTGTAGCTCTCTTTGCCGTCCCAGCGGACATGGCCGATACCGGGGAATGGCAGATGCATGCCGGCCACCAGGGATTTGGTGATTGCCATGGTTTTAAAGATGCCCTTGCGGGTGGCGATGGCCTGCTTCTCATCAATATCGAACTCGATGGAGACCTCCGGCCGGGCGAACTGCACGGCATGGGCATGCACGATGTCACCCCAGATCAGGAGTTTCTGCCCCTCGGACTCCACGCTAAAGGCTGTATGCCCCGGAGTATGGCCATTGGCCTTGACCGCCTTGATGCCCGGTACCGGCACGCTCCCCTCGCTGAAGGTTTGCCACTGCCCCCCCTTCTGGTAGGGAGCCGCCGTGTCGCGGGCCGCTTTGAAGGAGGGCTGCATCTTTTCAGGTGAGCTGTCCGCAATCTTCTGGGACAACCAGAAATCGTTGTCCTCTTTGGAAACAAAAATGCGGGCCTTGGGGAAGACCGGTTGGCCGCTTGCATCTGTCAGACCGCCGATATGGTCGCGGTGCAGGTGGGTAATGATGACCGTATCCACCTGTGCCGGGTCATAGCCGGCCGCCCGCATGTTCTGCAGGACGAAGCCGAGCGTTGGGCCGATCAGCTTGGCCGCGCCGGCATCGACCAGCACCAGATTCTTGCCGGTGTTGATCAGGAAGGCGTTCACCGCGGTCTGCATCCTGGGAGGGGTGACGAACATGCGGGCCAGCAGCTTGTTCAGTTCGGCGGGGGTGTTGTGCAGGAGCTTGGTGTCCAGCTGGATAGCGCCGTCGTACAGGGCGGTGACCTCGAACTGCCCCAGCATCATACGGTAGTAACCCGGCACCTGGGCCTGGACCATGGGGGCCTCGGCCTGGGCGAGGGTTGCGAGGCACAGGAGGGTGAAAGCGCTGATGGTCAGGATGAGGCGAAGGAATTTAGGCATGGACGGTCCTCCTCGTACGTTTTTGGTCTGGTGGATAGTGTCGAGTTACACAAAGCAAGGTACAGGACGGGACGTTTCCTGGCAAGAACAAGGAGTATGGATTGCTGTCATGGCGAACACTATTTCTGTCGTCGTGAGCCAGCCCCGGCCGGGGAGTGAGCTGGTGAAGTTCCAGGCCGGTACGAAGAGCAGGGTGGAGAGGATAAAACGGGTGGGGTTGGCGGGTGATGGGATGGGTGTACATAATTAAATCTTCACACTCGCTGCAATCTCATCCCACGCCATGAACTAAATGAAGTGTTTCAATAAACCGGAATGTCATGTCGGGCTTGTCTTGGCATGACGAATAATAGAGAAAGCTTCATAAAACAATAAAGCAGCTACGCAGATGCCACCCGTTTTGGCTTCTTGACTGGCAATAAATCATGCTGTACAGTAATCCTGTACATATAAAGGAGGTGCTGACATGCTACAAACAACCTATACCAATGCGAGAGCCAATTTCGCCGGACTTTGTGACGAAGTAATAGAAAATCGAGAGATCGTTCTCATTCGTCGTCGCAAGGGTAACAATGTGGCTATGATTGCTGCTGATGAACTGCAAAGTTTGGTGGAAAGTTCACACCTGATGCGTTCCCCCAAAAATGCCGAAAGGCTTCTTTCTGCGCTGGAGCGTGCACTGAAGGGGGGGGGCACAACATCCTCGGTGAAATCTCTTCGTTCCGAGGTTGGTCTTGAAGACTAAACAACGGGACACTGTTTTTCAGCCAGAGTTCCGGGAAGACTTGCGTTTCTGGGTGCAGACTGACCGAAAAGTCGCGTTGCGGGCTTTTGATTTGATAGAAGCAATCATGCGAGACCCATTTACTGGCATCGGCAAGCCAGAACCGCTCAAATACCTTTCAACCGGCACATGGTCGAGACGCCTCACACAAGAGCACAGAATTGTTTATCTTGTTCGCGATGACAGAATCGATTTTCTTCAGGCACGTTATCATTATTGATCATAGCTATTTGTCTGTTTTTTTCTGTATTTATATCGTTTGACTTTGAAGGCCAGACTCCTCAAAAGCACAGTGCAATCAAAGAAGCCGTCCGAAAAAAGGTGAATATGATTTGCGAAAGCCCTGTGACTCTGGGTGAACCGCTAAAAGGAAGCTTTAGTGGCTTCTACAGTTGTCCCGTCAAACGCAAGTTTCAGATTATTTTCCTTTACTGTGCAACTTGCAGAAAAAAGGGGGACGATGCCATTGTCCTCTGTGCCGATTGTCCCGACTGCCTTGACGACACCATCAAGTTTGTTGCCCTTGGTCCCCACGATAAAGCTTATTGGGGGTGATTTTAGCCGGTGCTTCTTTCTGATATGTTTTGACACCGTGTATTCAACCTTCAAAAATCATAATTCAAGAAACTCTCTCCCTTTCATGCTGAGCTTTGGCCGCCCTTTGTCGATAACAACCAACTCCAGCTTCACCAGCGCCCGGACAATATCCGCGGCAGAACCCTTGGCCAATGCCTGAATACGCGACATCACCCCCGAGACATCCCGTTCCGCCAAACCCCGCAACAGCGCCACCGAAATATTCAGTTCCGATTCCTGCAGGCCGCGCCAGAGCCAGCGGCTGCCGAAAATCGCCCCGTAGGAGTCCAGAATCAGGTGCGCCACGGACACCGCAATGCCCAGGCCGAGATGGGCCCGGTCGATGTCATCCTTAACGGTGAGAGGGTTATCCATCAGAATCGGCCCGGCCATCATGCCCAGATAATATTCGTCCCTGGGTTCGTAGGCATGGCCGATACAGCCCAGCATGGCCAGTACCAACAGCAGATAGAGCGGCCAGAACCACCCCGGATGGGTCTGCACAAGCGGAGTCGCGTAGGACAGGGCCAGGATGGCGCAGAACAGGCCGAAGGCCACCAGCAGCCAGGTGGTGTCATCGTCCTGCCGCAGGTACTGTTCCTTGGGCCGGAGGAAATACGACGCGGCCATGAACGCCAGGCAGAGATTGGCGCCGGTGACAAACGACTGCCTGTAGCCGAGGTGGTCGATCACCGGCAGATCTACCAGCGCCAGGGCGTAGAGCAGCATCAGGATCGCCAGTGCCACCGCAAACGGTGTCAGCAGCACCGTCAGGACGGCAAAAAGCTTTGCGTCACTGCGGGCGCTGGCGCAGAGATCCCGCAGCTTGGAGCGGAGCGCCAGGTCGATCTTCTGTTGTTCGCTCAATTCGAACATAGCCTTGACTGATTCCTTGAGTTAAAAAAACTGTTAAAATCAAAGAAAACGATTGGTCACGCGACTACGCTTAGAAGCGCCTGCTTTTGGTGCGTGATATCCGACTCAAACTTAACACCGTGCCGATTGTTCCCACCCGGTGAACACAAGAATCATCCGCGCGCAGTCTCTGTCCTGTGCGCGTATATTCAGTTCTCCATGTAATATTCAAGTGCCTCTGGTGAGAATCCGCGGAAGTTCTTTTTACCGACGACAACCAGCGGGACGCCACGCCCGGGATAGCTGTCTTTGCGTTTCATGGCGTCGCTGCTTTTTTCCACATCGTATTTCACATACGGGTATCCCATCATCTTTATGTAGTCCTCCGCTTCCTTGCAGCGCGAGCACCATTCGGTTACGTACAGCTCGATCGTCCCGTCGAACCGATTGCTTATTTGTTTCACTCTCGTTGCTTTACCCTGCTTCTGCTTGCCGGCTACAGGTTTGCCGGTAGCCTGTGTCATGGCTACCCTTCTGCTGTAGATCGAGTTTACTCGTTCAAATGATTTGGCAACGGTTGTCACCTCGCCACCGTTGTTTTTCCAGCCTGCGGCCCACAGGTCCGCCGTCAATTGTACTAACGCCGAATATTTCTGCCCTTCCTCCGTGATTCTTCTGGAATCGTATATCCTGTCGGTAATAGCCCTGGTAGTTTCACCCTGGTAGCCTTTGTAGTCAATTACCGCGGTTTGGCTCAAATATTTGAACATGAACCGCTTGAGGTTGTCTCTGAACCTGTCATGGAACGGATCCGGTGCCGTGCTGCTGAATGCGACCAGGAAAATATCTTCCATGGAATTTACCAGCCAGACCGGCAACCCGTTTTCATTGGGAGCTTTGCTGTATCTCTCTATGAAGCTGTTTTTTGAGATGCTGTACAGTTTCTTCGAGCTGCTCAATTTACCCAGTCGACACTCGGATTTTAGCTGGTTTTTCTTTTTTGCGACGACCTGTTGCATCTTAGGTGGAAGAATCGAAATAACATCGCTAATGAACATCTCCGAAAAATCCGGAATGTTTTCCCGTTGATCAGGTCGTGCAACAGCGGATGAACTGAATGAAATGACTGTCAGGAACAGAATCAGACAAAACAGGGTTTTCACAATGCCCTCCGTAAGAAATTATGAATGTTGAATTGGAACAGCAAGGATGAATTATGAAAAAAGTCTTCATCCTTCAACCTTCATAATTCATCCTTTGTTGTTTAACGCTCCCAAATCCACCCCTGGCAATAGCCTCGACAGCTGCCCCATCAACCCATCCCCGGCCGTTCCGCCACCCGTCACCAAAACATCCGGCACGATCTTGATCTTGCCGTTCTCGATGGCCGCCGCAATCAGTTCCACGATCTTGATCTGCTTGATGGCCTCTTCGCCGATTGCCTCCTGCTGCTTGTTGTAGGCCTGGGCGGTGGCTTCGCCGATGGCCGCGATCTTGGAGGCCTCGCCGTCGCCGATGGCTTTCAGGCGCTTGCCTTCGCCGATGCCGTCCAGCGCCTTGGATTCGGCGTTGCCCTCGGCCAGGGTGATCATCTCGGTCTTCCTCTGGGTGGCCACCTTCACTGCTATCTCCGAGGCAACCAGGGTCGGCTGCTGGTCGGCCGTGGCCCGCATCTTCTCCATCTCGGTACGCTCGGCCTGGGAGCGCTGTTCCATCTTGTACATCTCCTGCTGCTGCTCGGCGATGATGCGCTTGGTCTGGGTCTGCATCAGGTCTTCCGGTAGCTTGATCTGGCAGATCAGCACCGAGACGCACTCCACGTGGTAGCGCTCCAGGTCAATACGGGCGCGGGATTCGGCCTTGGTCTGCTCTTCCGAGCGGCTCTGCAGGAAGTTCATGGCCGAGGCGGTGGAGGCCTGATTGCGGAAGGACGAGTCAATCATGGGATGGATGACGTGCAGGATCAGGTTGTCGATCGAACCGACCTTGGCCACCATGTAGGGGGCCTGGTCCGGGCGAACGCGGATGACGACCTTGACCGACACCTGGATCGGGAATCCGTCCTTGGAGATGACCGTCAGCTGGTCGAAACGGGTCTCCGCCTGGTCGTCCCAGTCAATGGTGATGTTGGTGGTATCGATGATATAGCACATGAAGGCACGGCGGTTGAGGTAGTAGCGTCCCGGTCCGGCCACCTCCTCCTGGATGCCGCGGAAGCCCTTGGGTACCACGTACTTTTCCTTGCCCTCTTCCGCCGAGGCCCCGGCCTGGGTGGAACCGAGACGTTTTTTCATCTCCTCGGTCGGGTCCTCGCCCACGTTTGAGACGATCACGCCGACCTGGCCGCGCTCGATCACGGCTACATCATCCACTGACACGCTGAACATGAAGGGGTTGATGTAATAGGTGCCGGGGCGCAGCACGTCCAGCTGCGGGCCGCGTTGTCCCTGCTTGGTCAGGAAGGCCGAGCCGTCCTGGTAGTCGTTGTGGCCGGTGATGGGGGAGGCGACGTATTCCCGCTCCGGCAGCGGGATGCCGTCCAGTGCGGTGACCAGGCCGATCTTGTTGGCCTCGATCACGGCGGCCGGCGCGATCTGGATGTTGAACAGGTTCAGGTTGATGCGGTAGGTACCGGGCAGCAGCACGTCTATCTGCGGCCCCTTCTGGCCGCCGTTCTTCAGGAAGGACTCGCCGTTCTCATAGTTGGAATGTCCCGTAACGCTCTGGGCCAGCAGCCTGCCCATGGGGATCGGTGCGCCGTCCTGGGCGGTGACCATGCCGACCTCGCCCTTGGCGATCACCACCGCCGCGGCCTTGGTGATCTTGAACAGGTTGGGATGGATACGGTAGACGCCCGGCGGCAGGATCTCGGTCTGGGGGCCTTTCTGACCGCCGTTCCTGATGAAGTCCTGGCCGGACTGGAAGGAGTTGTGGCCAGGCACCACGGTGGCGAAGATGCGCCCGGCCGGGATGGCAGATCCGTCGGCAGACTCCACCAGGCCGATCTCGCCGTCGCCGATCTTGGTGGCCGAACTCTTGGTGACCTTGAACAGGTAGGGGTTGATGCGGTAGTTGCCGGGGGGGATGATCTCGATCTGCGGCCCCTTCTGGCCGCCGTTGTTGATGAAAATATCACCGTTCTGGAAGGAAGAGTGCCCCTCCACCGCCTGGGCGAAGATCTTCCCCTCGGGGATGGCCACGCCGTCCACCGACTCGACGATGCCGATCTCGAAGTCCTTGATCTCGGTGACGTTGCCCTTGGTCAGCTTGAACAGGTAGGGGTTGATGCGGTACTTGCCCGGCGGCAGGATCTCGATCTGTGGTCCCTTCTGGCCGCCGTTTTTGATGAAGGCCTCGCCGTCCTGGAAGGAGTTGTGACCAGCCACCACGGCGGCAAAGATCCGTCCGGACGGGATCGAAGAGCCGTCCACCGACTCGATCAGGCCGATCTCGTTTTCCAAAATTTCGGTGAAGACGCTCTTGGTGGCCGTGTAGATGAACGGGATCAGGAAATGCAGGCCGGGTCCCAGTGTTCGGGCCTGGATGCCGACCTCGTTGCCCAGCGCCACCACGCGCCCCTGGGGCATCTTGCTGCCGAACCAGCGCCGTTCGATCAGCGCGATCTCGTTGCCACCGACGATCACCACCGAGTTCCATAGCAGAACCGCGATAACGGCAATGGCGAAGAGGTAGTAATAATGGTTGCCTATCCAGATAAACAGGGCTGCGGGGTCGTTCATGTGTTCCTCCTTGGGTGTTGGCCTATTTCATTGTGATGTGCAAAACCAATACAAATTCTTGTTTCACGCGACGACGCAACGACACAACGAAAATCTCAAAAAAACATCTGGAGGTGCGCCTTGTTGCGACAACGCAACGAAAATCGGATGACTACGAGACGTAATTCAAATTTACATTTAGTTTAAAGCCTTTCGTTGCGTCGTCGCGTGAGGCTGTCCTTTTTCGGGATGATCAGTCGGCCTGATCAATGTTTACCTTTTGCCCCGCTACTCGCCGCCCGCCTTCAAGATCCGCCGGATGCGGTCGCCGGTGTCCGGGTGGGTCGATAGGTAGTTGCGCGCCGGGCTTCCGCCGTCGGCCGCTTTGCCCTGGCGCACATCCAGCTGGGCCTGCAGCCGCCCCAGGATTTCGGCATAGCGCCGTGGCGAAATTCCGGCGCTCTTCATCCAGGCTATGGCCGCATTGTCCGCCTCGCGCTCGAATTCTCTTGAGAAGGAGGCGTCCACCAGCACCGTCGGCAGCGTGGCCGCCAGCGAGGTGATCGACACCAGGTCGCCGGTCAGGGTGGCCACGATCAGTCCGGCGGCCGAACTCTGCATTATGTGGCGCATGATGTGCCGGCCGCGCACGTGCCCCAGTTCGTGGGCCAGGATCGCGGCGATCTCGTCGTCCTGCCTGGCCAGATCGACCAGCTCGTCGGTGATTACCACTATACCGGAGGGGAGCGCGAAGGCGTTGGCGCCGATGGCGGGGCTGGAGCGAAACTCCAGGCGATAGCCGTTTGCGTCAGCTCCCGGTCCGGCCACGCGTCGGAACAGGGCCGACAGCTGATCGCGGCGCTCCTTTTTGAGGGTGGAGGGTTTCATCAGGATGCGGTCCAGCGTGGCCAACGATTCGCGCCCGAGCATGGTCTCGGTGGCAGGGGGCAGCGCCAGCGCCGCGCGCCTGGCCAGGGAAGGGACGCCGAACTGCAGGAACAGCAGCACCACCAGCACGGTCAGCGCCACTGCCGCCAGCGCCAGCGGCAGGCTCTTCTCCCAGCGCAAAAGCAGTCCCCGTGAGCTTCCGGCTCCGTTGGCACGCTCCAGCTCCGCCAGGATTTCCATGTCGTCCAGCTCGCAGAGTCCGCCGTCCGGCAGGCGCACCGTGCGGCGGACCGAGCCCACGCCTGGCGGTATTATCAGCTCCGCCGCCGGAAAACAAAGCTCCGCTCCCTCGCAGCGGATGGTCACGCTTCCGCCCTCCAGCGTCAGCAGGGCCTGGCGGCGGGTGGAAACCCTGCCGTCGAAATATGCGACCGTGGCCGATTTCATCGAGTTCCCGGCTCAGTCGTCACAGCGCGATCTCGATCGGCATGTCAAACACGTCGCCGAACTCGTCACCGGCTGCGCCGACCCCGGCCGTGCCGGCCGCGGCCAGCACGTTGTCCAGCCCGTCCGTGGTTGCCAGCTCCAGATGCTCGAAGCGGTAGCGGGCCAGGCGCACCGTGGCCCAGGGAACCATCAGCCCCAGTGTGAAGAGGATCGCCAGTGCGTTGGTCACGAACAGTAGCGCCATGTCCCGGGTGCGGAGCGTGCTGCGGAAACTGCCGCCCGCGAGGCCGGTGCCGTTCCAGCTCAGGTTGGCCAGCGCGGTCTGGCCGTAGACCATCAGGATGAAATAGACCAGCGGCAGCGTCAGCATCGGCAGCAGTGCCAGGCCTTTCGGCGACCAGCGCCCGGCGGCGCCCGCGGCAGCGGCCTGGACTCCGCCGGTCATGGCGGTGATGATGCCGATCAGGCCAAAGATGGCGACAAAACCGAGCACTGCTTTTAGGGCGAACAGGTAGAAATCCTTGACCGTCGCGTTGAAGGTGAAGGGCGTCGAACCATAGCTGCTGTTTTCGACCACGAACTTTTTCTGGCGGTAGAGCATGTACGGCGACAGCAGGCCGAGGGTCAGCACCGAGAGGATCGACAGCCCGGCAAAGACAATGTAGGCCTGGCGGTAGTCGGGGCGGAAGCCGAAGCGGATGTTGCGGTAGGAGGAGTTGGCGGCGTTGAAGATCCGGGAACGGACCAGCAGCCAGGGAAAGGCCAGAAACACGAGCAGCGCGATGACGATGCTCAGGATCGGGCTGATGTTGGTGGCGATGCTGTAGAGTATGAAGGCCCCGGCGGCGATCAGCCACCCCTTGAAGAGCGCCATCGGGTCGGCCAGGTATTCGAACGGCTGACCGTGCAGCGTGGTGCTGCCGTAGAAGAAGCAGCGTTTGCGGACCTTGGCCCAGGCCGAATAGAATCCGACCGTAACGATCTTGAGCAGTGTGTTGACGACCCAGATGCCGAAGTAGTCTCTGGCGCTGCCGTGAAAGGAAAAGGCGAGAGTGCGTGGCGTGGGGCCGGCTGGCGCCCGGGGCGGTTCCGGAGGACGGGGAGCAGCGGTGTCGTCCGTATCCGCGGCTGGCTGCGGCGGTGGAAGACGGTCCGACTCCAGGGGGGGCACCTCCGTTCGCATGGTTTCGGCGTTGAGCGGGAAAGCCTGCTTGCACCTGGGGCAGGTGGCCTTGCCGGCGCCGTCCGGGATGGCGCTCTTGGGGACGGTTCTGGAAAACGCGCAGTGGGGACAGACGATCGTCAGCTGATCTGGCATGAACACCTCCCGGGTTATTCCGATTCCATATCAAGGCCCTCTCTTCGTTGGCTCGTCTTCGGTAGCTCAACGTACGTATTTGTACGCCTCGCTGCCTCAATCCTTGCCGCCTTGAGATCATCCTTGATATGGAATCGGTATCAGTCACTATTGCATTAATTATCCATTACATGAATGTCTTGCCTAACGCATTTTACTGCAGCAATCAAGTGTAAATTCGTATAGTTAGCTTTTTAATAAAGTGTAAAGTTTCTTTCCACTCTCATGAAAACCGCAAGCAGATCAAGGGGTTATAAAAGTGTAAAGTTTCTTTTCAGTTGCTGTAACTTGCAGTATTTACACATGATTTTAAAATTGAAGTTTTTTGGGAAAAACTTTGCGGAAGGATGCTTTCGGGGGTTTTTGTCCGCGGGTGCCGGCAAATCGTACCCAAAACCGGCAGGTATCGTGTCGGGATGAGTGAGATGTGGTAGATGCGTTGCTGGTACTAGCGGGTGTAGGGCTTGGAGTTGTCGTAGACGCGGGCATGCTGCGTCCGCCGGTCGGCGACCTGCGTGGTTACTTCGTGGCGTTCGACCTTCTTGTTGACGATCAGTTCCTCGTAGCCGACATAACCCGATTTTGCCAGTTCGGCCACAATCTTGACGAACTGTTCCTTGTCCGCCGGCGACAGGGAATGAAAGGTGTCGAAACGCCCGCTTTTGCCCAGATTGTAGAAGTCGTCGACCGCGGTGAACACGTCGCGCGACACGGAAAATTCGACCGATACCGCATCGTTTGCGCCGGGCTTGACCGCCTGGCTCTCCGTTGTCGGCGACGGGTCTTGCGAATCCGCGACTCCCTGCTGGCGGAGCTGCCGGTTTGCCTGGAGTTGCGATCGGGTTGCTGTCTCCGCGCCTGACAGCATCTGATCACGCAGTGCAGAAAGTGTGGTAATCATCACAGTCCTCCTTTCCTTATTATATTCATCGGGATCGGATATTGAAACTGTAATTAATCGTTTGTACCGTAGTCAGCGCGCAAAACCGCCGGTACGCACTTCCGCCAGGATTCCGTTGCGGAAGATCAGCGTGTGCAGCAGCGTTGAGCCCTGGTTGTAGGCCCATTCCTGGACTTCAACGTAGACGACCTTTGACGATCGTCTGCCGTCCGCCGAGTTGAAGTCGGCTTCCATCGGTTCCTCGCGTTTGTACGAGAAGGCGGGCGGGTCGCATTTGGCGGCAACGGTGGAGATGCTGTCTCCGGTGGAGACGATGCTGCCATTCGGGCAGCGGAAGTTGTCGGCGAATGATTGAACCGCGGAAAGCGAGATAATCACGGCACAGATGGCGAAGATTCTTTTCATGGTCTTTTCTCCCCGGTACTGCTACTCAAAGCGGCGTTTGACCTCGCCGGTAGTCTCGTCCATCTCGATCACCAGTGTCTGTCCCTTTTTGGCCTGTTTCTTTTGCTTTGGTTCCTGTTGTTCCGTCCTGGCCGACTCCCGCTGTTCATACTGTTCCCTGGCGGCCGCCTGGCGCTTGGCCAGCGGGTCCCTGGCCTCCAGGTCCTTGTCCCAGGTTACCTTGACTCGCTTGTGGTATTTTTTGGGGATGTCCTCGAAGCGGTTGGTGATGATCAACGCGCCGCTGTCATCCTTGTACTTGAAAAAATCGGCCCGGGCCACGAGTGGGGCCAGCATCATCAGGGCAGCCGCAAGGCAAGCGGCCCTGGCGCTTGGAACGAATGACGGAATTTTCACGACAACTCCTTTTTAGAGAAATTTAAGCCTTATTAACGGCAGTTAACCGCCGAGAAAATCGGATGCACGCCGATAAAACCTGGACTTAAATCAAAAAGTTAATCACCTTCTGGGTTAAACCAGTATTTTGTTCAAGGTTTTGATTTCTCGCTTAGAAGCGCCTACTCTGGCGGCGTGTATCGGCGTTCATCGGCGGTTAACTGCTTTATTTCTGATTAAGAGTATTGCCGGATTCAAATATATCAGCAGCTGATTAAATACACGACTTTCGGTAATGGTCAACCCGAAATGCCACCTGCAATCCGGAAATTGTCATCCGCCATAGCCGCCAGCGCAATCTCCCTGATCCCCTTCAGGTCCAGCTTGCCGGTCCCCAGAATTGGCAGATTGTCCACCTCCAGGTAAGAGTCGCGCCCCGGTTTCCACAGGTTGGGCAGGCTGCTTTCGGCCATGTGCCGCCGCAGGGTCTCGGCGTCGGCCGCTTCGCGGGCGAAGAGCACCACCAGCCGTTCCCCCTTCTTCTCGTCCGGCACCGCCGTCACCGCCACCACCCCGGTCTGTCCCAAGCGGTTGTGCAGTTCGTCCTCGACCACGCCGTGCGGCACCATTTCGCCGCCGATCTTGCTGAAGCGCGACAGGCGGTCGGTGATGCGGATGAAGCCGTCCTCGTCCATCACGCCGATGTCGCCGGTCACGTACCAGCCGTCCCTGATCGCCTCGGCGGTCTTGTCAGGCCGCCCCAGGTAGCCGAGCATCACGTTGGGTCCCTTGACCAGCATCAGTCCGGCCTGGCCTGCCTCCAGTTCCGCGCCGCTCTCGGGATCGACCACGCGGATCACGACACCCGGGATCGGGTGGCCGACGCTACCCTGCTTGGAGCCGTGCTGGCGAACGCCCCCCACCTCCACGTCCGGCAGCGACAACGTGATCACCGGGGCCAGCTCGGTGGCGCCGTAACCCTCCATAGGCCGCACGCCGAAGCGCTCCTCGAACGAATCGGCCACCTTGCTCTTCAGCTTTTCGGCGCCGGTGATGACCAGCCGCAGGCTGGTGAAATCCTCCCGTTTGGCGCGCCGCAGATAGGCCAGCAGGAAGGTCGGCGTGGCCAGCAGCAGTGTGGATTTGTGTTCGCGCACCATCTGGGCGATCTTCTCGCCGTCCATCGGGTTGGGGTGATAGGCGGCCGAGAAGCCGGACGCCAGCGGAAACCAGAGCGTGGCGGTGAAGCCCAGCGAATGGAAGAACGGCAGCGCCGAGCAGACGTTGTCGGCGGCGCTGACCCGGAAGACCATGCGCAGCGCCTCGATGTTGGACATGATGTTGTGGTGGCTGAGCATGACCCCCTTCGGCTCGCCGGTGCTGCCGGAGGAGAAGATCACCGTGGCGGTGCTGTCGGCGCTGAAATTATTACGATTGCAGAGCAGACGCACCGGCCAGAGGCGGGCCTTCAGCAGCGCCAGCAGTTTGTCGGTGCCGCTGATGCCGGGCAGGATCTCCTCCAGCAGCACCATCCCTTCCAGCTTGGGCAGCGAGGGGAGCTTTTCCAGGAAGGCCCGCGAGGTGACGATGGTGGTGATGCCACACTGCTGTACCGCCGAGCGCAGCGACCCTTCGGCGGCGGTGTAGTTCAGGTTGACCGGTATGCGCCCCAGCAGCATCAGCGCCAGGTTGGCCAGCACTCCGCCGACCGAGGGGGGCAGAAGGATGCCGACGTGGTTTTCAATTCCCCCCTTTACGAAAGGGGGGGCAGGGGGGATTTGCTGTGCCGCCGCTGAAATCCCCCTAAATCCCCCTTTCGTAAAGGGGGACTTTTCTAGCAGTACCTCCAGCTTCCCGGCCAAGGCCACGGCTCCGGCCAGCGTGCGTCCGTAGGAGAGCTCTTTGCCGGAGCTGTCGGCAATCGCCCGGCGCTTCCAGTTCTGGCGGGCGGACTGGACCAGGTACTGTTCCAGCGGCCGTCGCCGGGGTTTGCGCGAATCGAAGTAGTCGCAGGAGAGTTCGGCCACCTTCTGGCGCACCTCCCTGGCGCTGCTGGTCGAAGGCATCGGCTTGCCGAACAGGATCGTCATCGGGTAGGGGGAAAAGGCCGGCAGGCGCGACAGCAGCCGGCCATGGGCGTAGGAGAGGACGCTGCCCCAGGCGCCGCCGATGTAGACCGGTATGATCGGGTAGTCGCTGCCCCTGACGATGCGCTCGAAGCCGCCCCGGAACTCGCGCAGCATGCCGTTGCGGGTCAGCTGCCCCTCGGCGAAGATGCAGACCAGGTAGCCTTCATCCAGCGCCGCCCGGGCCTGGCGCATGAATTCCAGGAGCCCCTTTTTGCCGTCTTCGGAGGAGACCGGGATCACCCCCATCAACCGGAACAGGCCGCGCAGGACCGGGGTGTTGTAGATGCGCCGCTCCATCACGAAGCGGATGCGGCGCTGGTTGGTGGCGGTCAAGAGCAGCGCGTCCAGCCAGGTGACGTGGTTGGGGATCAGCAGTGCCGGTCCCTCCAGCGGCAGGTGCTCGCCGCCGATGACGCGCAGGCGGTAGAAGATGCGCATGGCGGCCAGCGCGATGAAGCGCAGCAGGAAATCGGGCAGCACCCAAAAGGATACCAGCGTGAATACCAGCGTGATGACGCCGACGGTGCTGAACCCCTGGGCGGCCCTGAGCCCCATCGGGCCGCTGAACAGCCAGGTCAGCGCCGAAGCGCCCAGGATTGCCACCCAGTTGATGAAGCTGGAGGCGGCCAGCACCTCGCCCCGCCTGGCCGGATCGGCCCGGAACTGGATGAAGGTCTGCAGCGGCAGGCTGAACAGCCCGGCCGAAACGCCCAGCAGCACCAGGATCGCCAGGCAGGTGAACAGCGTCGGGGGCACCGCGTGCAGCAGGATCGGCGCAACGGTCAGTCCGAGCGCGCCGATCGGCACGATGCCGAATTCCACGTCGCGCCCGGACAGTTTGGCGGCCAGCAGCGAACCGCCGCCGATCCCCAGCGCCGCCGCCAGAAAAAGATAGCCGCTATTGGCCTCGGCCAGCCCCATCTCCTGCATGCCGTAGGCGATCAGGTTGAGCTGGGCATAGGCGCCCACGAACATGAAATAGGCCTGGCCAATCACCGCCAGCATCAGTTGCCGGTCGTGGCGGATGGACATCACGGTGCGCAGGATCTCGGACGGGAACAGCGCAATCCTGCGGCCCGGATCGGCGTTGGTGGTCGTGTCGATGCCGGCTGCGCTCCAGAGGCCGGCCAGCGCCACCCCCAGGCAGAGCAGGGCCGCCAGCCAGTAGCGGCCGGTCACGGCCTGGGTCAGCGCCGAGGCCAGCACGGTGCCGAGGATGATCGCCAGGTAGGTGAAGGATTCCACCAGTCCGTTGGCGCTGGAGAGCTGCTCGCGTCCGGCCAGTTCCGGGATCACGCCGTATTTGGCTGGCGCGAAGAATGCGCTGTGGCTGGCCATCATGAAGATCACCAGGTACAGGCCGTCATGCCACCCCAGAGCGAAGGCGATTACCGCCAGTGCGGTCACCAGCACCTCGATCGCCTTGACCACCACGATGACGCGCGATTTGCGCAGCCGGTCCGCCAGGCAGCCGGCCGGGGCCGAGAAGAGCAGGAACGGCAGCACGAAGGCCGCCCCGACGCTGGCGGTGATCACGCCGGCCCGGTCGGCTCCCTTGACGCCGATCAGGCAGAAGATGATCAGCAGCTTGAGGATGTTGTCGTTCATCGCCCCCAGGAACTGGGTCGCGTTGAGGCGTCCAAAGGAGCGGGGGAGTTTGGCGGTTGTATTTTCCATTGTTGGCCTCGTCTGGGTTATTGCCGATGAGTCAAATTCTAAACCATAACCCCTCCTGTCCTCCCCTTGAGTCAAGGGGAGGGACGCGGGCTGAGGTAGTGGTGGTTCTTTTGTTGTTTTGCCTTTGTTTTTGCCTTTAACTCCCCCTCTTAAGTTAAGAGGGGGAGGGGGGGAGTTATGATTTCAGCATCAGTTGCTGGTATTGCAAACATTTTTGAACTGTTCCCCAGTATCTCCTCTGTTACCCCCAGCGCCCGTTTCAGCTCCACATCCCGGTCCCAGGGATTTTTGATCGCGGCGATGCGGCGCACTTGCGGAAGCGGGATGCGGTAGGCGTGCCACCAGGGGGAGGTGATTGCGCTGTTGATGATCGGCATGTCGCTGCCGTACAGCAGGCGGTCGTGGATCCCGGCATGGTGCAGCACCCTGGTCAGATGGCCGAGTCGGTTGGCCTGGGTTAGCGCCGAGATGTCGGCGTGGAGATTGGGGTACTGCCTGAACAGCGCCAGCAGACGCTCCAGGTTGGCCTGGCCATCATTCTTGCCGTTGCTGGCGCAGTGGGCGGCGATCACGGTCACCCCCTCGTCCAGCGCGCGGCGAAGCCGCAGCGGGTCGGCCAGGCTGTTATCGACGCGGGTGAAGGATTCCTCGTTGCCGGTGTGGGTCAAAAGCGGCAGCCGCAGCTCCCGCAGCCGCCGGTAAAACGGCGTCAGCCGCGCATCGGCCGGGTCGATGTGCTGGACCGAGGGGAGCCACTTCAGTAGCACCGCCCCATCCGCGGCGGCGCGGTCGAGCCGTTCCAGGGCATCGCCGCGGCCGGGGTTGATGCTGGCGCCGAAGAGCAGGTTCGGGTACTTGCGGCACTCCCGTCCCAGGAACTCGTTGGGGATATGGATCTCGGTCGCTGCTTGGTCCAGTTGCCCCTGCGCATCGACCACGCCGTCCATTGCCAGCACCACCGCCGCCGAAACCTGCCGCGACTCGCCCAGTTGCCGTGAAAGCCTCTCCAGCACCAGCCCGTCGCCATGCTGCAGCAGTTCACGTTCGGAAACGCCGAATGTTTTCAGAAAGAAGTTGAAGCGGACGTTGCGGCGCATTGCGCTGGAAACGAAGCAGCCGCTGGAACCGGCGCCGATGCCGGCGGTATGGCAGTGAATGTCGATGATGGCGGCAGTTGGCAGCATGATGTTCTCCGTAGTCAGGTTTGTTGATGGATGTCTGCCATGCTTTTCAGGGAACATGCCAGAAACCGGCGGCACATGCAATAGCCTATGTTTCAGTACCTTAGCCCGTGTTGTCTGATTCCGGTTAATGTATGATTGACACTGGATGCCGGCGTGATGTACATCTTCTGCATGACAAGACAACTGGCATTGACAAGTGAAGAGCGGGACTTTTTCCGGAACGTGGCCCAGGCCGCTTTTGCCAACCCCTTCAGCCAGACCAGGGTGGAGCTGGACCGTAAAATAGCCGGCAGCGATGCCGCGCTGTCCTGGGATGACCTGGTGGAACTGGCTATCAGCCGCATCGTCGAGCGCCTGAGCCGGCTGAGGGCGTCGGGGCGCGATGACCTGGCGCGTTACGGCGCGGACGACCGGGAACTGCTCAGGACCGCGTTCCTGTTCGACATCTACCACCGCTATCGCCAGACATTCGATGACTTCATCCTCAAGCAACTGGCCGCTGGCGATGAACCGATCCCGGTTCCCTTTGCCCGCGAATTGCTGGGCTTGCTGGCCAGGCTGGGGCTGGACGAAACCGGTTGCCGGCGCTACCTGGGGATCTTCTACCAGATCCGACGGGCCTTCTATTTCATCGAGACGTCGCTGACCGGTCTCTCCGCATCAATGCACGGACTGAGGCTGCAGCTCTGGAACAATATCTTCACCTGCAACATCAACTGGTACGAACAGCACCTCTGGAACCGCATGGAGGATTTCTCCACGCTTTTGCTGGGCGAGACCGGCACCGGCAAGGGGGCCGCCGCGGCCGCCATCGGCCGTTCCGGATTCATCCCCTTTGACGGCCGTAGCGGCCGTTTCAGCGAGAGCTTCACCCGCAACTTCATCGCCATCAACCTGTCCCAGTATCCGGAATCGCTGCTGGAATCGGAGCTGTTCGGCCACAAAAAAGGCGCCTTTACCGGCGCGATCGAAAACCACGAGGGCATCTTCAGCCGTTGCGCTCCCCATGGTTCGATCTTCCTGGACGAGATCGGCGATGTCCCGGTCCCGGTGCAGATCAAGCTGCTGCAGGTGATCCAGGAGAGAACCTTCACGCCGGTGGGCGGCCACGAGCGCCGGCGGTTCCAGGGGCGGGTGATCGCCGCCACCAACCGGCCGCTGGATGACCTGCGCCGCTCCGGGCAGTTCCGTGACGACTTCTACTACCGGCTCTGCTCTGACATCATCGTGGTGCCGCCGCTCAGCCTGCGCATCCAGCAGGAGCCGCGCGAGCTGGAGGCGCTGATCGGCAGCATCCTCAAACGCCTGATCGGCGATGCGGCGGTGCCACACGCCAGGCTGGTGCGGGAGGCGCTGCAGCGCGACCTGGGGGCGCACTATCCCTGGCCCGGCAACGTGCGCGAGCTGGAGCAGGCGGTGCGGCGCATCATCCTGACCCGCCACTATCGCGGGGATACATCCGCTTCGGTTTCCAACGAGCCGTGTGATCGTTTGCTGGCCGGCATCGAGGCCGGCAGCATGGATGCCCAGCAGCTGATGGCCGAATATTGCGGCCTGTTGTATCGCCGTTTCGGCACCTACGAGGATGTGGCCCGTAAAACCGGTCTCGACCGCCGCACGGTCAAGAAGTACGTACTTCTCACCTCTGGAACTTCAACCTGATTGCTTCCGTCATTTCCGGGACGATGGTGGTCTGATTTTCCCTGTTCCGGTTGCAGCTTGGTCACATTGTTGCCAGCAGTCCGCTGAAGCTTGTAGCAGATCGACAGATTGCCGGATTCACTGCTTAAACTGAACCGGCAACGGGGCATATTCCCGCTTTACACTTGACGATTCCGATGTACCATTCTCATAGCAAAAATCTGCCGCCGTGGAAGTTGCTGCAGTAGCACAAAAGAATATGCGGGGATCGCCAATGAAAAGTCTCACTTCAAAAATGACCCTGACCGTATCCCTGGTGACAACAGTATTACTGGGCTTGATCATCGCAATCAGTCATACTTTCTGGAGCAGCGAGCTGCAAAAGAGTATCGGCGACAACCAGAATGCCATGGTGGATGCCCTGGCCAGGCAGCTGGATACACAGCTGGCCACCGCGCAGGCACAGTTGCTGAAAATGGCGCAGCGCATCAGTGAAGACGATATCGTCAATGTACAACGATTGAACGACAAGTTTGCCGACGAAGAAGATGCGCTGGTTTTCTTCAATGCCGGACTGGAGCTGCTTGCGCCGGACGGCAGGATCATCACCGAGTTTCCGCTGGACCCCAAGGATTCGGGCAGGGATGTTTCACATCTGGCTCATTTCGTCAGGGCAGCGTCCACAATGAAACCGTTTATCGGTTGCACCTATCTGAACCATAACAATCAGCAGCCAACCATTCCCTTTGTAGTGCCGCTGCTGAACAAGCAGGGCAAGTTGAGCGCCGTGCTGGTCGGGCGGCACGAGATCCTCAAGGGGAATACCTTCTCCTCGCTGCTTTCCACAAGAATCGGCCGGAGCGGTTATTTTTACATCATCGATACCGACCGACACATCGTGGTTCATCCTGACCCGGTACGCATGATGGAAAATATCGGTTACGGGATCAATCCGGCCATCGAGGCCGCGCTGTCAGGGTTTGAAGGAACCCGGGAAAACGTCAATTCCCGCGGGGTTAGAGGGCTGACCTCCTTCAAACGTCTGAATTCCACCCACTGGATCCTTGGTATTCATAACCCTACCACCGAAGCCTATCAGCCGCTGTACAAGTCTCTGAAAATCTCGCTGGCGCTGCTGATACTGGGGCTGATTTCCAGCATCCTGGTCACCCGTGGCGCCATGGCCCGCATGCTGTCTCCGCTCAACCGGCTGACGGCGATCATCAAGGAGTTCGAACCGGGCCAGGATCGCTCGGATCTGCAGCGTCTGGCCGAATCCGACGACGAAGTCGGGCGCCTGGGGCTGGTCTATGACCGGATGGTCGTCAGGATGGAAGAACAGCATGCCGCGTTGCGGAAGAATTCGCTATTCACCGAAAACCTGGTCAACTACTCCGCTACCCCCTGTTTCGTGATCGACAGCGATCATCACATCCTGTTCTGGAACCGGGCCATGGCAAAGCTGTCCGGTATTTCATCCGGGGAGATGCAGGGGAGCGACAGTCACTGGAAGGCCTTTTATCCCGAACAACGGCCCACCCTGGCCGATCTGGTGCTGGACAGTGCCGAGCAGGAATTCTCCCGGCATTACGAAACCTACCGCAAGTCGAATCTGGTCGAGGGCGCCATGCAGTCCGAGGGGTGGTTTCGTTTTCCCGCCAGCGGAAAGCGCTTCCTCTATTTTCATGCCTCCCCCATTTGTGACGATGACGGCAGGATTATTGCCGTGATGGAGACTCTGGAGGATCTGACCGAAACCAAGCAGATCGGAGACATGCTCAATGAACAGTACCGCTTCCTGCAGCAGGTGCTGGATTCGATCCCCAACCCGGTCTTTTACAAGAACCGCAACAGCGCCTTTATCGGCTGCAACCGTGCTTTCGAGGAGTTCTTCGGTCGCAGTCGCACCGAGATCATGGGCAAGAAGATCAACGACCTGAACCAGGGCGAGACAGCCGATTTTCAGGCCGAACAGGACCGGGCCTGCCTTAAGAACGACTCCATACAAACCTATGAAACTTCGTTGGTACGTGCCGACGGCGTGATACGTCAGGTTATCTCCACCAAGGCGCCTATGCACGACCGCAACGGCAAGGTTAACGGTCTGGTGGGAACCTTTACCGACATCACCGAGCGCAAGCAGACCGAAATCGCGCTGCGGGAGAGCGAGGAGAAGTTCCGCTCGATCAGCGATTCGGCCCAGGATGCGATCGTCATGATCGACAACAATGGGCTGGTCACTTTCTGGAATGCGGCGGCGGAGAAGATTTTCGGTTATACCAAGGAGGAAATCCTGGGCAGGAATCTGCATGAGCATATTACGCCCGCCGACATGCTTGATACCCATCTGCGGGCGTTTGCCGGATTCAGGGAAAACGGGCAGGGGGCGGCGGTCGGCAAGACCCTGGAACTTCCGGCGAAACGCAAGGGAGGCGCGGTCATCCCGATCGAATTGTCGCTCTCCGCAGTCCGGTTGGAGGGAAAATGGTGTGCAATCGGCCTGGCCCGCGACATTACCGCCCGCCGGGAAGCCCACGATGCCCTTGCCGCCAGCCAGGCCGCTCTGGAGGCCAAGCATGCCGAACTGGGGCAGGTCTTCAACTGGGTCGAGGCCGCCAAGCTTGAGTGGGAACAGACCTTGGATTCGCTCAAGGACATCATTGTTCTAGCCGATGCGACGCATCAAATCCGGCGCTGCAATCGCATGCTCAAGGAGATCACCGGCAAGGATTTCGATGCACTGGTGATGCATGACTGGCGGGAGATTCTGATGGAGTCCGGTTTCAATTTCGTAACTTTCGACGGTACAACTGGCGAACTGATCCATTCCGGAACTAAACAGCAGTTCGACCTGAATATCTACGAAATCCGCGATCCCGGCAGTTCAGTGGTGAAGGGGGTGGTGGTTTCGATGAACGATGTGACACAGATCAAGACCATGACCCGTGAACTGGAGCAGGCCTACTCCGAACTGCAGTCAACCCAGACCAGGGTGGTTCAGCAGGAGAAAATGGCTTCCATCGGCCAGATGGCCGCCGGCGTGGCCCACGAGATCAACAACCCGATGGGTTTCATCACCAGCAACCTGAATACGCTGGGCAAGTACATGGGGCGTCTGCGTGAATACCAGGATGCGCTCAAGACCCATCTGGCGGGCTGCGAAGGTGACTCCAAGGTTGCGTTGCTGGAGTTGCAGCGTCGGCTCAAGATCGATTATATCCTGGAAGATACCGGCAGCCTGGTGGCAGAGTCGCTGGAGGGGGCCGAGCGGGTACGCAAGATTGTCCAGGATCTGAAGAGCTTTTCCAGGGTGGATGACGCAGACGAGTCCTTTGCGGACCTGAACCAGTGCCTGGAGAGCACCATCAACATCGTCTGGAACGAAATCAAATATGTCGCCACTCTCACCAAGGAGCTGGGCGATATTCCACGGATCAAGTGTTATCCGCAACAGTTGAACCAGGTTTTCATGAATCTGCTGGTAAATGCCGCCCATGCCATATCCGGCCAGGGAACAATCACGGTGCGCAGCTGGAACGATGCCGACAATGTCTTCGTTTCGATCGGCGACACCGGCAGCGGCATACCGGAAGAGCTGCAACGGCGAATCTTCGAGCCCTTCTTCACTACCAAGGAGGCCGGCAAGGGAACCGGGTTGGGGCTTTCAATCAGTAGCGAGATCATCAGGAAGCATGGCGGGGAAATAATACTTGAGAGCAAGCCCGGACAGGGAACCACTTTTACCGTCCGCCTGCCGCTCGGCAGCAAAGAGGAGTAATTACCATGACCAAGGACTCTGACAATAATAGCGATGACGGCATGCCTGTCCGCATACTCTGCGTTGATGACGAACGCAACGTACTGCGCGCCCTGGAACGTCTCTTTCTCGACGAGGATTACGAAATAGTTACCTGCGCATCCGGCGAAGAGGGCTTGCATACACTTGAAACCGGAGGCGATTTCCAGATCGTGATCTCAGATTACCGCATGCCGGGCATGAACGGCGTGGAATTTCTGAAACAGGTCTATGCTCGCTGGCCGGAGACGGTGCGTATCGTTCTTTCCGGTTATGCCGACGCCGGCGCCATCGTGGACGCCATCAACCATGGCCATATTTACAAATTTATCCCCAAGCCCTGGAACGATGACGAACTGCATGTGACCATCACCAACTCGCTGGAACGCTACGCCTTGCGGAAGGAGAACGAGGAGCTGTTGCGGAAGCTGCAGGATTCCAACGAGGAGTTGTCCCTGTTGAACAACAATCTGGAACAGATGATCCAGGAACGCACTGTCAGCCTGGAACTGCACAACCGGGCGCTTACCTTTACCCAGGCCATGCTGGACAATTTGCCGGTGGCGGTGATGGGCGTTGACAGCAACGGCATGATCATCCAGTGTAACAGCTGCTGCCTGGAACTGCTGGCGCCGCTTCGGCAGGAGATCCTCGGCGAGAGTTGTTTCTCGCTGTTACCTCCCGAATTCGGTTCCAGCCTCCCCGATGGAGCGGCGGAACTCGGAATCTGGCTTGTGGGCGGACAACCGCTGCGTGTGAACGTGAAGTCCTTTCCCATCAACGATAACCGCGCATACGTGCTGGCTCTGCTGAAAACGGAATGAACCGGTTGCTTTGGGGTGTAATAACCGTATGGTAACGTCATGATCGAGTTTGATGAAAAAAATATGCGCATGGTGCTCAAACTGGTCTACTACGGTCCGGCGCAGTCGGGCAAGACCACCAACCTGCTCAGTCTGCACGACCTGCTCAATCAGGATGGCCGGGGCGAGCTGATGATGCTGGACACAACCGAGGACCGCACCATCTATTTCGACCTGCTCCCCTTTTTCTATGTCGCCCCCGGCGGGATGAAGATCAAGCTCAAGGTCTACACCGTGCCCGGCCAGGTGCGCCACGACGCCACGCGCAAGGCTGTCCTGCAGCGGGCCGACGGGGTTGTCTTCGTGGCCGATTCGCAGACGAGCCAGATGACCAATAATTTTGAAAGTTTCGATAACCTGGAACAGAATCTCAAGCTGGTCGGGCTTGAAATAGAACGTACTCCACTGGTGTTGCAATTCAACAAGCGCGATCTGGGCGATATCGTCGGCGAGGACGATATCCGTGCCGCCTGGAGCCCTTCCGGCCTGCCGGTGCTTATGGCTTCGGCCATCAAGGGGGACGGGGTGCTGGAAACGTTCCGGGATGTGCTGGAGCGGACCTTCGACAACGTCAATGCCCGCTACTGCCTGACCGCGCGCTATGGAGTAGACCGGGACGATTTCCTGACTGCGATTCTGAGGCCGGTATGAACATGGGGGAAGTAAAGTAATGGATCATGCTTCAATGAGCGACTACATGGCGCACGGATTCTGTTTTTCCTGGGAGCCGGGATTGGTCTGGCTGCATGTGGGCTCGGATATTCTTACCGGCCTGGCCTATTATGCGATAGCTGTCGCAATGGTCTATTTTGTCCATAAAAGAAGAGATGTGCCGTTCATTTGGGTATTTTTCCTGTTCGCGCTTTTTATCCTGGCCTGCGGAACTACCCACTTTTTCGCGGCATATACCGTGTATCGTCCCGACTACTGGCCCGAGGGGTATCTGAAGGCCTTTACCACGGTGGTTTCGATTTTGGCGGCGATTGTATTCATACCGAAAATTCCGCAGATGTTATCCATGCCGAGCCAGGCAAAATCAGTCGCTGAGGTACAGAGACTTAATGCAGAACTGCAGCGTAACAAGGAACGCCTGCAGTGTGTCGTGAACGTGCTGCAGTATGACGCCAAAAGCAAACAGGATTTGCTGGATTTTGCGCTGGATGAGGCGCTCAGTATGACATGCAGCAGCTATGGATACATCTACTATTACGACGAGGAAAAGAGACGATTTACCCTGAATTCATGGTCGCGTGACGTGATGCAGTCCTGCAACGTGGCCAACCCGGAAAGCCAGTATGAACTCGATAAGACCGGTATCTGGGGGGAGGCTGTCCGTCAGCGCCGGCCGATCATGGTCAATGACTTTGCCGCGCCCGACCCGCTCAAGAAAGGGTATCCGCAAGGGCATGTACATCTGACCCGCTTTCTGACCATTCCGCTGTTCGATCAGGGAAAGATCGTGGCGGTGGTTGGTGTGGCAAACAAGCAGGAGGAGTACGATGAGTCGGATGTTCTGCAGCTGACGCTGCTGATGGATGCCGTCTGGAAGGTCAGTGAACGCAAACGGATCGAATCCGAGCTGCTGCACCAGTCGGCCCTGTTGCGGAGTATCATCGACTCGATTCCGGACCTGATCTTCTATAAGGACACCAACAGCGTTTATCTCGGCTGCAACAAGGCCTTCGAACGTTTTGCCGGACGACCGGAGCAGGAACAGGCGGGCAGGACCGATTTTGACTTCTTCGATCGGGAAGTGGCGGAGTTCTTCCGGCAGAAGGATTGTGAGATGCTGGAGTGTGGTCAGGCGCGCAGCAACGAGGAGTGGATTACCTATCCGGACGGACGCAAGGTCCTGCTGGATACGCTCAAAACGCCTTTCTGGGGGGCTGACGGCACCCAGTTGGGGCTGGTCGGCATCAGTCGCGACATTACCGAGCGTAAGGAGAAGGAGCGGGAAATCGAGGCCAAGAACGCCGAGCTGGAGCGTTTCATCTATACCGTTTCACACGATCTGAAGAGCCCGCTGGTGACGATCACCTCCTTCCTGGGGTACCTGGAGACAGACATCAAAATCGCCGATGTCGCCCGTATTCAGCAGGATATCGGTTATATCCGCACCGCTGCCGACAAGATGGGGCAGCTGCTGTCCGAACTTCTGGAGCTTTCGCGGGTAGGGCGTGTCATCGCCAATCCTGTGCTGGTTGACTTTCAGGAGTTGGTACGGGAAGCACTGCAGCTGGTTGCGGGGCACATCAGCGAGCGGGGTGTGCAGGTGACGGTTGCCCAAACCCCGCTCCTGCTCCATGCCGACCGGTCGCGTCTGGTTGAAATCTGGCAGAACCTGGTGGAAAACGCCGTCAAGTACATGGGGGATCAACCCCGGCCGTGCATAGAGATCGGTGTGGAACTGCAGGGGGAAACCCCGCTCTTTTTCGTGAGGGATAACGGACTGGGGGTAGAGGCCCGCTATGCCGAAAAGATTTTCGGACTGTTCGAGAAGCTCGACAGGCAGAGCGAGGGGACCGGGTTGGGGCTGGCATTGGTCAAACGGATCGTGGAGATGTACGGCGGCACGATCCGGGTGGAGTCGGAAGGTCCGGGACATGGCTCCTGTTTCCGGTTCACGTTGCCGGAAGCTCTGAAGAGTGAGTAACTGCCATGAGTCAAGTCGAACCGGAGTGAGCCATTGAATTTGCCAAGTGACAGAGAGCCCGCGCTAACACCGATGTCAGGTGACTTCATCCACCGGCTTGTCATGATCGGCGGTGGAATAGCGGCGGTCATCGGTTGCATCGCTATGCTGGGATGGCTGCTGGCCCTGCCGCGTCTGACCAGCCTGGGCCAGGGTTTGATTCCGATGGCGCCCAGCACGGCCGCTCTGTTCATAGCCTATGGAACCGCTCTCCTGCTGGTCCGCCGCTCGACATGTAACCGTCGAACGATGCTGATTCTCCATTCCATCTTTACCATCGGGGCGCTGATCTCGGTGGCTCTGTTCTTTCTTTCCATCAACGGAGTCTTTCTTTCCGCGGAACATTTGGGGTTCAAGGTGATGGGAGCCGTGGAGGGATCTCCCATTGGACACATGTCGCCGATAACCGCTTTTACCTTTCTGCTGATCAGTCTGGCGTACCTGACGGCAATAACTGTGCGCCAATCCGGGGACTGGCGGGGAGTAACAGCCTGGTGGCTGGCAATTATGGTGATTGTTGCCTACGTGATGCTGATACTGGCCTATCTCTTCGGAACCCCGATGTTCTACGGTGGTACTTTCATTCCTCCGGCGGCGCCCACCAGCCTGGCTTTCCTGGCTCTCGGATTTGCCCTGCTGGCGCTGGCGCAGCCGCTGGCCTGGCCGGGAACAGGTCGAAGCGGCCAGGATGCCATGCGCTACCCTTCCAAAGTCCTGCTGATAGCCTTTCTGCTGCTGGCGGCCGGGATCATCTCCGCCGGTTACTATTATCACCGTAAGCAGGAGAAACACTACCTGTCCGAGGTTGAACGCCAGCTATCCGCCATTGCCGACCTTAAAATGGGCGAATTGCTGCTCTGGCGCGAGGAACGTCTGGCGGATGCCGCCCTTTTCCACAATAACATCGCCTTTGCAAACCTGGTGAAGAGCGTAATCAAACATCCCGGGGCGCAACAGCCCTTCCGGGAAATCAAGGCGTGGGGCGTCGCTCTCAAATCAAAACGCAATTACAACAGGATTTTCCTGCTGGACACCCTCGGCGCGAGCAGTTGGTCGTATCCCGAGTCCGCCTCGGAGCCGCTTTCCAGGCATGTGCGCCAAAAGGCGCTCGAATCCCTGCGGACCGGGCGGATCACGGTTGCCGATTTTTATCGCAACGAAATCAGCGGCAGGATCTATCTGAGCATTCTGGTTCCGGTTTTTGATCCGGTCCGGGCGAGTGAACCGCTGGGTGTGATTGTGATGCGGATCGATCCGGAGAAATACCTTTATCCGTTCATCAAACGCTGGCCTGTCAGCAGCGCCAGCGCCGAAACGCTGCTGGTGCGCAGGGAAGGCAACGCGGCTCTCTTCCTGAATGAACTCAGGTTCAAAAAGGATTCGGCGCTGAATCTCAGCGTCCCACTGCAAAAAACAGAGGTCCCGGCGGTGATGGCAGCCCTGGGGCGCGAGGGTGTCGTGCGGGGTATTGATTACCGTGGTCACCCCGTGCTGGCGGCACTACGCTCTATTCCGGATTCTCCCTGGCGCCTGGTGACCCGCATGGATGTGGAAGAAGTGTATGCGCCGATGCGGGAACGACTCTGGATAACGGTGTTCCTGGCAGGAGCCATGCTGCTTGCCGCCGGCACGGGTGTCGGTTTTGTCTGGCGGCGGCAGAGCAGTCAATTCTATCGGGACAAGTACGAGGCCGAGTTGAAACGGGTCGAGCTGGAGGAGAGGTTGACCAGGATCGCCGCCAATCTGCCGGGCGCTATTTTCCAGCTTCAGCTGCGTCCTGACGGCGTCTCCTGCCTGCCCTACGCCAGCAGCGGACTGGAGGAGCTTTACGGCGTGCTGCCCGGGGATGTCGTCCTGGAGACTTCCCGGCTGTTTGCCGTGATCCATCCCGATGACTCGCCCCGGGTGAGCGCCACGATCCTGGAGTCCGCCCGCACCCTGACGGCATGGCACAGCGAACACCGGGTAATCCATCCCGAACGGGGCCCAATCTGGGTGGAGGGGAGCGCCACGCCGGAACTAAAGCCTGACGGCAGTGTGCTGTTACATGGTTTCCTGGCCGAAATTACCGGGCGCAAGCAGAAAGAGCGGGAGATAGAGAAAAAAAACAGCGAGCTGGAGCGTTTTACCTACACAGTCTCCCATGATTTGAAGAGTCCGCTGGTGACCATCAAAACCTTCATGGGATACCTGGAGGAAGATATCAGGTTCCGGAATGAGGACCGCATCCAACAGGACCTCGGATTCATGCACAATGCCGCCGACAAGATGTCGCAACTGCTCGATGAACTGCTGGAGTTGTCGCGTGTCGGCCGTCTCAGCAATCCTCCCGAGGAGGTTGCCTTCCGGGATCTGGCCCGGGAAGCGGTCAGCCTGGATGCGGGCAGGATCAGCGAACGGGGGGTGGCAGTGGAGATTGGTGATACAGCGCTTGTCCTGGTTGGTGACCGGTCGCGACTGGTCGAGATCTGGCAGAACCTGGTTGAAAATGCCTGCAAGTTCATGGGTGATCAGGAATACCCCCGCATCGAGATCGGAGTCGAAGGCAGTGGTCACGAGACGATCTTCTTCGTCAGGGATAACGGTATCGGCATTGATCCGCGCTTTCACTCCAAGGTGTTCGGCCTGTTTGAAAAGCTGGAAGTGGGTGGCGACGGCACCGGACTTGGGCTGGCGCTGGTCAAACGGATCGTGGAACTGTATGATGGAACGATCCGGGTCGAATCGGACGGGACCGGTAAGGGCACCACGATTTTCTTTACCCTGCCGTCGGCAGTGAAACCTTGAAAGGAGTCAACATATGCACGGCGAACCGATTACCATTTTGCTGGTGGAGGACGATCAGGCCCACGCCGAGATCGTGCGCAGGAATTTTGAAAAGTCCCGGATTGCCAACCGGCTGATCCATGTGTCCGACGGCCAGGCGGCACTGGACTACCTGTACGGTCGCGAGGCCTTCAGCGATCCGTTGCAGGCTCCACGGCCGGGATTGGTCCTGCTCGATCTGCGCCTGCCCAAGATCGATGGGCTGGAGGTTCTCAGGACCATCAAGGCCGATGCGTTACTGAGCCAGATCCCGGTGGTAATCCTGACAACCTCGGCGGCCGAGTCGGACGTTGCCCGGGCATACGACAGCCATGCCAACAGTTACCTGGTCAAACCGGTCGATTTCAGCCAGTTCATAGAGCTGATGGAAGTGCTCGGCTATTATTGGCTGGTTTGGAATCAGCATCCAAAATCCGAGGAGTGAAGGGGAAGCGGATGGATACGGAACAGCTTGATATCCTGGTCGTGGAGGATGACGCCGCCCATGCGGAAGCCATTCGCCGGGCCTTCAGCGCGAACGGCGTCAATGTTGCGCTCACACTGGTAGCCACGTTGAGGGAGTTTCGCGACAGGGCGGCGCGGAATCCGCCCGATATCGCCATCATGGATCTCAATCTGCCCGACGGCCGGGCCGTGGAGGTAATGACCTACCCCCCTGAAAACGGGGCTTTCCCGATCCTGCTGATGACCAGCTACGGCAACGAACGTGTCGCGGTCGAAACGATCAAGTCCGGGGCCATCGACTACATCGTCAAGTCGCCCGAAACTTTCGCCAGCATGCCACGCACAGTGGAACGCGCCCTGCGGGAGTGGCGCCTGCTGGTTGACCGTAAACGGGCCGAACAGGAAATCCGTGAGAGCGAGGCCAGGTTTCACACCCTCTCCAACCAGTTCAACGCTCTGCTGGATTCGCTGCCGGACCGCATTATTCTGCATGGACCCGACCAGCGCGTGATCTGGGCTAACCGGGCCGCTACCGCTGAGTTGACGGCTGATGAGGTCAGGTTGGGCGAAAGTCATTGTTATACACTCTGGCACAAGCAGAAAGTCCCCTGCGATACCTGTCCGGTGATGAAAAGCCTGCAATCCGGTGAACCTGGCATCGCGTTCGTTACCACCGTGGAAGGTAAAATCTGGGAACTGCGGGCCATCCCGGTCAAGGAGAACGGGCTGGTTGTCAGCGTAATCGAGATTGCCCGGGATATTACCGAACATCGCAAACTGGAAGACCAGTTGCGCCAGGCCCAGAAGATGGATGCGGTGGGGAGGCTTGCCGGCGGAGTAGCCCATGATTTCAACAATATGCTGAATGTAATGATGGGCTATTCCGAACTGGCTCTGAAGCGGGTGGAGTCCGATAAAAAAACCGGTTCATATCTGCATGGGGTGCTGGATGCCGGCCGGCGCTCGGCTGATCTGACCAGGCAGCTCCTGGCGTTCTCCCGTAATCAGGTGGTGGAGCCGCGTATACTGGATATCAATCAGAGGATTGCCGACCAGATGAATCTGCTCGGAAAATTGATCGGTGAGGATATCCGGGTCAGTTTTGTTCCCGGCTTCGATGTGGGGCAGATCATGATGGACCCATCCCAGGTTGATCAGATCCTGGCCAACCTGATGGTCAACGCCCGGGATGCGATTGATGGAACCGGCGATATTACCATCACTACCGCCAATATTGTCCTGGACGATGCCTATTGCCGGAATTATCCAGGCGCCACGCCGGGAGAGTATGTCCGCCTTGCCGTCAGCGATAACGGCTGCGGCATGGATGCGGCCACACTGGAACGGATTTTTGAACCGTTTTACACGACCAAGGATAAAGGCAAGGGTACCGGACTCGGCCTGGCAACCATCTACGGGATCGTCAAGCAGAACAATGGAGAGATCCATGCCTCAAGCGCGCAGGGTAGCGGAACGACTTTCGTGATCCATCTGCCCCGCCTGAGTATCGGGCAGGATAATGCTCCGGTTGAACCGGGCGGCGGTATCATGCGGGGGAGTGAAACCATCCTGCTGGTAGAGGATGACAAATCGAACCTGGAGATAACCAGGCTGTTGCTGGAGGAGGGCGGATATACGGTGATTTCTACAACATCGCCGTTTGATGCCTGCGCGTTATACGAACAGCATGCCGCCGAGATCGCGCTGCTGCTGACTGATGTCATCATGCCGGAGCTGAACGGCAGGCAGTTGTACGAGAGGATCAGTGCCGTTACGCCGTGCCTGAAGGTGCTGTTCATGTCCGGTTATACCGACGATGTTATCAGCCACCGGGGAATCATCTCCGAGGGGACCAATTTTATTCACAAACCATTTACCATAACTAAACTGGCCGAGAAGGTACGGGTGGTGCTGGATGAACAGTGATATGAACATTAACGCTCTTTACATCCTGATCGCGGAGGATGAAATCAGTCATGCCACGGCGATACGTCGCGGACTTGAGCAGAGTTATCCCGATGCCCGAATCGAGGTAGTGGCAAGCCTGCTTGAGTATCGCGAGAGCATCGCGGTTGTAAAGCCGACCATTGCCATAATGGATCTGAATCTCCCCGATGGCCGTTCGCTTGATCTTCTGGCTTCTTCCGTTGGCGAGGCCCCCTTTCCGGTGATCATGATGACCAGTTACGGTAATGAACAGGTGGCTGTCGATGCAATCAAGGCCGGGGCGCTGGACTATATCGTCAAATCCCCCGAAGCCTTTACATCGATTGCGGTCAGCGTGGAGCGTACCCTGCGCGAATGGAAGCTGATTCAGGAAAAAAAGGAGATGGAGAGGCAGTTGAAGGAATCCCAGGCCCGCATCATCCAGCAGGAAAAGATGGCCTCGATCGGCCAGCTGGCTGCCGGCGTGGCCCACGAGATCAATAACCCGATCGGCTATATTTCCAGCAACATCAATACGCTTCTGAAGTATGTGGATAAGCTGGCCCAGTTTATCGAGAGCCAGGCACAGGCTATCGAAACCTGCGCCGATGATGCCACCAGGGCGTCAATCGAAGAACTGAGGCGCCAGATAAAGCTCGATTATGTGATCAAGGATCTGCGGGCGCTGATTGCGGAGTCTCTGGAGGGCGCCGAAAGGGTCAGTAAAATTGTCCAGGATCTGAAAAGTTTTTCGCGGTCCGAGGCAAACGAGGCGGTTCGCTGCGATCTGAACGAGTGCATCAGGAGCACGATCAACGTGGTGCGAAATGAAATCAAATATGTGGCCGAGCTGGACCTGCATTTGGGAGATATCCCGCCGCTGCTCTGCCGGCCGCAGCAGATCAGCCAGGTGGTGATGAATCTGCTGGTGAATGCGGCCCATTCCATTTCCGCTAACGGAGTGATCTCTGTCGCCACATCAGTGGCCGCTGATGCGGTCGAAATCAGCGTCAGCGACACCGGCTGCGGCATTCCACCGGAAAATCTGGAGAAGATCTTCGATCCGTTCTTCACCACCAAGGAACCGGGCAAGGGGACCGGCCTGGGGCTGGCCATCAGTTGCGATATCGTCAGGAAGCATGGTGGTGAACTGCTGGTTCGGAGCGAGGTCGGCCAAGGCACGACCTTTACGGTAAGGCTGCCGGTTAAACAGGAATAAGAGCCGTTCAATTCCCCCGATAACGTGATAACATCCGGATTGCTGGTAAAAGTTCCTACGAGGCCTCCATGACCACCATCAACGAAAATACCCCCAACTTGACCTTCGTGATCGGCGAGGAAAAACGGCTGTCCGAAATCATCGGCCGGGGCGAGATCGAACCGCTGCTGCGCAGTGCCGTAAGAGCCGGAGTGGTGCGAGCCTTGCTCCTGGACGAGGATGGGTTGCCGCTCTGTTCCGCCGGGGATGAAGCGCCGTCGGGCGGCGTTTCTGAAATCAGGGGCAAGCTGCTGGTGGAGGGGGAGCCGAAGGGGATACTGGTGATGGTCTGCGGCAGCGGGAACCCGGAGCGCTCCGAGGCCATGTCCATGCTGGTCCGCGACGCGATTCAGCTGATCATAACCAATAACCTGAAGCGGATGCTGACCACGGAACTGCATACCTCTGTGGTTCAGGAATCCTATGAGCAGCTGCTGGAAACCAACAGCCGGCTGCGGGAGTCTGAATCCCGTTATCGCGATCTGTCCCTGTCCCTGGAACATAAGGTGGAACAGCGTACGGCCGAGCTGCAGCAGGCCTATGCCAGACTGCTCCAGCAGGAAAAACTGGCCGCGGTCGGCAGCCTGGCCGCCGGCATGGCCCATGAAATCAACAATCCCAACGGGTTCATCCGCAGCAACCTGTCAAGTTTCAGGCGTTATTTTGAGCGTATGCATGAAATGCTCGATTATTACCAGCTGCTTATATCCGGCAATACCCCGCTCCATCAGCTGCAGCAGGATACAGAGCAGAAACGGCGTGATCTGAAGCTGAACTTTATTATCTCGGACACCCGCGAGCTTTTGAATCAGTCCATCGATGGGAGCGATCGCATCGCCCGCATCGTGTCCGACCTGAAGAGCTTCTCCCACGTGGACGAGACCGCCCGCTCGGATGCGGACCTGAATGTCGAACTTGAACGGACTCTGTCGGTGCTCGCTCCACAGATCGGCCCCGGCTGTTCGTTAGTGCGCGAAATGCGGCCGTTGCCGCTGTTTGAATGCAACCCGGCGTTGATCTCCCAGGCATTTCTCGCCATCATCCAGAATTCGCTTCAATCCCGTCCGGAAGGGGTGCGGGTCAGGGTGGCCAGCCGGGTCGAGGGGGGCGAGATCGTGATCGAGATTGCCGATAACGGTTGCGGTATCCCGCAGCAGAACCTCTCGCGGGTCTTTGATCCTTTTTTTACCACCCGCGAGGTGGGGAGCGGCACCGGCATGGGCTTGACCGTGGCGCGCGAGATTGTCAGCGCCGCCGGCGGCGGCATCGCAATCGAATCGGGTGAAGGATTTGGAACCACGGTAACCATCAGGTTTCCGATCGCAAAAGAGAGGAATGTGTAGCGAATGTCCAGGTATGCCGAACTTTTCAAAACCTTGGGGACACAGAAGATCTCCGGTGAGGTTTCCGGCGAAATTATCGAGCAGGATCTCTCTTTGCCGGCCGAGCGGGGGTTTACGCTGCTGTTCGTCGATGATGAGGAGAATGTGCTCAAAGCCCTCTACCGGATCTTCCACGAGGAAAACTACACCATTCTTACCGCCGATTCGGCCGCGAAAGCGTTGGAAATCCTCAAACGCCAACAGGTGCAGCTGATCATCAGCGACCATCGCATGCCCGGAATGAGCGGTGCTGAACTGCTCAAGACAGTCCGTGAACAGTATCCCGAAACGATCCGCATCATGCTGACAGGTTACGCCGATGTCAATTCCATCATGGGGGCGGTCAAGGATGGCGCGGTCTACAAGTTCATCACCAAGCCCTGGAACGATGAGGACCTGCGCCTGACGGTATCGCTGGCGCTACAGCAGTACGTATTGCTGCACGAAAACCGGCGCCTGAAGGAACTGGCCCGTCAGCAGCAGAACAAGATCAGGAGCTTCACCGGGCTGTTCGAGCAGAACCGCGGCATGCTGGGGGATGTGCTGGTCAAGTCCGGTCTGATCGGTGTGCAGGAGCTGGACCTGGCACGTAAACAGGTGGATACCAACGAGTTTCTGGGCGATTTTTTCGTCAGGACCGGAATCCTGAGCGAAGCCCGGATAGTCGATGCACTCCAGAAACATCTGGGCGTCGAATTCATCGACCTGCGCGAGGTGACCATACCCCACAACCTGGCGCGCTGCCTGCCAAAGGAGTTGTGCGAAAAGAGCCGGCTGGTGCCGGTCAGGCTCGAAGGTAACAATCTGACCGTGGCAATGGCCGATCCGTCGGATATCGTCACCTGCGATAACATCGGCCGGGTGACCGGAATGCGGGTGGTGCCGCTTCTGTCCGCTTCATCACAGATCGTCGAAAAGATAGCCCAGGTCTGGAGCTTGTCCCGTGAGCCGGGAGAGCAGGATCTGGATGACATGGATGACCTGGAACCGCTGGACGAGATCGACATCGTGCTGGACGAGGAGGAGAAGGAGGCCAGCGTCGAGGAGCTGATCGGCTCATCCAAGGTGCCACCGGTCATCCGCATCGTCAATGCGATCATCTCCGAGGCGATCCGCTATGGCGCCAGCGACATCCATATCGAGGCCAAAACCAAGTATTCGGTTATCCGCTTCCGCATTGACGGAATGCTGCATGCCAAGATCAGGATTCCGGCCGAGCTGCACCCGGCGGTGATCTCGCGGATCAAGATCCTGGCCAAGATGGATATTTCCGAACGGCGCCGGCCACAGGACGGCCGGATCACGGTCAAGGCCGGCATCCGCATAGTGGACATGCGCGTTTCCTCGCTTCCCACCATCAATGGCGAAAAAATCGTGATGCGCATTCTGGACAAGAGCGCTTCTATCAAGCGCTTGGACGAACTGGGAGTGCTGGAGGACGATTATCGCAATATCACCATCATCAGCCGTAAACCGCAGGGGGTGATCATAGCCACCGGACCGACCGGCAGCGGCAAGACCACCATGCTCTATTCTTTGCTGGCGGCCATGATGAATCCCAGCAAGAACTTCGAGACCATCGAGGAGCCGGTGGAGTATTTCCTGGAGGAGGCCAACCAGGTTTCGATTCACGAGAAGATCGGGCTCTCGTTCGCACAGGTGTTGCGTGCCACCCTGCGTCAGGATCCGGACGTGATCCTGGTGGGAGAGGTGCGTGACTTCGAAACCGCCGACGTGGCCTTCAAGGCGGCCCTGACCGGCCACATGGTGTTGACCACGCTGCATACCAACAGTGCCGTGGCTTCGATTACCCGCCTGGTGGACATGGGCATAAAACCGTATATCCTGGCCTCGGCGCTGGAGGGTGTGGTTGCCCAGCGGCTGGTGCGCAAGGTTTGCGTTGACTGCGCCGCCGCTATTGCTCCCGACGCTTCCCTGTTGGAACTGTTGCGCCTGCCGGCGGATTTTCTTGGAACCGAGCTGACCGCCGGCCGCGGGTGCCCGCAGTGCAACAACACTGGCTACCGTGGCAGGGTCGGCATCTACGAGATGTTCGTGATGAATGACGATTTCCGTCAGTTGATCGGCTCCGACTACCGGGAGTCCGACCTGTTGAGTCTGGCCCGTGCCAATGGCATGCGCACCCTGCTGGAAGACGGTCTGGAAAAGGTGCGCAGGGGCTGGACCACGCTGGAAGAGGTGCTGCGGGCAGTCGGTCCGACGGTCAGGATGGAGCGCTGCTGTGAGGCCTGCGGCAGGAGCATCGACTCCAAGTTCCTGTTCTGTCCTCACTGCGGATCGTTTCGTCACAACTGCTGCAGGTCCTGCCGCATGCCGATGGAAGCCGGCTGGATTGTCTGCCCGTTCTGCGGCGAGTCGTTGTCAAGGAAAGAATGATCCGGTATTATGGCGTTCCTAATTTTTATGTCGAGAAATGGAGGATTAGCATGAACAGCACGATACTTCTGGTTGACGACGAACCTAATGTGATATCGGCCCTGACCCGTTCCCTGTTTGACGAACCATACGAGATCCTGTCGGAACTGAGCGGTGAGATGGCGCTGGAAATCCTGCGGAAGACCCCGGTCAAAGTGGTGGTCTCGGATGAGAAGATGGCCAAAATGTCCGGGTCGGAATTCCTCTCCCAGGTGCGGGAACTGTATCCGCATACGGTCAGGATCATGCTGACCGGTCACGCCACGCTGGATGCGGCGATGCGGGCGGTAAACGAGGGTGAGATCTACCGCTTCTTCAGCAAACCCTGGGATGACACCGTGCTCAGGTTTGCGATCCGCTCCGCGATCGAGAAGTTCGATCTGGAAGAGGAAAACCGCCGGCTGCTGGCGACTGTCAGGCAGCAGTCCCTTGAAATCAAGGTGCTGGAAAAGCGTTATCCCGGCATCACCAGGGTGGAAAAGGACGACCGGGGCGCCCTGCTGCTTCCTGATATTGCCGATGAAGAGCTGCTTGCCATGCTGACCGAGTGCGATTCCGAGGCGGTTTCTTGATTTCAGTATCTCAGGCGGCTTGCCACAGTGGCAATTGTCCGGCCGGAAGTTAACCATGTTTCTCAGAATAATGCTTGCCTCACTGCTTATTGCCGCGCTGGTGTCGCCACCGGTCGTCTGTGCTGAAACTCCTCCGGTCAATCGACAGATCAGCCGCGACACCGCCCGTCCCGAAAGCGGTGTCTCATACCAGGTCGAGATCAGCATCGGCCGCAACCTGTTGACTCTCTATGAAATAACAGCCGCCGCGGAGCGGGTGCCGGTCGCCGAGTACAGCGTGGGCACCGCCGTGGCCGGGCTCAAAACCTATCCGCTCGGTCCCGGCAGGGTGACCGGTATCTACTTCAATCCCTGGTGGTATCCCACTCCCTACTCCCGGCGGGTGTTTCGCGGCCGCGGCATAGAACTTCCATCTGCGGTACCTCCCGGACACCCGTTGAACTACATGGGGCCGTTCAAGATCGCGCTTTCGCACAGCACCTGGAAAGGGGCGATCTACCGGATACACGGCAACAACAATCCCAAGCGGGTAGGGCGGCGGGTGACCGGGGGCTGTTTCGTGATGGATAACACGGACGGTCTGGCGCTGGCCCGCCGGATCAGGGTGGGAACGGTGGTTAACATCCTGCCCTGATTCCAATAAATCAGCTGATTTCGTTAAGGGGACCATGTTCAAATTTATTTCGGCACTACTCGTAATCTGCCTGTTGGCTGCCTGCGGCGGCCACGACAAACAGGCCTATCGAAGTGCTCCATCGGAGCCGGGCAAGGCGGGACAGAGGCCTTATACGATAAACGGCGAACGCTATGAACCGCTTTCCAGCCACGAAGGCTTCGTCCAGTCCGGCATTGCCAGCTGGTACGGCAGCGATTTCCACGGCAAGCCGACCAGCAACGGAGAAGTTTACGATATGCATGCGCTGACGGCGGCTCACAAGACCCTGCCTCTAGGGGTCTACGTAAAGGTCCGGAACCGGGATAACGGCCGCGAAGCCGTGGTGCGGATCAATGACCGCGGACCGTTTGTTGCCGGCAGGATTATCGATCTGTCCTATTCGGCCGCCAAGGGTCTCGGCATTGTCGGCAGCGGCACGGCCCCGGTAAGGATAGAGGCGCTGGGATATCCGGACGGGACGGTCAAGGGTGGAACAGCTTATCGAGCCCCGGCCAGTTATGACCGGGGCGCTTTTGGCATCCAGGTGGGCGCCTTCGGCAAGCTGGAAAATGCCCGCAGACTGGCGGACAGTGTAAAACAGCTTCATGGCGTCTCCTCGATCCGCGAGGCGTTTGTCAACGGCGTCCGTTATTACAGGGTCCGGGCCGGGAACTATGCCTCGCTGAAAGCGGCGGAAAAAGCACATGAACGTGCGACCGACAGGGTGATTGCGGAGGGATTCGTGGTGGCTCTGGACTGAATGTGGATAATGCCTTGAATTGATCCGGGGTGCGCTGTTGACATAATCACAATCATGCTCCATTGTGTGGAGCGATAGTGATGCTCCCTACGAGAACATCCAAACCATATCAGAACCGACCTGAACAGAGAGGAATACATGCTCGAACGTCTGCAAAAAATCATATCCGCCGCGGGAATCACTTCCCGCAGGGCCTCGGAGGAGTTGATCCTGAACGGTCAGGTGTCCGTCAACGGCGTCGTCATGACCGAGTTAGGCACTAAGGCCGATCCGTCGGTCGATACGATCACCGTCAACGGCAAAACTTTGAATGTCAAGGAAGAACGGCTCTACATCCTGCTCAACAAACCTTCCGGCTACATCACCGCGCTTAAAGACAGCCAGGGACGCAAGCTGGTTACCGACCTGTTGAAAGATGTGCCGGAGCGAGTCTATCCGGTGGGACGCCTGGATTACAACACCGAGGGTCTGCTGCTTCTGACCAACGATGGTGAGTGGGCCAACCGGCTGATGCATCCGCGGCACGAGATCGAGAAGGAATATCACGTCAGGGTGCGCGGCAAGGTGGTCGAACAACAGTTGAAACGCATGGCGGAAGGGGTCGAGCTGGAAGACGGCATGACCGCGCCGGCGGTGGTGCGTTTGGTAAAAAGCGGTGAGCAGAACGACTGGATCTCGGTCACAATCCACGAAGGGCGGAACCGCCAGGTGCGGCGCATGTGCGAAGCGGTCAGCCTGTCGGTAGTGCGCCTGAAAAGAATCCGCTACGGCAGCCTGTCGCTCGGCACCATCAGGGAAGGGCAGTTCCGCTACCTGACCGACGTCGAGGTGAGCGAGTTGGCCGGATTGCCGACAAAGGTTTCGACGGCGAAAAGCCTGAAAGCTGGCGTGGAGCATTCGCAGGGGAAAGCGGCTCAGAAGCGCGTTCCGCGGGAGCCTCGAAACGCAGTGGAAGGCAATGCGCCGCCGGCCGTGAAAAGCGCCGAAAAGCGTGGGCGGCCCGGCCAGGACCGGAAACCGTTCGCCCCCAAAACGGAAAGCGGGCGCCGGATGCCCAAAAAACCGTGATTAAACCATTGTTGCCCCACCATCCGGCCGGCCCGGAAGGTGGGGCTTTATTTTTACTTCTTTAGCAGTGCCTTCTTCAGATTCTCCTGGAACTGTTCGGGAGAGAATCCCCTCATAACGATCTCGTCCTTGCCGCTGCCGAAAACTAGCACAGGAACACCCTGGCTGTTGTATTTGCCGGTCAGTTCACGCATCGCACCGGCATCCAGTTCCACATCCCGGTTGATGAACGGTATCTCGTTTTTAGTCAGGTACTCCTTGGCCTCGCGGCAGTGGGGGCACCAGGCCACTGAATACAGCACTATTTGCGGATACTTCCTGGAGGCTTCGGCCCTGGCCGGGTCGAGCTCGCTCTGACGGGGTGTTTCGGCGGCGGTGCAGGCTATTGCCATGGCCAGCAGGATTCCGGCAGTGGTCAAAAATACTCTCTTAATCATCGTTTCTCCTTGTTCGGTACGATCACCAGCTGTTGGCGGATCAAGCGGTAGGTTTGCGGTTTCTCTTCGCCGTCGCGCCTGACCTTGAGCACCACCGCCGTGCCCGACAGCCCCCTCAGCCGTTTTTGGACCATGCCGTGAAAATCGCTGCCCAGCGTTGCCTTGCCGTCTATATGGGTGATTATGTCTCCGGTTTTAATGCCGGCCTGGTGGGCCGGGCCGCCGTTGACGATCTGCCGGACGACGATCTGGCCGTTTTTCAGCGCCACACCGTCGATCCCGACGCCTCCGAAAGCGGTTTCGCTGTTGGCGGCCCAGGCCGGCAGAGCCAGCGTAAGCAGGCAGAGCGCATATGTTAACAGGTGTCTCATGCCTTCTTTCTACCATAGCGCCGCGAACCAGGTCAAACCAAACAAGCTGCTTGCATCCATAGCCCGATTGCACGTATCATTCCTGCCGACAAACATGGAGGAGAAGACAATGAGAACACGGATCAAGGAACTTTTGGAGTGCGGATCGCCAGGCTCCCGATACACCGTTTCCGGCTGGGTGCGTTCGCTGCGATTGTCAAAAGAGATAGCGTTTATTGTGCTGAACGACGGGTCCAATCTGGCCGGGGTGCAGATCGTTGCCGAGTCCGGGTTGGACAACTTCGGAGAGCTGGCTTGCATAGGCACCGGCAGCGCGCTGAAGCTGGTCGGCGAACTGGTCGAATCCCCGGCGGCCGGTCAGAAATACGAACTGAAGGCGATTGCCGTGGAGATCACCGGTGTTGCCGACGAAAGCTACCCGCTGCAGAAGAAACGGCATACCTTCGAATACCTGCGCACGATTGCCCACCTGCGCCCGCGCACCAACACCTACGGCGCCGTGTTCCGGCTGCGCTCGAAACTTGCCCAGGCCATTCACCGCTTCTTCGGCGACCGCAATTTCCTCTACGTGCATACGCCGATCATCACCGCCAGCGACTGCGAAGGGGCCGGCGAGCTGTTCCGCGTCACGACCCTGGATGCCGCCGATCCGCCGCTGCTTGAGGGCCAAATCGACTTCAGCCAGGATTTCTTCGGGCAGAAGACCGGCCTGACCGTCAGCGGACAGCTGGAAGGGGAACTGTTTGCGACCGCTTTCGGGGATATCTACACCTTCGGGCCGACCTTCCGGGCCGAGAATTCCAATACCGCCCGGCACGCCTCCGAGTTCTGGATGATCGAGCCGGAGATGGCCTTTGCCGACCTGGCCGACGATGCCGAGCTGGCGGAGCAGTTTGTGCGCTACCTGTGTCGGGTGGCGCTGGAGGAGTGCGGCGAGGAGATGGACTTTTTCGACAGGCAGATCGAAAAGGGACTGCTGGAGCGGGTCCGCGGCGTGGCCGAGGCCGATTTTGCGCGCATCGAATACGACGAAGCCATCCGGCTGCTCCGGAAAAGCGGCGCGACTTTCAACTATCCGGTGGAGTGGGGGCTGGATCTGCAGACCGAGCACGAGCGCTACATCACCGAGCAGATCGTGGGCGGCCCGGCTTTCATCCTCAACTACCCCCGGGATATCAAGGCCTTCTACATGCGCCAGAACGACGATGGCCGCACCGTGGCGGCCATGGATCTGCTGGTGCCCAAGGTGGGCGAGATCATCGGCGGCAGCCAGCGCGAGGAGCGCCTGGACCGCCTGGAAATGCGGATGTCTGAACTGGGGATCGCCAAAGAGCCGCTCTGGTGGTACCTGGACAGCCGCCGCTGGGGCAGCTGCCCCCATGCCGGCTTCGGGCTGGGTTTCGAGCGCTTGGTGATGTACCTGTCCGGCATGGAAAACATCCGCGACGTGATCCCGTTTCCGCGCACGCCGAGGCATTGTGAGTTCTGAGCATGTTCATCCACTGTCTCGAAATCCACCTCTCGCTCCCTTCCCACTCCCTGAAGGAGAAGCGCGGAATCGTCAAAAGCATCCTGGGGCGGGCCCGCAACCGCTTCAACGTGACCTGTGCCGAGGTTGACCGCCAGGATAACTCCGGTGTGGCGGTGCTGGGGTTCGTGACCGTCAGCCCGGATAAAAATATCTCCCGCCGGACGCTGGAAAAGGTCGAGGAATGGATCTACGAGGGCTGGCCGGACGTGGAAATCATCGGGGCGGATATTTCTGAAATCTGAAACATTCAACTGACCGGTGGGCGACGATTAGCCTTGAAACTCAAACCGGCTTCGTAGTATATATACAGCTTGCCATTATGCCGCATAAAGCGCCGGTGCGCTTTGATATAGCCTGTTATTTCCTCTGTAATATTCGCTTATTGCGTCACAAAGTGCCATCAACCCGTATTTCCTGGAGTCCGTGTGAAAATCTGTTCGCTGGCCAGCGGCAGCAAAGGAAACTGTCTTTACCTGGAGACCGGTGACGCGCGCGTGCTGATCGATGCCGGGCTGTCCCTGCGTGAAACGCTGCTGCGCATGGAGACGGTCGGAATCGATGCCGGCGGGGTTGACGCCGTGCTGGTCACCCATGAGCATATCGACCATATCCGCAGTGCCGGATCCTTTGCCCGCAAGTTCAAGGTTCCGGTGGTAGCCAGCCATCTGGTCCATCGCAAGTCGGAAAAATATTTCAAGAAGACGCAGGTGATCGAATTCGAGTCCGGCTGTTCTTTTGACTTCAGGAGCATCTCCATCGATCCCTTCCCGATTACCCATGACAGTTGCGATCCGGTCGGCTTTCTGCTCGAATCGCGGGAGGGGCGCTGCGGTTCGGCCACCGACCTGGGGATCGTAACCCGACTGGTGGCGGACAAGCTGCGCGGCTGCCGGGCGCTTAACCTGGAGTCGAACCACGATGTGGATATGCTGATGAACGGTCCTTATCCGTGGGAACTGAAGCAGCGTATCCGCTCCCGTCACGGCCACATCTCCAACGAGGAGTCGCTGGCGCTGCTGCACGATCTGGCCCATGCGGGACTTGAGGCGCTGGTAATGGCGCACCTGTCCGAGGTGAACAATCATCCCGACCATGTTGTGCGTTCCACGGAATCGTTCCTGCGTAACCAGAATGTGTGCTCGCCGCAAATCGTGATCGGCGACCAATGTCACGCCGGCGCATTGATTGAAATATGAAATATATCATCTGAATCAAGGAGTTTATCGCAATGATCGAACGTTATTCCCGTCCTGAAATGGCCCGCATCTGGGCTGCCGAAAACCGTTTCCGCATCTGGCTGGAGATCGAAACCCTGGCTTGCGAGGCCCAGGCCGAGTTGGGTGTCATTCCCAGAGAAGTAGTGCCGGTGATCCGAGCCAAGGGGGATTTCGACATCGCCCGCATCGATGCGATCGAGCTTGAGGTCAAGCACGACGTGATCGCCTTCCTGACCTCTGTCGCCGAATATGTCGGTCCCGAGGCGCGTTTCATCCACCAGGGGATGACCTCTTCCGATGTGCTGGACACCTGCCTGTCGGTGCAGTTGACCCAGGCCGCCGATGAGCTTCTGGCCGATATGGACATGGTGCTGGAGTCGATCAAGAAACGCGCCCTGGAACACAGGGACACAGTCTGCATCGGCCGTTCCCACGGCATCCACGCCGAGCCGGTCACCTTCGGCCTCAAGCTGGCCTCGTTCTATGCCGAGATGCAGCGCAACCGGGTCCGCCTGGCCGCCGCCCGTGAAAATATTGCCACCGGCGCCATCTCCGGCGCGGTCGGCACCTTTGCCAACATCGATCCCTACGTCGAGGAGTATGTCTGCGAGAAAATGGGGCTCAAGCCGGAGCCGGTCTCGACCCAGGTTATTCCCCGTGACCGCCACGCCGAGTACTTCTGCACGCTGGCGCTGATCGCCTCGTCCATGGAACGGATCGCGATCGAGATCCGCCACCTGCAGCGCACCGAGGTGCTGGAGGCGGAAGAGTTCTTCAGCAAGGGGCAGAAGGGGTCATCGGCCATGCCGCACAAACGCAACCCGATCCTGTCCGAAAACCTGACCGGCCAGGCCCGCTATATCCGCTCGCTCTGCATACCGGCCCTGGAAAACGTGGCGCTGTGGCATGAGCGGGATATCTCCCACTCTTCGGTCGAGCGCTACATCGCTCCGGATGCGACCGTGGCGCTGGATTTCTCCCTGCGCCGCCTGAACGGCCTGATCGCCAACCTGGTGGTCTATCCCGAGAACATGCTGCGCAACCTGAACCAGATGAAAGGCCTGGTCTTCTCGCAGAAGATTCTGCTGGACCTGACCCAGGCCGGCGTTTCGCGCGAGGATTCCTACCGCCTGGTGCAGCGCAACGCCATGAAGGTCTGGGAGCAGGGTGCGGATTTTCAGACCGAACTGCTGGCCGACCAGGAGGTTGTCGGCGCCTTGGGCGAAGCCAAGATTCGCGAGTCGTTCGACCTGAATTACCACCTCAAACACGTCAATACCATTTTCAAGCGGGTTTTCGGTGAATAGACTACTGGATTTCGTAAAGGGCCTGCTGCGGGCCGATGCCGGAGACGGGGCGCTGCTGTTCTGGGCCAAGGAGATTCTGGGCTCTTTGCTTATACTGGCGCTGTTCTGGCTGCTGTCGCAGCTTGCAGTGATGATGCTGAACAAGTGGGGCAAACGCCTGACTTCATTTACCGCGACCGATCTTGACGATCGGATCCTGGAGCGGGGCATACCTTATGCCTCGCGGCTTTTCATCATCCTGGGCGTATACCTGGCGATCCGCTCACTGCCTCTGCACGAGAGGCTTGTTAACGTCGCTTCAGGGCTACTCTACATCATCATGGTCGTGATAGTTTTCAAGTTGATCTATCATGCGCTGGATGATCTGATGAAATGGTATGTCGCCGGCCAGCAGGAAACGTCCGGGGCCGCCATGTCGCGCCAGATGCTGCCGGTTGCCGAGAAAATAGTTTCGCTGTTCCTGATGGCAGCTGCACTGATCATCGTGCTGAAACATTTCAACTACGATATTTTTTCACTGGTCACCGCGCTGGGGATCGGGTCACTTGCCATCGGCTTGGCTGCCAAGGATACGCTGGCCAACATGATATCCGGTTTCACGCTGGTGCTGGACCGGCCGTTCCGGATCGGCGACCGGATACAACTGTCCGGCGGCCAGATCGGCGACGTTGCCGACATCGGACTGCGCAGCACCAAGATCAAGACACTGGATAATCAGTTGCTGATCATTCCCAACTCGGACCTGTGCAACACCATACTTGTCAACCAGGCCTTTCCGGACAACCGGGTCAAGGGGCGCGTCAACATCGGTGTGGCCTACGGCAGCGATGTGGAGCGGGTCAAGGAACTGCTGGTGGCAACCGCGCTGGAGGTGGAGGAAGTGTCGAAGTCTCCGCTACCGGAGGCCTATTTCAACGCTTTCGGCGATTCTTCGCTCAACATGGCCCTGTTTTTCTGGGTGGATGACTATGCCAGGCTGCTTGCGGTTAATGACAGGATAAATACGCTGATAATCCGGCGCTTCAAAGAAAACGCAATCGAGATTCCGTTCCCGACCAGGACGGTGATAATGGAAAAAGGAACTAACTGAAATGGCCAATAGAATAGAAGTTGCCCTGAAAGCTGGTGTCCGTGATGCCCGCGGCGAGCGTATCAAGCGCGAAATTGAAGATTTTCTGCACCTGGCGGTTGATGATGTTCGCACCATCGATGTCTATACCGTTGACGCAGTCCTGGCGCCGGGCCTGCTGGAGCAGGCCGCCGCCGGACCCTTCAGTGACCCGGTGATCCAGGTCTGGAGTCTCGACAAGCCGCTGGCCACCGGTTTTGACTATGTGGTCGAGGTCGGTTTCCGGCCGGGAGTCACCGACAATGTCGGGCGTACGGCCCGCGAAGCGGTTTCCTACCTGAGCGGCACCCCTTTCGCGGACGGCGAAGGGGTCTACTATGCGGTCCAGTACCTGCTGAAAGGGCTGCTGACGGCCGACGATGTGGAAAATATCGCCACCGGACTGCTCTGCAACACGCTGATCCAACGCTACACGGTACTGTCTTCCCAGGATTTCTCCCAAAAGGGGGGCTTTGCCGCGGTGGCGCCGAAAGTACAGTCCGGGCTGAAGATCGAGGTCAAAGAAGTCGATCTGAATGTTTCCGATGAGGAATTGATGCGAATCAGCAGGGAGGGGGTGCTGGCCCTGACCCTCGATGAAATGCAGATAATTCAAAGCCATTACCGTGATCCTCGGGTTCTGGAAGAGCGCGCCAAGATCGGCCTGGGCGCGAAGCCGACCGACGTGGAGCTGGAGTGCCTGGCCCAGACCTGGTCTGAGCACTGCAAACACAAGATTTTCGCCGGTACGGTGCATTACGAGGATGAAAACGGCCGAAAGCAGGAGATCAAGTCCCTGTTCAAGTCCTTCATCCAGCGCACCACCAAGGATGTGCGCGAGAAGATGGGCGACAAGGATTTCTGCCTGTCGGTTTTCAAGGACAATGCCGGGGTGATCAGGTTCAACGATAAACACTCACTGGTCTTCAAGGTCGAAACCCACAACTCCCCCTCGGCGCTCGACCCTTACGGCGGTGCGCTGACCGGCATCGTCGGCGTCAACCGCGACCCGTTCGGCACCGGCCAGGGTTCGAAGCTGATATTCAATACCGATGTATTCTGCTTTGCCGATCCGTTCTTCAAGAAACCGCTTCCCAAACGGCTGCTGCATCCGCGCCGGATCTACGAAGGGGTGGTCGAGGGGGTCGAGCATGGCGGCAACAAGAGCGGCATCCCGACAGTCAACGGCTCACTGGTTTTTGACGAGCGCTTTGCCGGCAAACCTCTGGTGTTTTGCGGAACCGCCGGTCTGATGCCGGCCGAGGTAAACGGTCAACCGGGGCATGACAAATACATCAAGCCGGGCGACCTGATTGTTATGACCGGCGGCCGGATCGGCAAGGACGGCATCCATGGTGCGACCTTCTCGTCCGAGGAACTGAATGAAAATTCGCCGGTCACGGCGGTGCAGATCGGCGACCCTATAACCCAGAAGCGCATGTTCGACTTTCTGATCCGGGCCCGCGACAAGGGGCTGTACCGTTTCATAACCGACAACGGCGCCGGCGGGCTCTCCTCCTCGATCGGCGAGATGGCCGGCGAATGCGGCGGCTGTCGCATGGACCTGGCCAAGGCGCCCTTGAAGTATCCCGGCCTGAACCCCTGGGAGATCCTGATCTCCGAGGCCCAGGAACGCATGTCGCTGGCGGTGCCGCCGGAGAAGATCGACGATTTCCTGGCCATGGCAACCCGCTTCGGCGTCGAGGCCAGCGTGCTGGGCGAATTCACCGACAACGGTGTCTTCCACATCCTCTACGAGGATAAAACCGTGGCGTATCTGCCGATGGATTTCATGCACGAGGGGCTGCCGCCGATGCAACTGCCGGCCAAGTGGGTGCCGCCGCTGCACGAGGAGCCGGTTTGCGCCGAGAAACTTGACTATACCGAAGACCTCAAACAGCTGCTTGCCAGCCTGAACATCTGCTCCAAGGAGTCGGTGGTGCGGAGATATGACCACGAGGTGCAGGGGGGCTCGGTGGTGAAACCCTTCTGCGGTGTTGCCAACGACGGCCCTTCCGACGCGGCCGTGGTTCGGCCGATTCTGGAATCCTTCGAAGGGGTGGTTACTGCCCACGGCATCTGCCCGCGCTACTCCGATATCGATACCTACCACATGACCGCCAATGCCGTTGACGAGGCGCTGCGCAACTACGTCGCGGTGGGGGGCTCGCTGGAGCTGGTGGCCGGTCTGGACAACTTCTGCTGGTGCGACCCGGTGCAGTCGGAGAAAACGCCGGACGGACCCTACAAGATGGCCCAGCTGGTGCGCTCCAACCAGGCACTGTATGATGTCTGCATGGTCTACAACCTGCCGCTGATCTCCGGCAAGGACTCGATGAAAAACGATTTCTACGACGGAACAGTCAAGATTTCGATTCCTCCGACGCTGCTGTTCTCGGTGATCGGCAAGATCGAGGATGCCAGGAAAGCGGTCACGATGGATGTCAAACGTCCGGGCGACTTCGTTTACCTGCTGGGTTGTACCGCCAACGAACTGGGCGGCTCGGAGTACCTGGCGCTGAAGGGTTTCGTCGGCAATAAAGTGCCCAGGGTGGATGCGATTTCGGCCTATGCCCGTTATCAGGCCTACCATCAGGCGGTGCTGCAGGGGTTGGTGGCTTCCTGCCATGACCTGTCCGACGGCGGCCTGGCGGTGGCGGCTGCCGAAAGCGCCTTTGCCGGCGGATTCGGCATCTCGCTCGACCTTTCCCGCGTTCCCTGGCAGGGTCTGGAAGATGGCTGGAATGACGAGGCGCTGCTCTTCGCGGAATCCGCTTCGCGCCTGCTGGTTACGGTGCGACGTGAGCACTCGGAGGCTTTCGAGGCGATCATGGGAGATGAGTGCTGTGCCCGGATCGGTGTCGTGACCGAAAATCCGGAGTTGCTGATCGAGGCGATCGAAGGGCACAACGTCATCAATGCCGACCTGGCCGAGCTGAAGCAGGTCTGGCAGAGCACGTTACGGGAGCTGTAGCATCTATTGTGACTGACTCGATCCAGCATACTCTCAAAACCGTATTCGGATTCCACGAATTCCGGGCGCCTCAGCGGGAGGTGATCGAGCAGGTCTGTGACGGCCGGGATGTTTTTCTGGTGATGCCGACCGGCGGCGGCAAATCGCTCTGTTACCAGATACCGGCGCTGCACCGGGACGGGGTGGCGATCGTGGTATCGCCGCTGATTGCGCTGATGAAGGACCAGGTCGATGCGCTTGTAGCCAACGGCGTCAGGGCAACCTGTCTCAATTCGTCCCTGTCTTCTGCCGAGGTCGGGCGTGTGTTTCAGCAGATGGATGCCGGGACGCTGGACCTGTTGTATGTCGCCCCGGAACGACTGATGATGCCTGATTTCCTGGAGCGGCTGGCCACGCTGAAGCTGGCGTTGTTCGCGATCGACGAGGCCCACTGCATCTCGCAATGGGGGCACGATTTCCGACCCGAGTATACGCAACTGGGCCGGTTGCGGCAGCTTTTCCCGAACGTGCCGGTGGTGGCGATGACCGCCACCGCCGATCCGGAGACACGCAAGGATATATTGAACCAGTTGGGCCTTGGAAACGCAAAGGTCCATGTGGCCGGTTTCGACCGCCCCAATATCGCCTATACGGTCATTCCCAAACACAAACCCCTGGCCCAGCTCGCATCGTTTCTGACGGGACGGCGGGATGAAGCCGGTATTGTCTATGCGCTGAGCAGGAAACGGGTTGATCAGGTGGCCGAGCGCCTTCGCGCGGCCGGGTTCTCGGCCGCCGCTTACCATGCCGGTCTGCCTGATCAGGAACGTAAGCGGGTGCAGGACGCCTTCCGTAAGGATGATATTCGCATCGTGGTGGCCACCGTGGCTTTCGGCATGGGGATCGACAAACCCAACGTGCGTTTTGTCGTGCACTACGACATGCCCAAGAGCGTGGAGAGTTACTATCAGGAAACCGGCCGGGCCGGTCGCGACGGTCTGCCGTCGGAAGCGTTGATGTTGTTCGGCATGGGCGATGTGATGACGGCCCGTTCGCTGATCGAGAACAGCGACAATGCCGAGCGGGTGCGGATCGAGCTGCAAAAGTTGAATGCGATGGTTGCCTATGCCGAGGCGCTCACCTGCCGTCGCAGGGCGCTGCTGGCCTATTTCGGAGATCAACGCGAACAGGGCTGCGACAACTGCGATATCTGCAACGACCCTCCGCAACGCTTCGATGCCTCGGAGTTGGCCAAAAAGGCGCTCTCATGTGTCTATCGGGTCGGTGAGCGTTTCGGCGCACGGCATGTCATCGACGTGTTGCGCGGAGCTAAAGTCCAGCGGGTGATGGATTTGCGCCATAACGAGCTGTCCACCTATGGCATCGGCGCCGATCTTTCGGCAGTGGAGTGGGAAAATATCTTTCGCCAGCTGATCCACCTGGGTTATCTGGCGCAGGATTTTACCCGTTACGGCGCGTTGGGACTGTCACCGGCCGCGCGTCCGGTGCTGAAGGGGGAAACGCAAGTGATCCTCGGCCTGCCCCGCGATGTTGCCAGGACGGAAGAAAAATCCCGCCGGAAGATCGGAGCGGGAGATGGCGCCCACCGTCCGCTGTTTGAGGAGTTGCGGTCGCTGCGCAAACAGATTGCCGATGCGGCCGGAGTTCCGCCGTTTGTGGTTTTTTCCGATGCGACGCTGGTTGAAATGTCCAAGACTCGTCCCAGTGACATGCGGGAACTGTTGTCGATCACCGGTGTCGGTGAACAGAAACTGCGCAAGTACGGAACGGTTTTTCTGGAAGCCATCAGAACGTATTGCCACGGGACCGCCTAGATGGTGCGCCGACTTAAATTATTCTGAAAGACAGATCGACAGCAATTTAGTAAACTGGCTTTTTTGAAAATCAAGGAGAACATGACTACATGGCACAGACACGCGCAATCGTTATAACCGGCAACGGCACCAACTGTGAGATGGAGGCGGCTCACGCCTGCCGCATGGGGGGCTTCGACGAGGTTGTAATAGCCCATATCGCCGAGATTCTTTCAGGCGAGGTGCGCCTGGACGACTTTCACTTTCTCAACCTGACCGGCGGTTTTCTGGACGGGGATGATCTGGGGAGTGCCAAGGCACAGGCCAACCGCCTGAAAAATGCTGCGGTGGACGGCAGCGGTGAAAAACTGGTGGAACAGTTTAACCGTTTCATCAGCGCCGGAAAGTTGATCCTGGGAGTCTGCAACGGATTCCAGCTGATGGTCAAGATGGGCATGCTGCCGGCTTTTGACGGCAATTATCTGAATCAGTCGGTGACTTTGACCCATAACGATTGCGGCCGTTTTCAGGATCGCTGGTGCTATCTCAAGGTTGATGCTGCTTCGGCATCGGTTTTTACCAAAGGCATTTCCGGGGGGATCTATCTGCCGGTGCGCCACGGCGAGGGGAAATTCGTCTGCGATTCGGAGGCAACCCTGGAGCGTATCGAGCGCGAACATCTGGCGGTATTCAAGTACTCTGACCCTGAATATGATGCCGCCACGATGGAGTTTCCGGCCAACCCCAACGGTGCGCAGAACGGGATCGCCGGCATCTGTGATCCCAGCGGGCGCTTGATGGGATTGATGCCGCATCCCGAGGCTTTTGTCCATTACACACAGCATCCCCGCTGGACGCGGGAACAGCTGCCGGAAGAGGGTGACGGCCTGATCCTGTATAAAAACGCGACGGAATACGTGAGGAAAAACCTTGTCTAGCCAAAATGAAGTGGAGCCTTTATCTATGAAACTGTCCCGACCACAGGAAGAATGCGGTGTATTTGGCGTCTATAATCACCCCGAGGCATCCAACCTGACATACCTTGGCCTGTATGCGCTTCAGCATCGCGGGCAGGAGAGCTGCGGCATCGTCTCCTCTGACGGCAGCACACTGCACGCTCACAAGCGCATGGGGCTGGTAGCTGATGTCTTCGGCAACCAGGAGGTGTTCAAGAAACTGCCCGGCAAGTCAGCCATCGGACATGTGCGCTATTCGACCGCCGGCGCCTCGGTCGAGAAGAATGTCCAGCCGATCATGGTCGACTACTCGCGCGGTTCGATTGCGGTGGCCCACAACGGCAACCTGGTCAATGCCCAGTTGCTCAAGGCGGAACTGGAGGCGTACGGTTCGATCTTTCAGACCACGATGGACACGGAGATCATTATCCATCTGCTTGCGGCTTCCAAGACCAACTCCCTGGTTGATCGTATCGTGGATGCTCTCAAGCGTATCAAGGGGGCCTATTGCCTTTTGTTCCTGACCGAGAGCCGCATGATCGCGGTGCGTGATCCCAACGGTTTCCGTCCGCTCTGCCTCGGCAAACTCGGCAGCGGCTGGGTGGTGGCTTCCGAGAGCTGTGCACTGGACCTGATCGAGGCCGAGTTCGTACGTGAAATCGAGCCGGGCGAGATGATTGTCTGCAATGCAGACGGCAGCATCGAATCGCTGTTTCCTTTCAAAAAAGTCGAGCCTACTCCATGTATCTTCGAGTTTGTCTACTTTGCCCGCCCTGACTCATATATTTTCGGCAAGAATGTCTACATGGCCCGCAAAGAGCTTGGCCGGCAGCTGGCGCGCGAGTATCAGGTCGAGGCGGATGTGGTCATCGCCGTGCCGGACTCGGGCGTGCCGGCTGCGATGGGATATGCCGAGGAATCGGGCATACCCTTTGAACTGGGACTAATCCGCAACCATTATATCGGACGCACCTTTATTGAGCCGGCTCAGGCTATCCGCCATTTCGGCGTCAAGATCAAGCTTAACCCGGTCCGGGAAATTCTGAAGGGTAAACGGGTGGTTGTGATCGACGATTCGATCGTGCGCGGCACGACCTCGCGCAAGATCGTCAAGATGGTGCGCCAGGCCGGAGCCAAGGAAGTTCATATGCGTATTTCCTCCCCGCCCACCAGTTACCCCTGTTACTACGGCATCGACACACCCAATCGCAAGGAGCTGATTTCCTCGTCGCACAGCATCGAGGAGATCCGTCGCTACATCACCGCCGATTCCCTGGGATATCTGTCGGAGGATGGCCTGCTGAAGTCGGTCGGAGTAAACAATACGAGTTTTTGTAAAGCCTGTTTTGCCGGGGATTACCCGGTAGCATTCCCCAAGCCTGCGGATATGCCGCAGATGGGACTATTTGAGGAGGAGCAGAGTAAATATGAGTGAGCGAGAGCAGCTGAAGAAAATCATCCTGGAACTGTCCTACGAGAAACGGCTGGTAAAGCTGGCTTCGGGACGCGAAAGCGATTTCTATTTTGATGGTAAACAGACCACTTTGCACGCCGAAGGCGGCTTCCTGGTGGGAAAGCTGTTCTATGAAGCGATCAGGGATGTGGAGGGCGTTCAGGCGGTTGGCGGGATTACGCTGGGAGCCGATCCGATTGCCACGGCTACATCGATAGCGGCGCATCTGGATGGCAAAAGCATGCATGCCTTCATTATCCGCAAGGAACCGAAGGGACACGGCACCGGCCAGTGGCTGGAGGGTCGCAAGAACCTGCCTGCCGGAACCCGGGTCGTGATTGTCGAGGATGTGGTTACCACCGGTGGTTCTTCGATGAAGGCTGTCCGTCGTGCCGAAGAGGAAGGGCTGAAAGTGCTCGGTATCGTCACCCTGGTGGATCGTGAAGAGGGTGGCCGGGAGAACATCGAAGCCGAAGGATACTGGCTCCGGGCTATATTCACCAAGTCGCAACTGGTCGGCTGATGGCTGGTAAGATCCGCCTTGACAAGCTGATGATCGAGCGTGGGCTGGCTCCCTCCCGGGAAAAGGCCCAGGCTCTGATCATGGCCGGTCAGGTGGTGGTTGGCGACCACGCCGTTGACAAATCAGGGCACCAGGTGCCGTTCGATGCCGAAATACGCATCAAGGGCGAACTGTTGCCCTATGTCAGTCGTGGCGGTCTCAAATTGAAGAAAGCGTTGGACCAGTTCGGAATCGATGTGAACACTCTGGTGGCAATCGATGTGGGGGCTTCCACCGGAGGTTTCACCGATTGCCTGCTGCAGGCGGGAGCCTCCAGTGTTTTTGCCGTCGATGTGGGACATGGCCAACTGGACTGGAAACTTAGACAGGATCCGCGTGTAGTAAATATTGAAAAGACCAATATCCGTTACCTTACTCCGGACCAGCTTGGCGCAACGCCGGACCTGGCGGTCATTGACGCATCCTTCATTTCACTGGCCAAGGTTCTGCCGGCCACGGTTGCACTGATCAAGCCCGGTGGCCGCATCATCGCGCTGATCAAACCGCAGTTCGAAGTAGGCAAGGGGGAGGTGGGCAAGGGGGGCATTGTCCGCGATCCGGTTGCCCACCGGAAGGTAATCGATGATGTCAGCCAGACTGCACGGGCAATGGGTCTGACGGTTGCGGGATTGTGCGAGTCCCCAATCACCGGTGCTGACGGTAACCGCGAATTTTTGATTTTACTTGATGTACCTGGATGCATGGAAGGGGAGGTTGCTGTGGAGAACTGCATTTTCTGCAAGATCATACGGGGTGAAATCCCGTCAGCGAAGGTGTTCGAGGACGAACAGATCCTGGTGGTTGAGGATATCAGTCCGCAGGCGCCGTTGCACCTGCTGGTGCTACCTAAGCGACATTTCGTCAATTGCCTGGACATGACTGTGCAGGATGACGCGCTTGTGGGATACGCCTTCAGGAAAGCCGGTGAGATTGCCCGCCAGAAGGGTTATGCCGAGTCCGGTTTCCGTATCGTGCAGAACAACGGCGCCGGTGCCGGTCAATCGGTGTTTCACATTCATTTCCACCTGCTGGCCGGGCGCGACTTCAACTGGCCTCCGGGCTAGCTTATGAGGTGATTCATGAAAACCATAATCTGCATGGCCCTCCTGCTGCTGCTGTCAACTCAATCCGGTGCGGAAACATATTCCTGGATTGATGAAAGTGGAACCTATAATTATAGCGACGACTATAACAGTGTGCCCAAAAAATTTCGTAAAAGTGTTGGGCGACGAGGAGATGGGGGAGTGGCCAAGCCTCAAGCCGATGCGCCGGTTCCCGTGAAAAGTGAAGCAACCGCTTTAAAGCCAGCGACTGCCACTGATGCTGACAAACCCCTTTATGATGGGAAAACCCAGGAAGATTGGCGCAAGGAGTTTGATGTCCGTGAGGCTGAACTGAAACGTTTGGAACAGCGTATGGGACAAATCCAGGCTACTCTGAAGAGCCCGTCCAACAGTGAACGCGGCAGTCTCTCCGCTTTGATTGCCGAATACGAGGCTTTGCGTAAAGAATATAATGAAAAATACAAACTCTACAGTGATCTTGTCGAATCAGCTCGCAAGGCAGGTCTGACCGTGGTGATGAAAAAATAGAAAACCGCTTCCGTTTGTGTATCATGGAGGCAGCCGTATAAAGGATTATTCGGTTGCGATACCCGCCGTTCAGCTTCCGGAAATCTCGTACAGTCTTCAACTGGAGCATTCCTATGCCGCTGTTTGTATGGAAAAAGGATTATTCGGTCGGGGTTGAATTGCTTGACGAACATCACAAAAACCTGTTCAGAATTTTCAATTCATTATACGAGAACACGATGCACTCAAAGGAAGTCGAGTATGTGCTTCCGATCATCGACGAGTTACAGGAATATACGGAGTATCATTTTTATGCCGAAGAAAAGCATATGCGGGAACAGGAGTTTTCAGGAATTGCTGAGCACATCCTGAAACACCGGGATTTTATTGGACGACTTAAAAGCCTCTATTCCCAGTACCGGCATGATGACCTGGAAGTGACCATAGAACTGATCGTTGTCCTGGGTAACTGGCTGTTGCATCATGTCTTGGAAGAAGACCGCAAATATTCGAAAATTGTGCAGGAGTGATGATCTATGGCTGAACAGCCTGGTAAAGAAAATGCATTCTCGATAGAAGACCTGGTAGTCTCACACAGTTATGAAATGCTGGCCTTGATAACGGTGCTGGAGAAAAAGGGCATCTTGAACAGAGCTGAAATAATCTCTGTCATAGATCAGCTGAAGAATTCTGAATGATACTGCGTGCGAGGTGATAATGCGATACTTGCTGCTTATTATATTAATAGCCTTGTCTGCCGCGGGTTGCTCCAAGGCGACCGATGAGGAGATCAGGGCAAAGGTTGACAAATGCACTGCTGCAGGAATGGACTACACCTACCTGAAGGACTTCAGGGGCAAGCCCTATGATGTCATGTGTGTTTCCAAACGTTTGAGATGACCTCCTGCTGACCGGGACCGGTATGCACGATACTGAATACTGGCGCCTGATAGATACCGGAACGCTCGGCGGTCCAGAAAATATGGCTCTTGATGAAGCCCTGCTCTGTTCGTTCGATCAATGCTCAATACCGGTTCTCAGGTTGTATGGCTGGCATCCGGCCGCAATTTCTTTGGGGCGCTTCCAGAAAGCCCGCGAAGTGCTTGACACCGGGCGCTGTCATGCCGATAAAACCACAATCGTGCGGCGCATCACCGGCGGCGGAGTTATCTATCATGCCGACGAGTTGACCTACAGCATCATTTGTGCTCCAGAACAGATCCCCGAAACAAATTCAATCAAGGACTCATTTCGGGTTCTGACCGGTTTCTTGCTGCGATTCTACCGAGATCTCGGTCTTGATGCCGGCTATGCGGTGGATGGACACGATTCCGACGAAAAGCTGGGTGAACGGACCCCTTTCTGCTTTGCCGGCAAGGAGTCCTACGATATTCTTGTCAATGGTCGTAAAATTGGCGGCAATGCGCAGCGCAGGCTGAAACGGATTGTTTTCCAGCATGGATCGATTCCGATTCTGGACCGGTTGGCGGTCGGAGTCGCCTGTTTGCGCTACCGTCCTGAAAACCTTGCAGGGCGTGTGACCTGCCTGGCCGCACAAGGGGTCGTGCGGGACACGGAATATTTGAAGACTGTCCTGAAAAATGCCTTCTGCAGCAATCTCGATACGTCTCTGCGCGAGACCGGCCTTTCCGACCACGAACTTCGAATGGCCGACAGACTGCTCCAGGAAAAATACCTGAACGATAACTGGAACCTGAACGGGGAGGGTGATTGAAGATTCAAAGAAAGCCCGAGTGGCTGAGGAAACGGGCCAATCCGGGAGACCAGGACGTAATGCGCAAGCTTCTGGGTGAGTTGCGCCTGAACACGGTCTGTCAACAGGCGCTCTGTCCCAACATATCGGAATGTTTCAGCTGTGGACAGGCCACCTTCCTGATCCTCGGCAGGAACTGCACCCGCCTCTGCTCTTTCTGTAATGTTGAAAAACAGGCGCCGTTGCCGGTTGATCTTGATGAACCGGGGCGGGTAGCCGAAGCCGTCTGCCGCTTGAGACTTTCTCACGCTGTTATCACCAGCCCCACCCGTGATGACCTGCCTGACGGAGGTGCCGCTATCTATGCCGCCACAGTTAGCGCCATTCGCAAAGAGTCGCTGGGTACCAGAATCGAACTGCTGGTCCCGGACATGCAGGGGGATATAGCCAGTCTGGCGGTGGTTGCGTTGAGCCGCCCCGACATTATTGCCCACAACGTTGAAACCGTCCCGTGCCTCTACCATATCCGTAGCGGAGCCAATTACCGCCGGTCGCTGGATGTGCTGAAAAGCTGCAAGGAACTGGCTCCTGAGACAAAAGCCAAGTCGGGTATCATGTTGGGGATGGGAGAGGTGGAACAGGACGTGCTGGAAGTGTTTCGGGACCTGAGAAGTGTGGGTTGCGATTATCTCAGTATCGGCCAATATTTGGCGCCCAGTCGCGCTCACTACCCTGTCCGGGAATTTATTACTCCGGAAAGGTTCGATGAATTTCAACGAACTGCCTTAGAGTTGGGTTTTTTGCACGTGGAGAGCGGGCCCTATGTCCGCAGTTCATACCATGCCGCGCAGTATGCATAAAAAAGGCCGACCAAAGTGGCCGGCCCCGGAAAATGGATAAATACAATCCTACGCGTAAGTTGAAAAACTGAAGCTGTTGCCGCTCTTTGAAGTTGGTTGTGGAGCCTGCTGGGCATTCTGGGCAAGCAGATTGGCTACCTGGTTCTGCTGCTCTGCCGCCTGTTTCATCATGGTAGTGGAAACGGCCTGCTGGGTCTGTTCCGCCCTGTAAAGCAGGGAAGATCCTGCGACTGAACTTATGTCCATAACACACCTCCTGTCTTGTCTAAAATATCTCAGAACGTGTTATGAATGCAAGTGTGAAATTGAGCGCGACGATCATTCCCGTAAATGCCAGCAGCGGCGATTGGTGCTGGTTCGTACTTTCAGCAGGCGCTACTTTGAAGCAGCAGTTCCCTTTTTTCTTCTGCCAGCCTGCATCTTTGCTCCCAGATTATTTTTGACAGCGTCAGCTTTTTTCTTTTCGGAATAGGATCTTGCCACAAGGGGCTGATTTGATGGGATTCCGAACTGCTTCCTGTATTCTTTGTCTGTCAGCTGATGTACCTGGCTTAGATGTCTTTTAAGGGTTGTGAAGCTCTTGTTGCAGATCAGGCAGATAACCTCGTCATCCTTGAAGACTTTCTTGAAATTGATTTTAACCGGTTTTACTTCTTCAATTGGAAGGTCTTGTGCAGGTTCCTGGATTGTACCGTCTTCGATAGCTTTAATCATGTTGCTGACCGCAACCATCTCCTTTTGTAGTTCATCTAGAGTCATCTCTTTTCTGGCCAGGCGTGCGGTTAAAACCTGTACTGTCAGTTCTGATAATGTTGCCATTTTCTTGTTACCTCCACTTTTATTGAAACCAAGACAGTAAACATCATGGAATTGTTGTTTGAAACTTATATTTGTTTGTGTTTGTTAAATAAAAGTTCAAGTGCCTGCTTACTCTGTAATTAATATATCATGTTGAAGACGTAGTCAATGTTTGGCTAGCAGGCATAAAATAAATTACTAAAATCAGTCTTATAATGCTGAATACATCAAGCTTCTTCCAGTGCATAATTAGAATGTACCCTGTGAATCCATACTCTTACGGTTGTTATATTGCGTGCCATCAGTTTTATGTTTGCGATTGATTAAATTAGTTTACAAAAATATTGCTGATTAGATATTTCTTTTGAAAAACAGGGCATTAATGGTATAGTTTGAAACAGAAAACATGTCCTGATTGGTATAGGAGTCACCCGTTATGGTACAGCTGATAAAACGCCATATTGGACAGATCTTGTTGGACGGCCACTTCCTGTCAAATAAAGATCTTGATCGTGCATTGGAAGAACAAAGGCGCACCAAGGAGCTGTTGGGGCAGGTGCTGGTCAGGATGGGAGTGCTCAGCGAGAGGGACGTCAAAGTTCCGCTTCAAGTACAGGAACATCTCTGTCATCTGGACGATGCTGTAAAGATTGCCGCTGGTGAAAGACAATTGCTCGGGGCTTTGCTGGTGCATTCGGGGCACATATCCGCAAAGCAGCTTGACCAGGCTATTGCCGAACAAAAGAGTAGCGGTGATAAACTTGGCGAGGTTTTCAAGCGCCTGGGGATGTTGACGGAACAGCAACTTGCCGCGCTGCTGGACTTTCAGAAACACCAGAGTTCCGAGCCCAAGACCTCGGACAGTCCCCTCCGGCTCGGAGAACTGCTTGTTTCAACAGGCTACATCTCCCGAGATCAACTCGATGACGCTCTCTGCAAACAGTCCGTTTCTCATAAAAAGCTTGGAAAAGTGTTGGTGGAAGAGGGTTATGTTCGCCCCGGACTGGTAAAGTACGGTATGCATTTGCAGAAGATGCTGATTAATGCCGCGCTTGCCGCCATTCTTTCGCTTGGCATGAGCGGCACGGGGCAGGCTCTGGATGTTGCTCTGCAGTGGGATCCCAACACCGAAGCTGACCTGGCCGGTTACAAGGTGCATTACAGCTCCGGTTCCGCTGCGCTGAGTGACGGGACTACGATTGATGTTCAAAATCATACTACTGCAACCATCACCGGACTTGATCCTGACAAATCATATAATTTCGCGGTAACTGCATACAATACATCCAATATTGAAGGCTCTTATTCCAATGTCATCACTGTTGACGAGCAACTTCCGCCAACGGTTGCCATATCCTCCCCCGCCGACACAATCAACGTGAACGGAACCGTCTTTGTAAATGTCAATGCCTCCGACAATGTTGGCGTCAGCAAGGTCGAGTATTACGTCAATAACCAGTTGGTAGCTACTAATGTGGCGGTCCCATATGTCTATTCGTGGGACACGACTCCTCTGGCGCCGGGAGCCTATACCTTGATGGCCAAGGCATATGATGCCGCCGGAAATGTCGGCCAATCCAGCACAGTCAGCGTTACCGTGGTCAAGGACACCACAGCCCCTTCTGTTTCATTGACATCTCCCGCAGTCGGCGCGGAAGTCAGCGGTACCGTGACAATCACGGCCGCTTCTTCTGACAATGTAGGAGTAAGCAAGGTTGAATTTTATAATGACGGGGTGCTGCTGTATGCAGGAAACGAGGCCCCATACAGCTATAGCTGGGACACGACCAACGTGGCCAACGGTTCGCACACCTTGACTGCAAAGTCATATGATGCCGCGAATAATGTGGCCACTACAAGCGCCTACGCTGTGACCGTGAACAATCTGGCAACAGCTTCAGCACCCGATGGCAACATCAATGGCATAGGCGGTGTGGATATAGCGGACGCTCTGCTGTCGCTTCAGATCGCAGTGGGTAAACTTACTCCCACTGCTAGCCAGCTTGCCCATGGGGATGTGGCGCCGATTGTAAACGGAAAGTCGCAGCCTGACGGGAAGATAGATGTTTCGGATGTGATCGTGATCCTCAACAAAGTGATGGGTGGTACTACCGGCCTTTGAAAATCACCGGCGGTGTATTAAGCTGACTCCTGCAGGGCGGCGCGTGTTTATGCCGTCTTTGCTTTTTGCAACCGCCGGGTTTGTGAGCATTTCAATCATGGTTAAAGGCCCGAACCGTTACTGACTCTCCTGCCCGTGGCATACGGGTAAACGCACCGTAAATAGTGAACCTGCACCGACTTTGCTCTTGACGCTGATCTCGCCTCCCAGCCGTTTTACAATATTGTAGGTCAGCGCCAGTCCCAGTCCGGTGCCTTTGCCCGGTTCCTTGGTAGTGAAAAACGGATCCCAAATCCGGTCGATCACATCCTGGGCGATACCGCAACCGGTATCGCGGACCTGTATGTAAACTGCTTGTTCGTCGACGGAGTGTTTAGTTGTAATCTCAACCAGACCTTTGTCCGTGATTGAATGACAGGCATTTATCAACAGGTTCATGCAGATCTGACGAAGTTCGGAAGGATCACATGGGATAAGCGGTATGTTTTCCAGCAGTTTTGTCACCACCTCGATGTTTCCGTAGTTCGACTGATGCTGCAGAAGTTCCAGAATCTCCAGCAGTATTCCGTTGATTTCGGCTCTGCCAACGATGCCGTTGGACTTTCTTCCAAAATTCAGCAGGCTGCCGATAATCCTCTTGCACTGGTATGACTCGCGTACGATGACCTCAAGGTATTTGGGAAAAACATCCAGCAGCCTGTTCTCGTGCAGAGCCGGCTCATCGCTGAAACGGCGCAGCAGTGCTTCGGCATAACCCGCCACCGAGGTCAGCGGATTATTGATCTCGTGGGCCACGCCGGTGGCCAGCACCCCGATGCTGGACATCTTGTCGGTCTGGATCAGCTGCAGTTCCTGCAATCTCTTAAGTGTCACATCCCTGAAGAAGACCAGCGCCCTGGTCTTCTCCCCCAACGCGTCATGTATCGGATTGGCCGTAACGTCGATATAGCGGATCTTGTTGCCATGCTGTGGCGAGACCAGTGACGTTTCCACCCGTTCACCGCGCAAGGCCAGTTCCACCGGACAGCTGTCCGGCGATTCCGCCAGTTCCGGATGGAAAATATCCCGGCAACTCCGCCCTGAAAGTATCTTTTCCGGGAAGAATTGCGGGCAGATGTGGTTGAAATTCTGGATTAATCCGTTGTGGTCAAAGACGATGACGCCATCGTTGACCGAATCGAATATGGTTTGCAACTCGTTTTTCTTGTTTCGCAGCCTGACCTCGGAGCGTTTGCGATCGGTTATGTCCTGGGTAGTGCCGTATAGTCTGACAACCTGCCTGGCGATATTGACGGAAGGTTCGACTATCGTATAGACCCATTTGGTCGTTCCGTCTCTCAGCAACAGGCGATGTTCGATTTCATAGCTGTTGCCAAGTTCAGCGCCCAGGCGAAGATGCGCCATGACCGACTCCATATCTTCCGGATGAATCAGGCTTGCGAAGGTTTCCTGTGTCGCTTCTTCGCGGGTCAGGCGCATGATGCGAAGCAGTTCGTCCGATACTCGCAATTCACCGGTTAACAGGTCCGAACGCCACGAGCCGACATGTGACATGGATTGGGCTTTGGACAGATTGTATTCACTCTCCCGAAGTGCCACGTCCGCCAGTTTGCGTTGCGTAATGTCCACCAGGGCAGCATAACACTCGTCACCGGTTTCACCCGCCATGCCCTCGATGCGCACAAAAATAGACCGGTTGTCGTTTCTTGACAGTTTCAGCCTGCAGGTCATTTTGTCATGGCTGGCAAAGACTGTACGTAAAAACTCGGCAAAAGGCTGACGGTCCTTCTCGGCCACGAAGTTTTCAAAGTTGCTGTTGATCAGCAGCGGTCGGTCGATTCCCAGCAGGCTTGCTCCGGTCAGGTTGACGGTGCGGATGCCTCCATCACGATCGAAAGTGAAGTATCCAACCGGGGCAAAGTCGTAAAGCAATGCGTATTTATTCCGTGATGCCTCCAACTCCGAGTTGGCGAGTCGCAACTCTTCGATCTGAAGTTCCAGTTCGTTTTGTCGGACGCGGGCATTTCTCAGGAGTTTGGAAGTGTTCACTATTGTGTTGTGAGGCTCCGGGTTCTCCTTGGTGGGAATATGTGGTTTGTCAGCGGGAATACTTTTCACCTGATAGCCTTTATATAATTCACTCCGAGGGCATCAGCGGTCAGGATGGCTGCTTCCACCATATCTGCGGTAACCTGAAACCAGGTTGAATGAATGGTTTCGCCTTCGGCGATAGTCGCTTCCGCCACTTGTCTGATATCGCCCGGCGATGGGTCGATTATGTCCAGGTCTTGCAGGCAGAGCGGCAGTCCAACGCTGAAGCAGAAATCCTGGACTTCCCTGATGGCACTTTTGGGACGGCCTTCCAGGACGAGCTGGGCAATGACTCCAAAGGCAACTTTTTCGCCATGGAGTCTGTTCTTTGTGGATGCCAGCGCAGTCAATCCATTATGAATCGAATGTGCCCCTGCGTGGCCGCCATTTTCCGAACTCAGGCCACTCAACAGCGTATTCGCTTCTACAATCGCTTCAACAGCTGGTGTAACTACTTTTCTTTCGACGGCCAGCTTTGCCTGTAGGCCTGATTCAAGCAATGTTTCATAGCAGAGCCGTGCCAGTGCCCTAGTCGCCAATGTGGGAAGAACTCCCCCTGTAAGCGGATTTGGTTTTCCGCTTCGGAAACAGGTGTCGGATTCCCAGAATGTGGCTAAAGCATCACCCATGCCGGCTACAAGGAACCTGGCCGGCGATTGTGCCACCAAAGTAGTATCAACCAGAACACAATCCGGGTTTTTTCGCAGAAACAGGTAACGTTCAAATACTCCCGCCTCTGTGTAAATTACCGACAGAGCCGAGCAGGGTGCATCGGTCGAGATAACGGTCGGTATGACAATAACCGGCACTTTCATTTCATGCGAAACCGCCTTGCCGGCGTCGATTGATGCGCCTCCACCCAGAGCAATGATCATGTCGGCCCTGTTTGCCGCCGCAATTCCGGTAAGCCGCCTGATCTCCAGTTGGGATGAGACACCTTGAAAGCATTCCTGATAACAGGGTATTTCTTTTTCTGCGAGACTTGACCGTATTTCCTCACCGCACAGTGTCAGAGCGGTCTTCCCTCCGATAACCAGCGCGCACGTTCCGATTCGCGACGCGTGCAAACCGATCTCTCTGATGGCGCCGGCCCCCTGAACATAACGACCCGGCGAAAGCAGCATCCTGCTCATGGAATCCCCCTTTCGGCTTTACCCGAATCCTCAGTAGCCACCGCAGATGCCGTCCATCGGTACCTGCTTGACGGGTATCTGCGGCACGTTATCTTCTTCCTTGGTCTCGTCCGGTTTATCAGGTCCCTTGCCAGGTTCGGGGGACTTCCGCGTCTCAGGCTTTTCTTCAATCCGATTGAATTCGTTTGGTTCTGTCATGATGTCTCTCTCCCGTTTTGAAAGACGGAGTATCTGGGCTTAACCAGAGTGCGGTTTGCCGACCTCTTCTAACCCAACTGTCCCATGTCCGCCTTCCACATTGGGGGCTGCATCTCCCAAATGGGCGGCACACAGGTTTTTTGAGCTGTTTGCCCTGGCGCCGCATTGTTTGCATTCGACCGTGGGATTATCTGAAAGGCTTGCGATGCAATCATCGAGCCCCTGCCTTTTGAGGGCGCACATATGCATCTGGTGGTTTTTACTGTCGCAACTCATTAGTACTCCTTCTGTGTTGATTATGATTGTTTATGTCCATTACCAGTGACTGCGGCCGGAGGGTTCAAAAACCGCTTCGCCGCCACCGCTTGAACCACGGGTATAATAATCCTTGGAATCGTAGACTTCGGCCGCTTTGGCTTCCCGCAGGCGTTTTTTATCAATCGGATGGGCATGGTCGGCATATATGTCGCGCAGCAAGTCCTCAACGACCAAGCTGAGGTCCTCTACCGTTTTCACAACTTCCACCCTGTCGCAATATGAGCCGTATATATCCATCAGGCAGTCGCCGCGTTTCCAGGTGTCGCGTTCCTCCGGTGTCAGCCACAACATGTAGCGGGCCTTCTCGCGGATTTCGTCAAGAACCCAGTCATTGGCCTCGTCGTAGTTGTTACGTGCGTCTCCCAGGATGATGAAGGCCGGTCTGCCGCGCAGGTTTTCCAGGTATCTCTTCTTGAAGGCCAGGAAAACCTGACCGAAACTGCTGTTGGCATCGAGATCGACGATGTCGCCCTTGTCGATGGTTTCCATCAGGTCGTTGACAGGCATATTGGCCAGCATTTCGGTGATTTCCGCCACCTCGCGGTTGAAGATGAAACTGCGTACATCCAGCATCTGATTGTGCAGTGTGTGCAAAAGCAACAGCATGAATCGCGAGGCGTGACTCACTGAAAAGCTGACGTCGCAGAGAACCACCAACCTGGGCTTTTCCCGGCGTTTACGGCGCAGCGCCACCTGGAACGGGACCATGTCGTGGCGGTAATTTTTCTGGATAGTTTTGATCACATGCAACTTGCCGCGATTCTGGTTGTTCTTCATCCGCTTCATGTCTTTACGCAGGCGCATCATCATGCGTGAAACCACATCCTGCATGGCGATCTGCTCTTCATGGGTAAAGGTGATGCCCATCGGGGCGCTGTTGCTTTTGTTGAGTTCGATCGTGAGCGGGTTCTGGGTGTAACGCCGAGTCGGCCGCGGCGCTTTAGCCTTGCCGCGATAACCCTTCATCTGAACTACAATTTCATTGCCGTCCGAATCGTCGGGATCGATTTCGGTCAGGCTTTTCAAGTCCTGCAGATCCTCCGGATTTATATCGCTGTCAAGCTTGAGCAGGGGGCCCTGCTCGTCGTGGTCGTCGTCCTGGCGCTGGTTCAGGTAATTGAATTCCCCCTCCATGTCGATCAGGGCGGCATCCATCAGTTCCGGAACATTCATTTCCGGGTCGAAAAACTTGTAGCGGCTAAAATATCGGTTAAATACCTCGTTGAATACCGGGATGTCATTGACATTCTTCACCAGTGTCAGGCGCAGCAGTTGCCGTGACGACCTGCGCCCCGTCATTCCGCAGAGCCCCAGCGCCTGAACCGCGTCCAGGCTTTCGCCGGGAGAGACGCGGATGCCGCTTTCACGAAGAGCGGCTACGAAGCCTGCAATAATCCTTTCCATGGCTAACTCAATTCCTGCACGGCCAGATCATTTACCTTCTGCAGATCGGTCTGGTGCTTGGCGATCACGCCGACGGTATTGGCGACAACCTCGGGTGTAAGCTGGGACTCTTTCAGGATTGACAGCACCTGTGCCCAATCCAGGGTTTCGGAAACACTGGGGGGCTTGCGCAGGTTCAGTTCGCGGGCTTTGCGCAGGAACTCCACCATCTGACGCGCCAGGGTGTCGCAAATTTCAGGGAACTTTATCCTGACGATTGCCACTTCCCGTTCCAGGTCCGGATAGCCGATGTACAGATACAGGCAGCGTCGGCGCAACGCGTCGGAGATCATCCGTGTGCCGTTGCTGGTTAGTATGGTCAGCGGTTTTCTTTTTGCCTCGATTACCCCCAATTCAGGAATCGAAACCTGAAAGTCGCTCAGACACTCCAGCAGCAGCGCCTCGAATTCGTCATCGGAACGGTCGATTTCGTCGATCAGCAATAGTGAACGTTTTTCCGAGAGAAAGCTGCGCAGGATCGGTCGTTGTACCAGAAAATTCCTGGAAAAAAACAGGCTCTCCTCGGCGGATAGACGCTCGACGGCTTCCCGCAGGTCGGCTGACACCGAGAGGTAATTGTCAAGCTGTGTACGCAAGAGTTGGGTGTAGAGCAGTTGCTTGCCGTACTCCCAGTCATAGAGTGCCTTGCCCTCGTCGATCCCTTCGTAGCACTGCAGGCGTACCAAGGGGAAATCCAACGCGGAGGAGAGTGCCTTGGCCAGACCGGTTTTTCCCACGCCGGGAGGGCCTTCGATCAGGATCGGTTTTTCCATGCGGAGGGCCAGAAAAACTGCAGTGGCGATGGCGTCATCGGCGATGTAACCACCTGTTTTGAGAAAGTCCTTAACCCCTTGTTCGGTAATCATAATGGCCTCGTGTCGTTGGATTTTACGGAACTGACTGTATAGAAAAAATGCATTTGAGTTCAACAAAATAGCCGCTGGACCCGGTTAGGGGCATCTACCCTTCGGGACCAGCGGCATAACATTACATAGGCACACAACGAATCAAAAATATAATTACATGCACTGCTTGAAGATGCCGATCATGTCCTGCAGGCCGGTGTCGGTCGGGTTGCCTTCGGTGCAGATATCGTTAACCGAGAAGCGTGACAGACCTTCGACGTCTTTTTCAAGCAGACCCAGATCGGTGAAGGTCTTGGTGATGCCCAGATCGGCTTTCAGTTCCAGGCAGGCCTGGATGAATGCTTCGCCGGCTTTCATGTCGGACATTCCGTTTGTATCGATTCCGGCAGCCTGTGCCATCATCTTGAAACGCTCCGGGCAGGCCGGCAGGTTGAACTTCATGACCGGACCGAGTCCGATGGCATTGCAGAGTCCGTGGGGTGCATCATACATGCCGCCCAGGGCGTGTGCCATACTGTGAATCAGGCCGAGACCGGCGCTGTTGAAGCTGTAGGCTGCAGCCATTTCGGCCCAGACCATCGCTTCGATGGCCTTGTCGTTGTTCCTGTTCATTGCGGATTGGCGCAGGTTGCCGAAAATCAGCGAAATTGCGCTCAAGCCGGGGCCGTATGCGGAGATAACGCCCAGACGGGAAGTGATCGCCTCAACGCCATGTGCCAGTGCGTCCATACCGGTGTAACCGGCCAGGTCGCCAGGCATGCACTGGTGGATCAGCGGGTCATTGACCGATTTGCTGGGGGTGCAGTTCGGATCGAACAGAGCCATTTTGTATTTCTTGTCGGTATGGTTGATGATCGAGAAGCAGGAAACTTCCGAACCGGTACCCGATGTGGTGTTGATGGCAAGTTGGGGGATCGTGTTGGCTTTGGTTGCCTTGAATGCGCCTTCGAAACTGCGTACATCCTGGCCGTCATGGCTGTGAACCAGTTTGATGGCCTTGCAGGCGTCATGGGAGCTGCCGCCGCCGAGGCTGATGATGCCGTCGAACTTGCCGGCTGCCAGCACTTTTGCGCCAGCCATTACTTCGTGGTCTTTAGGGTTGGGGGTTACCTTGTCAAAAACTTCGGAAGCCACGCCAGCGGCTTTCAAAACGCCCTGGATGGTCTCTACAATGCCGGTACCGCGGAGGCCGGTTGTTACGATCAGAGCATTGGTCATGCCCAGCGCCCTGGCATCGTTGCCAACCATTGTGTGTGCGCCCCAACCGACATTTACGGAAGGATAGGCGTGCATCATCTTGATCGGGTATTCCAGTCTTTCGTTCTTCAGGGTCCGTTTGACATCTTTGTTGTGAGACATGGGTACTTCCTCCTTTTTTTGGTGTTTGTTTTTGGTGCTGCTCCATTGAATGGGTTAAACAATACTGCTGTTGCTGCTACGACTTGCCTGACTTCTCTTGTTGGATGCCACCTCCTCAAACCTCGTTTTTTTAATCTTCTTTATCTGCTTCAAAAGAGCCGGTTGAATCTGCTTCAAGGCCCATAACTGCTTTATGAACTACTGTTTAGCAAGTTAAATGCCAACTCAAAATAACGTTATATATCGGGACGTTATGCTGTAAAACCCTCGGGCGGGTGTTTTGGTGTGGAGAATGGGCGGGGCTAAAAGAAACAGTTTTATATAATTGTGTCCACAAAAGCACATTTGTGCGTAGGTATTTTATCTACAGTGGGGAATTTTGCCTCAGCTGCTTTCGGGGGGGGCTCGGTGGCGTTTTCATCAAGCAGTGCAGGTCGTAGGGGGCTGTCATGGGTAAGGCTGGAAATTGATGATGCGGAGGGGCATTGTGAAATGTTGTTGGAAGCAGATCGGGGCAGATGGGGGAGGCGAAGCCGGAGCATCACGTGTAATTCAGGTTCAGCTATCTCCATGTCGTGATGCTCTTTTTGAATAATAACATTCCTGTTTGCGCCATAATTTTTCAGTCGCCAGATCCAGCACCGAGGTCAGGTCGCGAAGTGGTGCGTGTCTGTGGCGATTGGCTATTCTGTTTAAAACCTTGCAGGTTCTGATCGGGTTCATGTACCAGGGCATCTTTGGTCTCCTCTACCGATTATATGGATCGAATACACTGTGGCACCGTAACTACGGCCGAAGTGTTGTGCATGATAGGAATCATAAGCACGGGTTGTGCCATTGTTGGCGGATATTGTTGAGCAGTTTTGGTGTGTATACTGTGAAATAGTATCTCCTGATGCAAGAGTGCCCAGGTTTTGCAGACTTTCCGGTTGCGTTGGCATGGAGGGGTGTAGAGTAAATCTACAGTGTAGAGAAAATCGCCAAGTTTGTGTAAAGCTACCGTCTGTGGGGCTTTATGGCGGTTGATGGGCAGGTAATCATCCGGGGCTTGGTATTCAGGCGGTCAGCTGGTTTTACCGGTGTAGCGAAATGCTACAGTCGCTTCCGGTGGAAATATGTGGAACCGAAGCGCAATTCAGCCGCCGGCAACCGCCGGTTCTGCCCCGGTGGTTGACTGGCGGTATCGTCGTCACATCAGCTTTCCAGGCCGTAACGTTCCAGCTTGGTATAGAGTGTCTTGCGGTCTATTTCAAGCAGCTTGGCGGCACGACTCTTGTTCTGGTCCACCAGTTTGAGCACCTTTTCGATGTGTTCGCGTTCAACAGCCCAGAGCGGTGCGGGGGTGAAGGTGGTTACTTCCGTGCTGGCGACGCTCGCCGAAGGTGTATAGCTTGCCTTGGGAGGGGAAAATGGAAACAGGTCCGGGGTGATGATCGGCTCATTGGCCAGAATGCAGGCGCGGCGGATTGTGTTGCGCAGTTCCCTGACATTGCCGGGCCACTGGTAGGCACAGAGCGAAGCCATCGCTTCCTCGGTAATTTCCCAGTTCTGGGAGTCATTCTCATTGCACTGCCGGATGAAAAACCAGGCCAACGGCAGGATGTCGTCGATGCGCTGCCGCAAGGGGGGCACCGGGATCGGGAGCAGGTTTATGCGATGGTAGAGGTCTTCGCGAAATTCGCCGCGGTTGACGCAGTCTGCCAGGATTTTGTTGGAAGCGAAGACGAAGCGGACGTTTACACGGATATCGTGGTTTCCGCCCATGCGGCGGAAAGTGCTGGTTTCCAGGATCCGCAGGAGTTTTACCTGCACGTCCAGAGGCATCTCGGAGACCTCATCCATGAACAGGGTTCCGGTGTCGGCCAGTTCGAACAGTCCCGCGCGACCTTTATTGGCTCCGGTGTAGGCTCCCTGCATATGCCCGAACAGCTCGCTTTCGGCGGTGTTGGCGTCAAACCTTCCGCAGTTTACGGTTACAAACGGTTTGCTGGCGCGGCTGCTGGAGTCATGCACAGCCCTGGCAATCAACTCCTTGCCGGTGCCGCTCTCGCCGGTGATCAGCACGTGTTCATCGGTCATTCCCCAGCGCTGGACCGTATCCAGAACCTTCTGGATGCCTTGGCTCTTGCCGATGATGCGGTGATTTTCAAAGCGTTTCATCTCTTTTTTCAGATTGATGTTTTCCAGCCTCAGCCGGTTCTTTTCGCAGGCCTTGTCGATCAACAATTCCAGCTCATCCAGCTTTATCGGTTTGGTGAGGTAGTCATAGGCGCCGTGCTTGATGCATTCCACCGCGGTTTCAATGGTGCCGTGTCCGGTGAACATGATCACTTCGGGGATATTCGACTCCGCGCGCATCAGTTTAAGGGCTTCAACCCCATCCATGCCAGGCATGCGAATGTCTTGGAGAACCACGTTGAAGATCTCCTCGCAGTAGGCGTCCAGTCCCTCTTCGCCGCTGGCTGTGGCGGTTACCTTATATCCGGAACGGGTTAGTTCCATCTGCAGCAACTCGCGCAGGGACTTGTCGTCCTCGACGATCAGTACTTTTGTGTCATTACGGACTATTTTTGACATGCAGGCATCCTTACCGTGAATTTTGATCCTTTGCCCTTTTGACTTTCCACTGTGATATCGCCACCATGACGTTTCACTATGTTGTATGTGACCGCCAGTCCCAAACCAAGCCCCTGTCCGACCTCCTTGGTCGTAAAAAACGGATCCCAGATCTGGTCGATGGCTTCCCTGGAGATGCCGCTGCCGGTATCCCTGATCTGGAAAAGTACCATTGATTGCTCGCTGGTGCTGGTGGAAATTTCCACCAATCCTGCACCATTTATGGCCTGGTGCGCGTTGATCAGCAGGTTCATGCAGACCTGTCGCAGGCCGGACGGATCGCCGACGACATCGGGCAGGTCACTCTGCAGGTTCATCCGGATATCGATCCTTTCATAGCGGGACTTGTACCGAACCAGTTCCAGAACCTCCTTGAGTATGTCGTTGATATTTACGTTGCTGACAGAGCCGTCCGACTTGCGGCTGAAGGATAGCAGGCAGTCGATGATGCCTTTGCAGCGGTAGGATTCGCGGATTATCACCTGGAGATACTTGGGGAAAGCATCCAGTCGCGGGTCTTCAAGCAGTGATTCATCCTCGTTCATGCGCCTGAGCAATGCCTCGGCATAGCCGGCCACCGACGAAAGCGGGTTGTTTATCTCGTGGGCAACACCGGCTGCCAGTACCCCTATGCTGGAGAGCTTTTCAGTCTGCATCAGGTGAAGTTCCTGAAGCCGCTTTTCGGTCACGTCCCGCAGAAAGACCAGCGCACGGTTCCTCTCGCCGTGAACATCTTCGATCGGGGTTGCCGTTACATCGAAGTAACGGATCTTTTCTTTTGAAAGTTGGGACGAAAAGGAAATCTCCACCCGTTCTCCGGTCAGAGCCCGTTCCACCGGGCATTGCAGCGGAGATGATTCGTGCTCGGGGTGGAACAGTTCGCGGCAGGAGCAGCCGGGAAGGGTCTCCTGGGGGAAGAGCTTCGGACAGACGTGGTTGCGGTGCTGTACGACGCCATGGTGATCGTAGACGACCACTCCATCACTGATTGAGTCGAACATGGCCTGCAGTTCGTTGCCTTTGCTGCGCAAACCCAGGTTGGCGGCCTCCAGTTCCTGGATTTTTTGTTTGACCTCGCCATAGAAGCCGATTTTGGAATTGTCGAGTCCAAGCAGTCGCTCCAGCGATGATTCATCCATCCTTGTCCGAACGGCCAGCTTGTTCATCAATAGGACCTTTCCAGGATGCGCAGCAGGTCTTCTTCGTCAGCTTCTCGCGGTGAAGTCACTATACAGACGTCCTTGAGCGCCTGGCGCGCCAGTTCCGGCAGATCCTTGCGGAGGACGCCGATACTGCGCAGGCTGCGGGGGGCTCCGCTCGCCTCCAGCAGTGAATCCAGTGTTTCCTGGATCCTTTCATTGGCGGCGCTGATGTCGCCGTTGGCGCGGTGTCCGAGTCCCCAGGCTAGCTCCTGGAGCTTTTCGGTGACGACCGGAATGTCGTAACGGATCACTTCCGGCAGCAGAATCGCGTTGATGCTGCCATGGTTTGCGTCATACAGGCCGCCGATCGGATGGGCCAGCGCATGCACGATGCCCAACATTGAATTGGAAAAAGCCATGCCGGCATGCAGGCTGGCCCGTGCCAGATTCTCCATGTCATCCGGCTTGCGTTCATGGACGGCGTTAGAGAGGCTGCTGGACAAAAGCCGCAGCGCCTTGATGGCATGGACATCAGTAAGAGTCGTGGAGGCGATTGAAAAGAAGGCTTCCATCGCATGGCTGAGCGCGTCGGTCGCGGTTGTGCCGACGAACTCGTCCGGCAGGGTGGCCAGCGTATTGGGGTCGGTCAGGCTGATATCCGGGGCGACACAGCGGCTCATGATGCAGATTTTCCGGAGGTGCTCGGTGTCGCTGATAATTGCAAACTGGGAAACATCGGAACCGGTGCCGCAGGTTGTCGGGCAGAGCACCAGTGGCGGCAGGGGACGGATGATTCGGTCCGGTCCCTCATAATCGCTGATCCTTCCCCCATTGGATACCAGGATTGCTATAGCTTTGGCCGCATCCATGGAGCTGCCTCCGCCCAGGCCGACAATCACGTCGGCGCCGTATCGATGATACTCCCTGACACCCCCCTCGATCTCGTGATCCTTGGGATTGGGGGTGATGCCGTCGTAGTAGATGAATTCAAGGCCGGCATCAAGAAGACTCCGCATCGCCTGGTCTACCCAGCCTGCGTGGAAAAGTCCCTTGTCGCTGACCAGAAAGACCTTTCTGCCCCCAAGCCTGCGGGCGCAGGCGCCGACCTGGTTCAGCATGCCCCTGCCGAAAATGATTTCAGGCACTTCAAATTTGTAATTATGCAATGTGTTGTCCTGATTTTTTTCCATTACATACCTTTCGCGGCTGGACATCTTCTAATAACCCGTGTGAGGTGGGGACTCTGCACGGAAACGTATACATTTATAAGCAATGCTCGTGCCCAATCCAAAACCAAGTTTTATATTTTTCTTCTATTTTTCAATTTTAAGCAAATTTATTTTGAAATGCCCGTCAACGTGCTTGTTCCTCTGCTTGCAGCCGGTTATGTGACTATTCTCCACGGTGTAGAACTCTTCCTCATTACCAGAATACTGCGTAATTACAGCTATATGAATCATATGTCCAATTATGCACCATATCTGCATCTGGAATCAATTAAGATTTGAGTTGTTGTATGGTGTTGAAATTACACAAAAAAACCAATGTTTTATTTTTGGCACCGCGGTTGCAGACTGCTCGTCAGCGGAGTGGGGGATTCCGTTGGTTTTGGCATTATTGATTTTTGCCGGACCAGGCTGATTGAAATCAAGGATCAAGTGTCGCGTGCGGACATCATGTTCGAAATAACTATGCCAACTACAGAAAGGAGCGGCAGGATTGGCTGGACAGATGGGTTCGTAAAACTGGTTGTCGGAAGTCGGATGTATCGCAGTGAAAAGAGTTTGACGTTAGATATCAAATTTATTGAAGAGGGAGAGAGCTTATGAAAAAAACGACATTACTTGCATTAGGTGTATTAACAGCGGTAACGGTGGCAACAAGCAGTCCATGTAATGCCGCTTTTGTGATCGGTGGCGAAAATGGCTGGCAGCTCAGTACGGACGGTATTGTGGACGTGTTTTCCTACTACCACTCCACTACGCCGCTGCCGAATACTCCTGCCGGCTTCACCCGTGCTGCAAGCCTGCTCGATAACGGTTCCACGAGTGAGCATAACCAGCGCTTCGGCATAGGCGTAGGCCTGTTGCCCTCGGTTGTAGCTTTCAACGTCAAGGCGCCGACCACCAACGGTGTCGATTCTACCGTCCGGATCGGCATCTATCCAAGCATTCAAAATCAAAACGATACACGCTTTAACACCGGCGGCAATATCGATTTCCGTGAAATATTCTACACCGCCAAAGGCGCCTACGGCGAACTGCTTGCCGGCCGTGCACTCAACCTGTACCAGGGCAAGAACATCCTGACCGACATGACTTTGCTGACGTCCGGTGTGGTAGGTGGACGTGGCAACACCGTGAACCTGGGCCATATCGGATACGGTTATCTCTACACCGGTTTCGGTCCTCAGCTCCGCTACACCACCCCTGACATGGCCGGTGTAAAGGTGGCAATCGAGGTCGCAGAGCCCTACAAGATCACTGCCAACACCGGCAAGACCAACTCACCCCGTGTCGAGGCCGAGATATCCTATGCCGGTAAAATCGGCGCCACGACTACTCAAGCATGGCTATCCGGCCTGTATCAGACCGCTCCCCGTGCAACCGGCAATAGCAACGACGAATCAATTGGCGCCGCCTACGGTCTGGGAGTCGGTTTCAGCGGCCTGAACCTGCTGGGTTCCGGTTATGTCGGCAGGGGTCTGGGGATGCTCAGTGCTCAGGACGGTAACTTCCTTCCCAATTCTGCTGCTGATGAAAACGGCAAAACACGCCTGCACTGGGGCTACCTGCTCCAGGCTACTTACAAACTGACCCCTTCGGTCATGATTGGCGCCAACTATGGCCAGTCCCGCCAGGAGAAAAACGACAGGGAAGGGGCAACCTTCATCGCCATGAAAAATCAGGAAGCCGCTGTTGCCACAATCACTTACAACCTGAACAAGTTCACCCAGTTTGTAGCTGAGTATATCTATTCTCAGAACACTTGGATGGACGGAGCCAAGCAGCACTCCAACGCTTTTGCACTCGGGACCATGTTCTACTGGTAAGCGTCCGGGCATAATTCAATAAAGGAGATTGTCATGCCAAAATATGTAATCGAACGTGAACTTGCAGGAGCCGGACAGTTGCCGGCTGAAACCTTGCAGGCGATCTCACAGAAGTCATGCAGCGTGCTTTCTGGGCTGGGCCCGCAGATACAGTGGGTACAGAGCTTCGTGACCGATGACAAGATCTATTGCATCTATATAGCTCCCAACAAGGAAATGGTGCTGGAACATGCCCGGCAGGGCGGGTTCCCGGCCAACAGTGTTGCCGAAGTGCGAACCATGATTGATCCGACCACAGCCGAATAAGTATCCCTTTGCTCCCCTTGCGGGACTGTAATTTAATTCAGGAGGAAGACAATGACGTTAGCTCTGCTTGTATTGATCAGTATTATGTGGATTCCGGTTGGCATGTTTTTTCTGGGTTACGGTGAGGCCAAAAGCACCGGTTTTGTAAGCTCTGTAGTCGGCATACTGGTTGTGATCGGCGCGACCCTCCAGGCCGCGGTCTTCACCGATCCCTTCACCGCCGGCCTGCTGTTCGTGTTCGGCGTGTTGTACCTGCAGACCGGTCACGCACTCATGACCGGAGTGACCGATCTGCGTACCGTCGGAAACGGCGCGCTGCTGGTGGGGATCGTCTGCGCGATATACGCTTTCCTTTATGCTACCGGCGGCGGAATCAAACCGGATGGCAAGACCGTTATAAGCGTTGTTCCCTATCTGGCATTCATGAACCTGACTTTTGTAGTGATCTGTTTTACGGTTACCGGCGTGACCTACGGCAAGATCAATCCCAAGGTTGCCGCCACCATGTTCATAGTGCTTACATTCACCTGTCTGCTGGCGCCCGCGTTCGGCCTGATGGGTTACGGCAAACTTCCATTTTGATGGTATAGTGTCAGGGATTGCAATATTTGACTGGAGTAGGGGCACTTGCGGGTGCCCCTGTTTCCATTTTTCAATAATGGCAGGATCGGATCTGAAGTATCAAAGGGAGGATACATGATAACACGTGTTTCTGGAAATGTTGTCCGGCTCTGGCTCGCAGTTGCTGCGGTCCTGTTATTGACCGTAACGGCGCGGACTGCCGACGCGCGGAACGAACTCTGGCAGAGTCGCGACCAGTTCGTGGCCCTGGAACGCCAGGATTCCGACGGGAATACACGGATCACTGCCAATGATCACCCCGTTGAGATTTCGCTGGACAGGCTCACCTCGATACTCGGCTCGATAAAAGTCAGATTAGCGGATAGCGAAAAACCCGGCTCGCTTTTTACCGCAGCAGCCGTGCAGGTCTTGGCGCCGCATCTGCAAAAAGCCCTTAGACAGGCAGCTCCCGGCCAGGATGTGGTCTTTGCGATTTTTGGGTTGCACGATGCGTTGTACGGTCTTGCCAAGAGCCCCAGGGTGACCACCGGACGTGTTTTTTTCAAGGCCGGCAAGCTCAACCTGATCGTCGGTCAGGTTCAGAAGGATGTCAACGAGCGCGAGGACCGTCGCCTCTCGCCGTTTACACCTGGCAGCAGGCAGAAACAGGCCAGCGGGGAGTGGACACTGTTGGCTGATACGCCACTTGTGCGCGGGGACTGGCTGGTTTTTAGTGAAGATTGGCAGGCTCCTGTCGTGCCCTCAGCCGTTGTAGAGAAAAAAGAGGCGTCTGTACCGGCTGCTGCCGTGCAACCGGCAAAGCGAAGCGAAGAGATCCGCAAACCGGCCGAACGGCTCATCATTCTCAAAGAGCTTAAGGAGAAAGGGTTGATAACCGAAGATGAATACCGGGCCAAGCGTCAGGAAATATTGAACGGTATTTAGAGTGCTGTCCAGGTTTTATTAGACTTTTGACTGGTCGATATATTCAACATGAAATGCGAACCGAAATAATTGGTTCGCATTTCATGTTTTTAAGAGTATATTTAAAACTGATCAAACGTTTGAATGATAATTGAGATCCTGCTTGTGGAGGAAATCTTTGTGGCTGATAACGATTGCCGAAAAAACCTGATTGTAGCAGCAGTCCCGCTGTTTGCCGCAAAAGGGCTGAACGGCGTGAGTGTACGCGAGCTGGCCAGCGCGGCCGGCGTCAACCTTTCCATGATCTCGTACTATTTCGGTGGTAAGGAAGGGCTGTATGCCGCGGTGCTGACTGAACAATTCGCCATTCTGGGAAAGCTGGAAGAGATCGAGCAGATGGAGGTTGATACGCTCCAGAAATTCGAACTTTATGTTCGCGCCACGGTTTCACGCTATCGCCGCAATCCATACCTGCTCCGCTTCTATACCAGTGAACTAACCAATCCGACCGCCTGCTTCGAGACGATCATAAAACCGGCGATCAAGAGGGTCGTACAGATGCTTCTGGATACATTTGCCGATGGACTTTCCGACAGAAAGTTCAGGGATGACCTGAATCCTACCGATACGGTGCTGGCCCTGGCCGGGATGATCAATTTCTACTTTCTGCTGGAACCGGCAACGGCCGAACTGGTCGATCATGCTCCGGAGCGTGATGAACAGCTTATCCGTCATATCATGGATATTTTTACACGGGGGGTTCTCAGGTAATGCTTCGGCTGTTTTTTTATGAATAGCACAAAAACAAACGTTTGTTTGATTGGGGGGCCATTGCTGATCACATTTTCAATGCTGACATGAAACGGACACTTTTCAGAAATCAATCACAACAGCATGCAAAGGAGAAAATCATGGAATCCAAAGACAAGTTTGAATGTGGAATCTGTTATTACCAGAGCCTGGCAAAAGATTTCACGCCAATTACAGTAAGCGCGAATTTTGCAGCGCTTGAATGCCCTAAATGTCTGAATAACGATGGAGAAACTTTCAGGGAAGTTAACACGGAAGAAAAATTGGCCGCATAAAAAAGCAGAAACGTCCGTTTTATCATGGAACTCACAAGCCGCCCCGATCCGGGACGGCTTTTTTTGCGGGTATGCCGATAGATAAGGTTGCCTGCAAACAAATATGCGGTATCATTCGGGATGCTGTTAGGGGTGTAAGGTAATCATTAACGAGGGGGGCGTTTATGCATGTAAAAGAAAAACTCTATATCGATGGCAACTGGGTATCACCTGTAGGGAGCGGATATCTGGAAGTAACTAATCCGTCCACAGAAGAGCTGATCGGCCGGATTCCGGCCGCAACCTGCGCTGATGCGGTGCAGGCGGTTGTCGCCGCCCGGAGAGCGGCGGACGCCTGGGGTCGCACTCCGGTTTCCGAGCGGATCGAATACCTGGCCAGAATCCAGCGGGGGCTTGCGGAGCGGACAGAGGAGATTGCAGCCACCATTACCGCCGAAGTCGGCATGCCGCTGAAGCTTTCGCGGCGGATACAGGCCGGGCTGCCGGTAGCTGTCTGGGAAAGTTATGTGAAACTGCTTGGAGAGTATGCTTTTGAAGAGCGGATCGGCAACTCGCTGGTGCTGCGAGAACCGGCCGGTGTGGTGGCCTGCATCACCCCCTGGAACTACCCGCTACACCAGGTGGTTGCCAAGGTGGCTCCGGCGCTGGCGGCCGGCTGTGCCGTAGTGCTCAAGCCGAGCGAGGTGGCGCCGCTTTCGGCCTTTATCCTGGCGGAGGTCATCCACGAGGCCGGGCTTCCGGCCGGAGTATTCAATCTGCTGACCGGCACCGGCGCGGAGGTGGGAGAGCATCTGGCGCAAGATCCGGATGTTGACCTGATCTCCTTCACCGGTTCGCTGCGGGCCGGCCGCAGGGTGGCGGAGCTGGCGGCCGGAACGGTCAAGCGGGTGACCCTGGAGCTGGGTGGCAAATCCGCCGCTGTCGTTCTCGACGATGCCGATCTGCCGACCGCGGTCAAGGCGACCGTGGCGGCCTGCTTCATCAATTCCGGGCAGACCTGTACCGCGCATACCAGGCTGCTGGTGCCGGAGCAGCTCTACCAACAGGTGGTGGAGTTGGCATTGGCCGCTGCCGGCGCTTTTGCGCCGGGTGACCCCCTCAACGAGCAGACACGGCTTGGGCCGCTGGTTTCAGCTGCTCAGCGGGAGCGTGTACGTGATTACATCCGCCAGGGAATCGCGGAGGGCGCCGAACTGCTGCTGGGGGGCGCGGAGCCTCCCGATGGTCTGGCAACCGGTTTCTTCGTCCGCCCGACGGTTTTTGGCGGAGTCACCCCGGAGATGACCATTGCCAGGGAAGAAATTTTCGGTCCGGTTCTGTCGATCATGACCTGCCGGGATGAAGATGATGCGGTTCGCATTGCAAATGGCACCATATATGGTTTGGCTGCGGCGGTATGGTCAGGAGATCCCCGGAGGGCGGAACGGGTGGCGCGCCGTCTCAGGGCGGGGCAGGTGGATATCAACGGCGGCTCATTCAATCTGCTGGCACCATTCGGTGGCTTCAAGCAGTCAGGTTACGGGCGGGAGCTGGGGGCATTCGGACTGGAGGAGTTTCTGGAGATAAAATCCATGCAATACAAGTAGCGGCGCATTGCACGCATCCCGATGGGCGAACAGTTGTTCGCCCCTATTAACACCAAAGCGGCTTTATCTGATAATCGGGCGGGAGAAATCCCTCCCGTTTTATTTTTAATTAACAGATGCCCCGAAATTTGGTTGAGAGTTGCCACTGTATGAGTTAAAATGATGTTATAAAAGTGTGCTGGGTGGAGGCGGTCATGTCGGATAGTTTTGAACTACGCAAGTTTGTTGCCCCTGAATTCATTTTCGGTGTGGGCGCCCGGAGTCTGGCCGGACGCTATGCCAAAAATTTGGGAGGGCGCAAGATTCTGGTGGTTTCCGATCCGGGCGTGGTAGCGGCCGGCTGGACCAAGGACGTGACTGACAGCCTCGTGGAGGCAGGGTTGCCGTTTGCTCTGTTCACCAGTGTTTCACCCAATCCGAAGGTAGACGAGATCATGGCCGGTGTTGCTCTTTACCATGCCGAAAGGTGCAATGCTCTTGTCGCTGTGGGCGGCGGCAGTTCCATCGACTGTGCCAAGGGTATCGGTATTGTCGCCTCCAACGACAGGCATATCCTGCTGTTCGAAGGTGTGGATATGGTGCGGTTGCCGATGCCGCCCCTGATTTGTGTTCCGACCACCGGAGGCACCTCGGCGGACGTCTCGCAGTTCGTCATCATCAGTAATCCGCTGGAGAAGGTCAAATTCGCGATCATCAGCAAGTCGGTCGTTCCCGACCTGGCATTGATCGATCCGGCCACGCTGACCACGATGGATTCGTACCTGACCGCCTGCACCGGCCTGGATGCGCTGACCCACGCCATCGAGGCCTACGTCTCGACGGCCCGCTCGGCAATGACCGACCTGCACGCCCTTGAAGCCATCCGCCTTATTTCTGCCAATCTGCTCCCCTCCATCGCCAACCTCAACGACCTGGAATTACGCAGCAACGTGATGCAGGGCAGCCTGCAGGCGGGACTGGCCTTTTCCAATGCCATCCTGGGGGCTAACCACGCCATGGCCCATAGCCTGGGCGGGGCGCTGGACATCGCCCATGGCGAGTGTAACGCGATCCTGCTCGACCATGTGATCGCCTTCAACCAGCCGACCGCGCCGGAACGTTTTGAACATATTGCCGAAGCGATGGGGCTGGACCTGCGCGGGAAAACCTCTGCCCAGAAAAAATCGGCGCTGCTCAATCACATCAGGGAGCTGAAAACGGCTGCCGGTGTTGACCGGACGCTGAAAGAACTGGGGGTGGGGCGTGACGATGTAAAATTCCTCACCGACCATGCTCTAAGGGATCCCTGCATGGCCACCAATCCCAGGAAGGCATCCAAGCGCGACATCGAGGTGGTGTATGAAGAATCGCTCTGATGCTTCCGACCAGCTGGTCGTCCTGCAGAAGAAACTGGCCGGCTTCGGCGAATACTCCCTCCGCAAAACCTACTATCCCGAATTGCAGCAGAGCCTGGAGGACCTGCGCGAGAGCGAGGCCTTTCTGAAGAATATTGTCGATAACATCCCGGCCATGGTCTTCGTCAAAGATGCGGTCGAGCTTCGCTACGTTGCTTTCAACAAAGCCGGCGAGGAGCTTTTGGGTTATTCCCGCGAAGAGCTGCTGGGCAAAAATGACCGCGACCTCTTTCCCGAAGAACAGGCGGCCTTCTTCACCGGCAAGGACCGGGAGGTGCTTGCGCGGGGTGATCTGCTGGAGATTCCCGAGGAGACTGTCAAGACACGGTCCGGTGAAGACCGCATCCTGCGTGTCAGGAAAATTCCGCTTTTTGACGTTGAGGGAAAGGCCCGCTACCTGCTGGGAATAGCGGAAGACATCACCGATCGCAAACGTCTGGAGGAGCAGCTGCTGCAATCCCAGAAGATGGAGGCTATCGGACAGCTGGCGGGAGGGGTGGCCCACGATTTCAACAATATCCTGATGGTAATCATGGGTTACGGCAACATGCTGAAAATGGACCTGGGTCCGGACTTTCCCCATAAGGAAAAGCTGGAGCATATCATCAAAGCTTCGGAGAGGGCTGCCCAACTGACCCGCAGCCTGCTGACCTTCAGCCGCAAACAGGTAATGAACCCCCAGCCGGCCAACCTGAATGATGTGGTCAAACAGGTCCGGCATTTCCTCGAGCGGATCATCGGCGAGGATATTCAGCTGAAGTCAGTGCTGGCCCCTGAAGAGTTGTCGGTGGTAGTCGACAGCGGCCAGATCGAACAGGTTCTGATCAACCTGGCAACCAATGCCCGCGATGCGATGCCGAAAGGCGGGATGCTGACTCTGGAAACCGGTGTAACGGAAGTGGATGAACCATTCATTCAGGTCAACAGTTTTGGCAGGCCGGGACGATATGCGCTGATCTCGGTATCGGACACCGGCACCGGCATGGATGAAAAGACCAGGCTCAGGATTTTTGAACCATTTTTCACCACCAAGGAGGTGGGCAGGGGGACCGGGCTCGGCATGGCGATTGTCTACGGGATCGTCAAACAGCATCATGGTTTTGTCAACGTCTACAGCGAGCCGGGGATAGGGACCACCTTCCGCATCTATCTGCCCATCAGCACGGGTGAATTCGCCGGAAACGGGGAGAGCTTGGCTCCGGAACCGCCGATGGGTGGCAGCGAATCGATCCTGGTGGCAGAAGATGACGTCGGTGTGCGCAAGCTGGTGCTGGAGGTGTTGACCGGTTTCGGCTACACGGTCATCTCCGCTGAGAACGGACTGGAGGCGGTTGAACAATTCAAGGCAAACCGCGATTCGATCAAGCTGATCCTGATGGACATAATCATGCCCAGGATGAACGGCAAGGAAGCGTATCGGGAGATCAGGCTGATTGACCCCGACGTGAAGATTCTCTATACCAGCGGCTACACGCTGGATACGATACAGAGCCGCGATGTGATTGACGAAGGGGCGGAGCTGGTCATGAAGCCGATTCAGCCGCTTGAGCTTTTGCGGAAGGTGCGCGAGCTGCTCGACCGGCAATAGTGCGGCAATTCAATTCTTCAGCGGTTCAGTAATGGAACCTTTCCATCAGCCTCCGCCAGGCTGCGCAGTTTTCTGTAGAGTGTGTTTCTGCCGATCCCCATTTTTCTGGCTGCCTCCGCAATATTCCCACCGGTCAGGTCTAGCGTCGAAGAAATCAGGCGCGCCTCCATTTCGGCCAGCAATGCATTCCCGGTGTTTCCGGCGCCATCAGGCCTGATTGTCTGTTCCAAACCGGCTATCGCCCCGGCCTGTTCCAGGAAATCTCCGGAGAGGTCATCGTCGGTTATTTCGTTCCGGTCACCCAGCAGGGCGACGGCGGTTCTGAGCACGTTGTGCATCTGGCGGATGTTGCCGGGCCAGGGATGCTGTTCGAAGATGCGCAGCACGTGCGGGTGGATGGTGATGTATCTGCCGTCGCCGCAGAGGCTTTCGAGGATCTTGCCGGCCAGCAGCAGCCTGTCCTCACGCTCCCTCAGGCTTGGCAGGGTCAGCAGCAGTCCGTTCAGGCGATAGTACAGGTCCTCACGGAAACTGCCGGCTGCCACCGAGTCCCGTACCCTGCGGTTGGTGGCGCAGATCACCGCAAGATCAACCCGGTGGCTGCCCGTGCCACCCAGCGGAGTCACCATCCGATCCTGCAGCACCCGCAACAGCCGCGCCTGGAACTGGAGCGGCATTTCCCCAATCTCATCCAGAAACAATGTGCCCTTGTCCGCTTCCCTGATTTTGCCGATCTGTCCTTTGCGTCGCGCCCCGGTAAAGGCACCTTCCTGGTAGCCGAACAGTTCCGATTCGATCAGTCCCTCCGGAATCGCTGCGCAGTTGATCGGGATGAACGGGCCGTTCCTGCGCGGGCCGGCCAGGTGCAGGGCCCGGGCCAGCAGTTCCTTGCCGGTTCCGGATTCACCCTCGATCATGATCGGGATGTCGTGGTCCACGACCCTGAGCGCCTTGGCAATCAAGCCCTTCATCTTGGGATCGCCATGTTCCAGTTCGTCCAGCAGCATGCCATCCGGCCTGTTCTTGGCAGCGGCTGTTTTGACTTCGTCCGGTTTCCGGGGACTGATGGGGAGGAACGTCACCGGGGAAACCGCTGCGCCGGGCCAGATCCGCCCGTATACCTCCACGCCGGAGGCCAGCGGCAGCTTCAATACCGGCTGCGGCAGATAGCGGGATTTCTCCAGAAGCCTGGCAATGGTCAGCCTGAAGGTTGACAGGCAGGTCTGCCCCGAAATCCGGAATCGATCCAGTCCCAACTGCAGCAGGGCGCTGCGGTTGGCGGCCACCAGGTTGCCGTCGGGTGAGAATACGGCGATTCCCTCATAGAGAGAGCCGATGAACTCCGGCCGTACATGGAAGCTGACTATGATGTCCTCCGGAAATTCCGGTGCGAACATCTGGTTTTCTATCATCTGGGCCGAGAGGCGCACCAGTGCGGTGGTGTGCTGCTGGTGAACCCGGTAATCGCCGGATACGTCCAGCGCTCCCAGTATGCCCCCTTTGGGATTGAAAATCGGAGTGGCGCAGCAGCTCAGGAAGCGGTTCTTGTCTATGAAATGCTCGCTGCTGTGAACCTGCACGGTCATCTGTTCTTCCAGCGCGGTCCCGATCGCGTTGGTGCCGTTAACCCCTTCGGACCAGATGCCGCCCGGTTTCAGGTAAACCTTCTGGGCCTGTTCCACGAAATCCGGGTCACCGATCGAGTGCAGTATTACCCCGTCGCTGTCCGCCAGCAGTACCATGCTGGATGAACCGGCAATCTCGTGGTAGAGGCTTTCCATCACCGGTTGGGAGCGGGTCAGGAAAATATCGTTGTTTTCCCGGCGTTGCATCAGGTCGTAGCGGGGGGTACAGCGGGTTTCGCCGCGCTCGATGCCGATACCGCGCTCGGCCGAACGCTGCCAGGAACGGATGATGGTATCGGTGACGACTCCGGCCGGAATTATCCCGTGGGTCAGGAAATCTTCGCGGGCCCTGCGGACGCTTTCAAGCTTCTCTGCTGTAAAACTCCCCATTGGTTTTCTCCATGAAACCTGCAATCTGTGGATTATCTCAACAATTCAGGCGTCCAGTAGTTCTTTCGAATTATCCATGCCATTTCTGTGCCACAAAACAATGTTATGTGTCTCGTTGTGGAGCAGTCCGGATTCGGATGTGTCTCGTAATGGAACATGTTTATGCCCTCTTCCGGAAATATTCGGGCTGCCAGCATATTGATAAGTGGTCACCCTCATTTTTTAACATACCGTAAATTCTGCAGATTATCCTGTCTAACAGTTTCTGTGATCCGTATTTAAAAAAATGTTTTATCGCTTGGCATGCACACTGCTCTATATCCGGACAAACGAAACTGAATCGTTATTTACCGGGTAATCGATCACCCCATCACACACAAAGGAGCTAAGACATGACAACAGCGGCACAGGAAATCGATGTAATGGCAGCAAAGGCGCTCAAGGCGCTCGAAGAGTTCAAGGGTTTCACCCAGCAGCAGGTTGACAGGATCTGCGAAGCGATGACCGTGGCTGGGGTTGCCAATGAGCGCTACCTGGCAGAGTTCGCAGTGGAGGAAACCGGCATCGGCAATGTGGAAGACAAGGTCATCAAGAATCACTTTGGCACCCAGGTGGTCTATGACTACATGAAGGACGCCAAATCGGTCGGCGTTATCGATGAAACCGACGGCATCATCTCGATCGCCGAGCCGTTCGGCATCGTGGCCGCGGTCACGCCGACCACCAACCCGACCTCCACCACCATGTTCAAGGCTCTGATCGCTCTCAAGGGGCGCAACGTAATCATCCTGGCCTTCCATCCCAGGGCTCAGCAATGCAGTGCCGCGGCCGCCAAGATCATGCTGGACGCCGCCGTGGCCGCCGGAGCTCCAAAAAATTGCATTCAGTGGGTCACCCAGCCTTCCATCGAGGCCACCGACGCACTGATGAAACATCCGGACGTGTCGATCGTAGTCGCCACCGGCGGCGGAGCGATGGTCAAGGCCGCCTACAGCTCCGGCCATCCGGCGCTGGGTGTCGGACCGGGCGGCGTACCTGTTTTCATTGAAAAGAGCGCCAACCTGCACATGGCCGTGAAAGACGTGATCGCCTCCAAGACCTTCGATAACGGCACCATCTGCTCTTCCGACCAGTCTGTGATCTTCGACGATCACAGCATCGCCGAAAAGACGCTGATCCTCTTCGAAAGAAGCGGCGCCTACCTCTGCACCGAAGCGGAAAAAGCCAAGCTGGAAACAGTTATGTTCGACAAGGAGAAGGGGGTTCCATCCATGTCGATCGTTGGCAAGAGCCCGCAGGTGATCTCCGCGCTGGCCGGTTTCAGCATCCCGGCCGACAGGAAACTGCTGATCGTGCCTTTGACCACGACCGGTGGCGACGACTGGATGAGCCGCGAGAAACTCTCGCCGGTACTGGGCTGGTACGTTGCCGAAGGCAAGGATGCGGCCATCAAAGCCGCCGCTACACAGCTGGACCATGGCGGCGCCGGTCACTCGGCGGTGGTCTTTACCGAAAACGAGGACATCGCCCACGAATTCGCACTTAAAGTGGACGCCAACCGCGTGGTCTGGAACCAGCCCTCGGTGCACGGCACCATCGGCGCACTTTACAACACCCTGGTACCTTCACTCACCCTGGGATGCGGCGCGACCGGCGGCAACATCACCACCGAGAACGTCGGTTACAAGAACCTGCTCAACATCAAGCGTCTGGCAAGAAGGAATTCGGCCAACAACTAATCCGATCGGTTTATCTGTAAAACTCAAGTTCCAATGAAAACAAATCCCCCCTTCCTTGACGGGAGGGGGGACAGAGAATGCTTTGCTGAATGGAAAAAGGTTGCTTGAGGCGGGTTACGCTGCAGCCCAGGCGAACCCGGCCGGGTTCGCACTGTTTTTGAACATGAAATTTCCCGGACATGTCCGGATATAAAATATAGATCGCATCTGGAGATAAATGATGAACATACACGAGTATCAGGCTAAAGCGATATTAAGGGAGTTCGGCGTGCCGGTTCCCGACGGGCACGTCTGTTACAACGGAGCCAGTGCCCGTGAGTGGGCCAAGCGCCTGGGGGAGGGGCCCTGGGTGGTCAAGGCCCAGATCCACGCTGGTGGCCGCGGCAAGGGTGGCGGCGTCAAACTGGCCCGCAGCTCAAGTGAAGTACAGCTGATCGCCCGCGACATGCTGGGCATGACCCTGCGTACCCACCAGACCGGCCCGGATGGCAAGCTGGTCACCCGGGTTCTGGTGGAAAACGGCTGCAACATTGCCAACGAACTGTACGTCAGCCTGGTGGTTGACCGGGGCAGTTCCAAGGTCACGGTTATGGCCTCCACCGAAGGGGGCATGGACATCGAAGAGGTGGCCGCCAAAACCCCCCATAAAATTTTCACCGAAACCATCGATCCCCTGGTGGGACTGACCGCCTTCCAGTGCCGCAAGATCGCCTTCAGCCTGGGGTTGGGCGGCAAACTGGTGGGCAAGGCCGTCGCGGTGCTGCAGGGTCTCTACAAAACATTCATCGCCTGTGACTGCTCCATGCTGGAGATCAACCCGTTGGTGGTAACCGCCGAGGATGAACTGCTGGCGCTGGATGCAAAATTCGGTTTCGACGACAACGCCGTCTTCCGCCACCCCAAGCTGAGCGACATGCGCGACTACGACGAAGAGGACGCCAACGAGGTCGAAGCCTCCCAGCACGACCTCTCCTACATCTCGCTTTCCGGCAACATCGGTTGTCTGGTAAACGGGGCCGGCCTGGCCATGGCCACCATGGACATCATCAAACACTACGGCGGCGACCCGGCCAACTTCCTGGACGTGGGAGGTGGAGCCACCATCGAACGTGTTACCGAGGCCTTCAAGCTGATCCTCTCCGACAGAAACGTCCAGGGAATCCTGGTCAACATCTTCGGCGGCATCATGAAATGCGACATCATCGCCACCGGCGTGGTCGAAGCCGCCAAGCAGGTTTCGCTGCAGGTGCCGCTGGTCGTGCGCCTGGAAGGAACCAACGTTGCCAGGGGCAAGGAAATCCTGGCCGAAAGCGGCCTGAACATCGTCGCCGCCGACGGCATGGCCGACGCGGCCCAGAAAATCGTCCAGGCCGTGAAAGGAGCCAACCAATGAGCATCATGATCAATAAGAATACCAAAGTAATCACCCAGGGCATCACCGGAGCCACCGGCCTGTTCCACGCCCAGGGCGCCAGGGAATACGGCACACTGATGGTCGGCGGGGTGACCCCCGGCAAGGGCGGAACCACCATCGACGGCTTTCCGGTCTATGACACCGTACAAGACGCAGTGTACCAGACCGGCGCAACGGCTAGCGTCATATATGTCCCGCCCCCCTTTGCCGCCGACTCGATCATGGAAGCGGTCGATGCCGGCATCGAACTGGTTTGCTGCATCACCGAAGGCATTCCTGTCCTGGACATGGTCAAGGTCAAGCAGTACATGAAGGGCAAGAAAACCCGCCTGGTCGGCCCTAACTGCCCCGGCGTGATCACCCCCGGTGAATGCAAGATCGGCATCATGCCCGGCTACATCCACAAGCCGGGCAAGGTCGGCGTCGTCTCGCGTTCCGGCACGCTGACCTACGAAGCGGTCTGGCAGCTGACCTGCCTGGGGTTGGGACAATCCAGCTGTGTCGGCATCGGCGGCGACCCGGTCAACGGCACCAACCACCTGGACGTACTGCGGCTGTTCGAAGCCGATCCCGACACCGAAGCGGTGATCATGATCGGCGAGATCGGCGGCACCTCGGAGGAAGAGGGGGCCTACTTTGTCAAGGAACACATGACCAAACCGGTGGCGGCCTACATCGCCGGCGTTACCGCCCCTCCCGGCAAGCGCATGGGACATGCCGGCGCGATCATATCCGGCGGCAAGGGCACCGCCACCGAGAAGGTGTCGGTCTTGAGGGAGTGCGGCATCAGCGTGGCCGACAGCCCGGCCGAGATGGCCCAGGCTCTGTTGAAGATATATAAGCCGTAGAGGCAAATCCCCCTCAATCCCCCTTTCATAAAGGGGGAGGCTTTAAAATTCAAAAGCCGGAAACGTGTGAAATGGGAAAATACAAGCAAAGTCCGAAATACAATGTCGTATCCATGAGGCTTAGTGACGAGGAAAAGCAGCTGCTTGACCAACTTACGCTGCGTAGCAGCAAGAGCATATCCCGGCTGATGCGCGAGGCGATAACTCTTTACAGCCTGCTGGTAAACAATCCCGGATGAAACGGGAATAGGGAGGCTAGCATTACTAGCCTCCTAAGGGCTCCGGTATTATGGGTGCCGGACGAGCGCATACTGCCATGTGTGCTCCTTTCGTGGGCCGGGGGTAAACACTTCCCCCGGCTTATTAGAAACTGAATAACGCAAATTACGGAGTTGCTCTAATGCTAGTCATATCGTGCATCAAACAGGTGCCGGACACCACCCAGGTGAAAATTGACCCGGTAACCAATACGCTGATCCGTGATGGAATCCCGTTTATCATAAACCCCTACGACTCGCACGCGCTCGAAGAGAGCCTGAGGCTTAAGGATCGCTACAACATGCGCACAGTGGCGCTCTCGATGGGGCCGCCCAATACGGTGGCCACCTTGCGAAAAGCCTGCGCCCTCGGGGTTGACGAGGCCATCCTGCTGTCCGACCGCTGCTTTGGCGGCGCCGACACCCTGGCCACCAGCAAGGTGCTCTCGGCTGCCATCGAGCGCCTGGACCGACAGGAACAGGTCGGCATCGTTTTCTGCGGCAAACAGACCATTGACGGCGATACCGCCCAGGTCGGCCCCGGCATCGCCTCCCGACTGGGTTTCAGCCAGCTGACCCTGGTAGACCGGATCGAGTCGATCGATTTTCTGCACAAGACCATCCGTGTGCGCCGCAAGCTGGAAGGACGTCACGAGATTGTCGAAGCCCCGCTGCCGGTGATGATCACGGTGGTCAGGGAACTCAACCGTCCGCGTTATCCGACCGTGCCGATGCGGATTGAATCGCAGGAAACGGAGATCAAGGTCTGGGACAACTCGGTCCTCGAGCTTGACGTGGAAACGGTCGGTCTCAAAGGCTCGCCCACCTGGGTCAGCAAGATCTTTTCGCCGGAGCGGGACCAGGGTGAAATCATCGGTGATGGTATCGCTGATCCGGTCGGGACCGCCAACCTGCTGATCGACAGGCTGCTCGGCAAGGACCTGCTGGCGGTGTAGAGGCGCACAGGATGAATTATGAATTATGAATTGGCCCCATCTTTTCATACTTCATCCCTCATCCTTCATAATTATAGAAGGGTTAAACATGACTGACATAAAGAAACCTAAAAAACCGCGCGGCGTGGCCAGCCTGATCGAAGGCAGGTGCATCGCCTGCGGCGAACGCTGCCAGAGCTCCTGTCCGGTCAACTGCATCGAGATGAGCGATTCGGGTGAACCGGTCATCGAAACCGCCAAGTGCATCGGCTGCCTCAAGTGCGTCAAGATCTGCCCGGCCGAAGCCCTGCAGATGTACTTCACCCCTGATGAAGAGAAAATTCTGGCCGAACTGGCCAAAGACTCCGCCGGCCTGCTGGTGGAGGAGCTTGACGAAGAGGGCGAACGTCTCCGGAAGATGCTCGCCGGATATCGTGGCGTCTGGGTGGTTATCGAGCAGTTCGAAGGCGTTGTCGCCAAAGTGTCGTGGGAACTTCTGGGCACCGGCGCCGGACTGGCCAAAACTCTGGGGGTGCAGCTGAGTGCGGTCATTCTGGGGCAGGGTGTTGAACATCTCTGCAACGAGGCCTTCGAACATGGCGCCGACCGGGCGATTGTCCTGGATGCGTCGGTGTACAGGAACTACCGTACCCAGCCCTATTCCGATGCCATCTGTTATCTGATCGAGAAACACCGGCCGGAAGTGATCCTGATGGGCGCCACTGCCCAGGGACGCGACCTGGCGGGTGCGGTGGCAACCGTGGTCAAGACCGGTCTGACCGCCGACTGTACCGGCCTGGGGATCGATGATAAACGCAACCTGATGCAGACCCGTCCTGCTTTTGGCGGCAACATCATGGCCACGATCATGTGCGACAAGTACCGCCCGCAGATGGCGACCGTGCGTCCGCACGTGATGCAGATGCCCGAACCGCAGCCCGGCAGAAGCGGTGAAATCATCCGCGAGGCGTTCGCGCCTCTGGAACAGAATGTTCTGGTCAAGGTACTGGAAGTGATCAACGACCGTGACGGCAAGGACCAGGTCGATGTGTCCGCAGCCGAGATCATCGTCTCCGGCGGCCGTGGCCTGATGAACAAGGAAAACTTCGCCCTGCTGCAGGAATTGGCCGACGAACTCGGCGGGGTGGTCGGAGCATCGCGCAGCGCCGTGGATGCCGGCTGGATTTCCCACGGTCGTCAGGTCGGCCAGACCGGCAAGACCGTCCGCCCCAAGATCTATATCGCCTGCGGTATCTCGGGAGCGATCCAGCACATGGTCGGCATGCAGGACTCGGATACGATCATCGCCATCAACCGCGACCCGGAGGCGCCTATCTTCCAGGTGGCCACCTACGGGGTGGTGGGCGACCTGTTCCAGGTGGTGCCTGCGCTGATCGGCAGGGTGCGGGAACTCAAAGGGCAAAGCGACCGTTATGCGCCTGCCGCAGGCTGATCCAGTCAATAGGTCCAAATCAACAACTCGCTCTCGCAAAGGCGCAAAGGCGCAAAGAAAGCCGATTTTTGATTAATAGTTTGTGTTTCTTGGCGAGCTTTGCGCCTTTGCGCGATTAACTGCATTTCAGGGGTGAATTGCTTTGCCTGGGTTTTTGCACAGGCACAGTATCGGCCAAAATAAACTGCTGAGTATTTTAGAATCTGTAGTGAGGTATCATTTCATGTCTATTCATCAAGCCGTATTCACGGCCATATTTGCTGTTTCGGTACTTTCCTTCATGTTCAGCTGCTACCGGCGGCTGCAGCTGGTAGCCATCGGCGTCCCCGAGAATCGCTTCGACAATCCGTTCGGACGTTTGCTGGGGATGTTCAATTATGCTTTTGCCCAGAAGCGGGTTCTGTCGCGGCCGTATGGATTCAACCATTTCATGCTGTTCTGGGCCTTCATGCTGCTGCTGGTCGCCAATGGCGAGTTTCTGCTGGAGGGCTTGATCCCAGGGGTGAACCTGGCGCTCCTGCCGCAGCCCCTGTACCATGCCCTGCAACTGCTCTTCGACCTGGTTTCGGTGGCCGCCCTGGTATCGGTGCTGGTGGCGTTGGCTCGCCGTCTGCTGTTTCCGCCCGAATACCTGGGAAACGACTACACCCGTCCCGCCAGCGGTGAGGCGCTTTTGATACTGGCGATGATCGCCACCTTGATGGGCGCTTTTTTCCTGCTGAACGGCGCCCATATCGCTCTGGGGCAGTCAGGCTCATGGCGTCCTGTTTCAGCGGCGATCGCAGCAATTATCGACGGACTGCCCGCAGCCGTGCTGGAAGGGGTGGCGGTTGCGGCCTGGTGGCTGCACGCGCTGGTCCTGCTGCTGTTCATGAATTTTCTGCCCCGCAGCAAGCATATGCACATCCTGACCGCGATCCCCAACTGCTATTTCAAGAACCTGGCAAAGCCCAACGTTCAGTCGAGGGAAACCTTTGAAAAGGGTGAACGCTACGGCGTCAGCAGTGTCGAGCAGTACAGCTGGAAGGATCTGTTCGATTCGCTGACCTGCACCGAGTGCGGCCGTTGCCAGGATCTCTGCCCGGCCCATAACACCGGCAAACCGCTCAATCCGCGCCGGATTGTGCACGATATCAAGGTCAATCTGCTTAAGAACGGCCCGGCCCTTAAAGATGGCAGAACCGGTCTTACTTCGCTGATCGGAGAGCCGGCCGAGGGGACCATCGGTGAGGATGCGCTCTGGTCCTGTACCACCTGCGGGTCCTGCACCTCGGTCTGCCCGGTGCTGATCGAGCAGATGCCCAAGATCGTCAAGATGCGCCGCCACCTGGTGCAGGAGAAGTCCCAATTCCCCGAGGAGCTGCTGAACCTGTTCGAGAATATGGAGCAGCGCGGCAACCCCTGGGGCATCGCTCCGTCGGAGAGGACCAAGTGGAGCAGCCAGTTGGGCGAGCGCGGCTTCAAGCCGGGAGAGAGCGAGTACCTGTTCTTTGTCGGTTGCGCCGGCGCTTTCGACAGCCGCAACAAGCATGTGACCGTGGCATTGGCGACCATTCTGGACGCGGCCGGGGTCTCCTGGGGCATGCTGGGCAAGGAGGAACAATGCTGCGGCGACAGCGTGCGCCGGCTCGGCAATGAATACGTTTTTGATAAAATGGCCCGGGAGAATGTGGCGTTGTTCAAGGAGAAAGGCGTCAGCAAAATAGTTACCCATTGTCCGCACTGTTTCAGCACGCTGAAGAACGATTATCGGCAGTACGGGTTGGAGATCGAGGTTCTGCACCATTCCCAGATGATAGCGCAGCTGGTGGAAAGCGGTCGGCTCAAGCCGGCCAGGCTGCCCAAGCTAGGCAATGTGATCTTTCACGATTCCTGCTATCTCGGTCGTCATAACGATACCTATCAGGCGCCCAGGGCAGTGCTGAAGTCGGTGTTGGGCAAGGCTCCGGGCGAGTTCGGCCGCAACCGCGAGAACGGCTTCTGCTGCGGCGCCGGCGGGGGCAGGATGTGGATGGAGGAACATAGCGGCACCCGCATCAACCTGGAACGGGTCAAGGAGGCCATGAATGGCAAACTGCCGGATACGCTCTGTGTCAGTTGTCCATACTGCATGACCATGATGGAGGATGGACTCAAGGACCTGGGTGCGGCTGATGTTATCCGGGTAAGGGATATAGCCGAGGTCATGGCGGAGGGAATTAGTTAACCGTTTTTACTGCTTGCCAGAATAAGTCGTTCCCGTTATAGTGCCGCCACATTTGCCAGTCTCCGAGTCGCGCAGCCTACCAGGGAAAAATCCTCATGGCCCGCGACCTGCGGGTGTCGCCGGAAACAGCGCCGCCCTCCTTTGAAAAGGGGAACCTGTGCTTGACGGACCACTGCCGGTGGTCCGCGCGCGCCCCTTTTCCATCGAGAGAAGGGGTTTTTTGCGTTTTATGCTTCAACAGACAGCATTGAACATATTTATCAATTGCGATCATTTTGCTCGCTGAATCATGTCGATTTTGAATGTGAACGCCGTGCCGCAAGTGCATCTGTGGGGAAATAAGGAGGAGATGATATGAAAGAAAAAGCCGCTCTTGTTGCAGTGACACTGTGTCTGGTGCTCTTGTCACTATCGTCGTTTTCTCTGGCTGCCTACAATCATGCGGGTGAGCTTGATGCTCCGGTATTTTTACAGTCGTACTCTGGCAAAGCGGGTACGAAACTGGATAACTGTGCTCTGTGCCACACGGCGGGTACGGTCGTCAACGGCACAAAAACTACCACCTATGGCAGTTGCCAGTGGTGCCATCTTAAATACGGTTACACGGCCCCGCATGGGGATATCACTCTAACGCTGAATCCGTATGGTGCTGCCTATCTCGCCAATGGCCGCAATGCCGCTGCCCTGAAAACCATAGAGTCACTCGACTCCGATGGTGACGGATTCACCAATATCGCCGAGATCAACGCAGTTCGCTACCCGGGCAGCGCTGCAGATGATCCGACCAAGGTTATCGCGCCTTTTCGTGTTTTCTCCAAGTCACAACTGAGAGCAATGCCTCAACATAAACAGTTTATGCTAATGAATACAACAAAGTCCGGTGATTACTATGCCGAATACACCGGTGTCATCATGCAGGATCTTTTGAAAAAGGCGGGCATAGTATCTACGGCAACCAAAATTACCGTGTATGCACCTGACGGCTATTCCCAGGGCCATCCACTGGAGGACAGCAGCACAAACACAGGAGCGGCATATGCTCCATTTGTGAACGGAGTATACCCGCCGGCAACCTATTTCTACAATGTTACGGCTGATAAGAAAAAAACCGCCTCAGGTTGGTGCAACTACAGTTCTGCGGGTAACAATGGGCGTAAAAATGGAGATTCAATCAACGTCGATGGCGGACTGCGACTGCTGCTGGCCCTGCAGGCAGACGGCATGGATCTGGTTCCCGGGAAAATAGGTCCGGATAACAAGCTTCTGGCCAACAGTGAGGGACCATTCCGTGTGATAACCCCGCAAAAGTTCGTCAATGCTCCCGATCAGGCCTCCACCTCCACCAATCAAAGTGTTATTTGGCCCTATGTTTCATCATGGGATCATAACGCCGGTTACTCCTCAAAATCAGCCACCATAATAAAGGTTGAGCCGCTTCCTGCAGGGACCACAGACATCAATGTCTACGAAGCAGGCTGGAACTATATCGACCAGGAGAAACTTGTCATTTATGGTGCTTTGGAAGGTGTGACCCTTGTGTCTCCAACAAACGGGATGAGCTCTCCCGTTAATGGAACCATACTGACCTGGAATATTTTTTCCGATCCTGACCCTGCTGCGGCAATAACCTATACCGTCGAAATATCAAATGACAAGATTACCTGGACTTCTGTGACAACACAGGTTTTTTCAGCATTTACATCTGAGAAAACTCTGCTTGCCGGTGCCGGGAAGTACATGCTTTTGGGTTTCATAGGAACAATTGCCGTGGGTGTGCCCCGCAGGTCAAGAAAATATCTGGGGTTTGTTCTGGTAATTGCATTGATGGGTACAGCGCTTACTTCATGCAGCAACGATGCAAAAACCACCGCAAAGACTACCAGCGCCACCGTGCCTGCGGCAAAACTTACTGCCGGCACGAAGTATTACTGGAGGGTAACAGCGGATGGACCAAACTCGCATGCCATCAGCGAAGTAAACGAAACATCTACGTTCGTTACATCCCGGTAGGGCTCACGGCAATATAAGTTTCAAAACTGAGTGCAATGTTCCGGACGCACAAAGTTTTTAAGGGAGAAGAACTATCATGGTCAAACTGGTTGAAACCCCCATCGATCCGGCCTCAGTCTATAATTCCATCTGCTCGTCATTTTCCGGCTCGGTGGTGTTTCATTATGCCGTGGTCAAAAAACAGGCCGCTTCGGACAAGTCCACCACCTCCATCGAATACAAGGCCCAGGCAAACACAATCATGGAGTTGGAGGATATTGCCGGTGAAATCGAGCGTAGCTGGAACCTGGAGGATGTCCTGCTGATCCGCAGGACCGGTTGCCTGGGAGTGGGCGAGATCATCTCGCTGGTGGCGGCCAGTTCCCCCAACAGCGAGGATGCCTTTGAAGCCTGCCGGTTCGGTATCAGCCGCCTGAAGAAGATGGCGACAATACACAAGACTGAGAAGTATGCCGATATCACATGCATGAAAGGAGGTTCGGATGAAACGATCAAGTAGTTTCAGAACTATTGTAATGCTGTTGTGCCTTGTCTGGGCGACGGCGGCGCATGCGGAGAAGGGGTTTGTCCTGATGGCCAGCACGATCGGCCCGATTGATGCGGGAATCGTGGCGGCGCTTGAAGACGGCTTTGAAAAGGAAACCGGCATCAATGTGCGACACGTGGGCGCCGGCACCGGCGAAGCGCTGAAAATTTCGGAAAAGGGGAGTATCGACCTGGTAATGGTGCATGCCCGCTCGCTGGAGGAGAAATTCGTGGCGGCCGGATACGGTACGGAGCGGATTCCGCTGATGTATAACGATTTCGTCATCGTCGGACCGGCCGGCGACCCCGCCGGGATTCGCGGCATGAAATCGGCAACGGCAGCGCTCAAGATGATTGCCGAAAAATCGGCGCCGTTTATCAGTCGTGGCGATAAGTCCGGCACGCACGTGGCCGAGATGGAGCTATGGGCGAAAGCCGGACTGAAACCGGCCGGGGCCTGGTACAAGGTTTATGAAAAAGGGAACGAGGGGAATGTGCCGACCCTCCGCTTCACCAGTAATTCGGTTGCTTATACCATAATTGACCGTGCTACCTATCTGTCGATACAGAAAGAAATCAAACTCGGCGTGCTGGTCGAAGGCGACGAAGCCTTGTTGAACCGCATTTCGCTGATCCCGGTCAGTCAGAAGAAATTCCCTAATGTGAACAGTGATGACACCGCTACTTTTGTCGCTTGGCTAACCGCGCCTGACAAAGGGCAGAAAATCATTGCCGGATTTGGTGTGGAACGTTTCGGCGGGCCGCTCTTTTTCCCGGATTCGCGTGAATGGCATGCCCGTAAGACAAAATAACAACAGCAGCACCATTGAAAGGAGATAGAAAATGAACAGGTCCGGATTGATGTCACGTGTAGTACCGTTGTTTGCAGTTCTTGCCATGCTGCTGATGGCGCTGCCGGTTCTGGCAGCGCCCAAATCGGTCATCCTGGCCACCACCACCAGCACCCAGGATTCGGGTCTTTTGGACGTGCTGGTACCGGTATTCGAGAAGGAGAGCGGTTTTAAGGTCAAGACCATTTCGGTCGGTTCCGGTCAGGCGATGAAGATGGGGGAGAAAGGCGAGGCGGACGTACTGCTGGTGCACTCCCCCGAAGCAGAGAAGAAGTTCATGGCCGATGGTTTCGGCGTGACTCGGCGTCTGGTGATGCACAACGATTTCATCATCCTGGGTCCCGCTTCCGATCCTGCCAAAATCAAGGGCGCCAAGGCCGCCGAGGCCATGAAACGCATTGCCCAGACAAACTCGCTGTTTGCCTCACGCGGCGATAACTCCGGCACCCATGCCAAGGAAAAAGGGCTCTGGAAAGGCGCCGGCATCAATCCGGAAGGACAGAAGTGGTATCAGCAGACCGGTCTGGGGATGGGGCAGACTCTTAACGTAGCTGCCGAGAAGAGGGGCTATGTGCTGGCTGACCGGGCCACCTACCTGGCTCTCAAGAAAAACCTGGGGCTGGAAATTCTGGTGGAGGGTGACGGCAAGTTGCTCAACATCTACCATGTGATCGAGCTCAATCCGGCCAAGTCGCCCAAGATCAACATACCGGGCGGCAAGGCTTTTGCTGATTTCATGGTGGCAAAAAAGACCCAGGATGTGATCGGCCATTTCGGGGTTGACAAGTTCGGCGCGCCGCTGTTCTTCCCGGATGCCGGCAAGAAACCAGAATCACTGGGACTTTGATAAACAGAAAAAGTCTGTAACTACCATTCACACCGATTGTCGGCACTTCCGGGTGCCGACAATCGCCACATTTGTCGCTGCTGCTGTGGAATTCTTCCTCAAAAGTCCCGTTCAAACCATTGATGTCGGTCAGTCACACTCAATATATGCGAATAATACCAGGCCGTTACTGTTATGGCGCGGCTTTTGCTGGGTATAGTGGAAACTGTGTTTTGCAATGAAATTGTATGGCGCGTATTTTGTGCCTGGATTCGGTCAAAAGCGTGCCGATGGAGTTTGGATATGGGAACCGTGAAAAAGAACTGTAAAAGGAAATTGAAGAGTAATGTAGGTGTCAGGATGCCGCGCCAGGAAACACTGACCGTTGTCACGCTGCGCATATCCGACGACGAGAAGGAACGGATTGACCGGATCATGGATAGCTGGAACATCAAGCGTTACTCGGATGTGATGAGGATGGCTGTCAGGATGCTGAAGACTGGTGCGATTCAGTGACCCTGAAATCAGTGTTCGTGACTTGCGACGATCGGTGAAAATTATTGTGAATTCGGAAGATTCGACTAAAAACGTCTCTGAAACGGAGTCAGATGGCGCGGCTCTGGCCGACCATCCCGCCAAGCTGTTCGTGGAAACTACCACCCGCTGCAACCTCAACTGCCTGATGTGTGTCAAGCAGAACCGTGGCAGCGAGGTTTGTGAGGGCGATTTTTCGCCGGATCTGTTCTCGCGCCTTGAACCGGCGCTTTCCGGACTTGGTGCGTTGATTCTGAATGGCATCGGCGAACCGCTCATGAATCCGTATCTGGAATCGTATATCCAGAGGGCCAGGAAGCTGATGCCGACGGACGGCTGGATCGGTTTCCAGTCCAATGGTGTGCTGATGACAAATCTGCGCGCCATTTCCCTGGTTGCTTCCGGACTGGACCGGGTCTGCCTGTCCATAGACGCGATTGAGCCGGAACAGTTCAAAAAGCTTCGCGAGGGGGGGGAGGTGGAGTCAGTCGACCGGGCTTTGTCTTCCCTGCAATCCGCCATGAAGCAGTGTGGTCGTCCTGATGTGAAACTCGGGGTCGAGTTCGTTGCAATGCGCAACAATATAGCTGAACTTCCGGCGACACTTGAGTGGGCTGCGAGGCGGGGAGCCGGATTTGCCATCGTTACCCACGTGCTGCCATATGACAGTCAGCATGCCGGCGAGGCGATCTTCTGCAACGTCAGCGATCAGGCCCTGGCGCTTTACCATTCCTGGCGCGGCAAGGCCGCCATGGAGGGGGTCGATATCAACCGCTACCCGGAAGTGCGCTGGAAATATTCGCGGACAGCCGACGAACAGGCGGTCGTGGATTCGATCGAGGCGATGAAGTCCGAGGCGGAAAGACAGGGGATCATGCTGGACATGAAAAAACTGCTGGCCCTGGAGCACGAGCATCTGGAAGAAACAGCCGTCATTTTCTCGGCTGCAAAAGAGGTCGCCACAAAAACCGGTCTGGATCTGCGTCTGCCCGAGATCGCCCTCAGAGAACAGCGCAAATGCAGCTTTGTCGAGGAGGGGAGCGCATTCATTTCATGGAACGGAGATGTGTCTCCCTGCTATTTCCTGTGGCATCGTTACGACTGTTTTGCCAGCGGCTGGAACCAGACCGTCAGACCCAGGGTGTTCGGCAACCTGCAGCGGCAGGATATGCTGGAAATATGGAACGCTCCGCAGTTCAGGTCATTCCGCGGAGACGTGCTGGCCTACGATTATCCCTCCTGCGCCAGCTGCGGCCTGGCGCCCTGCGACTATGTGCAGGCCGAGGAGTTCGAACAGGACTGCCACATCAGGAATGTGCCCTGCGGCGCCTGCCTCTGGTGCACAGGGGTGTTCCAGTGCATGAGGTGATGTTTTAAGTTTCACCTGCTCCTAGGCATACTTGAACAGTTCGACCATTTTCTTGAGGTCTTCGGCCAGGTTGGAAAGCTGGTTGGCGGCCGACGCCTCTTCATGAGATGCCACAGAGCTGATGTGCGCTACCTCGGTGATCTGCTGGATATTGTTGTTTATTTCAGTTGTAGTGGCGGTCTGCTCTTCCGCGGCCACGGCAATCTGATTGACCTGATTGGTTACGTTGGCGATCTGCTCAAGAATGTGACGGAGCGCTTCACCTGATTTCCCGGCTTCCACGGTTCCCTGTTCAACCTGTCGCACCCCTTCATCCATTGCCGACACCGCGCTCCTGGTTTCTGACTGAATCGACTTGATCATCTCGCCAATTTCTCGGGTGGCGCGGGTGGTGCGTTCGGCCAGAGCCCGGACCTCATCCGCGACAACTGCAAAGCCGCGTCCCTGTTCACCGGCCCGGGCCGCCTCGATGGCCGCGTTCAGTGCCAGCAGGTTGGTCTGGTCGGCGATATCCTCGATGGTGCCGATAATCTGTCCGATCTGGTCCGATCTGGAACCGAGGGTCTCAACCGTCTTGGCCGTGGAGCGCACCCGGTCCGCAATGCGGCTCATCACGTTCACGGTTTCCTCAACCACCTGGGCGCCCATCCGTGCGGCATCATTGGCCTTGGCTGAGTCATCAGCTGCGCTGTGGCAATTGCGGGCGATCTCCGAGGAGGTGGCCGACATCTCTTCGCAGGCCGTGGCGATGGTGCTGGCCTGCGCCGCCAGCTCTTCCGTGCTGGTGGCCATCTGGGCCGAGGTGGAGTGCATCTGGACCGCTGCCGAAGAAACCGAGAGGCTGTTGTCGGAGAGCCTCCGGATGATTCCGGACAGTTTTTCTCCCATCAGATTCATTTCCTTGCCGAGCATCCCCATTTCATCCGCGGAGGTGATCGAGGAGCGGGCGGTAAGGTCGCCACTGGCTATCGCGGCCATGGTGTCAAAGACATTTGCCAGCGCGCGGGTGATGCCCCTGGCGATCACGATGCTGACTATGATCGAGAAAACGATTGCTAAGATGATGATTATCATATTGATAACGATTTCACTTTTTGCGGCCTTGTCGGATTTTTTGAAAAGTTCATCGCTATGTTTGATGTTCAAGCTGTTCAGGGCTTCGATCGCTTCGGCCGGTTTTTTGTAAATCGGAGCCACCTTTTCAGAGCCGAAGGTAATGGCCGCCGCAAGCGCCGTCTTGTCCTGCGTTTTGTGGGCAGCCATAAGCATTTCAGCCAGTTTGCCTCCCTGTGTTGCGTACGTTTCCAGTCCTTCCCTGAAGGTGTCGAACAGCACTTTCTCTTCCTGGTCCAGTTTCTGTAAGTCGTACTGTTTCAGCATATTGCGGATTTCGGTGATCTGCTTGTTATAGTCATCGAGCTTCTCGTTGATTTTTACCATGTCAGTGAGCGCCATCATGTAGACGATGTTGAGCCGAGCCGTCAGCAGGCGGCTTTTCATCTCGCCAAAACTTGTAACAGCCTGGATGCTGTCGTTGAGGTTAGCCAGATCCCGATTGGCGTGCTTCAGGTCGATAGTGCTCGATGCGCCGATCACAATCAGTCCCAGGATGCCTATTGATGCCAGCAGCAATAGTTTTGTCCGCATTTTCAAATCAGCCAGACTGAATCTCATATGACCTCCTGTCAGATAACGTTTTGTATACTTGTATACAGAAACACTCGGCAATCCAATAAGACTAACTCCTATTAATTTGTAATGAATAATCTTACGTGGAGACCTGGGTGTAGTAAAAATCCTACACAACATTTTTTGATTAATTATAAGTATTAGCCGTAATTAAACATGTGTCTGTGATATTTACACACAAATACAGCCAACTAGCGATTTGACTCGTATCTACATGATACCACGCCTCAACAGCGCAGCTAGCTTGAATCCTGGTATGCTTGTCATTCGGAATGCCTGGGCTAATTATCATGAATCAATTTAATGTTGACGATGTAGAAATCACATATAAAATCTTTAGTAATTCGATGAAGATGAAGTGTGAAAAACATAATGAAACAATTGTTTGTCATGACCGGATTTTAAATGAGTGTGCCAAGAGGGTATTCCGACATAACGGAAATTCATAGCGAACTCCGCGCAATTTGAAAATGTCAGGAAGGTTTTTGATGATTCAACCCATGTCAGATCGTCCAACAGGCCCACAAACCGCCCTGGTTTATACGCTGCTGATAATCGGGGTCCTGGCCGTTTTTGCCGTCACGCTTACGACGTACATTTCGCGGCGTCTGGAAAAACATGCCGAACAGGAGTTGTCACAGCAGGCGCTGCTGTTGGTCAACTCCATGTCGTCCTATCACTCCGCATTGTCGGAAAGCGCTGTAAAGATAGCCCATGTATTTAAAACCCATTTCCCGGAAAAGTTCACCATCGACCCCTCCGAAAGCGTCACCATTCAAGGCAGGAAAACCCCTCTTCTCAGGAACGGATCGGTAGCACTGAACCTCAACTATTCAATCGTCGACCATTTCTCGTCAGACACCAGGGCGGTCGGCACCGTGTTTGTCCGCTCGGACAACGACTTCATCCGGGTATCCACGTCTTTGAAAAAAGAGGATGGCAACCGCGCCATTGGCACGCTGCTGGAGAGGAGTCACCCGGCATATCAGGGGCTGTTGAAGGGCGAGGGCTATGTTGGCAAGGCAGAGCTGTTCGGCAAGGATTACATGACCTCCTATCAGCCGGTCAGGGATGACAAGGGCAGTGTGATTGCCGTGCTCTTCATCGGACTGGATTTTACCGACAATCTGAAAGGACTCAAGGACAAGATCCGCAACACCAAAATCGGGAGAAGCGGCTATATCTTCGTGGTGGATGCCAAGGAAGGGCACAACTACGGAAACCTTATGATCCACCCTGTCAAGGAAGGTGGCAATTATAACGATTACAGGGATTCTGGCGGTCGTCTGTTTGCCCGTGAAATTCTGGAAAATAAAAATGGAATCATCCGCTATCACTGGATCAACAAGGAACTTGGTGAAACAGAAGTACGGGAGAAGCTGGTTGCCTATCGCACGCTGAATGAGTGGAACTGGATCGTCTGCGCCGGTGCGTGGATGGATGAATTGAACGAAGATGCCATAGTGCTCAGAAACTCGATGATCGGCGCCACAAGCGTGGTGGCGCTGGTGCTGGTGCTACTGTTCAGGACGATGCTGCGCATGGAAAAGCGCTTGACCGGTGAGCTTCAGACCCGCATCGACGAGTATCAGGAGTCCCAGAAAGAGCTGCAGGTGACCGAGGAGATGCTGCGCCAGCAAATTCAGGAATATCAGACAACCCACGATCAGCTCCTGGCAAGCGAGGAACAGTTGAAAGTCCAACTTGAGCTGACCGAGGAGAGCTCGATAAAATTCAAGGCGGTTTTTGACAATTCCCCGATTGCGGTGACGCTCACGACTATCCCTGAAGGCGCTTTTTATGAGGTCAACCGCGCATTCACCGAGATGTTCGGCTACAGCCGGGATGAAACGGTCGGTAAGTCAACCATCGACCTGTCGCTGTGGCAGAAAGAAAATGAGTATGACAATTTTGTTCAGTTGTTGCGGGAAAATGGAGAAGTCCATAATTTTGAAGCGAGGATGCGCCGCAAGGATGGAGAGGAAATCAGCGTGCTATATTCCGGGGGCAAGCTGGAAATTGCCGGCAAGCCTTTGGTTCTGAGCGCGGTAATGGACATAACGGAGCAAAAACGACTTCAAAACCAGCTGCACCAGTTGCAAAAAATGGATGTTGTCGGCCAGTTGGCGGGGGGGATCGCCCACGATTTCAATAATATGCTGACCGGGATTCTGGCTTCGGCCGAGATACTAAGGCGACGGCTTGCGGACGACGAGAAAAACAGCAAGATGGTGGGCAACATCATCGAGGCAGCGACCCGTTCAGCCGATCTGACCCGTGATCTGTTGACCATATCCCGCAAAAGTCCGGCGAACCTGACTCCTGTTGCAATCAATGAATCAATTTCCTCGGTGATTGGCATACTTGAACACACTATTGACAAACATATACGACTTACGGCGAATCTGGACAGCAGCAATCCGGTTGTGATGTGCGATCAGACCCAGTTGCACAACATCTTGCTCAATCTGGGGGTCAATGCTCGCGATGCGATGCCCGAGGGTGGCACATTGACATATTCAACTGCCGAGAGAATGCTCGATGAGATGTCCTGCCGCTCCATGGGATTCTCGATCAAGCCGGGGCGCTATCTGGAACTGGCAGTGTCGGATACCGGGGTCGGTATGACGTCTGATATTCTGGAGCATGTCTTCGAGCCGTTCTTTACTACAAAGGAGGCCGGAAAAGGGACTGGTCTTGGACTGGCGTCCGTTTACGGGACTGTCAAAAGTCATGGTGGCGAGATTATCGTCCAGAGTCAGCCCGGTCTCGGCTCGGTATTCAAGCTATTTCTCCCGCTGATTTCCGCTGGATCTCGTGAACAGGCGTCCGAGGATGTGATTGTTCGCGGTAGTGGCGGCATATTGCTGGTGGATGACGAGGAGATGTTGCGGTCGGTCGGTTGCGAGTTGCTGGAAGATCTGGGATATACGGTGTTTCTGGCGGAAAACGGAGAACATGCGCTGGAGGTATATGCCGCTAACCGGGACGAAATTTCGCTGGTGATCCTGGATATGATCATGCCCAGGATGGGGGGCAAGGAGGCCTACCTGCGATTGCGCGAACAGAAGCCTGATTTGAAGGTTCTGTTCTGTTCTGGCTTCAGCCGTGAAGGAACCAAGGATGAGCTGTTGGAAATGGGCGCAGGCGGTTTTATCCAGAAGCCGTATAATCGAAGCGAACTGAGTCGGGCCGTGGCCGGGATTTTGGGCCGGGCTTAAAAACAGTTGCCGTAAAAATGTCCTGGAGCAGCCAAATATAACTAATAGCTCAGGTTGTTTTTTATCGCATAGGCGATGATTTCGCCGCTGGTTCTCAGGTTGAGCTTTTCCAGGATCCTGGTGCGATAGGTGCTGATGGTTTTTATGCTCAGGCATAACTCGTTGGCGATTTCGGTCATGGTCTTGCCGGTGGCCATCATGCCGACCAGTTGCTGTTCCCGGTCGGATAATGACTCGTGCAGATGCTCGACACTCTTTTTTGATTCAAATAGAGTCTCCGCCAGCAGTTCCGCCATTGACGGCCCCAGGTATTTACCGCCCGAAAGAACCTTGCTGACCGCCCCCTGCAGTTCGTGTGACGCGCTTTCCTTGGTAATGTATCCGGCAGCGCCCAGGCGTAACGATCTTACCGCGTACTGCCCTTCGGAATGCATGCTCAGCATCAATACCGGCACCGTCGGCTTGTCTCGTTTGATGCACTTGAGAATTTCCAGGCCGTTTCGGCCGGGCATCGAGATGTCCAGCAGAACCAGAGCATAATCAACGCTGTTGAACATGGCCAGCGCTTCCTGCCCATTGCTGGCCTGATCAATTTCAAACTTGCACTCCATCTCGGAAAGTATCCGGATCAGACCGTGCCGCACAATCGTGTGATCGTCAACCAGCAGAACCTTCATTGGGTCTACCTCCAATTTCAGCGGGGAATTTCCAATCGTACAACCGTGCCGTCACTTGGCGTTCCGTTTATTACAAGAGAACCGCCACATTTTCTTGCCCGTTCCTGCATTCCCAGCATTCCGAAGGCGTCGGGCGCGCCGATCGCCTGAGCCGTAATTCCATTGCCGTTATCAGCCACCTCGAGGACAACTGTTTGCGGTGTCAGGCACAATGAAATCGCCACCTCACAGGCATTGGCATGGCGAACCACATTGGTCAGCGCTTCCTGCAATATTCGGAATATGGCAATCGAAACTTCCTTGTCGAAGTGGTTACCCGCGTCTTCGTCGAGCATCAGATGACACACAATACCGCTCTTTAGTTGAAAATCCTGAACATAATGGCCGATGGCGGCCGCAAGCCCCAGGTTTTCAAGCAGTGGCGGAGTAAGCCGGGCGGTAATGTTTTGCACCATTGAGATCAGGTTGGCCAGATTCTGCCGAATGCCGATTATATGACTGTTAAACCGTTGAACCATTTCCGGATCCATCTGCCGAACCAGCCAGCCCAGGTCCATATTCATCGCGGTCAAAATCTGTCCCATCTGGTCATGCAGCTCCCGCGCGATGTTGCGCCGCTCTTCCTCCCTGGTGTCCTCGATCTTCTGATACAGCGCCGTGAGCTTTTCGTTGGCCGCGATCAGCTCATTTTCATAGTTTTTCAGGCGGCTGATATCCATCGCATAAACGGCAAGATATATCACGTTTCCGGATGCGTCCAGCACCGGGCTGACTGCGTTTGAGAATGAAATGTCGCCGCGCCGGTCTTCAAACATTACCGGCTGCCGCGTTGCCATTGCCTGCTCATATTTGATTCTGCGGCTATCCCTGACCTCCTCGGTGAAATAATCAAAAATGCATTTTCCATACATCTCGTCCGGGGTGCTGTTCAGTCTCCCCGCAAGTATCCGGTTCGCCTTGACAACCATGTTATCCGTTGTTACCAGGCCGATCGATTCAAGCACCGCGTTCAGTAGCGTGTCCAGGATTCGCTCGTTTTCCAGGCGATCTTTAATAGCCAGTTTTTTGTCTTTTATTCTCCATATGCCATCCATGATCAGAGTCAGCATGAGAATATCCTTTTCGGAATAATCCATGTCTTTATTGCCGACTCCGACCAGCATTACAACTTTGCCGTCAACGATCAGAGGTACGCTCAAATACCGCGATATGTCTCCAACACCATGCGGAAGTGCCGCAGGTTGTGGATTGGAGTCTTCATGGCCATTGATGATGACCGGTTTTCTTTGCCTGACAGACTCTCCCCACAGACCTGCATCTGCAACGCAGTATTCCACTGCCGTGCGGCATTCACTCGTGCCTTCTCCGGAACATGTCCGGACGGCAAGCATCGATTCATCAAGGTTCAGCTCACATATGTGTCCTATTGTACTTCCGGTCAGGCGGATTACTTCTTCCAGCGCGAAACATTCAATGACCGGTTCCGGGCTGTCAGCCATGCATGAGAGTTTGTAGAGCGATTTGAATTTGCTCTCATTGAATTTCAACTCTTCTTCGTACTTCAAGCGGAATGACTCCCGGCTTCTCAGATGCTCGATCATCCGGTTGAATGATTGCGCCAGTTGTCCCAGTTCGGCCCCTTCAATTTCGGAGATGCTGATGTCAAGATTGTCCCCGGCCAGGGATTGCACGGCAGTATTCAGCCGCATGATGCGATTGACGATCAGGTGCTTGCTCAGTAACCAGGCAAATCCGAACGACAGTATGGTTGTCGAGGTGAGCGCCAGGATCTCCAGGAGAACTTTTCTGTTCAGATCCGCGTGGACCGCATCGGCCGGGAGCCCAACCCGAATGTAGAGATACGGCTCCTGCTCGCTTTTCAGGCTAAGCTTGCGAAAACAGTACAAACGGCCATTTCCATCGCTGTCCAGTGATTCGAAGAAGGCGCCGTCTTCATTGCTCATGCGCATCATGGAAAAATTCTCGGGACGGTCGTTCTGCCCGACATGTTGCGGGAACAGATGTGAATAGGCTCTGGTGCCTTTGTGGTCAAAAAAACTGACGTTGCAGTTATCAGGATAAATGGATGTATTCAGGTCGTTTTCGTACAGGTCCGCACCATATTCTATCAGCACCAGTCCGTCAAAATCGCCCTGTTTTGTCAGCAGCGGGAAGCCGAAACAGACCGCCGAATGTCTGGTATGCATTGATGCATCATATTCGCCGGATGCCATTTTTTTTGTGATCCTGGCGTTTTTAAAGCATCTGTAGTGTGCGATTGAAATCGGTCTCGAGGATGGATCGGTTGCCGAAATGACCCTGCCGGTAGAATCCGCGATAAGGATGTTATTAATCTGATGATTGGTTGCCTTGATGTCGGCTAGTACCGTCTTAATGGCCTTGATATCGCGCTTTGACACTTCTGATGAGTGGGAAAGCAGGTGGGCTATATGCTCTGATGCTACCGCCGCCTCTTTCTGGCTGTTTGCGGTAAACTCCGCCAGTTGCAGCAATCTAGCTTTAATATGTTTCTTCTCGCTGTCGCGCTCCTGGATGGCGGAATGAATGATGAGGGTGATCGAGGGTATCAGCAGCACCAGCAAAATCAGTGATACCAGGTGTTTGATCGGAAGGGACATCAGCTTTGAGGTGAGTTTTCTTTTCATCTTATCATCAGCATGATTTCCTGAGAGTGTCGGTCAGGGATAGCCAGTCGGGTTTGATGTGCGGTGATTCTCCGGATTGCGCGGTTATGATCTGGCGCAATACCCGATTGGATATATACAGTATAAAGCAAGCATTATGCCATAATAATTTGATCGCATTTAACGAAAGTTACTGCATCCGAGAGGCACAGATCTGCCTTTCAGCCACGCACCCGGCAGCATCAAATCCCAGTATGTCGTATTTCCTTATTTCTTACACATTGCGTGCACATTCTCCTGATATTTACATAGATAATGACGGCGCTGTCCATTCACATGGAATGGCGTTTATAAAAAATGAAGCTGAGTTTGGTGGTTTGGGAGAGCGCTTGGCCAGCGTGCTCAAGCTTACTGAAACTCGGCACGTTGGGGGGTGATACAACAGGCGGGGCAAATTTTTTCGGGAAGGAGGATTGGTTTAAAGCTAAACATGGCTAAAGTAGTGATGATTTACCGTGCAAGAGATTGGGGGTTCACTTCCATGCGAAGCTGACCCTCAATTTCCAATGAAAGGAGCCACGTAATGATAAGTTCAATAAGTAGTTCAAGTGGAGGGTTAAGCGCATCCTTCCTGAAACAGATGCAGGAAGACATGTTCAAGGCTGTTGACAGCAACGGCGACAGCAAAATTGACAAAACCGAGATGAGCTCATTTCGGAAATCCCAACAAGAAAATGGCAAACAGGGCGGGCCCAGTGTTGATGAGATGTTTACAAACATGGATTCCGACAATGACGGCGCCATTAGCAGGCTTGAATCAGATGCTGCACTTGCAAAAATGAGTCAGCAGATGCAGGCCCAAGGACCTCCTCCCGCTTCAAGCAATTCAGAAACCAGTTCCTCTTCGAAATTGAAAGACAGTGTCTTCAAGAGTGCGGATCAGGACGGGGATGGCAGCATCAGCGAAGATGAGTTGAGCACACTGCTTGGCAACTTATCCCAAAGCGACACAACCGTTGATGATCTTATGACTGCCCTGGATACTGACAAGAATGGCAGTATCAGCAAAAGTGAATCCGATGCGGCTGTCGACAAGGCTGATCAGCAACGCCTTGCCCAGGGGCCTCCTCCACCTCCACCTCCGTCTGACAGCAGCTCTTCTTCATCAAGCAAGTCGAGTTCAAGTCAAATTTTTGATGCTCTTGACACTAATAAGGACGGGACCGTCAGCGCCAGTGAATTGCTGGCAGCGCTTTCAGGCGAGGATGACAGTTCGTCAGAGAGCAGTTCTTCTTCAAGCGGTTCTTCCGTGGACAGCTCATCCGTGAAAAAAATATTTGATGTCATGGATACCAATCAGGATGGCACTGTCAGTAAGAGCGAACTTGAGGCGGCTCTTACCAAAACGGCTAAACAACATCAAGTTGAGTCGACAACAGACAATGTTTCATCAGCATCCACCGCAGTCGGTGTTAATTCCACTGACCCGACACTCTATGCGGCGGCTGCAAAAAGTTATCTGCAAGCAAGTTTCAGCAGCTTCGCCGAGAACGCCGCTGCATCGGCACTCTCAGCTTCTGCTCTGTATGCGTAGCTGATACTGAGTTTGAAGCACACCATGAAAGAGCAGGCTGGACCTCATTGAGGATGCCTGGATGAATGCCGACCGATTGACGCATTCAATTATTTTTTGAATCAACAGCACCATCCTCATTGATGATGTAGCCAGTTTCCGTCCGGAAACTCCGGACGGAAACCAGGTGCGTCACAGCCTGCTTCTCATGGTAGTTCCATGCATAAGGGTGTATTGCGGGACCAATTTCAGCCGGTCACTCAGCAGCAGCGGCCATTAAACAGGTTCCAGAGATGAACGCGGAGGAGTTGATGAAACAGTTCAGTGCTCAATTAGAAGTTCAAGCTGTCTTGCCGTTATCCGGCCCTGATGTGATAGCAGAATCTGACAACTGCCCTCCGGGGCAGCTGACAAGTCCTCAATATAATGCTGAGGAGCTGGCAAGAATAATTTGGGAGGAGACTCCTGAATCTGTAGAGGCGTTTGGTTCTCTGGAGGAGATGGTCGAGTACATCCAGGAAGCAATGTCATCTGATTACGTATTTCATACAAAGTCAACTCCTCATGAAGTGTCAGGATTGACGAGCATCCGGAAGAATAGAATGGGGTGTTCCCGTGATTAGTTCGAATTGGCTCAGTGACAGCAGTTCTGATGTTTTGGGTCTGTCCGCCGCCTACCAAAGTGCACAGACCAGTCGAGCTCAAAGCGCTCAGTACGCAATCGCAGCCGCCTCAACGGCTTTAAGTGATGGCAATTACGACAAAGCAGTCAAAGCATTCAAAACAGCCGCAGCCTTTGATACAACCAATACTACGGCCTATAATTACCTGGGAAAGATTTATCTGGCGCAGGGTAAAACTGACGATGCAATCAAAGCATTCACGCAACTGGTAAATATCCAATCCAATTCGTCTACAAAAGATTCATCTTCAAGTGCCCCCACCCTGGAGGAAGCAAAGATCAGTCTGGGCAATGCCTATTTACAGGCCAAGCAGTATGACAAGTCAGAGAAACAATTTAAAGATGCCATCAAGCTGGCTCCGCGAGATTCACTTCCCGTTTACACTCTGGGGCAGCAGTATCTGGCTCAGGGCAGACTTACAGAGTCTTTGACACAGCTTGAAAAAGCAAAGTCGTTGGCGCCGAAAGATGGCAACGTATATTATGCCTTGGGTGCAGTCTATAATGCCCAGGGAAATTACATGGAAGCCGCGACAGCACTGCAAACATCCCTTCAGCTTAAATCGGATTTTCCAGAGGCAAATTATGAATTAGGCGTTGCATACAATGGTCTCAACTATACTGAAGGGGTGCAGGAACAGCAGGCAATATTGGATAGCTCGGATGCTACCCTGGCATCGCAGCTATCAACCATTACCAGGCCACAAATAGTCGGGATTGAAGAAGATAATATAAAATCGACATTTGCCACTTCTCTTTTAGGGGCGGGCACTCCAATCTGGCTTTTTGATACCTCGCTGACAACTCCGAATAGCTCTAAAACCGTATCCACCGTGATCCAGTTTAGCAAAGAAATGGACTTTGACTCGGTCACCAATATATCAAACTGGTCAATTTCACGTGGAAACAATTCTAAATCCGGTTATTACAATTATTCATTGCCAATCTCCAGCAGTGATGCCTATATACCGCCGACACCAGAATCCGTGATTTATGATTCCACCACTGGAGAAGCCACCGTGTCTTTCAGGCTCAGCCAGAACAGCAACGGTGACGCTAAAATAGATCCCATGCATCTTGTGTTTACTTTTTATGGTGAAGATGCTTATGGACAGACAATGGATCTGACAGCAAATTCAATAGACGGCTATGCTTCAGCCCCATTCGGTTCTGTTGACACATTGGTATGAACATCTGTTCAATATTTTGAGCGAAACTCCTCTAATATCTCTACTTTATCTGTCTACAGCGTAGTTTGTCCGAATAACGCTCCGATACTATCCGACATTTGAGTTAATAATATTGTACTGTTGACTCAGCCTTCATTCACTCTGTGTTTGGAGGCTGAGTTCATTTCCCTGTTAGCTTCATATTTGCTGCACATTCAGGGTGCATTCTGTGAAACATGGATCATCGGTATGATGCAATAAAATCCGCTCCGGCGAGCATTGCCGCCATGGGCGTAAAAGGACTGGAATCATGATTGCCACATCACGAAACAGAATCATTTTCGGAACAATTGCCCTGCTTGTCATACTGGGGGGAGGATTGGCCGTGAAGAAGGCTTTCTTCGGCAAACCCAAGACCACATTTATTACTGCCGATGTTGTCAGGATGGATCTGGAGGAAAGCGTGCTGGCCAGCGGTACGCTGAAGGCGTTCAAGACGGTGGCGGTGGGAGCTCAGGTGTCCGGGCAGTTGAAGACCCTGCATGTTGCCTTGGGGGATACGGTGAAAAAGGGGCAGCTTCTGGCTGAGATCGATCCGGTGCTGCAGCAGAACACTCTCAGGGACGCCGAGGCCCAGGTAGAAAACCTGCGGGCACAGAAACGCTCCAGGCAGGAGTTGTTGAAACAGTATGAGCTTGCCTTGCAACGCCAGAGACAGATGAGCGCCAGGGACGCCACCTCCAAAGCGGACCTGGAAATTGCACAGTCTCAGTTTGAGAGTACCCGTCACGACATAGCAGCTCTTGAAGCTCAAATAAAGAAGGCCATCATTGCAGTGGCTACTGCAAAAGCCAATCTCGAATATACCAGAATCAACGCGCCAATTGATGGCGCTGTCATCTCCATCGATACCGAGGAAGGTCAGACGGTGGTGTCTACCCAGTCGGCAACCACAATCATTACACTGGCCACACTGGATACCATGACCGTCAAGGCCAAGATATCCGAGGCGGATGTCACCAGGGTTAAGCCGGGGCTGGCGACCTATTTCACCCTGTTGGGAGATGCGGACAAACGTTATTACAGCAAGCTGCGGGCAATTGAACCGGGTCCGGTTTCGAGTGGAACCAGTAGTAGTACGAGTTCCGGCAGCAGTACTGCTGTCTATTACTATGGGTTGTTCGAGGTGCCTAACAGCGAAAACAAGTTGAAGGTTTCCATGACAGCACAGGTGGCAATCGTTCTTAACCAGGCAAAACAGGCTCTCTGCATCCCGGTTTCGGCACTGGGGGAAAAGCAGAAAGATGGTCGCATCACGGTGACGGTGTTTGAAGGAGACATCGCCAGCACGAGGAATATCCGGACCGGCATCACCAACAACGTACAGGTGCAGGTGCTTGATGGGTTGCGAGAAGGGGAAAAGGTGGTTGTCGGTGACAGCGCTTCGTTACCGAAAACCGAATCTAGCGCCATGCCGCCACCGGGGAAACGCTGATCATGCAAAAGCCATTACTTGAACTCAAGGGCTTGGGGCGCAGCTTTGTCACCGGTGAACAGAAAATTCCGGTGCTGAAAGGGATCGAACTGACCATCCATGGTGGCGAAATGGTCGCGATCGTGGGAGCCTCCGGTTCCGGGAAATCGACTCTGATGAATATCCTCGGCTGCCTTGATCGGCCAAGCGAGGGAAGTTACCGGATCGATGGACAGGAAACCGGGGAGCTTTCCGGTAATGAACTGGCCAGGTTACGGCGGGATTACTTCGGTTTTATCTTCCAGCGCTACCACCTGATGCCGCACTTGACAGCCGCCCAGAATACCGAAATTCCGGCGATCTATTCCGGTGTGAACAAAAGTACACGCAGTACCAGAACCCGGGAAATTCTAAGCCGGCTGGGCCTGGGGGATCGGTGTGATCATCGTCCCAACCAGCTTTCCGGTGGCCAGCAACAGCGGGTAAGTATTGCCCGGGCGCTTATGAACGGCGGCGACGTAATCCTGGCAGACGAACCAACCGGGGCGCTGGATAGCAAAAGCGGTCAGGAGATGATGAATGTGCTCCACGAGTTGCACGCACGTGGACATACCATCATTCTGGTTACCCACGACATGCAGGTTGCCGGCCATGCTGAACGGATCATTGAGCTCAGCGATGGTGAGATCATCCGGGATCAACTGAATCCTGGCGCGCCTGCTATTGAAAAAATGGAGCTGCCTGAAAAAAACTCTGTTGAGAAACCGTCAAACTTTCTCCAGGCCAACTGGGGACGTTTTGCCGAAGCTTTCAAGATGGCCCTGATCGCCTTGTCCTCCCATCGGATGCGGACACTACTGACAATGCTCGGCATAATCATCGGCATCACCTCGGTGGTTTCAGTGGTGGCGCTTGGTCAGGGGGCTCGGCAGAAGGTTGTCAATGATATCAGTTCCATGGGAACAAACGTCATTGATATTAATCCGGGCAAGGATTGGGGTGACGAAGACGCCTCCAGTATTCAGACTTTGGTGCCTTCCGATCTGGAGGCTCTGAAAGCACAGGTTTACGTTGACAGCGCTACCCCTGCAACCGGTGGCAGCCAGGTGCTTCGGCTTCGTAACATTACGGCAAATGCCTCGGTAAATGGTGTCGGTGAACAATATTTCCGTGTCAAGGGATACGAAATCTCACAAGGAGCATTATTCAAAGCCGGCGATGTCAGTCAACAGGCCCAGGTGGTGGTAATCGATCAGAATACTGGCAAGAAGTTCTTTGCCAGGGAGAACCCGATCGGCAAGATCATCTTTCTCGGCGAGCTGCCCTGCCGGGTTATTGGCGTAACCAAGGAGAAGGAAGGGCCCTTTGGCAACAGCCAAAACCTGCAGGTATGGATTCCTTACAGTGCCGCGATGAGCAGGCTTTTGGGACAACAGTATTTCAATTCCATAACCGTCAGGGTTATGGAGGGCACATCCAATCAGATCGCTGAACAGAGCATCATTAATCTGCTCAAACAGAGACATGGCCGTAAGGACTTTTTCACCAACAGCAGTGACAGCATCCTGAAAACCGTCAATAAGACCACCGCTACCCTGACCCTGCTGATCTCGGCTATCGCAGTGATTTCACTGGTGGTAGGGGGCATCGGCGTGATGAATATCATGCTGGTTTCGGTGACCGAACGGACTCACGAGATCGGGATCAGGATGGCGGTCGGGGCTCGTCAGGAGGACATCATGCAGCAGTTCCTGATTGAATCGGTACTGGTGTGCCTGATTGGCGGCATGATCGGCATCATCCTCTCCTATTGTGTGGGGTTGATCTTTTCGCTGTTCGTATCAAGCTTTGCCATGAAGTTTTCCTTTATCTCGATCATATCCGCATTCCTTTGTTCAACCATAATCGGTGTCTTGTTTGGCTTCATACCGGCGCGAAATGCGGCGCGCCTTGATCCCATCGAAGCACTTGCCAGGGAGTAGCAGAACCATGAAACGCAATCCGACACAAAAAACAGTACGAATGACCGCACTCCTGATTGCTGCAACTCTCTTGCTGAACGGTTGCAGTGGTCTGCTTCCCCGCAGCAAGTACACCCGTCCGGATGTCGTCTTGCCTGAGAAGTGGCAAGAGGAAAGTGTCACCGGTACAACGGTTGCTACTGGAGAACGGTGGTGGCAGGACTTTAACGACTCGATCCTGAATGAACTTGTCGAGCGCGCACTCAAGACCAATAACAATCTGGCTGCCGCCGCCATCAAAGTGCGCCGTGCGAGGCTCAATGCCGAACTGACCGGCACTAACCTGACTCCATCGGTAACTGTCGGAGCAAACAGCAGTATTAATCGAAACCTGAAGAACAATGCCGACACCAGATCGGGCAGTGCCACCGGGACCGTAAGTTACGAGCAGGATCTCTGGGGCAAACTTGCCACTGCACGCGATGTCAGCCGCTGGGAAGCGGATGCAACCGAGGCTGACCGCCAAAGCAGTGCGCTGGCGTTGATTGGAACTACTGCGACAGATTATTGGCAGATCGCCTATCTGAACGAGCGGATTACTACCGCCGAGGCAAGCATCATCTACGCGGAAAAGATCCTGGAGCTGGTTGAGGTCAAATATGATGCCGGAGCAGTATCTGCTCTTGATAAGATTCAGGCCCGGCAAACGCTGGCCAGCCAGCGTGCCCAGCTCACGCTGCTGATACAACAGCGCACAGAGGCTCGCAATGCACTGGCGATTCTGTTCAATCAACCGCCGGGCAGTGACGTGGCCGAACTCCGGCAATTACCGCGGATGCCGCTTCCTACAGTCAATGCCGGGCTTCCTGTAAGTCTTCTGGCACAGCGCCCCGATCTTCGCGCGGCGGAAAAGAGGCTCAGAAAATACCTGACAAGCGTGGACAACACCCGCGCCGGTTACTATCCGTCTTTTTCCCTTACCGGCACGCTTGGCAGCAGCAGTACCACTCTGCTACAGGTGTTGCAAAACCCGTATGTTGCCCTGGGCGCCGGGTTGACGTTGCCGTTTATCCAGTGGAACAGCATGAAGCTTAATGTGGAGATATCACAGACGGAGTATGAGGAAGCTGCTGTTAATTTCCGTCAGGCGCTCTACTCCGCTTTAGGCGATGTTGAAAATGCCTTGTCGGCGCGTGTCCGCTATGCAGAGGAGAACCGGCAGCTGGAAGAATCGCTGGCTTTGGCCCGCAAGGCCGAGGATTTGACCGAAGTGCGTTATCGCGCGGGATCAACTGCACTGCAATCATGGTTGGATGCACAGGAAAGCCGACGGAGCGCCGAAAAGTCGCTTGCTGAAAACCGGCTAAACCGGCTCAAAAACAGTATGACACTGTATCAGGCGATTGGCGGCGCCATGCCTGCGACAGGGTCAGGCAACTAGGGTTAAGTGTTGCCTTGGGTGCGTTCCGGAACAAATCTCATATTCCAAATTTCCTGATACAGCATTCACTTCTCATAGAAGCCCCCTTAAAATAATAAAAGCAGACCTTACAGATCTGCCCCTGGGAAGTTGCACATGTTCTGAAACCTTTGATATACAGGTTTTGTTACATCTTTTCCCGCACCTTTAATATGTCTCACTTAATGCATGTCTTTATACAGCAATAAAATATGTATTGACATGATATAACAACTAGTTACGGGCGGTGCTTATTCAGTATGCAATCCGATAAAGGTATCAATATCACGTTACATTTTTGAAACTTATCAACAGCTTCAACAGGGTTATCAACATTATTTGTGGAAAGCACGTATCCCCCTGAAGTTACGATATGGACAGTTCCTCGCTTAAAATTAATGCAAGAATCACTGGTGGGTAACAACTCTGAAATTGGTTTTAAAACCGGAATGATGTTAGGATGCAATGAGTTGGTATGAATCCCCAAGGAGCTTTTTTCGATGATCTGTCCTTATTGCAAAGAAACCATTCAAGATGGTGCGATAAAATGCCGCTACTGCGGTTCAATGCTTAATCTTGACCCATCCAGCGCCATAAACATTGATAACATAAGCAGTGATGAGATTCGTGAATTCGTAGGACCAAATTCCCACTATTACGTACAGAACTTTTCAAAGTACACGATATCGGGCAGAGAGCAGTTCTGTGCTACATGGAATTGGTCCTGTTTCGGATTTACTTTCATCTGGTTCTTGTACAGAAAGATGTACTTTTGGTCAGTTGTGTCTTTTATCGTCTTCTGTATACCGGGGATCAATTTTCTCCTGCATATAGGAACAGGTATAATCGGCAACTATCTGTACTACAGGTATGTGAAAGAGAAAATCCTTGAAATCAGGTCAACACAACTACCGCAGAATTACAATCCCGTGCTGCAGGAACTCGGTGGGGTCAACAAGTGGGTGATCACCCTGGGGGTGGTCATCGGAATAATCATGACGATACTCATTTCGATATTTTTCTCGACTATGATTGCTTCCATGAGCCACCTTGTAAGAATGACGATCTGAACTATAGGTAAAAGGTTTCTACCCATCGCATGAATCTACTGTAGTTTGAAGGGTTTTGATGTTTGACCCAAATAGAGCTTAAGAGTGGAATGTGTGCAGTTTGGTGTCAAATATTTGGCAGGATGTTCATTGCAACTGTTGGAGTATACTCGCTATAAATTTATTTCAACAGACTGTTTTTTTGTATTTGAAGTGATATATTGGAGTCGTAGGAAAGAAACAGAATTCACTTAAAGGAGGACTTACTTATTATGCAGAATGATACTCCGCCTGAGTGGAACCGGACATAGGATACAAGAGATTTCCGATAGAATTGTTAAATCGGATTAAAACCTAAAAGGTAATCAAATATTAAGTGTAAAGAGAAGCCCACCGAATTAACTTGGTGGGCTTTTTATATGCACTAATTCTTATTTGCAGAATACTTATGCTTCTTGTGTTGATGCTCCTGATGGTTAAAGCTAATTCCCACACTTCCTGAATCAAGTTCAACGATCCTCCCTGTAAACTTTGCAGAACTCAATTTAGTTTTGTCATTTAGCATCAGTCCACACATTTCGCCAACGTGCAAACCATTTGGATTATTGTCACTCAACTTAATCAATGCTCCAGTTAGTGATAAATTTCCTAGTAGTGCCTGATAGGTAACTCCATCAAGTCCCATTAGGAGACAATGTGAACCTCTACTGATGCTGAAGTTATTTGACTCATTTTTCATGTAATGTACTCCTTAACTAACTACATTACTCCTTTATCTGGTAAATAAGGAAATTTACTGCTCTGTTTTGGGGGTATAACAAAATAAAAAGTATCCCCAAAACACCGGATTTCACGATATGCTATCGGACATTACGGGACAACATAAAAGAAAAAGCCCCTGATTTCTCAAGGGCTTTTGGTCTTGTACGGACTGTGCCGGACTGTTAAATGGTGGAGGCGGTGGGAGTCGAACCCACGTCCGAAAAATCTAGCATCTGAGACCCTACACCGTTAGTTCGTTGCTCGATTTAACCGTCTGCCTGCGCAGCGAACAAGGCAGTCAAACGGCGGTCCCGTGAGTTTCGGGTTGCGCTACGGGCGTTGCGCTCCCCTATCCGGTAGTGAGTGACGCCCCCTTTTTACCACCGGCATCTTGATCGGGGACGCCTGTTAAGCTGCTAGAGCTACAGGAGTGTTATAATTGTCGGCAATTAATGCCGTGCAGGTTTATTAAGGTCGGCCGCCTGCCCCGACCCGGTGCTCCCCAGATTTTCAATTCCCCGTCGAAACCTTTACGCCCCCTTTGTAAATACAATGTTGAAATTAGAATTTTGAATTATGAAAAAGGCTAATCCCGATTTCTGGACTTGAGCGCCTGTGACATCTCGCGCTGGCCATCCTTCTTCTTCAAGTCCTCGCGTTTATCGTACAGTTTCTTCCCTTTGGCAAGCCCTATCTCTACCTTGACCCGCCCATCCTTGAAGTAGAGCCTGAGCGGAATGACCGAAAGACCCTTTTCACGGATACGGCCGTACAGGCGTTCGATCTCGCGGCGATGCAACAGCAGCTTGCGGTTGCGGTCCGGTTGATGGTTCTGGCGGTTGCCGAATTCGTACTGCGAGATGTTCAGGTTGTGCAGGAACGCCTCGCCGTCACGCACCAGCATGAACGAATCGTTCAGGTTGGCCTTGCCGGCCCGCAGCGACTTGACTTCGGTCCCCTGCAGGACCAGCCCCGCCTCCAGCTTTTCTTCGATGAAGTAATCGTGGTAGGCCTTCTTGTTGTTGCAGATCAGTTTCTCACCCATGTTTGCCACCATAGCAGAATTTTATCGAAAAGGGAATCATGCTGCTGTCTGCCTGCTGCGTTGCACATGGGTGGTGGTTATGATAATTCCGGTTGCAGCCGCACTCCTCCTTGCAATAAGCCTTGGTTATCTATATATTCGCCGCTATCTCTGTCTACGAGGATGGATAATATGACGCCAGCAGAAACAGTTCCCGCCAACGGCGACAAGCCGACCGCCGCCGATCTCCAACGTTCATTTCTTCGCCATCTGAAATATACGCTGGTCAGGGACAAGTATTCCGCGACCAAGGCCGACCTCTATCTGGCGCTGGCCTATGCCGTGCGTGACGTGCTGGTGGACCGCTGGCTCGACACCCAGCAATCCTACTACATCAACGATGCCAAGCGGGTCTATTACATTTCGATGGAATTCCTGATGGGTCGCACACTCGGCAACAGCCTGATCAACCTGGGGATCATGGACGAGTGGCAGACCGCGCTGAAACAGATGGGAATCGATGTGGAGGAACTGCAGGAGAACGAGTGGGACGCCGGCTTGGGAAACGGCGGACTGGGGCGTCTGGCGGCCTGCTTCCTGGATTCGATGGCAACCATGAGCCTGCCGGCCTACGGTTACGGCATCCGCTATGAATTCGGCATGTTCTATCAGAAGATCATCGACGGAGCCCAGTGCGAGTATCCGGACAACTGGCTGCGTTACGGCAACCCCTGGGAATTTGACCGTCAGGAACACCTGCACCAGATCAAGTTCGGCGGACGGGTGGATTACCATACCGATCAGTCCGGCGACAAGCGCTGTTCCTGGGTTGACACCACCGATGTCATGGCCCTGGCCTATGACTTTCCGGTGCCGGGCTACGGCAACGATACCGTCAACACCATGCGGCTCTGGAGCGCCAAATCTACCCGTGATTTCGAGCTGGGTTCCTTCAACCAGGGCAACTATATCGGCGCGGTGGAATCCAAGATGCGCACCGAGAACATCTCCAAGGTGCTCTATCCGGCCGACCACATGGCCGAGGGCAAGGAACTGCGCCTGCGCCAGGAGTATTTCCTCTCTTCCGCGACGGTGCAGGACATCTTCTATCGATTTGCCAAGAAGCATGACGACCTGAACATGCTTCCCGAAAAGGTGGCGATACAACTTAACGATACCCATCCGACCCTGGCGATACCGGAGCTGATGCGGATTCTGATGGACGAGAAACATCTCGGCTGGGACGAAGCCTGGAATATCTCGGTCAGGACTTTTGCCTATACCAACCATACCGTGTTGCCGGAAGCGCTTGAAAAATGGCCCGTGCAAACCATGGAAAAGATACTGCCGCGTCATCTGCATATCATCTACGAAATAAACGAGCATTTCATTCGGCAGATCGCCGGTCGTTTTCCGGGGGATTCCGGGCGCCTGCGGCGCATGTCGATCATCGGCGAGGATGGCGAAAAAAATGTCCGCATGGCCCATCTGGCCATCGTCGGCAGCCACTCGGTCAACGGCGTGTCGGCCCTGCACAGTGAAATCCTCAAGGACGATCTGTTCCATGATTTTTACGAAATGTGGCCGGAGCGTTTCAATAACAAGACCAACGGCATTACCCAGCGCCGTTGGTTGAAATATTCCAACCGATGGCTGGCCGACCTGATCTCGTCAAAAATAGGGGAGGGGTGGGTCACCGACCTGGGCGAGCTCAAAAAACTGATCCCGCTGGCCGGTGACCGTGAGTTCCAGCAGCAGTGGATCGAGGTCAAGCATGCCAACAAGCGTAACCTGGCCGACTACATCTACAAGCATAACGGCATCATGGTGTCGCCGGATTCCATGTTTGACTGCCAGACCAAGCGTATCCACGAATACAAACGCCAGCTGCTGAACGTGCTGCATGTGATCACGCGCTACAATCGCATCAAGGCCAATCCCGGGGGCAATTTCGCGCCGCGCACGGTCATTTTCGGCGGCAAGGCCGCTCCTTCCTATTTCATGGCCAAGCTGATCATCAACCTGATCAACGCAGTAGGCGAAATCGTCAACAATGATCCCGATCTGAACGGACTGCTGAAGGTGGTCTTCCTGGGCAATTACAACGTCTCCCTGGCCGAGATGATCTTTCCGGCCTCCGACCTGTCCGAGCAGATCTCCACCGCCGGCACCGAGGCATCCGGCACCGGCAACATGAAGTACTCGCTGAACGGCGCGCTGACGATCGGCACCCTGGACGGCGCCAACATCGAGATCATGGAAGAGGTCGGGCGCGACAACATCTTCATCTTCGGCCTGACCGCCGAACAGGTTACCGGTCTGAAAAACGCCGGTTACCGGCCGCAGGATTACTACCTCCACAACCAGGAGCTGAGGCAGGCCATAGACATGATCGGCAACGGCAGCTTTTCCCCCGGCCATCCGGAGCTTTTCAAGCCGGTGGTGGATACCCTGCTGGGGCTCGACCACTACCTGCTGCTGGCGGATTACGCTTCGTACATCGCGACCCAGGACGAAGTGGACCGGCTCTACCAGCAGCCCCACGAATGGGCCCGCACATCGATCCTGAATACCGCCGGCATGGGCAAGTTCTCCAGTGACCGGACCATCTCCGAATACGCCAGTGAAATCTGGGATATCAAGCCGGAAAAGATCAAGCGCACCGTCAAGCGGGATATTCATTGAAATCCGGAAGCGCGACACAGACTCCCGGATTGTGGGACCAAACGGCGGGAATCAACCGAGCCCCGGATGTTTCCAGCCATGCGCCGCTGGCGGAGCGCATGCGTCCCCGCAATATGGCCGAATTTATCGGCCAGGAACACCTGCTTGGAGAGGGACGTCTCCTGCGGGCGATGATCGAGAACGACAACCTGTCTTCGCTGATCTTCTGGGGCCCGCCCGGTTGCGGCAAGACCACGCTGGCCCATATAATCGCCGCCGAAACCCACATGCGATTCGTTTTCTTTTCGGCAATCCTCGCGGGCATCAAGGAAATCCGCGAGATATTCCGCGATGCGGAGGCGTTCGCGGCCCGTGGTCAACGCACGCTGCTGTTCGTCGACGAGATCCACCGCTTCAACAAATCCCAGCAGGACGCGTTCCTGCCGTATGTGGAAAGAGGCGTGGTCACGATTATCGGCGCCACTACTGAAAATCCCTCCTTCGAAGTGATCGCCCCGCTGCTCTCCCGTTGCCGGGTGTTGACCCTGCAGCAGCTGGAACCGGATGCGATCCGCGATATCCTGAAACAGGCGCTGCATGATACGGAACGCGGCCTCGGTCGGCTCGGAGTGACTGCCAGCGATGAGGCCTTTGATTTCCTGGCGTCCCAGGCCGACGGTGACGCCCGCAAGGCTCTCAACACGCTGGAGGTGGCCAGCGGACTGGTTTCGACTCCTCCTGACGCTGCGGCTCCGCCGGGCAGCCCGCCGATAAACGCCTGCATAACCCTGGAAACTGTCCAGGAAGCGCAGCAGAAAAAGGCGCTGCTGTACGACAAGGGGGGCGAGGAGCATTACAACGTAATTTCAGCGTTCATCAAGTCGTTGCGCGGCAGCGACCCGGACGCGGCGCTGTACTGGCTGGCGCGCATGCTGGAGGCCGGAGAGGATCCGCTTTTCATCCTGCGGCGCATGATAATCCTGGCCTCCGAGGATATCGGCAATGCCGACCCGCGCGCCTTGCAGGTGGCGGTTTCGGCGCTGCAGGCTTTCCAGATGATCGGCATGCCGGAAGGACGCATCACGCTGGGGCAGGCGGTTACCTACCTGGCGACCGCTCCCAAATCCAACGCCTCCTACGCCGGCATCAATGCCGCCCTGGCCGAGGTCAGAAACAGCGGCGCCCTGCCGGTGCCGCTGCATGTCCGCAACGCCCCCACCAGGCTGATGAAGGAGTTGGGCTACGGCAAGGGTTATCAGTACGCCCATGATTACGACGACGGCTATTCCGGGCAGGAGTGCCTTCCGGAGAAACTGGCCGGTCGCAGGTTCTACGAGCCCAAGGGGCACGGCTATGAGAAGAATATTGTCGAACGGATGGAGTGGCTGAAAAAAAGGAAAGACAGACCTTCATGAAACCTTACACTCTCGAACGCCGGCAGATCCTGCCGGTATCCCTGGACGAGGCCTGGAGTTTCTTTTCCAACCCCGGCAACCTGGTGAAGATAACCCCGCCGGACATGGATTTCAGAATCACTTCGCCGCCCTGTGAAGAAACCTATGCCGGCCAGATCATCACCTATACCGTGCGCCCGCTGATGCGGGTCGAGGTCAGCTGGACGACCGAGATCACCCACGTCGAACGTCCGAACTTCTTCGTTGACGAGCAGCGCTTCGGACCGTATCGATTCTGGCACCATCAGCACCGCTTCCGCCAGGTGGAAGGCGGCGTCGAGATGCATGACCTGGTCCACTACCTGCTTCACCACGACCATCTGGTGGGACTGATCAACCGCCTGTTCGTGGCGCCGCGTCTGCGGCGGATCTTCGACTACCGCAGCAGGAAACTGCAAGAGCTTTTTCCGGTTAAATGACCGATTAAATTCCATCTGGAGGGAACAACCATGAAACGACTTGCCATTCTGACCAGCGGCGGCGACTGCTCCGGCATGAACGCGGCCATCCGCGCGGCCGCTCGCACCGCCATCGCCAATGACGTGGAAATGATCGGCTATCGCAAGGGCTACGCCGGCCTGCTGAAAAACGACTTCCAGATCCTGGACACCAGGGCTGTCTCGGGTGTGCTCCAGCGTGGCGGCACCTTCCTGCAGTCGGCCAGATCGGCCGAGTTCCGCACCGAGGAGGGTCGCAAAAAGGCATTGGATAACCTGATTAAGGAGCGGGTCGAGGGCTTGATCGTGATCGGTGGCGACGGTTCGCTTAACGGCGCGCTGGCGCTGGACAGGATGGGCTTTCCGGTTGTCGGTATTCCGGCCAGCATCGATAACGATATCCCCTACACCGATATGGCCCTGGGGGTGGATACGGCGCTGAACAACATCATCTATGCCGTGGACTGCATCAAGGATACCGCCAGTTCCCACGACCGGGCCTTTATCGTCGAGGTGATGGGGCGCAACTCCGGCTATCTGGCTTCAACCTCCGCCATCGCCACCGGGGCCGAATTCGCGATCGTTCCGGAGGTGGAGTTCGACCTGTCGGAAATGTGCCATCAGCTGCGCCGCCGTTATGAAGAGGGGCGCACCAATGCGTTGATCATCATGGCCGAAGGGGCCGGCAACGCCCAGTCTATTGCCGACGGCATCAAGGACACGGTCGGTTTTGAAACGCGGGTGACGGTGCTGGGACACTACCAGCGCGGCGGCGCTCCGACGGTATTCGACCGCCTTTTGGGAAGCCGTTTCGGCCGCAAGTCGGTTGACCTGCTGCTTTCCGGAACCAAGGGGGTCATGGTCGGACTGGCGACCAATTCACTGAACATGACGCTGCTGGAGATGGTGGTCAATGGCGGTCAGAAAAAGCTCAATGAAGATCTGCTGCGCATGGCCGATATCCTGGGGATCTGAAATTGCGCTCCGGAAAGAGATTCCATAAGAAACGCTCGGTAAAGTCCGGTCTTCCTCCCGGCAGTCTGGTGCATATCGGTGAGACACCGAACGAATCGGTGGAGATCAGGATGATCTCGTTCAATGCGACCGATATCGAGGAACACCATTTTCAGAAACTTGAGGAGTGCCTGTTGCCGCCGCCCGGCACCTCGGTGACCTGGGTCAACGTGGAGGGGGTGCATGATGTGGAGGTCATCCGGCGACTGGGCGATTGTCACTCCTTTCACCCGCTGGTCCTGGAAGATATCGTCAACACCGTGCAGCGCCCCAAGATCGAGGATTACGACGAATACCTCTTCATCGTGCTGCGCATGCTGCGCCCGACCGAAGATCTGGATTTCAGTTCGGAACAGCTCAGCATAATCCTGGGGCCGGACTACATCTTCACCTTTCAGGAGGGGCTCAAGGGTGACCCTTTCGATTCGGTCCGAGAGCGAATCCGCACCGGCAAGGGCAAGATTCGTTCGATGGGAAGCGATTATCTGGCCTACGCGCTGATCGATGCTATTGTTGACGGCTATTTCAGTGTGCTGGAAACGCTGGGGGAGCGGGTGATCGATGTGGAGGAGGATCTGGCCCTGACGCCGGAACGGAGCACGCTGCATCTGATCAACGAGCTGAAGAAGGAGATCATCTTCCTGCGCAAGACGGTCTGGCCGCTGCGCGAGGCGATCGCTTTTCTGGAGCGGGGCGACAGCCACCTGATCAATGATTCCACCAGGGTATATTTCCGGGATGTTTACGACCATACCATCCAGGTGATCGATACGGTCGAAACCTACCGCGACCTGCTCTCGGGAATGCTGGATCTGTACCTGTCCAGCATCAGCAACCGCACCAACGAAGTGATGAAGTTTCTGACCGTGATCGGCACGATCTTCATGCCGCTGACCTTTCTGGTGGGGGTCTACGGCATGAACTTCAAGAATCTGCCGGAGCTGGAATGGCATTACGGATATTTTGCCCTGTGGGCGGTGATGATCGCAATTTCACTGTTGATGGTGGCATATTTCAGAAAAAAACGCTGGCTTTAGGAGATTCTATGACACGGCTGATATTGAAATGGGTGCTCAATTCGTTCGCCCTCTATTTCGTCATGAAAATCATTCCCGGCATCCGGATCGACCGTTTCCAGGACCTGCTGGTGGCAGCCCTGGTGATCGGTCTTTTGAACGCATTTCTGCGCCCGATCATCATCCTGCTGACCCTGCCGGTCACGATGCTGACCCTGGGGTTGTTTACCCTGGTGATCAACGGCCTGATGTTCTATCTGGCGGCCTATCTGGTCAGCGGTTTTCATGTCACCGGCTTTGGCGCTGCCTTCCTGGCCGCGCTGCTTTTCAGCCTGTTCAGCTTCATTCTAAACATGGTCTTCGGAACCAAAAAATGATCACCCCTCTCCCGTACATCCCACTTTCGTGCCTCCCGGCTGGCAGGGCGTGACCATCGTCGCGGAGCTTGTTTCCAGGGTTGTCCGGACGATCCGGGAACAGCAGTTGTTCAGTCCGGGATACACGCTGATCGTGGCGCTCTCCGGCGGCGCCGATTCGACCGCGCTGCTGGATCTGCTGGGCCGGCTGCCCGGATTTGATCTGCGGCTGGTGGCCGCTCATCTGAACCACTGCCTGCGCGGTGCGGAATCCGACGGTGACGAGGAGTTCTGCCGCAGACTGGCTTATGACCACGGAGTACCGATCGAAATCCTGCGGGTCGATGTCAAGCAGTTCGCGGCAACCGACGGCCTGAACCTGGAAGATGCAGGCCGTCGCGCCCGCATCGCGTTTCTGGAACAGATGCGGAAAAAATATTGCGCTACGGCCATAGTGACCGCCCATCACGGCGATGACCAGGCCGAAACCGTGCTGATGAGGCTTTTACGCGGCTCCGGCATGACCGGGCTTTCCGGGATGCGGTACTGCAACCGGCGCGGCCATATCCGGCCGTTGCTTGACGTCACCCGCTCCGAGATTGAACGATACCTGGCGGAACTGGGGCTTGCCTGGCGTGAAGATGCCAGTAACCGCGACCTGGATTTTCTGCGTAACCGGATCCGCCATGAACTTCTGCCGCTTTTGGAACAGTACAACCCTGCCATCCGCCACACCCTGACCGCCACCGCCGCGCTCCTGTCCGATGAAAACACGCTGCTGGACAGCCTGGCCGAACAGGCCTTCGAGGCCTGCTGGCGCAGCAGCCATGACAGCTCCTGGGGCTGCGGAATTGCCGAATTCAAGGAGCATCCGCCCGCCCTGCAGCGGCGGATGCTCCGACACGCCTGCCTCCGCCTGGCCGGAAACCTGGAGGGATTCACCCACGGGCATATCGAATCTATCCGGCAACTGCCGGATTCACCACGCCCCAACGCCAGGCTCTCACTGCCGCAAGGCATCGGAGCCATGCGCGAATATGACCGGATCGTCCTTCGCCTCAACCCGCGGGAAGCAGCGGTTATCGCCGAAGATGTGATCATCCCGGCTTCGGGCAGTTACCGTCTTCCCTGGGGCGGATCTCTTGAGGTCGCAACCTGCTCCGCACCGATTGACTTCAATCAATTGCCTGCCGACGTCGCCTGCTTCGATATATCCAGAACTCCTTTCCCCTGGCGGGTGCGCTGCTTTCGCGCCGGTGACCGCATCGTACCGTTCGGCATGACCGGCAGGAAAAAGGTCAAGGATGTTTTCATTGACCGTAAGATTCCTCTAGCTGATCGAAGACGGATTCCGCTCCTATTCTGCGGGAACGAACTGATCTGGATCGCGGGAGTGTGTGCTTCGGAGTCATGCAGGATCGATGATGTTGAGCCTGTTGTGGTCAAGGTGGAGTGGCATAAATGATCCGGTGTTGGTTGTTATTCATTGCAGTGTGCAAATGTTTTGTTGTCTCAGTGAAAACAGCTGGTTATGGTTTTAATGTTATAGTCCTTGCATTGGCGGGAAGAGGTGTGTTACTTCGTTCATTAAATTAATACATCGAAAAGGCACAACACGGGCAACCGTGTGTCGCAAAGCTACCATCCCACCGGGATAGAGGGGTTGTCGAAATGTCACAGATATCAGAATATTACATTTGAAAGCCCGCCCTCGCATAGAAGGCGGGCTTTCTGTTTTAATTTGATTTTTCTCAAGGAGTTGTCCTGATGCTACTTACATCCTTCCGCTCGCTCGTCACCGGTTTCATGGTTTTCATGATCCTTACGTTACTTACCAGCATTCCCGCCATTGCTGCTTCATCCGGAAACACGCCGGAATCCGCGATCGCGCTGACTGTCAAGGACCGCCGGATCACGCTCAGGGCCGATAACACCAGCTACCGCGAGATACTGAAGCAGATCACTGCCAAGACCGGCATCAAGACCCAGGTGCTGGAAGGTGTGGCCGACAAAAAGGTCTCGGTTGATGTCAAGGACATCCCCTATCTCGGCATCGGCACAATCCTGGACAAAATGGGCATCGCCAACTACGGCATCGCCCATGACCGCCAGAACGGCGACCTCTATGTCTACGTGGTCAACGCCGGTTCCGACCTGGCCGAGATCACGAAAGGCAAGACCCTGGTCCGTAAAGCCGACTTCGGCAACCAGCGCGACATCACCATGGTAAAAGGCAAACAGATAACAACCCGCACCGACGACAAAAAAGGATACGCCGTCAGCTACATCAACGACGAACTGCTGATCAAATTCCACCTTGGCACGACAGCCAGAGAGATCAGCGACTTGCTTGCCATATACAAACTCAACGCAACACCCGACACTACACTGGCCAAACTCGGCTACACCAAAATAACCATTCCCGACGGCAGGGGAGTCCCCGAAGTAGCCAAAGAACTGACCAAAGAGCGTATCGTAAAAACCCCCGAACCCAACTACATCCAGAAGATACTCACCGTAAGCGACCCGCTCTACCCGGAGCAATGGTATGTTGCCGCCACCCGCATTGAAAACGCCTGGCCGACCCTCAAAAGTACCGCACTGGTAACCGTAGCTGTCATCGATACCGGAGTACAGGCCGACCACCCCGACCTTGTCGGCAGAACCCTCAAAGGCTACGACTTCACCAACAACAAACCCGACGCCAACGACGACAACGGCCACGGCACCTTTGTCTCCGGCATCATTGCCGCCACCGCCAACAACATTGGCATCAGAGGCTTGTACAACAACGCCCGCATCCTGCCGGTCAAGGTCATGGACGCCAACGGCGCCGGCACCTACGAAGACGCCGCCAAAGGGATTATCTACGCCGCAGATAACGGCGCCAAAGTAATCAACCTCAGCATCGGCGGCTACGGCTACTCCCCCATGCTGCTTGACGCCGTCAACTATGCCCAGAGCAAGGGATGCATACTGATCGCCGCCGGCGGCAACGACGGCATTGAAAAGGAAGTCTATCCCGCCGGCTACCCCGACGTGATCGGTGTGGCGGCCCTGGCTGGCGAAGACGCCATCTGGCAGTCATCCAACACCGGTCGTCACATAGCCGTAGCCGCACCGGGGGCAAATATAATCTCCTCCTCGGCAAACGGCGGTTATTCCGTAGCCTCCGGCACCTCCGCCGCCGTGCCGATGGTAACCGCGCTGGCGGCGATCCTGTCTGCGGAACGACCGGACTTATCTTCATCGGTAACAGCCAGGTTGATCCAGCAGACGGCCAGAGACCTGGGAGAGCAGGGCAGGGACAAGGTTTACGGGGCAGGGGCGATAGATGCGGTCGCGGCGTTGGGGCAGCCTGTGAAGGCTTTTCATGATGTGGCGGTGCAAAGGTTGTATCTTGATTCCCAGACCATTCAGGAAGGTAAGGATGCTTATGTCAATGTGGTTATCACCAATCAGGGAAGCTATGCAACTGAAAATGCAAGCTTGATTGTCACTCTCAATGATCTGCCTGTCTTTGAGCAGCATAATATCCAGCTTGCTAAAAACGCCGTGATTTCTCTGCCAATCGAGTTAGATATTAATCAAATTGCCGACTATAGCGTCGCTGCTACAGTATCAGCACAGGTTGATGACAATCCGGATAATAACAGCAAGAGTATCAGTAATAAATTTGTGTTTAATGAAAAAGAGAAGTTGTTTGTTTTGTTAAAAGATAGGCCCTTTGTTCATTCCTGGGTGGCATTGCAGGCTTTTAACATGTTGTCTGGGATGATGAAAAATGAAATTCAACCCTATTTTTGGGGAGGTGCAAGCGAGTCTTTGTTGTTTGGTGAAAATATGATCTGGGATAGTCAATATCCAAATCCTTTGGATCCAAATAAATGTTCAATTGTTGGGATTCAGGGGAGTACGTGTGGATGGTATACTTCTGGCATTTTAAATTCCTTTGATTCTGATCACGATACTGGTTCATCCATTGTTGAAGGGACTTGGGAAGAAGATCAAGGGGCAAATTCATTTGATCATTTTTGGGACCCAGACTATACAGTCAATGATGGCATTCTAGGTAAAAAAAGTGCAGCAATAAAAGCTAATGAATGGTGGAAGCTTGCTATTGAAAAATATAGGTCTGGTGACAAAGGGTCTTCATTCTATTATCTAGGAAGGGTCGTTCATTTGTTAAGTGATATGGGTGTTCCTGACCATATCCACAATGATCCTCATATGGATGGTGCTCTGTTAGAAATTGGTCTCGATGATTTTAGCAATTATGAAGAATATACAAAATTATATTATAAGGAGTACAAATCAGATGGATTATCAGCAGTAAACAAAAATGAACTACCAATACATCCGCCAGAACTTCCGCAAAATATTATACAATCAAGTACTGGATGGTGGAAAGATGCTCCTTATGACACACAAATTAACCTTGTAATTCCAAAAGTTGATTATAGCTTGATCGAATTGTTTTACAGTTTGGCGCAAATAACTCAGCATTTTGATAGTAGTGGTATAGGATTTAGATTTAATGCACCCAACCACAAAGGAAATAATGTTTATAATGGTAATGTATACTCTGGTAACCTACTGTTAAATAATAAATTATTGTTACCGGAAAATGGTACAAAAACAAACGCATATAAAATAATCGGGTATCTGCCTAAAGGAAGTGAAGAGGGAATAGGAGGCACAAACCAACAGGGTGGAATTGATCCGTACACTCCTTTATCCGCATCTCTTATTCGTTGTCCAAATAACGGAATATGCTCAGATATACCACTTGCATTAGAACCTAATGCATCTGGACTATGGATTGATATTGCTCGCGGGCAAGGATTCGTAGGAATTCCAGATGAATTATATAATTATGTAATTTATTCTAGTGACGTATTTTATTTCAAAATTGATTACACCTACCGGGGTAAACAATATTCAGAAACTATATCTGATTGGCGGCCTGTTGATAGTTTAGAAGGTTATTTTACGACTGTTCCTGATAGAAATGTGAAACCTCAAGCCGATATTTTGATGCCGGAAACAATTAAATATGTAGCGGCCCTTTACCAACTCTTCTGGGAAAAAACTCATTCAATATCTGTTTCTCCAGTTACTGACAAATTCGGTCCTGTACAGACAGCTACTTATTCTCTTCCTAAGATATTTACGGTTACAAACAACGGGGTAACCCCTGTCAATATTCAAGCGTTATCTGTGACAGGAAATAACGCTTCTGATTTTATCGTACAAGTTGATAATTGTTCCAACTCAACCATTTATTCTGGTGGGAATTGTACATTTCAGGTCGTCTTCAATCCAACATCAGTAGATACAAAAAATGCAATTATTTCAATTCCTACATCCGATTCAACATCTCCTCTAATTGAAGTTAACGTCAGCGGTTTTGGATCAAGTGCAGGTTCGCTGCTGAATACGTTTGATACTACTTTAAGCGTTCCATTCAGTGGAACACTTATTCAGCATAATATTTACCTTACGACCAATCAGGGCATCAGCGTTGAGATGTTGCCGCACATAAACAGCGGTTCGATGCAGATGATTTTGTATGACCCTGCCGGAGTTGTGCTTTCTTACGGCAACA
>JAVBXN010000033.1 GCA_030824515.1 Pelobacter sp.
AAATCAAAAGCTTGAACAAAATACTGACTTAACCCTTAAGGTGATCATTTTTTTTGATGTAAGTCCTGGTTTTATCGGCGTGCATCCGTTTTTCTCGGCGGTTAACTGCCGTTTATAGGTTAAAGAACAAGGAGAAAGTCTCATGCCCAAAGAAAGACTGATAGTTATCGGCGGTGATGCCGCCGGTATGAGCGCTGCCTCGCAGGCCAGGCGCCGCAGGCCCGAACTGGAGATCATCGTCTTTGAGCGCGGTCCGCACACATCTTTTTCCGCCTGAGGGATTCCTTACTACGTCGGCCGGGTTGTCGACGAACAGGAAAAGCTGATTATCCGCACCCCGCAAAAGTTCCTGGAGCGGGATGGAATCAATGTCAAAATTCTGCATGAGGTTGAAGAGATCGATGCCACCGGGAAAAGGGTGCATGTCCGGAATCTGAAAACCGGCAAATCTGCGTGGCACCCCTATGACCAGCTGCTGATCGCCACCGGCGCGGTCCCGATCTGTCCTGATCTTCCCGGCTCCGATGCCATTGACATCTGTGGGGTAAATACGCTGGAAAGCGGTCTGGAGATTCGCCGCCGTCTCGACAAAGGGACCATGAAGCGGGCGGTAGTAGTCGGTGGCGGCTATATCGGCCTGGAGATGGCGGAAGCACTGGTGAGGCATGGCCTGGAAGTTTCGCTGATCGACAAATCCCCCCAGGTGATGGGAACCCTGGATGAGGAGATGGGGGTGCTGGTGTCACAGGCGCTGCGGAATATCGGCGTCACCCTGTGCCTGGAGGAGACGCTCACGGAGTTCGAAACAAAGGCCGGGAAGGTGACCGGAGTTGTCACCGACAAGCGTACCCTTCCGGCCGACATTGTCATCCTTGGCCTCGGAGTCCGTCCTAATACTGCGCTTGCCGCGGCGGCCGGCATTCCTCTCGGGGATAAAGGGTCGATCCGGGTCAACGGACGGATGGAAACCGGAATTGCCGGTATCTGGGCGGCAGGGGATTGCGCCGAGTCGTTCCATCTGGTGAGTCGCAGACCCTTCCATATCGCTCTCGGCACGGTCGCCAACCGCCATGGACGGGTAGCCGGCATTAATCTGGGCGGCGGCTACGCCACGTTTCCAGGAGTACTGGGAACAGCCGTAACAAAGATATGTGACGTGGAAGTCGCACGTACCGGACTTCAGGAAGTGGAGCTCAGGAATCTGGGCATCGAGTGGGTCAGCGCCATGATCAAGAGTCGCACCAGGGCGGGATATTTTCCGGGTGCGGGGGACATAACCGTAAAGGTGCTGGCCGAAAGAGGCAGCGGTCGCCTGCTGGGAGGCCAGATCGTTGGTATGGAAGGCTCGGCCAAGCGCATTGACACCCTGGCAACCGCACTACATGCCGGTTTTACTGTGGAGGAGATGATTAATCTGGACCTTGGCTATGCTCCACCTTTTTCACCGGTCTGGGATCCTGTCGTGATCGCTGCCCGTGAAGTGGCCAAGAAGCTCTGACTGCGATTTTAAGCCAAGGAGGAAGCGGTTATGGGTGGATGGAGAGCGTGTTGTCGGGAAACATTCATATTATCCCTGATCCTGGCCGGAACTTTTCTTGGTCCCGGCTGGCTGGAACAGGGCCTTGCCTTGGCCGATCAAAAACCGGAGACCTCTTCTGCTCCCCGGCAGGAATCAGCGGCAGCAGTATCCGAATATCACACACCGCTGGCCGGTGAAGCCTTACACACCGTCTTCATGGGCAAGGTGGTGGATGTACCAGCCCAGGATCGAAGTCGCGTTTCCGCCGTTACTCTGGGGGGGGTGTTTTACACGCCCAAGCAGGGCAATACATCGATCACGCCGATCGGAGCCATTTTTCTGAAGCGGGTATGGGAGGAGTCGAGAACACGCAATGTGATCAGCGTCTTCGTCAACGACCTGGAGTATGACAAAAGTTTCGGGAAGCTGGAACTGGTCACGCGATTTGAAAACAATACGATTTTAGGCGGTCAGAGGGAAGTGGTTAACAACGAGGAGATCAAGTCGTCCGACACGGAATGGGGGACTGTGGTCGCTTCGATCGGTCCAGGCCTCCGCTACAAGGTGGCTCCCTTTCAGGTCGATAATGATCTGCGGCTACAGCTGCTGGGCCGGGTCGGTTACTTTTATGCCGGACGGACCGGCGATACGGGGCCAAACCTGGTGCTGCCGCCCGATACCATGCTGTACGGCGTGAAGCTGCGGGGCAGATATGACGGGATGCGCCGGAATCTGCTGGAACTCCCCCATACCGGCATGGCCGCCGGATTCGATCTGGATTACATGCATCGGGACAAGTGGGCAGATTTCGGCACCACACCGGATGCATTCTTTTCCAGGCAGAATACCCAGGATTATCTGCAGGTTAACGGCTACCTGATGGGGGTCGCCGGAATTCCGGGGCTGTCGGAGAAGAACCGGTTTCTCGTGAGCCTTCACGGCGGAGTTACTCCGCGTAAGGGTTCGGACCGCTTTAATGCCATCACGATCGGAGGCGGACCTCTGCCGGGCGAATCGGATGACCTCTGCCGTCCCAATTATCCCGGCGCCATGTTCAACCAGGTTCTCGTCTCCGACTATGCCCTGCTGGCCCTGGAATATCGCCGCGAACTGGCATTCTTTCTCTACTTCAACTTGCGTGAGACCTTCATCTGGGCGGACCGGGCATCTGTTACCGATTCCAACCGGTTTCTGTTCAAAAACTCAACCGGTGCAGCAACCACCATCGGCCTGAATTCGGGCTTTTTCTGGAATTCCTCATTGTATCTCGGGTATTCATGGGACTCCGGTTTCATACGCAACGGCAAGTCCGGAAGCGGCTTGATCCTTACCTGGAACAAGTCGTTCTGACGGCAAACGGAACGGAAGGGAGTAGATATCATGGACAAGCGAACAGAGTATGTCGAAAAACTCTCGGCGCAGATGGTCGAATGGGATGCGCAGATATTCCTGCTCAGGGACAAGGCTGAAAGCGCTACGCCCGAAGACAGGTATGAATATTCGGCTTTAATCGCAGCCTTGCAGCTCAAGCGGGATGAGGCTGCGCAAAAGCTGCAGAGGATATCGATTGCCGGCGATCATGAGTGGGAAGAGCTCAAAGCTGGTACGGACAGGGTCTGGAGCGAGGTCAGGAGTATCCTGCACGACGCCATTATCAATATCAAATAAATATATGGCAAACTCCAGGCCTTTCATATTGTCCTTTCTGTTCATGACCCTCCTGAATATCGGCAGCGGATGTGCCGCCTTGCCCAACGTCTCCGAGATGATCGATGAGGCGCCTTCCGCGCAAAAACCCCGTCCAATAGTTTCCTCGCGGGGTGTGCTGTCCCCACAACAGAGCAAGGCTGTCATGGATCGTCTGAAGCGCTCGGTCAACCCGACCGATGTTCTGGAACGACACACCGCCGTGGTGGAGTCGGTCACTGAAAGCCCGCTGACCAAGGGCAACAAAGTGACTCTGCTGGCTGATGGCCAGGCCGCCTATGCCGCCATGTTCAAGGCGATCCATCGCGCCAAAAGCCAGATCAACCTTGAAAGCTATATCATCGAAGACGATGAAACCGGCCGTAAATTTGCCGATCTGCTACTGCAAAAGCAGGGTGAAGGCGTCCAGGTAAATGTGATTTATGACAGCATGGGCAGCATCAATTCCCCGGCTTCCTTTTTCCAGCGTCTGCGCGCCGGAGGAATTCAGGTGGTTGAGTTCAACCCGCTCAATCCACTGGCGGACCGTGATGAGTGGGGGCTGACACACCGGGATCACCGCAAGATTCTGATCGTTGACGGCGAAGTCGCCATTATGGGCGGCATCAACATCAGCAAGGTTTATTCCAGTAGTCCTCTCAAGCGGAAACGAAACAGGAAAGGGCCGATTCACTGGCGTGATACGGATATTCAAATCGAAGGCCCGGCCGTGGCTGAATTCCAGAATCTCTTTCTTGACACCTGGCTGAAGCAGAAGGGACCGAAACTTTCCGAACTGAACCATCCCTCCGTACCGGTTCCGGTAAGCGCTAAAGGCGCGTCAGCTCCCGGCGCAGCCAGGGAAAAGGGCAGTGCCCTGGTGCGTGTGATCGGCAGCACCCCGGGTGAGAGCAACAGGATTCCGTTTATTGTGTATGTGTCGGCCATCTCTTTTGCTGAGCATTCGATTCATATGACCAATTCCTACTTCATTCCCGATGACCAGATCGTAAAGGCCCTGGGCGACGCCGCCGGACGTGGTGTTGACGTAAAGATAATTCTCCCCGGTGTTACCGATTCCATGTTGGCGTTACATGCGCAGAGATACCATTATTCCGGGCTTTTGAAATCGGGAGTCAAGCTGTACGAGCATAGCAGCTCCCTGCTGCATGCAAAAACCGCGGTGGTTGACAAGGTCTGGTCTACCGTCGGTTCCACCAACATGGATTTTCTGAGCCTGCTGAACAATGACGAGGTGAACGCGGTTATCCTGAACAAGGAGTTTGCCGTTGAAATGGAGAAAATGTTTGCCGGTGATCTTGCGAATTCCAGGCAGATCAAATGGGATGAGTGGAAAAACAGGCCGTATTTAAACCGGGTCAGGGAGTGGTTTGTGAATCTGTTCGTAAGATGGCTGTAATTCCAATTCCATATCAAAGCCCTGTCTCTGATCCTTGCCTGGATGTGCATGGATTCAAAGGAAAACCATGAACTGGCATCAGCAGAATACAGATGAAGCCATGCAGGAACTGGGGTCGTCTGCACGGGGCCTTTCCGCGGATGAAGTCCAAAAGCGGCTGCTGGAGCATGGTCCCAACGAATTGACCGAAACGGCAAAAAAAACGGTGTTCATGATGTTCCTGGACCAGTTCAAGGACTTTATGATCCTGGTGCTGATTGCCGCCGCCGCCATCTCCGGCATCATCGGCGAGGCCTCTGACACGTATGCCATCATTGTGATCGTAGTTCTGAATGCGGTCATCGGCTTTGTGCAGGAATATAGAGCCGAAAAGGCCATGCAGCTGCTCATGAAAATGTCAGCCCACTCGGCCCTGGTGATCAGAGACGGGAATCCCGTCACCATTCCGGCAACCCAACTGGTTCCCGGCGATGTTGTAATTCTGGAAACCGGCAGGATCATTCCTGCTGATATGAGGTTGATCGAAGCTGCCCGGTTGAAGGTCGAGGAAGCTACTCTGACCGGCGAATCCCTGCCGGTTGAAAAACATGTCGAGCCGCTCCCCGACGAAAATCTGCCGCTCGGCGACCGTAAGAACATGGCCTACAAGGGAACTGTCGTGACCTATGGCCGCGGCACCGGTGTTGTCACGGCGACCGGCATGGGTACCGAACTGGGAAAAATCGCCACTTTGCTGCAGGAAGGGGAGGAGGTGCGGACTCCACTCCAGAAAAGGCTCGCAACATTCAGCAGGAAACTCGCTCTGGCGGTGCTGGCCATTTGCGTGGCTATCTTTACCGTCGGTATTCTGCGGGGAGAGCCTCCATTAGTGATGCTTCTGACGGCAATTTCACTGGCCGTTGCGGCAATTCCGGAGGCGCTGCCGGCAGTGATTACCATTTCCCTTGCCCTGGGTGCGAAGAAGATGGTGGCGCAGAATGCCCTGATCCGGAAACTTCCTGCAGTAGAAACCCTCGGGTCCGTTACCTATGTCTGCTCCGACAAAACCGGAACCCTGACCCTGAACAAAATGACCGTGGAAGAGGTCTATACGCGCGGAATGCTGCTACCTGCGGATAAGGTGGAGCCGGGCAGCAACCCGGAACTTTTCACCGCCTTGGCCCTGAGTAATGACGCCAACAGCGACGCATCCGGCACGATGCTGGGAGATCCTACGGAGATTGCCTTGTATGCCGTTGCCAAGCTGTATGGCTTCGATAAAAAGGTTCTTGAACAAAATTTCCCCAGAATTGCCGAAATTCCCTTCGATTCCGACAGAAAATGCATGACCACCTTTCACAGTATCCCTGCTGATTCCCCTTTTAAGGCAGTGGGAGAGGGCTCCTGTGTTTCTTTTACCAAAGGGGCAATCGATGTACTGCTGGACAAGGCGGCATCCCTGGTTACGACGGCGGGGGCGGCGCCGTTTGACGGCGCTGAGCTAGAGAAAGTTAACGAACGGATGGCCGCCGATGGACTGAGGGTCCTGGGGATTGCCATGAGGACCTGGGAGTCGCTGCCTACTGACCTATCACCCGGGTATGTGGAAACCGGACTCACCATCCTGGGTCTGCTGGGCATGATGGACCCACCCAGGGAGGAGGCCCGGGAAGCGGTCCGGCTCTGCAGGACCGCCGGGATACGGCCGGTCATGATCACCGGTGATCACCCCTTGACGGCACGGAGCATTGCAACGCGGCTCGGGATTCTGGAAGAGGGTGACGAAGGTGTAATGGTCGGCAGGGAGCTTGAACAGCTTTCGGAGGATGAGTTTGCAAAGCGGGTCGAAAGCATCCGTGTTTACGCCAGGGTAGCGCCGGAACAGAAGCTGAAGATCATCATGGCGCTGCAGGACAAGGGACAGTTCGTTGCCATGACCGGCGACGGCGTCAATGATGCTCCCGCCCTAAAACGGGCAGACATCGGCGTGGCCATGGGGATCACCGGCACTGACGTTTCCAAGGAAGCGGCCGCCATGATACTTCTGGATGACAACTTCGCCACCATCGTCAAGGCTGTCAAGGAGGGGCGGCGTATCTTCGATAACATCCGCAAGTTCATCAAGTACACCATGACCAGCAATTCCGGCGAGATCTGGACCATCGCACTCGCCCCGCTGCTGGGGTTCCCCATCCCCCTGCTGCCGATTCATATCCTCTGGATCAATCTGGTTACCGACGGACTGCCGGGACTCGCCCTGGCTGCGGAAGCATCGGAAAAAGGGATCATGGAACGCCCGCCGCGGCATCCGACGGAAAGTATCTTCGCCCAGGGCCTCGGCGTCCATATCATCTGGGTGGGGCTGCTCATGGGCGCTGTGTCACTCCTTACCCAAAACTGGTTTTTAAAGACCGGGCAAGCTCACTGGCAGACCATGGTTTTTACCGTACTCTGCCTGAGCCAGATGGGGCATGTGCTGGCCATACGTTCGGAGCGGGAATCTCTGTTCAGCCAGGGAATTCTCTCCAACAAGCCGCTGGCGGGAGCATTTTTGCTGACCTTCGTGCTGCAGATGGCAACCATCTATGTGCCGCAACTGAACATCGTCTTCAAGACAGCGCCCTTGACATTCGGCCAGCTGGCCGTGACCCTGGCGCTTTCCACGGTTGTTTTCTTCGCGGTAGAGCTTGAAAAACTGGTCAAGCGGCGCCGCAACCCCATCCAGTCAGGCTGACTCTTATGCAGGAATTGCCGGCAGTCGCATGCGCACTGGTAACAACTGTCAAGGAACAGCGGCTGTTTGCAGTAACCCGATCCGTCATATATGGCAGTTGCGTCAATCGTGACGGGTACAAATGCCATATTATCCCTATCAATCACCTCTCCATATTAATTTCACAAGTATAATCGTGCAATTACACTATCCGTTTCTCCGCTTCGTAACCGGCACGTTAGTTGCCTTTTATATTGTGTGCAGAGCATGTATTTGTTCTCTGCGAAGTAAGGCCAGTGGCGACTGTTATTGCTGTGCGATAACCAGCGCTTTAAAAATTACAATCAGGGAAAGGATAATCGCCATGCTTAATTCGGAAAAAGGAAAAGTGGGGTGGATTTTACTGTGGCTACTGGGAATTCCGCTTCCGATACTGGTAGTGCTGTTTCTTCTGCGCGGGTGCACCTGAAACGGCCTTGTTGAGTAAAAACTTTGCAATATCAAGGTGAACGAGCCATGAAAAATGCAAATATCTTTATAGCGGGAACACTTATGCTGATGATGCTGTCCGGGTGCGCAGCTTTTCTTCCCAGCACAATAGAAGTCGTTCCGGTCCCGTGGAAAAGTTTCCAGGAAGTGCAGTCGGCCTATGGAACAGTCGTTCGCAATCAGACCACCGTTCTGCAGCTTAAGCAGGCAGGCTTCGACATCTACTCTACACCCAACGTCAGGATTCTCAGTTATATAGATATCGCTACAAACACTCAGAATATTAAATTCGAGGACTTGAGCAGCGGATTGGCGCTCTGCATCAAGGCCAGGGACAACTGTCTGGGCTACCAGATCGAGCCGAAGGTCATGGTCAACGAGCGTATGGGCAACTTCTGGCTCGACATCTTCAACTTCAAGAGGAAAACCAAGGGGACCGGTTGGCGGTTCAAGGCGCTCTTCCTGGTTATCGACGATGTTGTCGTAGATAAGTTCTGGAGCGGTGATCCGAACATTCTCGAGGAACGAGAAACCAAAAATCCGCTGGGCCCTCTCCAGGAAGCCGGGGCCATGGTATTGCGGCTCATACCGTAGGAATATTTTCAGTCGCCGGGAAACGCAGAACTCAGACCGGCTTTCAAGTCGCAACCCGACTCATCACTGAAGTGAAAGTGTCATGTGAATCAAGATGTTCAAGTTAAAACTTCCCCGATATTTTTTCCAGTTGATCGTTGCTGTTGCTGTTCTTCTCCCGGTCGGTTCCGCTGTGGCCGTTATAAAGCCCCGGTTGGGCGAAACGGCGCTGATGGACACCTATCACCGGAATCTGTCAAGACTGGGGACAAACAGCTACGGCATCCCGCTCGTAGTGGAGTCTTTTGAACAGGACGACAGAGTGCAGGTGGATGTTTACGGGATCTTCGATTATTCCTACAGCAGTGTTGTCAATGCACTCAAGGTTCCGGCCAACTGGTGCGACATAGTTTCCCTCCACCCCAACATCAAGGCCTGCACCTACAAACAGCTGCCAGGGGCCTGGTTGTTGAGCTTTTACCCGGGCGGTAAAGTCTATCAGTCCCCCGATGATTCAAGTCAAGTCGTGTACCGCTATACGACCGTTGTGCAGCAACAGAATTATCTGGATATCTTGCTCAATGCCGATTCCGGCCCCTACGGCACCAGGGATCACAGAATGAGGTTCGAGGCTCTGCCCATTGACGGCACGAAAACTTTTGTCCACGTCAGTTATGCCTACAGCGACAGCGTTGCGCTTCGTCTCGCAACCAAGGTCTATTTTGCGACACTAGGACGGAGCAAGGTGGGGTTCACGGTTGTTGGAACGAACCGAAGCGGCAAGCCCGACTATATTCGCGGACCGCGCGGCGCGCTCGAACGCAGCGCGGTCCGCTACTTTTTAGCGATCCAGTCCTTTATGCATACGCTGCGCTATCCCGAAGCAAGTCGTTTCAACATGAGAATCAGCGAGTGGCATGATCTTACGACCGTCTACAGGAAACAGCTCTTTGATCTGGATAAGAACGACTACATAAATTTCAAAACCGCTGAACATAAAAACCAGGTCGTTCTCCAGCGGCGGATCGGAAGCGGTTCCAGGTGAGTTCCAATCCGGGTTGCAACAAAAAACGTAACTATTCAGCACCGGCACATAACTCCCCCTGTCCCCCTCTTAACTTAAGAGGGGGGACGCAGATGGCAACCTCGGCGGCTCAATTAACAGTTGCATCGTAGCGTCCCTCCCCTTAATTAAGGGGAGGACAGGTGGGGTTATGCTTCGTGACTGTCAGAGAAGGATATTACGATGAAAAAACGCGCAGTGATTCTGTTGGTATTGTTGCTTGCGTGATCTGGCTGTGCCGGCTCGATCACGAACATTAACACTGATGAGAGGTCCAGTATGCAGATTCTTGATGATAAAACGATAGCGATAACCAGGTTTGAAAAGGTTCCTGCCGGTGAAGAACGCCGTATAAAAAACATGGAAATCATACTGCAAAAAAAGATGTCCGAAGATTATCCGGCAGGCCAGACAAAACGGGACGCGCACCCGAAAACACTGGCCTGTTTACAGGCCGAATTCATTGTGGAGCCGGATATCCCGGCCGGGCTCAAGACAGGAATATTTGCGTTTCCTCAGACCTATCCCGCCTGGGTTCGAATCTCCAGCTCCAGCGGAAAGATCCAATCGGACAAGGCCAAGGATCTTCGGGGTTTTGCCATAAAAATAATGGGTGTTAAAGGGGAGCGGTTTCTGACACAAAATGAAGAGAAAGAAACACAGGATTTCGTCCTGATAAGCTATCCGACCATGCCGTTAGGAACGGTGGAACTATTCCATGACGCTATCTATTACAGCATCGAATGGTCGCCTCTGGCCTTTTTAACCCGTCTGGCTTTGTCCGGTAATTTCCCTGTCATCAACGAACTGCGCAAGTCGCGACAAAACCAGAGCAGCCCCCTGGATATCCGCTATTGGAGTACGACTCCTTATCTGTATGGGCAGGACCGCTGTGTAAAATACTCCATTGTTCCCACGTCTGAATTTAAAAGCCAGATACCGCATGTGCTTACCGACCATTATCTCTCTGAAAACATGGAAAAGCACCTGTCTGAGCATGAGGCAAGTTTTGATTTCATGATCCAGGTGCAAAAAGATCCCGGACAGATGCCGGTTGAGGATGCCGGAGTGGAATGGAGTGAAAAGGAATCCCCCTTTATCAAAGTGGCCACAATTCGCATTTCTCCCCAAGCTTTCCGCACCACGGACCGGGAACAACTGGCAGAGGATTTGTCATTCTCCCCGGCGCATTCGCTGATCGAGCATCGACCGATCGGCGGCGTCAACCGGGCAAGGGTTGAAATTTACCGGCGCCTGTCGGAATTCCGTCATAAGCAAAACAACCGGCAGCTGATTGAACCGGGCAAATGAGCAACGAAAGCTCGAACACTCTGATCGTGATCTAAAGGAAGAGGAGGACAAAATGGAACGAAAAGCTTCGGCAGAATGGAAAGGAAGTCTCAAGGAAGGCAAAGGTAACATCTCCACGGAAAGCGGTGTGCTGGACAAGACGCAATATTCGTTCAGCACCCGCTTCGAGAGCGGGATCGGCACCAATCCGGAAGAACTGGTCGCCGCTGCCCACGCGGCCTGTTTTTCCATGCAGCTCTCGGCCCTGCTTGGCAAAGCCGATCTGGTCCCGGATCAAATCGCCACAACCGCCGTTGTTACCTTCGAGAATCTGAAACAGGGGTGGACGGTCACCGAAAGCCATCTGGAGGTCATTGCCTCCATACCGGGCGCCACCCCTGAGTCGTTTGCCAAGCTGGCAGATGAGGCTAAGACCGGCTGCCTTATGTCGCGGCTATTGAAAACAACCGTCACCATGGACGCGAAGCTGGTGGCATAGCACTTCCCAGGAGGGAATATGAAAGCCTTGATTATAAGTGCGGACAATTTTGAAGACTCTGAACTGCTGGTCCCCTACTACCGCCTGAAGGAAGCTGGTGTCGAAGTGACAGTGGACTCAATGAACCGCAAGGCCATTCTCGGCAAGCACGGGTACGAAGTGGCCGTGGACAAAACCCTGGACGATATAAACCCAGAAGACTATGCAATCCTGGTTCTGCCCGGCGGGAAGGCGCCAGAGTTGGTAAGAAAAGATTCGAAGGCGCTGGAGATCGCCCGGAGCTTTTTTGTCTGCAATAAGCCGGTTGCCGCCATCTGCCACGGCCCGCAGATTTTGATCAGCGCAGGTCTGTTGCAGGGGCGACGAGCCACTTGCTCCAAAAAACAGTGGCTAATGAACTGAAAGAAGCCGGCGCGAAGTATGGGAACCGGGAGGTGGTTGTTGATGACAACCTGGTTACTTCCCGGCACTCGGACGATCTCCCTGCATTCATGCGCGAGACCATGAAACAGCTAGGCATTTAGCTTGGGGCGGCAGTAACCGCTTTCCTGTTCGCCATCGGCAAATTCCTCATCGGACTCTATCTGGGCAAAGCCAGTGTAGCATCCGGTTTCGGTGCTGCCGGGTGGTTGGTCGTTTTATTGCTGTGGGTTTATTTCGCGGCACAGATATTTCTGCTCGGCGCTGAGTTTACACTTGTGGAATGACTTGATCTTTGCCCCCACGTTCCCGACCTCACGGCAGGATGCGACCGCCATCGGACGCCACAAACCGGTCGACCGTATCCAGCACAGGCGCTAAACCGCGCAACGGCCAGGACATCGCACCGATCAAGGTGCTATGACTGGTTTTGTCGAAATATACTTCCGTCACCGCCACACCGGCTTCGCGCAATTTCCTGGTCAGTGCGCCGGTGTTGCCTATTGGATCAACCCAAGCATCCTTATTTGACGCAATCAATAAGGCCGGTGGCGCGCTGGAACTCACGTGATTGATCGGTTGGGATTCGGGCGGGGTATCTGGATAAAAGAACACCGGACGTGTCTCCATATTTTGAATCGGAATGAAATCATAAGGACCAGCCAAACCGATCCAACCGCGCAGCGACGCTGGAGTCAGATCATATGCGGCCAGCCAGCGAGGATCGAGAGCGACCATCGCGGCGTTGTAGGCGCCGGCACTGTGTCCCATCAGATAGACACGCCGGGGATCGCCGCCATAGTGCTGCACTTCTTGTAGAGTCCAGGCCACGGCATGCGCACTGTCTTCGAGGAAACCGGGATAACGCACCTGCGGGAACAGACGATAATCGGCCAGCACTGCAACCATGCCGCGCGAAGCGAGTGCTTCGCCGACAAATTGGTAATCGTTACGTTCACCGCTGTTCCAGTTGCCGCCGTACAAAAATAGTACGACAGGTGCCGACCCAATCAAATTGAGCGGCGTATAGACATCCAGCATTTGGCGTGGATCGGTTCCGTAGGCCAGATTCGCGACCTTCTGATAGGTGCTGCCGGTCGTGATCGCATTGAGAACCTGTAGGGACGAGCAGGCTGCCACGGTACCGAGCACCAGGAAAACGGCGGCCAGTAGTATGCAAAATTTTATAAACATGAACATAGTCAGGCTGCGCTTTCCGTTGTTGAGTTACGTTATCGTAAGATTCTGTCTCCGTGCCAATCTACAACTAACGTGCCAGAGAATTCCTGAAAAGCTGCTTAGGCAACAGTCTTAGCTTGAAAAGCTGCACCCAGACGACAAACAAAACCCGATTTGGAATGATAAACTTCATATAATCATGCATGTCCCCCGCGTTTGTAGCCGTCATATATGACATCTATGTTAATAGTGACGGATTTAGTTAATGGCTCCCCATTCACCTCTCCGCGCTCCATCCATATTACCCTTTACAATCAATGCAATACACTCTCAGCAGCCCATAATTTCCTTGGCGCGTAAATTGCGATGTAACAGTAACTGCCAGAAGGGGGACGACCCCCAATTCGTCGAGGTCATTATGAACCTGTAAACGGCAGTTAACCGCCGAGAAAAACGGATGCACGCCGATAAAACCTGGACATATATCAAAAAAGTTAATCTCCTTCTGGGTTAAACCAGTATTTTGTTTAAGGTTTTGATTTCTCGGCGTGTATCGGCGTTCATCGGCGGTTTACTGTTTTTTTTAGGATGAATTGGGTAATTCTGGTTGTTGCTGGACTGTTTGAAATGGATTTAAAGGGAAAAGGAGCAATTCATGTACTACAGCAGTGGCAACTACGAAGCCTTCGCCCGCCCGCGCAAACCCAAGGGCGTGGAGAACAAGACTGCCTGGTTTGTCGGTTCGGGCCTGGCGGCATTGGCGGGCGCGGCTTTCCTGATCCGCGACGGCCAGATGCCGGGCAACCGGATCACCATCCTGGAGCAGCAACAGTTGCCCGGTGGCGCGCTGGACGGCATCAAGGAGCCGAACAAGGGTTTCGTGATCCGCGGCGGGCGCGAGATGGAAGAGCACTTCGAGTGCCTGTGGGATCTGTACCGCTCGATCCCGTCGCTGGAGATCAAGGGCGCCAGCGTGCTCGACGAGTTCTATTGGCTCGACAAGGACGATCCGAACTCCTCTTTGCAGCGCGCCACGGTGAATCGAGGCGAGGACGCGCATACCGACGGCCTGTTCACGCTCAGCGAGCAGGCGCAGAAAGAGATCGTCAAGCTCTTCCTGGCCACCCGCGAGGAGATGGAGAACAAGCGCATCAACGAGGTATTCGGGGAGGAGTTCCTGGGCAGCAATTTCTGGCTGTACTGGCGTACGATGTTTGCCTTCGAGGAGTGGCATTCGGTGCTGGAGATGAAGCGGTACCTGCACCGTTTCATACACCAGATCAAAGGTATGCCGGACTTCTCCACGCTAAAGTTCACCAAGTACAACCAGTACGAATCGCTGGTGCTGCCGCTGGTCAAGTGGCTGCTGCAACATGGCGTGGTGTTTGAGTACGGTACCGAGGTGACCGATGTCGATTTCAACATCGCACCCGGACGCAAACAGGCGACCCGCATCCACTGGCGCAGGGACGCAGTCGAAGGCGGCGTCGATCTCGGCCCCGACGATCTGGTTTTCATGACCATCGGCTCGCTCACCGAGAACTCCGACAACGGTGACCACCACACACCGGCCAAGCTTAATCTTGGGCCCGCACCGGCATGGGATCTTTGGCGGCGCATCGCCGCCAAAGATCCGGCGTTCGGGCGCCCGGACGTGTTCGGCGCGCACATCCCCGAGACCAAATGGGAGTCGGCCACCGTCACAACACTCGATGATCGCATCCCGAAGTACATCCAGAAGATCGCCAGGCGTGATCCGTTCAGCGGCAAGGTGGTGACCGGCGGCATCGTGACCGCGAAAGACTCTTCCTGGCTGCTCAGTTGGACGGTGAACCGTCAGCCGCACTTCAAGCAGCAGCCCAAGGACCAGATCGTGGCTTGGGTCTACGCGCTGTTGGTCGAGCAACCTGGCGATTACGTGAAGAAGCCGATGCAGGACTGCAGCGGCGAGGAGATCACCCGGGAATGGCTCTACCACCTGGGCGTGCCGGTCGAGGACATACCCGAGCTGGCCGCAACGGGTGCGATAACCGTGCCGGTGATGATGCCGTACGTGACCGCCTTCTTCATGCCACGTCAGGCCGGTGATCGCCCGGACGTGGTGCCCGAGGGCGCTGTCAACTTCGCCTTCATTGGTCAGTTTGCGGAATCCAGGGAGCGCGACTGCATCTTCACCACCGAGTACTCCGTGAGAACGCCGATGGAGGCTGTCTACACACTGCTCGACGTCGAGCGCGGCGTGCCGGAGGTATTCAACTCCACCTACGACATTCGTATGCTCCTGTCCGCGACCGGCCGCCTGCGCGACGGCAAGGAGATCGACATCCCGGGTCCTGCGTTCCTGCGCAATCTGCTGATGAACAAGCTCGACAAAACCCAGATCGGCGCACTGTTGCGCGAGTTCGGTATTGTCGGGGGTGAATAAGTCAGGAGATCCGCCTACCCATGAACAGATTACTTGCAGCGACAATTTTGTTTGTTATTACTACTTTATCTCCCCACCCTGGCGCAGCTGCTGAAGTATCGTTTGCCCTGGCACTGAAACAACTACATACAGCCAATGAAACCCTTCAGGCAGCCCGGCTGGAAGAAAGTCAACGCGAATCGGAACGCTCGGCGGTCCGGGGGCTGTATTTCCCCCGGATCGACGCAAGCGCCAGATTCACCCGTATCGACGATCCCATCACCATAACCATCCCTCAAATAGGAACCATCCCGGTGCAGGACGATCAATTCTGGCGTGCCAACGTCAGCTTCAAATGGCCGCTGTTCACCGGTGGCCGCATCCTGGCGGCCAATCGTGCCGCGGAGGCATATCTGGAAGAGTCTCAGGAAAAGCGGCGCCGGGCGGAATCCGGCCTGATCAGCGAACTGGCCCGGCGCTACTACGGCCTGCGCCTGGCACAGCAGGTGATCGAGGTGCGGCGCGAGGTTCTGAGCGGAATGGGGCATCATCTCAGCGACGCCCGGAAGATGGAAGAGCAGGGGGTTATCGCCCGCTCGGAGAGGCTCCACGCCGAGGTAACCAGGGCAGAGGCTGATCGGGAATACAAACGGGCGGTACGCAATGCCGCGCTGGCCCAGACTGCACTGAACGATATCCTCTCCAGCAGAGAGAATGTAACACCGACTTCTCCTCTTTTTCTGATCAGGGACATCGGCCCGATGGAGACGTACCGTGAGCAGGGACTTACCGGCAACCCGGCACTGAAACAGCTGACTGCCCAACGCGAGGTAGCCCACCAGGGGTATAGGAAGGAATTGGGAACATTTGCTCCCGAGGTTTTCCTGTTCGGGGTGCATGAGATTTACCGGAAAGACCTGACCCTGCTCGAGCCGCGCTGGGCCGTGGGGGTAGGGGTCACCTTAAACCTGTTCGAGGGCTTTGCCGGACAGCACCGAGTAGCGGCTGCACGAAAACAGGAAAAACGGCTTGAACACCTGCAACTGGCCGGGCGCCTGAGCGTCGCAACACTGGTGGAATCACGCTACCAGGAGGTAATGAAAGCCCTGGAACAGCATGAAGCTCTCGAAACCTCGGGAAAATTCGCGGAAGAATACCTGCGGATCAGGAAGAGTGCCTTTGCAGAAGGCTATGCAACTTCTCTGGATGTGGTGGATGCAGAACTTGCTCTCTCCAAGGTAAAAACGGAGCGACTGGTTGCCGTGTATGAATTTGATGTGGCGCTGGCCGGACTTCTGGAGGCAAGCGGCCACAGTGAACGGTTTGAGGAATTTCGAACCAGAAGCGATGTGGAGGTGCAGCAGTGAAATCAATAAAGAGAATCTATCTGTTACTTGCCGTTCTTGCCGGGGTGGCCATGTTTTCCCTGGCCGGCTGGTTTCTTTTGAAGCCGCCTCCGCTGATTATCCAGGGAGAAGTCGATACAACCCAGATTCAGGTGTCATCCAAGCTGTTCGGGCGTGTGGCAGCCGTTCATGTAAAAAAGGGAGAATATGTCAAGAAGGGGCAGCTGCTTATTACTCTCGACAGTCCTGAAATCCAGGCGAAAATGGCACAGGCCACAGCCGCGCAAAGGTTTGCCGGTGCCCAGCGCGACAAGGCCTTCAAGGGGCCCCGCCAGGAAGAGCTCCGCGCGTCCCTGAGTAACTGGCAAAAAGCCACCTCTGCGGCAGATCTGGCCAAAAAGACGTTCCGCAGGATTGACCGGTTGCAGGCTGACGGCGTCGTGCCCGCCCAGAAGCGCGACGAAGCAGAAGCCCAGTGGCAGGCGGCATCAAAAACGGCTGAAGCCGCCAGGGCATCCTACGACATGGCCCTGGCCGGTGCCAGAACCGAAGACAAGGCTGCCGCCACTGCTCAGGCAAGCCAGGCGGCAGGAGCGGTAGCCGAGGTAAACGCCCACCTGCACGAGACGGCACTGTACGCCCCGATTGACGGCCAGATTGTGGATCTGCTCTGTGATCCGGGGGAGATGGTCAGTCCCGGCTTTCCAACTATCAGCATCGTGGACCTGCGCGACGCCTGGCTGACCTTCAACGTCAGGGAGGACCTGCTGGCGCATATCAGAATGGGCGATGTCATTACGGCCCGGATCCCTGCCCTCGGCAACAGCTTGATCAAGGCAAAGGTTAACTATATCTCGGCTCTGGGTGATTTTGCTACCTGGCGGGCCACCAAGGCATCGGGTGATTTTGACCTGAAAACCTTCGAGGTCCGGCTTACCCCTGTCGAAGCGGTAGAAGGGCTGCGACCAGGCATGAGCGCGATCGTCACCAGAGGTGCGTCCCGGCCATGAAGCTGCCGGCAATCAAACGCTGGACAGCAGCTGAACACCTCGGCTTTACGGCGGTGGTTCAACGGGAACTGGTCAGAATTTTCTCCCGCCGCATCTACCTGCTGATGGTCCTGCTCCTGCCGCTTGTCTCGTTCGCTGTTCTGGCAGCCATCTTCAGCACCGGTTCTCCCCGCCATCTCCCCATTGCCGTGTACGACGCCGATAACACGGATTTTTCCCGCCGCCTGGTCCGCCTGCTGGATGCGGCCCCGACGCTCCACGTCGCGCAGCGGGTGACAAGCCTGAAAGAAGGTAAAGCGCTGATCCTGTCGGGCGCGAGCTATGCCCTGGTGGTCCTGCCCAAGGGACTGGAGCGGGACCGCTTTCGTGGTCAGGGTGCCCAGGTGACCAGTTTCTACAACAATCAGTCGATGACGGCCGGAAGCATCGTCAACCGTGGCATCAGGGATACGCTGAAGGCTGTTTCAGCAGAGCTGGACCAACAAGCACGCCGGCTGCGGGGAGAAACGAGTCCGGCTGCGGCAGCCCATGCGGAACCGATCATTGTGGAAAGCCGGGCGCTGTTCAACCCCTATCTGAATTATCTCTACTTTCTGGCGGGCGCCCTGATGCCGACCATGCTCCAGATTTTCATCATCGTTGTCACGGTCTATGCGGTCGGTGTTGAGATGAAGGAGGGGAGCGCCCGGGAGTGGCTCGATACGGCAGGCGGCTCGCCATGGCGGGCGGTGGCAGGCAAGCTGGCCCCCTATACGGCCGGTTTTCTCTGTGTGGGGCTGTTGATGAACAGCTATCTCTTTCTCTGGCTGAAGCTGCCGCTGCGGGGGAGCGTCACCCTGATCGCGCTGGCCACGACCCTGCTGGTGCTGTCATACCAGGCGGTGGCGCTACTGATTGTGGCAGCCACTGCCAATCTGCGAATTTCACTGAGCACTGCGGCAATCTATGCCGCCCCGGCCTTCGCCTTTGCCGGGATCACCTTCCCCGTGATGGCTATGCCGCTGTCAGGGAAAATCTGGGGCGGACTCCTGCCGCTCAGCTACTACCTGGTTATCCTGCTGGACCAGGGGATGCGAGGGGCACCGGTGTCCGTGTCGCTTCCCGCCCTGGCGGCCATGTGCGGCTTTGTCGTTGTCATCCCGATTCTGGCAGTGCCCCGTCTCGGAAGATTGATGGTGGATGAGCAGCAGTGGGGCAAGCGATGAGAGAATTTATTCGGGTCTGGAGGGAGGAGTACCGCAACATCTTTGGCGACAAAGGTGTGCTGATGATTTTTTTCGGCGCGATCTTCTTCTACTCCATCTTCTATCCGCTGCCCTACGCCAACGAGGTACTGAAAGATGCACCGTTGGCCGTGGTTGATCTGGATCACTCATCCCTGAGCCGTCAGCTTGCCCGGATGGTCGATGCCCACGAGAGCACCAGGGTGGCAGCGCAGGCGGCCAGCGAACTGGAGGCCGAACAGCTCTTCTTTGCCCGGAAGGTGCACGGCATCCTGATCATCCCCCATGATTTCGAGCGCACTATCCTGCGCAAAGAGCAGAGCAGCGTGGCGGTCTACAGCGATGCCAGCTATTTCCTGCTATATCAGCAGGTCATGACCGGAGTCGCCGTGGCGACCGGGACACTCTCGGCCGGAATCGAGATCAAACGGATGCAGGCGGCAGGTTTCAGCGAAGCCCGGGCCAGACAGCTCCGTGACCCGTTGCAGCTCGTGGCCGTGGCACTCTTCAACCCGTCCGGGGGCTATGCCAGCTACGTGGTGCCGGCGGTGCTGGTGATGATCCTGCAGCAGACGCTCCTGATCGGGATCGGCATGCTGGCCGGCACTGCCCGGGAAGATCGAGAAGGGAATGCCGCCCCTCAACCGTCCAGTGGCCACCTTCTCCCACAGGGAGCAGGAACCGGTTATGGCACAGTCATCGCCCATGTTCTCGGCAAATCCGCCGCCTATTTTTCCATCTATCTCTTCAACGCCGCCTATTATTTCGTGGTACTTCCCAGGCTCTATAATTTTCCGCAACGGATTAATCCTCTGGATCTGGCAATGCTGGTGCTTCCTTTCCTACTGGCAGTAATATTTCTCGGGCTGTCACTGGCGACACTGTTCCGCCACCGTGAAGCATCAATGCTGGCCCTGATGTTTACCTCCCTGCCCGCCCTGTTCCTGGCCGGTTTTTCCTGGCCGAAGGAATCCATACCAGTATGGCTGCGCGGAGTGTCATACCTGCTTCCCAGTACCGCCGGCACTGACGGGCTGTTGCGCATCAACCAAATGGGAGCTTTACTGCAGGATGTCCGTTTCGACGTTCTCGTCCTGTGGGGACTTGTCGCCCTGTATTTTTTTATGGCCTGCTTTTCTATAAAACGCATTACTAAAAAATTACCCATTATCGACAGCGAAAATACATTGTGATCTAGTACATGGAGGCCATCAGATGTTGAATTGGTTTAATTCTAGAAAGACAAACCTTGGTCGTCCTGATTCACAGTTTTAACCGCCAGATCATTGATGGCAACACTCATCACTCTCTTCGTAAAACCCCACCGAATCGTCCAGAGTGCTTACAAATGTTGCCACAATGTGTTCCGTCATATTGGGCAGCTATGTTAAATGTGACGGATGCCGATGACGGCTTTACCCTTCCTCCCGTCCGCCCTCTTTTTATTAATCTCTTACAATCAATACCTTACCTCACAGTATCCGTAGGCCTACGACGGCACGCTAGTTGCGACATGCCTTGTCAGCTGAAACATGAACTAATAAGGAGGTGCAGGATGACGACCGATAATATGACGGATAATCGTCGGAGAAGAGTTTCTTCCTGCATCAAACCGAAAGAGAGGTACATCATGAAACGAACAATAATACTTTCGTTGCTGGTCCTGTGCAGCGCGGCAGTGGCTGATGCCGAAACCTACACTGCGCCCCGGAACGTGGCGGCACCCGCCAGCGGGCGATCAACACACGTACAAAACAGAGGAGGGAATATCATGGCATTCACGGCAAAAGATTATGCAAGGCTTGTCGGCATGGCGGGTTTCAGCGAGGCGATGCTTAAAAACCACTTTACCCTCTACCAGGGGTATGTGACCAACACCAACAAACTGCTCAATACCCTTGAACAGATGCTGAATGATGGAAAGGCCGCCAATCCGGAATTTGCTGAACTGAAGCGGCGGCTCGGCTGGGAGTTCAACGGCATGCGGCTCCACGAATACTATTTTGAAACGTTGGGGGGAAACGGCAAAGTCGATCTCAACAGCCGGCTTGCACGGAAGAAGATTGAGGATTTTGGCAGCATCGAGGCATGGCAAAAGGATTTCATGGCAACGGGAGCCATGCGCGGGATCGGCTGGGTCGTTCTGTACCAGGACAATGTCAGCGGCAGGCTCTTTAACTTCTGGATCAATGAGCATGACCAAGGGCACCCGGCGGGCTGCATGCCGATACTGGTCATGGATGTCTTTGAACATTCATTCATGCTCGATTACGGCCTGAAACGGGCCGATTATGTCGAGGCATTTTTCAAAAACATTGACTGGAAAACGGTCGAGGGCCGGCTTAAATAGGCTGGCTTAAGTAGCGTTGAGCAAAATTACAGATACAAAGGAGAACATCATGAAAGGTTACATCGCAGTTGCAGCGGTAATGTCCGCACTGGTTTTAAGTGCCTGTGAACAAAAGCAGGCGACGGCTCCTCCAGCTCCACCACCGGTGATCGTAACTGTTCCAGGACCGGCCGGCCCACAGGGAGCAACGGGAACTACGGGAGCTACGGGATTACCCGCAGAAAAAGGTGAAACCGGCGCAACCGGGGCAACCGGAATGACTGGCGCTGAAGGTGTCAAGGGCGACAGGGGCAAACAGGGTGGCGACACCATCGTGGTGGTTCCGACACCAGCTCCGCAGCGCTGAGCCTGGGGTATGGTCAGCGCAGTGGCGTTACGATTTGTCAACTAATTGAATACCAACAAACTAACTTAATCGTCAGTGTCCTGCAAAAATTGAGTGTAGCATCTCCACGGAAAGCGGTGTGCTGGACAAGACGCAATATTCGTTCAGCACCCGCTTCTAGAGTGGAATCGGCACCAATCCGGAAGAACTGGTCGCCGCCGCCCACGCGGCCTGTTTTTCCATGCAGCTCTCGGCCCTGCTTGGCAAAGCCGGACTGGTCCCGGATCAAATCGCCACAAGCGCTGTTGGTACCTTCGAGAATCTGAAGCAGGGGTGGACGGTCACCGAAAGCCATCTGGAGGTCACCGCCTCCATACCGGGCGCCACCCAGGATACTTTTGCCAAGCTGGCAGATGAGGCAAAGAGCGGCTGCCTTATGTCGCGGCTTTTAAACACAACCGTCACCATGGTAGCGAAACTGGTGGCATAACCCGGGGAGGATAGTATGAAAAGTCACACTAAAGAGCTTGAGAAACTCAAAGGTATAGGGGCCGTCCTGTCTCAGCGCCTGGTAGAATCCAGCTATGACACAATTGCCAAGGTTGCTGCTGCAGAAGAAAAAGGGTTGTCACGGATTGCGGGAATGAACCCGAAAAAGCTGCACTCTATCGTAACCCAGGCCAGGACGATGACGGGGGAAGCCGAGAAAAGTCAGCACACCTGGACCAAGTGCAGCTGCGACAAATAATTCTGTCGAAGCTGCAGGCTTGGGATAGTGCTGTCAAATGCTTGAGCCTATGCAAATGACCTGCCGGCATATCGGTGGCCTTCCTGGGGTTGGCCTCCGCCAAACCTTAATCACGCTAACGAGCGAAGGAGAACTTATGAAGATTGATCCGGAGGCTTTTCGTGTGAAGCCGGGAGAAAAGGTAAAGCTGGCAAATTGGCCGACGCGGATAAAGGCCTGCTACAAATCGAAGAAACAGTATAAAGAAATCCTTGGAGAACATGTCGAAGATCTGAGCCGTCTACAGGGCCTGCTCTACGCTGATAACAGCTATTCTGTGCTGCTGATTTTTCAGGCCATGGACGCCGCCGGCAAAGACGGCGCCATCAAGCACGTGATGTCCGGCATCAATCCGCAGGGCTGCCAGGTTTACAGCTTCAAGCAGCCGAGCACCGAAGAGCTGGAACACGATTTTCTCTGGCGCACCACCTGCCGATTGCCGGAACGGGGGCGCATCGGCATCTTCAATCGTTCCTATTACGAGGAGGTTCTCATCGTCCGCGTGCATCCGGAGATTCTCCGCGCACAGGGGCTTCCGGAGGAACTGCTCGATGAAAAGACCGTCTGGGAGCAGCGTTTCAGTTCCATTGTGGACTTCGAGAAACATCTCCATCGCAACGGCACCAGGATTATCAAGTTTTACCTGCACCTTTCGCAGGAAGAACAGCGGAAACGTTTCCTGGAGCGAATCGATACACCGGAGAAGAACTGGAAATTCGGGCAGGGGGATATTGATGAAACGAAACTCTGGAAGCAGTACATGAAAGCGTATGAAGAGTGCCTGAGCGAAACCGGCACGAAGCACGGGCCCTGGTACATAGTGCCGGCCGACGACAAGGAAAATGCCCGGCTGATCATTTCCCGGGTTCTCCTTGACACGCTTAAAGAACTCAGGATGAGCTATCCGGAGCCGGACAAGGCGCGTCTGGAAGAATTACAGACGATCCGCAAACAGCTTGCAAAGTAGCAGGGAGAGACTCGCGAATACACTGATCATGAATATCTTTGTAGAGTGTACCGAAGGGTGCGGGGAGATTTCAGACTGGCTGCAAAGCAGATTTCTTGCCGAGCAACCGATAAAAAACCATTCAAATGAAAACTCATACAAATGTCAGATAATAGCAAGAATGACGTCCGAGATAAAACGAACGTCGTAGAAGAGTTTCTTCCAGCATCAAACGGGAATATGCCGGCGGGGTAAGGAACCGTTCGTACGGTGGTGTGGTAGGACAACGGGGGAAATCCAGCCTCCTAAGAGATTAGACGCAATTGGAGAATATTTATGAAATCAAAATCAAAAGAATTAATAAAAAGCGTGACCACCAAGAACGCTTCGCTTGAACGGGTCCTTAAAAAAAATGAAAAAATTAAAAAAAATGTCACGCAGGCTGCTAGCGAACTCACCTCGATAAATGAAGTTCTCAAACAGGAAAAAGGAGTCGAGGTCCCTGTTCAGATTATCAAAGAGGTCATCACTCTGAACAAGGAGGTCGAGTACAAAGTGGCGAAAGCCGCAGATGATTTGCATCAGGTTAATGCCGAACTTGCCCAAGAAATGGCTGAACGGGTAGTCCTCGAATCCGAACTCGCTGACACCAAGACCGATCTGGCCGATGTGCGCGACGATTTATCGAAGTCCCAGGCCAAAGAAGAAGAAACACGAAAATTTTCGCTTCAGGACGCACTCACAGGACTTCCCAATCGTGTGTTATTTGAACAGAATTTCGACAATGGGTTGATCCAGGCAAAGCGGCACGGTTGGGGGCTCGCTGTCTTATTTATTGATATAGACAACTTCAAGAGCATTAACGACACTTATGGTCATGATATGGGAGACAAGGTGCTGATCATGGTGGCAGACCGTTTAAAGTCTTCCGTCCGCAAAGTAGACACGATCAGTCGCTGGGCCGGCGACGAATTTGTGTGCCTGTTGATGGAAGTCAAGCAAGGATCCGTCGTGACTCGCCTTGCAGAGAAGATGGTTAATCGGATTTCCGAGGCCTTCGAGTTTAACGGGACGGTACTTTCGATAAGAGTCAGTATCGGTATTGCCATATATCCCGCAGATGGAGAAACGGCTGATATCCTTTTCAAAAAAGCCGATACAGCAATGTACAAAGCCAAAGGAACAAAGAAGGGAGTTATGCTGCTCAGATAGTGTTAAAGGTGATCGGTTTATAACGCAAAATGAAGAGGACGTGACACAGCAAAAAAGGTATGGCGACCATGATCAAGATTCTCGCAATTAATGGTTCATATAGAAATAATGGCATTACCGATCAAACCATCGAGGCCTTGGCACAGGCTATAAAGTCGGCTGGCGCTGAAGTCGAGGTCATACTTCTCCGTGAATATCCCATCGAGTTTTGCCTGAATTGCCGGGCATGCACCCAGCAGCCCGGTGCGGCGCCTGGGGAGTGCGTACTCCATGATGGCATGCAGGATTTGATCGACAAGATCGAGCGGGCGGATGGGTATGTTCTGGCTGCACCGACGAACTTCGGTTCAGTCACAGCCATCTTTAAGCGCTTTATGGAGCGTTTGGCTGTGTATGCCTATTGGTCGTGGGATATGAATGGACCACAGTACAGGAAGGCGCAGTCGCCAAAGAAAAAAGTGCTGCTGGTCTCCTCGTGTGCGGCTCCGGGAATCATGGGACGTTGGCTTTTTGGAACAGATAAACAGCTCAAAACGACGGCAAAGACGATTGGCGCCGAAGTTGTTGGTTCACTCTTTACGGGTATGGTTGCCAAGGAACAACACCCGAAGCTGTCGGATGGCGTGTTGGCCAAGATCAAAGCTTTGGCAGGAAAACTTGTTTAACCTAGAAAAAGCAGTTGTCCACGAAAAGAACGAAAAACACGAACAAAAACGAAGAATATACAACATCATGTTGTACCTGTTTGGTGAATTACTGCTTTGTTGCATAGCTTTAAATTTTCGTGTTTTTTCGTGTCTTTCGTGGACCCAAAAGCCTTTTTTAGGTTTAAGCAGAGCCAGGGGAAAAGGAGTCTAAAGGATCCTGTAAATAGATTATCTCAAGCATTACTGTCTGTTCAGATACTATGTTGTCTGGAACGGCAAACACACGTAACTACCGCTCACGATTGCATTGACATTAAAGACAGCATGGTAACTACACCAAAGGAGACAACCTGTGAGCATACTTTTTTCGCCCCTGAAGCTGCGGTCCATTACGTTTCGAAACCGTATTTTCGTTTCACCCATGTGCCAGTATTCCAGTCGCAACGGTTTACCCACCAACTGGCATCTTGTTCATCTAGGCAGCCGTGCCGTGGGTGGCGCGGGACTGGTCATGGTTGAGGCAACTGCGGTAAGCCCCGAGGGTCGCATCAGCCCGGACGACAGCGGCATCTGGAGCGACGCCCATGCCGATGCATTTGCGCCAATCACCAGCTTCATACAAGAGCAGGGTGCGGCAGCGGGGATCCAGCTGGCCCATGCCGGTCGCAAGGGGTCATGTTCTCTGCCGTGGCTTGGCGGTGGCCCACTGGGGTTGGAGGCCTGCGGCTGGCAGCCGCTTGCGCCCAGCGCCGTCCATTTTGACGCGGGTCATCCCGTTCCCCGCGCCCTGACACTGGACGAGTTGGACGAGGTCGAGGCTCAGTTCCGCGCCGCAGCCCGCAGAGCGCTTGTAGCCGGTTTCCGGATAGTTGAGGTGCATATGGCCCACGGCTACCTGCTCCATGAGTTTCTCTCTCCGCTGGTAAATCTCAGGGACGATAACTACGGCGGTAGCCTGGAAAACCGTCTTCGCTTCCCCCTGCGGGTGGCGCGGGCAGTGCGTGAGGAGTGGCCGGCGGAGCTGCCGTTATTTGTCCGGATTTCGGCGACCGACTGGGTGGAAGGGGGCTGGGATATCGACCAGTCAGTGCTTCTGGCCCGGCGGCTGAAGGAGATCGGGGTGGACCTGATCGACTGTTCTTCTGGTTTTGCGGTGCCGAATGAGCCGGTGCCCTTTGGTCCCGGTTTCCAGGTCCCCTTTGCGGCACGGATCCGGACTGATGCCGGGATTGCCAGCGGTGCGGTTGGTTTGATCACCGACCCTGCCCAGGCTGAACAGATAGTGGCAACCGGCCAGGCTGACGTCGTATTGCTGGGGAGGCAGATGCTGCGCGACCCATACTGGCCGCTCCATGCCGCCAAGGTACTGAATGTGAACACGTCTTGGCCGAACCAGTACCTGGGGGCCAAACCAGCGCCTGGAGTGGCTTGAAGATTAGGAGGACAACGTGGTAGATGCCGACCTCGATGAAGTAAAGAGCGACAAGAAGTAGTCGTGTCCAGGTACAATCGGATCAAGCCCGATCCAGCCATCCACGGAGTATATAATGCATAACAACCCGTTATTGATAGTCTGCCTTGCCATTGGTTGCGGCGCCTTGCTCGGCCGCATATCCATAAAGAAGGTGTCGCTGGGGATTGCCGGAGTGCTGTTTGCCGGAGTCATGTGGGGCTATATCGAGCCGACAGTTAACCCACCGGAGGCCCTCGCAACTTTTGGTCTTGCACTGTTCGTGTACGCGATCGGTCTATCTTCCAGTAATTCCCTGATTGACGCTTTGACTCATGGCGGCTGGCGATATTTATTAATACCGCCAGTTGCCATTGGCGCTGCCTTCTTGATTGATGTATTCGCTTCGCAAGTTCTGAACATTCCGCCAAGTACGGCTGCAGGTGTTTTTGCGGGCGCTTTGACCAATACCCCTTCCCTGGCCGCAGCTACAACCGCGCTTGGTCAAAGAGGAGCGGAGGCAACGCTTGGCTATGCTATTGCCTATCCGCTCGGTGTTCTGATTCCAATCCTCATGCTGTCATGGCCATTCAGGCGTGAAACGTTGGATGTCGGTGAAAAGCTGGTAAACGCTGCAATCAAGGTTTCTAATGTCAAGGACCCTGGCGAGGCTGTGGCCGGTCTGCTGGAGCGCTACCTGTTGTCTGTGCGATTTGCACGATGTGCGCGTGGTGACGAGCAGTTCGTCCTTTCCGGAAATTCGGTTATTGCCAATGGTGACATCGTGACTGTTGTCGGATTGACGGGTGACGTTCGCATTGCAACAGAAATTCTAGGCGTTGCATGTGAGAGCGATATAGTGAATGACAGAAGTCAACTTGATCTGCGGAGGATAGTTGCTTCAAATCCGGACGTATGTGGCAAAACATTGAGGCATGCAGGAATGTTTCACAAATTTGAAGGTATCGTTACAAGAATAAGGCGAGGTGACAGGGATTTTATACCGAAAGCTGAAACTGTGATCATGCCGGGCGACCGTCTACGGGTGATTGCACCACGAGACAACCTTTCGGCAATTTCTGAATACCTTGGCGATTCTTACCACGAATCCAGTGAATTCAACATACTGACCTTCGGACTCGGACTCGCAATGGGTATCGCTCTCGGAACAGTCGATATCAGTCTTCCGGGCCTTGGAACATTCGAGATTGGCCCGGTGGCTGGCTGTTTGATTGTCGCGCTGATACTGGGCACATTGGGCAGAACCGGTCCACTGACATGGTATCTGCCATACAGCGCATCAATATCACTTCGCCAACTCGGCCTGGTTGTCTTTCTGGCATGCGCAGGTATTAAGGCCGGTGGCCTGTTGCATACGGCCTCACTCGATATTTCAGCTCTTGTATTGGGCGCCTGTATTACAACAGTGAGCAGTCTGGTTACCATTGCAATGTCACGCGCAATGGTCGGAAAGTCGTGGCCGTTCATCGGAGGTCTCCTGGCTGGAGTCCAGACTCAACCGGCTGTTCTCGGTTTTGCCGTTGACCGCTGCGGCAATGAACAGGTTGAGGCCGGCTATGCCGAGGCCTATCCGCTAAGCATGTTGTTGAAGATAGTGTTTGTTCAAATATTTCTGCTGTTTATGAAGACCTGACATGGAATTGAATCCATCGGCAGTGTCGCATTGAAGTTAACAGAAACCAGGCATGCCGGAAGCTGGCCCGCAAATATCATCCCACTCATGCAATGGAAAAAGGAATTAGATAAATGGATAGAGTTAAAATTGGCCGCAACTACATAAACCAACCCCTTTGGAAAGTGATCTTCGGTGTTCCGCTTATCTATCTCCCAATTATTACGACTGTGCCGTTCGTATTGGCAGGCGTTTTTCTGATTAAAACTCATCTGAAATATATCGGCGGCATGGACATCAAATCCTATTGGGATTTTGTTCCTGCCCGGGTTTCCCATCGTTATGAAAATGACCGGCAGCCTGCCATCAACATTCCCTGGTATCATCCGGCGCATTACCGCATATTCTGGGTGTTAAACTGCAAACATTATTGTCCGTTAAGTGTCGCACTCTTCAGGTACGCCACATATCTGGTTATGATTGTGGAAAACTGGTGGTGTCCGTTTGCCCATGACCGGAAACAGGAATATGCGCCAGGGGCTATCGACAAATCTTTTTGGCATGTGGATCCGGAGGAGCTCAAAAAGCTGGACCCCGAAGATAAACGAAACACGATCTGGAATGATAAGGGCGAAGCGTAAAAGGAGATTATATTGGTTCTCGTAATTGAACCTAAAAACGGCATTTACTCACGCAACTGCGCAACGAACGCGACGAAATTCAAATACTTAAGAGGATTTGTAACCTCACCAATCTGGTAATTTATATTGTCGTTTAACTGCTTGATTTTACGTTGCGTCGTCGCCTAGAGGCGCCTGCTTTTGGTGCGTTCGTCGCGTGAAACTGCTTTTTCTAGGTTGAATGATTTTTGCGAGCCAGGTGGGATGGACCGTCCATTTTGGAACAGGCCTTGGTGCAAAGATTATTCCCGGACAGCACGGGATATTCGTACAATTTCCCTGGCGATATCCTCGGGAGAGAGAATAAAGTCGATACATCCGCTTGCAATTGCGCTTTCAGGCATATCCGGTTGTCCGGCCGTGTCCGGTTTCTGTGCGATGGTAATGCCCCCGGCTTCTTTTATACCGCACAACGCATCCGCGCCATCTCCATCAAAGCCCGAGACGATTACGGCGATAAGTTTGCCGTTCCAGTGTTCGGTAATGGAGCGGAGAAAAACCGTAATCACATCGGGCCATCCCCATGGTTTTGATATCGGCTTCAGACGGAATTCTCCATCAAGAACATGCAAATCCCGCTTTTCCGGGATGATGAACACATGGTCCGGCTCCAGGTCCAATTTTTCCGTGATCAGTTCAACCGGCATCTTTGTGTACCCCGGGAGAATCTTGTGGAGCAGGGTGGCCACTTGCCTCAGGTGATTGACTATTACGACTGCAACCCCCATATCGGCCGGCAGATGCCGTAGCAGGCGGATATAGGCGTCGAGTCCACCGGCCGAACCTCCTACGCAAACAACAGGGAAATCTTTCTTGGCACTCTTGTTTTTCATCGGCAATCACTCCTCTTTCACTGCGCGGGTGCGATTCACGCGAGCTGCCGGGTCCTGGAGGTAATAGTCGCTGAGGACGCGGTAGAGGTCTGGGGCGTGTTGCTGAAGAGCCAGGGGGCGATCGAAGAACTCTTCGGTAGCCACGGCGAAAAATTCGGCCTCGTTCTTTGCTCCGTATGAATCCAGGAAGGTTTTGTGCCCATTTTCGGCAAGGCTGCGCAACCTCAGAAATTCACGGGAGCAAACGGCCACCCATTCGTCAAGTTGCTCGCGGCCGGCCAGCGGCGGGGTGCCGTCGGCGGAGCCGTCGAGCATGTCGAGCTTGTGGGCGAACTCGTGGTAGACCACGTTATGACCCTGTTCCGGGTGGCGAGCCCCATGCAGGACGGCGTCCCAAACCAGGATCACCGGCCCCTGGGCAAAGGCCTGGCCAAGGATGGGAGTGTCAGGCTCCAGCGGGCCATCCACGCGCTCGAAAACACCGATCAGGCGCTCGGGCGGCACAACGGTGGAGGGATATATCAGGATCGTCTCCACGTTGCGGTAATAATCATGGGGGAGTCCCAACTGCAGCAGGCAGGCCTGAGCCGCGATGGTGACCCGGATCTCGTCGGTGAGTTCGAGGCCGCCGCAACCCTCCCACTCCTTCTCTTCCATAAAAACCTGCATCATCGCCTGTAACTCGGCACGCTCCGCGTCTTCCAGCAAGCTGTAGTGGATAACGTTCTTGCGCACGAAGTCCTCCCATTCGGCGGGGAACCGGCGCTTTCGGGCTTCGGTGCGGTTGTGGTCGCGGAGCCAGTGGAACATGGGTAACACTCTCCTTCTCTGTCCAATTTGCAAAGCAAATGGTCTGCGTCTCGTCTTCCGCTCCTAAAACATGCTTGATGGCATCGTTGAGTTGAAACCGGAGTTAGGAGGCTAGCAACAATAACATGAACATCTTGCATCTCATCTTCCGGCCATCTTTGACTGCTGCTCAATCTCAAAATCCTCGACGTAGTCCTGCTACGCCTGCGGTTTTGTTCAATCGCAATAGCCAAATCTGACCAAAATCTGAGCGCAATTTTGTTCAACTTATTATTACTAGCCTCCTTACTTCCGTTTCATGATGTTCATACGTCGGATACGTTCCTTTACCAGGTCAAGTAGCTTTCTGGCCCAGATGTATTCGGTGGCCAGGATTGCCAGGCCGATTGGAATAACAATAACTGCCGGTCCCGGTAACATGATCATGGCCACTCCGGCAATCAGCACAGTGAAGCCGAACACTATTACGATCAGGCGCTTGGCCTGCCCAATCGTTCTCAAGACAAGGTGTCTCAGGATCAGTCCCTGGTTCGGGTACGGGTCACTCCGGTCAAAATCCCGATTCCGACAAGTATGACGCTTGCGATAACCACGTAAAGAGTGCTCAAGCCCGCAACAATAAGGGCCCAGGCGATGCCGCCGATGACAAAGGCAAAGCCGATCAGATAAATTATCAAGGACATGTAGTTGCCTCTTTGCAGACACATATTTAATTTCAGAATCTGACTGATGCAACAACCACACCACACTGAATGAGGCACCGACACGGTAATTATCGATGTTTCTGTGAGCCAATCAGGGTGTCGTCGGGCTGGTTTGTAACTGTCGGCAAGTGTGCTGTCAAATCCGCCAGACAGCATGCTTACTGCCCTTTGTGAGTGCTCCCTTGCACAAAGGGTGTAAATTCCAAATACACCAGCAATGAATTATGCATGTAAATAATTATAATCATTACCCTCATCGCGCTCTGTCATATATGGCAGTTATGTTGTAAATGACAGATTCCGCTGACGGTCTCCCCGTCTCTTCGCCTATTCTCTTCCGTTTTAATTCCTTAAAAACAGTTAGTTATATTTTATGTGCCAATAGGGCTGTTCTGGCATGTTAGTTGCCATTCCTACTTGTCGCTACATATGAACACGGTCGTGCTTTCTGCTGATTTTTTTAGTCGGTAACATAGTGAGGGGGCGAGAATGAAAATATATATCGATGGCACGGTTGCACATCTGCAGGGTGATTTGACATACGCCGGCATGACTCGCACCAATATTGAGTTGATGGTGGCTGCATTGAGTCGGATAGAATCCGAAAGCTGGGACAAAATCCGCATCAACTGCGAAAAGGTGCATACAGTTGACAACAACGGCCTGCAACTGCTTGGCGTCTGGATGCAGTGTGTACGTTTCATGGGCGTCGAGCCCGAACTGTACAATATTCCTGACAATCTTCAGCAGGCTATTCAGATGATGTGACGGAATATTTGGAGTTCTGCGTGACTGTAAGCCATGTCACATACCAATATCAAAAGGAGACATCATGAAAGCAAAAAACCTTCTGTTTCTGGCCCTGGCACTCGCATTGATCGGCACCGGTTCAGCGGCATCGGCGGAGGAAAGCGCTACCAACACCTCGGCCTATGCAAATGAAAAACCTGCAAACTACGTGGTGCTCAAGGGAGGAATCTATTCGCCCAGCATGTCTTTCGATCTTGATAACTTTAACGGTGGCAGAGAACACCTCGACAGCAAGACCGGATTTGCCGGCGAAGTCGCAGTGGGCCATTACTTCCTTCCAATGTTAGCTGTTGAACTGGGAGTCGGCTATTTTGAAAGCGAAGGTTCACCGGCGGCTCAACCCGGTGAAACAAAACTCAGAGTGGTGCCTATGATAGCAACCGGAAAAGTTTTTCTTCCGCTCGGGATATTCGAACCATACGGCCTGGCAGGAATCGGGGCCTACATCAGCGATATTAACGTGGACGGCAACACGGGCAACTTCCGGGGCTCCACTGAAATTACCTATGGATTTCACGCGGGCGCCGGCTTCAACATCAATTTCCATAATCATATGTTTGCAGGTCTCGAAGGGAAATACCTGTGGGCCGAGCCTTCATTCGGTGGACAGCATGTCAGGCTGGACGGCTTTATTACAACCGCCAACATTGGCTTCAGGTATTGATAAACATTCTATAAGCACAAACACAAGGCAAGTAAGGAACTTATTTTTAGGAATCGGACGATATGAACACAAAAACAAAAGCATATCTGATTGGTGGCGGTGTCGGGTCACTGGCTGCCGCTGCCTTCATGATCCGTGACGGCAACATGCCGGGCGGAAATATTATGATCATGGAAGCGGCGTCCATCATGGGCGGCAGTCTGGACGGCGCAGGAGCCCCTTCGGTCGGGTATTCACTGCGCGGCGGACGCATGATGACAACCGACAACTACGAATGCACCTGGGATCTTTATAAATCGATTCCCTCCCTGAACAATCCGGACATGACGGTGTTCGACGAAACCGTCGAGTTCAATCTGAAGCACAATGCGCATTCACTGGCCAGGCTTGTTGACCGGCGTAGAGCAAAGGTTCCGGTAAGTTCGATGGGCTTCTCCATGCAGGATCGCATCGAATTGCTGAAACTCAGCAGCGCCGATGAAGATACATTGGGTACGAGCTGTATCACCGACTGGCTTTCGCCGGGGTTCTTCGAGACCGAATTCTGGTGCATGTGGTCCACCACTTTTGCCTTTCAGCCCTGGCACAGCGCGGTTGAATTCAGGCGCTATCTGCATCGCTTCATGCTGGAGTTTTCCCGGATTGAGACTCTGGCTGGCGTCAAACGAACCATCTACAACCAGTACGACTCGTTGGTGATGCCACTGAAATCCTGGCTGGAAGCCCAGGGGGTCCGTATGGTCATGGATTGCAGGGTTACAGACCTGGATCACAAGACCGAGGACGACCGCTTCATCGTAACCGCTATTCATCTCATGCGGCAGGGCAAAAATGAAGTGATCAGCGTAAATGACGGCGATCTTGTCTTCATGCAAAACGGTTCCATGACCGATGCCTCCAGCGTTGGATCCATGACGAGTTCACCCAGAAAGCTGACCGAAGCGGAAAGCGGAGGCTGGCGTTTATGGGAAAAACTGGCGGAGGGGCGGCCGCATTTCGGCAATCCGGCGGCTTTCAACAGCTGCATTGCGCAGTCCTGCTGGGAGTCGTTTACCGTCACGCTAAAGACCCCGGTCTTTTTCGACAAGATGGTCGAGTTCAGCGGGAATGAGCCCGGTACCGGAGGACTGGTGACTTTCAAGGACTCTAACTGGCTCATGTCAATTGTGCTGGCCCATCAACCCCATTTTCCGAACCAGCCTGAAGATGTGCAGGTCTTCTGGGGTTATTCTCTTTTTCCGGACCGCATCGGCAACTTCGTTGCGAAGCCGATGGAGGAGTGCAATGGCTCGGAAATTCTGCAGGAACTATGCGGGCACCTGCGCTTTGATATGAAGACGGTTAAAACGGCTAACTGCATTCCTTGTCGAATGCCATACATCACCAGCATGTTCATGCCGCGCATGCACAGTGATCGACCTTTGCCGGTGCCACGCGGATCGAAGAATCTGGCTTTTATCAGCCAGTTTGTAGAAATTCCGGATGATGTAGTTTTTACGGTGGAGTACTCGGTACGGGCGGCCCAGATGGCGGTATATGAGCTGCTGTGTATCGACCGCAAGATTCCACCCATAACACCGCACGACAAGTCACTTCAAGCGCAGTTCGAGGCGTTGCTCAAGGCGTTCAAGTGATAATGGGGCATGCTCGCACTTAAATGATTGTCTTGGAGGAATGTTATGAAATCCAGTGAAAAATTCCGGGCAGAAGGACCGTTTGAGAAACTGGAGTGCGCATTCAAGGAGATTTTTCCGGAAGCGAACGACAATCCGACATTGAAAGCAGAAGATGACGGTAAAGTGATTCGTGTAAGGGATATTGACAAGACGGGCCAGAACAAAATTGTAAGTCAGCTACACAAAACTTAATGGAGGAAAAACCTGTGAAAAAAATTGTATCCGCATTAATCGCCACTTTAGTGGCAATGTCCATCACCTCAGCAGTATTCGCAACGGATGCAGCCAAACCGGTTACACCCGCTTATCCTTCCGTGGCTTCAACTGTTTCCGGTGAAGTCCAGAAAGACGAAAAGACTTTAAAAGCCGAAGCAAAAGCGGCAAAGGCTAAAGCAAAAGCAGAAGCAAAGGAAGCCAAGGCAAAAGCTAAAGCAGATGCCACGGAAGCCAAGGCAAAAACAGAATCTGAAGCGAAGGAAGCTAAAGCAAAGACTGAAACAGCGACCGCAAAAGCAAAAGCTGACACAAAAGAAGCAAAAGCAAAAGCTAAAGCTGATGCCAAGGAAGCCAAAGCAAAGTCCATAGCCGATGCAAAAGCAGCCAAAGCAAAAGCTAAAGCAGATGCAGAGGCAAAATAGAACTCTGATCCGGTTGTCTGGAGATTTTTCAATCAGCAGATGAAGGTCGGTAAAGATATGGCAACTGGCAAATATGAATGTAACTATTCAGCATACCATTCATAACTCCCCCGACCCCTCTTATCTTAAGAGGGGAGCGAAAGCAGAATCAACCTGCCAGATACCACTGTGCAACATCAGTGCGTCCCGCCCCTTAAGTTAAGGGGCGGACAGGTGGGGTTATGAAAAAGTACTGAACAGTTACAAATATGAATAACACCATAAGGAGAACGACATGAAACCCAGTACAAAAGACCAGATTGAAGGCAAGTTTCACGAAGTGAAGGGCAAAATCAAGGAAACCGCCGGGAAACTGAGCGATGATCCGGAACTGGAAGGTGAGGGAGTCGGTGAAAAGATCGCCGGTAAAGTCCAGCAAAAGATCGGCCAGGTCAAAAAAGTTCTGGAGAAGTAGACAGAACTGCGTGCAATTTTAAATCAGCAAAAAGTGACAAAGGAGAAAAGACATGAAAACAATTTATTCAAAAATTATGGTTGGGGCGGCTCTGCTGGCTCTCTGTGTTCCTGCTCCCGCTTTTTCACAGATGAAGGATATGTCCACGAAGCAGCATAGGCCGGTGCATGGACAGATGATGGACATGGGCCAAATGGGCCATATGGACCGGATGGGCGATATGATGGGCATGTGTCTTGAACATGCGGACAAGCTGGGGCTTACCGACGACCAGATCACGAAGATGAAGCCTGCCCATACCGAAATGCAAAAACAACAGGCCCGATTCAAAGCTGACCTGACTATTGCGGAAATCGAGCTTGCTGAAATCATGGAAGTGAAAGATTTTGACCTGGAAAGAGCATCCGCTGCAGTTAAAAAAATTGAAGGAATAAAAACAGCCCATCACCTGGAGATGCTGAAGAACATGAAAGAGGTCCGGACCATTCTGACAGATGAACAGTTCAAGAACATGAAGAAGATCATGCCGATGAAGGCCGGCATGAAAAAACCGCACAAGAAAATGATGAAAAAATAGCAGACCGTTTGGAGCTTTTATCACAACTGAATACGGTATGTATCATTTGGGCCGATACACGCAGAAGGGTGCATCCAGGTGTGCCCTTCTTTTTAAAGGGAATGTTGATAATGGATATGGATAAAGACAAAAGCCAGTTAACAGCAACCGCCGAACTGCGCCGTCGCGCCGAAGTTCGTGTGCGTGCGAAAGATATAAAATCGAATTTACCCGGGACCGAGGAATCAACACAGCGTCTCGTCCATGAACTTGAAGTCCACCAGATCGAGCTGGAAATGCAGAATGCAGAGCTCTGTCAGGCCAGAGATGATGTGGAGAAAACACTGGAAAAGTACACGGATCTCTTCGATTTTGCCCCGGTCGGCTATTGTAACCTCACCAGCGACGGGATTGTTCTTCTAGCAAACCTGACCACTGCCAGTCTCCTAGGAGTCGAGCGTTCCAGGTTGCTTGGCCGGCGTTTCGAAAAGTTTGTTATGGATGGGTACCGGCTGATCTTTACTGGGTTTCTGGAGAAGGTGTTTGCGAGCAGAGGCAACAAGGAGTTCTGTGAAGTAGCGCTCTCGACAGAGGGAAATTCTGCGTTGATTGCGCATGTCGAAGCATTTGCCTGCATGTCAGGCCAGGAGTGCCGCCTTGCAATCATCAACATTACCGAGCGCAGGAACGCTGAAGCATTGCTGGCTGAAAAACAGCGGGAGCTCGTAGAACTCAACAGTTCCCTGGAGACGCGCATAGTCAAGGCAGTGGACGATCTGCGCCAGAAAGACCAGATGCTGATCCTGCAGGACCGCCGGGCCGTTATGGGCGAGATGATCAACAATATCGCCCACCAATGGAGACAGCCTCTGAACATACTCGGCCTTTACATTCAGGAACTGCCGTATGCCTACGAAGCAGGCGAATTCAGCAGGGAATATCTGGAAGAGAATACCAGAAAGGGCATGGAGGTGATCCAGCACATGTCCCAGACAATCGATGGTTTCAGGAAATTCTTCAGGCCTGACAGGGAAATTGTCGATTTTGTTGTAAATCATGTGATCGCGCGTACGCTCTCCCTCATCGAAAAGAGCTTTCAGGAACAGGGGATCAAAATTGTTCTCGACCAGGAGGGTGACCTGATGGCCAAAGGCTTTCCCAATGAGTATGCCCAGGTGTTACTGAATATCCTGATGAACTCCCGTGACGCTCTGGTCGAACAGAAGGTTGAAGAGGCCCTGATCTCGATACGCACTTTTGCGGAAGGAAGCGTAGCGGTCGTAACCATTGCCGATAACGGCGGCGGTATTGCAGACGAGGTTGTCGGGAAAATATTTGATCCATACTTTACGACCAAGGGTCCGGATAAGGGAACCGGGATCGGCCTCTTCATGTCCAGGAACATCATCGAGAATCACATGGGCGGCAGGCTGACGGTGATAAATACCGTTAGCGGAGCTGAGTTCAGGATCGAAGTCTGACATGGCTGTAATCAGGCAGCTGTTGCTGTAATGGGATTTCCAATCAAATCATGAATAAACTGCAAAATATGAATTTGACGGCTAAACAATTCCTCGGCTTCATGCTGAGGGTGGCGCGCGGTTTCATGCGCAATCAGGGGCTCCTGCTGTCCGGAGCCGTAGCCTATTATACCCTGCTGTCGATCGTGCCGCTGTCAATCCTGGCACTGATCGTATTGAGCCATTTCATAGAAGAGCAGCAGCTGATCCACACTTTGTCAATGTATCTGGAAATGTTGATTCCCGGATATGCGGCAACGCTGACCGAACAGGTGCGTGAATTCCTCGATAACCGCAAGGTACTCGGAATAATCGGCTTTCTTGGCATGTTGTTTTTCAGTTCTACCGCTTTTTCCATGCTTGAAGACGCCATATCGGTGATTTTTTACCGGAGTGTCAGGATTCATCGGCGCAGATTTCTGGTCTCGGCAATTATTCCCTATCTTTACATCCTGGTGATGGGGGTGGGTATCGTGCTGGTGTCGTTTATCGTGGGCGCAATCGAGACTCTGGAAAGCAGCCGCTTGACGATTGCGGGCTGGAGCCTGGACCTTGGAGGGGCTACCGGCGTGGCGCTGTATGTTCTGGGCCTGGTAGGGGAAGTGCTGATGCTGACCTCCATCTATCTGGTGATGCCGGTGGCGCGAGTCCGGTTTCTTCACGCACTTATCGGCGGCCTGACCGCGGCCGTTTTATGGGAGATCACCCGCCGGCTGCTGATCTGGTATTACGCGACCGTATCCACGGTGAATGTTATTTACGGTTCCATCACCATCACAGTGGTGGCGCTGCTCAGCATAGAGGTCGTTGCCGTTATCCTGTTGTTCGGCGCCCAGGTGATTGCGGAACTTGAGCGCATACCGGACGAAGCGGACGGGGAAAAACAGCCGGAATTCCGGGCTTGATACCGTTCCGGGTTTTCCCGGCATGGTAAACCTTGCGTTTGCCGGGCAGCCGGGTGATAACAGTTATCATCCCTGCATCCGGATCGTGCCGTCTTGATGGCATTTAACATAAACGGCAGTTAACCGCCGAGAAAAACGGATGCACGCCGAGAAAACCTGGACTTACATCAAAAAAGTTAATCACCTTATGGGTTAAACCAGTATTTTGTTCAAGGTTTTGATTTCTCGCTTAGAAGCGCCTACTTCTGGCGGCGTGTATCGGCGTTCATCGGCGGTTAAGTGCTTTTTCAGGGTTTAATCTTCAGGCTTGACCGGCAGTAATGTACACAGCACAGCAGCTCTTTCACAATTCCCCTGGAACGGCAGGCAAAGTTCCTATCCGGCGATACTGTCACGTGAAATCCTTCAATTGACAGAACATTCGGACAATGCAGAGAATACAGGACAAATAGTGGGCGTAGGCATACTGATCGGTTACTTCGCAAAACAGGATGAAGCTCGCAAAGCCGCGCGTGAACTGGCACGGCAGGGCTATAAGCGTATCGCTCTGATCCACAGGGGTACGGACGGAAATGTCCATACCCTGGATCCATTCTTCTGGCGCAGTGCCCTCGGGGCTACTCTGGCCGCCTGCCTGTCCGGGGGGATCGGCTGGATTGCCGCCCTGTTCATGCACTGGTCGCAGTCGCTTCCGGTCTGGAATATTTCCGCTTCCCTGATGCTGATTCTGGCGTTCGCCACCACCGGCGCCGTGGCAGCCCTGTTTTGGCTGCGGCGCGCCAGGTATGGCGTTGAACCGGGAGTCCTGCGTGATCATACCCGCTGGCTGGTATCCGGGGAATCGGTGCTGATCCTGCAGGCGCCGGTTGAGTCCCTGCAGCGTCCGGTGACACTTTTGCGGGCCAGCGGTGATAATCCTCCGGCGCTGTTTGTCATGCATCCCAAGCGCGAGCGGCGGTCCGGGACCAGGTCTTCCGAGGTAAAGCTCTCACCGGCGCAGATCCTTGAACATGCCCGGCGCCATGCCAGAGAGCAGCAGGTGGATCCGGTCCCGCAACATTCCACCGAACTGCTCAAACGTCTGAAACGCTCACGGCTGTGGGTGCGTCAGGTCTGTTCGGACCTCACCGTGGCCAGCCGCCTGGAACAGAAAGCCACACCGGCCGCCGACTGGATACTGGATAACGAATATATCCTGGAGAGTAACGCCCGCGACGTCCTGCTGAATCTTCCCCGGCGTTTTTACCGGCAACTGCCGACGCTGGCCGCTGATCCCTACCGCGGGCAGCCCTGCATCTATGCGCTGGCCAAGGATCTGGTTTCGCATTCGGAACTTCGCCTGTCCCGGAATAATATCCTGACTTTCATCGAAGCCCATCAGTCCGTGCGTACCCTGACGATCGGCGAATTATGGGCAATCCCCCAGATGCTGCGGATCGCGTTGATCGAAAGCATCCAGTCTCTGGCAGTCACAGCGCTGGCGGACCTGCGCGAACGCCAGTTGGCCGAATTCTGGGCCAACCGGCTGATCTCCGCCAATCGCCGCGATTCAAACCAGCTCTTTTCACTGCTGGCGGAGCTTGCCAAAGCGGAGCCGTCTCCCAGCCCCTATTTTGTCACGCAGCTGGTCGGCCTGCTCTATGACGAGGCGGCCGCATTGGCGCCGATCCAGAGCTGGCTTGAACGCACACTGAAAACTCCGCTGAACGAGCTGACTCTGCGCGAACAGAACCGTCAGACCAGCGAACAGTTGTCCTGCGGCAATGCTTTTACCAGTCTGCGAATGTTGGCACTGCTGGACTGGCGTGAAATCTTCGAGAAGCTCAGCCGGGTGGAACAGATGCTGCGCCATGATCCGTCCGGGATCTATGCCGGGATGGATTTCGCTACCCGTGACCGTTGCCGGCGGGCGATCGAAGACCTTGCCCTCGCTGCAAGTCAGAGCGAGGAAAAGGTTGCGGAACGTGTCATCAAGCTGGCAACGCTGGCCGGGCGTGACGCGCCAGGCGATGAACGGCGCAGTCACGTCGGCAGCTGGCTGACCGGCGAGGGGCGGGCCGAGCTCGGCCGGTTGCTGGGTAGCCGTGAAACATTCCGCTACCGCTGCCTGGAACGGATCTATAGCCACCACGCCCTGGCCTACGCTTTCGGTATCATCGGATTTACCGCCCTGATCTTTTTCCTGATCGCCCGCTTCGGTCTGGTCCCGGTATTCGAACCGTCAGCTGTCCCGCCTGCGTTCCGCATGGCTCTTTTACTGCTGCTCTTGATTCCGGTCAGCCAGCTGTCCATAGAAATCGTCAATTACCTGATCACGCGGTTTCTGCCGCCGCGACCGCTGCCAAAAATGGATTTCGAAAATTCCGGGATTCCCGATGCCTTCCGCACACTGGTAGTCGTGCCGATGATGCTGGTGAATGAGGATACGGTACGGGCCGAAGTTGAGAAGCTGGAAATCCGCTACCTGGCCAACAAGGAATCAAATCTGCTCTTCAGTCTGTTCACGGACTACACCGATTCACTCACGCTTTGCCGTGACGACGACTGCCACTTGCTGCAGATCGCGAGCGAATGCCTGGCCGAACTCAACCGGCGCCACGAAGGCGAACGTTTTTTCCTGTTCCATCGCGAGCGCACCTGGTGCGAATCCGAGCGGAAATTCATCGGCTGGGAGCGCAAACGGGGCAAGCTGGAGGAGCTGAACCGCCAGATCGACGGAACGCGGCCGGAGAATGCCCCTCGTCTGGTGTATGTGGGCGACCCGGATCATCTTACCGATGTGCGCTTCATCATCACGCTGGACAGCGACACCCAGCTGCCGCACGCAACGGCCCGCCGGATGGTCGAGACACTGGCGCATCCGCTGAATCAGCCACGCTTTGATCGCTCGGGCAATGTCATGGCCGGTTACACCATCATCCAGCCGAGGGTAAGCCCGACCCTGCCCAGCACCAGTATCTCGATTTTCAGCCGGCTCTTCTCCGATGCGGTCGGCATCGACCCCTATACCCAGGCTGTCTCCGATGTCTATCAGGACCTGAGCGGTGAAGGATCGTACCATGGCAAGGGAATCTACGACGTGCGAGCCTTCAGCCGCGTGCTATCCGGCCGTTTCCCCGAAGAGTGGGTGCTGAGCCATGACCTGATCGAAGGGGCCCATGTGCGGGTGGGGCTGGCCAGCGATATCGAGCTTTACGACGAATTCCCCCAGGGGTACCAGAGTTACAGCAGTCGCGCCCATCGCTGGATTCGCGGGGACTGGCAGATCGCCGGGTGGATTTTCCCGCGTGTTCCACAGGCAGCGGGCGGACGCGGCAGCAATCCGCTGTCCCTGCTGAACCGCTGGAAAATTCTCGACAACCTGCGCCGCAGCCTGTTACCCGCCACCAGCCTGGGCCTGCTGCTGATGGCCTGGCTGATTTCCCCCCGCATCGGCGGTATTGCCACGCTGGTGGTAGCTACTCAGCTGCTCTTCCACCCTCTGTCGCAGCCCTTCACCATGGCGACCACCCACAAGGGGCTGAAGTATTTTTCTCCCTCTAAGCTTCTTCATGATCTGTTGCGGGCCACCGCCGATGCAGCTCTGCTGCCGCACCAGGCAGCTGTAACCCTGGATGCCATCGCCCGGGTGTTTTACCGCCGCCTGGTCTCCAAGCGCGACCTGCTGGAGTGGGCGGCCCAGGCAACCCATTGGAGCGCTTCCCGCAGGCAACCGGTCTTTATCGCAAGCCTTGCCATGGGGAGCGTTTTCAGCGTTGCCGTGGCCTGGACGATCCGGAGCGTCACGCCCGCCAGTCTGCCGCAGGCCCTGCCCTGGCTCGTGCTCTGGTTTCTCTCTCCGCTGCTGGCCTGGCTCCTGAACCTGCGGCCGGTTGAGCAACAGTGGATACACCCGCTTCCTGAAAAGGATCGTCGTTTCCTGAGACAGGTCGCCCGGCGGACCTGGCGCTATTTCTCGTCTTTTGTCAGCGAGGAAACCTGCTGGCTGCCGCCGGACAACTACCAGGTCGCCCATCAAAACCGCCTGGCCATGAGAACCAGTCCGACCAACATCGGCCTCTGGATGACCAGCGTGCTGGGAGCCCATGATTCCGGCTACCTGACTCTGAACCAGGTCATCGAAAAACTGGCCGGCAGCATGGCCTCCATCGAGCGCCTGGAACTCTACCAGGGGCATCTGCTGAACTGGTACGATATCCGGACCCTGGCTCCGCTCGAACCCCGCTACGTCTCCACGGTTGACAGCGGCAATCTGCTGGGCGCCTTGTGGGCGCTGGAACAGGGTCTCGGCGAATTGCTGCATGCTCCGCTGCTGGATGGCAAGGCCTTTACCGGTCTGGCCGATTGCGGGGAAATCCTGAAACAGGCCGCAGCGGCAGAGGGGAGGACCTGCAGTTATCGCCATACGCTCGACCAGTTGCTGACCGAGTGGAATGCTCCACCGTCCGGCGCCGTCGAGTTGCTTCTGCTGCAACGCCGCCTGCAGTTCAATGTAGGTTCGGTCCTGGTCGCCTCGGAAGCCGCTCCCTGGGCGGTCGAACTTGAAAGTCAGTTTTCGGCCTGGGTCCGGAACGGTGAGCGCTATCTGACCTGGATGGAAATACTGGCGGAAAAAAACGATGCGGAACTCAAACCGTTGGGGCAGGAGGCTCTGTTAGCGATCCGCCGGGATCTGTTGAATGCGCCATCGCTGATTGATCTTGCCCATGACCGGATCGATTCGCTCCGCTTACTTCGCACGCTCCGGGAAGAGTCCGCTCCGGCCGTTAAACATCTGATGCAGTGGCTCGATCGCGTTATTACGGCCTTTGCCACGTCGCAGTGGTTGGCCGGAGAAACCCTGGCAACGGCTGAAGTGTTGCTTGGAAAAGTCCGCGAGCTGTCGGCCGGGATGAACATGCGCTTTCTCTATGACCACAAGCGCAAGCTTTTTACGATCGGCTACAACGTCTCCATCGATCGCCAGGACATCTCCAGCTACGACCTGCTGGCCAGCGAGGCGCGACTGGGCAGTTTTGTCGCCATTGCCAGGGGCGATGTCCCCCTGGAACACTGGTTCTCCCTGAGCCGCCCCTACGGCGCTATCGGCCGGCAGCGGATGCTGCTGAGCTGGACCGGGACCATGTTCGAATATCTGATGCCGCTGTTGTTCCAGTGCTCCTACGGCAATTCGTTGCTGGACAAGGCGGCCCGGGAAGCGGTGAAGGTCCAGATCGATTACGGCCGCAAGCGTCGTGTGCCCTGGGGGATATCCGAGTCCGCCTTTGCCGATCTCGACCTGGAAAAGACCTACCAGTACAAGGCCTTCGGTGTGCCGGCGCTCGGCTTGAAACGTGGCCTGGAGGAACAGCTGGTAGTGGCTCCCTATGCCACGCTTCTGGCGCTGAACCTGGCGCCGCTTGAGACCGTGAAGAATCTGAAAAAACTGGCCGGGCTGGGACTTTTGGGTGATTACGGCTATTACGAGGCAATGGACTTCAGCAGGCAGTTGCAGCGTGAGGGAAAGCGCGGGGTGATTATCGAGGCGTACATGGCCCATCACCAGGGTATGGCGTTTGTGGCGTTGACCAACTTTCTGCATGGCAACCCGTTCCCGCGTCGTTTCCATAACGATCCGCGGGTGCGTGCCTTCGAGGCCCTGCTCCAGGAACGCATCCCGGTCCTGCCACAGCTGCACCTGCTTTCCACGCGTCCAAACGAGCCCATGCTGCCGGGCGGGGACCTGGTCGCTCCGTCGGGCAGCAACTTCAGCACCCCCCATACGGCTACGCCCAGGAGTCTGCTGCTCAGCAACGGACGCTACGGGCTGATGGTCACCAACAGCGGCGGCGGCTACAGCCAGTGGGGCAATCAGGAACTCACCCGCTGGCGCTCGGATCCGACCTGTGACGGGCAGGGTAACTTCTGCTACATCCACGAGCCGGAGTCGGACCGCGTCTGGTCCAGCACTTATCACCCGGTGGGCGGGAAGGTTGATGATTATTCGGTTGATTTTGCCCTCGACCGGGCCGTATTCCGCCGTGTGGATAACGGAATTCACACCGCGACAGAGGTGGTCGTCTCGCCGGAAGACGATGTGGAGGTGCGCCGGATTTCCCTGGTAAACCGCTCCAGCCGCACCCGCCGGCTCAACCTGACCAGTTACATTGAACTTTCCATGGCGCCCCACAATGCCGACCGTCAGCATCCGGCCTTCAACAAGCTGTTCATCCAGACCGAAGCGCTCCCCGAGCAGCAGGTTCTGCTGGCCTACCGGCGGCCGCGCAGTGAAAACGAACCGCCACTGTACGTGGGCCACCGCTTGACGCTTGAGCACGCCGTGGATGTGGGTTCGAATCAAAGCGAGTGGCAGTTTGAAACCGACCGGCGGTGTTTCATCGGCCGGGGCCGGACCCTTGCCGATCCGATGGGAGCCAGTCAAAAACTCGGCAACAGCCAGGGTTTTGTGCTGGATCCCAGTTTGAGCCTGCGGCGCGGCGTTGTTCTGGAACCGGGCCAGCGCGCCCGGCTTTCCCTGGTGCTGGCCGCCGGGGGATCACGCGAACAGGTGCTGCTGCTGATGGACAAGTACGGCGATCCCCATGCGACCGGGCGGGCCATGGCATTCGCCTGGGGTTCGGCCCAGCAGCAGTTGCAACTGCTGCATATCCAGCCCGATGAAGCGCGGCGTTTTCAGCAACTGGCGAGCCATCTGCTGTTTCCAAGTCAACTGCTGCGCACTCCGGCCGAACGCCTGGAAGACAACCTCAAGGGGCAGGCTGGCTTGTGGCCCTACGCCATTTCGGGGGACCTGCCGCTGGTTCTGGTAACAATCGGCGAGGCGCGTGAAATCAGCCTGGTCCGCCAGATGCTCCAAGCCCACACCTATTGGCGGATGCATGGCTTGTCTACCGATCTGGTGATCCTCAACGAGGAGGCCGCCAGCTATGAGCGACCGCTCAAAGAACGGCTGGAACAGCTGATTCAGGCCCAAGCCCTGACCGCGGCCACTGATCGAGCGGGCGGAATCTTTTTAAAGAGCGCGGCGCAGATACCGGAGGAAGATCTCAATCTGCTCAAGGCCGCGGCCAGCGTCGTGCTGGTGGCGGCCCGCGGCACACTGCCCCAGCAACTGGGCGCGCCGGACGAGGCTCCCGAACTGCTGGACAGGCTGGTTAAAAAACGTGCCGTGCGGGAACCCTCTGCTCCGCTGCCGTTCATGGAGTTGAACTACTTCAACAGTCTGGGCGGTTTCACCCCGGACGGTCGTGAATACGCGATCTATCTCGGCCCCGATACCAATACCCCGGCGCCCTGGGTGAACGTGATCGCCAATCCGGTCTTCGGCACCATGATCAGCGAAACCGGCTCCGGCTTTACCTGGTACGGCAACAGCCAGCGCAACCGTTTGACCGGCTGGTCGAATGACCCGGTGCTTGACCCGGCCTCGGAGGCGATCTACATCCGTGACGAGGAAAGTGGCGTGTACTGGTCGCCGACCGCCGCGCCGATCCGGGAAACGACCGCTTATCGGGCCAGGCACGGTGCCGGCTACACGGTTTTCGAGCATAACAGTAACGGCATCGAGCAGGAGCTGACCGTCTTCGTGCCGGTGGACGACGGCGGGGGACAACCGATCAAGCTGCAGCGGTTGAGGCTCACCAATGCCTCTTCCAGAAGGCGCCGGCTTTCGGTGACCTATTATGTTGAGCTGACCCTCGGCGAGAACCGCGAAACCTCCCAGATGCATGTGATCACCAACTGGGATGACGACGCGCAGACCCTGCTGGCGCGCAACAGCTACCACCCCGAGTACGGTGAACGCATCGCTTTCGTGGCCATGACTCCCCGGGCCGACTCCTACGGTGGCGACCGCGGCGCCTTCATCGGCCGCAATCGCTCGCTGTCCAGCCCGGAAGCCATGGAGCTGACCCGGCTTTCAAACCGGACCGGGGCGGGCCTGGATCCGTGCGCGGTATTGCGGGTTGCCCTGGAACTGGCTCCCGGCGAGCGCCGCGAGATTACCTGCATGCTGGGGCAGGCCGGCTCCGTTGCACAGGCCAGGGAGCTGGTGCTGAGATACCGGGAGGATCAGGCGCTGGAGGAGGCTCTCCGTCAGACCAGGGCCTGGTGGGATGCGCTGCTGGGCACGATTGAAGTTAAAACTCCTGAACTGGCAGCCGACCTGCTGATCAACCGCTGGCTTCAGTACCAGTCCTTGAGCTGCCGTATCTGGGGGCGTTCCGCATTCTACCAGTCCGGCGGCGCCTTCGGCTTTCGTGATCAGTTGCAGGATGTGATGGCATTCCTCTACTCCCGGCCGGAACTGGCGCGAGACCAGATCCTGCTGGCCGCCAGCCGGCAGTTCAAGGAGGGGGATGTCCAGCACTGGTGGCACGAACCGGCCGGCGCCGGGATTCGTTCGCGTATTTCCGACGATCTGCTCTGGCTGCCGTATGTGGTTGCCCATTACGTCCGGACCACCGGCGACCTGGATATCCTGAAAGCTGAAGTGCCCTTCCTGATCGCTCCGCTTTTGGCGGACGATCAGCACGAAGTTTTCTCTTCGCCGGAGGTTGCATTTGAACGTTCCACGATTTTTGAACACTGTCAGCGGGCTGTCAGCCACGGCCTGACGGTCGGCCCCCACGGTCTGCCCCTGATCGGGACCGGCGACTGGAATGACGGGATGAACCTGGTGGGCGCGGCCGGAAAAGGAGAGAGCGTCTGGCTGGCCTGGTTCCTGTGCGAAGTGCTGCAGGGGATGGCCGAACTTTCGAGCCTGTTGCAACAGCCGGAGTTGAGCCAAACCTATCAGGAAGACAGGTATGCTTTGATCCAGCGCGTCGAGCAGGCCGGCTGGGACGGCGAGTGGTATCTGCGTGGTACTTTCGACGACGGCACACCGCTGGGGTCTTCGGCAAACACGGAAGCGAGGATCGATTCACTGCCCCAGTCCTGGGCCCGGCTTTCCGGCGCAGCCGACACGGAGCGTGCGGATCAGGCCCTGGAGTCGGCCTGGCATAACCTTGTGCTCCAGGATGAAAACCTGGTGCTGCTGTTTACGCCGCCTTTCGACAAATCGGAACCTTCGCCCGGCTACATCAAGGGCTACCCGCCCGGCGTGCGTGAAAACGGCGGACAGTATACCCATGCCGCGCTCTGGATGGCGATGGCCATGGCCCGCAAAGGGGATGGCGGGCGGGCGGTGCAGCTGTTGCGCATGCTCAATCCGATCGAACATGCCCGCGATGCGGAAGCGGTCTGGCACTATGGGGTCGAGCCCTATGTGGTTGCGGCCGACGTTTACCGGTTGCCCGGCCGGGTCGGACAGGGGGGCTGGTCTTGGTATACCGGTTCGGCGGCCTGGATGTACCGGGCCTGGATCGAAGAGGTACTGGGGCTGCAGGTGCGGGGAGGGCGGATGCGGGTCAATCCGGTCATACCGGCAACCTGGCCCGGTTTCAGCCTCAGCTATCGGCATGGTGAAACGGTCTACGCGATCCAGGTGGAGAATCCGGACGGTTGTGAGCGCGGCGTTGCCTGGGTGGAAATGGATGGTCAGCGCGTGACCGATGGTGTGATCATGCTTGAGCGGAGTCTTATGAAACATCAGATCCGCGTCCGGATGGGAAACCAGGCCAGCCCGGCGATGGCGCAGTAGTTCAGTCAGCAGCAATGAAGAGAGATGCATGTAAGGGATACGGTATTTACTGAAATACCATTTATTAATATGTAGGGGCATCCCCTTGCGGGTGCCCGGCTTTGTGTGCCAGTTCAGGCAAGGACACCCGCAAGGGGGTGTCCCTACAAT
>JAVBXN010000037.1 GCA_030824515.1 Pelobacter sp.
TAATGAACGGAAGGTATCATCCGGAACGAATTCAAATCGAAAAAAGAACAGTTGTGTCAAAGAACAATACAAATTAAGAAGTTACAGACGTACAATCAAATTTTACCGGACAGTAGTGAGTCGGGCATTAAGAAGTTGTTGTTGTCAACCAGTCAGATGAGGAGAAAACATGATTATCAAACGGGGAAATGTAGTTAACCATACCGGGGCTGTTGAATGGGGCGTAGGCAAGGTGGTGGAGGTTAATGCCCTTAAGGCGACCATCCAGTTCAGCGACGGAATTACCAGGAAGATCGCTTCCTCCCATTATACGATCCTTCAGCCTGGGGATCCGGCCGCTTTCGTTGATATTCCCGACAGTCTTCCGGCTGCCAAGGTCCGGGTGGCTGCCAAAAGAACGAAAAAGGTGAAACAGGCGGAAGCCTGAGTAAATAGACCTTCTTGAAACTGTGAGCTACCGCAAATGAAGTAGCTCACAGTTTCCGCTTCCAGCTTCGGGTTGACAGGACCGTCGATTAACCCTATTGTAGCCCCCATGCGTAAGCAACTGTCGATATTCATACTCTTCCTGCTGTTTTTCTCACTGACGGTTACGGCGCTTCATCATCACGATGATGCCGCCAATCATCAGGACTGCCCCATCTGTGTAGTGAGCCATAACCAGTCGAGCGACTGTCCGCAGCCGTTCAGGCTGTATTTTACACCTTCCGTTTCTCCAGCCGGCTACCATCCGCCGCCCTCAGCCGTAACCCTAGCAGTACCGTTTACCCCTGCCAACAATCGCGCGCCACCCGCCTGACCCGCTCCGGACAACCCGACATATCCAATCACACTGAATCGCGTTGGACGCGACACGGGAGGAGTGCATGCGCATATCTATCGTTGTGGCCCTGTTTGCGGTCACATTATCACCATTGTCCGCCATGGCGGACCCGGTTGAACTTCGTCTTAAAAAACTGGAAGAGGCGGTTTTACGCCAGGCTGAAATAATAGACAGACAGCAGAAGACCATCGAAGAAATGAAGTTGATGCTGGAAAACGGCAAAACCGCCGACGTCCGGACGTCCGCAGACAGTTCGACAAAAAACAGCGGGTTCTTCGGCGGCTCGCTGATGAACAACCCCTATATCTCGCTGATCCTGGATGCCAAGGGGCAGGTCTCCAACCTGAAAAACAGTGCGCTGGAGGGCCGCGGCATCCCCGGATTCACCGGTGAAGGCTCCGGGCTGCGCAACGGTTTCAATGTTGATGCCGCCGAACTGCTGATCTTTGCTCCGGTTGACCCCTATTTCAATCTCTACACCAACATTCCGATCAACGGCGATGGCGCGGTCCTGGAAGAGGCCTATTTCGTTACGACCTCGCTGCCGCAAGGATTCCAGCTGAAAGGGGGCCGGTTCAAGAGCAACGCCAGCCGCCTCAATGCCCAACACCCCCACGCCTGGGACTTTGCAGAACTGCCCCTGGCGTATCGTTCGTTTCTCGGGCCGGAGGCGCTGGGCGGCGAAAACGGCGTACAGCTGACATGGATGCCCTCGCTGCCGGTCTACACGCTGCTGGGGGTCGAAGCGCTGCAGGGCGCCAATCCGCTGCTGTTCGGCGATGACGGCAATTGGGGGCCGCACGCCTTTAGCGCGTTTGCCCGGCTATCCTTTGACACCGGCGAAGAGTCCACGTTGTATCTGTCACCCTGGGCCATGTTCGGCAAAACCAGAACCAGCGCTGTTCTGGCGGCTGACGAAACAACCGGAAACAGCTTCGACCTGCGCGGTGACAGCAGGCTCTACGGCCTGGAGGCGGTCTGGAAATGGAACTCGGGACTCCACAAGCTCTCCCTGCAGGGTGAATACCTCTACCTGGACCAGCGCGGAGATCTGGGCGAAACCGACCCTGGCGGCGCCGTGGTAAATATTGAGCCTCTCAAGCGGCATCAGGACGGCGCCTACCTGCAGGCGGCCTATCATTTCAACCGCTTTGGGGTTGGAGCGCGCTATGACCGCATGGAAATCTTTGCCGAAACCTTCGAACGGGCCGGGGCAAAACAGAGCTTCGGCGGCAAGCCATGGCGCATAAGCGCGATGACCGAGTACAACTTTACCGAATTCAGCCGCATCCGCGCCCAGTTCAACCACGACCGCTCCGACCGCGACAATCGGGTCAACAACGAAGGCATACTGCAACTCACCTTTACCATCGGCGCCCATGGCGCGCACCCGTTCTAGGAGGAAACATGCTACGTATCATCATTGCGCTTTTTGCGCTTGTCCTGTTTACGGCCCCGGCCGATGCCGCCGTCAAGGTGGTGGCGACACTTCCCTGGATCGGCAGCCTGGCCAAGGAGATCGGCAAGGAGCGGGTCGCCGTGACCACCCTGGTAAAAACCTCGCAGGATCCGCACTCCATCGAAGCCAAGCCTTCGATGATCGCCGCCGTGCGACGGGCTGACATGCTGATGTACAACGGCCTCGACCTGGAGGTCGGCTACCTGCCGATCCTGATGGAATCGGCCAGGAACCCGGCCATCAATCCGGGCAACGCCGGAAACCTCAACTGTTCGGTGTATGTGGACCCGCTGGAAAAACCGGCTACTGCCAGCCGCGAAAACGGGGATGTGCATCCTTTGGGAAATCCTCACTACCACCTCTCGCCGGCAAACATCAAAAAAGTGGCCCACGGTATCGGAGAACGGCTGGCAAAGGTCGATCAGGCCAACGCCGGCTTCTATCGCGCCAATGCGGCCCGCTTCGTCGCGCAGGTCGATCATAAAATGAAGGAGTGGAAGAGCAGGAAACTTCAGGGGAAACAGTTCGTCGCACAGCACCGGTTTTTTGAATATCTTGCCGCGGATTTCGGGTTCCGGATTACCGGGTATCTGGAGGATAAACCGGGCATTCCCCCCAGCAGCGCCCATGTTCAAGCGCTTGTCGCAAGCATGTCCGGACACCGTCCCGATGCGATCCTGAGTACCGAATACCACGACCGGACCATATCCGGCTTCGTGTCGTCAAAAACCGGTGTCAAAACGATTGTCGTGCCCCATGATGTGGGGGCCAACGGGAGCAGGGACTGGTTTTCGCTGATGGACAGCGTCGTCAAGGTCCTGGAGTAAGCGGAATGGATAGCCTGTCATTTCTGCTCTGGCCGTTTGGCGCCTGTCTGCTGCTGATACTGATCCACACCTGGTTCGGCGTGCACATTCTGGAGCGGGGCATCATCTTCGTTGACCTGGCTCTGGCCCAGTTCATCAGCATCGGCATTGCCCTGTCGCTGCTGACCGGTGTGGACCGCACCCTGCTGGCTGTTGTCTTTGCCCTCGGCGGCGCCTTGATCATGACCCTCACCGGCAGGATGGCGCGTCATGTCAACGTGGAGGCCTTCATCGGGGTGCTGTACATATTTTCATTTGCCGCCTGCACGCTGATCCTGGATCGCACCGCCCATGGCATGGAAGAGTTCAAGGCGATACTGAACGGCAACATCCTCTGGGTCACTCCGGCGATGCTCGGCTCGACCGCGCTGCTCTACGGGGCGGTCGGTCTGCTGCACTGGCTCCTGAGGAAGCGTTTCCACGACCTGACCTTCCGCAGGGAAGGGCCGCTGTGGTTGGAATTCATCTTTTTTGCCAGTTTTGCCCTGGTGCTGGTCAAATCGGTGATGATCGCGGGAATTCTGCAGGTGTTTTCATTTCTGGTGGTGCCGGCCCTGCTGGGTCGGCTTTTCTTTCGTGGCAGCGGCAGCATCCTGGTGGCCGGCTGGATTGCGGGGACAGTGGTGAGCAGCGGCGGTATCGCCGTTTCACACGTCCTGGATCTTCCCACCGCCCCGGTAATCGTGGCCGGTCTGGCGCTGCTGTTTTTCCTGGCACTTGCCGCAAAGGCGTTTTCGGGCCGTAATGGTTTGGATCGGGTTTAGGGAGGAGTTTCGGCCAAGTGTGCTTAAAACAAAAGGGGTTGCGGCTTTTGCCGTAACCCCTTGTATTTGTCTGGTCGGGATGACTAGATTCGAACTAGCGACCCCCTGCTCCCGAAGCAGGTGCGCTACCAGGCTGCGCTACATCCCGAAGAGTTGTTTTTATATATTTTTTATGGCACTCTTGTCAACAGCAAAGACCCTGCAGGAGGATCATTGAAAGATGAGTGAAGTTATAAAGCAGCAGATCAGGGAACTTCTCGACCAGCACAACGCCGTGCTTCTGGCCCATAACTACATGCGCGACGAGGTACAGGAGATTGCCGATATCACCGGCGATTCACTGGCGCTGTCGATTGAGGCCGCCAAGACCGATGCCGATGTGATCGTTTTCTGTGGGGTGCACTTCATGGCCGAATCGGCCGCGATCCTGTCGCCCGGTAAAAAAGTATTGTTGCCGCGTCCCGACGCCGGTTGCCCGATGGCCGACATGGTCACCGCCGAAGAGCTGGAGCAGTTGCGGGCGCAGCACCCGGGCGTGCCGGTCGTGACCTACGTCAATTCGTCGGCAGAAGTCAAGGCCCATTCCGATATCTGCTGTACCTCGGCCAATGCGCTCAAGGTCGTACGCTCACTCAAGGAAGAGGAACTGATCTTCGTGCCGGACCGCAACCTGGGCCGCTGGGTCGCCAAGTTCGTACCGGAGAAGAAGTTCATCTTCTGGGAAGGTTTCTGCCCGACCCACGAGCGCATGACGGTGTCGGCCGTGCTGCAGAAAAAGGTAGAGCATCCCGATGCGCTCTTCATCTGCCACCCGGAAAGCGCGCCGGAGGTTTCGGCGCTGGCCGACCATGTCTGTTCCACCAGCGGCATGTACGACTACTGCCGCACCAGTCCCGCCACCAAATTCATCATCGGCACTGAAGCCGGCATCCTCTACAAGCTTCGGCTGGACAACCCGGGCAAGGAGTTTATCCTGGCCTCGCCGGCACTGTTCTGCCCCAACATGAAGCTGACCTCGCTGGAGGACGTGCTGCTGGCGCTGCAGACGCTGGAACCTGTGGTCAGCGTCCCCGAGGAGATCCGCGTCAAGGCTAAAGGGGCGCTGGACCGGATGCTGGCGATTCCCAGAGACTGATGCTGTCCCGCGCGGAAGCACAGGTCCGGCCGCTGTTGTTGATTATCGGCCTGTGTTTCTGCTGGGCGCTGACAGCTGATGCGGCGCAATCTCCCCCTCAACCGGCCTCCACGATCATCGTCGGCGGAGACCGCGATTACCCCCCCTACGAATTCATCGACAAAAACGGCCATCCCAGCGGCTACAATGTGGAGCTGACCCGGGCCATCGCCGAGGTGATGGGCCTCAAGGTCGAGTTCCGCCTGGGGGGCTGGTCAGAGATGCGGGCGGCCCTTCAAAGCGGAAAGATTGATGTGCTGCAGGGCATGTCCTACTCGGAGGAACGGGCCGCACAGGTCGATTTCTCACTGCCGCACGCGGTCGTCAACCATGCCGTCTTTGCCCGCCGCGATTCGCCGCCGGTCAACTCGCTGGACGAGCTGGAGGGAAAGACCGTGGCGGTCCACCGTGACGGGATCATGCATGACTACCTGGTCAGCAAGAAATTCAGCGGCAAACTCTCCCTGACCGCGACCCCGGCCGACGCGCTGCGCCAGCTTGCGGCCGGAACCAGCGACTACGCCATTGTCGCGATCGTGCCGGGCATGTACATCATCCGCGAACTGAAGCTGACCAACCTGATCCCGGCCGTGCGCAACGTGGCCACCCAGCGCTACTGCTACGCGGTTGACAAGGGCAATGCCGAGCTGTTGTCGCGCTTCAACGAGGGTTTGGCGATCCTGAAAAAGACCGGGCAGTACCAGCTGATCTACAACAAGTGGCTGGGGGTGCTGGAACCGCAGCCGGTCGATCTGCGCACGATCGTTAAATACGCGGCGGTGGTGGTGGTGCCGTTGACGCTGCTTTTGGGCGGATTCGCGCTCTGGTCGCGCACACTGCACGGCCAGGTGGCGCTGCGCACCGCCGACCTGACCCGCGAGATCGCCGAACGGCGGCACGCCGAGGAGGAACTGCGCCTGAACCAGCAGCAGCTGTTGCAGGCCGACAAGATGGCCGCCCTGGGGGTGCTGGTCTCGGGTGTGGCCCACGAGATCAACAACCCGACCGGGCTGATCCTGCTGGAAGTGCCGACCATCAAACGTTTTCAGGCCGACGCGGCCAAGGTGCTGGAGCAGTATTACCGCGAGAACGGCGACTTCAGTTGCGGGGGGCTGCCCTACTCGCGCATGCGGGAGGAGATCCCGCGCAGCCTGGAAAAGTTGCAGGAGGCGGGCAAGCGCATCAAGCGCATTGTCGATGACCTGAAGGATTTTGCCCGGCAAGGGGACAGTGCCTGCAGCGAGATCATAGACCTGAACGCGGTTTCCCAGGCGGCGGTGCGGCTGGTGGAACCCTCGATCCGCAAGGCGACCACCCGTTTCAGCGCCCGGTACGACGATGATCTGCCGCAGATACGCGGCAACAGCCAGCGCATCGAGCAGGTGCTGGTCAACCTGATCCTGAACGCCTGCCAGGCGCTGCCGGACAATGACCGCGCCATCGAGCTTACCACCTGCGCCGACCGGGAAAACGGAGTGGTGACTTTCCGGCTGCGCGACGAGGGCAGCGGCATCTCCCCCGAGCACCTGGCGCGCCTGACCGACCCGTTTTTCACGACCAAGCGCGACATGGGGGGCACCGGCCTGGGGCTGTCGGTCTCGGCCGGCATCGTCAAGGAGCATGGCGGTACGATGCAATTCAATTCGATCCCCGGCCGCGAGACGGTCGTCACGCTGACATTGCCGATCAGCCAAGAGGAGGAAAACAGGTGAAAGCCGCTACCTATCCCGATTTCAGCGTGCTGCTGGTCGATGACGAGCCGGACTGGCTCGGTTCGCTGTCGCTGACGCTGGAGTCCTGCGCCAACATCAGCAACATCCTGACCTGCAGCGACAGCCGCCAGGCGCTGGCCATTCTGGAGAGGGGCCAGGTCGGACTGGTGCTGCTGGACCTGACCATGCCGCACCTGTCGGGTGAAGCGCTTTTGGAGCAGATCGCCGAACGGCATCCCGAGATCTGCGTGATCGTCGTCAGCGGCCTCAACCAGCTGGAAACCGCGGTGCGCTGCATGAAGCTGGGCGCCTTCGACTACTGCGTCAAGACTGACGAGGAGGACCGTATCGTGGGGGCGGTGCTGCGGGCGGTCAGGATGGTGGAGATGCGGCGCGAGTACCAGGAGATGTCCAGTCGCCTGGTTTCGCGGGAGCTGCGCCATCCGGAGGCCTTCTCCGGGATCGTCACCGCCGACCGGTCGATGCTGGCCATTTTTTCCTACGTGGAGGCGGTGGCCAAGAGCCCCCAGCCGCTTTTGATCACCGGTGAAAGCGGGGTCGGCAAGGAGCTGATCGCCAAAGCCGCCCACAACCTGAGCGGCTGCCGGGGCAAGCTGGTGACGGTCAACGTGGCCGGCCTGGACGACACGGTCTTTGCCGACACGCTCTTCGGCCACGTGCGCGGCGCCTTCACCGGCGCCGAGCAGGCCCGGCGCGGGATGGTGGAGGAGGCCGCCGACGGCACACTGTTTCTGGACGAGATCGGTGACCTCAGTATCCCCTCCCAGGTCAAGCTGCTGCGCCTCTTGCAGGAGGGGGAATATTTCCCGATGGGGAGCGATCTGCCCAAGCGGCTCAAGGCCCGCATCATCGTCGCCACCCACCAGAACCTGCCGGAAAAGGAGCGCAGCGGGGCTTTCCGTCGCGACCTGTATTACCGGCTGCGAACGCACCAGGTGCAGTTGCCGGCGCTGCGCGAGCGGCGGGGGGATATCGCGCTGCTCTTGGATTATTTCCTGGAAGAGGCGTCCCGGGCACTGGGCAAGAAGAAGCCGACCCCGCCCAAGGGGCTGGCCCAGTATCTGGCAACCTACTGTTTTCCCGGAAATGTGCGCGAACTGAAGGCGCTGGTCTACGATGCGGTCAGCGTGCACCGCGACCGGATGCTTTCGATGGAAACCTTTGTCAGGTCAATCGAACGACTGCAGCCCCAATGCCCCACGACCGGGGCCAGCCAAACCCGCCAGAACCCCTTTGCCGGATTCGACGAGCTGCCCACCTTCAGCGATGCGGCCGCCTTTCTGGTTTTGGAGGCGATGGAACGGGCCGGCGGCAACCAGACCCTGGCGGCGCGGCTCTTGGGCATCTCGCAGCCGGCGCTCTCCAAGCGACTGAAGATGCTGAAGGAGTGAGGGTGTTTCAATGAATCATTGCCGTCAAACCCACGGGTTACAAACCAGGGCACGACATCTCTCCATATCCTTGAGGTTGCGCGTAACAACAACCAATCCGTGGACCTTGGCAGTGGCAGCTATGAGTGAATCCATGACCGGTAGTCGCTCCCCCTGCCGTTCTGACTCACCCTGTAATTCGCCCCAGGCCAGAGCCGTTTCCAGGTTTATGTCAATAATCCTTCCGGTAAATCGCTCGACAAGATCATGCCCGGCCCATGCCTGAAGCTGATATTTCCTTGCTCCGTCAGGTAGTTTGCTGATGCCCTTTTGCAATTCTCCGAAGGTGAGGACACTCAGAAACAGACTCTGTTCATCCTGTTGATCCAGCCAACTGACCACTGCCTTGTTCGGCGTCTTTTTTACCAACTCTGAAATCAGACAAGTATCCAGAAGATATTTCACAGCTCCACCTCACGGGGGAGATCGCCGCTACGGCTCAGGTCAAGTTCAATGCCATGCAGCGGTGATTGCATGAAAAACTGGGACAAGCCGGTTTGCGGCAGTGTCAGTTTCCTGTATTCCTCAAAGGAAACGACGACCGCGGCTGGCTTGCCACGCAGTGTAATGGTTTGGGGACCATCATGCAGTGCCGAATCAACAACCTGGCTCAAACGGTTCTTAGCCTCCTGAAGCTGCCATTCCCGATCGTGAGGTAAACGATCAACTCTATGCGTTTTCATATGGCCCTCCCTTGTTCTAACTAGACAGTCTAGCCAGTTTAGAATAGCACAGCTCTGTTCTGAAGCAAGCGTTAATCCATTAGGCTGAAGATGCTGAAGGAGTGAAAAATCCAGCCCGCGCCGGCCGGTGGATTTTGTTTCTTATTTGATAGAGCCACGGCCGGCGCGGCCGCCAGGGGTGCTCCGGCCACCGCCAGAGGGTCCGCTCTTCTTGAAGTTTTTTGGAGGAGCGTTTTTCACGACGATCAGTCGGTCGCCGAGTTTGGCACCGTTCAGCAGATCGACCGCTTCTACGGCTTCCTCCTCGGTTGACATCCTGACGTATCCGCAACCCCTGAATTCACCCGTGCCCGGATCTGTCACCAGATGGACCGAGTCCACGGTGCCCACCACGGAGAACAATTTCCGCAGCTCATCCTCGGTCACCAGACCGGAAATCTGACCCACATAGACCTCAATACCCATATATAATTTCCTTTCGTATCAATCCGGATTCAAAAATATTCCGTTTTTCAAAAATCACTTTTCCCGTCGTCCCCTGTAAAAAGCGAGCGCATTACTACTGAGCACCTTCCTGGCGGCTGCATCGCCCAACGCCTCGATCACCAGCTCGTAATCCTCGTCGCAATAGGGGCGCGGAGCGCGGGTTGAGGGGAGGTCGCTGCCGAACATCAGCGCCTCCGGATTGGCGGCATAAATCTCCCGCAACGCCGTCTTGACATCAAAATCCACCCGTCCAAAACCGGTGGCCTTGACGCGCACCCCTTTTTCGGCCAGCCTGAGCAAGGTGCCGAATCCTGCTTTTGAAAGCCCCAAGTGGTCGATGCTGACCGCCGGAAGTGCGGCCAGCGTGTCATAAAGTCCTTCCAGTTCCGTCGAATCGACGTACAGTTCCACATGCCAGCCGACCACCTCATGCACCCGTCTCGCCATTGCGTCCAGATGGGCAACCTCCTCTGATCCGCCGCGCTTGAGATTGAAGCGCAGCGCGCGAACGCCGGCCCAGTCCAGATCCAGCAGTTCCCGGTCGCTGACGCTGAACGGCAGTTGCGTGACCCCCACGAACGCCGGTCCCAGGGTATGCAGCGCATCCAACAGATAGCTCTGGTCAAAGGCCTGGAATGACCCGGAAACGATCGCGCCCCCCGCCAGGTTGTAGCCCCGCATCCGCTTCCGGTAGTCGTCACAGTGGTAATCGTCCGGCAGGTAGCCGTTGTTGGGCACCAGTGGAAAACGCTGGTCGATGATATGGAAATGACAGTCGAAAACCTGCGGGTTGGCGGGTTTGCAAGCGGCTGATGGCATGGTCGGCCTCCGTTTCTCTGGCATGGGATTATCGGGAGATATTGAATCGCTTTCGGCTGGCGGTCAACAGAAACCGATCTTTCGCCGTTGCCGGCAAAGCTCCGGGCAACCCCCATAACCGGAAGTTATAACGATAACCGGCGGTTATATCCGGAGTTATCACGCTGTAATTATTGCATTTATTCCTGCCGATCATCGCCAGTCATAACCACCGGTTATGACGGCTTTCTTCTCCGGCGGATTTATTCGAGCTATTTGTTCAGTGATCTCGGCAAGTTACTGCTGCTGGCATTATTGGCACTCTCCCTGCTCTATACCATGACAGAAGCAATGCGGAGACTTGACGGTCCCGCCAATCCCAACCCTCACCGTGGAGGTCGTTATGTTAATGTTCTGGGTTCAATTCGTACTGGTACTGGGAGCAGTCCTGATCGGTATCCGCAGGGGCGGCGTCGCGCTCGGCCTGATCGGTGGCCTGGGCGTATCATTGCTGGTGCTGGGTTTCCGCAGCCCCCCCTCCGAACCGCCGATCGCGGTGATGCTGATCATCCTGGCTGTTGTGACCGCTTCGGCCACGTTGCAGGTGGCCGGTGGTCTGGACTACCTGGTGCAGCTGACAGAAAAGATGCTGCGCGCTCATCCCAAATACGTGACGATCCTGGCGCCGCTCTCGACCTTCTTCCTGACGGTCTGTGTCGGCACCGGCCATGCCGTCTATGCGCTGCTGCCGGTTATTTCCGACGTGGCACTCAAGACCGGCATCCGCCCGGAACGCCCGATGGCGATCTCCAGTGTTGCCTCGCAGATGGGCATCACCGCCAGCCCGGTGGCGGCGGCGGTGACCTTCTTCCTCGGTTTTGCCGCCAAAGCCGGTTATCCGGTGACATTGATTGATATCATCTCGGTCACGATGCCGGCCGGGATTATCGGAGTGCTGGCTGCTGCCGCCTGGAGTTTCAACCGCGGCAAGGATCTGGACAAGGACCAGGAATTCCAGGCCCGCCTGCAGGACCCGGATTTCAAGAAGGCGCTGGATGCGGATGTGACGACGCTGGACAAAAAGATTTCCGCCAGTGCCAAAATTTCGGTAGTGCTTTTTTTCGCGGGAGTCGGTTCGATCATCCTGCTGGCCAGCGTTCCCGAACTGTTGCCGCTGGCTGCCGGAAATAAACCGGTCGCGATGACCACGGTGGTCCAGTTCGTAATGCTGGCCTTCGGCGCCTTCATCATGTTCTCCTCCAACGTCAAAGCCAAGGACATCGCGCACTCCAGCGTCTTCATCGCCGGGATGATCGCGGTGGTCTCGATCTTCGGCATCGCCTGGATGAGCGATACCTTCATCTCCGCCAACAAGAAATTCCTGGTGGACAACATCGGCATCATGGTCAAGATCGCACCCTGGACCTTTGCCATTGCCACCTTCTGCATCTCGGCCTTCGTCAAGAGCCAGGCCGCCACGCTGGCCATCACGCTGCCGCTGGGGCTGGCGCTGGGTTTGCCGGTTCCGCTGCTCTTGGGTCTGATGCCGGCCAGCTACGCCTATTTCTTCTTCGCCTTCTACCCCAGCGACCTGGCCGCTATTAACATGGACCGCACCGGCACCACCTGCATCGGCAAGTATCTGCTCAATCACAGTTTCATGATTCCGGGCCTGATTGGAGTCGGCGTTTCAACGGTGGTGGCCTATACGATATCCAAACTGATTTTATAACCAGCTCCCGCCAGATATTATAATCAAAGGCCGCATCCGATTCGGGTGCGGCCTTGCGCTATCCGGGAGATTTGGCTATAGTGTCGAGCCTCTCCGGCTTTCCGGCCGGGGCCATATTCAATCGGTGCCAGGGTCAACAGGTCCCGGCGCCCGGGGTTCGATCAAATGCAGGATTTCATGGACATCGCCATTGGCACCATTACTATGCGCCCCTATGTGTTCGCCTTTTTCGGGGCCTTTTTGCTGGCCTGCGTGCCCCACGTCGGCTGGCGCCGGACGGCACTTTTTACGCTGGCCGGCTACCTGATCGCCTTTGTTTCGGAGTGGCTCTCGATCAACACCGGCTTCCCCTATGGCTGGTACTACTATATCGATACCACCAGCAACCGTGAGCTGTGGATTGCCGGGGTGCCGTTCTTCGATTCGCTCTCCTACGTGTTTCTTTCCTACTGCAGCTACGCCACCGCACTGTTTATCATTTCGCCGCTCAAGGCCTGGCGCTGGAACCTGGTTACGCTGGAGACCCGCTCGATCCGGCGTTCATTTTCGGCGCTGCTGCTGGGCTCGTTCCTGCAGACTTTCCTGGATATCGTGATCGACCCGGTGGCGCTGCAGGGTAATCGCTGGTTCCTGGGGCAGATCTATGGTTACCGCGAACAGGGACTGCATTTCGGCGTGCCGCTCTCCAACTATGGCGGCTGGCTGCTGACAAGCTTCTGCCTGCTGGCCGCTTTCCAGCTGATCGATGCCCGCCGCCTGGATGACGCCCCCAAGGGTGCGGTTAATCTCCCCTTCCGTTCTCTGCTGGGGCCGGTGCTCTACCTGTCGGTGCTTATTTTCAATATTGCGATGATGCTGGTGATCGGCGAGAATTTCATGGCGTTGTGCGCAACGTTGATGTTCACGCTACCGGTCCTGTTCGTCGTTGTCCTGGCGGTCAGGCGCACCAACCGCTACAGCAAGGACGAACTGGGGGGGCACCTGCGGGATTACCCCTGGTCTCCGGCCGGAAGCATTTCACAGAAGGGGCAATAGCTGCTCCAGTGCCGCTGTCAGGCTTCTGGCGGCGACACGACTGTTTCCGGCCAGGCGGATCAGTTGCGGGATGATGCGGGGCTTGCGCAGGATCGTCAGCAGCACCCTGGCGGGGCGGATACGCAGGCTGCTGTCACAGAATTCGTCCAGCGAAAAGCCCAGCTCCTCGTCGGCCGGGTCGCTGACCGAGCGGATCGCAATCAGCGGCATCCTGTTTTCGGATGCAACCAGAGCGATGGCGGCACTTTCCATTTCCGCCACCGGACAGGCATAATCGTTGGCCAACAATGCGGCCAGCCTGGTTTTTGATGTTATCACCGCCGTACCGGCAAAGGTTCCGCCAAAGACCCTTGCTCCAGCGGCGTTCTGACGCGCTATCAGGTTAAGGCCGGCTGCCGGGATCTCCACCGGCAATTCTTCAATGCCGGTTTCCGAAACGATCACCATCCTCCTGGCGACTACCACGTCGCCAACCCGCAGTTCCGGAGCAACCCCGCCGCAAAAACCGGCCGAGATCAACAACTCTGGTGCGGCCTCTCCAATGATCTTCCCGGCCGCCCGGGCGGCATTGTCAAAGCCCATTCCTGATTCTACCAGCAGGATCTCATGCCCGGCGCAGTTGAATTTGCGCGTCTTGAGGCGTCCCAGTCTCAAGCTTCTTGCGGCTCCCAGGCAGGCGGCCGCGGCGTTGAACTCTTCCGGCATCGCGGTGATGATGGCAATCTTCATGACTCAGCACTCCCGGGCAGACGATACCGTTTTGACGACCACTTTTCAAGGCATCATTTAGAAAAGCTGGACAAATTGAAGAACATGGATTATATGTACTGTTCGTTCTTGCGGAGAGATGTCCGAGCGGTTGAAGGAGCACGCCTGGAAAGCGTGTGTACGTTAATAGCGTACCGAGGGTTCGAATCCCTCTCTCTCCGCCATTTTTATTCAGAAAATGGCTTTGCCGCCATGTTTGTAAGGCTGCGAGCTTGCAGGCGGATATGATAGCCGGGCCCCGCGCAACGGCGCGCCGTGAACTCCGCCAGGTCCGGAAGGAAGCAACGGCAGCGGCTCCCGCTGTGTGCCGCGGGTCAGCCCGGCTATCATATGCGCCTGTAACTTCATTACCTCCCCTAATCCCCTGACTGTACGCCTCCTACGTCACATGTGCGGGGCGTCAGATTACCTGCGAGGTCCAGTCTCTTGTCAACCGGAACGCATTACGAAGTCCTGGCAAGGAAATACCGCCCCCAAACATTTTCCGAACTGGCCGGCCAGGAACACGTCAGTCGCACGCTGCAGAACGCCATCGATTCCGGCCGGGTGGCCCACGCCTTCCTCTTTACCGGTGCGCGTGGAGTCGGCAAGACCAGTACCGCCCGCATCATGGCCAAAACCCTCAACTGCGAACGGGGGGTCACACACGAGCCCTGCAATGTCTGCCCGCTGTGCATTGAGATCACCAAAGGCACGTCCACCGATGTTTTCGAGATCGACGGCGCTTCCAATAACGGCGTAGACGACGTGCGCGACCTGCGTGACAACATCAAGTACCTCCCTTCCCACAGCCGCTACCGCATCATCATCATCGACGAAGTTCACATGCTCTCCACCAACGCCTTCAATGCACTATTGAAAACGCTGGAAGAGCCGCCCGAACACGTCAAATTCATCTTTGCCACCACCGAGCCGCACAAACTGCCGGTCACGATCCTGTCGCGCTGCCAGCGTTTTGACTTCAAGCGGGTGACACTGCCCAAGATAATCAGCCGACTGCGTGAAATCGCCGACAAGGAATCGGTCATCATCAGCGACTCGTCCCTGGCGCTGATTGCCCGCAAAGGCGATGGCAGCATGCGCGACTCGCTGACCGCACTGGACCAGGTGCTGGCCTTCTGTGGCAACAATGTCAGCGACGAGGATGTGGGGACGCTGCTGGGCACCGTGGATCGTCGCCTGTTGGCCGAAATCTCTGCCGGGGTCTTTAACGGCGACACTCAGGCGGTGCTGGAGGGTATCAAACGGGTTGATCTGGTAGGTTATAACATGCGCCAGTTTTGCCAGGAACTGATCGAGCATTTCAGAAACCTGCTGGTGATCCGTTCGGTCAGGAAGCCGGAGGAGATTCTCGATCTGGCTTCGGCTGAACTGGATGAATTAAAAAACCAGGCCGGAAACATTGCGCCCCTGGATATCCAACGGCGATTGACGCTGTTGGTAAAGGCCGACGCGGAAATGGCCTATGCCAGCTTTCCCCGTCTGATCATAGAAATGGCGTTGCTTAAAGCTGCGCTGCTGGCGCCGGTGATCCCGATCCAGGAGTTGATCGAGAAGATCAGGCTTCTGGAGGCTGGAGCGGTGCACACACCGGCACTGCCATGGGAGACCTCCAGGCCTGCCGCAATCCCGACGGTTTCCGGTCATTCCGAGCAGCCGCGGAGCGTACCCCAGAATCGGCCGCAGCCACAACCGGCCGCTGTAACTGCTGCAACCGTTCCATCCGCTCCGGCCAGCGGCGACGTCCACTCCAACTGGGGACGTTTTGTCGCATTGGTAATAGAGAAGCAGCCGGCCATCGGATCGGTTCTGGAACATGGCAGCCCGCTCAAACAGGAAAAGGGCCTGCTCGAGATCGGTTTTCCGGCCGACAGCTATTATCTGACGGCCGCCCAGGATGCCGAGTTCATTGCCGGCGTACAGGCCCTGGCTCACGAATCCAGTGGAATCGAGACCGTGATCCGGATAAAATCGATCGTGTCCAATTCAACGGATGCGCCCATGTCCCTGGCCGAAAAAAAAAAGAGTGACGACGAACAACGCATGAAAGAGTTGAGGCAGGAGGTCGAGACCCATCCGGTCGTCAAGGAAGCGCAACGGGTTTTCGGCAGTAGCATCACTGATATTAGAGCTGTTTAGCTGGTGGTAAAATAAAACAAAATCTGTTGCGAAATCGAAAGGGGAAGTAGATGTCAAAGGGATTAGCAAGCATCATGAAGCAGGCGCAGATGATTCAGCAGAAGATGGCCAAATTGCAGGAAGAGGCAAGCCAAAAAACCGCCGAGGCAACTTCCGGTGGTGGAGCCGTAAGCATCAAGGTTAACGGCAAGAACGAAATAATTTCACTGGAAATAAAAAAAGAGGCGGTTGATCCCAACGATGTGGAAATGCTTCAAGACCTTATTATTGCTGCTGCCAACGAGGCTCTCAAGAAGGTCCACGCCGAGATGGGCGATGAAATGTCCAAAATAACCGGCGGCATGAGTATCCCGGGATTGTTCTAGGTATTACCAGTAGATAGATCTTTATCGTATGATTTGGAATTTGGCGCATATTTAATTTGACTAAATTTTTTAGTTCGGCTAATAGTGCCCACGTATTTGGATCGATTGTCTGTGGCCATATTAATGGTAAAAAATCTCGATTTCAATGCTCCTCCATGGTTTTCGGTCGCCTGTCGGCCCGTCCGGTGCGGGGGAGCATCTTTTTTAACCTCGCTATAATACTAAAAAAATGTTTTATTTGTGTCAGGAATTATGTTAACAAAATCATCCGCACTGATGCGATTGGTTGGAGAATTGAAGAAGCTGCCGGGCATTGGCGAACGTACCGCGTTGCGGTTGGCGTTTCATCTTTTGAAGTCGCCGCATAACCTGACGGCGCTTTCCGAGTCGCTTTGCGATGTCCGGGACCGGGTTCATCCCTGTTCGACCTGCTTTGCCATCACTGAAACGGACCCATGTTCTATCTGTAGTGGAAACCGTGATTCAAGCGTGATCTGTGTTGTTGAAAACTCTCAGGATCTGATGGCGCTGGAGCGCAGCAACGCTTATAACGGCATGTATCATGTGCTGGAGGGAGCAATTTCGCCGCTGTCCGGCATCGGACCATCCGATCTGCGTATAGAAGAACTGTTGAAGCGTGTCGGAACGGGTGGAATCGACGAGGTAGTGATCGCTACCAACTTCACCGTGGAAGGTGAAGCCACGGCGCTTTATCTGACCAGGGCGCTCAAACCGGCTGGAGTCAAGGTGTCGCGTCTGGCGCATGGTATACCGTTGGGCAGCGACATCGAGTTTGTGGATGCCGCCACGGTTCAATGGGCGCTTCAGGGCAGAAACGAATTGTAGTCAAGAAGTTCACATAAACCCACACAGGAGGAAGTACATGAGCAAGAAGATGGTAACCATCGACGGCAACACAGCCGCCGCCCATGTGGCGCATGCCACCAACGAAGTAATCGCTATTTATCCGATTACCCCATCATCCGTTATGGGAGAAATCTCCGACGCCAAGAGCGCGGTCGGCGAGAAGAACATCTGGGGCAACGTGCCGTCAGTGGTCGAGATGCAGTCCGAAGGCGGCGCCGCCGGTGCCGTGCATGGCGCGTTGCAGGCCGGAGCGCTGACCACGACCTTCACTGCCAGCCAGGGCCTGCTGCTGATGATCCCGAACATGTTCAAGATTGCCGGCGAGCTGACCTCGACGGTTTTCCACGTCTCGGCCCGCGCCATTGCAGCCCAGGCGCTTTCGATCTTCGGCGACCACTCCGACGTGATGTCCTGCCGTTCCACCGGTTGGGCCTTCCTCTGCTCCAACAACGTCCAGGAAGTCATGGACTTCGCGCTGATCTCCCAGTCCTCCACGCTGCGCAGCCGGATCCCTTTCCTGCACTACTTTGACGGCTTCCGGACCTCGCACGAAGTACAGAAAGTGACCGAGCTCTCGTTCGACGAGATGCGCGCCATGATGGACGACAAGCTGATCGCCGAGCACAAGGCACGCGGCCTGAATCCTGACAAACCGGTAATGCGCGGTACCGCACAGAACCCGGACGTCTATTTCCAGGGACGCGAGACCGTTAACCCATACTATCCGATCTGCGAAAAGATCGTACAGGAAGAGATGGACAAGTTCGGCAAGCTGACCGGCCGCAAGTACAAGCTGGTTGACTATGTCGGCGCCAAGGACGCCGAGCGTATTGTGGTAGTGATGGGTTCCGGCGCTGACGTCGTTCAGGATACGGTCGAGAATCTGGCCAAGCAGGGTGAAAAGGTCGGCGTCGTCAAGATCCGTCTCTATCGTCCGTTCCCGCTGGATGCCTTCATCAAGGCCCTCCCCAAAACCGTCAAAAAGATCGCTGTGCTGGATCGCACCAAGGAGCCTGGTTCACTGGGCGAGCCGATCTACCTGGATGTGCGCACCGCGATCGGCGAAGCGATGGCCGCCGGCAAGCTCAAGTTCGACGGCTATCCGGTTATCGTCGGCGGACGCTACGGCCTCGGATCAAAAGAGTTCAATCCGGCCATGGCCAAGGCAGTGTTCGACAACCTCAAGGCCAAGAACCCCAAGAACAAGTTCGTGGTCGGCATCGAAGAGGACGTCACAAACTGCAGCCTGAAAGTTGATTACAGCTACAAGAACCCGATGGAAGGCGTCTACGAGGCGATGTTCTTCGGTCTCGGTTCCGACGGCACCGTCGGCGCCAACAAAAACTCGATCAAGATCATCGGCGAGGAAACCAGCAACAACGCCCAGGCCTACTTCGTTTATGACTCCAAGAAGGCCGGCTCGATGACCACCTCGCACCTGCGCTTCGGCAAGAAGTACATCCGCGCTCCCTATCTGGTTCAGGAAGCAAACTTCGTGGCCTGCCACAATTTCTCCTTCCTGGAGAAGTACGACATGCTGGCCCGGGCCAAGGATGGCGCGACATTCCTGCTGAACGCTCCTTTCGGCGCGGACGAAGTTTGGGATACCATGCCCAAGGAAGTACAACAGCAGATCATCAGCAAGAAACTGAAGTTCTACGTTATCGACGGCGTCAAGTTGGGCAATGAAATCGGCCTTGGACCCCGCATCAACGTGATCATGCAGACAGCATTCTTCAAAATTTCTAACATCATCCCGCTCAAGGATGCCGTGGCCTCGATCAAGGACGCCATCAAAAAATCCTATGGCAAAGCCGGAGAAGCGGTTCTGGAAATGAACTACAAGGCGGTTGATGCCGGTCTGAACAACTTCTACGAAGTAAAGGTTCCGGCAAAAGCGACCAGCAAGCTGAAGATGGCTGCCGCGGTTTCCAGCAAGGCGCCCAAGTTTGTCAAGGATGTCACCGGTGTTATCGTGGCCGGTCTGGGCGACAACCTGCCGGTTTCCAAGATGCCGGCCGACGGCACCTTCCCGACCGCCACCAGCCAGTACGAGAAACGCAACATCGCCACAGAAATCCCGGTATGGGACGAGAAGATCTGCATCCAGTGCGGCATCTGCTCCTTCGTATGCCCGCATGCTTCCGTTCGCACCAAGGCCTATGACGGCAAACTGCTGAAGGATGCCCCGGCGACCTTCAAATCAACCGATTGCAAGATCCCTGAAATGGCCGGCAAGAAGTACACCGTCCAGATCGCTCCTGAGGATTGCACCGGTTGCGGCGCATGTGCCTACAACTGCCCCGGCAAGGACAAGCAGAATCCGGATCACAAGGCGCTGGATATGACATTCCAGCCGCCACTGCGGGCATCGGAAGCTGATAATTTCGATTTTTTCCTCAAGCTGCCGGATGTTGATCCGACCCAGGTCAAACTTGATACCCTGCGCAGCAACCAGCTGATCCGCCCGCTGTTCGAATTCTCCGGCGCCTGTGCCGGTTGCGGCGAGACTCCGTACCTGAAACTGTTGACCCAGCTGTTCGGCGACCGGATGATGATTGCCAACGCCACCGGTTGTTCGTCAATCTACGGCGGCAACCTGCCGACCACCCCTTACGCACAGCGTGCCGACGGACGTGGCCCAAGCTGGTCCAACTCACTGTTCGAGGACAACGCCGAATTCGGTTACGGCATGCGTCTGACGGTTGATCAGTTCACCAAATCGGCCCTTGAGTATGTGGCGGAGCTGGCCGACAACAAGGCCTTTGCAGCAAACGTCAAGCTGTTCAAAGAGATTGCTTCCGCCGACCAGTCCACCCAGGCCGGTATCGAGGCACAGCGCGGACGCGTTGACAAACTGAAGGCTGCCCTGAAAGGCAGCAAGAACGCAACCGCAAAGCTGCTGATTCCGGTCGCGGACTACCTGGTCAAGAAATCGGTCTGGTGTATCGGCGGCGACGGCTGGGCATACGACATCGGTTTCGGCGGTCTGGACCATGTCATCGCTTCCGGCAAGAACATAAACCTCTTCGTACTTGACACCGAGGTCTACTCCAACACCGGCGGGCAGGCATCCAAAGCAACACCGCTGGGCGCAGTTGCCCAGTTCGCAGCCGGCGGTAAGCCGGTTTCCAAGAAAGACCTGGGCATGATCGCCATGTCCTACGGTTCGGTCTATGTGGCCACCGTGGCTCTTTCCAATCCGGCCCAGTGCGTCAAAGCCATGCTGGAAGCCGAGGCATTTGACGGTCCGTCCCTGATCATTGCCTACTCGCACTGTATCGCCCACGGCATCAACATGACCGAAGGTGTCGATGCACAGAGGAAAGCAGTTCAGTCCGGTTATTGGCCGCTCTATCGCTACAACCCGGCCCTGGCCGTAGAGTGCAAGAACCCGCTGCAGTTGGACAGCAAGCCGGCTACCATCAGTTTTGATGATTACGCCAACAACGAGAACCGCTACCGCATGCTGAAAAAGGCCAACCCGGCCGAGGCTGGCGCTCTGATGAAGAAGGCTGCCGAGTGGGCAAAGACTCACTTTGCCTACTACCAGAAACTTGCGGCACTCAACTTTGAAGATACTTGCGAGAAGAAGTAGTCATTAAATATATTCCATGGTAGTATTTCGCCCCGCAGACTTGTCTGCGGGGCTTTTTAAATTCAATTTACGGGGATAATCATGCTTGATAACAACAATGACCTGGGAGCCGAGCTGTTTAAAACCTGGACCGAGAAGCAGCGCTGTGACGAAATTCAGAAGCTGGTTGATGGCTATCGCAAAGGGGTGCCGGTCGGGATTCTCTGCAAAATGACGGAAACGATCGCCGGTGACAAAAAGAAAGCGAAGAAATACCTGAAGCTGTTTCTTACCGACGCGGAACGCAAGGCTGCGATCGGGTCGGCAAATGCCAGCATGCTTCCGCTGATATCGTCATTCATGAAATAGAAAAGCTCCAATCGTCCGGATAATCTTGATCACGAAAGGTCCATGGATTCCATGCAAAAAATATTCATTGCCGGATGCGGCTATATCGGCGGGAGGGTTGCACGGCTATACCGTGATTTGGGCGCTGAAGTCACCTGCATGCTCAGGTCACCGGAACTTGCTTCCACTCTTTCAGGGGAGGGATTCAGCACAGTTGCCTGCTCTCTGGACAACGCAGCCGGAATTCCTCCTCTGGATACGGCCGGCAGCGTTCTGCACTATTTGGTTCCGCCGCCGGGTGGCGGCATTACAGATACCCGCGCCAGAAACTTCATTACGTCTCTGTATCTGGTTCCGAAACCTTCCAAGATCATCTACATCAGCGCCACCTCGGTTTACAGTGAAGTTGCCGGGGGTGTTGTCAACGAGCAATCTGCTACCGAGCCTTGCTCGGCGATGGGCAAGCGCCGTCTCGATGCCGAGGCCGCATTTCTGCAATTTGGCGCCGCAACCGGCACACCGGTGGTGATTCTGCGAGTCAGTGGCATCTACGGCCCGGGACGACTCCCGCTGATGCAGATCAGCCAGGGGCAGGCGCTTCTGAAAGAAGAAGAGTCCGGCCCCAGCAACCGCATCCATGCCGATGACCTGGCTGCCGTATGCCTGGCAGCGGCGGAGTCGGCCGAAGCAAGAGAAATATTCAACGTCAGCGACGGGCGCCCGACCAGCATGACCAGCTATTTCAACGCCTGCGCCGATGCGCTTAAGATGCCGCGCCAGCCGCAGGTGCCGCTGGATGAAGCCCGTCTGGTTATGTCGCCGCTTATGTTCTCCTATGTCAGCGAGTCGCGGGTTATTGACAACAGCCGCATGCTGAAACGCCTGAAAGTCAACTTGAGATATCCGGACATCCAAACGGGATTAGCGTCCTGTCTACCGGACTGATTCTGCAAACACTCTGCAGTCTGCGTCAGAGCCGTATACGACCAAAAGGGTCGAGATTGCTAGTTTTTAAATGTAATGCCGGTAGTTTATGGTTTTTTTTTATTGCATTTGTTGTTTGATGCTGCTACATTTAATTCAGATAAGATCTTTGCGAGGATTCCAACGAATCCTCATTTGCCCTGGTAACTTCCCCTCCTAGTTGCCAGGGTGTTTTTTTATTTTTAGTCATGGTGTTACGGTTGACGCTTTCAGTCGGTTGTGTTTTAATCAGCCGGTGGAAACGGAAGCCTACATAGCACTTGGTTCCAATCTTGGAGATCGTGAGTTGAACCTGCTGCGTGCCGTGGCCGAAATAGGGCGCTTGCCGGAGTCCAAGGTCGCGGCTCTCTCCTCGTTCTATGAAACATCCCCGGTTGGAACAGTCAAACAGGATGCCTTCTACAATGCGGTTCTCAAACTATCAACCGGACTCCCCCCCCGTACTCTTCTGACACACCTGTTGCGCATCGAGACCGACAGTTTCAAGCGGACCAGAACGGTTGTAAACGGACCGCGCAGAATGGACCTGGACCTGCTGCTGTACGGAACGCGGATCCTGTCCGAGGAGGACCTGGTTGTCCCGCATCCGCGCATGATGGAGAGGCGCTTTGTGTTGCAGCCGCTCTGCGAAATTGCACCAGAGCTGGTGCATCCGGTCTCCGGGATCACTGTCGCGGAACTGCTGGCCGCACTGCATTCCGACGAAGTAGTTGTGAAAATCTGAACAACGGGTCCGCCCGGATTTCCGGACCTGAACAGAGGAGAGAGGTTTGATCAGAATTCTCATATGGGGCCTTTTGCTTTACATCGGCTACCGGATAATTGTCTCACTGGCATCTCCCAAAAAGAGTGTCGAAAAACCTGTCGGAAAAATGGACTCGGCCGAAATTACTCACCGCGATCCGGTCTGCGGAGTATATGTATCCGAGGAGCAGGCCGTTGTCGGCAGGCACGATGGCCAGAAACACTACTTCTGCTCAATGGACTGCCTGGAAAAATATCGCGAACAGCTTGACCACATACCAAACTAACTGGAGGAAATGATGAAATTTTTTATCGACACTGCTGATGTCAAGGAAATCCGTGAAGCACATGCGCTGGGACTGGTTGACGGCGTAACCACCAACCCCTCGCTGATCGCAAAATCGGGTCGTAAATTCAAGGACGTGATCAAGGAAATCGTCTCGATCGTGGACGGCCCGATCTCGGCCGAGGTCATCTCGCTTGACGCCCCCGGCATGATCAAAGAGGCCAAGGAGCTGGTCAAGATCCACAAGAACATCGTCATCAAACTGCCGATGACGCCCGAGGGACTCAAGGCGTGCAAGGCGCTGACCGACAAGGGCATCAAGACCAACGTGACCCTGATCTTCACGCCGATGCAGGCACTCCTGGCCGCCAAGGCCGGCGCCAGCTACGTTTCCCCGTTTGTCGGCCGTCTGGACGACATCTCCCAGGACGGCATGGGGATCATCGAAGAGATCCGCACCATTTTTGACAATTACGGTTACATGGCCGAAATCATCGTCGCCAGCGTGCGCAATCCGATTCACGTGCTCAACTCGGCCCTGATCGGCGCCGATATCGCCACGATACCCTACTCGGTTATGATCCAGCTGGCCAAACACCCGTTGACCGATGCCGGCATCGAAAAGTTTTTGAAAGACTGGGAGAGCGTGCCGAAATAACGTGCCGAAACCTTTATGAAGAAACCTGTAAACTCGCTTTCGATTCTTTTCTCCGCTTCCGAGGCCGCCCCCTTCGCTAAGGAGGGCGGCCTCGGTGATGTTGTCGGCGCATTGCCCAAGTATCTGGCCCGTATGGGACATGATGTCAGAATAGTTCTCCCCCGCTATTACTGCGTGGATCCGCTGAAATACGGTCTGCGCATGCTGCCCGGAACACTGGTGGTGCCAATGGGCATCACCGGGCACCAGTATTGCGGCGTCTGGGAAGGGCGCCTGCCGGGTTGCGATGTGCCGGTCTACTTCCTGGAACACGAGGGGTACTACGGCCGTTCCGGACTCTACCAGCAGGAGGGCGAAGGGTACCTGGACAACGACAACCGCTTCGTGTTCCTGTCCAAGGCTTCGCTGGAACTGTGCAAGATGCTGAACTGGTCGCCGGACGTGGTACATGCCCATGACTGGCATACCGGCGTGATTCCGGTGCTGCTGAACACCTCCTACCTGCATGACCGCTACGTCGGTAACGCCGCCTCTCTGCTGACCCTGCACAACATGCAGCACCAGGGCAATTTCTATCCCGGACTGATGGATGTGCTCGGTATCGGCTGGAAACATTTCAATTACCTGGAACTGGAGAAGGACGATCAGGTCAACCTGCTGAAGGGGGGGCTCTACCACGCCACCTTGCTGAATACGGTCAGCGAAGAGTACTCGCGGGAAATTCAGACCGAGGCCTTTGGCTGGGGACTGGAAGGCGTGGTGCAGGAACGGGCCGCGGATCTGAGCGGCATTTTGAATGGCGTGGATTACGAGGAGTGGAATCCGGAGACCGATCCGTTCATCGCCGCCAACTTTAGCTCGCGCACCGTGAAAAAGGGGAAGGCGGCCTGCAAGCGCGATCTGCAGGCAGCGCTGGGACTGCCGCAGCGCGACGACGTGCCGTTATTCGGCGTTGTTTCGCGGATGGTAAAACAGAAGGGCACCGACCTTCTGGCCGAGGCGATTCATAACATCCTGGAGATGGACGTACAGTTTGTCGTGATCGGTAATGGCGAGCCCTGGGCGCATTTCTATTTCGGCGACATCGCCGCGTTGTATCCAGAAAAGTTCGCCTGCTACATCGGTTACAACGAGGCACTGGCCCACAAGGTCGAGGCCGGCGCCGATTTTTTCGTGATGCCATCCTCATTCGAGCCGTGCGGGCTGAACCAGATGTACTCTCTGGCTTACGGTACGCCGCCGATCGTGCGCTCCACCGGCGGACTGGCCGACAGCGTCGAGAACTTCAACGAGGCGGTTCTGTCCGGTGACGGTTTCAAATTCTGGAGCCATTCCGCCACGGCGCTGTTTGACACGGTCGGCTGGGCGGCCTGGACCTTCTTCAATAACCCCAAGGGACTGGCCGCGCTGCGTAAAAACGGCATGAAGAAGCGCTTTACCTGGGAAGTAGCCGCAAACAAATACGACGAACTCTACCACTTGGCCATCCTGCGCCGGAGAGGTACGGAATACTACCGCAACCGATTCGGGGGGTGATGGGGCAGGCCGGCCATCATGGTTCGGTTACCTTGCCGTGTGGTCCATTCCGGAATTCAGGATTCAGGCGTCAGTGCAGATGAATCGCCGGCAGATTTCCGGCCGCGCTTCATAGATCCGGCAGCGCCCGTCACTGAGAAATTCGCAGTTGTAATCGATCAGCAGGCGGTGCGGACCGGTCAGGGAGAGTTGCAGGCGGTTGGCTCCCAGCTGTTTAAGGCGCTCGAACTCTTCCCAAGTGAGTTCAACATCGGAGAATGAGCGGCAGCAGTCCCCGCCGCAGCTGCAGCAGCGTTGATCGCCATCCTGGGGGTGGTCGAGAAGCATTCCGTGACGCCTTGCTTTCGAGCGGCTGATGAAGAGCATCGTGGCCCTCCTTGCAGCTGAAATTCCGGATCGGAAGTGTGGAAACATTTTAGCATGAAGCTGCGTGTTTGCAAGGCAATTACCGGGCGGGAAGACACTTCGAATGAACCAGATCTCTTTTGCAAAGTTTCTTGAAAAGTATCCCGTGATCCTCGGTGAAGGGGCGGTCATCGAGCGTCTGCGACGCGACGGCAAACTGGAACTCGACCCTTACCTGGTCAACTCGGCTTTTATCTATCAGGACGCGAAACGGTCGGCGCTGGAAGCCATCTGTCGCCAGTATCTGGATATAGGCCGCGAGTTCAATCTGCCGCTGCTGATTTCAACGCCGACCTGGCGGGCAAACAGGGAAAGGATCGCTGCGGCCGGCCTGGCCGGAGTCGATGTGAACGGCGATAACGCCAGGTTTCTTGATGCGCTGCGGAACAGTTATGAAGAATACGCCGCCAAGGTTGCCATCTGCGGCCTGATGAGCTGTCGCGGGGATGCCTACAACCCGGCCGATGCCATGGCAGTTGACGAAGCGCGTGAGTTTCACTCCTGGCAGGCCGCTAAACTGGCCGATGCCGGCGTCGACTTCCTGCTCGCCTCCACACTCCCGGCCTTAAGCGAGGCCACCGGCCTGGCACAGGCTCTGGCCGCCACCGGCCGTCCCTACCTCATCAGCTTCATTGTTCGCCCCGATGGCACACTGCTGGACGGCACGCCTTTGAAAGATGCCGTCACCGCCATCGACGCTGTTGTTACACCATCCCCCCTGGCCTATCTGCTCAACTGCACCCACGCTTCTTTTGCCAGGGCCGCGCTTCTGCACAAGACAAATTCTTCGGACTCGGCTCGTCAACGGATCATTGGCCTGCTGGCCAATACCGCCTCACTCAGCCCGGAAGATCTTGACGGCAGCGTCAGCCTGGTGGAGGAAGAACCACTGATCTTCGGCAGCAGTGTCGCCGGCCTGCACAGTGAACTGGGGCTGAAGATTCTGGGCGGTTGCTGCGGGACCGACGATCGGCACATCCACGCATTGGCCGCACGACTTGCAACCGGAGCCTGAGAGGCAAATCTGATGGCAATCATGACAGGAACCGAAAACATGCCATGCCGAACCGGCTGTGCCGCCTGCTGCATTGCGCCGTCGATCTCGTCGGCGATTCCTGGCATGCCGGGAGGCAAACCGGCCGGGGTGCGCTGTCCGCAGTTGACGCCGGACAACCTCTGCCTGATCTTCGGACAGCCGGAACGGCCGGCGGTCTGCGGCAATTTGCGCCCCAGTTCCGAGATGTGCGGCAGCAGTGATGTCGATGCAATGAAAAAACTGACCGACTGGGAGCGCATCACCAGACCAGACCAGTCCTCATGACCAGAAAACTCCCCTGATTTCATCTGCGGACTTGAACCGACGGCTGCCACTGTGGTATCAATAACACCATGAATATCATTTCACCCGAACTCTTCCTGTTGTCCCTCTTCGTCCTGAACATACTGCTGATACTGGTGGACGCTTCACTCGGCTACCATCTCGCGCCCCGCCTTCTGCTGCTGTCCGGCCAGGATGATCCGGAACTGCGAGAATCATCGGTGCGCTCGGTCCGCGGCATGCTGACGCTGCTGGTGGCCTTGTACATGTTTCTGAATTGCCTGGGGTATTTTCGCGGTAACAGCATTCTGGTATTGATCGTCACCGCGATGATCGTTTTTGATCTGGGCGGGCAATTCTATCTGAGACGGCGCTCCGGGCGAGGTGGAGAGCATTCATGAACGGTCCGTTGCTGGAACAGAGCTTCGATATCAGGCCACACGAGGTCGATACCCGTGGCAAGCTGCGGCCGGTAACCCTGATGGCCTACATGCAGAACGTGGCTTCGGAACATGCCACGCAGTTGGGGGTCTCCGTCAGGAACCTGCAGGCTTCGGGGCTGACTTGGGTCATGTCGCGGGTACATCTGCTGATGGTGCGTTATCCGCGCAGCGGAGAGCTCGTCACGATCCGCACCTGGCCGGTGACGCGCGAAGGCCTGTTTTCGATCAGGGATTTTGAATTGCTGGATGGTAGGGGGGAGAGAATCGGGGCGGCCACGACTTCCTGGGCGGCGCTGGATCTGGTCAGTCGCCGTCCGGTCCGGCTCAACGAACGCCTGCCGCACTATCCACTGCGACCGGTACGCGCGCTGGAGGACAGCTTTGCCACTCTGCCGGTTCTGGAAAATCCTGAAACCAGGCTCTGCCTGCCGGTGCTGCGGGCTGACCTGGATCTCAACCAGCATGTCAACAACACCGTCTATGCCGGTTGGGGGCTGGAAGCGGCTCCGCAAACGGTTGCGGACAACTGTCAGCCGATCGAAATCGAAATCGGTTTCCGGGCCGAAGCCTATTACGGGGATTCGATTGTTTCGCTCTGTGCGGCAGAACGGGAAGACGGCCTCTGTCTTCTGCACCGCATCGAAAATTCCGCAAGCGGCCTGGAAGTGGCCCGCCTGCGGACCCGCTGGAAGTCGATCGGCTGAATTTTCAGTTATTTCTTTGGCCCGGCGGCGTTCAGCGACTTGATCAAAGCATCGGTGACGTCCTGGGCATCGACGGTATTGCCCACATACAGCAACTCCTTCTTTACAACTATCACCGCAAAATCGTTGGCCTTGCCGTGCTCGGCCGCGGCCTTTTCCATATCCTCGTAAAGCGCCTTGGTCTCTTTTTCCTGCAACTTGTAGAGTTCTTCTTCCGAGCCGCGGGCAAACTTCTGGAAATCTTCCAGCTTTTTCTGGAATTCCTTGGATTTTGCCTCGCGCTGCTGGGGTGTCATCACCGGCAGCTTGGCTTCGATCGAAGTCTTGAACTTCTCAATCTGTTTCTTTTTGCCGTCAATCTTGGCCTGCAACGCGTCCTTTTTGGAGTTCAGCAGCGCTTTCAGCGCTTTTCCACGATCGGAGTCGCCGGCGATACGGGCGATATCCACATAGCCGAGTTTCGGGCTCGGAAGCGTCGCGGCTGCATCGGCCGGTTTTGCCGGCGGTACTATGGCCGGTGCCACGGCCTGTGCCTGTGGAACCACAACCGCGGCGGGGGCCGGAACGGCAGTTTTTGGTTCCGTTGCGGGAACATTGTCGGCGGCGTTGGACAGGGCTGGCAGCACGATAATCATCGCGATCAACAGTTGTTTCATAAACTTGCTGTGCATGGCATCTCTCGTTTCGTGGAATAGTGGAACCATGGCAGCATAAAGCGATTGCCGATTGGACGCAATACAAAATGACGCAGCAATGAGTGCTCTCCGCCTAATTAAAAAAAACCGGGCCGACTGGCCAGCCTTATGAAGTTCAAACCGGGATCACCAAATGAAGCTGCTTTTTGCAAAAGATACGCCTTATGTTATCTTTGACACGTTCATTCAATTATCCGATTCAGGAGGCACACCGTGAAAGCTGAGATCAAGATCGTTCAGGGGGACATCACGACGCTGGATGTGGATGCGATCGTCAATGCCGCCAACAACACGCTGCTGGGGGGTGGCGGTGTCGATGGCGCGATCCACCGCGCCGCTGGTCCGCAACTGTTGCAGGAATGCGCCGGACTGGGTGGCTGCGAAACCGGAGATGCCAGGATCACCGCCGGTTACAGGCTGCCGGCGCGGCATGTGATCCACACCGTCGGGCCGGTCTGGCACGGCGGCGACAAGGGTGAACCGGCGCTGCTGGAATCGTCCTATCGCCGCTGTTTCGAGCTGGCCCGCCTGCAGGGTCTCAAGAGCATCGCATTTCCCGCGATCAGCGCCGGTGTCTACGGCTATCCCATGCGGGCGGCCGCCGAAATCGCGCTTAAGGCCGCCCTGGCGGCGATCACCGAAAACCCGGGACTGGAGCGGGTCGTTTTTGTCCAGTTCAACGATGCCGCCCAGCAGGTCTACCTGGAGGCGGCGGCAAGGATCGGGATACGTTAGGGATATCTTGCACAGGCACAAAAAAGGGCGCTCCCATGACCGGGAGGCGCCCTTTTTTCATGGCCAGAGAAGGTTCCTAGTAAAAACTCTTCTGGGCGGCGATCATCAGTGTCACCAGCAGCGGAAAGAGATTCAGGCAGAAGAAAACGGTCTTTTCGGAGCGGAGCAGGGCCAGCGTGATCATCGGCAGGATCAGCAGCGCGAAACAGGTTGCGATGCTGCGCGAAACCAGGCCGAAGGCCGGCAACAGCATGGTCGCGCTGACCATCGCCACGGTCCAGAGGCCGAAGAGGCCGATGAATAAGGTGTCAACAGTTGCCGCCGTCAGCAGCGGAAATCCGGCCTTGCGATAGTCATCGGCATGCCGGCGCTGGAAAAGCCAGAAATGGGGGATCTGCCAGAGGTAGAGCAGCCCGGCCAGCAGCATGATACGATAGTCTTGGATGCTCCCGCCGGCGCAGCTCCAGCCGATAAACGGCGGCAGCGCTCCGCATACGGCCCCGGCGGCCAGCGCATACGGGGTGCGCCGTTTCAGGGGGGTGTAGACGCACAGGTAGCAGAGGATTCCGCCGCCCCCCAGCAGTGCCGGCGCGCTCCCTCCGGCGGCCGCCAGCAGCAGTATCCCACCCAGCACGACCGCAGCGCCAATCAGCGTTGCCATTGCCGGCTGCATGTTGCCCCGGGCTACCGGCCGCAGCCTGGTGCGGAGCATCAGCCGGTCCGCTTCGAACTCCAGGGCCTGGTTGAGCGCCGATCCACCAGCGGCCAGCAGGGTTATACCGGCAAAGACCAGCCAGGGCAGGCTGCCGCCGGTCGGCCCCGGAAAGAGCATGACACCGCCGGCGGCCGCGATTCCGTTCAGCATCGACAGGCGCGGGCGGAACAGGCTGGCCAGGGAGCGGGTCATTTCAGCCCCCTCAGGTATTGTACGATGGCCCGCAACTCATCATCCTTGAGCGTGAAAGGAGGCATGATCGGAGGGAATCCTTTGACCAGATCCGCGCCCGGTTCCAGGATGGAGCGCCGCAGGTAGGCTTCGTCCGCAATCACGACCCGCCCGGCGCCGTTGGTCTCGACCGTGACACTCCTGCCCCAGATCCCCTTCAAGGTCGGTCCGACCCTGGCGCTGCCGTCCTCGGAGTGGCATCCCAGGCAACCATGCTTCTCCAGCAACTCGTGCCCCGGGTGCTCCTTCTGTTCCTCGCCACTTTTTTCATGTTCCATCCACGCGGCGAATTCCGCCTCGGGCAGCGCCTCAACGGTGCTGATCATGGCCGAATGGCTGGTGCCGCAGTACTGGGAACAGAACAGGTCGTAGCTGCCAGCTTTCGAGGCCACGAACCAGGCGTGGTTCTTCATGCCCGGCACCACATCACGCTTGACCCGGAAGGCCGGCAGGAAGAAGCCGTGGATCACGTCCTGCGATACCAGGTTGACCCTGACCGGTCTGCCGACCGGCACATACAGTTTCGGGCTGGTGACCCCGTTCGCATAGCTGAAGCTCCAGGACCACATGCGGGCGGTGGCGGTCACCTCCATGGCCTCCTCGGGGACGTTGCGCAGTGTGAGGTAGCCGGACCAGCCGTAGTAGAACATGGCCAGCACCAGCATGGTCGGCAGAACGGTCCAGATGATCTCCAGCCAGAGGTTGCCCTCTGCTTTCGAAGTCGCCTCCGGCGCTTTTGAACGGTGGTAGCGCACGACAAAATACAGCATCGCAGCGGTGATGCCGATCAGCAGCACCAGGCAGGCCCCGAAGATGAACATGAAGACCGGATCGATCGCTTCGGTTGTGGTCATCAGACGCGCAGGGTTCACAATAGTCCCTCAGCTCGGAAATACTTGCTAACGGTAGAGCACATCGAAAAAGGTCAAGCCGATAAATATGGCCAGGGTCAGCAGCGCCAGGAACAGCAGCCAGCGCAAAAGGCGTCCCTCGTACTTCATGTGCATGAAGAAAGCGATCACCAGCCCGGCCTTGGCACAGGCGATGGTCAGTGCTGCGAGCACCTTGTAGCCCCCCAGTTCGACGCGGGTGATGGCGACGGTCAACGCGGTCAAGAGCAGCAGAACCAGCCAGATGCCGGTCAGCTTGCGGTAGCTGATGATGTGATGTTCGTTCATTGCCGAACCCTTTAAAGAACCAGGTAATACAGCGGGAAGATGAAAATCCAGATCAGGTCCACCAGGTGCCAGTAGAGCGCCCCATTTTCCAGCAGGATGTAATCGCTGGCATTGACCGCGCCGGATCTGGCCTTGAGCGCGATCCAGGCCAGCAGCAGCGCGCCGATGACGACGTGCAGGCCATGGATGCCGGTGGTGATGTAGTACAGGCTGAAAAAGACCGATTCGCCCGGCGGCCCGCTTTTCAGCTGCTCAGATCCGGGATAGATGCCGTGGCCGATCTTGGCGCTCCACTCGAAGTATTTTATGGACATGAAGCCTGCGGCGCAGAGGATCGTGCCGCCGATCATTGCCATGACCCGCCTTGTCTCCCCGCGCTGCGCGGCGGTGACCGCCATGGCGACCGACAGGCTGCTGGTCAGCAGTATCACGGTGTTAGCCGCTCCCAGGGTCCAGTCCAGTTGCCTGCCGGCCGTGGCAAACTCGTGCGGGTAGCGCTTGAGGTAGACCGCGTAGAGCAGGAACAGCCCGCCGAACAGCAGCAGTTCGGTGAACAGGAACAGCCACATGCCGAGCTTGGCGCCAAAGTAGTCTTTATGGGCTGTCTGGTTCATGGTTTACCCATGCCCTCGAAATCATACGGCCCATGGGTCACCAGCGGCTCTTCCTCGAAATTCTCCGTTGGCGGCGGGGTGGCGACGCTCCACTCCAGCGTGGCTCCGCCCCAGGGGTTGCCCTCGAACGGTACCCCTCCGCGCAGTCCGCGGAACAAGTTGACCAGCATGATCACCAGGCCGGCGGCCAAGATCCAGCTGCCGACCGTGGCCAGCAGGTTGAGGCTGGCGAACTCGGGCAGGTAGTCGTAATAGCGGCGCGGCATGCCCTTCATCCCCAGCACCTGCATCGTGAAATATAGCAGGTTGAAGCCGGTGAACATCAACGCCCAGGCGAGCAGGGCCGGTTTTTCGGCATAGCGCCGGCCGTAGAACTTGGGCAGCCAGTAATGCATGGCGGCAAAGAAGGCAAAGCCGGAACCGCCGAACATCACGTAATGGAAATGGCCTACCACGAAGTGGGTGTCATGCACATGCACATCGGTGGCGGCCGCACCCAGTATCAGGCCGGATAGTCCGCCGATCGAGAAGAGCAGGATGAAGGAGAGTGCGAACAGCATCGGGGCTTCCAGCGAGATCGAGCCGCGGTAGAGGGTCGAGACCCAGTTGAAAACCTTGATGGCCGAGGGGATCGCCACGATGAAAGTCAGGAAAGAGAAGACCAGCACGGCGGTGTCGCTCATGCCGCTGGTGAACATATGGTGCCCCCAGACCAGCGAGCCGGCGGCGGCGATGGCCAGGCTGGAGAAGGCGATCATCTTGTAGCCGAAGATCGGTTTGCGCGAGAAGACCGGGATGATATCCGAGATGACCCCCATGGCCGGCAGGATCATGATGTAGACCGCCGGATGGGAATAGATCCAGAACAGGTGCTGATACATCAGCGGATCGCCGCCCCGGGCCGGGTCGAACAGGCCGGTGCCGAGCAGCCGTTCGGCCATGACCAGCACCAGCGTTATGGCCAGGATCGGAGTGGCCAGCACCTGCACCCAGGCGGTGGCGTAGAGCGACCAGGTGAAGAGCGGCAGCCGGTCCCAGGTCATGCCGGGGGCTCTGAGGCGGTGGATCGTGGTGATGAAGTTGAGCCCGGTCAGGATGGCCGAAAAACCGATGATGAATACGCCGAAGACCGCCAGGGAGACGTTGGTGCCGGTACGGGCGCTGAAGGGAACGTAGAAGGTCCAACCGGTGTCGGGCGCGCCGCCGCCGGTGAAGAGCGAAACCAGCACGATGACCGCACCGATGATGTACAGCCACCAGGAGAGCAGGTTCAGGCGGGGAAAGGCCACGTCGCGGGCGCCGACCTGGATCGGCATCACCAGGTTGCCGAAGGCTCCCGGAAAGCTGGGCAGGATGAACAGGAAGATCATCACCACGCCATGCACGGTGAAGAGAGCGTTGTAGGTCTGCGGTCCCACGATGGTGCGGCCGGGCGCGATCAGCTCGATGCGCAAAAGCAGTCCCAGCAGCACCCCGGTCAGGAAAAAACCGAAGGTGCTGTAAAGATAGAGCAGGCCGATGCGCTTGTGGTCGGTGGAAAAGATCCAGGCGGCGATGCCGCTCCGGCCGGTATCGTTCCAGAAGCTGGCCTGCGGTGGTTGTGCGTTGGACATCATACCTCCGGAAGAGGTGCTGAGCGGTATTTTGAAAACGGAGGATAACCCAATCCGATGCTCCTAAGCAGATTTTTTTTAATATAGCACAAAATTTATACTTAAACAGATTGCCCGCAAAGGATTGGTTGCCGGATAGACGCTAAAAACGGCATTTACTCACGCAACGGCGCAACGAACGCGACGAAATTCAGATACTTTAAAGGATTTATAACCTCACCAATCCGGTAAACGATGTTATCGGTTAACTGTTTGATTTTACGTTGCGTCGTCGCGTGAAACTTCTTTTCTGGGTTGAAATATCGGGAGAGATTGCCGCTTGACAAGCGCTACGGGCGGCGCTTTACTTGAACAAGGAAGACTGCATAGATTCCGGTCCATGAGGTACGTCATGTCACTCATCCCGCCCTATACCCCCCCGGATTTTACCCGACCGGAACTGGCCATGGCTCCCGCCGCCCGTGTCGAAGCGGCCCCGGCCGACGGAGTCCTGCCCGAGTGCTTCCACGCCACCTCCAATCATCCCGAATATGTCCACCTGGGCGACGGCCGCTGGCTGCTGGCCCGCGAGGGGCGAATGGACGGAGTGCTGCTCTTGCGCGGCGACTCGCTTGAGGTGGTCGAACCGCGCCTGGTCCGCCGGGGGGATACGGTGGTGATCGGCAGGAGCGAGAATGGCGAACAGGGCATTTATGTTCATACCGACGGTTTCGACCCGCCGGCCGAAGCGGGTGACAAGTTCAGCTTCCGCACCCGCGGCACCCGCGAAAGCCCCTTTTCCCGCTCCTACGACCGGCTGTACGAACTCCTGCGCCACGACCGCAACCACGGCTACATCGTCTGGGTGCTGGGGCCGGCGCTGGCCTTTGACCGGGACAGCCGCGAGGCGATGGCCTTCATGGTCGAGCAGGGCTTCTGCCACGCGCTGCTGGCCGGCAACGCGCTGGCCACCCACGACCTGGAGGCGGCCCGCTTCCGCACCGGACTGGGGCAGGATATCTATACCCAGGAACTGCAGCCGGGCGGCCATTGCAACCACCTGGACATCATCAACATGGTGCGCAGCCACGGTTCGATCCCGGCTGCCATCAAGGAGCTGCAGATCCGCGACGGCATCATGGCGGCCTGCGTGCGGCGTCGGGTGCCGTACGTGCTGGCCGGCTCGATCCGCGACGACGGACCGCTGCCGGAGGTGATCACCGACAGCTGCCGTGCCCAGGACGCCATGCGGGTGCATGCCCGGCGGGCGACCACGGTGATCGCGCTGGCGACCCAGTTGCACACGATCGCCTTCGGCAACATGCTGCCCGGCTACCAAACCACCAACGACGGCGGCCTGCGGCCGGTTTTTTTCTACGTGGTGGACATGTCCGAATTCAGCGTGGACAAACTGGCCAACCGGGGTTCGATGCAGGCGGTGCCGATCCTGACCAACGTGCAGGATTTCATGGTCAACCTGCGGCATGGGCTGGGGTAGCCGGTTTATCGGAGGAGTCATGAACAGGACCATTCGCATCATCGGCGTTCCGATCGACCTGGGGCAGAGCAAGCGCGGGGTTGACCTGGGCCCGGGCGCCCTGCGCTACGCCGGGCTGGCGGAAAAGCTGCAGGCGCTGGGGCACCGGGTTATCGACGGCGGCAACCTGGGGGTGGCGGTGCGCGAGACCATTCCCGGCCAAGCTCAGCAGCATTACCTGCCGGCCATTGCCCAGGCCTGCCTGGCGGTCTACCGGGCGGCACGCCAGGCGGTAGCCGATGGCGAGACCCCGCTTTTCATCGGCGGCGACCACACCCTGGCGATCGGTTCCATCGGCGGCGTCACCCACTCGGCACCGGCCGGACTGCTCTGGATCGACGCCCACGGTGATTTCAACACGACCGAGACTACCATCAGCGGCAATATCCACGGCATGACCCTGGCGTTGCTGCTGGGAGAGGGCTACCCGCAGCTGGTGGATGTGGGGCGTCCCGGCGCCAAGCTGGCAGCGCGCGACGTGGTGATGATCGCAATCCGCGACCTGGACCCGGGCGAGCGCCGCCGACTGCGGGCCAGCGGCATCACGGTCTACACCATGCGCGACATCGACGAACGGGGCATCGGCCCGGTAGTGCGCGAGGCGCTGGAGCGGCTGGAACACCATGAACGCCTGCACGTCAGCCTGGATATGGACTGCCTGGAGCCCCAGGCCGGCCCCGGTGTCGGCACCCCGTCGCCCGGCGGCCTGACCTGCCGCGAGGCGCAACTGATGATGGAGATCATCGCCGATTGCGGCCGCTGCGCCAGCCTGGACATCGTCGAGATCAACCCGATCCTCGACCGGCACAACATTACCGCGCTGCTGGCGGTCGAGCTGGCGGCATCGCTGTTCGGCAAGCGGATTTTATAGGATTCGGCACAATTTGGGCCATAGGAGGCCGGTATGAACTCCCCGGAACTGAACGCACTCATCATCGCCCGCGGCAGGGAGCTTTTCAACACGATCGCCGGAGAAAAACCCTCGCTGTTCAACAGCTCCACCTGGACCGGCCGGGTGATGGAGTGGTGCCTGAAAAACGAGGAGTTTAAGACCAGCCTGTTCCGTTTCGTGGATGTCTTCCCGGCGCTTAAAAGCACCCGTCAGCTGACCGGTCATATTCGTGAGTATTTCGGCGAAGAGCACGACCTGCCGCCGGCGCTGGCCAGCGGAGCCCGCATCGCCGGCGCGCTCGGTTCGCTGGGGGGCGCGTTGCTGGCCAGAGCGATCTCCGCCAACATCCACGAGATGGCCCGGCAGTTCATCATCGCCGAGGATATGGGCCGGTTGGTGGAGCGACTGGCGGCGCTGCGCCGCGACGGTTTCGCGGCGGTGGTGGATGTGCTGGGCGAGGCCACCCTCTCGCAACGGGAAGCGGACGCCTATCTGCAAACCTACCTGGAACTGCTGGACGTGCTGGCGGTGGCCCGCAAGCAGTGGCATGGCCTGCCGGACGGTTCCGGCGGCGCCGACTGGGGCGCGGCCCCGATGGTCAACATCGCCGTCAAGCCGACGGCGCTCTTCTGCCTGGCCAACCCGATGGATTTCGAGGGGTCGGTGGCCGGGATACTGGCCCCGCTGCGCCGCCTGACCGAACGGGTCGTGCGGAGCGGCGCCTTTCTCTGCATCGACATGGAGTCCTACCGTTTCAAGGGAATCATCCTGGAGGTCTACCGCCGGCTGAAAACCGAGTTTCGCGACTATCCCCAGATCGGCATCGTGCTGCAGGCCTACCTGCGGGACAGCGACCATGACCTGGCCGAACTGCTGGAATGGGCCGGGTCACGGTCGATCCCGATCTCGGTGCGGCTGGTCAAGGGGGCCTACTGGGATTATGAAACGGTACGGGCGAAACAGATGGGGTGGCGCTGCCCGGTGCGTACCGTCAAGGCCGAATCGGATGCGGCTTTCGAGCGGATGGCGGCGACGATCCTCAAGCATCACCGGATCTGCCACCTGGCCTGCGCTTCACACAATGTGCGCAGCATCGCGGCGGTGCTGGAAACGGCCCGGTCACTGGCGGTTCCGGAGAGCGCTTATGAATTCCAGATGCTCTACGGCATGGCCGAGCCGGTGAGGCGCGGCATCCTGGCCGCCACCGGCCGGGTGCGGCTCTACTGCCCCTACGGCGAGATGGTGCCGGGCATGGGCTACCTGGTGCGGCGGCTTTTGGAGAATACCTCCAACGAATCGTTCCTGCGCCTGAGCTTTTCCAGCGACACGGTGATCGAGCGCCTGCTGGAGGATCCGGCCGCGATCATGGAACGGCAGGCAGCCGCTGACTCCTCCGGCAAACCGGCGCGGGATGATGCCGAACCCGGATTCCGCAACGAACCCTCGGCGGATTTTACCAATCCGGAGCTGCGCGAAGCTTTCCCGGCCGCGATAGCCGCCATCCGCGGCATTGCGCCGCAAACCTGGCCGCTGCACATCAATGGCCACGATGTTGTCACGGACGATACCATCGCCAGCGTCAATCCCAACCGCCCCTCGGAAATCCTGGGATGGGTCTGCCAGGCCGGCGAAAGCCAGGTCAACGAGGCGGTGTCAGCCGCGCTGCGGGTTTTTCCCACCTGGCGGGCGACTCCGGCCGTTGAGCGGGCCGCGCTGCTGCGGCGGGCCGCCGCCGTTGCCCGGCGGCGCATCGTCGAACTTTCGGCCTGGCAGGTGCTGGAGATCGGCAAACAGTGGGACCAGGCCCATGCCGACGTGGGCGAGGCGATCGATTTCCTGGAGTACTACGCCGGGCGGATGACCGTGTTGTCGCAACCGCAACTGCTGGACGGGCCGCCGGGCGAGGAAAATATCCAGCTTTACGAACCGTGCGGCGTGGCGGCGGTGATCGCCCCCTGGAACTTCCCGCTGGCCATCGCCTGCGGCATGTCGGCGGCGGCCATCGTCAGCGGCAACACGGTGGTATTCAAACCCTCCGGGTTGACCGGCATCATCGGCCGCCAGCTGCTGGAAATCTTCCGCGAGGCCGGCCTGCCGGACGGCGTCTTCAACTTCCTCCCCGGCCGGGGGAGCCTGATCGGCGACCGCCTGAGCGACCACCCGGACGTTGCGCTGATCGCCTTCACCGGCTCTATGGAAGTCGGTCTGCGCATCGTGCGCCGCGCCGCGGAGCCCCAGCCGGGACAACGCCGGATCAAGCGGGTGATCGCCGAGATGGGGGGCAAGAATGGGATCATCATCGACGACGATGCCGATCTGGACGAGGCGATACCGCAGGTTCTGGCCTCGGCCTTCGGTTTCCAGGGGCAGAAATGCTCGGCCTGCTCGCGGGTGATCGTGCCGGAGGCGATCCATGACCGCTTTGTGGAGCGCCTGGTCGAGGCGGCCCGCGCCTGGCGGCTGGGACCGTCCGAGGATCCGGCGTTCGCGATGGGCGCGGTGGCCGAAGAGGCGGCCCAGGCCAGGATCGAGGAATATATCCGCATCGGCGGCCTGGAAGGGCGCCTGCTCTACCGGAGCCCGCTGCCGCAAGGGGAGGGGTACTGGGTGCCGCTGACCATCTTCGGCGGCATCCACCCCGAGCACCGTCTGGCGCAGGAGGAGATTTTCGGCCCGCTGCTGGCGGTGATGCGTGCGGCGGATTTCGACCAGGCAATCCAGTGGGCCAACTCGACCCGCTACGCGCTGACCGGCGGCCTCTTCAGCCGCTCCCCGGCCCACATCGAGCAGGCCCGACGCGAATTCCGGGTCGGCAACCTCTACATCAACCGTGCCATCACCGGCGCGATGGTCGGACGCCAGCCTTTCGGCGGTTCGGCCCTGTCCGGGCTGGGCACCAAGGCCGGCGGGCCGGAATACCTGCTGCACTTCATGGATCCGCGGGTGGTGACAGAAAATACCTTGAGGAGGGGTTTTGTCCCGCAGGCGGGGGGCAAGGGATCAGCGAAAAGATGACATTACGGGGGAGAAAGCGACTATGCAAGCTGTACAATCTGGTTCAGGCAGGCGCGGACCTCGGCAAATTGAAGATCCGGGAGACGCTTGAGCGGATGCGGCGACGCCTTGCGGCTGCGCCAGTCAAATGATTTGGGCTGGTGACAGAGTACGTAACTGGTCTTTTCCGACTTTTTTACACGCGTATTGCCGACCGCCACGGCAAAGGGGTTGTCGGCATTGTACTCCGCCGTTGTCATGGGCAGGCCGATTACCAATGATGTGCGTTCGTTGAAAATACGCGGCGACAGCACCAGAAACGGGTGCAGGTCGCGCATTTCGTTCCCGGCTTGAGGGTTGCAGTTGATCCAGATGATATCCTGCCGCTCCGGAACCCAGGCCTTCTTGCCGCCGATAATCGGCTTTGCAGCAATTACCATTTTTCAGCCCCCAACGGCTCGTCGGTTGCCATCACTTCACCACCATGCCTGACCGGATCAAACCGGGCAAGACGTTGTTCCAGGGTCAGCGGCGTATCGTCGATCGGGGTGATGACCACATGCCCCTGTTCCACGGCAACACGCACCCGTTGATCGACATGCAGATGTGCCGCACGCGCAACGTTCACCGGCAGCCGCACGCCCAGATTGTTGCCCCACTGTTTCAGATCAAGAATCGCTTCCACCTGAACCATGACTGTTCTCCCATTTATGAATGTTTAAACGCAGTTTAGACGATGGGGGCGCTCCGGTCAAATCAAAAATTTTGCAACTTAATTTGGAAGGGGTTGTTGACAGTGATTTGATCGATGTCGGATCGCCGGGAGGTCTCATCGTTTCTTTGGGGATTGCGGCGGTTTCTTCTTTCCGGTCAGAAGCAGGAAAGCCAGGAAGCAGCCCGCAGTGAGGATCACCACCGTGGCGCTGACCCTGAGCAGGTTGAAAACGTAGCCGTTATGCTGCGGGTCATAGGTGAAACAGTACTCCATCACCGTGCGGATTGCCGAGCCGCTCCTTCCCTCACGCGCCTCGGCAATCGCCAGGGCCAGGTTCTTGGGCAGCACCGAGACGCCGTACAGGTAGCGGATGATCTTGCCGTCGGCCGAGACCACCACGCTGGCAACCGGGTGCAGGAACTCTTTCCCGCTGCGTTGGAAACGGTAGCCGATGGCATCGGTCAGGCGCCGGATGCTGGCGGCGTCTCCGGTCAGGAATCGCCAGCCCTCCTGGGGAAAGGGGGGTCTGATCGCGGTCAGGTAGGTCCGTTTGCTCCTGGCGGCCATTTGCGGGGTTTCGTTCTCGTCGAAGCTGACGGAGATTACCCGGTAGTCTACGTTCGGCCGGCGGTTGAGGTTCTGCAGCGTGCTGGCCATCCGCGCCTGCTGGAAGACGCAGACATTGCTGCAGCTGTAGTAGACCGGCATGATCACGGTCGGCATGGTTACCAGGTCGGCCAGGCGCACGCTCGCGCCGGTCTCGTCGCGAAAGCTCAGGTCAAGGGGGATTTTCAGCCCCAGCCGCTCATTGACGCCGATGGCCTGGTCCTGCTCCGCTCCGGACGCGGCTGTTGCGGTGTTCAGCGAAGAAACGGGGCCAGCGCATACGATCAACGCAGTGATCAGCAGTATCAGCAAGTTGGACAATTTCAGCATCAAGCGCACCATGGCTGTTTAATCCGGTTTTGATGAGGAAACACTATACGCATTCAGCGCCGGGCTGACCAGAGACAATTTAAGCGGTAACTACTCAAACCCTCCAGTTCCCTTTCCCGCAAGCATAGATGCAATCTTGATTTTTTCACCTTTAAACTGTTGGTGTCGATTAATTTAACAGGTCAAGATTAAAATTAATATCCCCATAAAATATAATTAGTATCAATTATATCCGCCACTTCAGTTGAGCGAATCAGCAATGAATTAGAAGTTTTTATGTAAAACGCTGAAATAGGCCCACAAATTTTATACGTAAATAATCAATGAGCGAATTTTTACGTTTAAAACAGAGCATGAAACATCTTATGCACATTTTTGAATGTAACTGTCGGTTATGTTTACACTTTTTTTGATGCCCGGGCCGCCACAATAAAAACCGTTTAGAAACAGCATTTTAAAATAACAATGTAATCGGCGAGATAAATGCATGTGAAATCATCTTAATAAAAACATTTAATGCATGGAGGAGCCACATGAAAAAGTTATTCAGAGCTGTACCCCTGATTTTAATGTTGGTCTGTCTGAATGCCGGCTGGTCCTCGGCGACACTTCTCCAAAACGGCGACTTCTCTTCGAGCTTTAGCGGATGGAATGGTTATATAGGTCAGGATAGTGGTGGTGGTCTGGTTGTAACTTACGCAGACTTGAACATCGGAGATTCCCATTTCAATGTCTCGTCCGGTGCGGCCGTTCTTACAAACGACGTCACATATTATCAAATAATCCTCTCGCAGGTATTCGAGCTGCCTGCCATTTCTTCGACGTTTTCCTTTGAATACTTATGGGATCCGACTGACAATGGTAGCGACACATTTCAGGCGTCCATTGCCGTTAAGAACGGAGCCAGTTTTGACAGTCCCATAGACCTCTTCAACGGTTCAGAGCCACTATCCGGGTCTCTCACTACGCTTGCATTTGACATGACGCCCTACGCCGGGCAGACCATTCGGCTCGATTTCATTCTGACAGACAATGATTATTTAGTTTCCGATAAGCTGCAGATTGATAATGTAATGACGCCAACGACACCTGTGCCCGAACCGGGCACACTTATCATGCTCGGCGCCGGACTGTCGGTTTTGCTGTTGTTTTCCCGCAGAGGCTCACAAAACAAAACACTCTGATTTTGCTGTCTTCACAAATGAGCGAAGCTGTGGGATTTATTCCACGGTTTCGCTCATTTGTGCGTTTATATACTTTGCAACTCAAGAGGTTACTTCGATTTCATCCCGGTTTGTTTTCCTGAAAGTCACATAATTCGAAATAAAGAATTTAATGCCGGAGGACACCATGAAAAAGGCAAGAAGATCCCTTTCCAGCATGTTCCTGATTCCGCTCCTTACACTGGTTGCATTTTTCGTATCCACAGGAGGAGCACTCAGTTCGACAACCACCGGCAGCTGGCAGGACATAACCGCCAGCGTCACCGTTACCAAGACAAAACCGCTCTATGATCTGGCGAGAAATGTCTATACCAGCCAGGTCTACATCAAGAACACTCCATCTACCATGCCGATAGCGGGGATGTTGCGGGCAGTGATAACGGCCAGCAGCAAGATACCGCTGAATCCGGACGGCACCAGCGAAGACGGCAAGCCTTTCTATTTCCTTGAAACCAATCCGCTTGCTATACTCGCTGTCAACCAGAGCACATTGCCCAGGGCTATTTCATTTACTGCAAGTCGTGGCGTTGTCACCTATAGCGTGCGAATCGAAAACTGGCAGTTGACCCAGCTCACCGCCGATATGACCATAGCCAAGACGCATGTCGGCAACTTCAGCCAGGGGCAGGTCGGAGCCGGTTACAGTATCACCGTGACAAACAACGGCGCCGGTGTAACCAGCGGTCCGGTGACCGTGACGGATGCGCTGCCGGCCGGTCTTACGGCCACGGCCATCGCGGGTTCCGGTTGGAGCTGCACAGTCGCGCCGCTCAGCTGCACGCGCAGTGATGAATTGGCCGCCGGTTCAAGTTATCCTCCCATCACACTTTCCGTCAACGTCGCCTCCAACGCCCCCGCCAGCGTCAGCAACAGCGCAACAGTAACAGGTGGCGGAGAAACCGATACATCCAACAACACTGCCAGCGACTCGACTATAATCAATGCAGTGATCCTGCAGCCAGCCATCCAGGAATCGCCGAATCCCCTGCCGTTCAGTGACGTGCATGCCGGGAAAACGGCCACTCTGCCGCTTACCATAACCAACAGCGGCGGTAGTGACCTGATTGTCAGCTCAATAGTGACAAACGGTGCGCCATTCAGCGTTCTACCTCCAACCAACTTTACCCTGGCTGCCGGCGCCACACTGCAGGTTTCTGTTGTTTTCGCTCCTCAAGCATTAGCAGACTTCATCGGCAGTATTACCATTACAAGTAATGACCCGATTCGGAACACGGTGACCGTGCAGCTCTCGGGCAAAGGTGTAAACAGTGCCCCCGTGGCAAATTCCGGGCCGGATCAGACCACACTGCCGGGCAATACCATCTACCTTAGTGCCGCTGGTTCAACCGATGCAGATGGTGACCAGCTCACCTACAGCTGGTCATTCACCTCCAGGCCTGTAGGCAGTGCAGCCGTTATTTCCGACCCGGCTCTGGTCAATCCCACCTTTGTGCTCGATCTGCCCGGCAACTATGAGGTGCAGCTGGTTGTCAATGACGGCTGGGTCAACAGCCCGCCTGACACGGTAATCATCTCCACCAGCAATTCGCCGCCGGTTGCCAACGCCGGACCCGACCAGTCGGTGTTCGTGACCAACATCGTTACGTTGGACGGAAGCCTCTCGTCAGATGTTGACGGCAACCCGCTTACCTTCAATTGGAGCCTCATCAAGCCAACCGACAGTGCTGCTGTATTATCCGATCCAACAGCTGTCAAACCTACCTTTACTGCAGATACTTTCGGCAGTTACGAGGCCCGGTTGATCGTTAACGACGGCACAGTCAACAGCGCCCCCGACAGCGTCATGATCAGCACCTTGAACAGCCCTCCTGTTGCCAATCCCAGCGTGACCAACCTGCCGATAGTTGTCGGCATGTCAGTCCAGTTGAGTGGCGCAGGTTCAACGGATGTTGACGGCAACACTCTCACGTATAGCTGGTCTCTGTTGAGCAAACCAGCGAGCAGCATTGCCGCCCTGTCCGGCGCTTCGACTGTAAACCCGACGTTCATTGCCGACAAGGCGGGCGATTATGTGGCCCAGCTTATTGTTAACGATGGAACAGTTGACAGCCCTCCAAAGACCGTCGCCATAACCACTGACAACTCGTCACCGACCGCGAATCCAGGACCTTCGCAAACGGTTCATCCGGTGACTCTGGTCAACCTTGACGGCAGCGGTTCCAGTGACCCGGATGGCGATGCCCTGACCTATTCCTGGTCGTTCAGTTCACTGCCTGCAGGGAGCAGCGCTACCCTTATAAATCCGACAAGCGACAAACCGGCGTTCACGGCTGACAAGGAAGGGAGTTATATAGTTCAGCTCATAGTGAATGACGGCAAGGTCAACAGCGCCCCGGCAACGGTCACTATCTCCACGGTAAATTCGGCGCCGACCGCCAATGCCGGCCCTGATCAGATCGTTGGCATCGGGGCGCAGGTACAGCTTGATGCTCTCGGTTCCAGCGATGCGGACGGTGATCTGCTCACCTACTCATGGTCATTGACGAGCATTCCCACCGGCAGCAGTGCCGTCCTTTCCAGCACCACGGGAGTCAATCCGACCTTTTACTCCGATCAGCCTGGCACTTATGTTGCCCAGCTGATCGTCAGTGACGGCTTTATTTCAAGCGCCCCCGATACAGTTGTGATAACCCTGCCTCAGCCAGCAAACAATGCACCGGTAGCAGAGAACGATCATTACACCACCACCGAGGATACGGCTCTTGTCGTTGCTGCCCCCGGTGTGCTGGCCAATGACAGCGACTTCGACGGCAATCCTCTGACCGTGTTGCTGGTAGCCGGTCCGGCGTTCGGCACTATTAACCTGAACGCTGACGGTTCCTTCAGCTATATTCCGGCAGCCGATTATAACGGTAGCCTCAGCTTCACTTACAAGGCTAATGACGGCACGGCGGACAGTAATACCGCCACGGTGGGCATAACCATCACGGCGGTGAACGATGCACCAACACTGAATACCATCGCGGATGTGACGATCAATGAGGACTCCGGTCTGCAAACGGTCAGCCTGAGCGGCATCAGCAGGGGTGCTTCCAACGAGGTGCAGACACTTACAATCACAGCCACCTCCAGCAACACGGGTCTTATTCCCGATCCGACAGTGAACTACTCAAGCCCTAACCCTACCGGCAGCCTCACTTTTACGCCGGTGGCAAACGTTTTTGGTTCGGCCGTTATTACCGTTACCGTCAAGGACAATGGCGGCACGGCGAACGGGGGCATTAACACATTAATCCGGACATTCACCATTACCGTGAACCCGGTGAACGACGTGCCAGTGGCAGTGAATGACAGCTACAGTACTTCCGAAGACACGGTGCTGACGGTGTCTGCGCCTGGCGTGCTGGCAAACGACACCGATGCAGAAGGCACCCCGCTGACGACGTCGCTGGTGACGAATGTCAGTCATGGTTCCCTCGTCATGAATGCCAATGGTTCCTTCAGCTACACCCCGGTGGCCAATTACAACGGTCCGGACAGCTTCACCTACCGGGCATATGACGGTACGTCGTACAGCAACACTGTCACCGTCAGCATTACCGTGACCCCGGTGAACGATCAGCCGCTTGCCAATGCCGGATCAAACCAGACCGGAGTCATTGTCGGCAGCACTGTTAATCTGCATGGCACCGGTTCAGATGTTGATGGAAATGTACTGACCTTTGCCTGGACTTTTACCTCGCGTCCGGTAGGAAGTGCGGCGACTTTCGCTAACGGTACTACGGCAGATCCTTCGTTTGTCTCCGACATGGCAGGAGTTTACACTGTCCAGCTGATCGTCAGCGACGGACTGCTTGACTCTATTGCCTCATCAATGACCGTTACAGCCATCACCGCTCCACCTACGACAGTCACACTCAGTCCGGCGCCGGCACAGATGCCTGTCCGTGGCAGCCTGGCCATGACCGCCACCCTTAACAGTGTTGCTCCCTCCGGCGGCCTGTTGGTCAACCTGAGTGCCAGCAACTCCCTGGTGACGGTACCGGCTTCGGTTGTTATACCGGCTGGAAACTTAAGCGCCACCTTCTTGGTTACTTCGGGGGATTCCATCGGTTCAACCAGCGTGACTGCCTCGGCTAGCGGTCTTGCCGGCTCCACAGCCAATATTGAAGTTCAGCTGCGCAACTTTACCCTGGTCAGCCCGCTGGTCGGGATCAACCGGGCTGTTACAGCCATCATAACCCTTGACCAGGCTGCTCCTTCCGGTGGCGCTACATTTAATCTCTCGGTCGCCGACACCGGCGTTGCCACCGTCTCTCCGGCCAGCATTACAATCCCGGAGGGAAGTATCATCGGCAACTTCCAGCTGACTGGCGGTACGGGGACAGGCTACACTGCGGTGACCGCCGATGGCACGGCGAATGGCTATGTCAGCAAGACCCTCAACATCACAGTTACAGACCGGCTGATCGACCTGCCGGCGGCTGCCGACGCGTATCTCGGCAGCATTCTTTCCGTGCCGGTCCTGATCGGTCCCGACCAGGCGGCGCCCGGCGGTGCGGTGATCACGGTCACCAGCAGTAATCCGGCTATTATCGAAGTGGTAACACCCACAGTAACCGTACCGGAAGGGACCTTCCAGGCCACCGTCCAGGTACGTGCCGTAACCGGAGCTTCAGGCAGCGCCACGATCACCGCAAGCAATCCCGACTATGCTCCGGATGTCATGCAGGTGACAGTCACCTCCGGTTTGGACATCATGGAAAGCTTTGCAACCTTCGATTCAGGGGAGACGGACACACTCCACATCCAGCTCCTTAGTGGCAGCAATCCATATCCGGCGCCGACAGGCGGGGTCCAGGTTACCTTCACCTCCTCGGATACGACATGTGTTGCCGTTACATCACCTGTTACCATAGCGGCCGGGGCCACCTACGGAACAACAACCCTAAGCTACGGCGGTTCGGCGGCACTTCCCTGTACGGCAACAATATCCGCATCAAACTCCCTTTTCGGCACCGATACCCTGCAGGCAACCGTAGGACAGTCACCTGATCTGGGAGCAACGACCATAACCGACCCATGGCAGGGCTATTTCCGCGTCGGCGGCGGCCTGCAGAAACAGCTTCGGGTCAATCTCGCAACTGGAACGCATGGCGGCGTTAAGGTTCAAATCAAGAGCAGTGATCCCGGTATCGCCCTCCTCTCCTTCAACGCGTCAACCCTGGGAACACCAGTTTTAGAAGTTACAGTTCCTGATGGCACAACTTACGCGGACTTTTATCTCCAGGGTAAACATTCACAAGTCGGCGATGTTACGATATCAGCTCGCAGTCCTCGATTTGCCGCCAGTTCCTCCGGTATAAAAGTCGTGCAGCCGGTCTTCCGGCTGGTCAACCTGCCGACCGGCACGACCTCGCTGTCGGCCAACGATCCTTTCTACGTCTATGCCGGTATACTGAATGCAGTTGGCACCGGCGTTCAGGTCTGGCAGGACGTCAGCGCCGAAGGGGCGCTGCCGGTCACCTTCACCAGCAGTGACGGGGCAGTGGGGCAGATAGCCAAGACCGGCACTACCGCCGCCTCCGTGACCATAAACATGGCTGTCGGCACTCAGTACACCCCGACGTCGGTGGCTGCGGGCGGGGTCGCCTTCGATCCGATGGCCGGAGGTGTAACCACGGTATCGGTCACGGCTCCAGGCTTCAACAACACCTGGTCCGAGGCATCCCAGTCAGTC
>JAVBXN010000056.1 GCA_030824515.1 Pelobacter sp.
ATATCTATATCCCTGGCAAAAACCTCGAAGCCTTTGTAACCGTGGTAAGGACCTGAATAATCCCAGCTGTGCATCTGGCGGAAAGGGATGCCCATCTTCTGGAACACGTATTTTTCCTTGATACCGCTGCCGACCAGGTCCGGCTTGAGCGCATCGGCAAACTTCTCGAACTCGTACTCGGAGGGGTCGTCATAAACGACTGTGGCATCGGGCATTTCCGGAGCGGTTCGGTCGTAGTCGTCGGTGTGGGCAAATTCGTAACCGGAACCAACACAATCCATGCCCAGGTCTTCATATGCGCCGATGGTGTGACGCGGACGCAGACCACCCACCAGCAGCATGACTTTCTTCCCGTCCAGGCGCGGTTTGTACTCCTCGATGACCGACTGCATGATCGGGTCGTACTTGGCAATAACCGCCTCAACCTTCTCCTTGATGTTGTCGTCGAACAGTTCGGCCAGCGCCCGCAGACTCTGCCTGATCTTGGTAGGCCCGAAGAAGTTCAGTTCGATCCAGGGAATACCGAATTTCTCTTCCATCACCTTGCACATGTAGTTCATCGAACGGTAGCAGTGGATTACGTTGAGCTTGACCTTGTGGGTGGCGGCAATCTTTTCCAGCTCGCCGTCACCGGTCCAGACCGATTTGACGTTGAGACCGCACTCTTCCAGCAGCGGCTTGGTTGACCAGGCGTCGCCGCCGATGTTGTATTCGCCGATCAGGGCGATGTCATAGGGGCTCTCGGGCTCGGCGAATTCGCGGGTTCCGATGATGTAGTCGCGAATCGTATCGTTACTGATGTGGTGCCCGAGCGACTGGGATACACCGCGGAAACCCTCGCAGTTACAGGGGATGATCGGTATGTCCAGATCCTTGGCGGATGTTTTGGCCACCGAGTTGATATCGTCGCCGATCAGACCGACCGGGCATTCGGACAGAACCGAGATGCCCTTGGCCAGCGGGAACAGTTCATGGGCTTCTTCCAGAAGGGTTTTAAGCTTCTTGTCGCCGCCGTAAACGATGTCTTTTTCCTGGAAATCGGAGGTGAACTGCATGGCGAAGTTGGTAACGCCGGTGATGCCGCTCATCATGTTGCGGCGTGTGCCCCAGGAGTACCAGCCGCAGCCGACCGGACCGTGGGATACGTGCACCATGTCGCGGATCGGGCCCCAGACGACCCCCTTGGCGCCGGCATAGGCGCAGCCACGGGCACTCATCACGCCGGGAACGGTTTTCTTGTTGGATTTCACACTGGCGCAGCCGGAGGCGGCGTCATTGGGCGCAAGATGCGGAGCGCGTTTCTTCCTGGCTTTCTCCGGATAGACCGACAGCGCCTCGTCAATCATGGCCTGGGTCGATTCCTTGGTTATGCCTTCGATTTTTCGTATCTTGTCTGACATAATATGTCTCCTTGTAGACTGTTGACTGAACACTCCCCCCTTTACAAAAGGGGGGCTGGGGGGGATTTAACCCAAAGGCAAATCCCCCTGAATCCCCCTTTTCAAAGGGGGACGAAAACTATTTACGCTGCTGCGGCCTCTGCTACTCCTACGATCGCCTCGTCTTCCGCTTCCATGATGCCGAACTTCATCAGCAGCTCTTCCAGCTCTTCCATCTCCAGCGGAGTCGGAACCACCAGCATCTTGTTGTCGTTGATCTTCTGGGCCAGCGTCAGGTATTCCTGTGCCTGGGGATGTTCGGGGGAGTACTCGATCACGGTCATCCTGCGCAGCTCGGCCCTCTGGACCTGGTTGTCGCGGGGTACGAAGTGGATCATCTGTGTGCCGAGGCGACGGGCCAGCTCCGAAATCAGCTCAAACTCCATGTCAGTCTTTCTGGCGTTGCAGATCAGACCGGCCAGACGCACCTTGCCGGAGGAGGCATACTTGAGAATACCCTTGGAGATGTTGTTGGCGGCGTACATGGCCATCATCTCGCCGGAGGTGACGATATAGATCTCTTCGGCCTTGCCCTCGCGGATCGGCATCGCGAAACCGCCGCAGACAACGTCGCCGAGAACATCGTAGAACACGAAATCCAGATCATCGGTGTAAGCGCCGTTCTCTTCCAGGAAGTTAATGGCGGTGATGACTCCGCGGCCGGCGCAACCAACACCCGGCTCCGGTCCGCCGGACTCGACGCATTTGATGTCACCGTAGCCGACCTTCATCACATCTTCCAGTTCCAGGTCCTCGACGGTGCCCAGTTCGCGCACCAGATCCATAACAGTATTCTGTGCCTTGGCGTGCAGGATCAGACGGGTTGAGTCAGCCTTGGGGTCGCAGCCGACGATCATGACTTTTTTGCCGAGAGAGGCCAGGCCCGCTACCGTGTTCTGTGTGGTTGTTGATTTGCCGATGCCGCCCTTGCCGTAAATTGCGATCTGTCTCATTGTGTTGCTCCTTTCGCTCACCCATCCGTGAGCATGTGGGGTTTTTGTTAGTAAGTTTGAAAATGTTCCTGCAGTTCGTTGCAGAAACTGTTTTCGTGAACGAACTATATTGTTTTGGTTTGGGGCAAATAAAAAGGCGCCCCGTTTTATCGGAGGCGCCTTTGCCTGGATTCTGATATGGATTCCGCCTTAAAAAGTCCTTGGCAGATGTTATCGATAGTAAAGCATTTGCCGTGCCAACATGACTATTTACAATAATAACGACTGGTTACCGGCAGGTGCACAGAAATGAGGCGGTTTTATGATCGGCATTTCGGGAGGGGATGCGCCGGTAGCGCAGGCAGTTGCCAAAAATTTAATCAGCCTGGCAGCATTCGAAAAGCCGAGGCCTTGACGGCGGCAAAAATGGTGCTGCCAGGGGTAATGCTCAACTCGTCGACTGCATCCTGCACCACCTCGGCGATCAACGAATTGCCGGCACAATCCAGCTCCACGCCGACCTTGCGGCCCGAGTTGAACAGGGAACGGACGCTGCACTGCAGCAGGTTACGGGCGCTGATCGCCTCGGGATGCTGCTTGAAGAGAATGATATCCTTGGAGGAAAGTTCGGCCAGCGAGGCGTCACGCTCAGAACCGGCCGACAGGAGCAGCTGACCGGCGCCCCAGGGATAGGCGAAAAGCCCGGCGGATGGCAGCGGCCGCCCCAGTCTGAGCAGGTTGATATAGCCGACCTGACTCTGCCCCATGCGATTTCGCGCCAGTTGTTCACTGCTGACCTGCTCGACCATCACGCCTTTTTCGAAAACCAGCGCGCTGTCGGTCATCAGACGCATCTCGATCAGCGAGTGGGAGATAAACAGATAGGGAATCCCGAATTGTTCACTGACGCTCCTCAGGTAGGGAATGATCTGGAAGCGCAGCGAATCGTCCAGCGCCGAAAGCGGCTCGTCCATCAGCAACAGGCGCGGGTTGGCCAGGATGGCACGCCCCAGTGCGACGCGCTGTTTTTCACCACCAGACAGGTTGGCCACCTCCCGGTCAAGCTGTTCTTCCAGATTCAGCACCTGGATCAGGGTATCAAAATCGATCCTGCGGTGTTCAGACCGGCAGCGCTTGAAACCATACAAAAGGTTGTGTTTGACGTTCAGATGGGAAAACAGGCTGTGCTGCTGGAAGACCATCGCTATCCGGCGCTGTTCGGGACGAATACTGATTCTTTTGGAACTGCTGAAGAGGCATTCGCCATCCAGCACGATCTCCCCGTTGTCAGGTTTGAGAAACCCCGCCAGCATACTCACCAGCGTAGATTTGCCGCTGCCGGACGCGCCAAATATGCCGACCCTCTCGCCACTGACGCTGATATCGGCCGACAGATTAAAGGCGCCGAAACTTTTCTTTACATTCATGGAGAGATTCACGTCAGTCCCTCCGAGTCATTTTAAGGGCGCCGGGACGCCACGCGTAAAGCGCCAGCAGCACCAGGAATGAAAAAACCAGCATCACGGCCGCCATGCGATGGGCCTGGGCGTACTCCAGCGCCTCCACATGGTCGTAAATCTGCACCGAGGCCACACGGGAGACGCCGGGGATGTTGCCGCCGATCATCAGCACCACGCCGAATTCACCGACGGTATGGGCAAAGGTCAGAATGGAGGCGGTCAGAAAACCGGGACGGGCCAGCGGCAATGCCACCGTGAAGAACGCATCCAGCGGTGAGGCGCCCAGTGTGGCGGCCACTTCCAGCGGGCGGTCGCCGATCGATTCAAAGGCGCTCTGCAGCGGTTGCACCATGAACGGCAGCGAGTAAAAAACCGAAGCCAGCACCAATCCCCAGAAGGTAAACGGCAGGGCACCGATTCCCAAAACCCGGGTCAGATGCCCCACCGGTCCGTTGGGCCCCATGGCCAGCAACAGATAAAAACCCAGCACCGACGGCGGCAGCACCAGCGGCATCGCCACCACCGCACCGAACACCCCTTTCAGACGTGATTTTGAACGGGCCAGCCACCAGGCGATCGGGGTGCCTACCACCAGCAGGATCAACGTGACGATAACAGCCAGCTTGATGGTAAGCCAGATCGACTGGATATCGGTATCTGACAAGAGCATTGCTACTTACCCGCTTTCTCGCCCGGAAGTACAAAGCCATACTTGGTCATTACACCACGTGCCTGTTTAGAACCCATATACCCGGCAAACAGTTTTGCCAGCGGCTTGTTTGCCCCCCCCCTTGTAATGATAAAGCCCTGTTCCAATGGATTATGCATGGTATCGGGGATAAGGTAATAGCCACCCTTCTTTGACAGTTCAGGATTAAGCACCAGCGACAATGCAATCACTCCCACTTGGGCATTGCCGGACTGAACGTATTGGGCGGTCTGGGAAATATTTTCCCCGAACACCAACTTCGATTGCACCTTGTCCCACAGCCCGGCAGACCGTAACGCCTCTTCCGCACGTTTACCGTATGGGGCATGTTTCGGGTTGGCAATGGCTATCTTGGCAATCTTCGGGTCAGTCAGGTTGGCCAGGGTCATTTTTTTCGCATCCAGATCAGAACTCCAGAGTACGATCCGGCCAACGGCATAGGGTTTGACTTCAGATGCGGCCTGCCCCTGTTTGGCAAGTTCACGGGGATAAGCAATATCGGCGGAAAAAAACAGGTCATAGGGTGCGTCCTGCCGGATCTGGGTGTGGAATTTGCCGGATGATCCATAGACAACCTGTATTTCGTCACCTGGGTAGTCCTTCTTGAAGCCGGAAACGATTTCATCCATGGCAAACTTGAGGTCAGCCGCAGCGGCAACGGTTATTTTCTCGGCATGGGCAGTGGTGCCCATCAGTAGCAATACAGCGACAATAAACAGTCTAACCTGATTCATTCTTTATCTTCCTCCGAATTTTGACGTTGTGTCAGTTGACGCCGATAATCACGCTGGAGGCCTTGAACATGGTGCAGGCATGGCCGCCGACTTTCAGTTCGAGCCTTGTAGAGCTGCCATGGGTAATGACCGCGCTGACGGTATTGCCGCCGCCGATCTCCACATCGACCTCGGTGTTGACCGGCCCCTCGATGATCTTGGCGATTGTGCCGCAAAAGACATTGCGGGCGCTGACCCTGGCTTCGTGCAGATCGATGCCGATGATGACCGAACTGGCCTTGACGATGGCATAGGCCTCGGAGCCGGTCACAAGCCCCAGGTTGTCGATTGCGCCGTTGGTGACGACCGCCGTCAACGGCACGCCCCCTTTCAGCGTCAATGTGACTTCGGCATTGACGGCGCCCTTGGTAATATTGCTAACCGTGCCTGAAAAAGTATTGCGCGCGCTGACTTTCATGGAAATCCTCTTCAGAAATCTGTACAGGCCATCGCTGTCGCCCAGCCTGTTTTCCAGGTTGTCCAGAAATTTGCGGTGTTCTTCCTGGATGGTTTTGTATTGGATGATTACCTTTTTTCCTTCGGCGGTCAGGCTGGTTCCACCGCCCCCCTTGCCGCCGGCCAGACGCTCTACCAACGGCTTTTCCGCCAGGTTGTTGATCAGGTTGACCGTGTCCCAGGCGGTTTTATAGCTGATGCCGACCTCTTTGGCTGCTTTGGTGATCGAACCCAGCTCACCGATCTTTTCCAGCAGAGCGATACGATCGCCCCCCAGAAATTTGCTGTCCGACCGGTTGAGCCACAAACTGCCCGATATGCCGGTATCGTGCCTGGGTCCGGTTATTCTCATGGCCCGATTCTCCCGCGATGCTGATTTACAAGCTGAATTACATGATCCATGCCAACGGCAATTTAGACAAAAGACCTTTGTTTTAGGATGGTTGCAACAATACAATATTTGTCCTTATATTTCAAGTTATATAACGACTGACCATCCAACGAGCAGCATGCCTTAAAACCGTGCATTTCATTCCGTTCAAGTGCGATCGGCGTACATTACTTCAGACACCTTGCGAATGAAGGCCTCCATGGTAAATGGCTTGGAGATGAAATTGACCTCTTCCTCCAGATGGCCGTTACTGGACGAGACCACCCCGGCATAACCGGACATGAACAGCACCTTTAGCCCCGGCACATGCTCGATGATCCGTTCATACAGCTCGGGGCCGTTCATGTGCGGCATGACGACATCCGACACCAGCAGGTCGATCGTATCCCGGCACGACCGCACCGCCTCGATCGCCTGAAACGGCTCATCGACTGCAATCACGCGATGACCTGCTCCTTCCAGGATTTCACGCACCATCATCAGGACCATCGGGTTGTCCTCAACCACCAGAATGGTGCCGGTGAGCTGTTCGGAATCTTTCGATATCTGGAGTTGCTCCCGGATCTGCTCATCCCCGCTCCGCTCCGGGAAGTACAGCGTAAAGGTCGTGCCAAAACCGCTGCGGCTGTTGACCTCGATGCTTCCCTCATGCTGCTTTACCACGCCGAATGTTGTTGAAAGTCCCAGCCCGGTTCCATGACCGGTCGGCTTGGTGGTGAAGAACGGATCGAAAATGTGCGGCAATATGGCCTCGTCAATTCCGCTGCCGCTATCAGAGAAGGCGACCATCACATGGCGCCCCGGCTTTGAACCGGAATGGCGCAGGCAGTATTCCTGGTCGAACATCAGATGCCCGGTTTCTATCGTGATGACCCCAGCGCCGCTGATGGCATCCTGGGCATTGACGGCCAGATTGAGCAGCGCCTGTTCGATCTGGGTCCTGTCCGCCTGGATCATACATGCCTCCGGACTCAACCGGAGCCTGATCTCAATGTTTTCCCGGATGGTTCGCTGCAGGATGACCATGAATGAGACTATGATCTCGTTCAGGTCCTGAGTTTCGACTCTCAGGGCCTGTTGTCTGCTGAAGCTGAGCAGACGGCTGACCAGATCCCTGGCCTTTCCGGCCGATTTAAGGATGGCAGCGGAAAAACCGGCTGTTTTTTCGTCCGCGGTATGTCTCATGTTGATCATCTCGGCATAGCCGAAGATCGGTACCAGCAGATTATTGAAATCGTGGGCAATCCCGCCGGCAAGCAGGCCGATGCTTTCCAGTTTCTGCTGCTGTGAAGCCTGGCGTTCCAGCATGCGCTGTTCGGTGACATCGGAATCAACACCGCGATACCCGATCAGTGTTCCTTGAAAATCCAGTATCGGCACCCCGTTTGTCAGCAGGCAGACCCGCCGGCCGTCCCTGGTCACATTCCAGTTTTCCAGGTTTTTGATGTTGGACTTGGAGCCGGAAAATTCCATGAAAGCATCTCTGACCTTGTCAACGTCCTGCGGATCGATAAACTCGTAAACCTGCCGGCCGATAACTTCATCGCGGGTGTAGCCGAGAACCCGCTCCACTGACTCGGAAGAAAAGGTATAGCGGCAGTCGGCGTCAACCTCCCAGATCCAGTCCGCCAGGCTTTCCGCGATCCCGCGAAAGCGCTCTTCACTGGTTCGAAGCGCCTCTTCGGAAAGCCTTAGTTCGGTCACATTTCGTGTAATTGCAAGGCAGGCCACGATATTGTCGTTTTCATCCCTGAACGGAACAGCCATTGAGTGCAACCAAATCCGACGCCCCTTGAGCCCGACCGCTTCAAATTCCAGGCTGCCCGGAATACCCTGATATGCCTTTTGGGCAAGCTCCGCAAATGCGGCCTGGTAAGGTTCGGTCACAAGCTGGCACATGCTTTGCCCCTGCACCTTTTCAAACGTATCGGCGTCAATCATCTCCAGTCCGGCCCGGTTCATAAGCAACAGCCTGCCGTCGGCGTCCAGCAACTTGACGCATTCCGGTTCAGAATCAATGATCGCCTGGAGAAAACGTTCCGCCTTCTGGAGTGCGACAACGGCCTGCTGACGTTCGGCGGTTTCCTCTTCCAGCGCGGAAGCCTGCTCCTCAAGTTGCTCCTGTGCAACCTGCCTCTCCGCAATTTCCTCTTCCAGTCTGAGTGTCTGCTCTTCCAGCTGCTCCTGCGCTGCCTGCCTCTCGGAAATCTCCTCTTCCAGCCTGAGGGTCTGTTCCTCCAGCTGTTCCTGTATCCGCCGCCGTTCTACTATTTCATTCTCAAGTCTCCCGGTATTTTCCAGCAGAGCCGCTTCCTGCCGATGCCTCCTGGTGGAAGAGGCCGCGATACCCGCGCCCCCCATCACCCACAGCAGTGCAAAACCGGCGACCAGCGAATTCCGCCTCTCGGCCTCTATCGCCAGGTAACTGCCCATGGGAATTGCGATACTCATTCCTCCACGAACGTCACCGACATGATAGCCCTGGTGAGCATGGCACTTGAGGCAGCTCTTTTCGGTAATGAAGGCCGCCATGAACTGGAGATAGGGTTTCTTATCGATCGCTATCAACTGCGTCCGCTCCCTCTCCAGGCGCTTTTCGAAGAGCCCGAGTGTTTCCCGTTCCCAGGCATTGGGAACGTTTGCGGGATTCAGCGGTTTCAGGCTCACCAGCCTGCTGACGACCGGTTCCTTCGATTCCTTGACTATGGCTTCGAACACCATTCTTGTCATGTAGGCCGGGTTTACCAGTGTGAGTGATTTACCCGATTCGGTTTTCACATCCCGTTCGGGCACGGCCAGATAGGGGTTGGGCAGCACTTTGTCGGCCGGAGCATACACTCCTCCAAGCCGGGCCCCCCATTTGCGGTACTGGAGGTTGAGGGCATGGTAGTCTCTGGCCGTTCTGGCAGCCTCTTTTATCGTATTTTCGCGGTAGACATTGAGGATGAACAATAAAATAGCCGCAATGACACCGGTCCAGATGACAATCATGCCGAGACCGTATTTTCTGAATTGCGCCATAAATCCTTCGTTGTTCATTGATAGCTCCATGGGAGAAAAGGTCTGCGCCCCTTCTTCGCGGACAAAAACTCCGTAATAAACTGCAATTAATGCAAGAGATGCTCCAATCGTTAATTAATACCACCGGCTGCAGAGAACACAACCCCGTTAGATAATTTTTCATCCGCCCGGCTGCCCGGAGGCATCAGCCGCTTGACTCACCCCGGTAATTATTGACGCGCGGTCAAGTTCAGCCAGGTCGTTTTTTGGCGCGAATGGTGCAAACCGGTTAACTCAGGGAGTGAAATGACATGGAAGCACTTGACAGGGATACCGCCAAAAAACTGTATGAACAGTACCGCAAACAGCGCGATGGCATCAGGAACAGGCCGGAGATGGCTTCGATCTGCCTGATCTGCGGCTCGATTCATGTCATTCCAAAAGAAGGGGATGCCTATAAATTAGTCTGCCGCAGCTGCGGATTTGCCTTTTTCCGCTATCAATGTACGGTCTGCGGGAAGACTGTTGACGGGCGCGACCCGAAAAACCCGGCCTGCCGGGAATGCGGCCTGCGACTTTGCACCTGCGGAGCCTGCGGTTGCAGACCAGAGACCAGTGATGAGAGGGTTATTTCATGACAAGAGCAGAGATCGGCAGCACCGTCACCGTCAGTTATATCGGCACGCTGGATAACGGCCGGATCTTCCACAGTACCGACGAGCAGGGGCCGTTGACATTTACGATCGGCAACGACCAGGTGTTTGCAACCCTGGAACGGGCCATAATCGGCATGTGCGCCGGCGATGTGAAAAATGTCCTACTCAGGGCCGAAGATGCTTACGGGGAGCGCCTGCCGGAAAACATCATCACCGTAAGCCGCGGCAACTTTCCTGCAGGTAAAGATATCAAAGTTGGTCAGAAGTTAAGCATCGAGTTCAAGGGCGGGATCTCGCGTGTAATGGTCGTAACAGACGTAGCTGAAACGGAAATTACGCTGGACGGCAACCATCCACTGGCGGGGCTGGATCTGACATTCGCGCTCAGACTGGATCATGTGGAATGACAATCGCGAAATCGGGGATAAATTTCATGCATCAGGGCAACAAGCCTGATCGCTACGTGTCCTTCATCGGTATCGAGGGGGACAGGAACTCACGCGAACTCATGAATTTGCTGAGGCGGCATATCGATGATCCGGGCAAGAGCAACCGCTTCTGGGAAATGTTCAAAAGCAAGCTGACCAGTGTCGGCCAGCCGGATCACAACGGCGGAAGATGCCTGGACGAGTTGTTCCTGATCCACTCCTACATCAACAATATCCGCGAGCTGTTTGAAGAGTACGATGATCAGCCGGCGCTGGCCTTGCTGGAGCGGATTGAAACGGAAAGCTGCTGAGCAAAAAGACGGCATATTCTGAAACAGGCAGTCAGGACGGGAATATGTATATGCAAGATGCACTCGAATCTCTGGACAGGGACATTGCCTGATAGACCAAAGGGATTGGGGTAGTGTCCGAGTTTCAACTGCATTTTCCCCGGATTAAATTCATGGTAATTTGATTTCGGACGGCATTGCCGGTCCGACTGTTTGCTCTTACAAGCTATCAATACCACCGGAGGCTTCCACCTCAACTCTTACTTATGCATTCAAACACCTTACTTAATTCCCTTGACTATCTCCTGAATAGCATCAAGCATCAGGGGCAAATCGTTGTGAACGGTGTTCCAGACAATCTCCAGATCGACACCGAAATATTCGTGCGCCAGCAGGTTACGAAAATCCTTGATGTCCTGCCAGGGGATCTCCGGGTAGCCATCTTTCAACGCTGCCGACAACTTGCCCACGGACTCGCCGATAATTTCAAACTCGCGGATCACCGCCGAGTAACGCATGCGATCCTGAACGAACGTATCACAGGTCAAGCCCTGAACATACGTCTGGATAGCCGTGCCGGATTCCAGAATATCCTGACAATAGAGAAGCTGCGGACGCTCAGACATGGATGATTTCCTTGGCAACCATTTCCCGCACCAACGGCTTTAAGGTACTCTCAATGCCGAGATCTACTTTCTTGCCGAGCTGCTGTTCAAGGTAGCGCCTGATACCAAGGAAATTCCCCAAGGACTTCTTTTCGGACCTGATCTCTATGGCAATGTCGATATCTGAATCCTCGCGAGCCTCTCCCCTGGCATAACTGCCGAAGAGACCAACGCTCACCACGCCGAAACGTTGCGCCATTTCATCCTTGTGCGTCTGCAAAAACGTTATGATATCGTTTTTATTGCTGACCATGTCGCTGCTCCTTGAGCTTTCTTAACGGGAGTATAGGAAACAATGCGGTGTTGCGTCCACACATTTTACAAAACCGCTTTTGCTTCGTCCCAATCACGCCGCCCTACGACTATTCTCCATCTCCCGCCGCACAACGTCACATTTTTACAATCCTTCAAACAGATTACCACCGTTGCTGCTCAGATCCATCAGCGGCACCACCTCCACCTTTTCCGCCAACGCATAGCGCCGCTCTCCCGGATAGATCACTGCCAGCCGGTCGAGCCGCAGATCATCCAGCGCGGTGCGCATGGAGGGAGTCAGCCGCGGTGCGTCGGCCCGCTTGATTTCAACCCCGAAACGCCGGCCATCCTTGAAGAGCAGCAGATCCAGCTCCGCCCCAGCGTGAGTGGCCCAGAAATAGACTTCATCGGGCTGGACCGAGCTGATGATCTCCTCGATGATATACCCTTCCCATGATGCGCCGCATTTCGGGTGAGAAAGAAGCTCCGGCATGGTTCGGATGCCCAGCAGTTGATGGAGGAGACCACTGTCGCGGATATAGACCTTGGGTGACTTTACCTGGCGCTTTTTCAGGTTCTCGTACCATGGTTGAAGCTGCCTGACCATATACACCCCTGTAAGCAGATCAAGATAGCGCCGCACCGATGTTTCGCCGATTCCCAGGGAGCGGGCCGGTTCCGCGGCGTTCCAGACCTGGCCGTGGTAATGGGCAAGCATGGTCCAGAAACGGAACAGGGTAGCTGCCGGGGTGCCGAGGCCAAAGGAAGGAATATCCCTTTCCAGAAGCGTCTGAATGAAACTTTTTCGCCAGGCAACGCTATTGCTGTCACTCGTTGCCAGGAACGAAAGCGGGAAGCCGCCCCGCAGCCAATGGATCTGATGAGCCGGCATCCCCACATCCGCAATACTGAAACCGCTCAGCAGGACGGTTTCCATCCGGCCGGCCAGCGACTCCGATGACTGACGAAGGAGATCGGGCGCGGCGCTGCCCAGAATGAGAAACCGGGCAGGCAAGGGGGTTCGGTCGGCAAGGACTCGCAGGATGGGGAATAGTTCCGGCCGCCGCTGCACTTCATCGATCACCACAAGTCCCGAGAGGTCGCGGAGCGCCGTCATCGGTTCATCAAGTCGAGCTAGGCTCATTGGGTCTTCAAGATCAAAATAGGCGGCAGAATCAGTCGGCACGAATTTCCGGGCAAGGGTGGTCTTGCCGCACTGGCGGGGGCCGAGAAGGGCCACTACCCGGCTGCGTTCTAGCGCCGTGACTATGGCATTGTGGGTAATGTTACGGAGAATCATGGAAGCATATTACCTCGAAAATCCTCCATGTCAAGGTGGAATTTCAAGGTAGTACCAGGATTTAGCCGGGTCATCCCGACAGTTGATCGAGCGGATCCCGGCTCGGAGTACTGGGGCCTAGAAAGTGTCTACATTTTTACCTGCATGTTTATAATTGCTGGCAGATGTAACGAAATACGCAGAAAAATGGCCGCATCCCGGCGAGGATACGGCCTTAACAATCATCAGGTGGTATACATTATGCCGCCTCTGCCACACCTACGTTGGCTTCATCATCTTCTTCCATGACCCCGAACTTCATCAGCAGCTCTTCCAGCTCTTCCATCTCCAGCGGAGTGGGAATAACCAGCATCTTGTTGTCGTTGATCTTCTGCGCCAGGGTCCGGTATTCCTGGGCCTGGGGATGTTCCGGGGAATATTCGATGACCGTCATCCGGCGCATCTCAGCCCGCTGAACCTGGTTGTCGCGGGGTACGAAATGGATCATCTGGGTGCCCAGTTTCTCGGCCAGGGCGGTGACCAGCTCAAACTCCATGTCGGTTTTTCTGGCATTGCAGATCAGTCCTGCCAGACGCACCTTGCCCGAGCTGGCATATTTCAGAATTCCCTTGGAAATATTGTTGGCGGCATACATGGCCATCATTTCCCCGGAACAGACGATATAGATTTCTTCCGCCTTGCCTTCGCGGATCGGCATGGCGAATCCGCCACAGACTACATCTCCCAGTACGTCGTAGAATACGAAGTCCAGGTCCGGGGTGTATGCGCCGTTCTCCTCCAGGAAGTTTATGGCGGTAATCACGCCTCGTCCGGCACAGCCGACCCCCGGCTCCGGTCCGCCGGACTCGACGCACTTGACGCCGCCGTAGCCGACCTTCATGACATTTTCGATCTCCAGATCCTCGACCGTTCCAAGTTCCCGCACCAGGTCCATGACCGTGTTCTGAGCCTTGGCATGCAGGATCAGGCGGGTGGAATCCGCCTTGGGATCGCATCCCACAATCAGGATTTTCTTGCCCAGGGCCGCCAGACCGGCCACCGTATTCTGTGTCGTGGTTGATTTGCCGATGCCCCCTTTTCCATAAATCGCAATCTGTCTCATATGATTCTCCCTCGTCACTCGCAGTGGACGCCTGTGTGTATCGGGGCAGCGAAATAAGGTGCCTCATGGCGGCGGCGCTGTCGTCATGATCCCCGGCCTTGTGAGCTTTGTGCTCCATGCTTGCCTGGTAAAAAAACGCCCCGCATCTCATTGCTGAGTGCGGGGCGCGGATGCCGGGTTATCAGAGTTTGAAGGTTGTTTTCAGCGACGCTTTCCGGTCACCTTACAACTGAGGCTACACTATCCATGCCAAGCGGTTAAAAACAGGCAGATCCTCGTATTCAGCGCATTCAAAGGGTAATCGCATGCGCAGGAGAATCAGGATCACCGATTAAATGATCATGTTCTATACAGTGTGACCGGTATTCATGCAGGTCATGGACAGCGCTGAAATGGGTCAGAGTATGAACCTTCCCACCAGCAGTTTCAGCTCTTCCGCCTGTTGTGCCAGCATTCCGGAAGCATGGGCTGACTCTTCCGCCCCACGTGCGGTGGCCTGCACCGCATCAGTGATCTGCATCATGTTGTTTGATATCTCACTGGTGGTTACGGTTTGCTGTTCGGCAGCGGTGGCAATCTGGTTGACCTGTGTCGCCACATCATTGATCTCGTTCAATATCTGTTGCAATGCCTGTCCGGACCTGTAAGCTTCACTGGTGCCGGTTTCTACTTCGCGCACCCCCTCCTGCATGGCATCTACGGCAAGCCTGGTTTCTGACTGTATGGTTTTTATCATGTCGCCGATTTCCCTGGTGGCTCGTGTGGTCCGCTCTGCCAGCGCCCTGACCTCATCGGCCACCACGGCAAATCCGCGTCCCTGCTCTCCGGCACGAGCCGCCTCGATAGCGGCATTCAGCGCAAGCAGGTTGGTCTGGTCGGCAATATCCTCGATAGTACCGATAATGGCGCCGATCTGATCCGAACGATCTCCCAGGTTCTGAACGGTATGAGCCGTGGCGCTGACCCGCTCGGCAATCCGCATCATTACCTGCACCGTTGCGTTAACTACCTCAGTCCCGTTGTTGGCGGTGTTGCTTGCCAGTCCGGCTCCATTGGCCGCCATCAGGCAGTTCTGGGCGATGTCTCCGGATGTGGCCGACATTTCTTCTCCGGCGGTGGCGACTGTCGTGGCCTTGCAGGCCGCATCCTCACTTCCGCTCGCGATCAGACCGGCGGATGAGTGTAACTGCTGCGAGGCAGAAGCGATGTTTTCCGCCGAGCCCACAACCTGTGAAACCATACCGCGCAGATTTTCAACCATCTCCCTCATGGACCCCAGCACACTATCTGATCCGCCTTTGGCGCACACATTTACAGAAAGATCGCCGTTTGCCACCTGGCGGGCAATGGAGGCGACATACGCCGGATCGCCACCCAGGTGTTTGTTTACGTTGCGGATAAGGAAGTAGAAAATTGCCCCGAGCGACACCAGAAAGACTATGCCAAGGGAAACCACCGTAATCCTGGTCGTCCGAAGCATCGTTGCGGCCCGCCTCTCGGTAGCGGCGTTTTCGGCATTGGTCAAACCGACGATCTCGTCAATTACCTTGCGGTGCGCCTCATAGGCCGGCGAGAGTGTGTCGAAGAGCAATTTTTCAGCCGGTTCGCGCTTGCCCGAGATCAATGCGGGAAAATACACCTTTTCAGCGGCATCGTAAAACGCCACCGCCGGCTTGTAGGCCTGTTCCAGCATCAGGGTTCTGATCCTGCCCTCCGGCAGTTCCCTGGTCCAATAGGCATGGCGATCGTCATATTCACCGCGTAGTTTTTTCAGGCGTTCCTGAAACGGCGCTACTTTAGAAGGGTCTTTCTCTTCCAGGGCCTGCAGAAGGACCAGGTAGGATTCGATGATGTACTCGGGGGGCGGAAGGATATCGGCAATCAGGTCTTTTCCCCTGACGATGTCCAGATATACCGGGCCGTTGACCTTGATCCGTTCGGTTGAAAGACTCATGGTTACGACAAGGACAATCATGCCGAGGGCGATCAGGCAGCAGGTGGCAACAAGTTTGGACGTGAGTGTGAGGCGGGCTCCGGAATCTCTCATTACAAAAACCTCCATACAAAGGTTAGTGTGCCGAGACTCCGTTGTCTGTGGCCGGCAAATTTCGGCCACAATAACATCTCATGAAATATTGTCAAGTACAGTTAATTAATCTTTTTAATCCACTAATTATACTGGCTACTACGGCTGGCTGATGACAATGAACCGCTCATCAAACCAGGGTTCCAGCAGAGGCCGCACATCCTCCCACGCCAGCCCTCCGCCACCGCAACCGGGGCGCGGGACGACAATCCGCGGCCATCCGGAAAGATCTGTCAACTCACGCAGTTCTTGAGCAGAGCGGCTTATGATACGCAGATCCGGGAGCGACCAGGCGGTCTCCTCCACCGGAAAGCTGATGATGCCGCAGCCCAGATCAAAGACGTGGCTGCCCTGTTCCGCAAGCATCCTGCCTAATTTCAGGGCAAGTCCGGGATGACTGATAACCGCTTCCCGGGCCACACCCCGCCCGAATACAGCCCGGCCATCCCGTGTCAACGAGCCGTTGACGGTGATGACGATCGGCACGCCACGGTCGGCGTGTGCCCAGATATCGCCTAACGCCTCAAGCATTCCCGCCCCGAACCGAGCAGATAATCATAGACTTCCCCACGGGTCGAGACGAAACCGGGCATATCGTTGAGGAGATCTTCCAGCATGTTAAGCTCCCGGCCATCATCGCTTCCCAGCTCGTTCATCACCGCATTCATCATCGGCAGGATTTCGTACAGGTCATGGCGGTTGAAGGGTGCCGGATCCGGCAGGCCCGCAAACTTGGGTTCTTCACGTCTGGCGATGTCACGGGGGTATTTGAATTTGAAGTCGGAGGCTTTGACTACGATTGGCATAGGGCACCTCAAGTATCAGTAAAATAGTTTAAATAGCACGGAGAAACAAAGTTACGGAGAGAAACAAATCTCTACGCGCCCTCCCCCAACTCCGTGTTATTCATGGAATCAGTGCCCGCCGCAGCCGCCTCCGCAACCCCCGCCACAGCCGGGCTTGACGATGTCGGCGGCTTTCGGTTTGTCGCAGAGGTTGAGCGATGAACGGTCCACAAACCAGGCCTCGTCCTCCATCTTCCCTTGCAGCTCGTTTTTCTTGAGCATCATCAGCACCCGCATTTCGGTTGTTTCCAGCAGCTGGGCCGCTTCGGCAATCGGTACAAAAGATGTTCCCGCTCCACACATGATTTTCTCTCCTTTTTGGTTCGACTCTCCATTCCAAAAGCTAACCCCTCCTGTCCTCCCCTTATCTAAGGGGAGGGACGCACTGTAGTTACAGTGGTGATGGTTTAGCTCCCCCTCTTAAGATAAGAGGGGGTTGGGGGGAGTTATGAACTCTACGCCGCCTTTGGCAGCGTTTCTTCGCCAAGATAGATGGACATCAACTCACCGTTGGTCAGATCGCGCTTGCGCCTGCAGGACATGGCTCGCGTCAGTTCCAATAGCGGCGTAGCCTGCTTCCGCTCAACTGCAATACCCATGCTGCGATAGCGCTCGATCAATCCGCCGGTGCCGGAGTGCTTGCCGATCACGATGCTGCGGGTCAGGCCCACTTCGGCCGGGTCGAAGCCTTCGTAGTTGTGAGGATCCTTGATGACGCCATCGGCATGCAGGCCCGATTCGTGGGCAAAGACCCGTTCACCCACCACCGGCTTGGAAACCGAGAGCGGACGTTGGGAGGCCTTGGCGACGAAGAGCGACATCTCCCGGAAACGATGGGTATCGATGCCGGTCTCCAGGCCGCAGGCATGTTTCAGTCCCATCACGACCTCTTCCAGCGCCGCGTTGCCGGCGCGCTCTCCCAGACCGTTGATGGTGGTGTTGACGAACCTGGCGCCGGCTCTTATGCCGGCAATGGCGTTGGCTGTGGCCATCCCCAGGTCATTGTGGGTATGCACCTCGATATCGACTTCGGGAACAGCCTTTCTGAGAAATGCAACCTTATCGAACATCGCAAACGGATCCATGATCCCCAGCGTGTCGCAGAAGCGGAAACGGTCGCCACCCAGCGAACGGGTGATCTCCATCAGCTCCACCAGGAAGCCCATGTCGGCCCGACTGGCATCCTCGCCGCCGACCGATACATACAGGTCATGCTGTTTGGCAAAACCGAGGGCGACTTTGAGCTGTTCCTTGACCGCCGCACGATTTTTGCGCAATTTGTGTGCTATCATCTGATCGGAAACCGAGAGTGAAATATCCACCGCCCCTACTCCACAGGCGATACTTGCCTCGATTTCAGGCACCAGCGCCCGGTTCCAGGTGATCAGGCGGGCGGAGAGTCCCAGGTCAACCAGTGCCCGGATTCCGGCCTGTTCCTCAACCCCCATGGCGGGGATGCCGCATTCGATCTCTCCCACGCCGATCGAATCCAGCATGCGGGCAATTGCGATTTTTTCGCGTTTGGAGAAGACCACCCCGGCGGTCTGTTCGCCGTCGCGTAGCGTGGTGTCGTCGATGACGATAGTTTGCCTGTTTTCTGTGCATGTCATAACAACCTCCGGAATGCAAAAACGCCGCGCCCCCAGTGGAGACGCGGCGCCGTTGCCGTGTTCACTATTACTGCCAGGCTTCTTTGCATCGGGTGTGCCATTCCGGTCAGGAATTATCAGACACCGGTTGCTTAATTTCCGACATGGGGTATCATTATATCAAGTTCTCATTACCTGAGGCTCACCATGTCAGCTCCCGCCATATTCAAAAGCCAAAACCTGAAAACAAGGACCGCGGTAGCGGTCACACTGATGTTCATCCTGTTCAGTCTCGCCTGCGGCTATCTTGGTGAACGATTCCTGGAGAATACGATCAGGGAGACAATCGAAACAGCGCAATTCTCGTACGTAAGCGCACTGGCGCAGAGTGTCGATGACAAACTCGGGTTGATCCAGAACGCACTGATCAGCTCTGCCTCACAAATTGGAGAGGATGTGGTCACCGACCATGACAAGGCCCAGTATTTCCTCGACGCCCGCTATTCACTGGACTCGCTCTTTCAGAATGCCATGTTCCTGTTCTCGGCCGATGGCAGGTTGATTGCTGAGAGCCCCTTTATTGCCGGCAGGCGCGACAGGGATATATCCTACCGCGAATATTTCCGTACAACGATGACAACCGGTAAAGCATTTGTATCCAATCCATTTATTTCCACCCATAATCAGGATCACCCGGTAGTTATCATGACTGCGCCCGTACGGGCTCCCGACGGGCGCATCATCGCCGTTCTGGCCGGCAGCTTTGACCTGCTGGGAGATAACAACGTGATTGCCGACCTGGCCACCATGAAGAGCGGCAAAAGCGGTTATGTTTACCTGTTCAGTACCGATCGTACCATGATCATGCACCCTGACCGTTCCAGAATCATGAAGCAGGATACCCCGCCCGGTTCCAATATTTTATTCGACAGGGCCATCGCCGGCTTTGAAGGGAGCGGCGAGACGGTCAACTCGCACGGCCGGCGCTTCCTGACATCCTTCAAGAGATTACAAAAAGCTGGGTGGATACTTGCGGCTAATTTTCCTTCAGAGGAAGCCTATGCGCCGCTTGCCAGCGCCCGCAATTATTATGCTTCGGCATTTGCCGTTCTGGCTGTATTTGTAGCCGCCGCCGTATGGTTAATGATGCAGCGCTTTCTGGCTCCGCTGGACATCATGGCGCGCCACCTCAGACGTCCGGATTCTGCCGGTTCCCGCCTTCCCGAGTCATTCACCGGCAATGACGAGATCGGTTGTCTGGCCCGGTCGTTCAACAGCATGGTGGAACTGCAGGAACGTCAGCGTCAGATATTGCGGTCAACTGATGCGATGTATGCGGATATATTCGAACATATCGGGGTAGGAGTGTCCCTGATCAGCCCGGAGATGAAAATTCTTTCCATGAATCCGGTCATGCGAAAATGGTTCCCTAATATCAAACAGGGGGATCCGCGGGAGTGCTTCATGCTTTTCAATGACCCTCCCGAGACAGAGCCTTGCCACTATTGCCCCACCATCAAAACGCTCCGGGATGGACAGACCCACGAAGCGGTCACCATGACTCCGACTCCGGACGGCATCCGCAACTACAAGGTGGTTTCGTCTCCGGTATGTGACGGGACTGGAACTGTAGTTTCGGCTATCGAAGTCGTGGAGGACATCACCGACCACGTCAATTTCGAGCAGGGCTTGAGAGAGGCAAAGCAAGCGGCTGAATCCGCCAATCGCACCAAGAGCGAATTTCTGGCCAACATGAGCCATGAGATCCGCACCCCGATGAACGGTATCATAGGCATGGCACAACTGCTGGGCATGACCGAACTGACCGAAGAGCAGAAGGAATATCTGGGATATATCGAGTCATCGGGTCGCAACCTGCTGACCCTGATCAACGATATTCTTGATCTCTCCAAAATCGAATCCGGCAAGATCGAGCTGGAGCATGCCGAATTCTCTCTGGAACAGGCTATCAGGGATGTCATCAACACCCAGATATCGGAAATCCGGGCAAAACACCTCGGAATAAACTGTATAATCGCTTCCGAAATTCCGCTACCCGTTCATGGAGACCAGCTCCGTTTCAAGCAGATCATGCTCAATCTGATAGGTAACGCGATCAAGTTTACGGAACAGGGTGAGATTACCGTCTCAGCAACAATTGAAAGCCTGGTAGATGACATGGTCATCGTCAACATCAGCGTACGTGATACCGGCATCGGTATTGCTCCTGAGCAGCATGAAAAAATCTTCGGCGCATTCAACCAGGCTGACGCTTCAACCACGCGCCGCTACGGCGGTACCGGCCTGGGGTTGACCATCTGCCGTCGCCTGGTCGAGTTGATGGGTGGCAGCATCGGCGTCAAAGGTTCTGAAGGAAAAGGAAGTACCTTCCATATCTCTCTGCCATTCGAAGTCGCTGCGCTCGCGGAGCCAATATCTGCTGCACATGACATTCAATACTTTAAGGAAGGCCTTCCGCTCTCGATCCTGGCTGTCGAGGACAATCCCACCAATCAAAAATTCATCGTCGCGCTCCTGCGCAAGTCCGGTCATAAAGTCACCTGCAGCAGCAACGGCAGACAGGCGCTTGAGGCCTGGCGCACCTCTCATTTTGACTGCATCCTGATGGATATCCAGATGCCGGTCATGGGGGGCGTAGAGGCATTGCAACAGATTCGTAAAGATGAAAACGGCAGCGGCAGGCATGTCCCGGTGATCGCCTTGACCGCTCACGCGCTCAATGGGGATCAGGAACGTTTTTTGGCGCAGGGATTTGACGGGTATCTGACAAAACCGTTGCGGATTGAAAAGTTGGTCGAACAGCTGAATCAGTTGCAGTCCCGGCATTGAGTCGGATTTTCCGTAAATGGGGAGCTATCATGAAAATGGTATCAGAAATCAACCTGCAGGGACTCCAGATTCTTGTGGTCGAAGATGACCCGGCATCTTCCACGCTGATTTCCCGCATACTCGGCAAATATGGCGCCGTTGTCGATACCGCCAACAATGGTGGCACGGCACTGGCCATGTTTGAAGAGAAACGTTACCCGATCATCGTGACCGATATCTGCATGCCGAACATGGATGGCCTGGAGCTGGTGGCACGGATCAGGCAGCTTGATAAAAACACCCAGATCATAGCCACTTCCGCAAATCGCGAAACAGGCTGTCTTATCTCGGCAATCGAACTCGGTTTCAACGACTACTTCCTGAAACCGCTCGAAATCGAGAAACTGCTGTGGGCGGTCAAACGCTGCGCGGATACCGTTGCCGACCGGCAAAAACTTGAAGACGAACAGCAGAAATTTCGGACCGTTGTCGAGTGCCTGGGGGAAGGCTTGACGATCAAGGACCTCGATTACCGGATCGTTTACCAGAATAAAGCCATGACCGATCTGTTTGGCAATCATGTCGGAAAGCCCTGCTTCGGCATTTTCGGCCTGGACTCCCCCTGCGATGGCTGTCCGACCGTAATGGCCATGACGGACGGAGCCACGCATAACTCCCGACGCTCCTGCCGGATCAACAGAAAGACCACTCATATTGAAAGCACCGCTTCACTGCTGCGCAATGCCCGCGGAGCAGTCACCGGCAGCGTCGAGATCATTCGCGACATAAGTGGCCGTGTGCAAAACGAACATCTGATCGGCAACATCGCAAAAGGGGTGTCGGCCAAAGTTGGCGCGGAGTACCTGGCCTCGCTGACTTCCTACCTGACTGAAGCGCTGGAAATGGATTATGCCCTGGTGGGCGAACTGAACAACGATAGAACCAGCGCGCAGGCGCTGGCCTTCAGCTGCGCGGGAAAACCTGCGGAACTCTTCACTTATGACCTGAAATGTTCTCCCTGTGCCATGGCAATCAGCTCAGGAATCCAGGTATTTCCGGAAAATGTAGCGAAACTCTTCCCCGAAGCCACAATCTTGAGCAACCTGTCGATTCAAAGCTACTGCGGCGCCCCTCTGATTGATTCCAAGGGGGTCGCAATCGGTATCCTCTGTACCTTTCATAAAGATCCGATCGAAAACCCGGAACTGGTCAGCGACATTATCCGCATCTTTGCCAGCCGCGCGGCGGCCGAACTGGAGCGGCTCAAAAACGAGCAGACCATCCGCGACATGGCCTTCCACGATCATCTTACCGGCCTGGCCAATCGCAGACTGTTCGAGGACCGACTGGCCCAGAGTATCGCAAAAGCCCGCCGGAACCGCGAAAAATTCGGCCTGATTTATCTTGACCTGGACCGTTTCAAACAGATCAATGACACTTTCGGCCACGAGACCGGCGACCAGGTGCTTATAATCACAGCCGAGCGGATTCGCCAATGTTGCCGACGGAATTATGACACCATCAGCCGGCATGGCGGTGACGAGTTTTTCATTATTATCGAGGAGATCAATGGTGGCGAAAGTCTGGCTGAAATCGCCGAATCATTGTGTCATAAAATCGAGGAGCCGCTGGAGCTGGCAGGCAGGCAACTTCGCACCAGTGCCAGCATCGGTATCTCCGTCTATCCGGATGACGGAGATGACTCAATGGAACTGGAAATGGCCGCCGACCTGGCCATGTATACCGCCAAGCAGGCCGGCAGAAACACCTTCCGCTTTGCTGCGAAAGCCGTCGGAGAGATACCTCCCGCCTGAACGCGACACCCTACCCGCAACTCCCCATGGTAGCCAGACCATAGAGCAGCTCCGGACGATAGTCCGGCACTTCGCCCGCATACATCAACTGATTGCTTCCTCCGCCCCGCATTCCATGGCAGCTGAAAATCGAGCCGGCCGCGCGATTGGAGTCCGGTGAATCTATGAATACTTTCACATCTCCTGGAATCATTTGCAGTGCCGCTTCAATAAGCTCCCCGGCGGTGCCGCCGTCCAACGCCGAAAACGGGCCGATCTGCATTGCATCACCGCAGGGCTGAATTCCGGCGAAACCAGCTGCGCTGCTTAACATGCGGCCTCGTTCCAGCGTTGCTGCCAACAACTGACTGCGCCGGTCGCCCCACGCCTGGCTGTCGATGTCGATGACCGACGAAAGGGCCGAACCGCCCACGATCTCACCACCGTGGAAAGGAGCACGGCCGAGTCCCGTTCCCACCCAGCGGGTTATGGTATCAATCGAACGAAAACCATGCTTTTCGTAGAGCGACTTGCCCATATTCGAGGCGGTCAGCCAGACCGTTTCGACCTTCTCCGAACGCAGCGCCTGCAGAGTCTGAATAAACAATCGTTCTCCAACCCCCTGCCCACGGCATTCCCCCGCCACAATCAGATTACCGATCCAGCCGCTGCGGCCATGCTTGAGCGATGTCGCAAAACCGGCAATTTCTCCCAGCTTAGCACGTGCGGCAAAGCATCCTTGCGGAAACCGCGACAGCAGAAATTCCAGCTCCCAGCATTCCGCAATCCAGTTTTCCATAGCGGCCAGCTCCAAAAAGGCGGAGATGTCCCTATGCCTGAAAGGCTCGATCGTCATGGCGCCGGGCAAGCCGCCTCAGCAATGGTCAGGTTGAGATCCTGGCCAATCAGACCGATCGCATCTGCGCGGCACTGCTTGCAGTGGGCAAACTGACCGATGATCCCCTCGTTGGCTTTTTTGACCTCTGCCAGGTACTCTTCGCTGGGACGTGTGATATGGGCCAGCTCGGCCTGGGGAATGATCGGCATGATGTTCATGACAAAGGCGCCCAGCTCCTTGACCCGTGCCGCGATCAGAGGTATCTGGCTGTCGTTGACTCCCGGCGTCAGAACCGAATTGATCTTGATCGTCATCCCCAGCTCCCCTGCCCGCTTGACCCCTTCAAACTGGTTCGCAATCAGGATCTTCGCCCCTTCCACACCGCTGTAGTGCTTGCCGTGGTAGATCACATGGTTGTAAATCTGTGCGCCGATTTCCGCATCGACGGCGTTGATAGTCACGGTCAGGCTGTGCAGCCCCAGTTCATACAGGCGGTCGATCGATTCCGGCAGCAGCAGCCCGTTGGTGCTCAGGCAGAGCATCAGATCGGGAAATTCCTTCTTGACCATCTCGAAGGTTTCGAAGGTCTCTTCGTTGGCCAACGGATCGCCCGGTCCGGCAATACCGATCACCTTGATGATCGGCCCGACCACCGGACTGGCCATCACTTCACGCACCTTGGCAATCGCCTCCAACGGCGTCAGGAGCCGGCTGGTTACACCGGGACGCGACTCGTTGGCACAATCGTGCTTTCGTGAACAGTAGCCGCACTTGATGTTGCATTTGGGCGCCACCGCCAGATGCATGCGCCCGTTTTTATGATGATTGCCACCAAAGCAGGGGTGCCCCTGGATCTTGTTCTTCATCTCGCATGCTGTAGCCATGGATTAATCTCCTTCCAAAATGAAAACGCCCGCGGGAGGTTTTCCCACGGGCGCCGTTGCCTGTACTGGCAGGTTCAAAGCATAGAATGTGCCAGCTTATGGATAGCATCTCGTAACCACCTTGAAACATGGGGAAACCAAGATACTGAGTGAGCCATAGCAGATCGATTTCAAGACCAATCTGTCGTTTACAGCAGATTTCAGACTTTTACCGCTTCATGCAATGCATATTTATTAAGCAGAACTACTGTCGGATTACTCCTTGCATGCGACTATTCTCCGTTACTCCGTTTCCCCGTGTTATTCAAAGATTGGATGTGAACATGTTCAACCACTATAACCTCGATGAAATCCGCGATCGCGCCCGGGCCGCCTTTATCGGCATGGCGATCGGCGATGCGCTGGGAGCCACGGTCGAGTTCATGACCGCCTCAGAGATTGCCTCAAAATACGGCACATTCAGGGATATCGTCGGTGGCGGCTGGCTGCGGCTCAAGCCGGGCCAGGTGACTGACGACACCCAGATGGCGCTCTGCATCGCCAGGGCCATCGTCAAGAGCCAGGCCTGGTCGTTGGGAGCGGTTGCCGACAATTTTGCCGACTGGCTGAAATCGCGGCCGGTGGATTGCGGCGATACCTGCCGCAAGGGCATCCGGGCCTACATGCTGCACGGTACCATGGAAACCCCGCCCAACGAGTGGGATGCCGGCAACGGCGCCGCGATGAGGATGCTCCCGGTAGCGCTTTTTTCACTGCCGGACGGGGAACTGCTCAGAAAATACACACTGGAGCAGGCGCACCTGACCCATAACAACCCGGTTTCCGATGCGGCCTGCATCTGCCTGGGGGAACTGCTGCACCTGGCGATTTGCGGAGCCGAGAAAAGCCGCCTGCGGCGGCAGGTGGACGGGTTGACTTCGCGCTTTCCAACCTTTGCCTTCCATCCCTATCGCGGCCTGGCCAGCGGATACGTGGTCGATACGCTGCAGACGGTGTTCCACTGGTTTTTTCGTGGCAAGAGTTTCGAAGAGTGCCTGGTCGGGACCGTCAACCAGGGGGGTGATGCGGATACGACCGGCGCGATCTGCGGCATGCTGGCCGGAGCCTATTACGGCATGGAGGGCATACCGCAGAGGTGGCTTAAAAAGATGGACCGGGCGGTGATCGCCGAGATCGAGAGCGTGACAGTAAAACTGGTGGCGGCCAGTCCGCTGGGAACGGTTTTCTGAAGCTGAAGTCTCTGCCGTTTCCGCTTGACGCTGCCGGTGCTACGGGCTACAACACCTCCATGGACCTACTCAAAAATCTCAATCCGCCCCAGAAAGAGGCCGTGCTGCATGGCGAGGGGCCGCTCCTGATCCTTGCCGGAGCCGGCTCCGGCAAGACCCGCGTCATCACCAACCGCATCGCCCACCTGATCCGCGAGCGGGGGGTGCGCCCCTGGAACATCCTGGCGGTGACCTTCACCAACAAGGCCGCCCGCGAGATGGCCGAGCGGGTGCAGCGCCTGCTGGGGGGGGGCGATACGCCGCTGATATCAACCTTTCACGCCGCCTGCGGCCGTATCCTGCGCCGCGACATCCATCAGCTCGGTTTCCAGTCCTCTTTTGCGATTTACGACGACCGCGACAGCGACCGGCTGCTTAAGGACGTGATCGGCGAACTTGACCTGGATGAGAAGCGCTTCGAGGTCAAGGGGGTTTCCTCGCGCATCGACTCGTTCAAAAACCGCGGGCTTTTTCCCGAGGAGATCGGTTCGATCCCCCCCGGCGACGTTTACAACCAGCGGGTGGTAGAGATCTATTCCGCCTATCAGGAGCGGCTCAAAAAATGTAATGCGCTGGATTTCGGCGACCTGATGATCCAGACCGTACGATTGCTGACCCGTTTCCCGGAAGTATGCAACTATTACCGCGAACGCTTCCAGTGGATCCTGGTTGATGAATACCAGGACACTAACCCGGTGCAGTACCACCTGATCCGCCTGTTGGCCGGCGAACGGCAGAACCTGTGCGTGGTGGGCGATGACGACCAGTCGATCTATTCCTGGCGCGGAGCCGATATCCGCAACATCCTGGAGTTCGAGAAGGACTTCCCCGGAGTCAAGATCATCCGCCTGGAACAGAACTATCGCTCCACCGCCACCATCCTGGCGGCAGCCGGTGAGGTGGTCAAACAGAATTTCGGCCGCAAGGGCAAGACGCTCTGGACCGAGAATCCCCAGGGGGAGCCGATCCGCTACGAGCGGGTCGAATCCGACCGCGAGGAAGCGCGCTTCGTCTGCCGAGAGATCGCCCGCCTGCGCGGCAGCGGAATCCCGCTGGATGAGATCGCGGTCTTTTACCGCACCAACGCCCAGTCGCGGCTGATCGAGGAGGCGCTGGTGGGCGAGGCGCTTCCCTATCACATCGTGGGAGGAGTGCGCTTCTATGCCCGCATGGAGGTCAAGGACATCCTGGCCTATCTGCGGGTGCTGGACAATCCGGCCGACGAGGTTTCCCTGAAGCGGATCATCAATGTACCGGCACGCGGAATCGGCAACAGCACCGTTGACAAGATCTCGCAGCTGGCGGCCACCCGCGATGTCAGCTTTTCCGAAGCCATGCGCGAGGCTGCCATGGACGGGCTGCTGACGACCGGCCCGCGAGGCAGAGTGGTCTCTTTTGTCGCGATGTTGGAGCGCTTCCGGGATCTGTCCGGAAACAGCAACCTGGCGGAGCTGGCCAGGACCGTTATGCAGGAGAGCGGTTATCTGACCCGACTGAAGGACAGCAGAGTCGATGACGATGCCGAACGGCTGGAGAACCTGGAGCAGCTGCTGGCGGCGATCGAGGAGTTCAGCGAGAAGAATTCCGGCGCCGGTCTGTCGGAGTTTCTGGAGCAGGTATCACTGGTGTCGGACCTGGAGCAGGGGGAGAGCGGCAAAGCGTCGGTGACGCTGATGACCCTGCACGCCGCCAAGGGACTGGAGTTCCGGGCGGTCTTCATGATTGGCATGGAGGAGCGGCTCTTTCCGCATGTGCGCTCGCTGGACGACCTGGACGGCATGGAGGAGGAACGCCGGCTCTGTTACGTCGGAATGACCCGCGCCCGCGAACGCCTCTACCTGCTCAACGCCAGGCGCCGTTACCTGTTCGGCCAGGAACAGAACAACCCGCCATCACGCTTCCTGAAGGATATCCCCTCAGAGCTGATCGAGGATGGGGGAACTGCAAGCGTATTTTCCCGCAGGGGCGAAGCGTTGCCTCGCCCGGAGCCAGATTGGGCGATCCAACGGATCGCCACTACAGATTCAACTTCCCACAACCTGTCAATGGTATCAGCTGCATCCAACGAGCTGGAAGTCATCCCGGAACCGCCCGATGAAAATGACGGGGTTTCCATCGGCATGCGCGTCAGGCACGGGAAGTTCGGCGTTGGAACCATCCGCAAGATCGAGGGGGAAGGCGATGGACAAAAAGTTATCGTCTGGTTCAACTCGGTCGGCCCCAAGAAGTTGATGCTCCGTTTTGCCGGCCTGGAACGGGCCTGATCCTGACACTTATCCCGGTTGACATAATCCGGTATCCGGTTAATATTGAAAGTGGTTTTACCGTCTGATAACGGCATGCCCTTTTCTGAAATTTGTTTGACGGGACAGCAGCTCCGGGAGCCTTTGTGAACAGTGCCAGCACGCCGCCAGATACGCGCGCCGAGCTTCATCAAGCCGCAACTTTTGCTGCCGACCTGATCGTCTGCCGCAGCCACATACAGTTCTATCCGGACTCCCATCCGGCCGTCAGCGCCATTCTGAAGAAAACCCTCGGGAGGCTCGAGCCGCTTCTGGCCGGCGGCAAACCGCTGACACTGGGAGTTACCCGCCAGGGACTGCTTCTCAATGAGGCCCTGATCGAACCCAACAACGTCAAATTCCGTGAATACGCCGCCTTGCTGGCCTCCTTCGGCATAATCGCCATATCTTTCACCGCTGAGATTCAGCCCGAAGACCTTTTCGAGTTCAACCGGATCATTAACCGCCAGCGAAGTGAAATCTGGGAGTCAGGCGGCATCATACACGCCTTCGATATTTCCGGAGTGCGGACCATCATGGTGCAGGCGATCGATCCATCGGTCTTCACGCTGACCGATGGAGTTCAAGGCACGGACGGCGATACATGGGCATTTTTCGTACAGAAGCTTCTCAAGGGATGTTTCAACTCATCACCGGAAAAAATGCACAAACTGCTATCGGCGCCACCCTCGCGGCTGGCTTTCGAACTTGCCGCCATGCTGGAAGGCGTGCCGGAGGAAGGCCGCAGCTATACCCTCAAGGCGCTGGCGGAATGTTATGTCGGCCGGTCGCTCGGGCAGGATGCAAACATGATCAGCAACGACTCCCTGGACAAGATCAGCGCTTTTATCTCCAGCCTGGCTCCGAAAATGCGCTGTGATTTCATCCTCAATATCTGCAACTCCTCCCACGCCACAACCGAGTTCAATGAGCGCCTGCTGAACCGTCTCCCTGATGAAGGAATGCAGGAGGTTGTCCAGGCCGTAACCGCACAAGGCGCCCATGTTCCTGACATGCTTCTTAACATTATTCAACGGCTGGCGTCACACGCGGAATCTACCCTGGATTCGGACGTGCTCCTCTCCGGCAGCGGAGTTGGAGCCAAGGTGCAGACGCTGATGCGCGAAAGGGATCTGGAGCAGTATATTCCACCGGGCTACCTGCAGACCCTTACTACCATCCTTGCAACTGACAGGCTGCCGGACGCCGAATCCAATTTCCTGGAAGAACTGCGCAAAACCATGGAGGCGGAACAACTGGAGAGTAAACTTACCGATATAATTGATGAAATAATCATGGTCATACCTCCGGAAAAACAGGGCGAGGGGATACGGAACAATCTGAGTAACCAGTTGAATTATTTTATGGAGCTCCGGGATTTCAAATCCATGGCAAAAGTATGCCGGATTCTGGGCAGCGCCAATCCGGAAAGCAACACCGCATTGTTCAATTCCGATTTCGTTCAGCGGGTCCTCAAATTCGCGGAGACCCTGGGGCGCGACAGCTTCACCGGGATCCGGGAGGTCATCACTACCGTTGGATCACCTTTTATCGAACCGCTGATAGATAAACTCGCAATGGAAGAAAACCGTTCCCTGCGCCGTTTCTGGTTCGACTGCCTGGGCGGAATGGGTGAAATGGTACGGAATGCTGCGCTGCTCCGCCTGAACGATGAACAGTGGTTTGTGATCCGCAATCTGCTGGTGATGCTGAGAAACTTCAGTGACCCGGAAGTAGTTCAGAAGGTTCGCAAACTTACCGAGTATCCTCACCCGAAAGTCAGAAGCGAAGCTTTGAAGAATCTTCTCCACTATCGGGACCCGGCCGCCGACAAGATGATCCTGACGGAACTGCAGCACCCCGACCCGGCCAGAAAACTGGCCGCGGTACAGGTTGCTGAAATGAGCCGCGACAAGGATGTGATGCAACAACTGCTCAACATTCTCGAAACCAGCGGAATTGCCGATTTCCAGCTTGAACTTAAAAGCGCGGTGGTACAGACACTGGCAAACATCGGCAACCCGTCCACATTGCCTAAATTGCTGAATATAATCAGCAGCACTCCGCTGCTGCATCGAAACAAGCATTCCCTGCTCAAAATCGAAGTCATACGCGCGTTGCCACACTTCCGGCCCGACTATGTCCGGCCCATTCTGCTGAAGATTTCCCAAATGCCGGAAGACCCGCTCGCAGTCCACGCTGTTGAATCATTGAAAATGCTTGATGGAGCGACGCCATGACTCCCTACATCAAAGAGCAGTTGGAGATATTCATCAGCAACCTGGTCCAGGCCGCCAAGGCGATGTTGCTCTATTCACCGGAACACAGGGTGACATCCGGCCACGCAGCCAGTGCACTGGGAAGCATGAACCTGATCCTTGCCGCTGAAGATACGCTCAAAATCATCCGTATCGGCGGTGAACTCTTTGTCAGTGGCATCCCGCTGGAAAAGAATCCCCATGTTGAGCGCCTCAATCAGCAGATGTCCGAGTACGCCATCGGCCATATCAGCCTGATGCGAGGAGCTGGCAGCGCCGATATCCTGCTGTTGATGCGGATAGTTGCCGGTAAGGAGTCCTCGAAGCTGAAATCGACTCCGCATCTGATATTCGGAGCTGTTGAGCTGGATGACGCCCGGACGGCGCCTGGAGAGGTTTCCCAACCGATTCCGAGCTATTCGGCCATACCGGGTGAGCTGATGGCCCGGGTGGCAAGCGACTTTGAATCCTGTACTGCCAGGGAGCATTTTGATCTGCAGGCCGTAATGGCGCTAGTGGCCGGTTTCATTACTTCGTTCCGGGGGGAGGCGAATCCGCTGTTGGCCCTGGTTCCGCTAAGGGAAATGGATGAGTACACTTTCACCCACTCGCTCGATGTCTGCATTCTCAATATTGCCCAGGGTATGTCGCTCGGTTTTGAAGGGCAATTACTGCACGACATTGGTATCGCGGCCATGCTGCATGACGTGGGCAAACAGTTTGTGCCGCCCGAAGTGCTGAACAAACCGGGCGAACTGACCGACGACGAATGGCTGGAGATGCGCCGTCACACGGTGCATGGCGCGCATTATCTTCTCAACACGCCGGGCATGCCGCGCATAGCTGTGATGAGCGCCTTCGAGCACCATATGAAATATGACATGACCGGCTATCCCAGCGTGCCCAAGGGATGGCAGACCAACCTCTGCAGCCAGATCACGATGGTTTCGGACTGCTTCGATGCTCTCCGCACCCGGCGGGTCTACAAGGATTCCATGGACTTTGAAAAGGCGGCCGGCATAATGCTGAAAATTGCCGGGACCGGTCTCAACCCGGCTCTGACGCTTAATTTCATCAAGGTGCTGCGGAAGATGGGGGAACAGTAGGGGGGGAAGTTCCGGTCGAAGCAACAGACCGGGGCAGAAAACCGTCAGAGAACCGCGCTGTGCAGGTCACGGCGATGGTAACGCCAGGCAAAAGCCGCCCCACGGAAATACCAGTCGATCAGGAACACCCCCCACACCGCATACAGCGAAAGATGAAGCCAGCCGGCAGCCACCCAGGACAACGCCACGCGAATCCCCCACATGGCCAACAGCGTCACGATGAATACGTAGAAGGTATCGCCCGCTCCCCGCAAGCTGCCGGCATAGACGAACGAGATTGCCAGCGGAACCTGCGCAAACGCCACCAGTTTCAGAAACACGCTTCCCTTTTCGATTACATCGGCATCGTGCGTAAACAGCCCGATCAGGTGATGCGGGAAGAAGAAAAACAGCAGTGCCATCAGGGTCATCACCCCCACCGCCAACCGCAACGCCTCCTGGTGGCTGATGCGAGCACGGCGGATCTTCCCGGCCCCCAGCGACTGCCCCATCAGGGTCGCCGCCGCGATCCCCATGCCGGCGCCCGGCATGAACGAAAGCGACTCGATCGACAGCCCGATCTGGTGGGCAGCATAGGCACTGGTGCCGTAGCCGATGATAAAGCTGGAATAGAACAGCTGCCCGCTCTGCTGGGCAATGCGTTCCAGCGCGACCGGCCAGCCGACCCGCCAGATCCTGCCGAACAGGGAGAAATCGGGACGACTGAATGCGATATAGCGTTTTCGCAAGGCCTGGACCAGAAGATAGCTGAATCCAACCAGTTCAGAAGTGTTGATCGCGATAGCCGCCCCCTTGACACCCATCGCCGGCATGCCCAGTTTCCCGTAGATCAGCGGCCAGGCCAGCAGCACATGCAGGATGTTCACAAGTATGATGGCCTCCATCGGGGTGCGGGTATCACCGACGCCATGCATGATAGCCGAAAGGATATTCAGCCCCGTGGTCCAGACCAACCAGAGGAACACCAGGCGAATATATTCGGCCGCAAGCGCCTGGACTTCGGGCGCCGCTCCCATCAAGCGGGCGATCTCGCTGCCCCAGGCGGCACCGAAGAGGGTAAAGACCGCAGTCATTGCCAGACAGGCCAGGCAAGAGACGCAGGCCGCCCGGCCGGCATCTTCACGTCTTCCGGCGCCCCACAGGTGGGCAATGACGACAGTGGTCCCGGTGGAAAGCCCCCAGAAGACCGTCATGGTTACAAACATCAGCAACTGCCCGAGTCCGGCCGCGGCGATCGCGGCAGCTCCAAGACCCCCGGTCAGAAAAATATCCACTATCGAAACCAACCGCTGAAACAGCGACGAGAGCAGAACCGGCATGGACAGGCGGAAGACATCGCGTCTTATCGAGACAGGCTTGTGGCGTGCCGCACGGATTGTAGGCAGGGAAAACAGCATGCTTTTTTATAAGTCCTGATAGTGATAAGGTCAACGGATTTGAGCAATAAAAACGGGACTCTTTACGGAGTCCCGCCGAAATTCAGGATGTATATGATTTTAGATCAGAGGTAATCCAGAAGCGACAATTGGGTAACCTTGGCGGTGGCCGACAGTGATGCCTCGAAAGCCAGTTTCTGACTACTCAGCTCAACTCCCAGCTTGGCATAATCCACTTCCTGAACCCTGGTGCTGATCGAAAGCAGCGTGTTTTTGTTGTTTTCGTTGAGTTTGTTCATGTTGTCCAGACGGGTCGTCCGCGCCAAGATATCACTGGTGGCGATGTTGAGCTGCCTGGCGCCACTCTGGAGGTCCACGGACGCCTGCGAAATTGCATCGACGTCGCTCGGAGTGGTATTGTCCCCCACGGCCGCAATCAGATTATCAAATGTTTCGAGAATATCGGTCGTGCCATAAGTCGGGTTTGATCCGATACCCTTGAGCAGGCGGTCTCCGGTGACGTTCAGTGCCTGTACTGAATTCTGGGCCACCTCGATCGAAAGCTGAGTATTGTCGCCATCGTAGTTGTTGTTCAAATTACTGAACGGCGGTGTGGCATTGTCGGCTCCGGCAAAAATATACTGATCGCCATACTGGGTATTTGCCATATCTATAAGCTGTTTTTTCAGATCGACAAGCTGGTCGTGAGCGCTCTGGCGAATGGCCGGGTCGTCGCTGCCGGTATTGAGAGTACCGGCCACCTTCTTGGCTTGGTTAACTACCGCCGACATTCCATCCAGGGCGGTGTTGGTAAACTGCAACCAGGATGTCGCCTTGTTGATGTTGCCGGAGCGCTGGTCGATCGCCCTGAGCTTGTCGCCGATTTCCAGCAGCAGCCTTGATGAGATCGGGTCGTCACTGGGTGTGTTGACGTTCTGCCCCGAAGAGACCTGGTTCTGCAGTTTTTCAAGTTTGGCCCGCCCCTGTTGCAGATTGTAAATTGCGTTGTCCGAAGACATGTTGGCTGTGACTCTCATTGTTTTTCTCCCGACCGCGTTAATGTGGCAAGCGTTCTGCCAGGCAGCTAGCGGATCATACCGATCACCATGTCCATCATCTCGGTTGCCGTGGTAATCAGCTTGGACGAAGCCTGGTAGGATCGCTGGTATTTGACCAGATTGGTCAATTCTTCGTCCAGAGAAACACCCGAATTGGATTCCCGGAGCGTTGACAGCTGTTTGGTGAAAGCCTCATCCTGCGACACGGTGGTTTTGCTGGACTGGACATCCAGTCCCACCTTGCTCACGAGGCTGCTGTAATAACTGCTGAATGTTGCCGTGGGAGCGCCTGACGGCACCGTATAGGTACTGTTCAGTTGGACAATTGCCAGCGCGTTGCTGTTGTCACCCGGCAAAAGCGCATTCCCGGAAGCGGCGATGGTTGAGATGTCCAGTCCGGCATCGATTGAAAATGCGCCGGCGGCACCGGTCACGGCTCCCAGCGGGGTAAAGAAATTCTGGTTGGTACCACCGGTTGGGCTGAAGCCGATCGAATGCTGGGCGTTTACCGCATCGGCAATGGATTTGGCCAGCGTGTCCACCTGTGCCAGATAGCCGGGTATGATCGTATCCCGCATGGCCACTGTGGCACCCAGTTCACCGGTTATCGGCGTAACAATGGCCAAAGCGCCTCCGGGAGGTGTCAGCTGGACAACGAAGTTGTTCGGATCGGTCTGGTCAAGTGAAAAGGCGCCGGCATTCGAGCCGGTTACAAGTTCGGCGCCGCCATCGGCATACTTTATATCAGTTGTACCGTCGGCATTCTCGGTAAAGGTTATGCCGATTTTCTGTGAAAGATCACGCACCAGCTGATCCCGCTGATCACGCATTTCGTTGGCATTGCCACTCAGCAGTTCGGTGGATTTGATCTGGCCGTTCAGCTGGGCAATATTTGTCAAGGTGCTGTTGATACTATTTGTCAGCGGGACAAGAGACGCGTTCTGGGTGGCAATGGCGTCGTTGAGCCCCCTGCTGACCGACTGGAAATTATCTGACAGTATCTGTGCCCGGGTGATGACCACCTGACGTTCCGAGGTCCCTCCCGGATTGAGGGTCAAATCCTGCCAGGCGCCAAAAAAATTCGAGATCGCCGTTCCGATGCCGTCATTTGAAACCTCGTTGAAATAAGGCTCAATCTGCTGAAGGACCGTGGATTTGGATGTGTCGAACCCCTGGGTAGTCTGGGCACTCACGAGCTGCTGCTGCAAAAGGCCGTCGTAGTACCTTTCCACAACGGATATCTGCACCCCGGTTCCCAACGGGAATCCGTTATGCAGCGTCGGTGGGGCCGACTCCAGCAGCACCCTCTGGCGTGAATAGCCCTGAGTGTTGACATTGGCGATATTTTCCGACGTCACTTCGGTCGCGATTCTGTAAATGTTGAGACCGTTCTTGCCAATCTCCATGGCCGCTGAAAGTCCCATGTCAAGCCTCCCTGTTAATCATGACGGCAGCGGCGGGCCGCTGCTGGTATCCGCCCGATGCGCCGTACACATTGGACTGGTTGATAAGACGAGTGATAAGGCCGAGTGATGTTGTTGCCATCGCAGCAAACCGTTCGGCGATTTCCTGGTTCAGCGCGGCAGCCTGCTTGATTCTGTCGGCGGTTTTGCTGACTTGGCGCTGTTTTGAGAGAAGCTCCCCGCTTCCCCTTTTGGCAAGATGTTCCGCCAGCGCCACTAAGGCGGTCGTGCCAGCCAGCCCTTCACGAACGGCGCAGGCGGAAACCGCCTGTTGCAAGGACGGCGCATGCTCTGAGATTTTATTGATCAGCTCTTCCTTGGCCTGGTTGGATACAGCCATTGCATTGATATCGATGTTGCCGAGCTCGGCGGTCTCCCGCTCCAGCAACGCCAGCAGATCATCCAGAAGCGCTGCCTCTATCGCCAAGGTTTCCAGCAGTTTATTAAGTTCCATTAGCACCTGCCCCGAATCTCTCATTCTACTCGTGATGATCGACTTTTGGTACGGCCTTGCGGCTCTCCTGGCGAATAATATCCTTCTCGATCATTTTGGCCAGCCCCATGCCGCCGCCACGCTTGACAGATACAGCGGCGTATTCCTGATCCAGCATGGAGCGATAGATTTCCTCTCCATGTCCGCCTCCGGTCAGCTTGTCTTTGCCGACCGTTTGACGCATCGATTTTAGCATCATGCCAACCACCAGCGCCTCAAAGTCCTGGGAGACTTTTTTGGCCTGGAGAAGCTGCTTCTTGCTCAGACCATCTCCGGACAGGTTCTGGCGTTGGAGCTGGCGGGCCTTGGCGGCAGCGTTGTCTGTGCTGTCCGGAATCGATGTAACGGCAGTCATGTCCATATCGTTCTTATCGTCCTGATTTGCTTTAGATTAAGTTTTAAATGATCGAGAGTTCCGCCTGCAGAGCCCCGGCAGCCTTGACCGCCTGCAGGATACTGATCAGATCGCGCGGAGTGACTCCCAGCAGATTCAGCGCCCGCACCACATCTCCGATGCTGGCCCCTTCCGGCATCACCATCAGGCGACGATTCTCTTCTTCAACCTTCAGGTCGGTGCGCGGCACCACCTTGGTCTCGCCGGTCTTGCTGAATGGCGCCGGCTGGGAAACCTGAGGAGTTTCCTTGATCACCAGCGAAAGACTTCCGTGGGTAACCGCTACAGTTGAAATTCGCACGCTTTCGCCCATGACGACCGTGCCGGTGCGTTCGTTAAGCACCACCTTGGCTTGTACGTCCGGCTTTACTTCAAGAGTTTCAAGAGCCGCGATAAATTCAACCGTCCGGTTGGCGTATGACTCGGGTATTGTCAGGGTCACTGACCCTGAATCGCGGCTCGTGGCGACACCGGCCTTGAATTTCTCATTGACTGCCGTAACAATTCGGGAAGCCGTGGTAAAGTCAGATGTTTCCAGATTCAGGTGCAGTACGGACTTCCCGGCCAGGGTATTCGGCAATTCACGCTCCACCAGCGCCCCATTGGGCACCCGGCCAGCGGTCGGGTGGTTCTTCTGGGCAGTGGCCCCCTGGCCTCCAAAGGCAAACGAGTTGGTCAGCACCGATCCCTGCGCCACCGCGTAGACCTGATTGTCGGCGCCCTTCAAAGGGGTCATGATCAATGTTCCGCCGGCGATACTCTTGGCGTCTCCCATTGATGAAACCAGAACGTCAAGACGGTTGCCCTGCTTGGAAAAAGGGGGCAACGTAGCCGTGACCATTACCGCCGCCACGTTTTTCAGCTTGATGTCATTAACCGAGGTGGTGATACCCATCCGCTCCAGCAGGTTCACCACCGACTGAATCTGGATCTTGGTCTGATCGCTGTCGCCCGATCCGTTCAGTCCGACAACCAGACCGTATCCCACCAACTGGTTGTCACGCACACCTTCAATTGAGGCGATATCCTTTATGCGTATGGCGTGGGCCACGGACGAGAGACAGAGCAGCAACGTACAGACGACGATGGTCTTGATTATCTTCATTGGATTACCTTCTTTTGCAGCATGATACACTTGATTGCCATCAGAACGGCCAGAGCTTGTCTACAATATTCATCAGCCAGCCCGGACTCTGGCGGTCGGAAATGATGCCGCGTCCCGAATAGCTGATCCTTGCGTCGGCAATGTAGATCGAATTGACCACGTTGTCGGCGCCTATATCGCGTGGGCGAACCGTCCCTTCCAGTATGATTTCCTGGTCCTCGTTGTTCACCTTGATGTTGCGCCGCCCCTCGATCAGCATGTTGCCGTTGGGCAGCACGTCGATGACACGGGCCGTCATGGTCGCCTTGAGATTTTCAGCCCGGGATGTGGAACCGGAACCTTTATAGGATGAATCCACGCTGGCATTGATCAGCTTGGATAAATCTCCGATATTGTTTTTAAGCAATCCGACCTTCTCAAGCCCCATGAAATTGGGAATACCGGCATTAATGGTTGATCCGCGCGAAGTATCGGTCTTGGCCTCTTTGGATGCACTGGCGGTCTCGGTAATCACAATGGTCAGGGTGTCACCCCTTCGACGCGCCTTAAGGTCTTCGGTCAGCCCGCCGGACGATGCCTGCCAGATCGATCCATTCGAGTAATCCGCAACCGGTTTGGGCAACTGCTCATCATAACCAGCTGTTTTTACGCGTGTGTTTTCTACGGCACAGCAGGTCAATGCCAACGACATTGATAACAGAACGATGCGTTTCATTTTTCTTCCTTATCAGGTTAAAACCATTCCCTGCGTTTAGCAGGCCGAAATGACCATGACTTCTTCAATCATCCTGCCAATCGGGCTGCAATGCATCCGTAATTAAAACGCCACCTGTACCGTTGTGGAGTTGATCACCCGCGCCGGAATTTCCTTGAAGGAACTCTGGTTCTGCACCATGATGATATCCCCCTCGCCCCCCGAACTACGAGCCTTCCCCGCAACCGACACCTTCATGACCTCGTTTTCGGCGATGATCGTAACGATTTGTCCAGACTTGATCAACGGCACTTTTTCGACCTGGTCCGCCCGCACCGGCTGGTTTGCTTTCAGTGTTGTCCGGCTTTTCTTACCGGCGATTTCCTCGATTTTGCGAGCCGCCCTGTTGGAGTTATATGATATCTCGCGCTGCTGCAGGGCCAGGTCGGTCGTTGAAATCAGCGAACCATGCTCAATCTGGCGCGTGGTTACAACCATCTCCGCCAGCGCATCAACGTCCACCCGCACCGGGATATTGCGCACCAATCGATCTTTCTGGCGGGCCAACACGGCCATGCTGAGCGTACCCCACCCTTCCCACTGCTGCGAAGCGACCACTTCATAATCGATTGGCCCTTCCGGGAGTTTCAGCGCGTCGGAGATCGTTATCCGGCGAATACGGACATCCCAGCCCATACCTGCAGTGCGGGTTGTGATAAACGCGGTAACGGCTCCGCGGACTTCGCTGTCACGGTCCACCGCTGACTGTGCATTGCAGGGAAATAACGCAACGACCACCGACATGGCAAACAGTATATACGACAAAAAGCGTTTCATAACACGTCAGCTCCCAACCTATCTGCGCATGTTGTTGGCGGTCTGCAGCATCTCATCCGAGGCCTGCACTGCCTTGGAGTTGATTTCGTAGGCCCGCTGCCCGACTATCATGTTGACCATCTCTTCCGCCACGTTGACGTTGCTCATCTCAAGCAGTCCCTGGGTGACCGTGCCAAGCCCGTTCTGACCGGGCGTCCCGGTGGTGGCGGTACCCGAAGCATCGGAAGGCAGATAGATGTTCTTGCCTTGGGCGGAGAGTCCGGCCGGATTGGAAAATGCCGCAAGCTGAATGCTTCCGACGGTTGTGGGCGCACTCTGGCCTGCCTGCTGTACAGAAACTGTACCGTCACTGCCAATGTTGATTTTGGTTGCGTTACTGGGTATTACTATCTCCGGCAAAAGCGGATTTCCATCAGTCGTGACGATCCGCCCCTGGCTGTCCCGCTTGAAGGCGCCCGCCCTGGAATAGCCGGTCGTTCCGTCCGGCTGCTGAATCTGGAAAAAGCCGTCACCTTCAATGGCAATGTCCAGTTCGTTACCGGTCTGGGAAAAATCTCCCGGCGCAAAAATTTTGGTGACAGCGGCCAGACGCGTGCCAAGGCCGATCTGGATGCCGGTCGGAACCTGGGTGGCATTGGTGGCCGGAGAGCCAGTGGACTTCAGGTTCTGATACATCAGATCCTGGAAATCAGCCCTGCTGCGTTTGAAACCGGTAGTATTGACGTTGGCCAGGTTGTTGGCAACCACATCGATATTCTTCTGCTGTGCCTGCATGCCGGAAGCGGCTGTCCAAAGTGCTCTAATCATGGTCGGACTCCTTGTTTTCTATGCTTTTTATAAGGTTAGAGTTTGCCCAGGTCATTGGCCGCTTTGGCGGCCATGTCGTCGAAGCCGCGTATGACACGCTGGCAGGCTTCAAAGTAGCGGTTGGTTTCGATCATCTGCACCATTTCCGAAATGGTCTCGACATTTGAACCTTCGAGATGCCCCTGACGAATCTGGGTTGTGTTGCTCTGACGGGGTTCCTGCTGATCGGCCGGTACGAAAAGGGTACTGCCCAGCTTGGTCAGCTTGTAAGGCTTTTCAAAATCGACCAGCGAGATAGTCCCGGTCGGATTGCCGTCAACCGTAACCACCCCTTTGGAGTCGATTTCGACACGATTGCCTTGTATGCGGATTACACCTCCCTGTCCCAGCACGGGGTAACCGTCGGAAGTAACCAGGGTGCCGTCGGCCGACAGGCGGAAGTTACCTTGACGGGTATATGCGGTTCCGTCAGGCGCGGCAACGGCAAAAAAACCGTCTCCGTCCAGAGCCAGGTCAAGAGTGTTGCCGGTCTGACTGACCGGCCCACTTGAATAATCTATGTAAATATTTTCCTTCTGCAGAATCGGGTCAGCAGTTGTGCTCTGAGGGACTTTGGGAGGATTCGTATTGCTGGCCAGCAACCCCTCGAAGGACATCTTGTCCTTTTTGAAGCCGGCCGTGTTTACGTTGGCCAGGTTGTTGCTGATTACATCCAGTCGCCGCATGGCTGCCAGATTTCCTGAAATGGCCGCATACATTCCGCTGTTCATTATTATTCTCCTCTTAAACCGGCTAGTTCTTGTGCAGCTTCAACCGTCCCCGCAGCCTGACCATGGCCTGGCTGATCAGCTGGGAGATCCGTGATTCCGTGAGCCCCAGTGTTTCACCAATTTCTCTGAGGTTGAAATCCTCATTGTAATAAAGTGTCACCGCCAGGCGCTCCTTCTCCGGCAGGGTATCAATAGCCTGGCCAAGAGCTTCGGCCAGCTGAATCATCATTACCTGCTGTTGCGGGTTCTTCGCATCGGTTTCGCATAGGACGTCAGCCAGGCAGAGCGGATTCCCGTCGTCATCTTCCCAGCTGTCATCAAGACTGATAAATGTAAATACATGTACATCTTCCAGAAGCTCGTAATATTCATCCAGATTCATGCCAAGCGCACCAGCAACCTCTTCACCGGTAGGATTCCGTCCCAGGGCATGTTCCAGGGTGCGCAGCTCTTTTGCCAACCGCTTGTACTTGTCACGCATCGAACGGCTGAGCACATCATATGATCGCAATTCATCCAGAATGGTTCCGCGCACATGCTGCTCGGCAAATGTCTTGAACAGCACCCCCTTGGAAGGATCATAGCGGTCCGCCGCATTTATCAGGCCGATCATTGCGGCACTCATCAGGTCCTGCTGGTCGAGATGCTGTGGCAGATGGAACATCATTCTGCCAACCAGATAGTGTACCAGCGGAATATGGGCAACGATCAACTGCTCACGTTCCTTGTCCTGGCGCCTGTCTAGCGCTACTTCGACCTTTTTCTGACGCCTGTCCGCTACAACCCCGACCTCCGCCGACATAACCTAGCGTACTCCCTGATTGTCCATCATTCTTCTGAAAAAGAACTGTATGTTGCCTTTGATTCCGGACTGGCGTTTGTTGTCAATCACCCGGCGTGCAAGCGTGGCAAAACAGGCGGAAGCTTCGGAATCCGGAAACAGTTCCGTGACAGCTTTTTGCCGTTTAACCGCTTCTACAACCTTTTCGTCCTTTACGACGCATCCCAGATAATCCAGGGATATATTGAGGAAACGACCGGCCACATTGGCCAGCTTGCGGAACACCTCCAGCGCATCCTCACTGTCCTTGGCCATATTTACCAGCACCTTGAAATGATGTTCCGAATAACGCGTTGCCAGAAGCTTGATAAGCGCATAGGCATCGGTAATCGAGGTCGGCTCGGGCGTCACCACCACGAAAATCTCCTGGGCGGCAACCGTGAAATAGGTGACGTTCTCGGATATCCCCGCTTCCGTATCGATAATCATGATGTCGAACTGCTCTTCCAGCATGTCCAGTTCGTCCAGCAGCTTCAGTTTCTCATGCTGACCCAGACTGGTCAGTTCCTGGACTCCGGTGCCGGCCGGAATAATCTTGATGCCGGCCGGGCCGTCAATCAGTATTTCCAGCACCGTTTTTTCGCCGCTCATGACATGGTTAAGGTTGTAGGTGGGAGACAGACCCAATAAAACGTCAAGATTCCCCAAACCAAGATCGGCATCAATCAACAGCACCTTTTTACCTTGGGCCGAGAGTGCAATGGCAAGATTGGATACCACGTTGCTCTTGCCCACGCCCCCCTTGCCGCTGGTCACTGAAATAACCCTGATACCCTGATGGTCAGACAGGCCACCCATCTTGGCAGCATCGGTCTGCTGGAGTTTCTTTGCATTGTGAGCCATCTGACGGAGGGTGTCGGCCTGATCGCCCGTCCCGGGTATATTGCTCATTTATGCCACCTCCCGCAAAATCATGTCAGCCAGTTTGGCGGAAGTAGCTACCTCGATATCTTCAGGGACTCGCTGTCCATTTGTAAAATATGCAATTGAAAGATTATCTTTCATTAATAAGTTAACCATATTCCCCAAACTCTCACTTTCATCAATCTTTGTGAAAACGACCTTACTGATCTGGAAGATGCTGAAACGGTGCAAGATTTCTTCCAGCTCACGATCCTTGGTAGTTGCCGAGAGACAAAGATACACCTCTACCGGTATTTTGTGTTCAAGGAAGCTCTTCATTTCATCCAGCTTTTCCTTGTCCTTGTGGCTGCGACCAGCGGTGTCGATGAAAATCAGGTCGCTGGCGGAATGTTTTTCTACAGCTTTCTCAAGCTCCTTGGGAGTCGACGCGACTTCCAGCGGGATGCCCATGATACGTGAATAGGTCTTGAGCTGTTCGACCGCCCCCACCCTGAAAATATCCATCGTAATCAGGGCCACCTTGTTGCCGCGATTAAGAGCATACATGGCGGCCAGCTTGGCGGTGGTGGTTGTCTTACCAACGCCGGTCGGCCCGACCAGTGCGATTATGCGTGGTGAATTTTTTTTCAGCCTGGGGGCTCCGGCAAACTTGATCAGGCGCCCGAGCGTCTCTCCGAGACGTCCGTTGATGCTCTGGTTGTCGCTCTGGGGCGGCAGCGTATTGAGCGTGTCAATTATCTTGCGGATAAGATCGGTTGAAACGCCGCTTTTGGCCAGTTCCATGGCAAGTGGCGAGTCTTCCGGCAGCAGATCTTCTCCGGACGGTTCTTCAGTCGCATTACTCTCGCCGGCGGACGGCCATTCCACCGTTTTGACGCCCCCCTCTTGACTTTTGGTCAGTGTAGCCAACAACAGTTTTTTGATCTCTTCCAGATCCGAGCGGGGGATGTTCTTGAGATTGATTCCACTCTCATGCGCAGCGGAAGATTGCTCGCCATCAACAGTATTTTCTACCTTGCCGGCTTCCTCTTCGCGCCGCGCCAGGGCATCAACTTTCTCGCGCAAATCCTTGAGTTCCCTGGCCAAGGGCGCCAGCATCGAACTCTCCATCTCCTCCCTGGCTGTGCGTTCACGCACCGGAGCTTCACGGTAGGCTGCCGGAACAGACTGTGGGGGAGCCGGCTTGCGGACCGGGTCAATAGCTGCGGTTACCCGATAGGCCTGTTTACTGAAAAATCCCAGTATTCCGCCGGTCTTTTCTTTCTTGGTCGAGAGGATCATGGCATCAGGCCCGAGTTCAGCCTTCACCATTCTCAATGCTTCAGCCATGCTTGGCGCTTGAAAGGTTTTAACCAGCATTGGAACTCACCACCCCTAGTGACTGGATTTTTACATTCTGAGGTATCTCGTTGTGGGAAAGCACGGCCATGTGCGGCACAAAGCGCTCGATCAGCTTACGGACGTGACGACGAATCGAAGGGGAAGCCAGAAGAACCGGCTGGGCGCCGCTCATGCCGAATCTTTCCGACATATTGCGGATAGCCGAGATGATCTGCTGGGCCGCCGCCGGCTCGATCGCCAGGTAACTCCCCTGGTCGGATGGTTGAATCGCTTCAGCAATCAGGTCTTCGACTTCGCGGTCCAGCGTTATCAGGTAAAGAGAATCATCGTCAAGCTTGTACTGATCCACGATGAAACGTCCCAGTCCCTGACGCACAAACTCGGTCAGCACATCCGGATCCTTGGTAAGCGAAGCATAATCGGCCAGACACTCAAGTATTGTCCGCATGTCACGGACTGAAACGCCTTCTTTGAGCAGATTCTTGATGACTCGCAGAACAGTACCGAGATTAAGCAGGCCTGGTATCAGTTCATCAACAACCTTGGGAGCGCTGACTGCAACATTATCAAGCAGTTGTTGCATCTCCTGCCTTCCGACCAGTTCATGTGAGTAGCGTTTTATTATTTCACTGATATGGGTTGCCACGACGGTTGTGCTGTCCACTACGGTGTAACCGTTCATCTGGGCCAGGTCGCGCTCTTCGCCGCGAATCCAGACCGCTGGCAACCCGAAGACCGGTTCCTTGGTCGGTGTGCCGGGCAGATTGGCGGTAACTCCTCCCGAGTCCATTGCCAGATATTGCCCGGTAAGCTCACTCCCCCCAACCTTGGCGCCACGGATAAGCAGGTTGTATTCATACGGCTTCAACTGCAGATTGTCATGGATATGGATCGGAGGAACAACAAAACCCATTTTTTGGGCGGTCTGACGACGGATGGAGCGGATGCGCTCAAGCAGCTCTCCATTTTGTGCGGCATCAACCATCGGCACCAAGCCATAGCCGACCTCAAGCTCAAGTACATCCAACGGCCTGATATTTGACGCCTGGTCAATTGACTCCTCACCGGCAGTCGCCTCGGGCAACGCGGCGGCATCCTCCACAATCTGGGCTTTTTCGCGGGCCATCTTGCCAACCAGGAAAGTTACACCTGAAAGGAGTAGAAAGGCAAAATGCGGCAGCCCGGGAATCAGTGCGAACAGGAACAGTACCCCCGAGGAGACATAAAACGCCTTGGGATAATTCAGAAACTGGCCGGTCAACTCCTGGCCAAAACTGTTTTCATCAGCAGACCGCGTTACCAGAACTCCGGCGGCGGTGGATATGATCAGCGCCGGAATCTGGGCAACCAATCCTTCACCAATGGTAAGCAAAGTGTAGTTGCTCAAGGCGTTCATCATCGGCATGCCCTGTTGCCAGACTCCGATGATCAAGCCGCCAAATATGTTGACCATTACAATCAGTATGCCGGCAACCGCATCTCCCCGAACAAATTTGCTGGCTCCGTCCATCGAACCGTAGAAGTCCGCCTCGCGCGCTACCTTGCTTCGCCTGGCTTTAGCCTCTTTATCGGTTATCAGTCCGGCTGAAAGATCGGCATCGATAGCCATCTGCTTGCCCGGCATGGCGTCCAACGTAAATCGAGCAGCGACCTCAGCCACACGACCGGCGCCCTTGGTGATAACAACAAAATTAATAATAACCAATATCAGAAAGATGACGGTTCCAACCACATAGTTGCCTCCGACAACAAACTGTCCGAAAGCTTTTATTACCGCGCCGGCCGATTCGGCCCCTTCACTGCCGTGAAGAAGTATCAAGCGTGTGGAAGCGATATTGAGCGCGAGCCGAAACAGAGTCGTGACAAGCAGCACCGAAGGGAATACAGAAAAATCCAACGGTTGCACCGTATAGAGACATATCATTAGAATCGCCAATGCGATTGTGATATTGGCCGCCAGAAATATATCCAGAAAGAAGGCCGGCAACGGAATGATCATTAGCGAGAGTATGCCGATCAGTGCCAGCGCAACATATATATCCGAGTTTTTGCGAAATCCGCGTAACTCTATAGCTTCTGCAGTACCATTAGCCATGGGATTGTTTTTGAAGACCGCTTTCTTAGTTTGGTGTCAAAGCATCGTCATTTTGCATTTTTTATGCCAACAGCACACAGCATCAGTGTTCTTGCTTCAAGCACTCTATTGCCTTATGTTCAAGACATGTGACTCGGCAGCGGCAGTGCTTGGCCATGCGCGCCGCAATGTCAAACGATTGAACGTGTCGGATTATTGACGCAGGATTTTTGCGGCAATGCACAGTGCATCTTGCTTTGCTTAAAATGTTAGTGTATTGTCCAGTGCAATTTAAGCGGAGGAATCGTATGACAAAAGCAGATATTATCGAAAGGGTTTCAAGCTCTTGCAGTCTTTCTAAAAAAGAGTCGTCCGATCTGGTTGAAGGGTGCTTTTCTCTTGTTAAAAACTGTCTCGAGAGCGGAGAGGATCTGAAAATATCCGGTTTTGGCAAGTTCGAGGTAAAACATAAGAACCCGAGGCGAGGCAGAAACCCGCAAACCGGCCAAGCGCTCGAAATATCCGCACGCAGGATTCTAAGCTTTAAACCGAGCCAATTGCTTAGAGCGGCTGTAAACGGTCTGTAGATCTGATATTCATCAATTCACACTAGGAGTAGAATATATGGCCAGCCTGAATAAAGTCATGCTAATTGGAAATCTAGGCAAGGATCCGGAGCTTCGCCATACACCTGCCGGCACAGCAGTGGCAACTTTCTCAATAGCAACCAGTGAACGTTTTAAGAGTAAGCAAACCAACGAATGGGAAGAAAAAACCGAGTGGCACAACATAGTGCTTTGGAGCAAGCTTGCTGAAACAGCCGGGCAATACCTGTCCAAGGGAAAGACTGTCTATATTGAAGGACGTCTACAGACCCGCAAATGGCAGGATCGCGACGGCAACACTCGCTACACCACCGAAATAGTCGGCGATACGATGAAGATGTTATCTCCAAAAGGTGAGGGAGCCCGTGGCGGCGATTCATCCTATGAGCCTTCCGGCGGGGGAAGTTATGAAGAGCCTCCTTTCCAGGATGACGATATCCCGTTTTGAGAAAAAGGGCATGATAACTACTGACCGTATGATGCTGTCCTCATAGCCTAAAACCATGAGAGGGATGGTCCCATCGGAGCCACCCCTCTCATCTTGCCGCGGTAATATACCTGATTCCTCGGCGTCTTCCTCTGACTGCAATTTTTGTCTGTATCATTTATGGGCTACCACCTCCTGTTGTTTAGACATTTTTGCCGACAACCCTTTGGCAAATCCCAGCATCAGTATCACTGCCGGCATTACCTGTACTACAACGATCAGGGCACAGAATCCCAGGAATACCCAGACAAAAATCCCGCTGTTATCTTCGTGAAG
>JAVBXN010000041.1 GCA_030824515.1 Pelobacter sp.
GTCAGGCTGATTGCCCAGAAGGCTTTCAGGAAATTGTTGACCGCTTCGCCCCAGTTGCCGTCACGAAAAATGCTACCAACTACCGGGTAGATATCAGTTAACTGCTTTTTTTAGGATAAAAGCTCCTCAAGCCTGCCTTGATTATGTGATTATCCACGAACTTTGCCACATTAAGATACGACACCACGGCCCTGATTTCTGGAAGATGGTCAGCTGTTACGTGCCTGATTATTTGACAGTGCGCAAACAACTGAAAAACTATACATGAATTTGTTGTATCATTTCCGCAGAATATGAGCACCGCAAAACTCCATCAAGCACTCCCCAAAACCTCAGATACTTTCCGGCTCAAATCGTTGCGGTTGTACGGTTTTTGAATAAAACCGTTGGCCCCCAGTCCCACCAGTTCATCGCCGGTCCCTTCACGGCTGAATCCGGAGCAGAACAGCACCTTCAGTTCGGGTAATTGCTTTCGCAGGCGCAGGAAGGCCTCTTTTCCGCCCATCTTCGGCATGATCATGTCAAGTATCACCAGTGCGATCTCTTTTCTATGGGCGTCAAACACTTGCAGGGCATGTTCGCCGTTTTTGGCCAGAAAGACCGTATAGCCCAGGTCTTCCAGCAGGTCCCGGCCGACCGAGCGCAACATCTCCTCGTCATCCACCAGCAATATTCCTCCGCTGCCGCCGACCGCTTCATCCGGGATGTTCTGACGGTCCGGATCGTCGGAAACCAGAGGGAGGAATATTCTGAAGACGGAACCTGTGCCGGGCTGGCTCTGGACGCTGATCTCGCCGCCATGGCTTTTGACTGCGCCGTACACAGACGCAAGGCCGAGGCCGGTGCCTTTTCCGACCCCCTTGGTGGTGAAAAAGGGCTCAAATATGTGTTGCAAAACCTCATTTGTCATGCCGTCTCCGGTGTCGGACACGGTGATTTCAAGATAGCGGCCGGCCGCGCGGGATATGCCCATGCTGTGAAAGGAAGCCTCATCCAGGGTCTTGACGGTCGTTGCATAGGCCAGCGTACCACCTTGCGGCATGGCATCACGGGCATTGACACCCAGGTTGAGCAGCGCATTCTGCAGTTGGGTCTGGTCACCCATTATAACCGGATTGCCTTGATCCAGTCTGCTTGTAAGCTGTATCTGCTTGTCAATCGTGCGTTTCAGAAGGCTCATGACCGCTATGATCGTGTCATTAATGCGGATCGGACTTGAAACAGCAGGTCCTTTGCGCGAGAAGGTCAACAGCTCACTGGTCAGATCTGCCGAGCGGGTAGCGGCTTCGATGATGGTTGCCGCCAATTTGCTGTTTTTGTCATCATGCGCCAGTCGCCGTTTCAACAGCTCGGCGGCGGCCATGATTCCGGCCAGCATGTTGTTGAAGTCATGGGCGATGCCACCCGCCAGCTGACCGACAACATCCATTTTCTGCGCTTGGTGCAGCTGGTTCTGCAGGCGTTTTTGCTCGGTAATCTCCATCACCGCGCTCAGAACACACATCTTGCCCGCAATCTCCAGTTGTACCCCGGAAAAGAGCACGCTGAATACTTCACCCTGCTTGCGGCGCATTTCAGTCTCGAAATTGTAGACATGTCCGTTGGCTTTTAACAGTTGCAGGTAGCGCTCCCGGTCCGACTCGTGCAGCCATACCCCCAGCTCGACGGTGGTTCTGCCGATGGCCTCGTCACGCGAATAACCGAACATGTCCATGAATGCCTGGTTAACTTCGCTGAAAGTCCCTTCCGGCAGCGTGGTCAGCGCCACGGTTATTGGTGAATACTCAAAAACGGCCCTGAATTTCTGTGAGCTCTCTTCAGCCACCTCCAGCTGGATTTTCAGTTTTTCCTTGGTGTCCTGCAGCTGATCGTGGGTGGTCTGATATTCACAGATCTGTTCCCGCAGCATCTCTTCGGTGGCCTGGAGTTCGTCCTGGCTCTGCATGAAGTCGTCAACCTGTGCTCGCAGTATCTCCTCGGTGGCTTGAAGTTCCTCCTGAGACTCCTGGTACTGGTCGATCTTAAGGTGCAGCAGCTCTTCAAGGCGTCTACGTTTGCGGATATTCAGAACCTGAATTGTCAGACCGATGATGCAGAACAGCGTGAAAGCGGAACCAAGCCAGACCGCTTTTTTATTTATTGCAAAGGTAGAAAGAGGTTTGTTGATTAAAACCGAATCGGTCGGCAGTCTGGCGGGATCTATGCCAAATTTTCTCAGCACGCGGTCATCAAACATCGGGCGGGAAAGATTGGAGGTAACGACCGGCAGCTTTTCGGGTTGTTCTCCGTTGATGATGCTGACTGCCAGTTCCGCGGCCTTCAGCCCCTGTGTTTGTCCCTCCGCCATTCTGCCGCCGACTACACCGTTGCCCAACTGCGCCGCGTAAACCGAATAGACCGGGACCTGACTGGCGTCGCTGACCAGACGGGACGCCTCGGAATGGCTGAAGGTTCTTCCTCCTTTTTCAACCGTGTATGAAAGCATCAGCACCAGGTAATCGGGAGTGATGGTTTTCAGTATCTTGACTGTCTCTTCAAGAGGCATCTCATCCATAAACTGCAGGTTGACCGATGGGAAGCGTCGCGACGACTCTTCCAGCTCGCGGCGTATGGCCAGGCCGGTGTCGGTGTAGTCATGGACGACAATTATGTTGCGAGTGGCAGGGTGCAACTGGAGGGCCAACTCAAGCGTGCCCACGGAATCGTGGTATTCCGCGACCCCGGTTATGAGTTTCTGGCCGGTAATCATGGATGGTTCATAATTGTTTATGCCGCAAAAAACCAGGGGAGCTCCGGGGGAGACGCGCTGCCGGTAGGTTGTCGCGAACTCCAGCGCGGCATTGTCCATTGCTATGATCAGGTCAAGCTGGAGGTTCGCATACTTGGCTGCCAGCAGGTCTGCCAGGTAGGGGAAGTGTTTTTTTGAATGAAATTTTTTGGTGTCCAGGTGCTCTATATAAAGGTTGAGACGCGGATATACTTTGGAAAGTCCATCGCGTAACCCGGTCATTTCATCTTCCCACCAGTCGTAGCCAATGTTGTAGGAATTGAGGACCAGGATTCGGGGAACCGTGGTTGCGGCCTGGAGAGTGGTAAATAATGGAGAGAGCAGCGACCATGCTGTTACAATTACCGCCACTACAAATGAACTGGAAACTTGCTGAGGTGATAATTTCATTTGAACCCCAAACCCGTGGAATGCGGTTGATATGTGACAGTGTCCATCTGAATGTTAAGAAAAGTTATAAACAGTGTTATAATCCGCCATGAAAGTCGTCGTACATATGAAGAATGGGCTCGTAATAGCAAGATTCTTAAAACGACGGTTCAATAATACGGAGAGGTAAAGTACAAATAGTAGTAGCAAGAGTTTCAAGCTTGTTTACCATTGATAGTTAACGGGATTCTACATGATGTGAATTGTTCATGGGTAATTATTTATTGATTAATTTCACTGGTGAACAGTTGGTGGGGGTGTCAAATTATTTCTTTTTCTGCCGGGCAGATTTACTTCAGGAGAATGGATCAGTTTTGGCGGCACTTCGTGAACCCCCAATATCTTGACAATCTGTTCCAGTCCAGACGAAATGACTTTAATTTTTTTTTCGGAAAGTGGCTCCAGGCCATTTACCAGAAGCCCCTGTGGTATTTCCGGGGAATTTCGTACCAGATCCCGCCCCTTGTCGGTAATGGCAATATGAACAACGCGCCTGTCCTTGTCTGATCGCGTGCGTTGCACCATACCCTTTGATTCGAGCCTGTCCAGAAGTCCCACCATGGTTGCCGGATGCAGGTACATGCGGCGGGCCAGATCAGTAACCTTCAGCGGTGATGTGCCATCAAGCGTTTTAACCACCCATAGCTGTGAGCCTGTCAGCCCGGTTTCATATTCAACCTTTTTGGATTGTTCGGTCACTACCTGGAAAATGCGTCTGATGTCATCAATTATTCCAGCCACCATTACGGACTTTGATTTCATCCGGTCATATCCTCCTAAAACAAATTTATAAAACTGTAATTATCCTGATATGCACAGTAATAACACCGGGTTGATAAATGTAACATGCTGTAAATGCAACATTACTTGTAAAACATTTAGTTGTCTACATATTTTTGTTGCTGTTAAAACAAAAAATTGTTATAAAAGCAAATACTTTGTATACGCAAATTATATCAATATTAAATATTTTATTTTATGTATTATATGTACTGTAAATTTTTGTTTTATTACACATTGAGAGGATATTCATGGCGCTGGAAAAGAGTGCTTACACTGTTTTGACTGTGCATAAGGCATTTGAAGTTTTGGAGTTCCTGTCGGGAAACCCGATTGACTCCAGTCTGCAGACAATAGCATCAAAAGTTGAAATGACTCGAAACAAGGCATTTCGTTTGCTGGCAACACTCTGTGAAAGCGGATTGCTTGAGCAGGAAAAACCGGGGGGATCCTATCGGCTCGGCATGAGCGCATTTTCCCTTGCCCAAAAACTGATCAGAAATTCGAATGTAATAAGTCTTGCGCATCCCGTGATTGAGCAACTGGCAAAGAAGCATGGTGAGGCCGTATATATGACGGTTATCAAGGGAGACGATGTTTTGTTTCTTGATATGGCTGATTGCGACCAGCAAATCAAGGCCGTGTCTCTCATTGGGAAAACATTCCCGTTTTTCACAAATGCGGCCGGCAAGGTCATGAAAGCTCTCGAATCCAAAGAATCGCTGGAATGGATAGTTAACAAAAAACGTAATAAATCCATAAATATTTCCGATCCGGAACATCTCGTCTCAGAACTGTTTGAAATCAGGTCCAACGGCGGAATCGCCGTTGATTCAGGTGGTCTTGGCGAAGGTGTTAGCAGTGTAGCCGTAGCAGTCAAGGATTATGCAGGACATGTGATAGGCGCAATTACCATGCTTGGCCCTTCCTTTAGATTTCTGAAGAAACGCATAGAGAAAGAAATTATTCCTTCGCTTATTGAAGGGGCCGCAATTGCATCAGAGAAGTTCGGTTATATGCCCGCATAAGCCAAATACATCATTGAAAGGAGATTTTGTTAGTACACAATCAACTACTGAAAGGAGTAATACCATGGCAGAAAAACAGTATGACTGGTCAGCTATTGCAAAAAACCCGAAATTCATCGAGTTGCATCACAAAAAATCGGCATTTCTCTTCGGCTGGTGGATTTTCTCCACCGTATACTATTTCCTGCTCCCGATCGGAGCGGCTTATGCTCCCGGCCTGTTCAAGATTAAAGTTATCGGGGTGATTAACTTCGGTTACGCCTTTGCCCTTTCCCAGTTTTTCGTGTCATGGGGGCTGGCGCTGTATTACGCAAAAGTGGCCAACAACGATTTTGACAGATTAACCAGAGAACTTATCGAAGAACTTCATCTTTAGAAAAGGAGGATACGACATGACATTCAGAAACATCATCATCGCCGCCAGTTTAACACTGACATTTGCCGCAGCCGCCTTTGCTGAAGAGCCGAAGAAAGCTGACACAGCTCCCGCCGCCGGCGCCGCCGCGGTCAGCGCACCCGCACCCGCCGGCGCGCCTGCCGTAGCCGCACCGTCCGCCACCACACCGGCCCCGGCCGCAGCCCCGGCCAAAAAACGTGAGCTGAAAGCCAACAAAGCCATCACCCTCTCGATGTTCGCCGTAATCATCGGCATCACGATGGGTGTTGTCGTCTGGGCCGCACGCCAGACCAAGACCGCCGCCGACTTCTACGCCGCCGGCGGAGGCATCACCGGAACCCAGAACGGCTGGGCCAT
>JAVBXN010000021.1 GCA_030824515.1 Pelobacter sp.
TACTGGGGCCTCGGTTTTAATTATTGGCTGATCGGTTACAGCAGCCCTGTTTTGTACGTTCTGTACGAAGTCAACTTCTTGACCGGACGGAGTGTTGACTGACGGCATTCTGCCTGGCTGTAGACCCGAGGCAGCCTGATTCTGTTCAGACAATTGTGTTAATAAAACTGCCGGTTGGTTCAACGGTTGCTCAGGTGCTGCAATGTCGGAAAGGTACGTTACTTGAGCCCCGGTTCTGGTCACCGACCGGTCAACTTCGACAGCCTTGGCTAGAACGTTCTGTCCGCTGTCATCTTCATGACTGGGCGGAGTATTGACATGCGGAATCATGCTGGATTGCGCATAAGCCGCCAAAACCATTTGCGCCTCAGCTGGATACATCTCCGGAGTGATGGGCAAGGCATCGGAAGATCCATCTATCAGCGAATCCAATGCTGCCGCTTCAAGCATGACCATTTCGCCATTGGCTTGAGAAGCACCGCTAGTCCGGGCTGTTCCCGACTTCAGCGCAGCCACCGTTCCGGAAGTTTGCGAAGGCAACTCCGGTTCTTCCGACACAGCATAAACACCAGCATTGTCAACATTGGCAACCATCTTCGCATCTGCCTGCATGCGTATTTCACCAAGAAGATTGTCAAAATTTACGCCGGATTTATTCGGCGGCACTGCTGTTATCGTGTCAGGTGTAACTGGCTGGGCCAAGCCCGACATCATACTCATAAACATCTGTCCTGCATTCATTGTTTTTCACCTCCTTTCTGTCTGAATTTTTTATGGATTGGACAGTATACATGTCCATAAAATCAAGGTTACTTCCCCTGCAGGTTTTCAGTTACCCACTTTACAACCCGCGGCTGGCTTATGAATGGGGCCAGCTTTGCAACAGTCTTTGTGTCAAGCCGGCTCAGCAGGGTCATTGCCAGATCCTCTCGCAGCGTGTCTATCATCTTGCCGGCCTGTTCTCCACGCATGGTTTTGAACAGCTTGACCATTTTCTGAATCTTTTCATCCTGCTTTTTCTTCTGTTGATCGGTCTGGACCTTGAGACTTTCATCAAGTCTTTTTTTATTATCTTCCAGCGCCTTTATCTGGGATTCCAGCTTTGCGCTCAGCTTTTTCAGTTCCAGCTCCTTGGCAGCCAGGGCAGCTTCCTTTTCGGCCAACTGCTGGCGGCGGGCATCCTGCAATGCCTTTTCCTCGCGTGCTGCGCGCGAAGCATTAACAGGTTGCTGGCTCGCGGACAAGGCGTCCTTGGCAGCATCCGAAGCGGTACTGCCAGGGGCTGCTCCCTGTCCGGCAGAACCTGCCGACACTTGCGGCAAATTAAGCAGAGTCAGACCACAACCCAGTGTACAGATCAAGGCAACGGATATTAATTTTACCTTATTCAAGATGATCAAACCTTTTTCTGAATTGATATTTCATCAAGAAAGTTGCGTTCCTTCTGCAGCATCTCCTGACGGAACTCATCGGACTTTTTCTGTTTAAGGGACTCAAGCACCTTTTTGTCTTTGGTTGCTTCCAAAAGTTCCTCACGCCGTTCATTCATTTCACGATCAAGCTGTTCAACCCGTTCCTTCTGATTTTTGATCTCTTCCCGCTTGCGGGCAAAAAAGTCGGAATACATCCTCATATCATCGATACAGTCAAGATCCTGTTGACGGTTACAGAACTCCTGAGTCAGCTCGTTGACATGTTCTTCCTCGCGAAGCAGCTCATCGCTCGCTTTTTCAAGTCCTTGCTTGGCAGTCGCAAATTCCTGTTTGCAGAGTTTTTCCATTTCGCCGCGATAGGACAGCACCTGTTCCAGCTTGAATGACTTGTCTGCCATAATGGCTTACTCCCGAAGGCGAACCCCGGTCATGTTTCGAATATACCTTTAAGACCCTTGATGGCATCATCCAGCATTACCGGGTCATGAATCGCCTGTTTAAGGTAGGACTGCATATCAGCATTATGTGACATAGCATAATCTATACCGGGGTTACTGCCGGCCTTGTAAGCGCCAATATTTATCAAATCTTCAGACTGACGGTAGGTTGCCAGAACTTCCTTGAATTTTGATGCCAGAGCCTGATGCTCGCGCGAAGTAACATCGGACATGACCCTGCTGGTGCTGGCCATAACATCAATCGGCGGATAGATGGAGCGGGCGGCCAGATCGCGCGACAGCACAATGTGCCCATCCAGTATGCTTCGCATGGCATCCGAAATCGGCTCATTGAAGTCATCGCCTTCCACCAGAACCGTGTAGAGCGCGGTAATGCTGCCTTCCGGAAAATTGCCGGTACGCTCCAGAAGTTTCGGCAAAGCGGCAAATACGGAAGGAGTATAACCCTTGGTGGTAGGCGGTTCGCCGATGGCGAGTCCGACTTCACGCATGGCCATTGCAAATCTGGTGGCCGAATCCATCATCAGCAAGACTTTTTTTCCCTGCTTTTGAAAATACTCGGCAATGGTCGTGGCAATATACGCTCCACGCATGCGCACCAGGGGAGGCTGATCCGAGGTAGCCACAACAACAACCGATTTATGGAGCCCCTGCTCCTGGAGATCCTTTTCAATGAACTCTCTCAGCTCGCGTCCACGCTCACCGATCAATGCAATCACGTTCACGTCAGCTTCGGTGTAACGGGCGATCATTCCGAGCAACGTCGACTTTCCTACACCGGATCCGGCCATGATGCCGACCCGTTGCCCCTGGCCACAGGTTAGAAGTCCGTTGATACTCCTGATCCCCAGATCCAAAGGTTTCCTTATGGGAGGCCTGGTCATCGGATTGACCGGCAAGGCATAGATCGGATACTCCTCCTCTACCCTGATCGGTCCCTTGTCGTCAATCGGATTGCCCAAACCGTCAATTACGCGGCCCAGAAGTTGCGGACCGACACCAAGTGAGGCTTTGTCACGCCTGACGGAAATCAGGCTGTCAAGTCCCACTCCTCTCAACTCTCCAAGCGGCATCAAAAGCGTCTTGTTGTTGCGAAATCCGACCACCTCCGCCGGAATCGGGTCACCTTCCAACGGTTTTATTTCACAGATTGCACCAACCGAGGTGTCCGGGCAATAACCCTCTATAACCAGGCCCACAACTTGAGTTACCTTGCCATGCAGTCGCACTGGCTTGGATGATGCGATCGAACCTCCGTACTTTTTCAAATTGATGCGAGCATTGGGCATATCGGGATTATCCCTGTGTCAGTCATTTTGATCCGGTGAAGCGGTCCGCTCATCAAGAAGATTGCGGTAGATGGCTTCCAGTTGGGCATTAAGCCCGGCATCGATCGTTCCCATAGCCGCATCAATCTGGCAGAATCCGGATGCAACGGTGGAATCTGCCTTCAGTTGCAGCCGCTCACTGACAAGTTCTTTTTTGAGGCATTCTTCCCTGCCGGAATTCAACAAGGCATAGTCATCCGGATTTATTCGAACCGTCAACTCTTCACGAGCCGACAATCCGGCCAGCGCGTTTTTTACCACATCGGCCAATATGCAACGATCCTGCGACACTTCGCGGATAATAACCTTGCGGGCCACCAGCATCACAAGATTGATCAGCTCATCCTCGGATTCGCGCAGCACTTTTTCTCTCATGTTATGGATCGTCTCGCTGGCCCCGCGCAAAGCACGGAAAACATTGACAAGCCCGCGTTCCGTCAGATTTTTGCCTTCCTGCAAGCCGGCGTTGAAAGAATCACTGATCTTTTGTGCAAGTTCATCCTCGGTGATTTCAACCATCGGTGGTCCTGAATCTTCCGGCTCCTCCCGTAACGATTCATTCCGCTCCAGAAAACCTGCCCCCGCGAAAAGGTCCATCGGGACAAATCCGCCAGCCCCTGCCTCAAGCGACGCGGATACTGCAGCCGAGTTTATTGGTCTGAAACTGAAGTCCGAAATACCGGCGCCGTCATGCACCGCAGCTTTTATGACCCTAGACGAGGACATCTTCGCTTCCACGCCCGGCGAGCACAATTTTGCCTTCCTCTTCCATCTTTCTCACAATTTTTATGATTTCACCCTGTGCCTTCTCAACATCGGACAGTCGCACCGGCCCCATAACCTCGAGGTCTTCCTTGATCATCTCGGCCGCTCGGCTGGAGATATTCTTGAAGATCTTGTCCTTGACCTCGTCCGGAGAGGTCTTCATCGCCAGAGTCAGGGTATCGTTGGATACCTCGCGCATTACGGACTGGATGCTGCGATCATCCAACGCAAAAACATCCTCGAATGTGAAGAGGTGCTTGCGGATTATCTCCGACAAGGGCGGGCTCAATACATCCAGCTTGTCAAGGATCTGCTTCTCCTTGCTGCGGTCGAAATGGTTGAACATGTCCACGACCTTGTCGATACCACCGACCTTGTAGCGCTGAGTGCCCCCCATGGAATTTATCTCGCGCTTCAAAACCTCGTCGATATCCTTGAGAATCTCAGGTGATACCTGCTCGACATCCGCTATCCTCAGAACCACTTCGGCCTGAAGTTCCTGCGGCAACAGGCTGATGATTTCGCTGGTCTGCTTTGATTTGAGTTTCGCCAGAATAACCGCAATGGTTTGCGGATGTTCCTGTGACAAAAAATTGGCGATAGTTTTGGAGTCCATATTGGCCAGGATATCAACTAGATCTCCGTAACTGGACGCCTGCAGTTCTTCCATCAGCATGTGTGCTTTTTCCGGCCCCAACGCCTTTTCCAGGATTTTCAGGACGAATTCGTCCCCTTGGGAAAATATTCCGGACTCGGGGTTAATGACCTCGGTAAAAGTGTTTACAACCTCCATGATTGTATTGCGCGAAACATGACCCAACTGTCCCATGCTTTTACTGATCTTTTTAATTTCCGTGTCATCCAGATGCTCAAAGACCTTGGAGGTTACCTCATTGCCAAGGTAAAGCAAAAGTATGGCAGCTTTTTCTGAACCGGTCATAGTGCCCCTATGTGGAGTATATTAATAATGTAATTCCATGTAATTGAGCCTACTTGTCCTCACCAACCCAATTTTGCAGTATCTGGGCAACCTGGTATGGATCCTTTTTTGCCTGCTCTATCAGACTCTGCTGCTCTGCCATCTGAGTGGCAAGCTGCACACGTTCTGTAGTCGAGAGCTGTTCGCGCCCCTCGCCGAGAGGTTCAAAGCTTTCAAGTGAAGCCGGCCTTGATGTTTTAAGTGATGCCAGAAGCGGGCGGATCACAAACATTATCAACGCCAGGAATCCGATACCGATCATCAGGTTTTTAGCCAGCGACATGAAAAATGGGTTTGTCCACCACTTGACGGTTTCGGTTGCACCGAACTCACCGGTATCCTGAAAAGGAATGTTCTGCACGCTCAGCTGATCGCCTCGCTCGGGGTTGAAACCGACGGCGCTCTTTACAAGTGTTTCAATCTTTTGGAGTTCATCTGGAGAGCGCGGCGTATATTTTGCTTTGGCCGGCTGACCTTCCTTGGCGGCTGCAGGCGCTTCATATTTGCCGTCAACCAGCACCGCAACCGAGATTTTACTCAAAGCTCCAATCGGTTCAATGATCTTTGCGGTTGACCGGCTGACTTCATAGTTGAGAGTTTCATCGTTTTTGGATCCGCCTCCGGACGCTCCCCCTCCGGCGGTAGCTGTGCGGCCGAGATTAGTCTGGACTCCAGGCACGCCACTGCTGGTCGTTGTGGATGCCCCTTTTTCTTCGGTGCGCTGCTCGCTGCGAACGGCAATACTCTCCGGGTCGAACTTCTCCTCAAGCCGTTCAACCTGTTTGAAATCGAAAGCGGCAGTAACCCGTGCCACGGACTTGCCACCACCGACAATCCGATCAAGCAGGGACTGAATCCGTTCCTCGACATTCTTTTCGTAATTTCGTTGAGTTTCCTGCATAGCCGATGTCATGCGACTGGTAGGATCGCTGCTGCCACCCTTGCTGAGGATTTTCCCCCGGCTGTCAAGAACGGTGACATGCTCCGGGTCCATGCCTTCTATCGAAGATGCAACCAGATGAACCACACCCTGCACTTCGGTATCGCGCAATGCGCGATTCGACTTCATTTTAAGTACTATCGAGGCTGTGGCCGGCTTTTCATTGTCCTTGAAAAGTGATTTCTCCGGTATTACCAGATGCACCCTTGCCTGTTCAACACCGGTCAATTGGGCGATTGTCCTGGACAACTCCCCCTGCAGGGCACGCTGGTAATTCAGCTTTTGCACGAACTCGGTCATTCCGAAGTTTTTCCGGTCAAATATTTCAAAACCGACTCCGCCACCCTGGGGGAGACCTTCGGAAGCAAGGGTCAATCTCAGATCATAGACCTTGTCCGAAGGAACAAGTATTCCCTTGCCATCATCGGTAATCTGGTACGGAACCTTGCTATCCTTCATTTTTTTGACAATTTCCCCCGCATCTTCAGCGGTAAGATTGGTGAAAAGCGGTCGGTAATCGGTACGGTTGGCTACGAATATCAGCACGGCAAACGCCACGGATGATAAAAAAGCCACCCCGATTATGAGCATCCTTTTCCCTGAGGAAAGTGCCATAAAAGGCTCTATAAGTCTTCGTAATCCTTCTGGCATCGGCGTAATGAACGTTCCTTTCAGAGTAATGGCATATCTACCGTGGAATCAACGCCGGGACGGCATCGGGCACATTTTCCAGGCTCCACGGATCGGAAATATTCACGTTATACCTGCATCCTCATCACTTCCTGATAGGCTTCAAGCGCCTTGTTACGGACTTGCGACATAAACTGGAACGAAATACTGGCCTTCTCGACGGCAATCATTACTTCGTGAAGATTCTTGTTTTCCCCACTTGCCAACCCCTGTATCGATTTATCTGACTGTACCTGCATGTCATTTACTTTGGAGACGAGTTCGCTAAAAAACTTCCCGGCCCCATCGGCAGTTGAAGAAGAACTGATCTTGCTCTGTTCGGGAAAGACCTTTGAAAGACCCATTCCACTTTCGATAGCATTTATTTCCATTTGACGATCCTTTTTTGAAAAAATGTATTAGGGGGAAAATTACCGGCCAATTTCCAGCGTTTTCATAGCCATGCTTTTTGCCGCCTGGACCGCGGTAACATTGGCCTCATAGGCACGGGTCGCACCGATCATATCGGCCATTTCCTCAACCACGTTCACGTTAGGCATGGCTACATACCCCTGGGGATCGGCATCAGGATGTCCGGGATCATATTGCATACGGGGCGGATTCTGGTCCTCAACTATCCGTGACACCTCCACCTGGCGAACCTGCTGAGCCGTAGCGCCGTCCAGTGCCCGGTTGAAACGGCTCTCCATCGGTGTGGCGGTGAATACGGCATCCTTGCGCTTGTATGGACCGCCCTCTGCAGTTCTTGTTGCACTGGCATTAGCCAGATTGCTGGAGATCAGGTTCATGCGAGTCCGCTCAGCAGAGAGCGCGGATGAACTGACGTTTATTGAACTGAAAAAATCCATTTATTTCCCCTCCCTGATTGCAGTTCGCAATCCCTCGAACTTTTTGGTCAGCATCTGCACCGAGGCATTGAACATGACCTGGTTTTCAGTCATCTTACCCATCTCGTTTTCAAGTTCCACGGCGTTGCCATCTTTCCCCGGAGTTTTGGCAGGAGTTTCAATAACCTTGCCTGAAACTGACTGCAGCCCGCCACCGGAACCACGTATGTTTATGTGGCGCGGGTTTGTGATCGCCGGTGTCGCACCTCTGCTGTTTCCACTTTTGAGAGCGCCCTGAAGCTCTTCCTCGAACGCCAATGTTTTTGGTATGAAGTTGGGGGTTTCAGCATTGGCAATATTTGAGGCAACCAGGTTCTGGTTCTTCGCTCTCAGGTCAATACTTTTTCCAAGCAACTCAACTGTTGTGCTGAACAATCCATCCACTCGCATTGCGACCTCCTACGTGAACGCATTTGATTGCAAAAAGCATGCCTTCAAACACCAGCCGTTCCTGCTACTTCTACGAGCCATATCCAGACACTATCACGTTCGTTATGCCTCTTTGACGTAAATACCGGGCGAGAATTGCGTCATGTTTTTGACTAAGTCGGGTTTTTGACTGGAGACAGGAAGGCTATCGCACTGCGGATTTGGTATTAATGGTTGCAAGGGCCTGCCGGGCAAGCTTTTGCCAATCGGGATCCTTGCCGTTTTTATCCAGTTGCTCAAACATCACACGAGCACGAGAAATATTTCCGTCACGCAGGCTGATATCGCCGGTTTTGTAGACGAACTCTTCGCGGCGCCTGTTATCCGCCAGTTTCAGAGCAGCATCGAGTAGCCTCAATGCGCCTTTACGATCTCCAATATTTTCCCTGGCAGAGACCGCTACATAATAAGCCTCCGGCAACAATCGTGCGTCGCGGGCGGGAGCGGTCGCAAGATAAATATCCATTGCCCTGGACGCCATGGGATAAAGTTGCAAAGACCAGAGCGATCTGCCCAGACGGTAATAGCTTTCCGGTATCCGCGCTTTTTCACCCTTATTGAGTAGCCACAACAAGGTATCCTTTACCTGCTGGTGCTTATCCGCAGCAAAGTAGACCTCACCAAGACGCTCTGTCATCTCGCGCGAGCGCGGGTCAGCCGGAAACTTGCGCAAAAATGCTTTTATCGAACGTTCTGCCGTGACCATATCACCGATCAGCTCAGAGTTATCAACTATTTCAAGATATACATCAGGAGCAATGGGAGCAGCCCATTGCCGTTCTACCAGTGAATCAAGCAGCTTGATCAGCTCGATGGGTCTTCCGGACTCGCTGTATGCAGCTGTTATTGACTTGAGAAATCCCGGTTGTCCGATGCAATCTGACAGGTAATCGTGCTGCTCTTCAACAAAACGAACCAGTGAAGACGGATCCTTTCTCCAGGCCGTGTTTCGATAAACATCCGCAACCAGCACCTCCCTGATGGTTCTGATAACAGCAACATAGACTCCACGCGGGAACTTCTTCTGGAACGACGTCACAAGCTGCAGTGCTTCACCGGCATCACCATGGATTGATTCCAGCAATACATGCTTGAACAATGATTCCTCGCGCATGTCCAAATCACCACTCTGACGGGAGGCATTCAAATAAGCGGCGCTTAACGGTCTGTAATTCCAGGGTGTCGCCTGCAGAAACTGAAGATCGGCACGGCGCATCAAAGCCATGCCGTTAGCCTTGTTGTCCTTGAAGTTTTCGGCAACATTCATATATATGGCCAAAGCTTCCATGTCATGCCCCTGACGAGACAAAATGTCACCGAGTCGCACCAACAGGGCGGGAGCATATTTTTTGTCCGCCAATCGGCCTACAAGACTGGCCAACAAGAGCCTGGCCTGGGCCAGGTCGCCACTTCTGGCGATACTGTCTCCATAGTAAAACGTAACCCCCGGATTGAAGCCAAGGTATGCGGGCCATAATTTTTCCGCTTCACGAAATGCACTCAGAGCCTGAGAATACTTCTGCAGCTTATACCAGGTTTCCGCCAGACGATACATGGCCAATGGACGAACCGGAATCTGACGAGACGCAAACTGGGTAAAGATTTCCTCCGCCTCCGACAGTAGTCCGCGGTAGAGGGCAGCCTCCGCCGACATGAAAAGCTTCTGGTCATTTTCATCAAGAAAGTTTTTGAGAATCTGCCGGTCGGTTGGAGAAAAGGGGATTTCCGACTTGAGAGGTGGATCAAAGTCTCTCACCAGCTTCTCGACACCGCTCCAGATCTTCTCTCTTCCCTGAAAAGCAGGGCCGGAAATTTTCGTCTTGAATGGAGCTCCGACATCGAGAGTTATTGCACTGACATCCGGTCGAGACAGGTCACGGTATCCGGCCAACGGAGCGACCTGGAATGTTATCAGGAGATTATCTCCACGCCTTAAAAAAGTAAGTCCACCGATATTCCGGTCGGAATAACGCCTGAATTTCTTGAATAGTGTGCCGCCGGCATCCTGAATAACGAGCCGCATGCGGCTACCGGGGATAGTCGCCAAATTATAGACCGGCGGTTCAGCCAACCTGACGATGATGCGGGTATAATCTTTATGGGGACGGATATCAACCCGGTAGAGTCGATTGGAAATGGATGCCTGTGCTTCATTTGCGGGAAATACAAGCAGATACAGGATCGTGAGAATTACTGAAAACAGCGACAGCAGAGATCGGAGAGACCCGGTATGTGAAATTAACGATGCTTTCATCAGCCCGCCCAGACCCCGGTTTGACGGCACAGATACATAAAAGGAATATAATTGGTAGAAAATCGCAAGGAATGATTTTTACTTATCAATTGAAGCATCTTCCGTCAGTTTGCAGGTAATTGACAGTAACGTCTTATTTTGGCAATTACGTCGTCACCGCTGCAAGGCTTTATGATGATATCCCTGGCCCCGTATTTCAACGCTTTCAAGACTGCGGTACGGGTCCAGCATTCGGCGCTCATGATTATCGGGGGGGGGAAATCCTGGCATATGGCGTTGACTTTTATACACACGGCCAACTCGCGGTCATCGGCATCCCGTGAACCGATTATAACCAATCGCACGTTACGACCGGCAAACATTTCCTTGATATCGGCGTTGAGGGTGCCTTCAACTATCTGGAACCTGGTAAACTCGACCAAGGCGGCAATCTGCTGCCTCTCTTCGGTGTTGTCCTCCAGAATAACTATGCTGTCTATGCCACCACCAACAGCTTCGCTCGACTGCGCTACGGCGCCCGACGCCTTTGACGCACCTGAATCGCCGCCAGCAGACTCAGCAACCTGACCTTCGGCATCGGCACCCTCAGCAAGCCCTGTATCGACTTCTGGCTCCGGTATTTCCTGGGGAGGATCGTAAATATTGCCCAATGCGACCGGAATCATTACATCCAGATGGTTCATTTCCTGCCCCGGTAGTTCCAGCTTGGAACGGAACATCAGATATTCACCATCCGGAAGCGGTTCTTCTTCGCTCAACTGATCAATTTCCGGAATATATTTTTTGGGGGATAACAGCTTGAGGCGAATCTTGTTTGGAAGAGAACCCTGGAAAACGGTGTTGAAGGCGCCGTTGATCATATTGGCAATTTCGGAGAAGGCATCGATATCATCATTTTCGATGATCGAGAGCCGTTTTTTCTCCTGGATGCGGGCAGGTGGTATGCCGAGCAGAATACTGCTCATGACTATGGCGTCACGCAGCGAGAATACAAGATAGAACTGACCGACATATGACTCGCTGGAATCTACACCCAGAACAAAACAGCCATCATCCAGGGTTCCGAAGTAGGAAGCCTTGCTGGTGGCAATAGAATCAGAAAGGGCGATCGAAAGCTCCTGGCCGAGAAGCATACCGCTTTCTTCTCCGGCCTGTTTCAGCGCAGTTTCCAGAATCCCGTATAGAGTTTTATAACCATCCATTCAATTCGTCTTCCGGTGCGGATTCAATATGGCGAGCGCTCGTCAGCAATGAACTCCAGCGGATGCTGGAACTAATCTTCCTTTTTCAGAGTCAGCCCGACCAGCAGCTTGTGATCTTCAACGACGAATGGAATGACGACACAATCACTGTCTGAAAGCGAGTTTACGGTGTAATCCTCTCCGGATATCACGGTCGGAATCGAAAGTTTGACGTCAAGCCCTCCTTTGGAAAGAACCTGCTTAACACTGCCGCCCAGCATGTTTGCAATTTCTCCAATGGCATCGTTCAGATCTTCGTTGACTTCGTCACATTCGATGCCAAGCATGTTTGAAGTAATCTTCAGAGCAAGTTCAACCGGGCAATGGATCGAAATCACCCCCGAGTAGGTGCCGGCGAAGCCGACCATGCCGGTAATGCTGCATTTGAAACGGCTGACCGGCTCCTTCATCGGGAATTCATCAACAACGTCCATCATAACCATGGTCGAAAACACATCCTGGGTAGCAGATATTACATAGCTGGCCAGTTGTTCTTCGGTTAACGAAGTTGATTCTGATATGTCCCAGCTCATGCTCATACCAATCCCCCCAGTTTTTCCTGAAGCTGATCAGGTGTAAACGGCTTTTTGATGCTGTCGCTGGCTCCGCTGGACATGGCCTCCTTGATAATCTCTTCACCACCTTCGGTGGTAATCATCACAATCGGCGTGGAGTTGCCGTTCCCGCGCACAGCCTTGACAAATTCAAGACCATCCATGTTGGGCATGTTTATGTCTGACAAAATCAGCTGGATTGACTTGCCGGAAGCGATTACTCCCAACCCCTCGATGCCGTCGGCTGCTTCATAAATCTCGTCAACCGGCAAACCAGCCTGACGCAGTGATCTGGAAATAATTTTGCGCATGGTGGATGAATCATCAACAATCAGAATGTTTGCCATACAGTGTTCCTCCTGGGGTGGTTTGATTTTACGAACGGCTATGAATGTTCAGAGCATGTAAACGGCCATGAGAGCACAACGGGTAGATTATAAACAAATTTTACGCCGGCGCAATCCCCGATTTACAGCTGTTGCCTAAATAAACGTATAAAAACCATAAAGGATTCGATTCGGAGCCGTTAACTACACTCCGGCAATTGATATCGCGGCCCGCAAAAAGCGGCCAACCTGATCCGGAGTTGACGCCTCGCTGTACAGACGTAAAACCGGCTCAGTGCCGGACGGGCGGATCAGCAGCCAGTCGCCGTTATCAAAGATGAACTTGAATCCGTCACTGAAATTGGAGTCCGCAACACGGCGACCATCGATTTCCAACGGAGGTTGGGAACGCAGTTTTGTAATCAGCTGTTCCTTGGCGGCATTTTCGATACGACGGTCGATGCGACTATAATGAAAATGTCCGATTTCGTCCATTGTTTCATTAAGCAGCTGTTTCAGCCCCTTGCCGCTGACCGCCATCGCCTCCAGTAGCAGCAGGCCAAGCAGGATCCCGTCCCGCTCCGGTATGTGTCCCTTGACTCCCAGACCGCCGGACTCCTCACCCCCCATCAGTATGTCCCGTTCCAGCATCAGTTCGCAGATATGTTTGAACCCGATTGGAGTTTCAAACAACTCCAGGCCGAACTTCCCGGCCAAAAGATCCACCATGCGGGTAGTGGAAACGGTTTTCACCACTGCTCCGGTCAGCTTCTTGTATTCGATCAGGTGCCTCAGAATGACGGTGAAGATACAATGGGATGAGAAGAAATCCCCGTTTTCGTCAACCGCCCCGATACGGTCGGCATCTCCATCCAGGGCCAGCCCCACCCGGTATTTACCGCTCTGGACTAATCCCGCCAGCTCCTGAAGATGCTGGGCAATCGGCTCGGGCGCCTGGCCGCCGAAGGCCGGATTTTCGGAACCGTGGATTTCAAAAACATCGGGCAGCAACTGCTGAATGAAGCCACTGCCAGCGCCATACATCGGATCCACCGCAACTGCTATTTTTGACTTTTTGATCAGATCCAGATCGACATAGCGGGCAATCTGATGGAAATATCCTTCGCGTGGATCGAACAGTTCGATCTGTCCCTTGTCAACGGCCACATCATAAGAGACTGCAACAACCCTGCGTCCATTATCAATGTTGAATGCAACGATTTCTTCTAGAATCCTGGTGGTAGAAGGGAGCGCGGAACCGCCAAAACCTTCTTTCACCTTGAATCCGTTATACTCCGGCGGATTGTGGCTGGCGGTGATCATGATGCCTGCTCCGGCTTTCGATTCCCAGACCGCCCAGGAAATGGCCGGCGTCGGGGCGTACTCTTCCGCCAGACGCACACGGATACCGTTGCCGGCGGCAATTTCGGCCACTCTGCGGGCAAAATCACGCGACATGAACCTGCGATCATAACCGATTACCAGACCCTTGCCACCCAGCCCTTCCCGGTTCAGATAATCCATAGTGGCCTGTGCCACAATGGAAAGATTGTCAAAGGTGAAATCGCGGGCAATAACACCGCGCCAGCCGTCCGTACCAAACTTGATCTGCATTGTCCCTCCCATATTTATAAGTCAAATACCTTCATTTTCCATCGCATACAACCATACCAGAACTTCCGCAACCGCCCGGTACAACTCGGGAGGTATATACTGGTCGCAATCCACCTGCATCAGAAGCTTGACCAGTTCGGGCGACTCGTGAACATAAACTCCGGCCTCGCGGGCACAGGCAATGATCGCCTCTGCAACAACCCCCTTGCCGCTGGCAACGACTACCGGCGCGTAGTAGCCCTGCTTATAGGAAAGCGCCGCGGCCCGGCGCCCTTCATCATCACGTGACGACATGGCGTATATTCATGTCTGACGGAATCAGCCCGGAGGCCTCCAACTGCTCAGTCAGACGCACCCTGCCGGCATCCAGCAACGAGACTGCGCTGCTGTTCTCCGCTTGTACATCCAGGCTGACACGGGTACCGTCAAGGACCAGCCGGACCGAGACCGGCCCCAGGCGCGGCAGGTTGATATCGACACTGGTTTCCCAGGTGCGCTCTCGTGCGCCGGTGCGGTTGCGATGCGCATCACGTTCGGCAACGCTCCACTCCAGTGGCTGACCGGGAAACAGGTCACCCCGGAATACATGCTGTCCGCTCTGCAATGTGGAAAGCTGTTCATTAACCGCCGGTAGCGCGCGCTGATCGGCAATTCCTTCGTGTGACATGCTGCTGCCGGCCTTCCTGAAGACAGCCTCCATTACTTCAGCCGAACCGGTCTTAAGGCTGGCCCTGGCAAGAGCATCCGCGGAAACATCCAGAGATTGCTCACCAGCAAGCAACAGGCGTGGCGACAAACGCCCCTGCGGCTCTTTCAAAATGTCATCCAGCCGATACTCACCACCGAACCAGCGCGCCAGGTGGGATTCATAGAAGAGCCCGCTTTCGCGCAGTCCCTGCTGAAGCATTCTGCCGACCTGCGATGCGTCGGTCGGCGGAGATGAGAGCAGCGTCCGCAGCAAACCCATGGCAGCCTGCGGCGGTAGTTTTTGTGCAGTCTCGCCCAGAAAACCGCTCAACCAGCGGCCGGTCTCGCTGACACGCGCATCTCCCATTTTGCCGAAGCGGGTCATCAGGAAAGTGGCCTGGGGTTCTTCCGTGATGAAAAACAGATTGATCACATCGCCACGCCGGATATTTTTCGGCATCGCAAACTCAAGGACCTGGCCGGCCACCTGCACCATAAACCGTCCACCACCCAGAGCCGCCAGCACCTCACCCTTCAGCTGCTGCCCGGGTGTTAATCCGGCAGGCATCGACTGTTGGCTGAGTGACTCCAGCAACGCCAATCGGTTGCCCTTGATCACCGCCTGGAGCAATTTGGCCATATCGTCACTCAGGACAATTCCGTTGCCGGACGTGGGTGTTGCCTGCCCGGCCACCGCCATCGCCGCCGCCAGGGCTGATTGTTCGGCACTGGTCTGCGCCCGCATTACGGTCTGATAGGTAATGGCCTCGTCCATTATCGCGGTAAATGCCGGAGAGTCGGGAGGAAGGCTTTTCAACACGGTATTGAGTCGATCCAATACGTACATCTGTTGTTTGGAGACTCCTCCTTCGATGTGTTCCAGAACACTCAGCCAACGCCCGGCTTCGCTCAGGGAACCGGGCGAGCTATCGGGCTGGGCGCGGGAGAGGGCAAAAGTCGGCTTGGGCTGTGAAGAGATAAAGGTCAGTCGCAGCAGCTCGCCGACTACAACGGCCCGTGGCAGAACAAGCTCGATGGCAGTGCCGGCAACCTGCACAAAAGTCCGCCCCCCGGGCAGTGTGCCGACAACCACCGCGTTGACTTCTTCACCCGGCATGAGCGGCAGAGGAGTCTGCAGCGGATTGGCCGCTTCGATCAGAACGAAGCGCGAATTATGGGCTATGCTCCTGAGTATCTGGGAAGCGTTGGCCTCAAAAGCCGCCAACCGGGCCTGATCCGGGGTCAGCTGGCGCGTACCCTGCTGCGCCGGCGCCTGCCTTTCTCCGGATTCCCGCATCGAATCGTCGGGGGTTCTGGGAGCGGCCTTGACGCCTTCCCGCAAGGAGCCATACGTCAGAGCCTCATCCAGCAGATTGGCCAGTACTCCGGCCTCGCCGGATGAACGCCGCAACATGTCCCCGATGTTCTGCAGTGATGATCGTAGTTTGGGATCAAGGATCTGTTCGCTAGAAATCAGCATGCTCAACAGGCGGGAGGCATCGGAGAGGCTAACTGGCGGAGAGACGCCTCCCTGACGGGCAATGGCAAAGGTCGAACGTGGGTCTTCGGAGACAAAAGTCATCTCCAGCGCTTGCCCCATACGGACCGCCATCGGCAAATCCAGATTGAAGCGTTCGTTGCCGACCCGCACCTGGGTACGGTTGTTCGGCAGCATCCCTATAACCTCGGCGGTCACCCGCTGACCTGGTGAAAGGGCAATCCTGCCCGTGCTCTCCTGGTCGGCGGTGACAAAGGAGACACTTGATGAACGGGAAAGCAGGTCGAAAACCTGCTGCTGAATATCGGCTGCTATGGCCATCTATACTCGCCAGTTGTTATTTAAAGTTGCGGCCGGCCGCTCCGTCAGCCCCATATCAGGTAGCCGGGCTCATACACGTTCCCAAGAATCCTGTGTTGCGGCATTATTCGCAGCATGAAGCCATGCCTGCCGCAGAACCGGCACTCCAGGGCTCCGCTGAACTCGTACAATCCGTTTCCCAGATCGAACATATTCCGGAGCGTAACGGTTTCGCCACCCTGAATGTTACCGGTGGAATCCAACACCCCAAAATACACTTCGATCGAGACCTCATCCACCGCCAGCTCTCCCAGCTCAACACGGGCAGTGACCGGAATCGTACTGCCAACAGCGACCGCATCGGCGGCCTCGGCCACGGCCTGTTCAATGCGAACCTGCGGCCAGAGTTTGAATAGACGTTCCTTCCAGCGGGCAAGATCAAGAGCCAGCGACATATCATCATCCACAAGCCGCTTCCACTGGCCATAGGCGGGAATATAGGAATGGATCGCATACTCCTGTACCATCCGGTCGGTGGAAAACACCGGACAGAGACTCTGCATAGAGGCCTTCATCGTGGCAACCCACGAACGCGGAACGCCGTCACTGCCCTGATCATAGAAGTGCGGCACGACCTCCTTCTCAAGCAGTTCGTAAAGCGCACGCCCCTCAACCTGGTTCTGATACTCGATGTCCTCGTAGACCTCTCCCTTGCCGATGGCCCAGCCATTATTGCCGTGGTACCCCTCGCACCACCAGCCATCCAGGATGCTCATGTTGAGACCACCGTTGAACGCCACCTTCATTCCGCTGGTGCCACTGGCCTCCATCGGACGGAGCGGTGTATTAAGCCAGACATCGACCCCCTGTACCAGATGGCGAGCCACTTCCATGTCGTAATCCTCTATGAATACGATCCGATGCCGGAAACGCTCCTGATGGGAAGCCTGAACAATCTGCCGGATCAATTCCTTCCCTTCCTGGTCTTGGGGGTGCGCCTTCCCGGCAAAGATGAACTGAACCGGCATCTCCGGGTTATTGAGGATGCGAGCCAACCGGTCCAGGTCGCGGAGGAGCAGGGTTCCCCGTTTGTAGGTTGCGAAGCGGCGGGCGAATCCGATGGTGAGTACCTCCGGGTCCAACACCTCTTCCGCAGTCGAAATCTCCTTGGTTGTGGCGCCGACCTTGACCAGTTGTTCCTTGAGACGCCTGCGCGCAAAATCCACCAGTTTTTCCCGGCAGCTCTGCTGGGTTCTCCACAGTTCGGCATCGGGTATCTTCGAGATGCGGCGCCAGACGCTATGATCGGTCGGATCGTCCAGCCATCGGTTCCCCAGATAACGGATCAGAAGGCTGGCCATATGGTTGGACATCCAGGTGCGGGTATGCACGCCGTTTGTGATTGAAGTCAGCGGCAGCAGTTCCTCGGGGAGCTCTGGCCAGGCGTTCTTCCACATCTTGCGCGAAACCTCGCCATGCAGCTGACTGACGCCGTTGGTATGCCCGGCCAGTTTCAACGCCAACACCGCCATGCAGAAACTCTCCTGCTGATTTTTCGGATTCTGGCGCCCCAGGCCGAGAAATTCGTCACGGCTCAGTCCCAGCGACTTGGAATAACGCGCAAAGAACTTGTCCAGAAGCTCGGATGGAAAGTGATCGATACCGGCCTCAACCGGAGTATGGGTGGTGAATACATTTCCGGCGGTCACAATTTCACGGGCTTCGTTAAACCTGATGCCGCGCTTATCCATCAACAGGCGGATGCGCTCCAGCGCCAGGAAGGCGGCATGCCCCTCATTCATGTGACATACGTTGGGAATGATACCGAGCGTTCTCAGGGCACGGATACCGCCGATCCCCAGCAGGATCTCCTGGATCATGCGCATTTCTTTGTCGCCGAAATAGAGCTGGGCCGTGATCAGGCGATCTTCGGGGCTGTTCTCTTCCAGGTTGGTATCCAGCAGATAAAGCGGCACCCTTCCAACCTGGACCCTCCAGATATGTACCTTGAACTTGCGGAGGCCGAACTCCAGCTCAAATGAAAGCGGCTGGCCGTTTTCGTTGCGTTCCAGGATCAGCGGCAGGTTGTAGAAATCGTTCTCGGGGTAGAACTCCTGCTGCCACCCCTCGTTATTCAGATATTGGCGGAAATATCCCTGACGGTATAAAAGTCCGACCCCGACCAGCGGCAGGCCAAGATCCGAGGCCGATTTCAGGTGATCTCCGGCAAGTATGCCCAGACCGCCGGAATAGATCGGCAGCGACTCGTGCAGACCGAATTCCATTGAAAAATAAGCCACCTTCATATTTGAATTACTGTTGGCATTCTTCTGGAACCAGGTCTTATCCTCCAGATATTCAGAGAGATTTTCATCTACCATCTTGAGGTGGGCCATGAAACCCTCATCGGATTTGAGCGCCTCCAGCGTGGTCTGCTGGAGAATGCCCAGCATCTCGACCGGGTTGTGGCGGGTTGACTGCCAAAGATCGGCATCCATGCGCCGGAACAGATTGATCGCATCCGGCTCCCAGCACCACCACAGGTTATAGGCAATGCGCTGCAGTGCAGCCAGTTCGTCTGTTAGTGAAGGAACCACGGTGAATTTATGCAGCATTTTTGTAAAATCCATGTAGATGTCCTTTCCATGAGAGCCGAATAGTCACTTTTAACATATATGCCGATTTTTTAGCGAGAGTTTTGTGCCGCAGGAAGTAATGGGAAGCCTGATGCGACGAGGGTGCAGCTGAAAATGAGGCTAAATCACTTGACAAGTAAATATTAGCGGTGCTATCTGAAAAGTTCACTTTTTTAAACCATATCGGAGGAAACACCATGGAACGCACTTTCGCAATCATCAAGCCGGATGCAGTCGAGCGCAAGCTGGCCGGAAAAATTCTGGACAGAATCGAAGCCAACGGCTTCAACATCGTCGGCATGAAGAAAATCAAGCTGAGCAAATGTCAGGCCGAGGGCTTTTACTATGTCCACAAGGAGCGCCCCTTCTTCAACGACCTGTGCGCCTTCATGTCCCGCAGCCCGGTGATCGTACTATGCCTGGAGAAGGAAAATGCCATCGCCGACTGGCGCACCCTGATGGGCGCAACCAATCCGGCCAATGCCGAGCCGGGTACAATCCGCAAGGATTTCGCCGTCAACATCGAGGAGAATTCCTCACACGGCTCCGATGCACCTGAAACAGCCGCTTTCGAGATCCCTTACTTCTTCAGTGCGTTGGAACTGGTCTAACGGTTCCAGACCCGCCGGACGACAAAAGGCCCTGTCATGCAGGGCCTTTTTCATTTATTGATTTGACATTCTTTCCGCTTAGCTGAAATGAGATTCCACGGCGGCCGTCAATGCATCCAGTGTATAGACGGACGGCTCTATATCCACCTTCAGACCAAGTTCACGGCAGCTCTTCGAGGTGATCGGGCCGATCGATGCGACCGTCACCCCCTTCAGCATATCCAGCAGCAGTTCCTCGCCCAGCATGGCCGCCAGATTCTGTACCGTGGATGAAGAGGTAAAGGTGATACAGTCCACCGAGCGCTTCTCCAGTGCAAAAAGCGCTTCGGGAGGCAACCTTTCCGGCAGGATATTGCGGTAGGCCACCGGACAGTCCACGTGGGCACCCATCCGTTTCAACTCGCAGGGGATAATTTCCCGGGCCTTGTCGGCTTTCGGGAAGAGGATTTTCGCCCCTTTCAGATCCAATCGCGAAAACTCGTTCACGATGCCTTCGGCCTTATAATCTGAGGGCACCAGATCCGGGCGTACTCCGGACACCCTGAAGGCGTCGGCCGTTTTCGGACCGACCGCACAGACCTTGCAGCCGGACAGAGCCCTGCTATCCAGCCCCAGCGCCTCAAGGCGCTGGAAAAAGAAGCGTACCGCATTGCCGGATGTAAGGATCAGCCAGTCGTAGCCTGGCAACTCACGAATGGCAACATCCAGCAATTGCCAGCTTTCCGGTTCCACCAGCCGGATCGTGGGGCACTCCAGAACCGTTGCGCCACGTGTTATAAGTTTCGCCGAGAACTCGCCGGCCTGCTCGGCAGCGCGGGTAACGATGATCTTTCTGCCGCAGAGCGGTCTACTGTCATACCAGCGCAGTTTCTCACGCAACGTTACAACCTCGCCGACGATGGTTATCGCGGGCGGTTTGAAGCCGGCTTCCTCGGCCCGGTCAGCAATGTCGGCGATCGTACCGGTCAGAACCTGCTGGCAGACGGTGGTCGCCCAGCGCACCAGGGCCACCGGCGTGTCGGCCGGGCGGCCATGCTCGATCATGCGCTGCATGTTGCGCCTGAGCGTGGTGATCCCCATATAAAAGACAACTGTTCCGCCCCCCAGCGAGAGGCGGTCCCAGTCGATGGCCGACTCGTCCTTGTCCTTACCCTCCTGACCGGTCACAAAAGCCACCGACGCGGTGAAGTCACGGTGCGTGAGCGGAATGCCGGCGTAGGCAGCGGCGCCGATCGCGGCCGTGACCCCCGGCACCACTTCGAAAGGAATCCCGGCTGCGTTGAGCGCCTCGCACTCCTCCCCGCCACGCCCGAAGACGAAGGGATCGCCCCCTTTCAACCTCACTACCACCTTACCCTGCTGCGCCTTTTCAACCAGCAGCCGACTGATCTCCTCCTGGTCCTGATTGTGCCTTCCGCCGATCTTTCCGGCGTAGATGCGCTCGGCGCTTTCCGGGGCGTGATTCAGGAGCTGCTCGTTGGCCAGATAGTCATAAACGACCACATCGGCCCGCTTCAGGCACTCGACGCCGCGTAGTGTGATCAGGGTCGGATCGCCCGGGCCGGCGCCAACTAGGTAAACAATGGCGTTACTCACCGATCGACCTCTGATAAACCTCTTCCAGAATGGCCTTGCCACCATCGGCCAGCAGCTGGTCCGCCAGCCTGATTCCAAGCTGTTCACACTCGGCCACCGGGCCGGAAATTTCTCCGCGCACCGAACGGCTGCCGTCCACCGCGGCAATAAAGCCGACCAGACGCAACCGGCCATCGCTGACTGTCCCGTGGGCAGCGATCGGCACCTGGCAGCCCCCTTCGCAGCGCTTCAGCAGGGCCCGTTCGGCCCGCACCGCATGGCTGGTATCGGCGTGATTGAAAAAGTCGATCGTCGCGGTGATGACCGGGTCCGCCAGACGACACTCGATCCCCAGCGCGCCCTGTCCGATGGCCGGGATCGATAGTTCGGTGTCCAGATATTCGGCCACCTGTTCGGTAAAACCGAGACGCTTAAGTCCGGCTGCGGCCAGTATCACCGCATCCAGCTTGTCGTCGGTCAGCTTGCGGATACGGGTTTCGACGTTGCCGCGGATGATGCACATCTCCAGGTCGGGCCGCACCTTCAAAAGCTGGGCCTGGCGTCGCAGCGCGCTGGTGCCGATGCGGGCGCCCTGCGGCAGGTCGGCGAATTTGACATTGCGGGAAATCACCGCATCGCGCGGATCTTCACGCTCGGTAATGCAGTGCAACCCGAGCCCCTCCGGAAATTCGGTCGGCACATCTTTCATGCTGTGTACCGCAATATCTATCTCGCCTCGCAGCATGGCCTCCTCGATCTCCTTGACGAACAGCCCCTTGCCGCCCACCTGGGCCAGCGGCACATCCAGGATCTTGTCGCCGATGGTCTTGATCTTGGTCAGCGTGACCTCCATACCGGGGTATTTTTTTTCCAGTTCGGACTTGACCCAGTTGGCCTGCCAGAGCGCCAGCTGGCTGGCACGGGTTCCGATGCGTATCTGTTTGGGGGGCATAATCTTCTCCGTTTCTTTATTTGAATTCAGCTATCATTTTTACACAAACACCGGCAAACGTTCCGTCAGCCGAATCTCCTCCGGTGTCACCAAAGCCCGGTAGGCCAGCGCCTCTACTCCGTTCGCCAAAGCCATCCGCAGCAGGCGCCCGTACTCCGGATCGATGGCATCGGCCGGGGAGACCGAATTACCGTCGCCGCGCTGTACGGTGAAGAAAATCACGCCGCGATCACCTTCACTTACCACCCGCATCAGTTCCTGCAGATGCTTCTGCCCGCGGGTCGTAACCGCGTCCGGGAACAGAGCCCGGCCATTCTCGACCAGAGTGACGTTTTTGACTTCCACGAAACAACGGCCGGCCGCGCCTTCCAGCAGCAGGTCGATGCGGCTGTGTTCGCCGTACGGCACCTCCGGACGAAGAGTGGCATAACCCTGCAGCTCGGACACGGTGCCGTCCTCGATTGCCTCCCGCACCAGCCGGTTGGGTAGCCCGGTGTTGATGCCGGCCCAAAAACCGTCCGCCTGCACCAGTTCCCAGCCCAGGGGATACTTCCGGTCCGGATTGGAGCTGCGCGAGAGAAACACCGGGCTGCCGGGCACCGCGCACCCTTTCATGCTGCCGGAATTGGGACAGTGCACGGTGACGATACTTCCGTCCGCTAGCATCACGTCCGCCAGAAAACGCTTGTAACGCCTGATCAGGGTAGCGGGCAGCAGCGGTGGCAGACGCACTACTCTTCCAGCTCCAGTTCCCGGTCATCGTTCTGAAGCGACTCCAGCTCGAAAAGCTGCCTGAGCGCATCAACATACAGGTCAACCCGCCCTCCCTGCCCGGCTTTTTTCAACACGGCCGTGGGGGCGTGCAGCAGCTTGTTCATCATCGCCATGGTCAACGCTTCCAGCCTCTTTTCGGCATCGGGAGGCAGGTCCTTCCAGCCGGAGACGGTCTTTTCCAGTTCACCCCTGCGAATTTCATCAAAACGGGTTCTGAGCGCAACAATGGTGGGAGTGACCTCCAGCGTCGAGAGCCATTTGTAAAACTGGCCGATCTCCTGGTTGATGATCTCTTCCGCCTTCTCCGCCTCCAGACTGCGCTGGGCCAGGTTGGCCTGCACGATCTCCTGCAGGTGATCCACCGTGAACAGATAGGCGTTTTCCACATCGTCCACTTTGGGATCGATATCTCGCGGAACCGCAATGTCGATAAAAAACATCGGCTTGAACCTGCGGCGCCTGACGACCTCTTCCGCATCCTTCGGCCCGATGATGCAATGGGGAGCGCCGGTCGAGGAAAGCACTATATCGGCGCGATGCAAATGCGTAAACAGTTCCTCGAAACGCACCGCCTCGCCGCCGAACTCTTCGGCCAGCTTCTCGGCCCGCTCAAAGGTACGGTTGGTGACCATCACCCCCCTTGCGCCGCTGTTGAGGAAGTGCTTGGCAGCCAGTTCACACATCTCGCCGGCGCCGATCAGCATCACGGTCTTGTCGGAAAGATCACCAAGTATCTTTTTGGCCAGTTCCACCGCGGCGAAGGCGACTGACACCGCCGATGAGGCAATCTTGGTCTCGGTGCGCACACGTTTGGCAACCGAGAAGGCCTTGTGCAGGAAACGGTTCAATATGATGCCGGAGGACTTGTATTCTGCGGCATATCCATAGGAGGTCTTGATCTGCCCCAGGATCTGCGGTTCGCCGACCACCATCGAATCCAGGCTGGAAGCGACCCGGAACACATGGCGAATGGCGTTTTCGGAATGATGGGTGTAGAGATGCTGGTCGAGGGATTCGAGCGGAATACGGTGATAATCGGCCAGGAAGCGCTTGATACGGGCGGTTCCACCGGCAATGTCACGGGTTGTGGCATAGATTTCAACCCGGTTGCAGGTTGATACGATCACCCCTTCAATTATCCCGTCCAAACCGACCAGTTCGGCCAGAGGTTTCTGCATCTGATTGGGCGAGAAGGCCACCTTTTCCCGTATTTCAACTGTGGCGGTCTTGTGTGATAGACCGACTACGATGATATTCATTCAGATTATATCCTTGAAAGGGCTATTTGTAGGCATGCAGGCCTGGCAACCACAGGCTGACGCCAATAAAGGTGAAGAGCATCACCAGAAAACCGGCGATAGTCAGCAGCGAGGCGCGCTTGCCGCGCCAGCCGGTCGTAAGACGGCTGTGCAGCAGGGCGGCGAATATGAACCAGGTGATCAGCGACCAGGTTTCCTTGGGGTCCCAGCTCCAGTAGGTTCCCCAGGCTTTTTCGGCCCAGATGGCGCCTGTGATTATCGCAATCGTCAACAGTGGAAATCCTATTGTCAGGCAACGGTAGCTGATATCGTCCAGCGTGTTCAGCGACGGCAGTTTCTGAAACAGTGCCCCCAACCGCTTTTTCTTCAGGAAATGTTGCTGGATCAGGTAAATCACCGCGGCTCCGGAAGCGATTGTGAACATCGCGTAGCTGATAAAAGCCATGATGGTATGGATCCAGATCCAGTTGCTTTTCAGTGCCGGATTCAATTCGCGGATGGCGGAGGGAAAAACACTGGAAGAGATTACCATCAGCAGGGCAACCGGGATAATGAAGGCGCCGAGGATGGTCACCTTGTATTTGCGTTCGAACAGGATAAAGGAGCCCACGATGGTAAGGGCAAAAAAGGAGAGCGACTCATGCAGGTTGGTGATCGGCAGATATCCCGAAGAGCTGAAACGATGGATCGTGGAAAGCATATGGGTCGCAAATCCTACCGTCACCAACCGGTTGGCCCACATTCCAACCTGTGAAGTCGTGCGCAGCAGGTACACCAGGTAGGCCGCCGTGGCACAGCCGTACAGTGCAAACGTAAGGTAAAAAAATATTTGGATCATGCGGTATCCTTGCGCTCAGCAATCTCGGCGATCAGTCGCCCGGCAAGCGACCGTAAAACCTGTTTATTGTATGTGCTGGCGCTCCCATCCGTCAACAGCTTTTCTCGTTCGGCAGCCAGCTGTTCAAGCACCACACCATACTCATCGCCGATAACACCGGCGATCATGTCCCGTATTTCAGTGGCCAGCGTCGGGCAGCGCCCTCCGGTCGAGACGGCTATTTCCAGGTTCCCGTGACGCAGCACCGCCGGAAAGGTGCAGTTTCCCGCCAGCGGGCTATCGGCCACCATGACAAGGATCCCGCGTTCCGAGGCATCAGCGGCAACCGCCCGGTTCACGGCGGCAGCATCGGTAGCGGCAACAGCCAGGAAAGCAGCATCGAGATCGGCAACGGCATAACAACCACGACGAACGGAGACAGCTCCCTGGGCAGCCAGATCCGCCAGCTCCAGGCATATTTCCGGAGCCACCACCCGAAGCGAGGCGCCGGACGCCAGCAGGGCATGCACCTTGCGCAGCGCCACCTTTCCGCCTCCGACAACAAGTGCCGTTTTACCCTGCATGTCTATGTTTAATGGCAGTGTCGGCATTTCCAGTCCCCTTCGTTTTACACACCATACTCTCTTGTGGCCCCTTTTTCAACGCCGTGCCGTGCCCGGAGTTTGGACTTGATTTTTTCAGCTTCTGGTATATCATTCAAAAACAGATATAATTCCCAAAAGGAGATAAACAAGATGGCTAGTGAAAAAGTAATGGCGTTTACCGACGCAAATTTCGATCGTGAGGTACTCCAGTCCGACATACCGGTTCTGGTAGATTTCTGGGCAACCTGGTGTGCCCCCTGCAAGGCGATTGCACCACTGGTAGATGCAATTGCTGACGAGTATGCCGGGAAAGTCAAGGTCGGCAAAGTCAATGTGGATGAAAACCAGGCCACTCCCAGCAAATATGGCGTACGCGGCATACCCACCATTATTCTCTTCAAGGGTGGCGCACAGGTTGATCAGGTTGTCGGCGCGGTCCCCAAATCACAGATAGATGCCCTGATCGCCAAGGCACTCTAGGGGCGATGAACTTTACAAAACCTGTCATTCTTTTATTGCTGGCTTGCCTGGCGGCTGCATCGATGATCTTGCCACCCAAGCTTGAAGCAGCCCCCAGGCCGGGCCAGCCAGCTCCCAACTTCAAAGTGATCACCACCTCAGGTCAACCGGTATCTCTTGACAATTACCGCGGTCACGTTCTGGTTGTGGATTTTTTTGCGACCTGGTGCCAACCCTGCAGGCAATCGATACCGCACCTGATGGAGATGAATCGCAAATATGGCAAACAGGGACTTCAGGTCCTGGGATTGAGCGCAGACGAGGATGGTGAACGGGCCGTCAAGGCTTTTGCCAACGAGTACCACATCAACTACCCCCTGGCATTGGCCGGTGACGACGCTACCGTGGACTTCGGCGTACGTTCCGTTCCGGTGATGTTCGTGATAGACAAGAAAGGCGCCGTTGCCGAGGTCTATCGTGGTTTTTCGGATGAGATGGGGCGCAAGATGGAACAGCTGGTCAAACGCCTCTTGACTGAGAAATGATCAGCCGCCATCAACGGCTGTCTTCAGGGTAGAAAACCTTCATCAGGCACAGACCACAGGCCGGCGCGGTGACGCCGGCTTTTTTCCGGTCACCTTCCAGCAGCAACCGCTCAACATACTCCTGCTTGAAACGCCCCCTGCCGACATCCACCAGCGTTCCTGACATTACCCTCACCATATACTTCAGAAAACCTTCTCCGACAACATCGATGGTAATAAACTTTCCGCTTTGATCGATTTTAATCGAGTCCATCCGGCGCGTCGTAGTCTTCGCCACACAGTTCGAAGCACGGAACGCGGCAAAATCGTGTGTGCCGACAAAATAGCGGGCAGCAGCCAGCATTGCCGGCAGGTCAAGAGTTTCCCTGACCTGCCAGCTGTACAACCGATCCAACGGAGAACGTATGGTGGAATTGTATATCGTGTAGCGATAATGCTTGGCAAGCGCTGCGCTGATCGGCTTGAACCCATCCGGCGCCAGGCGGGCATCCTGAACGGCAATGTCATCGGGAAGATAACGATTGGTACCTTCGATAAAGGCCCGCAACGGCAGTTCCCTGGCGGTGTAAAAGGCGGCCGGCATGGCCCGGGCATGCACACCTGCATCGGTGCGACCCGAAGAGCAGAGTTGAACCCGCTCACCCAGCAGGTTTTCGAGAGCATCCTCCATGAGTTGCTGGATTGTCATGCCGTTCGGTTGCACCTGCCAGCCGGAATAGTTGGTGCCATCGTAGGCGATTGTCAGCAGGATGGTAGGCACGATTATCTGACCGCTTTCTCTGCTACGCGATTTATAAGCTGATCCAGGTTTTCCCTGTCAAAGCGATAAGTCTTGCGGCAGAACTCGCAGGTAACCACGGCCCCGTCATCGGTCGCCTGCATATCGATCAACTCCTTCGCACCCATGGTAATCAAGGCCCGTTCGACCTTATCAAGTGAACATCCGCAACGAAAGAAAATATCGTGGGTTTCAAGAACGGTATAAGATATGTCGCCAAAGAGTTCCCGAATAACCCCCTCCGGACCGCCCTCGCTCAACATCAATGAAAGCGGTGGCGCCGATGCTATTCGCTCCATGATCTTTTCCAGCTCAGCCTGGTCGGCCTTCGGCAACGCCTGGACCAGAAAGCCGCCACAGACCGCAATATGGCCGTTCTCATCCAGTGCCGCCCCCAAGCCTACGGCGGAGGGAGTCTGCTCGGATTCGGTCAGATAGTACGCCAGGTCGTCACCGATCTCGCTGCTGACCAGTTGCACCAGCCCCTGATACGGTTGCCCGCCAACCCCGATATCTTTCGATACGGTCAGGAATCCGGCCTTCCCGATCAATCCGGCCACATTCCACTTTCCGTTTAACGGTTCAACTTCAGCCGCCGGATTCCCGGCGCAGCCGCAGACCGCTCCCTCGCTGTCGGCTTCGATCAGCAGTTTGAGTAACGGACCGTTACCTTCAAACTTGAGAGCAATCCGCTGACCATTCTTCAGCAACGCCCCCAGCAGCGCCCCACCGGCAAGTCCGCGGCCCATTGCAATACTTGCCGTGGCAGAGGTCTCCTGGAGCAGACATATCTCACGCGCCAGAGTGCTGGTGTCACAGGCTAGAACCCGGATACCGCCCGACAGACATAATGCACGAACCATTTGATTTGACATTTTCCATTTCTCCCGCACAATTATTCAACGTTGACAGCTTGCATATATATACAATATCCGGCACAAAAAAAAGCCGCATCTTTCGATGCGGCTTTTCTGTACATATGCAAAAAGCGAATTACTTTGCAGGAGCAGCAGCAGGAGCAGCTTCTTCTTTCTTCACTTCAGCTTTCTTGGCTTTTTTAGCTTTTTTAGCTTTTTTAGCAGGCTTTGCTTCCGGCTTTGCTTCAGCAGCAGGAGCAGCGGCAGCGGCAGGAGCAGCAGGAGCAGCAGCTTTCTCAGCAGGAGCAGCGAATGCAACAGCGGCGAAAGATACAGCTACGAGGGCGGCAACGATTGTGGACATAACTTTTTTCATTTGTACTACCTCCAAAGGGATATGTTTGATCATGTCTTGTGCAGGCAGTGTGCCAACCCAGCCAGACACCGTAACGCCCTGCAATCATTTGTTTCATGCAAACCGGTTTATGGGACAATGCTTCACATCACACCTCATTCACAACATCCAATACCCCAAATGAGGTAACAGCCGTTCAATCAGCCCTGAATTCACCGTTTGGAGTGACTGTCGGTTTATCAATCAAGCAGCAACCTCTGCTGGCAAACATGGAATTCCGGATTCAGCTGATTATTAAAGTTATATTCGACTTGACTGAACAGAGATGAAAACGATATGAACATGGAATTATTATATCCGTAACAATATCGGATATGAAGGGGCGGTACGGCAACTGAACATCGGAACAGAAAATGGGTATGGCCCCCATGGTACAGAGGAGTTATCAATGAACAAAGCCGCTGTTTTAATTACCATAGTCTTTTTTGCCTCAACCATCAGTGCCTGTGGCAAGACCGAAACAGGCAAGGAGCAGCTGTCCAAACCTCCGGTCGCAGTTGAAAGTTCCTCTGCAAAACCGGCAGAAATGGTCGAATACATTGAAGTAACCGGAAACCTGGAGCCCAAGTTCTCGGTGGATGTAAAAACTCAGATACCCGGTCTTGTCAAACAGGTCTTTGTCAATGAGTGGGTGCGTGTAAAGAAAGGGCAGCCGCTGGCCATGATCGATGTATCTGAAACAGAGGCGCAGGTCAAACGCGGCGAAGCCGGCATCGCGGCGGCCAGGGCCGGCCTGGCCCAAGCCCGGGTAGCAGCCAACCGTGCCGAGCGCGAGTTTGCCCGACTGGTCAAACTGAAAGAGTCCGGCCTGGCAACGCAACAGGCCCTGGATGATGCCAGCACCGAAAAGGAAGCCGCACAGTCAAAAATCGACTCCGCCAGAGCCCAGATCCGCGTGGCCGAAGAAGAGACACGCCAGGCTATCGCACGGCGGGCCAAGGGATCGGTCACGGCTCCAATTGACGGGGTAGTCGCGCTGCGGAACGTCAACGTGGGCGATCTGGCCAGTGATGCGGCCGCGGGCAAGCCGATTTTCAGAATTGTCGACAACCGGATACTCAATCTGACCGTCAGCGTATCTTCCACTGATTCCGGCCGCGTCAAGGTGGGGCAACCGCTCGAGTTCACAGTTGATTCGCAGCCAGGAGTCAGCTTCACCGGCAAGATCATGTTCATAAACCCGGAGCTTTCAGCAGCGGACCGGTCACTGAAGGTGATCGCGGAGGTGCGCAATGTCCCCGAAACCCTGAAGGGAGGACTGTTCGCCAAGGGGCGGATTATCACCGGCAGACGTGCCGACGTGCTGCAGGTGCCACGCAGCGCCGTTGCCGCGCTGGACCTGTCCGCCGGAAAAGGGGTGATGTATGTGGTTGAAAACGGGACCGCGCGAAAACGCGAGATAGCGGTCGGTGTAACAAACGGTGATTTGATTGAAGTCAAGTCCGGCATCAAATCCGGCGAACGGTACGTGACCCGTGGCGGCTTCAACCTTAAAGACGGCGACAGCGTGACCGCCAACGGAAAAACGAAATAGTTCCCATCAGGAAACGAATTGCGGGAGGTAATGCCAATGACCATCGTTTTCGTGTACAACGCCGACCAGCTGAATGCCTGCCGCGATGTCGCCGATCTCAAGCAGCTGATTAGGGAGAGACTGGCATGACCCGCTGCGGATGGTGCGGCAGCGACCCGCTGTATGTCGCTTACCACGATCTTGAGTGGGGCACACCGCTGCACGACGATCGGCGGCTGTTCGAGTTCCTGATCCTGGAGGGCGCCCAGGCCGGTCTCTCCTGGATAACCATTCTCAAGAGGCGCGAAGGCTACCGGCGCGCCTTTGAACAGTTCGATCCGGCTGTTGTGGCCGGTTTTGACGAGCTGAAACAGGCCGGGCTGCTCAACGACAGCGGCATCATCCGCAACCGCCTGAAAATCGCCTCGGCAGTCAGCAATGCCCGCGCCTTTCTGGATGTACAGAACGAGTTCGGCAGCTTCGACAGTTACCTGTGGCGGTTCGTAGACGGCAGCCCGATTCAGAACACCTGGAAAACGCACAACGACATCCCGGCCGGCACCCCGTTGTCGGATGCACTCAGCAAGGACCTGAAGCGTCGCGGATTCCGCTTCGTCGGTTCAACCATCTGCTACGCCCTGATGCAGGCGGTAGGCATGGTAAACGACCACACCGTAGATTGTTTCCGCTGGAAAGAACTGGGAGGGACCGATGAGTAATCTTACGATGCTGCTGCTGATGGTTTGCGGCGGCATGGCGATAGCGCTACAGCCTTCGATCAACGCGCGCCTGGCACAGAAGACCGGCGCCTTTGAAAGTTCCATGATTTCGTTCGCCGTCGGCACGCTGGCATTGCTGATCGTTACGATGATAGCCGGAAAAGGCAGCCTGCGCGGCATCGCCGGCGCCTCCTGGTGGGAGCTGACCGGAGGCTTTCTGGGCGCGTTCTTTGTCACACTGACGATCATATCGGTCCCACGCATCGGCACCACCGCCGTGATGGCGATGGTTATCACAGGCCAGCTGATCACCGGGGCAGCACTGGACCACTTCGGCGCGTTCGGCCTGCGCCAGGCCCCCTTCTCTCCACTTCGGGCGCTCGGCATCCTGCTGCTGGCCTCCGGCGCCTGGCTGATCATAAAACGCTAGCAGTAAGCCACAAGGAACCTGAAACGACATGATCCTTTCCAATACTTCCATCAAGCGCCCGATCTTCGCCACGGTAATGATGCTGGCGCTGGTTACGCTGGGGCTGTTCTCCTACAAACGCCTCTCGGTCGAGATGTTTCCCAACGTTGAATTTCCGCTGATCTCAATCGTAACAACTTTTTCCGGCGCCTCGCCCGAGACCGTGGAGCGCGAGGTATCCAAGCGCATCGAGGAATCGGTCAACCAGATCGCCGGGGTCAAACATGTCTTCTCCACCTCCCGCGAGGGGGTTTCCACGGTCATGGTCCAGTTCCAGCTGGAACAGCGGGTCAACGACTGCGCCCAGGAGGTGCGCGCCAAGATCAGCTCGATCAGGGGCAACCTGCCGGAGGGGATCGATGAGCCGATCATCCAGAAGCTGGACTTCAACGCCGCACCGGTGGCGGCCCTGGCGGTACAGTCCGACACCCTCTCCCCCCGTGACCTGACGATCCTGGTGGACAAGAAAATCAAGAAACGCTTCGAAAGCGTGGCCGGGGTCGGCAAGGTGGACATGGTCGGCGGCCGCAAGCGTGAGATCAGCGTAGAGCTGGACCCGGTGCGCCTGGACAGCCTGGGACTGGGGGTCAACGAGGTCGTGGCCGGTATCAGGTCTGAGAATACCAACACCCCGCTGGGACGCCTGACCAAGGGGACTTCCGAGTATCCGATGCGGATCGACGGCAAGCCGGACCGCGCCGAAGGCTACCGCGACATGGCCATCGCCAGGCGGGGCGACCGGGCGATACCGCTGGGAGAGGTGGCCACAGTTTCCGACAGCACCGAGGAAAAACGCAAGTTGGCCCTGGTCAACGGCCAGCCGGCCATCGGCCTGGATATATACAAGCAATCCGGCGGCAACGAGGTCGAGCTGGTTGACAACGTCAAAAAAACCATGCTCAAGGTGCAGAAGGAACTGCCGCCGGGCGTGACCCTGACCATGGTGCGCGACGGCACGATCATGACCCGCGACTCGCTGACCGATGTCAAGGACACGCTGATCATCGGCGGCATCCTGACCGTGCTGATCGTGTTCTGTTTCATCAATTCCTGGCGCTCCACTGTAATCACCGGAGTGACGCTGCCGATCTCGGTCATCTCGGCCTACATCATCATGTACGCGCTGGGCATGACCCTGAACGTGATGACGCTGATGGCGCTCTCGCTGGCGATCGGCATGCTGATCGACGACGCGATTGTCGTGCGCGAGAACATCGTGCGCCACCTGGAAATGGGCAAGGACCATATGGAGGCCGCGCGCTTCGGCACCTCCGAAATCGGCCTGGCGGTTTTCGCCACCTCCATGTCGATCATCGCCGTTTTCATCCCGGTGGCCTTCATGAAGGGCATCGTCGGGCGCTTCTTCTACCAGTTCGGCATCAGCGTGGCCTTTGCCGTGCTGGTCTCGCTATTCGTCTCCTTCACGCTCGATCCGATGCTCTCCTCGCGCTGGCACGATCCGTCGATCCATCTTAAGGGGCAACGCAAGGGGATCGCCAGGCTGCTGGAGCGCTTCAACCAATGGTTCGACCTTACCGCCGACAAGTACCGCTTTGCCATCAGCTGGGCCCTGGACCACCGCAAATCGGTGATGGCCCTGGCACTGGCATCCTTTGTGGCTGGCCTGGTGCTCTTCAGCACCCTGGAATCCTCCTTCATGGCGCTCTACGACAAGGGCGAGTTCCAGGTCTCCTTCAAGACCGCCCCGGACGCCAGCATGGCCGAAACCGAGAACAGGCTCAACGCAATCCTGGCGGTCTTGAAAGACATCCCGGAGATTGACCATACCTACGCCACGATCGGCGCCGGAGACAACGGCACCGTGCGGGACGGGCTGCTTTACCTGAAGCTCAGGGAGCGTAACGAACGCAAGCGCAATCAGTTTGAGCTGCAGAGGGTCGTGCGTGAGAGATTCCGCAGCATTGCCGGCATAACCTTCTCGATCGAGGAGGTCGGCCAGATCGGCGGGGCACAGAAACCGCTCAATGTCAACCTGAAGGGCGATGACCTCAACACGCTGAAAATATTGGGGCAGAAGTTGAAGGAAGAGTTGTACAAGACGCCCGGGATCGTCGATCTGGCGGTGACGCTGGAGCATGACATTCCCGAATACCGGCTGCGGGTGGACCGGGAGAAGGCGCTCTCGGCCGGCGTGACCACCAACGACATAGTCGGTTCGCTGGGGCGTCTGGTGGGGGGCGAGGCGATCAGCACCTACGAGGATGAGGACGGCGATGCCGTGGATGTCCGCGTGCGCCTGCCGGAAAGGATACGTCAGAATCCGGCGCAGGTGGCCGACCTGAAGATCTCGGTCGCGGACGACAGCGGCGGTGTCAAGCTGGTGCCGCTGGCCAGTCTGGTCAGCACGGTGGTGGCCGCCAGCCCGACCGAGATCAACCGCCGCGACCTGGCCCGCCAGATCACGGTATCGGCCAACCTGGACGACCTGCCGATCGGCACCGCCGTCAAGCATGTCGAGGCCGCTGCCAAAAAGATCAACATGCCGCCCGGCTACTCGATCGACCTGTCCGGCGAAGCGGAGGACATGGCCGAGTCTTTCGGCTACATGGGCGAATCACTGCTGCTGGCGGTGGTGTTCGTGTTCCTGATCCTGGCGGCCCAGTTCGAATCGTTCTTCGAGCCTTTCGCGATCATGCTTTCGCTGCCGCTCTCGATCGTCGGCATGGCCGGCATGCTCAAACTGACCGGCGACACGGTCAACATCATGTCGCTGATCGGCCTGATCATGCTGATGGGGCTGGTAACCAAGAACGCGATCCTGCTGGTCGATTACGCCAAGGTACTGCAGCGCAGGGATGGCAAGCCGCGCCGCGAGGCGGTGATCGAGGCCGGCCGCACCCGCTTGAGGCCGATCATCATGACAACACTGGCGATGATCTTCGGCATGCTGCCGCTCTTCCTGGCCATCGGCGCCGGCGCAGAGATGCGCGCCCCCATGGCCCGGGCGGTGGTGGGAGGACTGCTGACCTCGACCCTGCTGACCCTGCTGGTGGTGCCGGTCATGTACACATTGATGGACGATCTGGGGAACTGGCTGAAGCGGAAATGGAAAGGCAAGCATGCCTGATACTCCCCTGGTACTGCTGGATTCCTTCGGCGGCCACGGATTCGGCTCGTCCTGGCGCTTCAGCGGCTTTGCCGGAACCGTCGAGGCAAGTACCCCGGACCGGGTCGCCGAGGCGATGGACGCACTGCAGGCGGCCACGGACGCCGGCATGTATGCGGCAGGTTTCATCTGTTACGAAGCTGCCGCGGCGCTCAACCCGGATCTCCCCTCCAGGCCGCCCATGGAGGGGTTGCCGCTGCTCTGGTTCGCCCTGTTCCGCGAAAGGCGCTCCGTACCCTCCGGCGACGGACTGCCGCGGGCGGACACTTCCGAAACAGAGCTGCGGCAGGCGCCGGAGGCGGAGCGCTACGCCGCCGATATCGAGCGGATCCGTGACTACATCGCCGCCGGCGACTGCTATCAGGTCAATCACACCTTCCAGTTGCAGGGAGATTTCAGCGGCGACCCGCTGGCGCTGTACGCCCGCATCGGACGCGGGCAGCGGGCGCCGTTCTGCGCATACATCGACAGCGGACGTTTCACGGTCGTCTCGGCCTCGCCGGAGCTGTTTTTCTCCCTCAAGGATGGAATTATCACGACCCGCCCGATGAAAGGGACCGCCCCACGCGGCAGAACAGCGGCCGAGGATCGCGAGGCGGTCCGGCGGTTGCGGGAAAATCCCAAGGAACGGGCCGAAAACCTGATGATCGTCGATCTGCTGCGCAACGACCTGGGTATCGTGGCCGAGACCGGCTCGGTCGCGGTGAAGTCGCTTTTCGATGTCGAGACCTATCCCAGCCTGCACCAGATGACCTCCACGGTCTCTGCCCGGCTCGGACAGGGGACCGGGTTATCCGACCTCCTGCGGGCCCTGTTCCCCTGCGGCTCAATCACCGGCGCGCCCAAACGCCGCAGCATGGAGATCATTGCCGGCCTGGAAGGGGCGCCGCGCGGAGTCTACTGCGGCGCGATCGGCAGCATTGCGCCGGGGGGCGAAGCGCTCTTCTCGGTCGCGATCCGGACCCTTTTGCTGGACCGTCACAGCCGACGGCTGTCGCTGGGAGTGGGGAGCGGTATCACCTGGGATTCGCAGCCCCGGCACGAATTGGCCGAATGTCTCAACAAGGGCGCCTTCGTCAACGCCAAAGACCAGGATTTCCAGCTGATCGAGTCGCTGCGCTGCCAGGACGGTACCTGTACGCTTCTTGAGCGTCATCTGGCGCGCCTGAAAGCATCGGCGGAATATTTCGGGTTTGTTTTCGATCCGGAGAAGGCGCGCCGGTTGCTACAACATGCCGGCGAAACGTCGGGACTCCGCAAACTCCGGCTGCTGCTGGCGGCGGATGGCACGCTGCGGATTTCATCCGAAGCGCTGCCAGAGGACGCATCTCTGTTGCGTCTGGCCATCAGCCCGCTGACGGTCGATTCACAAGACCCGTTCCGCTATCACAAGACCACCCGCCGCGAGCTGCTGGATGATGCCCGCGCGGCCCGCGCCGATTGCGACGAAGTGCTGTTTCTCAATGAACGCGGCGAAGTGACCGAGGGGAGTTACCATACGCTGGTGATAAAGCAGGACGGCCGCTGGCTGACCCCGCCGCTCAACAGCGGGCTGCTGCCGGGAGTGTTGCGGGAAGAGCTGCTGGAATGCGGAGAGATTACGGAGAAGGTGCTGTATCCCGAAGATCTGCAACGGGCCGAAGAGCTATGGCTGATCAACTCGGTGCGCGGCCGCCGCCGGGCCGTGCTTGTACAAGGAGAACCCTTAAAATGAGATTGTTGATTGTGATTGCCGTTCTCGGGTTGACGCTGCTGCCCCCTTGCCGGAGCGAGGCGCGCACGCTGACCCTGGAGCAGGCCCTGTCGCTGGCGATGGAGAAAAACCGTGATATCGAGAAGGCCCGTGAATACGCCAAGTACGTCCAGGGCAAATACGTGGAGGAGCGCTCGGCGGCGCTACCGCAAATATCCCTGAACGGTTCGGCCGGGATTTCCCAGGATCAAAGCCAGCAAGCGCTGATGGGCATCGCCCCGCGCCAGTACAACGGCCTGATCGATCTGACTCTTTCCCAGCCGCTCTACACCTGGGGCAAGATCAACGCCGCGATCAGGGCTGCCGAGTACGGCCTTAAAACCGCCGACCAGCAGCTGCGGCTGTATCGCCAGGCCGCCTATCGGGACGTTTCGGCCGGCTATTACGACATCCTGCTGGCGCGCGAACTGCACGCCCTGGCTTTGGAAAATCAATCCCAGAAAGTCCGCCATCTGGACGAAGCCAGGCGCAAATACGCGGCCGGTGTGGCCACCGACTATGACGTGCTGGCGGCCGAAGTCGCGACGGAGAACGCCCGCCCCGAAGTCATCCGCAGCGAGAACGCCGTCCGCATCGCGCGCGAACGGCTGCGTTTCCTGTTAGCGCTGGGACCGGAAGAGGTGGATGTGGCCGGTTCCCTGGAGATGCCATCGGCTGATCGACCGGCGCCCGAAACCTACGAGCAGGCCCTGCTCTCCGCCGGCAGTCAGCGTCCGGAGCTGTCGGACCTGAGACTGCGAATCGGTGTCTATGAAGAACTGGTAACCATCGCCAACGCCGAGAACAAACCACGACTGGACCTGAAGGGGGGTGGCGGCTGGCACTGGACCAGCCTGGATGAACCGGGTTCGAAACGGGTTGCCGACGGCCCCGCCTGGAGCGTGGGGGTCTATTTGACCTTCCCCTTCTTTGACGGCTTCAGGAGCAGCGGAAAAGTTACCCAGGCCAGGAGCGATCTGCGCACCAGGCAGATCGAAGAAACCAAACTGCTGGATTCGATCGCACTGGAAGTGCGCGAGGCCGCTTACGCACTGCGTGAGTCCGCCGAAATCTACGAAGCGGTCTCCGGAACGGTCCGGCAGGCGGAACGGCTTGTGCAGATGGCGGAAAAAGGGTATGAGTATGGTGTCAAGATCCGGCTGGAGGTTGAGGATGCCCAGTTGAACCTGCTCCAGGCCAGGAGCAATCTGGCCCGGGCGCAGCGCGACTACCGCGTGGCGCGGGTCAACTACGAATGGGCATCGGGAGTGGCGGGCGAGCAGTGAATCAAAGCACCTTCCCGTTCAGCGGGGTCAGGAAAGAAAAAATATGATTGCAACACCGCTGGAATTCATCGGCAACAGGTTAATATACGGTCTGCGGATCATCGGCGAAGTGCTGACGCTGCTGTGGCGCACAATCGTCTCCTTTCGCGAGATCCCCCGCAACCTGCCGGCGATCTTTACCCAGGCCGCGATTATCGGCTATGAAACGGTGCCGGTGGCCTCGGTGATGGCCTTCTTCGTCGGCATGGTGCTGGCGCTGCAGACCGGCATTGAACTGGCCAAATACGGCACGCAGGATATCATCGGCAGTGTCGTCGGTTTTTCGATGGTGCGGGAGCTGGGACCGGTGATGACCAGCTTCCTGGTGGCCGGACGCGCCGGCAGCGCCATGGCGGCCGAAATCGGCGTGATGAAGGTGTACGAGGAGATCGACGCGCTCAAGACCCTGGACATCGATCCGGTGCGCTACCTGGCCATGCCGCGCCTGATCGCCGGACTGATCTGCGTCCCGATCCTGACGGTTTACGCCGACTGTGTCGGCATCGCCGGCGGCGCCATCATCAGCCACCTGCACCCGCGCCTGTTCATATCCTACGGCACCTACGTCGATTCGCTGCGTATTGCGCTCAAGCCGGCCGAGATCGTGATCGGCCTGACCAAGTCCTTCGTCTTCGGCGGCATAATCTCGCTGATCTCCTGCTACGTCGGCTTCAACACCTCCGGCGGAGCAAGGGGCATCGGCATCTCCACCACCCGCTCGGTGGTGCTGTCATTCATGCTGATCCTGATCGCCGATTATTTTCTGACCAGATTACTGATGTGACAAACATGCCGGCAACGACTTGAGAGGCAACCGTTTTCAGAATACAATTCTTATTTCGTCATAGATGGCACAGTGCCATACGTAGCTTCTATCGGCTCCTTAACCACCCATAATGCCGGATTCTGGTCTGAAAATCCTGCTTCCCTGCAGTGCTTGACGGCGATAATGAAAAGAGTATCGCCCTGGATGCGATAACGGATCACATATCCCGAAGCGCCAAAAGGGACAAAAATATCGTGGTAATCCGGCAGCTCTTCCACCGGCTTTCCCATACAGGGATTTGATGCGACCGGCGCAACGGCATTTCTGATAAGCCGGACTGCCCGTTGTGCCGCTTCGATATTATGCGGCTGGATAAAATCCTTCAGGCGCTGAAGGTCAAGGATCGCGGATTCAAGCCACTCTATCCGCATTTTGGAGCCTCAAGCTCGTTTTCGGTACCCCATGATTCGAGCCACTGCATGACGGCATCATGCGGAACCGATTTGCCGGTATGGCAGTAATCTTCCCATCGTGCCACCGACTCCTGTTTAAACTGTTCCGCAGCCTCTTCCCGATCCAGATACTGGGTAATTGCCTCTTTAGCAAGCCAATGAGCTGAACGTTTTTTTGCCGCACCCAGTTGCTGCAGGCGATCCCTGTCTTGCTGAGGCAGCTTGATTGCCATGGGTTTTACCTGCGTCTGCATAGATCACCTCCAGGTAGTGCTTGGTATTCAAGAGTATTACTTTGCCGGCTCATTATGTCAAGGGACGAATGGATAATCAAATGATGCAATTTTTGAAATAATATTAACAGCATCAGATTCCGTCGCTTTCATGCGGGGTGGACAGAGGATGACCACTTTCCACGGGATGAGGCGGACTGTGAAAAAATGAGGTTGTTTAAGACGTTTTGGGGGAGTCAGCGGGTCATGTTTGACATTTAAACATTCGGCTCTTGCAATCTTCAAATGTCAAACATGACCCTGTAGGTTCCCCTGTAGGTTCCCCCCCTCATCAGCTTTTTCAGAAATTCGGGGCGTTCAACTTTTGGCTGGCCGTACATTGGAATGTTGTCAATTCTCGTCCCATGGTTTGTTGCACAACCACTCGATAGCAACATCAAACTTATCAGACACCCCGCCAAGTAATTTATCCACTTATTCATTCTCATCTCCGTGCTTTGCTACCGGGTAGGTCAGGGGCCTCTCGACCCCTTTCCCCCCTCAGAACCGTACGTGACAGTTTCCCGTCATACGGCTCAAGCACTCCAAAGTCATCTCCCTCTCGGGATACCCGCCCGCTGCTTTCACAACGGACTTTACGATACCGGCCAGCAGTCTTCACCCATAGGCGGAGGGCGCACCAGCATGTCTTTCGACTGTGTGTTCTGGGGACACCTTTGTGTTCTGGGGACACCTCTTTGTGTTCTGGGGACACCTTACTTAATTCAGTTTTCCCTTTTGTTCTGGGGACACCTTACTTAATTCAGTTTTCCCTTTGGCCCTGGTTTTTCAGGTTTTAAGGTACGATTTAGGTCTGCCTCCAAACTTTCAACAAACTCTTCAGACCCAAGCGGTCTTCCACTACGCTCATGCTTCCTAATATCGTTCAGCAGTTCTTCATTTGCCCCGGCAAGAAATGTTTTCCAGTCGCCCACCATCTCAAGAAGCGGCGACACCTTGACAAGCCCATCATCCTTTCCCGCCAAATGTGCCTGTGCACTGCTCCATGGCCATTCAGCTACATCTGTTGCAAGATTGGCCCGCACTGGATTCATCTCAACATAAAGAGCAGCGGCGAGAAGATAATTCTCATCCATAGGGAACGAAGCAAATCGCCCTTGCCAGAGATGCCCTCTCCAATTCTCGCGGAAGTTGATCATACGGCTGTAGCGCCTGTGAGCTTCACCGATTCCCCGGCGCAAACCATCCTCGGATTCCGGCACAGCTATTAGGTGGACATGGTTCGGCATAAGGCAGTAAGCCCAAATTTCCACGCTGCACTTCTGGCACCATTCGGACATCAAGGCAATGTAAGCCTGATAGTCTTCATCCTTAAAGAAAGTCGGCAACCTTCTATTGCCCCGTTGCGTAACATGGTGGGGAATACCGGCAGCTATAACACGTGCGATTCGAGCCATGCGAGAAAATTAACGCTTTCTACTTCAGGAGCCAATGTGAATTAAGTAAGGTGTCCCCAGAATTCCCGGCAATGTGAATTAAGTAAGGTGTCCCCAGAATTCCCGGCAAAGATAGGCAAAAAGGGTCGTAATGACGAATTTTGTAATGATAAGCATAAACACTCCGCTTTTCTCCGGCTGTCCGTGCTAAAGCTGATGTCAGCGGCGTCTTTGGTTCCGCAACTTCCAGCCGGTTCCTCTCTTGGTTCTGCCGCTTTTCCAAACTACTCCACCAGTTTACTTTCTCCGGCGAAATGCTTGCGACACGGGGTGTTTCCTGGCTTTGTGGGTTTTGATAGATTTTTCAACTCTTCCTTGCCGCTCCACCAGTTTACTTCTCCGGTGACAAACGCGGAGCCAGCAAGTTCCTCTTCATTTACGCCGTCAGTGCCGTCACACTCCTCGGTTTGCTTTTTCATTTAGTCGGCCAACGTGATAAGGCACACCGGCTCGGCGGGGGCTTTTCCCCGCTGACCGGTGCTGCCGTTTGTTGAATATTCGGTGTTCTCGTCGTTGGTTTATCTTGTCTTGTCAAATGCGTCTGACCTTGAAGGCTCTACTCCGACCTGGTTGGAAAGTGTTCTAATTTACAGTTTTCGTTCATTTTTCGACATAAACCCAATTTCCTTCTACACGCCCTTCATAGTTATGTTCCCAAGCTTTAGGGTTTATACTTAGTGTCGATTTTTTCGTATACTTTCCGTCCTTCATTCCTCCAGAACTACATTGAATAATTTGTTTAAATTCAAGTGATATTTCTACTTCAATCGGTTTACTCCATTTGTTATTCATGGAATTCATATTAATTCCGCAAACTATTTCGTCTACCGCTTTGATATGACGTGAAAATGAATAGGACACGACATTATTTTGAGTTTTAATCAAAGCGCCCCCGGTATCTGTACGATCAATTCCGCTCCAGATATAACCATAAACTTTCCCAATATTTACTTCTTTTGGAAATGTGGCAGTAATAAATATATTGGACAACTCGGCGCCAGATGTAGCGTCTACGTGAATTGATACCCCGTATATTTTGGATTTATCCGAATTATCAAATTTAAAGTATGTCTTGCTGCCAAACATCGGCATTCTGCAAGTGTCATCATCATAGGGAATGCAGGATACTAGAGAAAATATTGAAACAAGAATGAGAACTCTAAGCAATGCCATGAAGCACTCCAGTAGAATGTGAGAAATTTGTTTGTATTTTTTTATTCGTGTTCAACGGGGTGAGCCTTCACCTGCCGGGTTTTAGGGCAGGTGCAAGGCGTTGGTTGTACGCTGTCTGTTCATTTTCACCAGAACCAGAAAAGAATGAGTCCTGCCGCTTGTGGGAATTGTCATCTGGTCATTCTTTACGAAGTTTTTCTTGTTGGGGCTTACTTGGACAGTGTCTTTTTAGCATGGTCGATAAATGTTACGGGGCTCGTTTCAACAAGGCGTCTCAAATCGCACCTTCGCTGATGAACCTGCATCGCGAGACCGGCGACCTCGATGGTGGTGCCTACCAAAGCGCTAATTGCTGCTGTCAATGGCTGCCCAGCTATGGCTGAGATGAAAGACCCTCCAAGGGCGGTAGGCATGACCTTTGAGTTGAGGAGTGTAGTCAGGAGTCCATGAGTCGTTTTGAAACCCCATTCCTTAACAGCCTGGCGATACTCGCTCAGTCGAACGTGGATGTCGTCCTCGATAAATGTGCGTGACTTGCCCGAGTAGTTTTGAAATGCAAACATCCGAAATCGGCGTAGGCGTTCTCGTGCCTCGTCGCATTTTCGGAATTCCAATATGTGCTCCCAACTCACTCCATTTGTGTCGATTAGTTCCAGTTGTTTGATTGTGACCATGGCATCCCCGCTTGAAGATTCATCCGAGATCGCAAAACTCGCCATGTCACAAGGCACTGAGCCGAGACCAAAGTCAGAGATCAGAGACCCTAGTCCATGCTCCATTTCCTTCTCAAGGCCTGTATAGCGTTCATCTGTCACTCCTGCAATTCCTGACTCTAATTCGTAGTGGCGCTGCATCAATTTGACCGTCCAGTAGAGCGACACCTCGTTTACGTCGGCCAATCTTCGCTTGAACTGCGCGTTGTCTTTCAGTCGAGGAGGCAGAAGCTGCTCTCTCAAATCAAGTGGCCACAAATTCTGAATATTGCGGAAGGGGTCGTCACAGAAGAGACGCTCTGGCCCTATGGTCAGAATCAGTTCAAATCCGAGGTTTGCAGGGATGACCGTATCAAAGTATATGGCCGACTCCTTGAGCCCCACGAGTGAGATGGCCGATGTCGAGTAATTTGTCATACGCTCTCCAGTACAACAGGGTGCCCGGTTCACCCGCTTCGCCCGGTTTTTCAGGGCGGGGCGGCGTGCAACCGGCTGGTTGAGCATTCTTACTCACAGTTGTTGGAGCTTGGACATTTCTTTCGGGTCAATTTGATTGCAAAATACTTCTGGTTTGAAAGCAGTCGAAACAGACGAAAACGTAGATCATGCCACAGTCAGCGAGAATGACTCGGTCTCCAATCGAATCCAGCTGGCCATAAAATGTCATCTCTTTTCCGCATGAGCACTTCGGTGTATCCGGCTCTTGTATCCAGTCTGGTTTTCCTCCGATTTTGTTTCTATTTCCGATTTCTTCACCGGCCCACTCAAAACCAATAACCTTTTCTGCTTCCTCAGTTCGTGGACTTAGATTTAACTGAATCTCTGGGATTATCATTCATTGCCTCTATTCGTTTCTTTCATTGCTCAACGGGGTGCGCCCTTGACCGGCGGCGTCAGCCGTCCGCGTCCGAGGGCCTGGTTGAATCTCGCCATCAGCTGTCCTGAAGCTTCAGATATACTGGCTCCACAGAAACTTGCCTCTTGTTTTGCCAAACCCAAAGCAGTTTATTATGGCGAACGACCCTGTCAGATTTAAAATTTCAACTGCAACAAATGTTTCAACAACGTACATTCGATAAAGTATTAGCCCAACAACTGAAGCTGCGGCAAACGAATATGTTGTGAATCTTCTTGCCTTTAAATATCTATTGGGTCCGCTATAGACCCCGCATATATTGGCAATTCCTCTAAAACTTGAAAGCACGAAAATATTGAATGTCATGAAAAACAACGACAGCGCAGAAATTGCGGATATTGAGTAGCCTAATAACGCAGCTACTCCATTTATTGAATGAATGAAAAACCCTATGATTGCTAGGATGGTAATAACAATACATACCTCAACGCTTTTTATATTCACGTCTCTTCCTTTAATGATTCAACTCGTTTTTAGTAGGTTTCCCTATAAAAGTCATTTATTACCTATATAATAAATTTATGCCTAATATAGGTCGTTTGCTTAATTACTTATACAAGTCATATTTATTCTTTCACAACTCTCTCCATCAACTCCTTGTCACCACGAATCAACCCCCATCTAACCCGCCAAAGCTTTAGCGCCGGGTCCCACTTTGCACCTACTCCTTTCAACCGATCGCGGAGCACCTTCATGGTGAATGGGACCTGTACCAGAACCGTATCAGTCTCTCGGATTCGCGGCACGCCTTTCCCTGGTTTTTCATCTACGATAATCTCAACGGTCTTGATGCGCATATCCCTAATGGAATCGTACCGGTAGCGAACGCAGAGCAGTGAATCGCCGAACCTCTCGACCAGCCGCAGCGTTCCATTTTCACCGGGTTTCAGGTGCTTGTGGGCCTTTATATGTTTCAGCATGTATACCCTTCCTGAAGACGGGCCTGGAATTTCATGAAATTCATATATCACGCGCACCTGAATGAGAAAAGGATAATTCGGGGGCGGATTACAGTTCGGTATTTGACTCGAGCTTCCAGGTTGCTTGTTGCCTGTTTAACCCGGACGGCCGAAGATCAACTGCTCCATACTGCACAGTCAGGGCCAAAACCGGCTTCCGGGTCACCGCATCATTCAAATGAAAAAACTGGCAAACATTACAGTATCTTGGCGAGATGGAATCCATGGACGGCGCACAATTCCGAACCGGCAGGACCTTTCCCAAAAGTGTAAAGGTTCTTTCCACACCCGGAGCAGATCAACGCAACCACTCGATTTCCATTCGTTTTTCAAAATGTGTAAAAAAACCTGCAGTTGCAAAGTTTCTTTACACATTATAATTCCGGTGGGGCTTGCCTGTCCGGTAAGAGAGTGGAGCACCCCATAGGTGTCGCATCTCCATTTTCAAAAAAACAAACCGGAACAAAACGCCGCAAAGCCCGATATTACAAGGCTTCACGGCGTTTTTTGTCATTTCATCTATCATGGCAGCTTCAACAATCGTTCGCTGCGCCATATCGGCACGATTCACACCAGATTGCCGTCATGACGATACACAATCCTGAACTGGCCGGGCGGGAAAAGTCCGGGCAAGTGTTGCCGCAGTAGCGCGCCGGCTTGACATCCAACCGGTTACGGACTAAAAGAACAGTCGAACCTGCTGATTTTACGAACATGATGGAGAGCCTAAATGACCGCCAGTGTATCTTTTGTCGGAGCCGGCCCGGGCGCCGCCGACCTCATAACCGTTCGCGGCGCTCGTCTCCTGCGGCACGCCGATGTGGTGATCTTTGCCGGCAGCCTGGTAGATCTCAAGCTGGTCCAGCGCTACGCCACCAGGGCCGACGTCTACGATTCGGCCGGCATGACGCTGGGTGAGGTGATCACGGTCATGATGGACGCCATCGCCGCCGGACGGAGCGTGGTCCGGCTGCACACCGGCGACCCCTCGATCTACGGTGCCATCCAGGAACAGATGGAGGCGCTTGACCGGATCGGCGTCACCTATCAGGTCGTGCCGGGCGTTACCAGCGCCTTTGCCGCCGCAGCGGCCCTCAAACAGGAGCTGACCCTGCCGGAACTTTCCCAGACCGTGATCTTCACCCGCGTCGAGGGGCGCACTCCGGTGCCGGAGCGGGAACGGTTGACCGAGATCGCCCGCATCGGGGCCACGCTGGTGATCTACCTCTCGGTCGGCATGATCGAGAAAGTTGTCGAACAGCTGCTGCAGGGCGCATATACCGGCGACACCGCTGCCGCGATCGTCTGCCGCGCCTCCTGGGAGGACGAGCAGATCATCCTGGGCTCGCTGGCAGATATCGCCGCAAAGGTGCGCGAGGCCGGCATCGACCGCCAGGCGCTGATCATCGTCGGGGATGTGCTGGCGGCGCGGCGCGAAGGGCTGAAAGCCAGGTCGCTGCTGTATGACGACGGTTTTTCCCACGGCTACCGGGAAAGCGTAGTGGTCTGAGATGCGCGTCGCGGTCTTTGCCATAACCCGCAACGGCGCCCGCCTGGGGCAGAAGCTGCGGGAAAGCATGACCGGCACGGAGCTGTATGTCTCCCGGCGCTACGCCGGGCAGGCCGGCAATGAGAAGGTCTGCTTCGAACCCGCCGATCTGAAAAGCGTGATTGCCGAAAACTGGAAGGCTTATGACGGCCTGGTGCTGATCATGGCGGCCGGCATCGTGGTGCGCCTGATCGCGCCGCTGCTGGAATCCAAGGAAAGCGACCCGGCCGTGGTCGTGATCGACGATTGCGGCACCTTCGCGATCTCGCTGCTCTCCGGCCACCTGGGGGGAGCCAACCAGCTGGCCGAACGCTGCGCCTTCGTCTGCGGCGCCCGTCCGGTGATCACCACCGCCACCGACGTCAATGAGCTGCCCTCCTTCGACATGCTGGCCAAGGAGCAGGGCTGGCTGATCGACGACATCTCCCGAGTCAAGCACCTGAACACGCTGCTGCTGGACGAGCAGGAAATCGCGGTGGTGGATCCCAGCGGCGTCACCCGCAACTGGCTGCATGGCCGTTGCAAGGTGACTTTTTATGACACCTTTGCCGAAGCCGTTCGCAGCCAGGCGCGCGGCTTCCTGTTTGTTACCAACCGCCATCTTCCTCCGCAAACCCTGCCGAAAAACCTGCTGATCCTGCGCCCCCGCAACCTGGTGCTGGGAATCGGCTGCAATCGCGGCACCCCCATGGCCGAGATCGAGGAATTCGTCACCACGCAGCTGAAGCGCATCTTCCTCTCGACCAAAAGCGTCTGCTGCATCGCCTCGGCCGACGCCAAAAACGACGAACCGGGACTGCTGGAATACGCCGCGCGTCTGGAAGTTCCGCTGCGCTGCTACAGCAGCGATGAGCTGAACCGGGTCCCCTTCCCCTCGCCGCCGTCGCCGCACGTGCTGGCCGCGGTCGGCAGCGGCGGAGTGGCCGAACCGGCCGCGATCCTGGCCTCGGGCGGCAACCGCCTGCTTCTGAAAAAAGTCAAATCGGAGAACGTCACCCTGGCGGTGGCGGAACTCAAGGAAAGCTGACAGAGATGCAAAACCTGCCCCTGATTGCCATCACGATGGGCGACCCCTGCGGAGTCGGCCCCGAAATCATAGTCAAGTCGCTGCAGTCGCCGCAGGTTGCCGCCGGTTGCCGGACGTTCGTGATCGGCGACCGGCCGGCGCTGGAACGGGCACTGTCCGTCTGTCAATCGGACCTGCGGATCCACGAGATCTACGCACCGGAGGATGCGGCGGCAACTCCGGAAGGTTGTGTCGCGCTGCTGGCACTGTCGCGGCTGTCCGCCGACGACCTGCAGTACGGCCGGCCGGGCGCCGCGGCCGGCGACGCGGTCTTCCGCTACATCTGCCAGGCGGCCCGTTTCTGCCTGGAGGGACGCGTGGCGGCCATGGCCACCGCACCGATCAGCAAGGAAGCCATGCACCGGGCCGGCCACGACTATCCCGGCCATACCGAGCTGTTGGCCGAACTGTGCGGAACCGATGACTTCGTGATGATGCTGGCGGGAGACGTGCTGCGGGTCAGCCTGGTGACGATCCATGAGGCGCTGGCCGACGTTCCCCGACTGGTGACATTCGAGCAGGTGCTGAAAACGATCCGCATCACCGCCGAAGGGGTCAGACGCCTGACCGGCATAACCGCCCCCAGGCTGGCGGTGCTGGCGCTCAACCCCCATTGCGGCGAAGGTGGCAAATTCGGTAATCAGGAACGCGACGTCATCGCACCGGCCATCGCAAGAGCCCGTGCCGACGGAATCGACGCCCAGGGTCCGCTCTCGGCCGACACCCTGTTCCACTTCGCCCAGCAGGGCGCCTACGACGGGGTGGTGGCCATGTACCACGACCAGGGGCTGATACCTCTCAAGATGCTGCACTTCGATGACGGCGTCAACATCACCCTGGGGTTGCCGATCATCCGCACCTCGGTCGATCACGGCACCGCCTACAACCTGGCCGGCACCGGCCAAGCCTCGGAGAAGAGCCTGCTGGCGGCGATCAGGATGGCGGTAAGGATGGCAGGATAGTTTGACAGCGGAAACATAGCTGGCCGAACTGAGTTCTGTTTTCGTGAAATGGATTGCTTTAAGGAGAAAGTTGCATGAGCAACATAAAACTGTTTGAGTCAAAGCAGGTTCGCACGGAATGGAACCCAAAAACGCAAAAATGGTACTTTGCTATTGTTGATGTTATAGCGGTTCTTACTGAAAGTGCAGATCCGGGCGCCTATTGGCGGAAGCTGAAAGAGCGTCTGAAAAAAGAAGGCAATGAAACCGTGACAAATTGTCACGGTTTGAAAATGACCGCAGCAGACGGTAAACAACGGCTCACTGACGTTGCCGACACGGAACAACTCCTGCGCCTGATCCAGTCCATCCCCTCGCCCAAAGCCGAGCCGTTCAAGCTCTGGCTGGCGCAGGTTGGTTATGAGCGGCTGGAGGAGATCGAAAACCCCGAGCTGGCGGCGAAACGGATGCGGGAGCTGTACAAGGCCAAGGGTTACAGCGACGAATGGATTGAAAAGCGAGTGCGTGGCATTGCCATTCGTGATGAGTTAACCAACGAATGGAAGAAGCGCGGCGTGAAGGAGCAGCTTGAATATGCGATCCTCACCGCCGAGATCAGCCGGGCGACCTTCGGCATGACACCATCGGAATACCGGGACTTCAAGGCGCTGGACAAGAAAAACGACAACCTGCGGGACCATATGACCGACCTGGAATTGATCTTCACCATGCTGGGTGAGGCATCTACTACCGAGATTGCCCGCAACAAGGATGCCCTGGGGTACGATGAGAACCTGGACTCAGCCGTGGAGGGGGGAACAGTTGCCGGTAATGCCAGGCGCGATTTGGAAAAGAAATCAGGTCGGCGAGTCTCCACGAAGGAGAACTTCAAGGAGATCCCGGAAGCGGAGAAACGCAAGCAGCTCAAGACGGCTACCAGTCCGGAATAGTAACGGTAAAGTGTACAGGGCTAATGTGACAATTGAGGATGAGGATGATTTGGTGGTGAGGGAGAGGTTGAACGTTATGGGGCTGGTGAAAAATAGTTGACTCGGAATAATGTATGGATGTCCCCGGATCGACCCAATAGCCCTCTTCTTCCCTCGGAGAATATCACCCCTTTGTCGAAAAAGTTGCCGACAATCTCGCTGCTAAACACGTCACATATTTTCGGTGCAATTCAGGTATCTTAAGAAATGATACCGACTTAGCCTTGCGAACTTTATAATCCAAAACAGGAGGTACGAAAAATGACAGACGACATGTCAGGATTCTATAGAGATGACGGTAGCAGGATTGATCCGAAACAAGTCCCGAAACCGGACTTGTGCGAAACGTGCAGAAGAGACGGCCTCAATAAAGAAGAAGAAATCCTCTGCATCCTGACTCGAGGTGATCAAGAAGGCGAAAAGAACTTTAAATGTGCCGCATATGAATCAAAATCTGCCTGACTTCACCGATTTTCTTTTGCATTCCCAGAAAAATGGATAAAAACTGAGACAGGAGCATACATGAAATGTTTTGAAAATATGCTATCACCTAATCTTTTGAACTCCTGCTCTTGACTGACGATACCACTATTGATACCATAAAGCCATGTCGACACTGCCCGATATTATAGTATCAATGCGCAATAACCCTGCCGGGGTTCGTTTTGCCGAACTGTGCAAAGTCTGCGACCACTATTTCGGACCGGCCCGGCAGACCAGCGGCAGTCATCGGGTGTACAAAACTCCGTGGATAGGCGACCCCCGGGTAAACATCCAAAACGACAAGGGCAGAGCAAAGGCATATCAGATCAAACAGGTACTTAAGGCAATCGAACGGATGGAGAACGAACATGGCACAGAAAAATGATACACGTGACAAATACACCTACCGTGTGACCTGGTCGGAAGAGGACACCGAATATGTGGGACTTTGTGCGGAGTTCCCCAGCCTGAGCTGGTTGGCTCAAACACCGGAAGCAGCCCTCAAAGGGGTGGGCAAGCTGGTGAAAGAGGTTGTCGCGGACATGCATGACAACGGTGAAACAGTGCCAGAGCCAATCGCGACAAAGCATTTCAGCGGAAAATTCATGATTCGTGTTCCACCTGAAGTCCACCGCCAGCTGACGATCCAGGCCGCCGAAGCCGGAGTGAGCCTAAACCGGCTGGCAAGCGCGAAGTTGAGCCGCTAAGAACCAAATCAGAAGAGGAAAACCCATGAAAAATAAACCATCGCAAATTGCCGTGATGAACCTTGAGGAAGGCGAAGATATCTTCGCTGGACGGGTCACTCCGCACATCCCACAGGTTGGCATATACAAGCTTTTAGCGAAGAAAAAAGTGGACGGCACGATTGAGTGGGCGCACTTCGTCCAGCGTGATAATGGATTGAAGGAAAAAGTGATGCGCGGCACGGTGAACACGCTTGAAGAATTTGATATCGTGACTGATGCCGTTAACAGCAATTTGCAGAAGATCTTTGGTGTTATCATGCAGCCTGCCGAGTACGAGGTCCGCACATTGGACGGGAAAAAAGTCTCTGACACAATACACTAAATCCGAAAGAGGCGGTCAGGAGAAAAGATATGGGATAAAAAGCTTTCCGCTTGCACTCACCGCCCGTTTTTCGTAGACTCCACCCCATGACAACCTTCGAAACCATCTCCGCAAAAGTCCGCGCCGGGCAGCGTATCAGCGCTGACGAGGCGCTGTTCCTGTTCAATTCCAACGATCTTCTGGCCATCGGCGAACTGGCCGCGCAGGCCAACGAGCGCAAAAACGGCCGCAACGCATACTTCAACGTCAACCGCCACATCAACCCGACCAACATCTGCGTCAACCGCTGCGCCTTCTGCGCCTTCTCCCGCACCGCCGGGGAAGAGGGGGCCTATACCCTGGCGCTGGATGAGATCTGCCGCCGGGCGGAGGAAGCCGAACGGGAGGGGGCCACCGAGGTGCATATCGTCGGCGGCCTGCACCCGGAGCTGCCATTTGAGTTCTACGAAGAGGCGTTGGCGGCCATCCGCCGGGTCGCGCCGTCCCTGCACATCAAGGCCTTCACCGCGGTCGAGATCGAGTATTTTTCGCGCATCTCCGGCCTGAGCATCGAAGATGTTTTCAAGCGGCTGATTTCCGCCGGGCTGGGCTCGATGCCGGGGGGCGGTGCCGAGATACTGGTGGAGGAAGTCCGCCAGAAGATCTGTCCCGAGAAGATCTCCGGGGCGCGCTGGCTGGAAATCATCCGCCTGGCCCATCTGGCAGGTTTGAAAACCAATGCCACCATGCTCTACGGTCACCTGGAAACAGCGGCCGAGCGAGTGGCGCACATGGAGCTGCTGCGCACACTGCAGGATGAGACCGGCGGTTTCCAGGCCTTTATCCCGCTGGCTTTCCAGCCGGAAAATTCCGACCTGAAGCTGGATATCAAGGGCACCTCCGGCCTGGATGATATGAAGACACTGGCTATCGCCCGCATCTTCATGGACAACTTCGACCACATCAAGGCCTACTGGATCATGCTGGGGGAAAAGATCGCCCAGGTTTCGCTGGCCTTCGGGGTCAACGATCTGGACGGTACCGTGGTGGAGGAAAAGATCGGCCACGACGCCGGCGCCCAGAGTCCGCAGTCGCTGACCAAGGAAGGCATCATCCGCCTGATCAAAAAGGCCGGCAAGACTCCGGTGGAACGGGATACGCTGTACCATCCGATCCGCAGTTTCTGATGTATTCGCTGTCGCCATCCCTGGAGCGCGGGGATGCCTCCGCGAACCTGGACCACCTTCTTTCTTCTGAAATCCATTCGGACCGCTTCCGGGGTGAGTTCCAACGCCTGCAGAAGCTTTTTGAGATTTATGTCGCCACCTGCCCGGCGCCTCTGATTGCGCCGGGGGTGATCGTCACCCCGGAACTCCGCCTGCAGAGCGAGTCATATCTGCCGCTGACCGAAATCGCCGCCGCCTTCAACCGCCTCTACCGTTCAGCTCTGCGCTATCCTCCGGTCCTCTCCAGTACCCCTTTTTACAATGCACTCAGCTGGGCCGACGTTTTTGTCGGACTGCCGCCCCGCTTTCAGTTCGGTGTAAATCCGGCGCGTTTGCTGGAGAACCTGCTGGGCGACCGGAATCTACGGACGGAATTCCTGTTCGCCTCGTTCCTGCCGCGCCGCTTCTACGGCGGTTTCGATCGTTATCCGCAACAGTCGGCGTTTGTCCGGCAATGGCTGGGACAGCGACGGAGAAAACCGCTGCGCTGCCTGGACGCGGCCTGCGGCACCGGCGAGGAGAGCTATGCCGTGGCCGGAGTGTTGCTTGAACTGGGATATGCCGCGGAGGAGATACGGGTCGATGGATGGACGCTTGAGCCGCTGGAAGTCTGGGCCGCCGCCCATTGCAGTTTTCCCCATGACCGTCAGCGCGAAAAACTGTTCCGGCAGGAAACCGGCCGGCTCTTCGAGTCCGGATACGCAACGCATATTCTCTTCAGCTGTGCCGACCTTGCCGTTCCACCAGCGGCGGAACCGTTTGACCTGATACTGTGCAATGGTCTTTTGGGTGGCCCGATACTCAACCGGTCCCCGGAATTGGAGCGGGTGATGGCCAATCTGGCCGGTCTGCTGGCTACGGAGGGAATTCTACTTGTCGCGGACAGTTTTCATCAGGGCTGGAAACAGAAATGCCCGCAGCATCAGTTGCGGGCATTTCTGGAAATGAATGGCCTGAACACTCTTCAGGTCGGTGAAGGCATTGGTGGCCTAAAACCTGATTAAGAGTCCGCCCCAGGTCAAACCGCCCCCAAAGCCCATGGTCAGCACCAGGTGGCCCGGCTTGATCGTGCCGTTGCGCAGGTTTTCGTCCAGCACCAGCGCCACCGAAGCGGCCGAGGTGTTACCGCAACGGTCCAGGTTGAGCAGAAAACGTTCCTTGGGGAAACCGCTCTTTTTGGAGATGAAATCGATCATGCGGATGTTGGCCTGGTGCGGGATGATGTAATCCAGGTCGGCCGGAGTGATGCCGGCTTTCGCGCAGAGCTTGTTGATGATGTCGGGAATGACTTCCGTGGCAAAGACGTAGACCTGCTTACCGGCCATTTGGAAATAGACATCGCGGGCTTCGATGGTTTCGGGAGTGACCGGATTGCGCGAACCGGAGGAAGGCACCTGGATCAGTTGCCAGCCCTTGCCGTCGCTGCGCATGTAGGTATGCTGAATCCCGGTTTTTTCGTCTCCGCCGCTGCTCAGAATGGCCGCGCCGGCGCCGTCGCCGAAGAGCGGGCAGCTGTTCTTGTCGTTGAAATCGAGGATTTTGGAGTAGGTGTCGGCGCCGATCGCCATTACTGTCTTGTACTTGCCGCATTTAATGAAGTTGTCGGCAACTTCCAGAGCATAGACAAAGCTGGAACAGACCGCGTTGATATCAAAGGCAAAGGCATTCTTGGCGGCAATGTTTTCCTGTACGATGCAGGCGGTGGATGGCAGGCTCATGTCCGGCGTGGATGTGCCCACCACGATGCAGTCGATCTCTTCCGCCGAAATTCCGGCTGCTTCCAGCGCGTTTTTTGCAGCGATAGTGGCCAGGTCGGAAGTGGCCTGATCCGCGTGGGCGAAACGGCGCTCGCGGATACCGGTGCGTGAGAAAATCCACTCATCGGCGTTTTCCACCAGATAATCGAAATGGCTGTTGGGTATGACCCGGTCCGGCATGCAGGAACCGCTGCCGATGATTTTTGAAACGATCATTTTCTCCCCGATTCCGTCCGCCAGGGACGAACGAATTTTATTCTGAATAAACGTAACTGTTATCACACAGGAAAACGTTGTTTGTCAAATTGAATACACAAGTGACGTAGCATTTTTGACACAACAAAACTGTTGTTCAATTCTCCCCGCGAAAGCGGAGAATGTCCACCAGCGAAAAAGCCCAGACCAGAAAAAATGCGGCCAGCACCCCTTTTCCGAAGCCGCTGGCACCGTCCAGCGCCTTGATCACTTCGGACGGCGAGATGCTGATCGCGCCGCCGGCGATCTGCGAGGCTATCACCGGCGAGAGGCCCCTCAACAACACGAACAGCGCCAGCAGCAGGATCAGGTTTACGATTACGAGGATGATGCCGCCGACGGCCTTGCGGCCGAGATAGAGCTGGCCCAGGCCGGGCAGCACCAGCGCCGAAAGCAGCAGTGCAGTCATTTTTCTGTTCATACGGCGCCTCCATTGGCCGCGCCGGAAAGCGTGGCGATCATCTCGTCATGGATCAGGCCGTTGCTGGCCACGATCCGGTTGTTGAACACGTCATAGGCGGAACCGTCAAAGGTTGTCACGGTCCCACCCGCTTCGCGCACCAGCAGCACTCCCGCGGCCACGTCCCACGCCTTCAGCTTCAGTTCCCAGAAACCATCCAGCCGTCCTGCCGCCACATAGGCCAGGTCCAGCGCCGCGGCGCCCGCCCGGCGGATGCCGCGGGCGGCTTTCTGGAAAGTGATGAAATTGTCGAAATTGTTGGCCGGGTCACTGGCGCAGTCGTACGGGAAACCGGTCCCCAGCAGAGAGCTTTTCAGGGGCGCGCGGCCGGAAACGGATATCCGGCGGCCATTCAGAAAAGCGCCGCCCCCCCTGGTTGCGGTGAACAGTTCATCCTGGACCGGATTGTAAATAACGCCCGCCAGCAGTTCTTGATCGCACATAAGACCGATTGAGGAACAGAACCAGGGGAAACCGTGGGCATAGTTGGTGGTGCCGTCAACCGGATCGATGATCCAGCGGCAGGGTGAGCCACCCTGCGGATACTGTCCTTCTTCGGCCACGATATCGTGGTCCGGAAATTTCGACCGCAGATGCTCAACAATCAGGCGCTCCGATTCCCGGTCAACCTCGGTCACCAGGTCCTTGTCACCTTTCAGGTCGATATCCAGAACCGATGTGAAGCGATAGCGCTGAAAGGCTCCGGCTATGCGGGCGGCCTCGACCGCCGCATCAAGATACTGTTGTAAATCCGGCATATTGATCTCCAATAAAAATAAGGCGGCTTTCAAGCCGCCTTGGCACGGCAGTGTAGCAGACAGCGGCAGGCAAGGCAAGACCGCCCGTCATTCTGTTTTGACTTTGTACCGTGATTAATGCATAGTGAATGCTATTTTAACCATGGTGACGGGGTAATCTGATGGTGCTCTTCGGAAACATACTGCTGGCGCTGGCCAAAATCGTAGAACTGGCCAGCGGTCTTCTGACGATCTACAAATACATACTCCTGGCCAGCGTGATCGTCTCGTGGGTCAACGCCGACCCCTACAATCCGATCGTCAATTTCATCTATCGCGTCACCGATCCGCTGCTGCGACGAATCCGCCGGCACATGCCCGATACCGGCATGCTTGACCTGTCGCCGCTGGTCGCCTTTGCCGCGATTTATGTGATCCAGATCATCTTTTTCGACACCGCCTACCACTATCTGGTGGGCAGCGGCATGTCACTCAAACTGCGAGGTTAACAGCAATGAAGATTTCTCCGCTCGATATCCAGCAGCAGCAGTTCAAGGTCAAGACATTCAGAGGGCTTGATCCGGAAGATGTGGATGTCTTCCTGCAATCGGTGGCCGGAGAGATGGAAGGGCTGATCCGCGAGAATAACGAACTGAAGGAACAACTGTCCCGTCACACCCGTGATGCACTGGATATGGCCGAACGGGAGCGGGAACTCCGTCAAACCCTGCTTTCCGCACAGCGTGTGATCGAAGAGATGAAAGCCAATGCCCATAAGGAAGCCGAACTGATCGTCTCCGAGGCCGAGTTGAAAGGGGAGCGGATAGTGGCCGACGCCGAACGCCAGCTTGGCGATTTGAAGAGTCGCATCGAAGAGGTCCGCCGCCAGAAGATTCAGTTTGAGATGAGCTTCAAAGGCCTGCTGGACAGTTTTTCTCGTCAACTTTCCGGTGATGAACCAAGCTGATCATCCATTTTTCACCATCGTCGAAGACGGCGTTATCCTGAACATTCATGTCCAGCCCCGGGCCTCGAAGAATCAGGTTTGTGGCCTGCAGGGTGAAGCGCTCAAGATCAGGCTCACCTCGCCGCCGGTTGAGGGTGCGGCCAACAAGCTTTGCCGCGAATACCTGGCCGATCTTTTCGGAGTAGCCAAATCATACGTGGAGATCATCTCCGGAGAAACCTCCCGCCACAAAAGAGTCAGAATTTCCGGTGATCCCGCACAATTCAAGAAAATTATCGACACCATTATTATCTCCCGCTGATAACGGGAATACACCCAGAAAGGATTTTTACATGGCACAGGCAAAAACAGGCGACAAGGTCAAGGTCCACTACACCGGCACGCTGGAAGACGGAAGCATATTTGATACATCGGAAGGTTCTGCGGAACGTTGCGATGACGACGGCGGCGAAGGTTGTGGCTGCGGCGGCCAGGCAACCTGCCCGATGGAATTTGTTATCGGGCAGGGCAACCTGATTCCCATGTTCGAGGAAGCCGTGATCGGCCTTGAAGTGGGACAGAGCGTCAAGGTGTCGATTCCTGCCGACGACGCCTATGGCCAACGGGCGGAAGAGATGGTGGCGGTATTGGATCGCAGCGAGATTCCGGCAGACATCAATCCGGAGCCGGGCCAGCAGATGGAAGTGATCCTGCAGGACGGCAGCCCGATGCCGGTACTGGTCACCGAAGTCACCGACAAGACCATCACACTGGACGCCAACCATCCGCTGGCCGGCTGCGACCTTAATTTCGAAATCAGGCTGATAGAAATCCTCTAGCAGACTTATTCCCGCGATCAGCGTCGTAAATGGCCAGGATCCCGTCCCCCCTTCTCCCGCTAGAGGGGGGACGGAATTCAGGCGCCTGCTTATCGACAACACCCCGCCTCTTGATACGCAACACATCATTTTATTTCACCCCACAGCACTAATTCCCGCACACACCAGCGCCCTTTCCAGCCAATCAAGCTCAACAAATGTACATAAAATACCGTTATATATTTTACAAACCACCAAGAGACTAGATTGGCGACGACATTTTCCAAAATTAAATAAACATTCAATTACAGCAAGTTATCGCGCATCAGACATCCGTATACATTTTTTTGTTATTAAACGATGTTTGTATTGATATTTTATTATTATTTATAGATAATAACAAAATCTTGATCGCAAACGAAGGGAGACGGTTATGAGAAAATCCGGTCAGGCAACGCTCTTGGGACTGTCCGCAGTGCTGATACTTATCACCGCTGCATTTGCCGCTGTACCACAGACCATCAACTACCAGGGCTATCTGAAGGGGAGCAGCGGAGCTCCGGTCAACAGCGCAACCAACATGGTTTTCTCGCTCTACAGCACAACCAGCGGCGTCAGACCGGTGTGGGGCAGCGGCACCGTGAGCATAACACCGGCCAACGGCATTTACAGCGTTGAGCTGGGCAAGAGCCCGCAACCGGCACTCGGCATTGCCTTCAACCGGCCGTACTGGCTGGGAATAACCGCGGGGACCGATCCTGAGATGCGGCCGCTTCAGCCGCTGACCAGTGTGCCGTACGCATTGCATGCGGTGGAATCGGAAATAGTGCCGGACGGCAGCATAACCGCGGCCAAGCTTGCCGACAGCTCCGTATCCGCCGTCAAACTGGCTGACGGCAGCATAACGGCAGCCAAGCTTGACACAGCCTATGTGAAAAAGGCCGGCGACACCATGACCGGAGTGCTGGCCCTGCCTGTCAATGGTCTCGCAGTAGGCACGAACCAACTCGTGGTGAACAACGGTAATGTCGGCATCGGCACAACAACGACACCCGCCAGACTCTCGCTGGCCGCCACGTCCGGTTTCATGGCGGATTATGGCAGCAGCTCAACCTGGGGAGTCCTCCGCTTCCTGGAAGGTCCTACTGTCCGGAGCTATCTCGGATACGGCGATACAGGTGGTTTTATGGTGAATTCGCTGGCCGATTCCTCCGGGTTCTATGCAGTCACCGGCGGTCTGCACCTGACCGCCAACGTTGATGCCACCAAGGGGATCACCGTCACTCCGACCGGCAACATCGGTGTCGGCACTACGGCTCCGGCAGCAAGAATGCATCTGAAGGGTAACAGCTATCCCGACTCTTTCATGTTCCTCGACACCACGGCTGCAGCCCAGGATTCGGGTTTGCGCTTCCTCGAAAACGGAGTAACCAAGTCCCACCTCTACTGGTCAACAGCAACCCAGACGCTCAAATTACAGGGAAGCGGGGCTTCGGGCCTGGACATAACCACAACCGGCAATATCGGAATCGGCACTGCAACGCCATCAGCCAAGTTCTCGGTTTCCGGCACCGGCGGATTCATAAGCGACTTCGCCAGCACCAGCACCTGGGGGATCCTGCGTTTTCTTGAAGGCGCGACCACGCGCACTTATCTTGGGTACGGAGATACGGGAGGATTTTTAACAAATTCAACGGCTGACTCTTCAGGTCTCCGTGCCGTGACCGGCTCCCTGCACCTGACGGCAAATACTGATGCCACAAGGGGCATCACCATTACGTCCGCCGGTAACGCCGGCATGGGAACAACGACTCCAGCCGCACGGTTTCACCTGAAAGGCAACAGCTATCCTGATTCGTTCATTTTCCTGGACACAACGGCAGCAGCCCAGGACTCCGGTCTCCGCTTTCTTGAAAATGGCGTGACAAAGTCACACCTGTTCTGGCTGTCTTCGGCACAAACCCTGGCATTACGGGGAAGCGGTTATCTGGGGCTGGACATAGCTGCTAATGGCAATGTAGGTGTCGGCACCACGGCTCCCGCTGAAAAGATGCATGTCTGGGGAGATTTCCTCAGGGTGGAAGGCGGTGGCAGCGAACGGGCCTACATTGGTGGTGACGGCGCCGGAGGCGATGTACAGATCGGAAGCATGAATGCCGCTATTACAAACGTCGCCATGTACAACACGGCTACCAACACCTACATGTCAGTTTACCTGAAGAATGTTCATGTCATGGGCGGCGCTGACCTGGCGGAACCGTTTAACACTGTGGACGCCAACAAGCCGGAACCTGGCATGGTGATGGCAATCGACAGCAATAACCCGGGCCAGTTGCTCCTGGCGGAAACAGCCTATGACACGAAAGTGGCCGGTATTGTCAGCGGAGCCAACGGTATCAGCGCGGGTATGACCATGTCCCAGGAAGGAACCCTGGCAAGCGGATCGGTTCCGGTGGCACTCTCGGGGCGTGTCTATGCCTGGGCTGACGCATCTTATGGAGCGATCACCCCGGGTGACCTGCTCACCACTTCGGATACGCCCGGTCACGCGATGAAGGTCGCGGACCATGGCAGGGCACAGGGTGCTATCATCGGCAAAGCCATGTCAAAACTGTCCGAAGGCAAAGGTCTGGTGCTTGTGCTGGTTACCCTTCAGTAGAACATGTATCAATTCTGGTTTTTTATGTTACGTCTACTACCGGGCAAGGGAGGACAAGCAACCATGAATCCTTTACGCAAATATTACCTGCCACTTTTGCTATTCATAATAACGCTGAGCCTCACCTGTTCAGCTTTTGCCCAGGTACCGCTCCGCATTTCAATCAAATTCATCCTGGATGCATCCGGCAACCGGCCGGCAACAGGAAACCTGAACACCGACGCCGAGATAAATACCGAATTTACCTCCGCCATCAATATCCTGGCCAGGGCCTATACCGAATTTTCTGTCGACCGAATCGAGTTTGTAGACCTTTCCGGCTTGAGCCAGTGGTATTCCACTTCCGCGGCTACCACCACCGGGCGTGACCAGTTGCGCACCGCCGCCATTGCCGCACCGGCCACCTATCACTGGCGAACGGACGCCATCAACATATACATAAATGGCGGTACGAGTTCGGCCATTAGCGATTTCCCTCCGAACAACAACATTATTCTGATGAACCAGTGGTGCGGCAACACCCCTTCATGCATTCTTCATGAGATGGGACACAGCCTCAATCTCATGCATACGCATGAGCCCTGCTGCACCAACCAGGATGCCTGCGCTGACACCATCACAGACAATTCAAGCTGGACCAAGGATCAGCTAGCCCAGAACAATTACGGTTGCCTCTACGCCAGCTGTACAGCCAGCCAGAAAAACGCGGTAGACCTGGTCTACAACAATGTCATGTCGTATCACACCGATGAACCGCAACTCAGGCTCTCCCCCTGCCAGATGGACAGAGTCAGCAGTCAGGCATATGGCGACAGGAACTGGATAGCTTCCAAGATACCGGTATATGTCAATAAATATGTGGCTGGCACTTCCGGCACGTTTGCCTCACCCTATATGACACTGCAGGGCGCTCTCAACGCAGGAGGGTTGGACAACAGGGTGTTGGTTCTTCAACAGGGCACCTATACCACGTCACAGGAATTGATCAATTTCAACCTGCTCGATATCGTCACCCGCTCCGGTCCTTCCAGTTTTTCGCTTCCAGGCGTCCAGAAATATATACTGCCGGTGGAGTTGGAAAACTCGAAAAATCCGGGCGTGAGCAATGCGATCAAATCGGTGCAAAACGAGGACCGGTCGGCAAGAAACGTTGAAAAAACCTCGGCAATAGCGGAAACAAATGCCGTGAGACCGGAAGAGAAGGCCGCCATCAGGGCTGATGCCAATGCCAGGGCAAAATTTCACAACGACAATGCAATCAAGGGACTTCTGGATGCCGAACAGTTCGCGGAGAGCAATGAAAAACTGGCCATACAGCTGGAGCTGGCTCAACGGTACCGTGATGCGGGTGATTGCGGTAACGCGATACGGTTTTTCAGAAAGGTGGCTGAAACCACCGATCAACCGGGCCTGAAAGAGGAAGCTCTTTCACAGATAGGGCGGTGCGACAAGAAAAGCAATATCGGGAAATAATACCGGTTCCAGATCAAGGTTGATCTCAAGGGGGCGATATGAAAACATCAATTCTGGTCAAGGCGCCGATATTTCTTGCGGTGCTGACTTTGTCCGCATCTGCTTTTGCGGCATACACCCAGCCGACTTCCACCTTCGGGAGTGCCGGGGGCAGTTCCGTCTCCGGAAATTATTCAAATATCGGCACACTGGGGCAGCCAGGGATCGTCGGCAACTCCGCCAGCAATTCCTACAGCGCAGAACACGGTTTTTATCCGCTGCTGGGTGGGCTGAAGCTTCTCTATCCCATCATTTCTGCCACACCCGGCATATTGACATTTTCCTTGATACCGGGTACCAGCTACGATCTTCCGCTGTCAATCAGCAATGCCGGCGGCAGTACCCTTAACTGGGCTATTTCCAAAAACGTTGCTGACAGCATATTCACCTTTACTCCAGCCAGTGGAACCGGGAACAGCAGCGTAACGGTAAGTGCCAATGCGACCGGACTGGCTCCAAGCTCAATCCCCTATAGCAACACCCTTATGGTAAGCGGCGAAGGTATTTCCGAAACGGTATTGATTCAACTGGATCTGACCGTAAGTCCGGCACCGGTAATGTACACGCTGGCGGTGACCCTTAAGCTGGCTACCACCGACAAGGGCGGTGGCACCGTTACCAGCACCTCAGTCAGCCCTCAACCGGTTTTTAATATCCCCAACCTCTCCTGTCAGCGAACCGGAGGCTTGTCTGACATTACCTGCAGCCAGGATTTCCCGGCCGGCAGCACCGTGACTCTATCGCAAACACCCGACAGCAACAGCCAATGGGCCACTTGGGGCGCGCCCGGCTGCGGCAGCAATCCGAATTGCCAGATCGCGCTGAACACACCGCAGGGAACCGATGCTACCTTCCCGTATGCATCAATGGCCAGGATAAACCTCGGCACCGGCTATGAGTCGCTGGTGGCGGCCTATGCCGGGGCAGCTGTCTCCGACACGATCCTGGCTCGGGCAGTTACGTTTCCGCTGGAAGATCTGGTATTGAATTCCGGAAAAGAGATAACACTGATGGGAGGACTGGATGCCTATTACGCCGCCCAGAGCGGGCAGTATTCGACTCTCAGTGGCAACCTGACGGTCGCAACCGGTTCGCTGGTCGTGGACAAACTGATTATCAAGTAGGGTTTCAACAGGATTAATACGCAAAGAGGCCGGCATAATCGCCGACCTCTTCGTTATGATTCGAAGACCTGAAGCGAATCTATCTCGCCGCAACCGCCTCGGCCACGGCCCTGCCCAGCGCCTCGCACTGTTCCAGCACTTCCGGTTTGGGGGTGAAGGTCGTACGAACCGAGTCGGACACCAGCTTGAATCCAAGCCCCTTCAAACGCTCCTCGGCCATCTTGCAGGCTTCGCCGCTCCAGCCATAGCTGCCGAATACTCCAGCCAGGTTGGTCTTGAGCTTGACCGTGCTGAGATAGGCCAGCACATCCCACATCGGCTTGGGGATATCGCGATTGATGGTCGGGATACCGAAGATCAGCGCATCCGCCTCCTCCATCATGTTGCGCAACTCACCGGAGCTCAGGTGATTGATGTGATAGCTGATAACTTCCAGACCGTCACGGGTGGCGCCGCTGGCGACGGCCTGGGCCATCTTTTCGGTGCTGCCGTGCGGCGATATGTACAGGATAAATATCTTCTTGGTCTGGGATGTAGGCTTGCTCCAGTTTTCGAACTGCTGGATAACCCTCCATGGATCCTTTCTTATAATCGGTCCGTGGCTGGGGCAGATCATGTCGATCACGTCATGGCGAATTTTCTCGACGGCCGACAAGACCTTGTCCTTGAAGGGCCTGAAGATGCAGTCGAAGTAGAAATGGCGCGCCGAGGTGAAGTCTTCGCTCTCATCGTTGAAGATTTTTCCGGGGTTACAGTAGTGGGCTGCGAAGGCGTCGCAGGAGAAAAGAATGTTTTCTTCCTCCAACCGGGTGAACATCGTGTCCGGCCAGTGCAAAAAAGGGGCGATTATAAAACGCAGCGTACGGCCGCCAAGATCGATCGTATCGCCATCCTTGACTGTCTGGCAGGTGAACGGCTTGTGCATCAGGTTTCCGAGAAAGTTTTTGGCCGCCACAGTGCAGACCACCGTGGCCTGGGGAGCCTGCTCCAACAGATAGGCCAACGAACCGGAGTGGTCGTGCTCGGTGTGGTTGACGATGATATAGTCGATGTCTTTCGGATCGACCAGTGAGCGGACCTTGTCCATGTATTCGTCAACCCGCTTCTCGTCAACGGTGTCGATCAGCACGGTTTTTTCTGTGCCTTTCAACAGATAGGCATTGTAGGTGGTGCCATGTTCGGTTGGGAAAAGATCGTCAAAGGTTCGCAGGTCCGGATCTTCCGATCCGATCCAATGCAACCCCGGCTTAATTTCTACTGGTCCCGGCATATTTCTGTCTCCTTTTATTATGTGTGGCCTGACACGGCAACCAGGACGACGGCATTGTCAGTCCGGCACGCCAACAAATCGGGGTGGTAATATATCAGAATCGCCTCATCGCAACAAGTTGCAAATATTCAATTAGCTGTTGTCTGATCGAGTCATTTCTGCTACATATTTCAACATGAAAGAAAAAATCCGCACACGCATAGACGCTCTACGTCCCCTGCTTAAGGATGCTGCTCCGGCCGTCAGGAGCGCGACCGCCCAGGCCATTGAGAAGCTTGAGGGGGTCAGCAGTCTGGAGGAGATTCTCCATGCGCTCAAGACCGGCGATACCGGCACAAGGATCGGCGCCATCTATGCCTTGGGTGAAATCGGCGGTGAAAAGGTGCTCCCACCGATTCTGTACTGCGCGGGGCGACCGGAGGCTGATATTCGCTCAGCTGCCGTAGAGGCGCTGGGACGCCTTCGCATTCCGTCCGCTATTCCGATGCTGGTCGAACGGCTGGAGGATCAACACGAGGCTGTGCAGGCCAGGGCAATATCAGCTTTACGAAATTACCAGGCTTCGCCCGAAATATTACAGAAACTTCGTACATTTCTTGAGGCAAGCGATGGCTCGCTGGAAGCGGAAGCAGCCATCACCCTGGCCTGCTTGAACGACCTGCTCTCATTGGACAGCATCTTCGCCCTGCTTTCATCACATCACGCATCAACCCGCCAGGCCGCCGCCACGGCACTCAGCCTGATGCCGCTTCAGTAATATCCGTCAGCGATCAAACGCCCGACATCGATATTTTTCAACAACGGGTCCACCACGGCGACAATATTGGCGTAGCGTGAACCGTCGCGTTCCACCAGCGACTGCTCCCGGGGCATCTTGAGCCTCGATCCGTCACCATCTATCAGCACTCGCACCACCGGCGATTCCTCGTCCAGAGGGTTTGGTCGATAAACCACTGCAACCTCGTTTGTATCCAGCCGCACCAGCGTACCGACCGGATAACTCCCCATCAGTTCGATGAACCGCCCCAGAATGGCTCCATCCAGAATAGTTCCGACCAGTTTCTGCATCTCGTAAAGCGCGGTTCTGGGGTTGACCGGATGCTGATATACACGCAGCGTCGTAATGGCATCGTAAGTATCAGCTATGGCAATGATGTCCACCATCTGGTTGAAGGGAAGCTTGCTGGCCCATTCCGGGTATCCGCTGCGGTTGAAATGCAGATGATGACCCAATACGATCTGGGCAATATGCGGATCCAACCCCTCCATCTCGCGGATTATCTTGGAACCGAGTTCGGGATGCCGCTTCATCTCTTCAAACTCGGTACTGGACAGCTTGCCCGGCTTGTTAAGGATACTTTTCGGAATCATGGTTTTGCCGATATCATGCAACTGGCCGGCGATCCCCAGATCCTTGACAGTCATGGCATCCAGGCCCAGCGTGGCTCCCAGCGACATGGCCAACACCCCGACATTTACACAATGATTGAAAGTATAATTGTCATAATCCTTTATCATCGTGAGTCCCAACAACGCCCAGGGCTCCTGCATGGTAATGCCGACCATGCGATCCACAATCCTGATGACAGGAGCACTGTTGGGTATCCGGCCCCGCTCTATATCGCGGCAGATAGTCCTGATTGCGCTCAGCGCCTTGTTATAGGTCCCCACGTGATCGCCTTCAGTCTCTATTTCTATCTCATCGTCCTGATTGTCCAGACTGTCTTCACTACCATTAACCAGCTGGATATGAGTGATCCCGTTCTCCTGCATCTGTGTCGAAAGCGAAGCAAAATCTATCCCCTTGTTTGAAAACAGCCGGACAAAATTCTGAAGTTCGTCAAAACTGAGTCCTTTGAGCACGATGATTCGACCAACCGACTTCTCCAGCATGCGGTTGGTAAGGTCGGCAATGGCGGTTGACGGCGATACGAAGAGATGATCGTCAAAAAACATTATGCCGTCGGCCAATCCCAACGAGACCTTCTCAGCCAGGCTGAAGGCGGTCGCGAATATCTTGTGAAGATCCATCAGGGGCTGGCGAATAGCCGGATGGGAAGCCGGGTAAAAGGCCATTCCCTTAACAGCTCCGGAAAACAGCGTAATCAGTCTGAGGGCGTTCTGTTTGTCAAGTGCGTCCATCTGGCTTACTCCCTGATTTTTCGATCAGCCCGGCTGCCTCGGCGCAGGCAGCGCCAAGCTCCCCCGGATTTGAAGCATACTCTTTCAGAGCCGGCAGCGCTCTGGCATCGCCCAATTTGCCAAGACATTGTGCAACGGCTGACTTTAATTGCTTCCAACGTCCCGCAGCCAGCAGATGGCGTTCCGTGAGAAGTTCAACCAGGCGGGGCGTCACCTGTTTGTCATCGATCATGGCAATTGCGGCCAGTGCATCGAGCTTCAGAGGAAGTGACTTGAGAAATGTATCTTTAGTGGTGAGAATCCGCACCAGATCCGTCAATGATTTCCTGCTCTTCATCCCTCCCAGCGATGATATCGCCTGAGGATAGAGATCACTGTCGTTCCCGCGCAATATGCCGATAATGGCCGACTCCGCGTCCCGACCTCCAATTCCGGCCAGGCTGCGGATGGCTTCCTTGCAGACACGTATCTCGGTGTGCCGCAGGCACGACATAAGTCCGGGAACCGCATCACTGCTGGCAATCACCCCGAGGATGGCACAGATATTTCTGACAATCTGCCAGCGCTTATCGTTTAACAACTCCAGTAAGGTCGGCACGGCTTCCTCACCCAGTCCGGAGAGCATATTTGATAGCATTTTTCTTGTTGCCAGGTTATTCGTGATCCCCATCTGCTCAACTGCCAACACTATTGCCGAAGTGCCACCGGATTTTAAAACCGCTTGCAATGCATTTTTGGTCAGCGCGCCGGGCTGCTCGATTCGGTCGAATATAAAATGTAGAATCAAATCTCCGGTCACGAGCTGCTCAATCGCAAAACTGTCAAATTCGCGCATGTTCGGGCTGCGCGACTGGTCTTCGGCATTGGTAGCCAGCAGTTCGATCAGAGGAAAGATCGCCAGCAGTTCACGGCGGGATTTGAGAGTTTCCGCACAGGTAAGTGCCTGTCGAACCAGCATGGTATAGATATCTTCATCACTGGTCGTCACCAGGCGCGTGAGCAGCGCCTGAAGCTGCTGTTCCGGCGGCAGATTCTCTGTCGGCACCTGTGGCTGTTCCAGCATGAATGCGGCATCACCTTCGCCTTCGCTTTCGTCGAGACCAGGTGGGATCACTCCCCTGAATTCCACATCAGCACGCCTTCCATGGATGGCGGAGAGATCAAATTCATTGACCCAAATGGAACGTATACCATGATCCGCCATGATTTTGTCAACGCCGCCCAGTTGCTGTATCGTCTCAAGCGGCAGTGTAATAATTTTAATAAAATCCAGCAGGTCTTCCTGATGAAGGTCGTGGAGAAATGTGATTTTATGGACCCTGCGTACAAAAAGCTCATATGACAGGGACACGGTCAGACGAGTGGCATCACTTACCCGCTCGCCGTCGGGAAAGCTGAAACCGGTTCGGCCACAGGCAAGCTGCAGGTCGTTCCCGTCAAGCATTGCCAGCATTGCCGAGTGTGCGTGGCTAATGCTGCTACGACGCGTAGGATGCCCTTTCGGATAGAATTTCCAGGCCCGCAAAGCCCGATAGATACTCCCGACGGCGTCAACAGCCCCCTGTAATGTTGGTGGACGATAGAAATCCATTACTGTTCCTTGTATCTGAAAAGAAGACTATGCATAATATACCGAAAATATACTTTGTCAAATCATCAGAGTACAGTCGTAGTGCTCTCACACGGCATCCCTGAAATAATCGCGAGGGAACATGAAGATCAAAACGGTATACACCTGTCAAAAATGCGGTGGCCAATCTCCCAAGTGGCTCGGCAAGTGCCCGGATTGCGGGGCATGGAACAGCATGGCGGAGGAAAATGTTTCAAAGACGGGCACGGGGGCCAGATCGGCCGGACAATCACGACCCATACCGATCTGTGAGGTGCCGGTTCAGGCCGAACCTCGCAGAGCCACCGGAATCGGCGAACTGGACCGAGTGCTGGGTGGAGGTATTGTGCCGGGATCCCTGGTTCTGATTGGCGGTGATCCCGGTATCGGCAAATCCACGCTGCTGTTGCAGGCGATGCACATGCTGGCTGAAGAAGCCGGGCAGGTACTTTATGTTTCGGGGGAGGAGTCGGCTTCGCAGACGCGCCTGCGTGGCGAGCGGCTGGGCGCATCCAGCAGGAATCTGCTGATACTGGCCGAAAACTCACTGGAAGCGATCCTGAACCAGGCTGCCGCCCTCAAGCCCGCCGCAATGGTGGTTGACTCGATCCAGACCGTCTGGACATCAACCCTGGAATCAGCGCCCGGCAGCGTCAGCCAGGTCAGAGAGTCGGCCGGCAAGCTGATGCTGCTGGCAAAAGGAAGCGACATCCCGATTTTTATCGTGGGGCATGTGACAAAGGATGGTTCGATTGCCGGACCACGAGTTCTAGAACATATGGTTGACACCGTGCTTTATTTTGAAGGGGACGGAAGTCACCCTTTCCGTATCCTGCGGGCCGTCAAGAATCGTTTCGGATCCACCAACGAGATAGGCGTCTTCGAGATGAAGCAGGAGGGATTGTGCGGAGTTGCAAACCCATCGGAACTGTTTCTCTCGGAACGACCGCTGGGCGTGTCCGGCTCGGTGGTAACCACATCACTGGAGGGTAGCCGGCCGTTGCTGGTGGAACTGCAAGCGCTGGTGACACCATCATCGTTCGGCGTTCCACGCCGCACCACCATAGGAGTGGATCATAATCGACTGGCCCTTCTGGTTGCTGTTCTCGAAAAAAAAGTCGGGCTGCACATGGCCGGTCAGGATATTTTTTTGAATGCCGCCGGCGGAGCTCGCCTGAACGAACCGGCTGCAGATCTGGCCATGATCATGGCGGTTGCATCCAGCCATCTCGACAAGACCATTCCGCCCCAGACGGTCATATTCGGCGAGGTAGGGCTTGCCGGTGAGGTCAGGGCCGTCACCCAGCCGGAGCTGAGAATCGCCGAAGCAGAAAAACTCGGTTTCAAACGTTGCATAATCCCGGCCGGCAGCCTGAAGCGCATCAAGAAACGCGGCATCCGCCTTGAGGGAGTTGCAACCGTTCAGGATGCAATCAACCTGATTTTTGACTCTTGAGCAGAAGCCCAAATCATCTAGTAGTGGAGTTTGTCTTTATTTTCTGCTTGACTTGTCCGAGCTGCTTAACTATATTCCAGAACTCTTTAAAAATTAGATGCGGATGGAGATGGCATATGTACGCAGTTATCAAGACAGGCGGCAAACAATACAAGGTAGCCGAAGGCGAATTCCTTAAGGTAGAGAAGCTTGAAGGTGAGATCGGTGACAACATCGAGTTCGGCGAGGTTCTTATGCTGGGTGGTGAAAAGACGGTTGTCGGGGCTCCCCTGGTGGCCGGCGCAAGCGTGACCGCCAAGATTGCAGTGCAGGGCAAAGGCAAGAAGGTGCTTGTATTCAAGTCCAAGCGCCGCAAGGATTCACGCAAACTGCGTGGTCATCGTCAGCATCTGACGGTTCTCAAGATCGAAAAAATCAGCGCATAATCAGACTGTATTAAATATTTTTCCCAGGAGATACGGAAATGGCACATAAGAAAGCTGGCGGCAGTTCTAGAAACGGCAGGGATTCGGACGGTCAACGTCTTGGCTGTAAAAAATTCGGCGGAGAAACCGTAAAAGCCGGCAACATCATCTATCGTCAACGCGGCACACAGATTCATCCCGGCAACAACGTGGGATGCGGCAGGGATCACACCCTGTTTGCGCTGATCGAGGGAATTGTAACTTTCGAACGTATGGGTAAGGACCGCAAAAAAGTATCCGTCTACCCCAACTGATTTACAATTACTGCATTTTGCTAAAAGCCCGAAAGGATTACCTTTCGGGCTTTTTTCATACTCAAACGATAAACAAACATCGTTATTTATGCATTGCTTTGTTGTGAAAATAAGGTAGAATTCGTCTTTAATGAGTGGAGGACAAGCTCACCTAATCTACTACGCAAGGCGGACGTCAGGTTTCGTTCAAAGGTGCTGGGTATGTTCAAATCAAGTTTGACACGTAAGATTATTCTTATTATTGGCGCAACTCTTTTCATCGGTTTTGCAGCTCTGGGGATTTTGTCGATATACCTGGAATACACCGCCACCATTGACCTGCAAAAGAAAAATGCCCGCCAACTGGCTTCCACCGTAACTCATGACATCATCAATCAAATGATGAAGGGCGATATCAAGGATTTTCCGGCTTATGTCGAAGATATCAAGTCCAAAGGAGGTATCGCAGCCATCCGGCTTTTCAATGCCGACGGAAAAGAATTCGGAAGCGGAACCACCAGCGATGAGATGCGAAGCGCGTTGGCCGCTGGAAACTCGAAAGAACTGGCAGACAGCAGGGATGGCAAACGGGTTCTGAATCTGGCGATACCTCTGGCAAATGAAGAGCGCTGCCGCGGCTGTCACAAAGAGAGCTCCCGTTTTCTTGGAGGGGTTATTCTTACCACCTCGCTGGAAGAGGGATTCAAGAGCGCCATGAGACTGACAATTGTGATGTCGGCGGTTGGCGTGTTTTTCTTTCTGGCCATGCTGGCCACCCTCTACATATTTTTCAACCGAACGGTCGTATTGCAGATCGCGGAACTCTACAAGCAGTTGGGAGACCTGTCCGGCAGTGAAGGCGACCTGACTAAAGTCATGAACATTCGAACCACATGCGAGATAGGACGACTTGGTGAAGAGGTGAACAATCTTACCGCCAAAATCCGTGAAACATTTTCCGACCTCTACCAGCAGGCATGCCTGATCGGCTGCAGTGTCTGCGAGTTGGCGGACGGCACATCCAAAGCACTCAAGATGACCCAGGATCAGAAAGATCAGGCCTTCACCGTTGCCACCTCGTCCGAGGAAATGTCACAGACCATCCAGGATGTCACCATCAATACCCACAGGGCCGCGAGCCTGTCCAGTGCAGTCGACAGTGCGGCCAGCAACGGAATGACCGTGGTCGAGGAAACATGGAACTGCATGCAGCAGATCAGTGAAAGTGTTAACGGCACATTGGAGACAATTCGCCAATTGGAGGCCTCTTCTGCAAAAATCGGCGAGATGGTTGTGCTGATCGAGGATATTGCCGATCAAACTAACTTGCTTGCCCTCAACGCTTCCATTGAAGCGGCGCGGGCCGGCGATGCCGGTAAAGGTTTTGCGGTTGTGGCCAGCGAGGTAAAAGGGCTCGCGGAAAAGACGACCAAATCCACACGCGAAATAGAACGGGTTGTTGCCAGCATTCAGCAGGAAAGCCGCAAAGCCGCGGCAATGATCGGCCAGGAGAAAGTACTGGTGGCAACCGGACTGGACAAAGCTGAAGAAGCGCGCTCCAGCCTTGAAAACATCAAGAATCACGCTGCAGAATCCAGGCTGATGATTGAACAGATTGCGACGGCATCGGAGGAGCAAAGCGCCACTACTGCCCAGATTTCTGAAATGATACACCTGGTATCAAAAAGCGCGGAACAGACCTATGAGATGATGTGCGCAACAAATGACGCCTTTGGGACTTTTTCGGAAGTGGTTGAAAACATTTACAGTTCGGTCGGCAAGTTCTCGGTCGGCAATTACCACGATTCGGTCAAGTCATATATCAGAGAATTGGAATCCCAGGTTCAGGAAGCTATTGAAGCTGCCCTCAAGGATAGAACACTGACTCTTGAAAATCTGTTTGACAGAAATTATGTCCCGGTGCCAAATACAAGCCCGCAAAAATACACAACCCGCTACGATGCATTTTTTGATCGTATCATTTCTCCGTATCAGGAAAAGATCATCGCCAAGGACAATAAAGTCCTTTATGCAATCTGTATCGATAATAACGGCTATTGCCCATGCCACAACCTGCGCTATTCCAAACCTTTGACCGGCGATATCGAAATCGATAAAAACAACAACCGCACCAAACGTATTTTCAACGATCATACCGGCATCCGTTGCGCCAGAAACACCGACGGCTTCCTGCTGCAGACATACCGTCGCGATACAGGAGAAATACTCAATGACATGTCAAAACCGCTGCTGTTCAACAACAGGCATTGGGGTGGAATCCGCATAGGTTATCTGGCGCCCAAATAGCCTATTCACAAGCAGGGCTAATAATTGCAGACTTTAAAGCTGACCATCAATTGCCCGTTGAATGAATATGCTGTAGAATTATTCGGTTGTATGGTATTAGTATAAAAATATTTTTATGATGGTTGAGGATGGAGCTGTATGAAACATCTGGGAGACATCTTGGTGGAAGCTGAGATCATCAGCAAGAAGACGCTCGAACGTGCGCTTGAACGTCAAAAACTGGAAAAGAAACGTCTGGGTGTCATACTGGAGGAGATGGGTGTCATCACCGAAGAAGAACTGACTGAAGCGCTTTCAAAACAGTTCAACTTCAAAACAATCAAGAATTTTGTTGGCCACAGCTATTCTCAGGAACTACTGGAACTGCTCCCATCCGATTTTGCAATGAAGAAGCTGGTCTTCCCGCTTAAAACAAAGGACTCAATGTTGGCGGTTGCAATATCAGACCCGTTCGACCTGGAAACAATGGAGATGCTGAGTCGTATTACCGGGCTTCAGATCATTCCTGTGCTGGCCACACGCAAGGAAATTCTGGATGCCATATCAGTACACTACCTGAAGAGCAGCTCCAGCGAGGGAGGAGAGGCGATACTGGTGGCTGAAGACTCTCTCCCGGTTGCAACGCTTATTCAGATAGCGTTGGTCAAGGAAGGATACAAAGTGCTTCTGGCCGCCGATGGTCTTGAGGCGCTTAAAATCGCCATGGCGGAACGCCCCAAACTGATCATTACGGATTCCGTTATGCCACGCATGGATGGCTATGGACTGCTTAGAGCAATCAAAGCCAATCCGATGACATCTGATATTCCCATTATCATGCTGACTTCCAAGGCCTCTACCGAGGACGAGCAGAAAGCGCTGGAATTCGGCTTCAGCGATTTCATACCAAAACCGGTCCAACCGGTCCGCGTCGTTTCCCGCGTCAAACATATCCTCGAACGTGAAAAAAGATTCAAGCGCTGAAATACTTTCCACGGATTATTCGATTTAAGTCAACGCCGCCTGCCGCGTTCCCTGCCCATTACAGCTTTTCTGAACTCCCATGGAGGATCGGGATTGGCATTGCGCCATAAACCGATGCGATGCGAACGGGCCCGGTTTTCAGCCCCGATGTATTCCGAAGCGTATGGTCCCTGCAGATATTGGCGATAAGCCCACGCCAGACCCTCCCTCACCATCTCGCCGTTGATGTCCCTGCCGGAATAGCGGATAATCGCCACGGCACGTTTGTACTGATCGATATCGACAATTTCGGCGCTGATCCGCCGCCCCATAATCTTATACATCAGGGTTCGTTTTGCAATGTCGCCGAAGGGTTGCCCGGGCATGTCCGGCTTGCTGGTCTCGGGAGCGTCAATACCGTAAAGCCGCACCTTCAACCGGCTGTCTTCGCGAGTGGCCAGCAGCAGCGTATCCCCATCGTAGACCGCCTTCACGATACCATCAATGGTTCGTCCAGCGAAGGCATCGCAAGAAAGCAGGACCATCAGCGAGCAGATAAATGCAATCAGTTTCATTTATATCAGTTCCGTTGCGTAATTGAACTCGGTTGTGCCTGCAATTGCGCGACCGGCCTTGAAAGCGGCGATGATCTCATTCCAGCTCTCGCGGGGCGCCTGGCGCAGATCGATCAGAAACGAGCAGCAGCCCATCCTACGAAGCTCGGCATGCCTTGCCGTCAGAGAAAACGGGGTCATGGAACTGATGGTCTGCAGACCATCATGAGTCGTCACGCGGTAACCCTCGCCGCGGTCAGAGTGCAACGGAACATTGCCATGCACATCCTTGATTCGGATCTTGGTGGTCATCACCGGCAGCGGCGCATAGGCAATGATCCGTCTTTCAATATCCATTGCCGGTTTCAGAAGTTCGGCAAGATTGACACTGTCATCCTCGATATACAACGTGGCCGATTCGGCGCCCAATTCACGCCAGGCTTCCAGAGCCTGGCTGTTGAGCGAAAAACAGCGGTGCCAGGTCGATATGCGCAGTCCCTCCAGACCGTGCAAAAGCTCGAAATGGGAAAGGTTGGCAACCTCGAAGCGACGGAAACCAGCCGTGTGCAGATCGCGGAGCGCATCGCGGTAAAGCGGAAGATCCCGATCGAAGAGCATGAACGGCAGTTGCCAGATGAGCTGATCTTCCGAACCGCGCATGCGTGGAACAGTTGACGGGAGCTGATGGATGATGGCTTTGGAGAGCGGCAGCATGGTGCGGTCGGCACCGATTGAGAGCGGGAAGCGCCATTCCTTGGGCTGATCAATGATAATCGTCAGCGATTCCTTTGATAGGCCGTGAGTCGATCCCGTGAGAGAAGCAAGATCCCTGAGCGCCGCCTGGCGCGCAGTTGCCAGCTGATCACGGAAACCACTGAACACCGCCTCGCTCAACTGCTGGTAGAAGCTGCGGCGCAACTCCTTGAAGGTTGCCATCGGGATCAATATCGCCGGGAAGTCCTCAGCTTCCAAAGTTTCCAGGCGGAACGGAGTCTCGCCGCATTTGGCAAACTGCCCGGCAAGTACCGCCTGCATGTTGCCGCTGCGGGCAGCTTCCAGAATTCCGAGCGGGAACAGGAAATCGTAGCTTGAGCCGGAAACGTCCGCTCTTATCCTTAGCGTCGCCGGCCCTTCCGGCGAATCGGAAGACAGGGCCAGCTTGAGACGGCAATTGAGCTTGTCCCCCTTAACCGACTCAAGCCGGCGCAGGCAGGCGTTGTCACTGAGGGTAAAGGCCTCCTTCGAGGAGACCTTGTAGATCGAGTCGCCAATTGAAAAATCAAAAGGAGTCTCCACTTCAACCAGGCTGCCTGCTTTTACCTCGATAACCTTGCGCTGGCTCTGGAACAACTCACGCACGGTCCAGGCTTGGCCGGCCATGTCGCTTTTGGGCTGGGCCCGCAAGCGGTCCCCCACATGCAGCGCATCGCGGGTCTCGAAGGCCAGGCGCTTGCCCTTGATGCTCCTGATCTGGCCGATGTAACGCCCGGTGCCACCTTTCTGCCAGGGGTTGGCGATATCATCCGGCTGCTGCGACGCCAGAAAGCCCTTGGTCGGAGTGCGGCCGAACGAATATTTCAGGATTTCCTTGGCGCTGGACAACGCCTGCTTCTGTGATCCTTCGGGAGCATCCAGCACGGCGCGGTAGGCTTCGACCACGCTGGCCACATATTCGGCCGATTTCATGCGCCCCTCGATCTTGAGCGACTTCACGCCGGCCTTGATCAGGTCCGGCAGCAGGTCGATCGCGGACAGGTCGCTGGTGGAGAAGTAGTGCCCCTCCTTGCCGCGATGGTTGTAAAGCCGCCGACAGGGCTGCGCGCAACGTCCACGGTTGCCGCTATGCCCACCCAGCAGCGACGAGAAGAAACACTGCCCCGAGATCGAAAAACAGAGAGCCCCATGCACAAAGCATTCGATCTCCACCGGTGTGGCAGCGGCAATCGCTGCAATCTCGTCCACCGCCAGTTCGCGGGCCAGCACCGCCCGCTGGAAGCCGAGCCGCTCCAGCATTCTGACTCCGGGGGTGTTGTGAATTGTCATCTGGGTCGAAGCGTGCAGCGGAATGCTGGGGAAATGATTGCGGATCAGCCTGGCCACCGCCAAATCCTGCAGGATCACTCCGTCCACCCGCATGCCGGCCAGGGCGGACAGGGTGTCTACCAGCTGCGGCAGTTCCTTCTCCTTCACCAGGGTATTGAGCGTGATGTAGATGCGCCGGTCCTGGGCATGGGCGTATGCCAGCATCCGCTCCATCTGCTTCAGGGTGAAGTTTCTGGCCCGAGCCCGGGCCGAAAAATCCTGCAGTCCCGCATATACCGCATCCGCTCCCTTCTCCAGCGCGGCGAAGAAAGATTCCAGCGACCCGGCCGGGGCCAGGAGTTCCGGTTTGTTGACGGTCTGTTTCATTTTATCTCGCAAAGCGAAAACGCCCCTAGGCGGGGCGTCTCGTCATTGTAGGGGCAAACCTTGTGTTTGCCCGATTTGAGGTTTGAGCATGGCAAGTGGGCGATAACAATCTTCGCCCTGGCGGATTACTTCTCCAGCAAAATCCGCAGCATCCTGCGCAGCGGCTCGGCCGCGCCCCACAGCAGCTGGTCGCCGCAGGTGAAGGCCGACAGGTACTGTGGTCCCATCTTCATCTTGCGCACGCGGCCGATTGGCACGGTCAGGGTTCCGGAGACCGCCGCCGGGGTAAGACCGGCCAGAGAATCGGCCTTGTTGTTGGGGATCAGCTTGACCCACTGATTATCATTCTTGATCAGGTTCTCGATCTCTTCAATCGGCAGATCCTTGTTGAGCTTGATTGTCAGGGCCTGGCTATGGCAGCGCATCGCGCCAACGCGGACGCAGATGCCGTCAACCGGAATCGGGTTGCTGGTGCCGAGAATCTTGTTGGTTTCAAGAAAACCTTTCAGCTCTTCACGGCTCTGGCCATCTTCAACTTCGCGGTCGATCCAGGGCAGCACGTTTCCGGCCAGTGGGAAGCCGAACTCTTTGGTCGGCAGCGAACCGTCACGCAACGCACCGGTGACTTTCTTGTCGATTTCTAGGATTGCCGAGCCGGGGTTTTTCAGTTCCTCGGCCACGGTGCCGCTCAGCACACCCATCTGGGACAACAGCTCACGCATGTTGGGAGCACCGGCGCCGCTGGCGGCCTGGTAAGTCATGGAAGTCAGCCACTCCACCAGACCGGCACGGAACAGGCCGCCCAGGGCCATCAACATCAGGCTGACGGTACAGTTGCCGCCAATGAAATCCTTCTGGCCGTTGGCCAGAGCTTTGTCGATCACGTCCCGGTTAACCGGATCCAAAATAATGACAGCGTTGTTCTCCATCCGCAGCGTTGAGGCGGCATCGATCCAGTAGCCGTTCCAGCCCTGTTTGCGCAACTCCGGATGAACCGCCTTGGTGTAGTCTCCCCCCTGGCAGGTTATGATCACGTCCAGTTGTTTCAGTTCCGCGATATCATCCGCACTCTTCAGCGTTCCGGCATTCATGGGTGCCGCTTGCCCAGCCTGAGAGGTCGAGAAGAACACCGGCTCAAAGCCGAGGGAAAAATCGTTCTCTTCCACCATGCGCTGGAGAAGAACCGAACCCACCATACCGCGCCATCCTACTATTCCGACTTTCATAATTATTGTTCCTTTTCTTTTATATTGTTAATTACTCTTAAGAGTCTCAAGTGCCAATGGATGTTTCTGGTTAGCTGCCTTCCTTAACCATCGCATGGCTTCCTTCTTGTCTTTTTGTGTACCAATTCCATCCAAATACATTACTCCAAGAGAATACTGAGCACGTGCATCCCCTTTTTCAGCAGCCTTCTGGAATTCTGTCAGTGCAGCTTTATATAGACCTTTGCTCGCCGCTTGGTAGCCCTCATCATATCCGGCATGTACCATCCGAGGGACATAGACACCAGCAGCTATTAGTATCGTAATCACCAATTTAAGCATATTTTGTCGTTCCTTGTTAAAAAACAGTAACTGGGAGCCAAGTCGGCAACGCTAACTACAGAGCCGCGATGATCGCGTCGCCCATTTCCCTTGTATTGACCAGTTTTTCACCATCCAGGTTCTGGAAAATGTCGCGGGTTCGGTAGCCCTGGTCAAGGACTTTTGCCACGGCATTGTCGATGGCATCAGCGGCTTCCAGCATTCCGAACGAAAACTTCAGCATCATCCCCATCGACAGTACTTGCGCAATCGGATTGGCGATGCCCTGGCCTGCAATATCCGGTGCCGAGCCTCCGGATGGTTCGTACATGCCGAAAGTTCCTTCTGCCAACGACGCGGAGGGAAGCATTCCCAGCGAACCGGTCAGCATGGCGGCCTCGTCGGAGAGGATGTCGCCAAACATGTTCTCACAGAGAATAACGTCGAACTGCTTGGGCCACTTGACCAGCTGCATCGCGGCGTTGTCCACATACATGTGGGACAATTCCACATCCGGGTATTCCTTGGCGATACCGGTTACGACCTCGCGCCAGAGGACCGAAGTCGACAGCACGTTGGCCTTGTCGATCGAGCAGACCTTGCTGCCGCGCTTGCGGGCCGCCTGGAAAGCAACATGGGTGATGCGCTCGATCTCCGGTACGCTGTAGCGCATCGTGTCCACTCCGACCCTGTCACGTCCGGCACCCTCGATCCCTTTCGGCTGGGAGAAGTAGATACCACCGGTCAGTTCACGGATGACCAGCACGTTGAAACCGCCGGCAATCACCTCTTCCTTCAGCGACGATGCACCGGTCAGGGAGGGGAAGATGATGGCCGGGCGCAGGTTGGCGTACAGGCCGAAAATCTTGCGCAGCGGCAACAGCGCTCCGCGCTCGGGCTGCTCGTCGGGGGGCAGCGTTTCCCACTTGGGACCGCCTACCGAACCGAACAGGATCGCATCCGCTGCCTTGCAGATGTCTATCGTCGTCTGCGGCAACGCCTTGCCTTCATTGTCGATCCCGGCCCCGCCCACGTTGGCGTGGGTGCGTTCAAAGGATACGTTGAATTTGGTCTCAACTGCATCGAGGATTCTGAGCGCCTCGGACATTACTTCCGGCCCGATACCATCGCCCGGTAGTACCGCAATTTTGTATTTGTTACTCATAATTCCCCCCGATATTTTCATGTAAGTATATAAAGATGACTATAATAATTTTCCGGGCGCTGTTTTGTCAACAAAAAGCATGATAAATGCCGCTTCACAAAATATCTCGATAATTTCAGCAGCCCATGGTCATGAACATTCCCAAGTATAATTGTGAGCAACCATTGACAAACAGGACAACACATTACTATTATGTATAGATAATTTTGATACGCAGAAGGAGTAGAAAAACCATGCCGATGTACGAATACCGTTGCACAACCTGCAGCCACCAGTTTGAATTGCGCCAGAAGTTTTCCGATCCACCCGCCAGCGAATGTCCCCAATGCGGTGGAGCAGTTAAGAAAATGATCTCGAACACCGCCTTCAGCCTGAAGGGTGATGGCTGGTTCAACACCGGCTACTGCCCGAAAACCGAGGCGCCCAAGCCGGCCGGATGCAGCGGTTGCGCCTGCGCCGCTGAATAGCGGGTCCATTTTCATCGCTCTTTGAAACAAGTACAACCCGGAGGTCATCGATGAAAGTCAAGAAAGCCATTTTTCCGGTTGCCGGTCTCGGCACCCGATTCCTGCCCGCCACCAAGGCATCTCCCAAGGAGATGCTGCCTTTGATCGACAAACCACTGGTGCAGTATGTCGTTGAGGAAGCGGTCGCTTCCGGCATCCAACAGATTCTGTTTGTGACCGGTCGCGGCAAACGCAACATAGAGGATCACTTCGACATTTCCGTCGAACTGGAAGCACATCTCTACGACAAAGGCAAGGAAAGGGAACTTTCCGATGTCCGGGAAATTGCCGAGATGGTCGATATTTTCTATGTGCGCCAAAGGCAGGCGTTGGGACTGGGACACGCCATCCTCTGCGCCAAGGATTTCGTCGGTAACGAACCGTTTGCGGTGCTGCTGGGTGATGACATCATCGACAGCGAGAGGCCCTGCCTGGGGCAACTGCTGGAAGTATTCGACGAGCGCAAGGGGTCGGTGCTGGCGCTGGAAAAAGTGCCGATGGAAAACATCTCCTCATACGGCTGCGTCGAAGCCAATCTGCTAGGTGGCAACACTTTCCAGATAACAAACATGGTCGAGAAACCGTCCCGTGAAGAGGCCCCATCGGATATGGCAATAATCGGCCGTTACATCCTGACCCCGCGGATTTTCGATATCCTTGAGAACCAGGAACCGGGCAAGGGAGGAGAAATCCAGCTCACCGACGCTATTCTCAAGCTCTCCAGAGAGGAAAACATTTACGGATGCCTGTTTGAGGGGTTGCGTCACGATTGCGGGGACAAGCTGGGGTTTCTGAAAGCCACTGTAGACATGGCCCTCAAGCGTGATGAATTCCGGGGAGAGTTTGAAGCGTATCTGCGGCAACGACTGGCAGTTGCCTGAGTCAGAGTATCAAATTACCAACTTGAATTACTTGCCAATAGAAAAGGCGATCCGGAATGGGTCGCCTTTTTTTGCCTCTAAATCGGCCGAGCTTATTTCTCTTCGGGCACCGCCTGGGTTGTATCCCGTTTCGGCTCCCACCCTTCCCAGACATAGGCGGGATCAATCATCGGATCATAGTAGCCCGGCTGCGGCACCAGAAAGAATACCGTCTCCGCCATACCTATGAAACCGCGATAGAGCGTCATGCCGATACCCTTCAGCGGCCCGACCACATAACCTACCGCCCCCATGTCACGCACCGTCAGCACCGTCTGCTTGGGCAGTTCCACAATGCTTGTAAAGGTGTTGGCAACACCGCGAGTTAATTTTATCGCCATCTTTTCTGCAATCATCTCGGGTTGTTGTTCGGCTAGCACAACATGCGGAACCGTAACAGCGAAGGCGAATAGCAGTGCTGAAAGCAACAGGACTCTTTTCATACCGTCTCCTTTTGTAAACCGGAAATTATTTCTGGGTTTCGTGTTCATAAAGGCACCGATTCCGTCTATTGGAAACAGCGCCCGGTCGTAAATCGAATCACTATCCATTTCAGTCTCTTATCACAAAGAATACCGGCATGCAAGCGTCACAGATCAAACAGTGTCGGCTCTTTGGGCAGAAACGGTTCAAAACGTTTCTTCAGGTGCCGCAACTTCTCAATATAGTAATTGACATTGATATCAGGATGCGCCGGATCAAAGGCGCTCAATGGACGGGACTGTTCATAGGCCGCGGCATCCTTGCCGGAGCCGCTGACATAATAGCTGACATGATCGCCGGCCCGATAGGTCCTGCCGGCTGACAGCGCAATCTCAAAAGCGGCTGAACGATTGCGTGTGCCCAGACGCACTTTTTCACGATAAATCTCGGGGGACTCATTCAAGGTTTCTGTTCGCGCCACCCAAGCCGCATCCAGCCCCTTCGAACGCAACCTGACCACGTACTCGCCGAACAGGCGCTCGATCTCCGTCGCCCTCCCATCCAGCAGCAGCTCGATCAATTCCCGCATGAAATCCCGCAGGTATCGTTCCAGGCCACGCGAGCGGAGCCCGCTCCCCTTGATGATGATCCGGCCGTCATAGCCAAGCAGCGCATAGTTCTTGGTTTTATAGGCAAACATCGAGCGGTAGCGACCATCCAGCTCAACCTCGATCCCCTCCGGCAATGCCCTGGAAATGCGCTGCACCAGGGCAAACTCATCCTCCTCAGTGCAGCAGGAGTCGGGCGGCTGGAAGTAGATGCCGTCGGTATCCACCTCGACCGGTTTGGCGCCTTCACCTTTAAGAAGATCGATCATGTTCCTGATCGTGACCCGTCCCAGCCTGGTCACCTCGGCGGCTGCGGCCGGATCGGAGAAGTTGTGCAGCGCAGCACCCAGATAACCGTAGAACGAATTGATCAGCACCTTGAAAACCTGCTGGAGGGAGTCGTAGTAGTGCTGCTCCGCCTCTTGATCGGCTTCTCGCGCCATCTGCTTGGCCTTCAGCCGAAAACCCCGCAGCTCGGCCAGCATCGGCAGGAACAGACCCAGGCTGTCCTTGGCCGGCGCGAGGGCATAGGCCAGCATCAGCGACGGATAGAGCGAGGCCACGTCGCAATGCACGATCGGGCTGATGACCCCTTCGCGGCTCTGCTCGGTATAACCGCCTTCAAAAGGGGCCGTTTCGGAAGTGCGAACCGGAATCGAATGGCCGCGATGCAGGTATTCGCGCAGGAAAAGCGCATTGATGCGGGTGGCATTGCCACGGATGACGCAGTTCTGGAAGGAATACGGAAAGATGCGGGTCTGCAGAAACCAGGGATAGCCCAGCAGACGGAACAGGGCCAGCGTTTCCCGGACATCGTCCAGATTATAGCGATACAGCAGTTCGGGATCTTCGCTGAATGCAGATGAGATATCGGCACCGTCCAGATAGGTGCGCTCTTCGGCGGCGACACCGAAATGGCGGGCAACCGCCTTGAGCCCGTGACTTTCCAGGTTACGCTGGGAAATATCATAGAGCTGGACCAGGAAATAGGTATCGATGACATGCCGGCCATAGACGTCCCAGCGTGGATAGTCGATGGTTTTTTCGGCCAGAGTCCAGCGGGCATGGGCGGTGACATGGGGAGCGGTTCCGTTTCGTCCCCAGTCCAGGCGGATGCCGTGCATCCTGGCCCGCTTGCCGATGTAGTCAAGATCGAAACGGAAGATGTTGTGGCCGATAATCACATCCGGATCACAGCCGTGGATCGTCGCATTCAGTGCCCGAAGCAACTCCGGCTCGGACAGCCGGTCGCCGCGCAGCACGGTCTCCTCGCCATGGGAATCCTTCAGCGCGATCGAGATGATCCGGTCTTCGGCACGCTCAGGATTCGAGAAATCGTACCCTTCGGCGCAGTAAGTCTCTATGTCCAGCGCCAGACAGCGCAATTCCGCGAATTCAAGACCTTTAAAGAGCGTTCTGCCGCTGTCCAGCAGATACAGATGGGAAAGGTCGGAAAAAAAGAGGTAAGGGGCGTTGGTAGCGCCGACGCTCTTCCCGGTTTTGGCCGCCAGAAAATCACGGGCTGCCAGGCAGTCACTCCAGGAATCGAAGCGAAGTTGGTATTTGAAGAAATCCTCCCCTTCAAGCTGCCTTACCGCGCACGGGACCCGGCAACCACCGAGCAATGCCGGATCGCCGACCAGGATGAAGGGATGGAAGGGTTCATCGTGGAATTGCACCCGTCCACCGGATCGGGTGAATACGCGCATGAAATGCCCGACCGGTTCCACTGCGATGATACCGGTTCGCTCGTCACGACCGAAGAGGAGCGGATTATGTCCCAGTGTGCTGACCGGCATTTATGGGCTCTCCCTGTGCAACCCTGGACTGGAAGGTTAAAAAAATAGGGCGATTTCAAAAACCGCCCCATTGTCCTTACCAAACCAGCCCGTTTGAATCCGGCCTGTTAAATACCGGCTTTCTGCTTCAACTCGGCGGCCTTGTCGGTCTTCTCCCAGCTGAACTCGGGCAGTTCACGGCCGAAGTGGCCATAAGCGGCGGTTTTCTTGTAGATCGGCCGCAAAAGGTCCAGCTGCTCGATAATGGCGCGGGGGCGCATGTCGAAAACCTCGCGCACCAGTTCCGACAGGCGCTCTTCGGAAACCTTGCCGGTGCCGAAAGCGTGGACCATGATCGAAACCGGCTGGGCCACGCCGATGGCGTAAGCCACCTGCACTTCGCAACGGTCACACAGTCCGGCGGCGACCAGGTTCTTGGCCACGTAACGCCCCATGTAGGCGGCGGAGCGGTCAACCTTGGAGGGATCCTTGCCGGAGAAGGCGCCGCCGCCATGGCGTCCCATGCCGCCGTAGGTGTCGACGATGATCTTGCGGCCGGTCAGACCGCAATCGCCCATCGGGCCGCCGACAACGAAGCGCCCGGTCGGATTGATAAAGTAGCGCGTATTGGCATCCAGCAGCTCGGCCGGGATAACCTTTTTGATGACCTCTTCCAGAACGCCTTCCTCAATCTGCTTGTGGGTCACATCGGGAGTGTGCTGGGTGGAAATGACCACAGTATCGACACGGACCGGCTTGTCGTTGACATACTCGATCGAAACCTGGGATTTGGAGTCGGGACGCAGGAAGTTCAGTTTGCCGGACTTGCGCACTTCAGCCAGCTTGGCCACCAGTTCGTGGGCCAGCTGGATCGGCATCGGCATCAGCTCCGGGGTCTCGTTGCAGGCATAGCCGAACATCAGCCCCTGATCTCCGGCGCCCTGTTCCTTGTGCAGACCTTCACCCTCGGAAACCCCTTGGGAAATATCCGGTGACTGTTTGTCGATGGAAACCAGCACGGCACAGGTATCGGCGTCAAATCCCATCTCCGAATCGGTGTAGCCGATCTCCTTGATGGTCTGACGGGCGATCTCGGAATAATTGATCACGGCATTGGTGGTGATCTCACCGGCAATGACCACCATGCCGGTCGTAACCAGGGTTTCACAGGCCACGCGGGCGGTGGGATCCTGGGCCAGAATGGCATCGAGTATCGCGTCGGAAACCTGATCGGAGACCTTGTCGGGATGCCCCTCGGACACGGATTCGGATGTGAAGATGAATTTTTCTGCCATGATATCTGCTTCCTCTCGTTTCTATTGTTGTTTGCATAAATAATCCAGCTGTGTGAATTTGTAAATTTATAGGCAGGTAGCTGATTTGTCAAGCGAAGAGAGGGTATTGCGTTATTCCGTTTGACTTCCTGGCCAAGAATTCTGCAGAATGCCGTTAGACACGGCTTATTTTGATTATCAAGGCGGTTCATATGTCCAGAGTATTCAGCCTTCTCCTGGTGGTTCTGGCCTGCAGTGTGATCGGCACAACTGCCCTTGGCGCCGCCAAGCGTCCCGGTGACAGCTGGAGTTATTACCACTTCGACGGCATCGGCTTCAAGGCCGGCCCTGCTCCTGACGAAAAGCCCTGTATCGCTGTCAGGGAGGGAGTGCGGCCGGTGGTGCTGCTCACGCAGACGACGTCAATCGAGTCGCTCGACCTGCCCGAGGGGTCCGGCGCCATCTCGGGCATCTGTTATATTCAGAGTTCAGGTGGGAAGCTCGGCGGCGACAGCGCATACGCGCCATGCCCGCGCACTCCGCTGCTGATCTCCTCCGGCGGCAAACAGCTGGTCACTGTCCAGACCGATGAACAGGGCTATTTCGTGGTGGTGCTTGCTGCTGGAACCTATCATGTCGGCAGCGGTCCCTTCACGGCCGAAATTTCGGTGGAAAGCGGCATAACTACGCTTGTCCCGCTCCGGGCAGGCAAAAGGATGGTGGATTGATGAAAACTTTTCTCGTACGACTGACTGTCACTCTGTTTTCCATTCTGTCGCTGGCGCTGCCCGGACTGGCCGGGGAACTGGATGATTATTACCTGAACCAGTTCCAGGTAAGTCCCATCGGCACCGAACTGCAAAAGGCGGTGCTGTTACAGGAGACCGCTACGGGAGAAATGCCCCATTGCGGCACCCCACTCAAACACAGGCTGACCCACGACTGGAACAAACTGGAACCAGGCACGCAAAAAGTGCTGGCAAAACAGCTAGAAGCACCGGCTCTTACCAATGAAGCAACTTTCACCTCTTCCGGCGGACACTTCAAAATCCACTATGCAGCCACCGGCACGGACGCTCCGCCGCCGACCGATATCAGCGGCTTTATTGGTGTGCCCGACTGGGTCGAGACCGTGGCCACCACCTTTGAACAGGTTCGCGCTACATATCTGTTGCAGGGATACAGACCGGCTCCCACCGTGTCCCCCGCACCCTACGACGTTTACCTGCTTGAGTTGTCATTGCAGAAACTGTACGGCCGGACCACCACAACCCAGGCAACCCCCTCAACCGGCTACTCAAACGCCTTCAGCAGTTTCATGGAGATCGACAACGATTTTGCCGACAACATCTATAGGAACGCTTCCGGAGGCCCCTACAGCGAAACGCAGAGTCTTCAGATCACCGCGGCGCATGAATACCACCACGCCATCCAGTACGGCTACAACTATTTCTTCGATATCTGGTACGCCGAAGCCACCTCGACCTGGTACGAGGATGAGCTGTATGACTCCGTCAACCAGCTTTACAACTACATCCCGGGCTGGTTTAACAACAGCACGCTGGCTATCGACACCGCAACAGGCACCACCACCGGCGGCGGCTACGGCCGCTGGATATTCAACCGTTACCTGATCGAACAACATGGCACAGGGGTTATTAAAGCTGCCTGGGAAAAGCTGGCCACCTTAAATTCGCCAGGCAACAATGCCGATATTCCGATGGTGCCGGTATTGGAGAACTTGCTGCTAGCGGCACCTTACAACAACAGCCTCGGCACAGACTTCTTAGGTTTTACCAAGCGAGCCTACCTGCAGAACTGGACCAGTCATGCAGGAGAGGTGTCCAGAATACCCGCCGTCGTTCCTGTCGCCTCTTATACAACCTATCCAGTTAATGCAACCAGATTTCCATCATCATCGGTAAAACTGCCCCATTACTCGTTTGCCTTCTACAATTTTGTTCCCGGCAGCACCAGCACTAACGATCTGACAATTAGCATCAACAAAACCAGCGGCATTCGGACAGCAGCCTTCCTATACACAGCTGGCACGGCACAAGAAATCAATGCAGATTCTAACGGGAATTATACCGTCAATGGATTCAGATCATTAAGTGCCACATCTGACGAAGTCGTATTGCTGGTGGCAAATACAACCAATGTTGACAATCACATGGCTTCCTTTAGCACTGACGGATCTGTTGTAAGAGCAGATGAGCCACCCAACACCCCCGCTTCCAGCCTTTCCTCAACGGCCTCCGCAAGCAGTAGCGGCGGTGGCGGCGGTTGCTTCATCGCCACGGCGGCCTACGGCAGCTACCTGCATCCGCAGGTCCGGGTTCTGCGCGATTTCCGCGACCGGCATCTTTTGACAAACGCCCCCGGTCGTGCCTTTGTGGCGCTCTATTACCGGATCAGCCCGCCGCTGGCCAACCTGATTGCCGGTCACGAGTCGTTGCGGGCCGTGGCCAGGCTGGCACTGCTGCCGGTCGTCGCGGCCGTCACCCACCCGGCCCTGACCGGAGCGGCGCTGCTGGCGGCCGTCGGACTGCTGTTTCATCGTCCGCTACGTCGCCGCTTGCGGGCGTGTGAAGCAAACAGCTGACGAATAGACTGCTTTACTCACCCATACTCAAAGGGGCGCTCATAGCCGCCCCTTCTTTTTTGAACAACCCATGCCATATCGGCAGTCACATGATATAAGTACAAATCGATCAACCAATGGGGGGATTCTGATGCCCAAAAAAGCCATAGCCGGCATTGTTATTCTTGGAGTGATTGTCCTGTCAATCTACCTCTTCATGCATCGCGGGGCAGAGGAGAGCGGAGCGCTGAAAGTCTCCGGCACGGTTGAAGTCACATCGGTGGCGCTGTCCTTCAAGATCGGCGGAAGGCTGACGGAGCGGCTGGTTGACGAAGGTCAGGCTGTCAACGCCGGACAGTTGATAGCACGTCTGGAAGACGATGAACTGAAACAGGAACGCAACAGTCGCGCGGCCGAGGAACGCGCTTCGATGTCAGCCATGGCCGACCTTGAGGCGGGCAGCCGTCGCGAGGAAATCGCCCAGGGCGAGGCCGCTTTGGCCCGGATCAAGGCCGAGGCCGAGCGTCTGTCAAAGGATGCTCTGCGTGCCGAAGCTCTTTTCAAACGCGAAGTGATTCCGCTGAAGGAACTGGATGCCGCCCGGGCCGGGCGTGATGCTTCAATCGCAGCGGTGCATGAAGCCGAGCAGCGCCTGAAACTGCTCAGGAGCGGCCCCCGGCCCAATGCTCTGGGACAGGCGCGTGCCAGGGTGGAAGGCGCGGCAGCAGGCAAGGCCATGGCCGAAACCCGCCTGTCACAGAGCATACTGTTTTCGCCACTGGCCGGACTGGTGCTGGCCAAACATGCCGAAGCAGGCGAGATGCTGGCGCCGGGCGCACCGGTCATCACTGTCGGAAAGATGGACGAACCCTGGTTGCGGGCCTACATTCCCGAAACCGAGCTGGGACGAGTCAAGGTCGGTCAGAGCGCCCGCGTCACCGTTGACGGCTGGCCGGGAAGGACTTTCACTGGAAAGATCAGCTTTATCTCGCCCGAGGCGGAGTTCACCCCCAAAAATGTGCAGACCGCCAAGGAACGGGTCAAGCTGGTCTACCGGATCAAGATAGCGCTGGCTAACCCGAAGATGGAGCTAAAACCGGGCATGCCGGCCGATGCGGTCATAGAAACCGACGGCCAAAAGCATTAGCAAAAAAACAAAGGTTTTATCATGGCCGTTGTCATCAACAATCTCAGCAAGCGCTTCGGCACACTGGCCGCCGTGTATGGCCTGACACTTTCGGTGGCCAGCGGTGAGCTGTTCGGCCTGGTCGGTTCCGATGGGGCCGGCAAGACCACCACGCTGCGCATGCTGAGCGGCGTGATGGATGCAACTAGCGGAGAGCTGCGGGTGCTGGGGTGCTCCGGTGACGATCTCACCGCGGTTCAGGGCCATATCGGCTACATGAGCCAGCGTTTCGGACTCTATCCCGATCTGAGTGTGGCTGAAAATATCCGCTTCTATGCCGACCTGTTCGGCGTGGAGAGCACCGAACGGAAGGCGCGTACCGAGCGCCTGCTGGCCTTCAGCGGCCTGGCGTCATTTGAAGGCCGCCTGGCCGGACGACTGTCCGGCGGAATGAAACAGAAACTGGGATTATGCTGCGCGCTGATTCACAAACCCGAGTTGCTGCTGCTGGATGAACCGACCAACGGCGTAGATCCGGTCTCGCGCCGCGATTTCTGGAAAATCCTGACCGATCTCAAGGCGGATGGGGTCACGATCGTGGTGGCCACCGCCTATCTGGATGAAGCGGCGCGTTGTGACCGGGTCGGACTGCTGCATAACGGACAACTGATCGCCTGCGGAACACCGGCCGAGCTGACCGGCAACGGCGCCGTCAGCCTGGATGATCTGGTGATCGGCAAAATAGGGGGCGACGTTTCTCCCCCCTTTACGAAAGGGGGGCAGGGGGGGATTTCTCCGCTGCCACACAAGGCAAATCCCCCTCAATCCTCCTTTATTAAAGGGGGAGGCGAAAACCTGGCCGTTTCCCTCGATCAACTTACCAAGCGCTTCGGCGACTTCACCGCCGTGGACCGGGTCAGCCTGACCGTTCCCAGGGGACAGATCTTTGGCTTCCTCGGCCCCAACGGCGCCGGCAAGTCCACCACCATCCGCATGTTGTGCGGCATCCTGACTCCGACCTCGGGCGCGGGGCGGGTGGCCGGCTTTGACATCGCGACCCAACCGGAGCTGATCAAGGAAAACATCGGCTACATGAGCCAGCGTTTCTCGCTGTATGAAGACTTGACCGTGGAGGAGAACATCGCCTTCTACGCCGGAGTCTACCGCCTGCCGGCTGCCAGGCGCAAGCAGCGTACCGAATGGGTGATCGAAATGGCCGGGCTTACGGATCGACGCAGCTCCAATGCCGGCCAGCTCTCCGGCGGCTGGCGGCAGCGTCTGGCGCTGGGATGCGCCATCCTGCACGAACCGCCGATCGTCTTCCTGGATGAGCCGACCTCGGGCGTGGATCCGCTCTCACGCCGCAAGTTCTGGGAGCTGATCTACTCCCTGGCCGAAGGCGGGGTCACGGTCTTCGTCACCACCCACTACATGGACGAAGCCGAATACTGCGACCGTCTGGCGCTGATCTACCGCGGAGAACTGATCGCGGTGGGAACACCGCTGGAGCTGAAGCAGGAACGGATGAGAGATGGGGAACTGCCGAGCCTGGAGGATGTCTTCATCGGCTTGATCGAGGAGCGGGATAAAACATGAACCTCCGCCGCCTGAAAGCCGTTGCCCGGAAAGAGTTCCTGCACGTACTGCGTGACCCGCGCAGCCTGATGATGGGCATCGGCATGCCGATGATGCTGCTGTTTCTGTTCGGTTATGCGCTGACCATGGATGTGGACCGGGTGCCTCTGGCAGTGTGGGACCAGTCGCAGACAGTGGAGAGCCGCGAGTTTGTCAGCCGTTTCTCCGGTTCACGCTACTTTGACCTGCGCATCTCCACCGACAACTACCGCCAGATCGAAGAGGCCATCGACCGCCGCGAAGCGCTGATCGCCCTGGTGATCCCGGCCGACTTTTCCCGTCGGCTCTCAATGGGCGAAGCAGCCGTGGTCCAGACGGTCGTCGATGGCAGCGACCCCAACACCGCCACCATCGCGCTGGGTTACGCCGAGGCTGCTACGGCTACTTTTTCCCGCGACATCATGCTGAAACAGATACGAAACTCCGCCCTCACCAGATCGGCTGCCATACCCACACAAGGAAAACTGCCGGTCATGGAGCTGCGGCCGCGAGTCTGGTTCAACACCGACATGGTCTCGCGCAACTTCATCTTCCCCGGCCTGATCGCGGTGGTGATGATGATCATGGCCGCCATCCTGACCTCGCTCTGCATGGCACGGGAATGGGAGACCGGCACGATGGAACAGTTGATCGTCACGCCGGTTACAGCCACCGAGCTGATTTTCGGCAAACTGACCCCCTATTTCTGTATCGGCATTCTGGACCTTGTGCTCTGTGTCGGGGTGGGAGAATTCGTCTTCGACGTGCCACTGCGCGGATCCCTCTGGCTGCTGGCGCCGCTCTCGATGCTGTTTCTTTTCGGCGCGCTTTCGTTCGGGATTTTGATCAGCATTATCACCAAAAGCCAGCTGCTGGCCAGCCAGATCGGGATCGTAACGACGGTGCTACCGGCCTTCCTGCTGTCCGGCTTCATCTTCCCGATCGAAAACATGCCGCTGCCGATCCAGGCCGTGACCCATATCATCACCGCCCGCTACTTCGTTTTCATCCTGCGTGGAATTTACCTGAAGGATGTGGGAATCGGCGTACTCTGGCCGGAGGTGCTGTTTCTGCTCGGCTTCGGGATGTTGGTGATGACGGTGGCAATCAGAATGTTCAGAAAGAAGATTATCTAAGATGTTCGAGCGTCTCCGCGCCATGCTGATCAAGGAATTCATCCAGGTCTTTCGCGACCCGCGCATGCGGATCGTGCTGTTCGTGCTTCCGGCGCTGCAGACGGTCATCTTCGGTTATGCGGTCAACATGGATGTGAAGAACATCCCCACCGCGATCCTGGACCGGGACAATAGCAGCGAAAGCCGCGAGCTGGCCGCCATCATGGCCTCTTCGGGCTACTTCCGGATCGTGCGCCATATTGACCGTGACGACGATGCGCGCAAGCTGCTGGATCGCGGCACCGTAAGGCTGGTGCTGCATATCGAGCATGGTTTCAGCCAACAGCTGTTACGGGGGGATGTCGTGCCGGTACAGGCCCTGCTGGACGGCAGCGATTCCAACACGGCCGGGGTGATCATGGGATATCTGGCGCGGCTGGCAAGCGACTACAACAGCCGCCTGCAGAGCGCCTATGCCACCAGACTGGCTGGACAGCCCCCTCGGATCGGACGGGTGGAACTGGCCAGCCGGGCCTGGTTCAACCCGAACCTGGAAAGCCCCCCCTTCTATGTTCCGGCGGTGATAACCAACATCCTGTTCGTGATCACGATGCTGCTCTCCTCGATGGCGATTGTGCGCGAGAAAGAGATCGGCACGATCGAACAGGTGATCGTCACCCCGATCCGCAAGGGTGAATTCATCCTGGGCAAGACCCTGCCCTTCGTGCTGATCGGCTACATCGATGTTTTCCTGATCAGCGCGGTCGGGGCTCTGGTGTTCGACACGCCGGTGCGGGGCAGCCTGTGGCTCCTGTTTCTGGCCACGACCCTCTTCCTGATGAGCTCGCTGGGAATCGGGCTACTGATATCCACCGTCAGCCACACCCAACAACAGGCGATGATGAGCGCATTCTTCATCATCTTCCCGGCCATGCTGCTGTCCGGCTTCGCCTTCCCGATCGAGAACATGCCCGAGCCGGCGCAATGGCTGACATTGCTGAATCCTCTACGCTACTACATGGTGGTTATCCGCGGGATCTTCCTGAAAGGGGTGGGGCTGGACATTCTCTGGCCGCAGCTGGCGGCGATGTCCATGATCGGCAGCGTGGTGCTGCTGGTGGCGGTGGGAAGGTTCAAAAAAACAATCGGGTGAAGTATTGTCGTTTAAATCGCACCGCTCTTTCTCAGCAGCGCGGCCAGCGCTTCGGCCAACTGCCGGTAACCGGCCGCGTTGGGGTGGATATAATCCGACTTGAGCGAACCTTTGCCCAGTATCTTTCCCAGCGCCTTCGATTCAATCGGGAGGCCGGATTCGGCGGCCAGTTCGTCGTAGAAAGCGGGAGGTTTCAGGGAAAGATCGGGTGACGGAACCGCTACCAGCACGACCGCGACGCCCCGTTCGCGTGCCATGCGGATCATGCCCCGCAGATTGTCGGCCGCCTGGCGCTGGTCCATATGTCGCAGCAGGTCGTTGCCGCCGTGGCACAGGATCAACAGTGCCGGCTTGACGCTTTCCAGCAGTTCCGGCAACCGCGCCGCCCCTTCGGCAGTGACTTCTCCCGGCACCCCGGCATTGACGACACTCCTGCCGATCAGGCTACCCAGAATTTCCGGATAACTTTCGCCAGAACTTGCACCGGTACCGGCGGTGATGCTGTCGCCAAAAGCCAGCACCACACCATCGGCCGCAAGATGAGGCGACTGCGCCACCTGACTGCAACCAGTCAGCAGCGCCAGGGACAAGGCAAACAGCAGCTGAATCAAGATCGATGATTTTCCCACAGACAATCTCCGGCTACAACAGGATCACCAGCACCACGCCCCCCGCCACCACCGCCAGATTGCAGACCGCCGAAACGCCGTGCAGCCTGGAGAACTGCTGCCGCTTTGGATCACTCTTGGGTGTTGTTTCAAAGGATACGATCCGGCTCTTGATGTCAGCCGCCTTCGGCTCGACGTAAAATGCCTGGAAAGACGTGACCGCCAGCATCAATACCAGGATCACACCGGCAAGTTCCAGACGACCGCCGCGCTGCAATAGACGGCAAATCAGCGCAATTACCCCGCAGGCCAGACCCCAGCGGAAATAACCGGGGAAAAATGTGCCCACAATTCGGCCGGCCGTGTCACGACTTTCGGTTTTAAACAACAGCGGCGTCAGAACGAAGGTGAACAGGGCGCCGCCGCCAACCCAGAGTGCAATTGCCAGACGATATATGGTTTCTGCGTATTTCATCGAAGCCCCCTGACCGTATTAACATATCTTATCGGATTTAGCTCCCATGTCCACAGGATGTCAACCGCAAACAGAGCACAGGACATTGAGTTAATGTCGAAGAAGCTTACACATCAGCCCACTCCATTTATCATTAGTTCTATTGGAACCAGCCGGCATTATTACTAAGACCTCCGGAACTTGAAGCATACATGATTACAATTATTTCATTTTTTATAATGATGCTTAACGGATACAGGGTGTGAATTTCTGCTTTCCCAATAAATACCCGACCGTTTTTTAGATAATTACTTGTTGTCAGGATAGTTTACAACAACACCGCCATAAGCGGGACAGAACTAAAAACATCCGTATTTTAAGCGTGTTATGCATTGGATTGATAATTGCAAAACACTGTTAACATTTATAGTTATTATTAATGCGACAAACATGACAGGAGCGAAAGGAGATCGATTATGAAACGTCTAATGTTGGTTTTGTTGTCATCAACCCTGTTTGCGACATCTGCATGGGCAGGCTTCATAAACGGGGGCTTCGAGAACGGGAATCTCAGCGGTTGGACGCTGGGAGGCTATACCGCTGATTCAGGAATTGTGACTCCCGGCACGGATTCCAATGCCCTGAATTTGCTGGGCAGAACTTCGAACGGCAATTATGCCGTCAGGGTGGGAAACCAGGGCGGTAGTGCGCACACATCCTCGATCTCCCAGACCGTGGCAAACTGGCAGGACGTCAAGGTCTGGTTCGCGTGGGCCGCGCTGCTGCAGGAGCCGACGAACCAGGTTTACCATACACCCGGAGAAATGCCGGACTACTCGGTTTCATTGTTTGACCTCACCACCAGCACGTCACTGTACAACAGTGCCTTCAATGTCACCAACCTGCCACCCACGGGATGGCATACGGGCGCGATCAACAGTGTTGCCGGTTCTCCGGGCCTGTGGCATTACAGCGACTGGTATGCCGTCAACCTGGATACATCCCTGGTAATCGGACATGACCTGAGGCTGACAATAACCGCTAGCGACTGCTCTCTGGGCGGTCATGGCGGCTATGTCTATCTGGACCAGGTCGGTTCGCAGCAGCCGATCATTCCGAGCGTACCCGAGCCTTCGACCGTCATCCTGCTGGGTGTGGGCGTAGCCGGACTGGCCATGTGGAGAAGAAATAAAAAAAGCTGAATACTTCCGCAAAACAAGTCGGATCTAATGTTTATCCACTTTTACGGGACTGTCTGCGGACAGTTCCGTTTTATTTCCAAGTCCCGCATTTTCCTGCGGGATTTTCTATTTTCCGCGTAAACATATGATTTATCTAATTGACATTATACCGGCCTGGATTTACAACATTAATAATGCCTCGCAATTCCGGTTTTTTTATATCGTACCGGTTACATTTTTCTGCACACAGGGCAGCGACACCGCTGTTTTTTTGTAAAAGCTCATATCAGTTGTACCGCCGGCTTGACTGCACAGAACAAAAGACCGAAAGGAGTTCGTAAATGAGGAGCTTAATTGTTGCATGCCTGCTCTGCTGCTTCATGGTTTCACCGGCCCTGGCCGCACTGAAGGTAACCGGTCGTGGCGAGGCGCTGCGCTTCGATCCGGCCGAGTTTACACCACAGATGAAAGCCAATTACGAAATCTTCAAGGTCAAGTGTACCAAATGCCACTCCCAGCAAAGAATTGTGATCTCATTCCTGTCCGGACACATGCCGATCTCTGGTCAGACATTTGACATGGACTCGCTGAAATCCATATCCTTCAGGATGTATCGCAAGGCGATGAACAAGCCCGAAACGCTGATCACAAAGGAGCAGATCAAGCCCATCCATGCCTTGCTCAAGTACATGATGCAAGAATCATCACGCTGATAACCAAAAAGGAGTCAACTACATATGAATATTTTACATGTGATGATAGCCGCCGCTTTTCTTTCAGCACCTTTTGTTCCTGCCCATGCCGACGAGATCAGGATCGAGGGGGGAGCGGCCGCCATATCAACGGTTTTCTCTCCGATCAAGGAAGCCTATGAGAGCAGTACCGGCGACAAGGTAACCATCGTGCTTTCCAACCCGGCAAAGGCACTTATTTCTCTCGAAAAAGGCTCCGTGGACATGGCTTCACTGAACCTGCTCTCATTCGACGATGCCATCGGCAAGGCCAAGGCCCAGGGAGTCGCAATCGATCCCGCTTCCCTCAACCGCACCGAAGTTGCTACCAGTTCGCTACTGGTTTTTTTGAACAAGTCAAACAAGGTAAGCAAGCTTGACAAAGAACAACTCAAGGCAATTTTTACCGGCAAGGTCACAAATTGGCGTGAAGTCGGTGGCGATGATGGCGAAATAGCGGTCTATTGGGGCAAGGAGACCCCCTACCTCAACAAACTCTTCACCATGACTATCCTGGATGGCGAGAAGGTGACCGCCAAGGCAAAACCTGCCGGCGACCACTTCCAGCTGAGAGAGATCATCCTGGCCAACCCTGGGGCAATCGTGATCAACACGAGCGGATTGATTACCCCGGCAACAAAAGTTCCTGACATCCCCCCGATGAAGCTGCCGATTCTGGTGTTCACCAAGGGAGAACCTTCGGCAAAGGTTCAGAAACTGCTCAAGTATTACAAGGATGAATTCGGGTATATGGACGAATAGTATTCCAACACCGGTGAATCCAGCACAAACTACAGGGCCGAAAGGAAACTCCTCTCGGCCTTGTTTAATTTAAACTGCCCCGAAGGAGCAGCGTTTTTTTGTCAAACGTGGTACTAAACTGACTACATTTCCGGCACAGCCATCGGGTACGGAGATGTATCGGGCCGGTCCAGCTCTTCGATGTATTTCAGGATGAATCGTTGCGCGACGTCAACCGCGCGCTGGATTTCCCATTTTTTCAGATCCCGTTCTTCTACCAGATTGCTGATTCCACGGATTTCCAGACAGTCCACTCCGTAGCGCAGACAAACCTGAGCAACCGCAGCACCCTCCATGTTTTCCGCGATCACGTTCCAGCGCCGGGACAACTCCGCACCGCGCATGCTGGTGCCGCTGCAGGTCGAAACGGTGGCAAAACGCCCCCGCATCAAAAAAACGCCGTAATAATCGGCCAGCTGCATGGCCTTTTCGGAGGCATGTTTTGAAAGCGGGATCGTGTTGAAGCAGAGCCTCCCACCCAGTTCCAGCACCGGGAGCGACATGAAACGCAGATCCTGCCACCCCTCTTCCACCAGCACCCCTTCATCCACCAGCACCTCGTCACTGGCAACCACCAGATCGCCGATCGAAAGGCCACTGCCGATATAGGCTCCGGCACAGCCGATACTGACCACCAATTGGGGGCGATGGCGTTCAATCATCACGGCCGATGCGGCGGCAGCATTGATCTTGCCCACGCCAGCGGTGCAGACGACAACAGGCAGGTTTCCGAGCATGCCCTCAACGGACTCCATGCCATTTGCTTTAGATCTGACCGGCTGTGCCAGGGAGTTTTCCAGCAGAAGTGTCTCCAACGGCACTGCCGCAATGATCAGGATTGGTTTCATAAGACTCCCATGGTGATTGCTTCGGAGTCGGCCGGCAAATTTCCGGCCGGGTTAGCCAGCCATTTACCCAGGACTTCTTCCAACTGCCTCACCAGTACAGGCTTGGTTATAAAGTCGTTCATACCGGCCGCCAGACACTGCCGGCGAATTTCCTCCAGGGCATTGGCGGTCAACGCTATCACCGGGATCGAGTGGTTCAGGACTGCCGATCGCGGGTCGCGGATCATCTCGGTGGCCTGATAGCCGTTCATCTCCGGCATCTGGCAGTCCATCAGAACCAGATCATACTCTGCCGATTCCAGCGCCGACACCGCCAGCAAACCATTTGCCACCGCATCCACCCGGTATCCCAACGAGGTGATCATCATCTTGATCACCCGCCGGTTGGTGGCATGGTCTTCCGCAAGCAATATCCGGCCTTTATCAAGCATGTCGCCGGATACAACACTCTTCCTTGTATGCTCCTCTGCCCCTTTGCTCAACTGTTTTTTGGAAACGGCCTGCTTTTTTAGTTCCACCGCGAAGCGGAATGTCGAACCGACCCCTTCAATGCTCTCTACCGAAATACTGCTGCCCATCAAGGCCGCCAGTTGCCGGCAGATGGAAAGCCCCAGGCCGGTACCGCCATATTTGCGGGAGGTGGAACCGTCAACCTGGGTAAAGGGAGCAAAGATGGCTTCAAGTCTGTCCTGGGGAATGCCGATGCCGGTATCACTGACAGAAAATCCCAGGGTCGCGCTCCGGGTGGTCTGTGATATCAGGCGGACGTTGACCTTGACACTGCCGTTCCCGGTGAACTTGATCGCATTTGAAACCAGATTGATGACGATCTGGCTCAAGCGTGTGCTGTCGCAATGCAGATAGGCCGGCACATCCGCTTCGATAACGCAATCAAAGTGCAGGTTCTTTTCTGAGGCCTGCAGCCTGAGCAGCGCCAGGGCATCGTTCATCAGATAGGACAGATTGAAGTCCTGCGGATGCAGTTCCAGTTTTCCGGCCTCAACCCGGGCAAAAGTCAGCAGGTCGTTGATCAGCTCCAGTAACAACTCCGAACTGGTTCGAATGATGCCGACATATTCGCGCTGTAAAGCGTCCAGGTCGGTATTCCGCAGCAGTTCGGTCACTCCGACCACCCCGCTGAGCGGTGTGCGCAGTTCGTGGCTCATGTTGGTCAGGAATTTACTCTTGATCTTGTTGGCCGTTTCAGCAGCCTCTTTGGCCTGGCGCATTTCCTGTTCTGCCACTATGTGGATCGTGATATCCTGACAAAACACGATCAGGCGGTCCTCACCCAACTTGACGACCTGCAGGGCACCCCACATGGCGGAATCATCCTTGCACCTGAAGAGAATCTGTCGGGAGTGAACGCCATCGGAACCGGCAGACTCAAGATGAACTTTCAACGTATCGCACCACTCGGAATCTGCCAGATCCTGAATAGCTTTACCAATAACTTCTCCGGCTTCATAGCCGAGCATGCATGTCATGGCCCGGTTGACTTCCAGGCAGAACCCGTTCAGATCCATGACCAGCACGCCCAGCGGCGCGTTCTGCATGCAGGAGCGACACATGGCCTCGTTATGCCTGAGACCTTTGTTACCGCGATCTTTCAATAACTGTTCAAACATAAGAATGCGACTCCAATGTCACGAAGCGGTTGCAAGAGTTGCCGTATTGCGTCCGTTGTTTGAAAACCGGCCGAATCGCTTGATGAATGCATCCAGGTCTTCCGGCGTGTCAATGTCATACCATTCTGGCAAAAGTCCAGCCGTTGCACCGGCAGAGCCGGCGGCAGCAAGGCTCTGCCGAAGAACATGACTTGTGCTCCAGTCAATCCCGCAAAACAACTGCGGGAACAGGCGTTTAAGGCCGAGCAGGTAGTAGCCGCCATCGGCGCTGGGTCCAAAGACCGCATCGGCTTGCTGTTCCTCCAGCAATTGATAGGCATCCTGAATGTATTCATGTGGCAAATCGGGAGTATCGCTGCCGATTATGCAGCAGCTCTCAAAGCCATCAGCGAACATTTCCACAAAAGCGGCTTGCATGCGCTGTCCCAGGTCGCCGGAGATCTGCCGGCGAGAGCTGCATCGGTAGATTTCCGCCAGCAGCGGAAGCGATTGTTCTTCACAGTCCCAGAAAACGACTGACTCAACATCCGTGAGCTTGCGGCTGGTCTCCAGCATATCCCGCAGCATGGCCCGATACAGCTCGACAGCGGCTTGATCGCCGATGGCCGCCGCCAGGCGGGTTTTGACCCGGCCGGGCAGCGGTTCGCGGGCAAAGAGGATCAACCCTTTCCTGGTCAACGTCGGTCCAGTTCCACCGCCGCAAAGGCCGAATGATTGTGGATCGATTCGAAATTCTCGGTTTCCACCGAAAACCAGGTGATGTTGTCCAACGCAGCCAGGCGGGAATAGGCCTCGCGCACCATGTCCTCGACAAAACGCGGGTTCTCGTAGGCCTGCTCGGTAACGTACTTTTCGTCTTCGCGCTTTAGCAGCGAATAGAGTGGACTGCTGCCGCACTGCTCGATCAGCTCCACCAGATCCTCGATCCAGATGAAATCACGGTAGCGCACCCGCACCGTCATGATGCTGCGCTGGTTATGGGCGCCGAAGCGAGAAAGCTCCTTGCTGCAGGGACAGAGCGAGGTCAACGGCACCCGGATGCCGAGTACGAAATCCAGCGAATCGGTCATTGAGGCGCTGAATTCGCAGGTATACTCCATCAGGCTTTTGGCGCCGGAAACCGGGGCGGCCTTGTCGATAAAATAGGGGAACTGTATCTCCAGGTGGGCACTGGCCGAACCGAGTCTGGACTTCATCTCTTCCAGTATCGTTTCCAGTTTGTCCAGCGCGATCTGTTCGCGGTATTTGTTGAGAATTTCCACGAAACGGCTCATGTGGGTGCCCTTGAAGTGATGCGGCAGATCAACGTACATGTTCACCCTGGCCACGGTGTGCTGCAGGGTACGGTTCTTGTCCATCACGACGATCGGATAGGTGATATCCTTGACCCCGACCTTCGAGATAGGTATCCGGCGGTGATCAGGGCGTTTCTGCATGTCGGGCATGCTCGGCTTTGCTGATGAAGCAGTGGTTCTTGGCATGTGGAAGTTCCTGTAAAAGATATTATCTGTGCGGTTCAACCGGTGACGGTAAAGCTCTCGAATTCACCGGTGTAGATATCCCGGCGGACATCCAGGCGCTCCACCCTTGCGGCAGACGGACCGAGCCGGCACCACTCCACCAGCGCCTGCACTGCGGAATCGTTTCCCTCGAACAATCCTTCGACGGTATCGTCCGGAAGGTTTCTGACCCAGCCGGACACACCCAGTTCCAGAGCCCGGCGGCAGGTATAATACCTGAAGGAGACCCCCTGCACCGAACCGTGAACGACTATGCGCACTCTTGTGTTCACGGTTTTTGCTCCGGAAGCTCCAGCACGCTGAAGATCTCGCTCCAGATCCCGTCGCGCCCGTCCCTGGAGAGCGCCGAAAAGGGGAGCAGCAGGCCCTTGTCACGCTTGATCGCGGAAGCAATCACTGTTTTCTGCTTGGCCTGTTCGTTCTTCGAGAGTTTGTCGCACTTGGTCAGCACGATGATCGGCGGGATATTGTACATTTCCAGCCAGCGCAGCATCTGCAGATCGCCGTCGGACGGCACGCGGCGAATATCCAGGATCAGCACCACCGCCTTGAGGCTTTCGCGCAACGACAGGTAGCTTTCGATCATCGGTCCCCACTGTTTGCGCAATGCGGGGGGGGCTTTGGCATAACCGTAACCGGGCAGATCCACCAGGGTCAGGATGCCGTTGATATCGAAAAAATTGATCAGCTGCGTCCGACCGGGCGTCGAGCTGGTGCGGACCAGACCCTTGCGGCCGGCCAGCACGTTGATCAGCGATGACTTGCCGACGTTGGAACGCCCCACAAATGCCACCTCCGGCAATCCTGGCGGGGGATAATCCTTGGGCTTGGCCGCGCTTTTTATGAATTCTGCCTGGTTAACATCCATCTATGTCATCTCCTCTTCAGGCTGCATTATAGTATTCACTCTCCCGCCGATACAAGCATTAAGCGGTATCAGCGCGATACAATTCCCGGTAGCCGGTTCCGGTCGGCGATTTTCAGCTATTAGCGAACTATTTTGCCCATTCCCGCAGTGTTCGTACACGCTCGACCACCGGTGGGTGACTGTAATAGAACTTTGCGTAAAACGGATGCGTGAACAGGTTGGAAAGATTTTCAGCGGACATTTTGACCAGAGCCGAGGCCAGGTCCTGCGGGCGGCCGGTGAGATCGGCGGCAAAACGGTCGGCCTCGCGCTCGTGGCAGCGGGACCGCCAGGCCGAAAACGGAGTTAGCGGGAACAGCGTCAGTGAGGCGACAAACCCCAGAATCACCATCCTGGCCGGAAGTGAAATGTCGGCCGGCAACCCCAGCAGATTCGGCAGTCCCGGCCAGTTCAGCAATCTGAATGCAAGCCAGGATCCAGCCAGTGCCATCACTTCCGCCACCAGCAACCGTTTCCAGATATGCCCCTTCTTCCAGTGCCCGATCTCATGGGCCAGCACCGCCACGATCTCACCGTGGCTCATCTGCCTGACCAATGTATCGAAAAGCACGATGCGCTTGACCTTGCCGATCCCGGTGAAATAGGCGTTGGAATGCCGGCTGCGCCTGGATGCGTCCATCTGCAGGACCTTGCCCGCCTTGAGCCCCGCCTTCTCCATCATCGCCCGGATTTCATCCTCCAGCCCCGGATCGCTGACCGGTTCGTATTTGTTGAAGAGCGGCTCTATCAGATAAGGGGAAATGAACATCATGAACAGGCTGAAAGCCGCCATGAAACCCCAGACCAATAGCCACCAATGCAGCGGGCTCCAGATTATCAGCCAGAAGACCACCGCAATCAGGAATGACATCAGCACGGCTCCGATGGCCTGGGATTTCAGAAGGTCGGTTAACCAGAGGCGCGGGGTGGTGGTGTTGAAACCATAGCGGGCCTCGATTCTGAAGGTGCCGTAAAGATCAAAGGGGATGCCGAGCAGGGTCTGGAACCAGGTCATAAACATGAAAAACAGGATCGCCGTGACAATCCGCGAGTCACTGATACCGCCGATGAAACGGTCATAAAGCGTGATCACCCCACCAAACAGGAAAAACACCAGCAGCGCATTATCGAACAGGGAGTCCCATAGCCCCAGACGGCTCGATTCGAAGGTATAGGCGCTGCTCTTGCAAAGCTTATCCTGATCAATCTGGCCTTCGAAGCCATCCGGGACTTTTGACCCGTGCTGTTTAAGATGCTTGAGATTGATGTGGCGCAGCCAGTAACTGAAGGCGGTTATCGCGGCAAACAGACAGAACAGCGTGAGTTTCATCGGTTTTGTATCCTTTTGCAAAAAATAAGGGCGAAGCAAGCCTCGCCCTTAAAAATGAATTTCGGCGGGCTTTCAGATCAGCTTGATAACTTCCCGCACACATTTGTCAATCCCCTCATGCACTTCGGAGATGCGGTTGGCCAGCATATAGGCCGGAGTCGAAACCAGCTTGTTTTTTGCATCGACCACAAATTCTGTGACCGGGCAATCCTGGTGTCTGGCACCGGTTTTTTCAATCTCGGAAGCGGTTCCGGCATCGTTGCCGATGGTCACGGTCGGTGCGGATTCCTTGCCGAGCACGGCGGCGATCAGAACCGGCGCGATGCAGATCGCACCGATCGGCTTGCCGGCCGCGGCCATCTCCTTCAACAGGCGCGACACCTGCGGGTGGACCGCCGCCGCCGCTCCCTTCATCGCAAAGTCGCACAGGTTTTTGGCCGCGCCGAAGCCGCCCGGGAAGATGATCGCATCCAGTTCGCCGACCTTTACCTCGGCAATGTCGCGGATGTTGCCGCGTGCGATGCGTGCCGATTCGACCAGTGCATTGCGCTTTTCGCCGCTCTCCTGCATCGCCAGATGGTCGGTTACCGGGAAATCCGCATTCGGCGCCATGCAGACCGCTTCGGCACCCTGCCGGTCAATGGCCAGCAGAGTGAATACCGCCTCGTGAATCTCGCTCCCGTCCCTGACGCCGCATCCTGAAAGTACTACACCGATCTTTTTCATGACTGTTCCCCCTGCCTGTGTTAATTGTTTTACGGATCGGATCCGTAATTATTGCTGTTCCTCCAGAAGTGCCTGGCGGATGGCTTCGTCGTAGTGGGTCAACTGTAACGGGATCAGATCACGGATCGAGTTGTCCCGGCAGATCACTTCATTTCCAAGCCCCTCGATCAGCGGCATCGAGACTGAAGGGGGCACCGGGCTGAACAGCGCCACCCAGTACGAGGAGAGTCTGGGGGTCAACACCGGCACCGGGATGATAAACAACCTCTTTCCCTCCAGCATGGCAAATCGTTCCATCATTTCCCGGTAGGTCATCACCTCCGGGCCACCGATGTCAAAGGTCCGCCCGGCGGTGCGCTCATCCGCCAGACAACCGGTGAGATAGGAGATCACGTCATTAACGGCTATCGGCTGGCATTTTGTCGAGACCCAGCGCGGAGTGATCATCACCGGCAGGCGTTTGACCAGTCCCCTCACCAGTTCGAAGGAGGCACCGCCGGCTCCGACTATCACGGCCGCCCGAAGAAAAGTCGTGGAGAATGTCCCGGCGCGGAGAATGTCCGCCACCTCCAGTCGGCTTTTCAAGTGTTCGGAAAGTTGATCGCCGGTTTCCCCCAGCCCACCCAGATAAATTACCCGCCGCACACCGGCCCTTTCAGCAGCCCTGACAAAATTCCCGGCCGCCTCGCGGTCACGGCGCTCAAAGCCGGCCCGACCGCCGGCCATGGAATGCACCAGATAATAAACGGAATCGATGCCGTCCAGCACCGGCTCAAGGCTTGCCGGTGCCAGCATGTCTCCGGTGACTCTTTCAGCGCCAGCGGCTATTTGTGCATTTTGGCTGCGGACCATGGCGCGTACGCCATATCCACCCTCAAGCAGTTTTTTTGTGAGCCGTCTGCCGATGAATCCACTTGCGCCTGTTACCAGGACTTTTGCTCTTCCGGTTTGCATGGCAGTGATTGTGCCACAACTCTCGCAGAAGGCAAGAGTCAAGATGGCGGGCAGGGTTTTCAGTATGCGTACAGGGGGATCAGGGCGGCCAGCAGAACCAGCGCGGAGGGGACGATCAGTCGGCGGTAAACCAGGGCAATATCGGCCCGGAAATATTCGCAGGTAAGCACATAGCAGAGATGCACCGGGGAGAGCATCACACCGGCAAACCCCGATCCGAAGGCCAGGGCGATCAGCCCGGGAGATGCAGTCGGACTCCCCATCAACGGCAGCAGCAGCGGAAAGGTGATGCCGACGAAACCGACCGTCAACCCCGTCATGATTCCGGCAATGAACGGAATCAGAATCAGCAGCAGGTACACCGGCATGCGCGAATCCGTAAAATAGCCGGAGATGCCCGCCAGAGCGCCGGTCACACGCAGCACTTCCTGAAACACCATGATTCCGGCCACCAGAAACAGGGCCTTGACGGAAATACTTTCGCGAATGTTTTTGACTATCTTGCCGGGTGTATAGCGGTGGACGGCGTATAGCGCCATGACTGCGCCTCCCAGCGCCAGCGGCGACCTGACCCGGAAAATTACCACCAGCAGCAACGCCAGCATGATCGGGGAAATCATTGCCAGAAATGCCAGGAACTCACGACCGCGGTGATTTCCCGAGGATGCGGTGTTTTGATGTCCAATGCCGCGAAAACAGAACAAGGCTCCCCAGAAAATCACCGAAAGGGCATAGGGCAGGTTGGCGACAAACAGCGTCCGTGTGGAAAGCCCGGTAAGGCCGGCCGTCAAGATGATTCCGGGATAGAGCGGAGAGATATACTCCCAGACATGGCGATACCAGTAGTTGATCAGCGCCTTCTCTTCCGGAGTCACATCGGCTTTTCCGGTGGCTTCGTCGACCATCGGCGCCGAAAATATCGCACCCCCGGGTGATGGCAGCATGCCGATCATGGCCGGCATCGCGGCCATAACCACCCGCCGGTCCGAGAGTGTTGCCGACAGTGAAGCGACCATCCGTTTCAGCATTCCGGTATTTCTGAGGATGTTCTCCATAACCATGGTCAGCACCAGTGTCAGGGTCATTTCCAGCGATGTGGTGGAAAAAATAGCGGTGTATGTTGCTTTGAGGAAATCGGCGGGAGGGGTCAGGTAGATAATTGCCAGCGCAAGGGAGCCGATCGGCATTACCGCCGCCATGGAAACCTTGCGGCGCAGCAGGATGATGATCAGAATCAGGACCGCGGATGTTTTCAGCAGGTCTGGCATATTACATTCAGACCGCTCCGGCTTTTCTGTTGAGCGAACTAAAGACCATGTCCAGCACCGCTTTCTGGCGGGCTTCGAACTTGTTCAGAACGGCAAGGCAGGTTCCCATCGGGCAGAGCCCATGTAAAAAATCCGCATCACGCCCGGATAGTATTACGATCCGGTTCTTGTCCATTCCTGTCTCAACCGCGAACTTGAGCAGTTTGAGCCCATCCATGGCCGGCATTTCCAGGTCGATCAACATCAGATCATAACCGCCGGTTTTGATTGAATGCAGCGCCGCAACCGGATTGTTGCGGATCTCCACCTGCAGAAGCGGGTAGTTTTCGCGGATATAGTCACCCAGGAACCGGGTAAAGGCCGGGTCATCATCGATTAAGAGTATTCTTCCCATAAGGAGATTACTATAGCCGATTCGTCGCCACGGTGAAATAAAAATTTACTTGATCAGTCTGGTGGCGCCACCGATCACCGCGAACGGGACTTCTATCCCCATTTCACGGGCGATCCGCATGTTGATGATCAGGTCGATTCGGTGCGGAGACAGGAGGGAGAGGTGTTCAGTCTTAGCGCCTTCCAGAACGCGCGCAACCATATCGGCCGCCAGGTGTCCCTGTTCCTGGGGGCTGATCTCCAGCGAAACCAGAGCGCCCTTAACCGCGGCATCCGGCATGGTGGACACGACCGGAATATTTTTGGCCCTGCCCTTGGCTACAACTTTATCGAACTGACGGCTGACGGCAGCACTCTCGGTCGCCACGATAACTTCAGCCTTGTCGAGCAGCCTGTTTACCGCCGCGTCAAGACCGGCCGGAGAAGTAACGCTTGCCTCAATTATTGTCAGTCCGAGCTGCCCGGCATATTTTTTGATATCATCCAGTTGACGCTGCGAACCTGCTTCACGTGGGGTGTAGAGCACTCCGACCTTGCGGTAGGGCCTGACGCCCTGCATGGTTTTCAGCAGAGTTACCATCGGCACGCGAGAACTGACTCCGCACATTCCTTTTACAGGCTGATCAGCAGCGAACACATCCACCGACACCACCGGAATTCCGTTGGATTCGCGAAAAGCGGTCATTGCGGCCGGCGCTCCATAGGCCACTATAAGATCCGGATTATATGCATTGAATTTGCGGACGGTGTTGGTCCATGACAGCTGGTCCGGATTCGGGGTTTGCAGAATTATTTCAGTACCGGGCGCAGCATAGCCGCGTGCCGCTATCGCTTTGACAAAGGCTCGATGAGCTTCACGATAACGCGGCTGGTCACTGCTCATCATCGCCGCGATTACCACCGCGGCAAAGGAATTCAACGGTGTCATCACAGCCAGCATGATCATGCCCGCCAGGGCTATTTTTATTACGATACGCGTCATGTCAACCTTTACCAGCGCCCGGTCAGGGCCAGCAATGTTTCATGGGCAGCGCCGTCCAGGCTCGGCTGTCCTGCATTCAGCATTCTGAAACTGTAACCGAGCGAACATCCCAGGTGTTTGCTGAGGCGCATGTCCGCACGACTGGTCAGCGAGGTTGCGGTAGAGACCAGTCGTGTCTGGTCGCCGATCCCGGCTGCTGAATATTTTGTTGAATTGCTTGAATCGTCGGAAGACGAAAAACTGACGTCGGAGAAGGTCTGCTGCAGTGCCAGGGACAGGTCGAGTATCCTGGTCAGCGCCACCACCGTATCCAGCGATAATACATGGGCGGTTGAGCTGTATGAACCATAAGTCCGGATTGGGAGTTCGGGTTCTTTTTCGCCGAAGTAGGTATAAATGCTGGCCTGTTCGGCATGCAGCTGTTGAAAGGAGTAGCCGGCGTTGACCGTGACCCGCTGCATCGGGCTGAACCAGGCGCTGCAGTTGACGGATGTGGAGAGACTCTCCACCGGCAACACCGCCTGTTCATAACTGTTCTCTCCTTTTTCAAACCGCCCCAAATAGCTGGCTGTCATTCCCCAGCGTCCGCCGTTGGTATAACTGATCAGCGCCTGTCCGGTGTGGCGCTCGGAAAACGAGGACTGATAAGCCGGGTTGTCGGTTTCGGCGTAGCTGTAGGAGGCGTTCAGTTTCACGCCGTCAAGCGGCTTCCAGATAAAGGTCGCTTTGCCGGTATGGGTCTGGCGACTGTCGCTTTTGGTGGCATTGAGGACGGTTGACTGAAGATCCGGCAGATCATCGCGCGATTCAAGCTCCGCCCGGTATTCAAAACGGTACACGACTTTAAGTCGCGGCCTGTAGCTGGCGGACACGACCAACGTGTCCTTTACCGAGGAGCTTGACGGCCTTACCGACAGGCTGGTGGCGGAAGGCGGCAATGACAACGGTGAATACAGGGTCGCAGGAGATTCCCGGTCGATTTGCAGGCGACGGTATTTTACTGCCAGCATCAGCTCTTTGAACGGCGTATAGCTGACATCACCGGCGGCGGTCTGCAGTGTATCCGTTGGAGCGCTGGAGGGGCGGGCGTCACCGCGATCCGTTCCGGTTTCATGCCGGCTGATTGAATAGAGCGCGCTGGTGGTCAACCCGCCGCTCAAATCGCTGAAAAGCTTGAAGGTGTGCGAAACAAGCCGGCTGTCGTTGATCACATCGTGGGCCAACGTGTCACGGGCGGCAAACTGGTAGCGGTTTTCCGGCGCCTGATTCGAAAAGTCGCGGATAGTGAAGAGATAGGCCGCATTGACCGGACCGAGGTGGGCGTCAAGTCCGATCGATCCCTCGCGGGTTATGCTGTCAACTGGAATCGAACGTGTGGCACTGCTGTTGGGCTTTCCGTCAAAAGAATAATCCGAGAAACGGAGCTGGGTCGTCCCTTCACGGCTCAGCTGCCAGTAGTTGATGTTGAGGTGAATCGGGTTGTTTCCCAATTTGATGCGATTGTCAGCGCGGGTGATGACGGCCCGGGCTCCATAGCTGCTGCCGCTGTCCAGTTCGCGGGCGGTGACGGAGGCGATGGAAACGGGCGGAGTCCGTTCCAGATTATGCCAGAGCGAAGTGCTCTGGATTTTCAAACGGTACAGTCCGGAGTAGTCCAGCACCAGTCCGGCATTGTAATCATCGGCGTGCAAAAACTGGGTTTCAGCCAGAAGTTTCAGATCACTGCCGACCGTGCCAACGGAAAAACCGCCGCTGACCCCCGACTTGAGTCTCAGATACGGCGCAGCGACGGCCGGATTGTCAACCGGCGATACGAAGCGATAACCGGCATAGGCCGCGGCATGCTGATATCCGTAGTCTTCATCCGCGACAACATCTTCAGCAATCTGCGAGTCATCTTGATCGGTTGTCTCATCGCAAAGCGCCGGATGGGCCGCTGCCAGCAGGGCCGTGACAAACAGGGGCAGTCTGAGTGAATACAGGTTTAGCGGAATTTTGTTGAAGATCCGTTTCATCGGTTATCTCCGCAGTGATCCGGGGCGGTAAGTACCTGGCGCGTCCGGTGTGTTCGAACCATGTATGGCAGTGTGACAATCGGTGCAGCGATCGGCAAAGAGCCTTTTGTCAGTCGAGCTCAGCACGTTGGGATGTACCGGGGTGTGACACTGGATGCAGAGAAACGGCATCGCCGCCGACAGCAGGCGCCGGTTGACCGAGCCGTGCGGCTGGTGGCAGTTGACACAGTTCTCGGTCACGTCGCCATGTTCATAGACGAATGGCCCGCTCTTTTCCATATGGCAGCGGCCGCAGAGCTCACGCGTGCTGTTTCCCTTGAGCATTTTGGGGCTGGTCGAGCCGTGGGCCTCGTGGCAATCGAAGCAGTTCTGTTTGCGCTCATTCATCGGATGGTGTGAGACCAGGCTGAACTGGGCCTTGACATCCGGATGGCAGCCATAACAGAGTTCGGCCATCTTGTCGCGGTTGACTTTCTGTTGGGGGCCTTCGTGCAACTTATGGCATGAAGAGCAGCTCAGGTCATTCAGCGAGTGCGCACTTGTATTCCAGTGTGAAAGGGACGGGGTTGAGGCGACACTGTGGCATTTCAGGCAGATCAGCGACTGGGCCTGCGGCGGGAGGGTTTTCAGGTTGATCAGCTTGGAAGTGTCGCAGCGATTGCCCTTCTCTCCCAGCAACTTCACATTCTGTTCGATCTTCGCTATAGCAATGCTGCCGGGACCGTGGCACGATTCACAGTTCACCAGCGGCAGGCCGGTTTCCGGCTTGATCTGTTCGCCATGCACGCTCAGTCTGGAAAACTCCCTGATTTTATCATGACTATGGCATTTGGATACGCAATTGTCGTCGCCTACATAATCCGCATCCATGCGCCCGACGACCATTTTTTCGTACTCCGACACGGGCAGCAGCGGATAGGGCTGCTTCAGCGCCGTGCAGGCGCTCAGCAGCGCGATTGCTGAAAATATCAGTGTTAATAGACGCATTAAATCCCCTCTTGCAGACTACGGACCGTTGATCCCCTTGGTGGTGGTGCGGATGAAGCCCTTTACAAACGGGTTTTCGCTGTTCTTTATCTCCCTGGGTGTTCCGACCTCGACAATGCGCCCCTGGTGCATCATGGCAATCCGGTCGGACAGGTACAGGGCAAAATTAAGATCGTGGGTAACTATGATCGTGGTGGTGCTGGCACGACTGCGCAGCGAAACAATTGTTTCAGCCAGTTCATCGGTGGTCACCGGGTCCAGTTCGGCGGTCGGCTCGTCATACAGCACCAGATCCGGTTCCATGGCCAGAGACCGCGCAATGGCAACCCGTTTTTTCATGCCTCCGGAAAGCTCTGATGTCCGCAGTTCGTCTTTTCCTTCCAACCCGACAATCGCCAGCTTTTCAGAAATGATTTCAAGAATGCGCTGCTCCGGATAAACCCTGTGTTCACGGAGCCAGAGGCCGATATTTTCACCGACTGTCAATGAATTGAAAAGAGCCGAAGATTGAAACACCATGCTGCTACGGTAACTGCGCGGAAGCTTTCCATACGGCTCTTCATTAATTAGAATCCGGCCACTGTCGGCTGTCTCCAGACCGATTATGTGTCGCAGCAGTATGCTTTTGCCGGTACCGGAAGGGCCGATAATGGAAAATGTTTCTCCCGCCCGGACTTCCAGGTCCACATCCTTGAGCACATGATTGCCGCCGAATGATTTATTCAGTTTTTCAATACAAACAGTAACGCCGTGTGGTTGCATTATTTATTCCAGTTTTACATGCGCGCTAATTTGTCTCGATTAATTTCAAAACAGGTACCAGGAACGGTTGGTGAAGTATTCCCGATGTTTATAAATAAAGCCGGAAAGCAGGAGTATAGCGACCATTACCGATATGTTGCTCATCATTATTCCCTGGGGATCGACCTTGTCGCCGACCAGTTTCTCAAGCTCGGCGGATGTAATCCAGAAAAGGTTTGTCAGTGTATTCACCAGTTCAAAGGCGTTATAACCGAGCAGCAGGTACCATGTCAGGGTCTGGCGCTTCATCAGCCCCAGAAAGAGGTAGAGGCAGATCAGGCTATCGACGAATACCAGCGCTTCGGCGACTCTTCCCTGGTAGATGGTCCCGAAAAAGGGGAACGGATGCCCGAATGTTGACATGGTCAACAGGAAAAAGAACAGATACAGCCCCCCCAGAAGCACCATCCCCAGAGGTCGGCGGTGTTCATGCTCGTCGTTTTCGATTTCCGTCATGGAATCCTCGCGTATCCGGCATTATTCACGATTGCTTTTTCTTGCGCATGTCGCTTACAGCTACACATAAAAAAATGACCACCAGCACGCCGCCGCAGAAAATCCAGTCAGCCAGGCTGAATCCGAACATGCTCAACTCCTTTTAAAAGCTTGCGCCGCTTGATCCATCAGGCCGATTTTCTGATAGCAGCTCCCCAGCAGATAGTTAATCTCGTTCAGCGGAAACTGCTCCGCAAAAATGGTGTCGGACAGGACATCCTCGATAATTGCGACCGCTTCGTCGTTTTGTCCGGCATGCTGCGCTTCGACCGCTACGGCCAGTGCCGTCAGATAATCCAGCGGGGGGACCATGGGCAGTTTGCCTGCCAGAATGCCCGCGATCCTGGATTCCACCCGCGCCCGCTCGGACGGTTCGAATTGCGACAACGCCCCGCTCCAGATCTCTGCCGCCTGTTGATAGCGTCCAAGCACATAGAGCGCTTCTCCATACTCATAGATCGCATTCCGGTCGTCAGGATTCAGTTCCAATGATTTTTTGAGAAATTTTTCAGCGTTGTACCAGCTGGAGACAGCTTGATGCAAGGTCGAAATACGGGTGCCCTTGTCCGTGAAGGTGCGGGCTATCTCCAGGGGCAGCCCGGCGTTGGTCGGATCGAACAGGGTCATGATCTTCAAAAAGTTGATTTTGCGGTCCAGGTAAGGAGTGTCCACCTCCTTTGCATCCAGCATTATGATCTGACCGCCAAGGTCGGAAACGATGTGCGGATAAGCCTCTTTCAGCAGCCCGGCGTAATCGGTCGCAAAAGCACATTCCGGATTCTGGCGCAAGGCATGGTAGACTCCGCGCCCCACCATGTCGTAATCCGGTGATCCACAGGTTTCCGCCACCGGGTAATCTTCATCAATCAGCGGAATGGGAGGCCTGCCTTCCCATGCAATATCAACCAGTCCGTCCCTGCCGGTCAGGACATAGCCGGCTGGAGGAGTAAAATAGCGAATGCCGTCAAGCGGCGTTGGTGCAACCTGTTTGCTGTCGTTCATCGTTTCTCCTGTTCTCTGTCCGGAAACATTTCCACTCCGGCGTTCACGCCGATTACCTTGTAAATCTGCACATCATCCCATGGTTCATCCATGATGCCGTCATGAATGGCCCAGCTCCTGCCCCGTACCGTACGCTCCATACCCGGCATGCGGAAAGGCGTGGAACCGTCCAGGCGTTTATAGTAGCGCCCCTCCGGCCGGAACTCCCGGTCAATCTCCCGCATCAGCCGCTTACCGCGCAGATAGTCGAAACCATACTTTTCATAACGGATGGCGTTGTCATAGGAAAGCGGTTCAGCCACGATCATCTCTATTCCCAGAGCATCGGTAAAACGCTCCAGCAAGGGAAAAAAATCGGAAAACAGCTGCAGGCCGCGCCTGGTCTGGTTCGGGAACAGTCCAGCCCGCATCGAACGCAATTCTTCGGCAATATTACGGCCATGCGAAGCGAACCAGTTGATTTTCCCATGTTCATCCACATCGACATCAAAGCGCGGCGCCGACGGATCGCAGATAACACAGAAACATAGTTCCAGTTGATGGAACTGTGTATCGGCCAGCTCAAGAAAAAAAACCGTGTCACTGTCGTCCGGCCGTTTTCGCACTTCGATTCGCACCAGCGCCAGGCCTTGGGGGGCGATAAAGGTAACCAGCCGCTCCCCGGCGGCGTTACACAGTGAATCACCGTAAAGCCCCACCAGATGCCGAAGGCGCTCTGGCAGCAGGCCGGCATAAAGCTGTTCTTTTTCCGCCACCTTCAGGCGGTTGATTGCCCGAAGCGAGCGGAGCGGTGCTCCGCTGGCGTCCAACAGCTGACTATTTCCGGGTAATAGAGCCATATCGACCAATAATACCTGGGAAAATGCTCTTTTTGATGCGGGCAATGCTTGTTTCCACGGCCGTCAGCGCCAGATTGCGGTCTTCTTCCGAGGCCCAGTGCATCGCATCCAGCAGGACACGATTGGGATATCCCAGCGGCTTTATTCTGGACATGAAGGCTCCGGGCAGGCGGGGATTGAGCTGCCGGCCGTTCATCACCGCCCAGGCAATGGTCCAGGCGCGAGCCGTGTTCATAAGGTCGTACCCGCCTCCGCCAAGGGCCACCCAGGGTATTTTCAGCGCTTTCAGCTTACGCATGATGTAGCTGTAGCTGTGGGTGGTTATCTCCAGACGGGTGAGCGGGTCGGTGCGAAAAGTATCCGCTCCTATCTGGGTTACAATCACATCCGGGTCATAAGCCGCTATCAGCGGGTAGGCCACTTCGTCGAAAGCCTTCATAAACAGGGCGTCGTCGGTGTGGGCTATCAACGGTACATTGACCGAATACCCCTTGCCGCGCCCCTCTCCGATCTCTTCCTCAAAACCGGTGCCCGGATAAAAGTAGATGCCGCTTTCATGCAACGATATGGTCAGCACCTGATCGCTGTCGTAAAAACCTTCCTGTACTCCGTCCCCGTGGTGGGCGTCGATATCCAGATAGACTACCCGGCGGCCGCGGGCAACCAGCCAGTTGATCGCCAGCACCGCATCGTTGATGTATGAAAAGCCCGATGCTCTGGCGCGGTGGGCATGGTGCCAGCCACCCGCCAGATTGAAGGCGATATCAAAGCCTTCCTCCTCCACCAACCGGACAGCCTCGAATGTTGCTCCTGCTCCCAGCGCGGCGCAATCGAACAGCCCCTTGAATACCGGACAATCCGCATCGCCCAGTCCGTATCTGAAATCAGCGCGCGGTTCGTCGGATGCACTGAATTCCCGAAGGCGCTCGATGTAGGCCGGATCGTGAAATGTCAGCAGCAGTTCGTCACTGATCGGCCCGCAACCTCGAATCTCCATATTTGGCAGATCAAGCAGTCCATATGCGTCAAACAGGTCATATGCCAGCCGGTTGCGCTGCAGCTTGAACGGGTGTTCATCGCCGTAACTGAAATTGCCGAAAAGCGGCGAGTAAATCAAGGCTGTACGGCGGGGGCGCATATGGCGTGCCTCATGGCGGCATATTCTGTGAGCCGGAAACATTTTTCCAGCCTTATTGCGAAAAAAAACATTCACGGCAAGCCGGGTTTTTCAGGATTGGGGGATAATGCACTATTTGGAGGGTCACGTCCAGAGTAAAGGCAATTTATCCGGAGGGTTATGCGTAGAAGGACAGGGACCGGAATGCTTCGGCAGCAGCAGGATCTTTCGGTGAAGTTCCTGTTTTTGCCGGAGGTGCGGCGCTTGAAGTGTTTGCAGGCGAAACTTCAGAAGAGGATGGTACTCCTGTGGAAGGTTCGCCGGTTCCGGTTGCTGCCGCTGCGGTCGCCTCCTGCCGGGCCTGTTGCTGCTGGGTGGAGGCCTGTGCGGCAACGGCGCGGTCCTGGGGTGACGGGTCGGCAGGGGCCAATGCAGCCCGGATGACCTGCTGCATACGGCTGATGGTCTCCTGTGGGGTTTTGCCGGGAGAGACCTCGATCGGCACTTCACCGCCGGTGACATAACTCCTGCCGTCGGGGCCGCGGGTATAGGTATAGGAAACCGGTCCGGTCATCGTGCCCCCGGCCGATTTGTGGGCGGCCTCGTGGGCCTTGACCTTTGCTTCGATCGACTTGAGCCGGGCGATTTCTGCCTGAACCTGCGCATCCTGTTCCTGGTCACTACCGCCGGCGGTTGCGAGAGGAGTTCCGGTGACATTCTTCTCACCGCTTCCGCTCGGAGATCCTTTAGAGTCTGCGGCAGCAGCTGTAATGTCTCCGCCAGATTTTTGTGACGATGGCGAATATGGAGTGAACTCCGACGCACCTGAGACGGAGTGTTGAAATCCCTGCTGCCGGCCGGATTGTTCGGAATAACCCCAAGACGGACGCCCGGCGCCGCTGTTGACGACGCCGACTTCGCCCTCCCGCATCAGTCGAGCCGCATAGCCGGATCGATCCGGCGAAGAAGCATATGTGGAGGAGATGGCTTCCATCAGTTACCCCAAGTTTCCCTGCTTAGCCAATTGAGTATACTAAATCGATATCATGTCAGGCAACAGGAATTTTATCGCATATCCGGTATGATAGCGAATATCCCGGAACAGGTGCGGGGCCAGCGGAAATTTACGCAGGCCCCGCATGGTGACGCTACCGGCATGTTACCGGGCTGGAATTACATCCTGAACTGGGCCACGATCCGCTTCAGCTCCTCGGCCATTCTGGCCAGCTGGCTGGCGGCTCCGGCGGTATCCTGCGAACTGTGCGAAGCACTGCTGACAACCCCGGTGATCTCGTGCATGCTCTTGCTGATCTCGTTGGTGGTTGCCGTCTGCTGCTCGGCCGCTGTAGCAATCTGGTTGATCTGGCTGGTCACGTCGCCAACCTGGCTGAGGATCTCTTCCAGCGCCTTGCCTGAGCGGGCCGCATCCTCGGTGCCGCGTTCAACCTCGTGGACACCTTCCTCCATCGCGGCAACCGCGGACTTGGTCTCCTGCTGAATGGCCTTGATCATTTCACCGATCTCGCGAGTAGCCTTGGTGGTACGTTCGGCCAAGGCGCGCACTTCATCGGCAACAACCGCAAAACCCCGGCCCTGTTCACCGGCCCGGGCCGCTTCGATGGCCGCATTGAGCGCCAGCAGGTTGGTCTGGTCGGCAATATCCTCGATGGTTCCGACAATGTTGCCGATCTGTTCCGAACGGGAGCCGAGTGACTCAACCGTTTTGGCGCTCTGCTGAACCTTGACCGCAATACGCTGAATGCTTTGAACCGCATTGCTGACAACTTCCGAACCGCTCATGGCGGTCTGTGTTGCCCGGTGGGATATTTCAACGGTCCGGATGCAGTTCTGGGCGATCTCCGCCGATGTGGCCGCCATCTCCTCGCAGGCGATAGCCACCGAGGTTGATTGCGAAGCTGCCTTTTCCGTGCCGCCGGCGATCGTGGCAGCGGTCATGTTGAGATGCTCTGCCGACGAAGCCACCTCAATCGCGTTATTGTTGATACGGGTAACGATCTCTTTCAGATTGTCCAAAAAGTTGTTGAAAGAACGTGCCAGTGACCCGGTTTCATCATCTCGTTCGACTTTCAGCCGCTTGGTCAGATCCCCGCCGCCACTGGACATCTCTTCCAGGCTTGCATCAACATAACCAAGGGTTTTAGTGATACCCCGGCTGATCACAAAACAGAGCGTCAACATGAACACGGCAAAAACGATGTTCAAACTGACCAGAATCCATTTGACGGTATTCACGTCTTTTGTAACGTCATCAATATAGATACCACTCCCCAAAACCCAGCCCCAGGGTTCGAACTTCTGGACATAGGAGAGCTTGGTATACAGTTCGCTGGTCGTACCGCCACCCGCCTTGGGCTTGGGCCATTCATAGTTGACGAATCCCAGGCCGGCCCGTTCAACCACCTCGTTGAAGGTTACAAACAGGTTCTTATTGTCGATTTTCTGTACGGCGCCGGTCAGTCCGTCACTCATCGTGGTGGCCTTGTTGAACTTGGGATCATCCAGCACCTTGCCGTCCAGCGCCGGCACGGTCGGATGCATGATCATCTTCGGCACCGGCTTTCCCAGGTCATTGATCCAGACATACTCCTTTTTTTCGTAACGCAACTTCGAGATACGCGCAGCGGCATCTTTCTGGGCCTGTTCCAGTGGCAACCGACCGGCCTTCACCTCCGCATCCTGAAAGTCGAGAATACCCATGGCTACTTCGACGATATGCCGGGTGGCATCTTTTTTTTCTCTGATGATTCTGGATTCGATCAACGGCAGCAGGTATGTAAACAAGCCGATCATCATTACAGCGACACTGATGACCGAGATGGACATGATCTTGTACTGAATGCGCCAGTTTTTGAATTGGGTGATTTGCATGTTGTGTCTCCTTTGGGCGGTCTGGGAATTATCCAAAAAGTGTAACAAGTTTGTCGGCGATTTTTTCCGTACCTAGTATGAAATCGATCATACCTGTTTCGGCGGCCGCTTTGGGCATGCCGTAGATCACGCTGGTCTTCTGATCCTGGGCGATGGTAATTCCACCTAATTGTTTGATGTGCGAGATACCGGCCGCCCCGTCACTGCCCATGCCGGTCAGGATTACCCCGGCCACTCTTTGGCCGGCACATGAGACAAGTGATTTCATTGCCACATCTATCGAGGGGCGCACGGAATTGACCTTCTCGCCATCGGACAGGTGAAAAGAGCGATTTCCCACCAGATGCAGGTGCAAGCCACCCGGAGCCAGAAAAATATTGCCGGGTTGCAGCGTCTGTCCCTCCCGCGCAAGCATGACCGGCATCTTTGAGACCCTTGCAAGCGAGGTGACAAAGGCCTGGTCGATCAACGGAGTTATGTGTTGGACGATCACAACCGCCGCCTTCAATACCGGCAGACGCGGGAACAACTGCTCAAGAACCTTGAGGCCGCCGGTGGAAGCCCCGATCATGACAAGGTTACATTGCAGCATCCGCTAGGCTCCGATCTGCATACGATCCAGGAGTTTCAGGTACATCCGGATCGAGGCGATCAGTTCCGACGGTTCAAAGGGCTTGATGATATAATCAACCACGATCTCCTTGAGTCCTTCCAAGCGTTCGTCCGGGACATCCATTGCGGTCAGCATCGAAATGATGTTGCCCTGCATCAACCCCTCTTTATTCATCTCGCGGATCGTATCCCAGCCGTCTTTTCCGGGCATCATCACATCCATCAGGATTACGCCCCGAAACCCCTCCCGCAGAAGTCGCAGACAGTCGCCGGCACCGGCAACGATCAAAGCGCTAATCCCCTCGGAGTCGAGCAGTTCGTGCATCGTTTCCCGGATACATTCTTCGTCATCAACCACCATAACCCGTGGGAAATGGGAGTCAGAAGCTTTCAAAGGAACTGCTTCGGTCATTTTAAATCTCCCGCGGATATTCATAAAATAAGCAAGCTTTGTAAAAGGGGGTATAATATCAGAACCGCAATCAAATATCCGCACAAAAATGCGAGTAATAAACCATGGTTCTAATATAATCGGATATTTACTAAAAAAGCTGTATCAAGCTAAGCCCCCTCGACATGAAACGGCCGGTAATTGCCGTCCTGTCACATTTTTCAACAGGTCGATTTTTCTTTCAGGGTACACTATTCACGAAGTAGTAATTAATCTGCTGTCAAGCAGACCATTTTTAGTGTAAAAATATGAATATTTATATTATCAAATAACAAGTTTGAATAGGGGCAATGGATAACACATGGAGTCCATCTATCTGAAAACACTGGTGGAAGTTGTAAGATCCGGCAGCATTTCGAAAGCAGCCGACATTCTCTGCGTCACCCAACCGGCCGCTTCCCGACGCATCAAATTCATTGAAGAACAGTATGGCTACCCGCTTCTGGACCGCAGCGGACAGTCACTGGCATTGACCGATGCCGGCAAACTGGTATTCGAGAAAGCTCTCAAGCTGCTTGAAATCGAGCAGGAACTGCTTTCCGGCCTCAAGTCGATGAGGGATAACAAAAGCATCTCATTCATCTGTACGCCCACCTTCGGAATCATCCACCTGCCGTCGATCATGCGCGAATTCATGATGGAACATGCCGACCTTGCCGACCTCTCGTTCATGTTCGACACACCCGCTAAAATTGTGGAGTCCCTGCGGGACGGCATGTATGACCTGGCAGTAATTGAGCATTGTGAAAGCGTTGATTTTTCTGACTTGACCACGCTTGATCTGCCGGGTGACGAGATGATCTTCGCCAGCGCTCCCGCGCTGGGGATACCTGCCGGTGACATCACCCTTTCCGAACTGTTTTCTTTTAATATATTCATACGCAAGGAAGGCTGCTGTTCGCGAACGCTTCTGGAAATCAACCTGCGCGCGATCGGCCGGGAACTTTCGGATTTCAGGAGCTGCGTCGTGGTTGATGATCTTCTGATGATCGTCCGGGCCACACTTGGGGGACAAGGGATATCGTTCCTGCCCCGCGATCTTGTACAGGACCAGCTTGAAACCGGTCTGCTTCTTGAACACCGTATCGACGGATTCCGCCATCATCGCAATCGCAACCTTATCATCCATGCCGGTTGCTGCCGGAAACCCGAGTCCCCGATCAGCCACTTCATCGACATAATCACCAACCGCTTCGACTTGCCGGCTTACAAAACAGGCTGACCAGCCCACGTACTTGCGGCTGGTTTACAAGAGCAGGGGGTTCCAAATTGGAACCCCCTGCTCTTTTTTTACCCATAAAAATTATGCATGACCCCATGCAAATGTCTGACTTTACTACGCTGCAATTTAGTCTTAGCATAAACACATCAAAATATATCAATACGCGCATACAGCAACAGATCGCTCGTACGCCACATGAAAGACCAATGTTTGATAACGATAACGCTGCAAAGGGGAGCTCATTGTGACAGCTAAATTTTCACGCAGAACGTTTTTGAAAACATCGGGACTGCTATCGGCAGGAATCGCCGCCACCACAATGCTCCCCGACAAGTTTCTGCTCTGGGCCGAAGAGCAGGGCATGCTCACTTCCACGCTGATACCGACCTACTGCGAGATTTGCTTCTGGAAGTGCGGGGCAATGGCCAAGGTGATCAACGGCCGGGTTGTCAAACTGGAAGGCAACCCTGCCCATCCCGGCTCCCGCGGCAAACTCTGCGGCCGGGGCAATGGCGGCACCGGTCTGCTATACGATCCGAACCGGCTCAAGACTCCCCTGATCAACACCGGCGCCCGTGGTGAGGGCAAATACAAAAAAGCATCCTGGGACGAGGCGCTGAACTTCACCGCGGAAAAGATGACAAAGATTGCCGGGCAGTATGGCCCGGAGTCCATGGCGATCTTTACCCACGGCGCCCCGACCGATCATTTCCTGCCCCTGATCTCCGCATTCGGCTCACCCAATGTGGGCATGCCCTCCTTCGCCCAATGTCGAGGCCCGCGCGATGTCGGGCTGGAACTTACCTTCGGTGAAAGCATCGGCTCGCCGGAGCGTCTGGACATGGCCAACAGCAAGGTGGTCGTGCTGTTCGGTTCGCACCTTGGCGAGAACATGCACAATTCCCAGGTGCAGGACTTCTCCGAATCCATTGCCCGTGGCGCCAAACTGATCGTTATCGATCCGCGCTTTTCGATTGCGGCCGGCAAAGCGGAAAAATGGCTGCCTATCCGGCCGGCGACCGATATCGCGCTGCTGCTGACCTGGATCAACATCATCATCGCCGAAGAACTGTACGACAAACAGTACATCAACAGTTACGCCAACGGCCTGGATCAGCTGCGCACGGCCGTCAGCGGCTACACCGCCGAGTGGGCCGCCGCGGAGACCGATCTCAAGGCCGCCGATATCATTGAAACGGCGCGGATGATGGGCAAAAACGCACCTGCGGTTTGTATCCATCCCGGCCGGCATGCCACCTGGTACGGTGACGACGTTCAGCGGACGCGGGCCCTGGGCATTCTGATGGCATTGCTGGGCAGCTGGGGTCGCGAGGGTGGCGCTTTCTTCGCAACGCAAGCCTCATTTCCCAAGATGGACTCGAAACCGTATCCCGAGCCATCCAGAGAGCCCCTCAACCTTGGAGGATACCCGTTTGCCGGTGGAGAAGGGGTTACCCAGGCCATCCGCAACGCCACCATTACGGGCGCTCCGTACCCGATCAAAGGGTGGTTCGTCAGCGGCACCAACCTCCTTAAGTCCCTGCCAAACCAGAAGGAAACCATCGAGGCGATCAAACGGCTCGATCTGCTGGTTGCCGTGGATGTCATGCCCTTCGATACGGTCATGATGGCGGATGTGATCCTGCCCGAGTGTTCCTATCTGGAGAGGCACGATGCACTGGCGGTCGGCAAGGGCAAGTCGCTCACCGTTTCGCTGCGGCAGCCGATCATTGAGCCGCTGTATGAATCAAAACCGGGCTGGTGGATTGCCAAGGAGCTGTCAAACCGCCTCGGGCTTGGCGATTACTTCCCCTGGAATACCTATGAGGAGAAAATCAAGAGTCAGTGCTCACTCTGGGGGATCAACTACGAAGAGTTGAAAAAGGTCGGCACCATAACCATCCCGAACACGGCAAAACCGTTCATCACCGCGCTGGAGCAACCCCAGTTCAAAACCGCATCGGGCAAGATTGAACTTTACAGCAAGGAACTGGAAGAGAAGGGTTTCGACCCGATCCCCCGCTATACAAAACACCCGTTGCCGCAATCCGGGGAATTCCGGTTGATTTATGGCCGCCATGCCGTCCACACGTTCAGCCGTACCACCAACAATCCGGAACTGCATGAACTATATCCGGAAAACGAAGTCTGGATCAATGCCTCCAAGGCCAGCGACATGGGCATCGGTAATGGCGCCTATGTCACGCTGGTCAACCGGGACGGCATCAAGAGTTCTCCCATCAAGGTCAAGGCCACCGAACGCATCCGCGAGGACTGCGTTTATATGGTGCACGGCTTCGGAACCACCGGCAAGGGGCTGGCTAAAGCCTTCGGCAAGGGCGCCGACGACCAGCAACTGGTAACCAGATATGCCGTGGATCCGATCTGCGGAGGAACCGGAATGAGGGTTAATTTTGTCCGTATCGAGAAGGGAGTTACCCATGCCTAAGTATGCGATGGTGATAGATCAACGCCGCTGCGTTGCCTGCATGGCCTGCGTCGTGGCCTGCAAGAAGGAGAATGACGTCCCGCCGGGGGAGTTCCGCACCAGGGTCGTCGAACAGACCGAGGGGACATTTCCCGAGCTGCGGATGGAACTTCGTTCGGAGTTATGCAACCACTGCGACAACCCGCCTTGCGTTTATAACTGCCCGACCGGAGCCTCCTATAAAAACAAGGAAAACGGCATGGTGCTGCTGAAGTCCTATCGCTGCGTCGGCTGCAAATCCTGCGTGGCGGCCTGCCCCTACGATGCCCGTTACATCAATGAAGAAAAAGGCTATGTCGATAAGTGCACCTTCTGCGCACACCGGGTCAAGGAGGGCAAGGAACCGGCCTGCGTCGCCACCTGCGTGGGCAAATCCCGCATCTTCGGCGACCTGGATGACCCCAAAAGCCTTGTCAGCATCGCACTGCACCAGAACCACTCGGAGGTGTTGCTGAAGAGCGTCGGCACGATACCACGGGTTTACTACATCAAGAAATTCAGCAAACCGGAATAGGAGCGTAGCGCATGGAAATCACGGTTACCGGATTGAACGCCATCTCAAACCCGCATCTGCATGCCTGGGACTGGCGGGTATCGCTGTATCTGTTCCTGGGGGGACTCTCGGCCGGCCTGGCGATGATGAACTCCGTACTGCATGTCCGTAAGAATGGCAGGCTGGCCGAAGGTGACAAGGCCGCGATCAGCGCGCCGATGTATGTGCCGATCATCCTTAGCATCGGCATGTTCTTCATCTTTCTGGACCTGGAGAGCAAGCTGCACGTCTTCTGGTTTTACCTGACCGTTCAGCCGTTTTCGCCGATGTCGTGGGGTTCCTGGGGACTGCTGGCCTTCTACCCGATCAGCATCATGTATGCCCTGGCCATGTTTCCGGAAAACAAACGCAGTCTCCTGGCCTTCCGGCAACTGCAGGAACTCTCCACCTGGATGAGCCGCTACAAGCTGCAGCTCGCGGCGGCCAATTTCGGGATGGGATTGTTTATAGGCATTTACACGGGGGTGCTGTTAAGCGCGTACGTTGCCCGTCCGCTGTGGAACTCGGCCCTGTTGCCGATCGTTTTCCTTACCTCGGCCATGTCGGCCGGCGCGGCCTTCATGATCATAATTTCCTCACGCAAGCAGGTAAAGCTGTTCTTCACCAAGATTGAAATCTGGATGATACTGGCTGAGATGGTAATGTTGCCTCTGTACTTCTACGGCCAATACATAGCATCCGATGCGCAACGCGAATCGATCATGCCATTTTTTACCTTCAACCATGAATATTTCTGGTACGGCCTGGCCATGCTGTTTCTGGTGATGATACTGCCGATAGCGCTGGTGATGAAATATATGGAAATCACCGAAGAACATGGCGAGGAGCTGACTTCGGCCGCTCTGTTCAAAATGAACCTGAGCGCCCTGATGGTGCTGGCGGGAGGGCTGGTGATACGTTTATCCTTTGTCTACGCAGGGCAGTTGAGCCACTTGTAGTTAACATCGAGGGCAATCATAAGGTCCGCATCATCTATATAGTGGACATAATCCAAGTTGGTCAATAAAGTATTTTTTTGCCAAAATTCAACTTGGATATGTCCAGTGATCCCAAGCATCGTTTACCTTGCAGTTTTTATATCGGGCTTCGCATCCCTGGGCTATGAGCTCTGCTGGATTCGCAAAGGCTCGCTCCTGATCGGAGCCACCCCCCAGGCGTTAAGCATCGTAGTCGCTGTATTCTTCGGCGGTATGGCTGTCGGCGCATATCTGTCCGGCCTCTTTTCAAAGCGAACAGGCCATCCGCTGCTCTGGTACGGAATCATTGAATGTGCGATCGCGGTCATGGCGGCTGTCACCCCGGCATTGTTCGGGCTGGCCGCACATGTCTCCGCGTTTGCGTATCAGTGGGCCGGCGCCAGCCAGCCCCTTCAGCTCCTCACGCGCTCGATGCTGGTTGCGGCGCTTATCTTTCCGACATGCGTATTGATCGGCGGTACGCTCCCGCTGTTGTGCCAGTTTTTCATCAACAACAGACAGGCGGATATCCGCTTTGCCGCAGGCAAACTCTATGCCGTTAACACCGCCGGCGCTTTCCTTGGCTGTATGCTTTGCGGGATCTGGTTGATCCCGACCTTTGGGATTGATACATCAATTTGGTTCTACGCCCTCTCAAGCCTTATCGCCGGTGTTGTGGTCATCCTGTTATCAGGAACAATTTCACCGGCTGCTGTTGACGCCTCGCCGCCTGTCCCTGCACTCGGCCAAACTTCAAACACTCTGACAAAATCAGGCTCAAGAGCGTTCATCATGTACGGATTGTTCTTCTGGTCGGGTTTTGCTGCGCTGGGGTTTGAAATACTGTGGGTGCGGTTCCTGTCGCTCATCATTTACAACACGGTCTACACCTGCATCTTTGCGCTTGGAGCCATTCTCCTTGGCATTGCTGTCGGAGGATGGCTCGTATGCCTGCTAAAAAACCGGCCCGGGCTGGATGCGCTCCTGTTTGCCGCTGCCAATATCTTCATCGGCTTCTCCGTCCTTATTATTCTCATCCAACCCGTAGCCGCATGGGACTGGATTAGAGAATCACGCTCGCTGTCCATGCAGGCAGTGCTCTGCCTGACAGTCATCCTGATACCCTCGATTGCATCGGGAATCTCGTTTCCCCTGGCATATCGAATGGTTGCCGCAAACGCCATCGATTCCGGCAGGGATTTCGGTTTTCTTACCGCCGTCAATACAGTGGGCGGGATTGCGGGCTCGCTGTTGGCGGGTTTCTACCTTCTGCCGGCAATGGGAATGCACCTGAGCCTGACTGTCCTGACGCTCATCAGTCTTGCAATCGGATTATCCACGATCTTCTTTTTTCCCGACGAAATTTCATGGTTCCACAGGAGAATGATCGCTTGCGGAGTCATCGCGGCGCTGCTTGGGATAGTGCTTACGAGCGGCGCCAGGCTCCCGGCGGACTTCCTGGCCGGAAAGCGGGAGATGATCGAATTCGCCGAGGGGGTCTCTTCGTTCATCGCCGTGGTCAAACGGGACGGCATCAAGACGCTGGAAATCGACCGCATGTGGCAGGGTCAGAATCAAAAAGGGCATCAGATACTGGCCGCCCATATCCCGATGATTCTGCATCAAGACCCAAAAAAAGTATTGGTGATCGGTATGGGCACCGGGCAAACGGCCAGTCGGTTCCTGATGTATGACATCAAGCAGCTTGATTGTGTTGATATTGAAAAAACGCTGCCGGGGATCTTGCAGCGGCATTTTGATGCGGCCTGGCTGAACGACCCGCGCACGCAGGTCATTACCGATGACGGCCGCAATTTCACTTCATACACATCAACGCTGTATGACATCATCTCGATTGAGGTGGGTCAATCCTTCCGGCCCCAGGTAGCATCTTTTTACACCGTTGATTTTTATCGGGATGCCAAGAAACGACTTAAAAAAGATGGGCTGGCGTGCCAGTTTGTACCGATGGGATTTTTTACGGAAGGTGAATTCAGATCAATAGTGCGCAGCTTTCTGGAGGTGTTTCCGCAGAGCACGCTTTGGTTCAACAAGTATGCCGAGTGCATTTTAGTCGGAAACGCAACATGCCCGCCAAAACTGCTCCCGAAGAGGCTCGCGCTGCTCCAGAGCGATGCCGGAATCCGCGCGGACCTTGATTATTCCTTTGAGGGCAGACCGTGGCTTTTGATGAACAAACAGCAGGTATTTGCCGCAAACTACCTGATGGGACCGCAAAAACTCGCGAAACTGGCCGACGACGCGGCCCCTTATCGTGATGACAAGCCGATTCTCGAATACCAGACCGCTCGCAATGCTTACAACCGGACACGCATTCACACCTTGATTGAAAAGAACCTGGAAAGCCTGGACACAATTTTCGCTCAGAAAATACGTATCGCATCGGAGGCCCGTATTATCAGCATTCGGGAGGAGAATGTCCACGAATCGCTGAAATGACAGAGAACCGATGGGGAGCGTCCGGCTGTAGCCGGAGATAAATTCCCCGAATACAGACGGAGTTCAACATTCAGGCCCTATGGCCGTATTGGACGGAAGCACAATCCAAACCGGATACTGGCAAGAAAAGTCACAGATCAGATGTCCTCCTCTACATCCTTCTTCTCGAACCAGCTGTAAACCGACGGAATAATCAACAGCGTCAAAATGGTTGAAGTAACCAGCCCCCCCACCACAACAGTCGCCAACGGCTTCTGTATTTCAGACCCGGCCCCGCCGGCGAGCAGCATCGGTATCAGGCTGAAAATGGAGATGGATGCGGTCATCAGTACCGGCCGCAAGCGGTCAAGACTCCCCTTCCTGATGGCCTCCGGCAATTCATACCCTTCATCTCGCAGTTGCGAAATGCGCGATACCAAAACAAGCCCGTTTAAGACAGCAACGCCAAACAGCACAACAAATCCTACCGACGCCGGAACTGACAGGTATTGCCCGGAAATGAAGAGCGCAAACACCCCGCCAATCAGAGCGAACGGCAGGTTAGAAATGACCAGCAGCGCCAGACGGATCGACCGGAAGGTGACGTACAGCAGCAGCAGGATCAGGCCGATTGCCACCGGTCCGATGATCATCAGCTTGTTCATGGCCCGCTGCTGATTTTCGAACTGTCCGCCCCAGGTGACGTAATACCCGGCAGGTAGTTTGACCTGCTCCTTGATCTTCTGCTTTGCTTCGGCAACGAAACTACCGATATCCCTGCCGGTGATGTTCATCTCGATGCCGATTCTTCTTACGCCATCCTGGCGGCTGATCTGCGCCGGGCCTTCGATCATTTTCACTTCTGCCAGCTGTTCCAGCGGCACATTGATCCCGGTTTTAGTGGTGATCAGCAGATTCCTGATTGCCTCCAGAGAATTCCTTTTTTCTTCCGGCAAGCGCACGGTGATGTCGAAACTGCGGTTTTCCTCATAGAGCTGCGATGCCGCTTTACCGGCAACGGCGATTTCAATGACCTTTTGCACGTCACTGATGTTCAGCCCATAGCGGGCAATTCTCGCCCGGTCGATATTGACAGTCAGGTAGGGCTGTCCGGTAACCTTTTCCGCATTCAGATCGGTCCCACCCTTTACCGTGGACAGCACCTTGGCTATCTCAGCCGATTTTTCAGTGAGAACATTGATGTCTTCACCGAACAGCTTGAGAATAAGCTGCGCCCGGGTGCCGGCAACCAGTTCATCAATGCGGCACTGGATCGGCTGGCTGAAACCGAAGTTTATTCCCGCCACCGACTCTAGAGACTCCCGCATCTCATTGGTCAGCTCTTCTTTGGATATATCCCGTTTCCATTCACTCTTCGGCTTGAGGACTCCCACATAGCCGGTCTTGTCAGAACCCCTCGTGTCCAGGGCGACCCCGGTCTGCCCGGTTCGACCGACAATGGTATCCAGTTCGGGAAACTGCATCAGCTTTGCCGCGGCCAGTTGATTCACCTCCATGGCCTTGGACAGGGAAACACCTGGAAGCATGGCAATATCCATGTCAAACGAGCCTTCATCCATGACCGGAATGAATTCCGTTCCCAAACGTGTTACCAGAAACAGTGAGGCAACCAGAAGAACTCCGGCGACACTCAACACCACGCGCTTTGTGTTCATGGCATATTCGAGCATCGGCAGATAGAGCCTGCTGGCGTGCTTCATGATGAAGCTCTCTTTTTCCGGATGTGGTTTCAGGAAGATGATGCAGAGCACCGGGATTACAAACACGGAGAGAAATAGAGATGACAACAGGGCAATGGCCACAGTTATGGCTAAAGGACTGAACATCTTCCCTTCGATCCCTTCAAGGGAGAGAATGGGAATGAAGGTGAGCGCAATGATCAGCTCACCAAAGATGCTCGGCTTTCTGACCTCCATGACCGCCTTGAGCACGGTTAGTAACTTGGGATGGCGCTCTCCCTCGTCTTCGCTCAGGTGACGCTGGACGTTTTCCACCTGGATGATGGTCGTGTCGATGATCATGCCTATGGAGATGGCCAGACCACCGAGGGACATCAAGTTAGCGGTGATCCCCATAAGTTTCATGACGATGAAGGTAGCCAACAGCGAGAGTGGCAGGGCGATGAGCACCACAAAGCTCCCCCGGAAACTGTTCAATAGCAGGTACAGTACGATCAGCACCAGGATGGAACCTTCAATCAACGCCTTGTTGACCGTATTGACACTCGCCTTGACAATATCGCTCCGGTCATAATAGGGGATCAGCTTGATCCCTTCGGGCAGGATATTGTTTTCATTCATTTCCTTGACCTTGACCGCAACCCGACGCACCAAGTCACGGCTGTTTTCACCCCGCAGCATCATGACGATACCGCCGACGCATTCATCCTTGCCGTCCTTCATGGAGGCGCCCATGCGCACCGCTTCGCCGACCTTGACCTGGGCGACATCGCGGATATAGGTCGGCGTACCACCCGCAGATTTCAGGACGATGGTCTCGATATCGCCGACATCCTTTATCAAGCCGACGCCGCGGACAATGTACTGGTCACTGCCCCGCTCCAGAAGGTTGCCGCCGACGTTTTCATTGTTGCTGCCGATGGCGGAGTAGACATCATCGACGGTGATGGCATATTTCACCAGTTTTTCCGGGGAGACGATCACCTGGTACTGCTTGAAATAGCCGCCGAAGGAGTTGATCTCGTTGACACCGGCGACACTTTTCAACTGGGGAGTGATTATCCACTCCTGAATGGTTCTCAAGTTAGTCAGGTAGGCGATTTTCTGCTGCGGGTCATCGGGCATCTTGCCTTCAAGCGTGTACTGATAGATCTCGCCCATGGCGGTGCCGATCGGCCCCATGGCCACCTCAACCCCCTTGGGTACCTTCTCCCGCGCCTCGGCCAACCGCTCGAACACCAGCTGCCGGGCAAAATAGATGTCCACATTGTCCTTGAAGACAATGGTGACTATCGACAGGCCGAACTTGGTGACCGAACGCATCTGTTCGATGTCCGGCAGACCGCGCATGGACATCTCAATCGGATAGGTGACATTCCGCTCGATCTCTATGGCCGAAAGTCCATCGGCATGGCTGACCACTTCAACCTGAATGTTCGTTACATCCGGAAAGGCATCAATCGGCAGCTTCAGATATGAATACGTGCCGAAGACGATTATCAGCAGCGCAAGGAAGATGACCATTCCTTTCTGCCGCAACGTATAGGCAATCAATTTTTCTAGCATGAGGCATACACTCCTGTTGATTTTCGGTGATAAACAGCATGGTCAAATTTGCGTTCAGATTCAGGTCAGATTTGGCTGAACTGATTGAGACAAACCGCAGACGTAGCAGCGCTACGTCGAGGATTTGACGATTGAAGTTCGGCTAAAGATGGCCTGAAGGTGGACGCAAGGTCACTTGCCGTGGCCGTGCTCGTCAATCACTTCACCCTTCTTGACTTCTGACTTGAGGATGAACGATCCCTTGATTGCGTAGTTCTCACCTTCTTTCAGGCCGGAAACGATCTCTACCATGCCAGCTGCCGTTCTACCGACCTGAACCGGCCGCGCCGCGAACTCAGTTTCATTTTCCGCGACGAAGACCACCTTTTTGCCATCCAGATCCTGCAGGGCATCTTCGGGAACGACCAGCACCGGTGGCGCATCAGCCGCCAAAGCAAGTTCGACGGTGGCGAACATCTCAGGTTTCAGCTTCCGGCCCGGATTGGCAACCTCGATCCGCGCCTTGACCGTACGGGTGGACTCGTCAACCAGATCGGCGATATAGGTGATGCGGCCTCTCAGTTTCCGGTCCGGGAAAGCGCCGACAATAACGATTGCCCCTTGACCTTTACGAACCTTGGACAGATCTTTCTCGTTTATATCCACCAGCACCCAGACCGAGGAGAGGTCAGCCACGGTGTAGAGACTTTTAGAAGGATCGGAAAGTTCGCCGACAATGGCGTGCTTTTCGGTGATGGTGCCGCTGATGGGTGAGCGGACCGGCAGGAGCGGCCTTTTGTGGTTGTCTCCCTTGAGGTCGGCAATGGCAACGCCGTATAGGGACAATCGTTCTTCATCGGTGTGCAATTCGGTCTGTGCCGTCTTGTAGTCTGTTTCAGCCTGAAGGATGTCTTTGCGTGCCGCAATTTTCTTTTCGACCAGACCTTTGATTCGATCCATGTTTGACTGAGCCAGGGCCAGCTTGGTCTTTGACTGGTGGTAACGGCCCAGGGCTTCACCAAGTTCGACACTGTCAAGGGTAGCAAGTGCCTGGCCCGATGAAACACTGTCGCCCAGAGAGGCTCTGACAGCCACAATCTTGCCGCTGATGCGCGGTGATACATGGGCAATCCGGTCGGCATTGGCCTCCACCTTGCCGGTGGCGCTGATGCTACCGGCAAGCTGCTGCTTTTTGGCCGCAGCGACGACCACGCCATTTTGCTTCTGCAGCTCGGCAGTCATCTTGACACTACCCACCTCGCCATGCTCGTCATGTCCCTCATGGCCTTCTTTCTCTTTTTTATGGTCGCCTTCTTTTTCTTCCTTATGGACATCTGCCTTTTCATCCTTATGTTCCGCATGCTTCACGCCGCTGTTCCCGGTCTGGGTGGAACGATAGAGAAAGCCGCCGCCAACTGCTACGGCAAGGATAAGTCCGATGATAATTGCTTTTTTATTCACTGCACACCTCCGGTAAGTTCTGTTGCCACTGCAGATTCGAGCTTCACGAGCGCTGTCTGACGATCATGCAACGCAGTCAGGTACCCTTCGCTGACCTCGAAGAATTTCTTCTGTTCCTGAATGACTGCCAATATGCCGACCTCACCGAGGCGATAGGCTTCCTGGGTCAGTTTCAGGTTTTCCTCAAGCTGTGGGATAATATTTGTCTTATACAGGGAAAGAACTTTTTCACTGTTCAGGTAGCTGGCGTAAGCTGTTTCGACTTCCCTTTCAACATTCCGGCTGGCTGCCAACAAACGGCTTTCGCTGCTGCTCTTTTTGGCTTTGGCTTCCTGAACGCCGGCCTGATTTTTATCAAAGACGGGAATCGGTATTGAAAGTCTGATGCCAAGCAGATTGTCACGGACTTTTTCCTCGCCTGCTCCGGTTGCATCGGTTTTTCGATCATGCACATAGAAAAGCCCGACCGTGAGGTTGGGAACTTTTTCAGCCTCAGCAAGGATGATGTCCACGTCACCTCGACCTTTTTCAGCCTCCAGCGCCTTCACATCGGGGCGTAGGCCAAGCGCAAGCTGCTTCAGATCAAGCAGAGACTTTTTTAAGGTCACTTCTGTATCGAGATTGCCTGTTAACGTCGGTGTTTCACCGGCAGGAAGTCCCATCAGCGTCCATAGTTTTAACTGATTCTGGCTCAGTATTTTTTCAACATCAATTTTGGAGCTTTCGCTTCGTGCCAGTTCCACCTTAACCAGGTTCATTTCCAGTTCCGGGATGTCACCTGCGGACAGGCGTTCTTTGGTCACGTCGAGTAACTGACTGTTGAGTTCGATAGCGCGGCCCGATAATTCAATCCTTTTATTGGTCAGAATGGCGTCATAGAAAGCTATTTTTACCTCTTCACGGATCACTCGCTCCCGGTCAGCCAGCTGCCAACGGTAGATTTCCAGTTCACGTTCAGCGATGATTAGTCGCTTATCCCGCTTCCCCGTCAGAAAAAATTCCTGTGAAATTCCGAGAGTCAAATTGTTCTCGTCGCTGCTGCCGGTCAAGGCGCCGGTGCCAACTTCAAAATCAAGTGTTGGATTAGGCAGGAGTCCCGCCTTGACCTTGCCGGCATCGCGAATGCCTTTTTCTTCGCGAAATGATTTGAGGTCGCCATTATTTTGTAACGAAACCTCGACTACCTGCGGAAGTGTCAGCTTTGGTGTTTCTGCAAACACCAGGTTTGATGATAAAATAGATACGATTCCGGACACTAGGAGCCACGCTCCTCTTCCAAATGCAGTCGTTCCCAAAGGAATAACCTCCTTTATTCAGTTTTGAATGATGAGATGAAAAGCGGTAGTGGACGCACCACGACCCGGGGAGAAGACGGAACTGTCCCTGGACAGCGCGGACTGCTCCCGGCGCGGCTTTATTGGCCTATTTCTGCGGGGGAATAAACTTGGAAAGGTAGACTTCGGGTAAAAACCTGAAAGGGTCGGACGTTTGCAGATCAAGAATCAGCGGGTTGAAATCGAATTTAAACTGTTGAACGATCAGAGGCGCGTGACAGGCGCAGTTGAGGCAGTTGTCGCATCCGTCATAATCCTTGTGCTGTTCCAAGGGAGAGCATGGGCACTGGTGAGGTTCGGCAATTTCCGGCGACAGTGCCTGATCGCCTGCAGCCAAAAGGTGACTCTGCATGGCGTGCGCGCTTTCATGCACGCCATTGACCGTGACGGTCAGCATGACCACCAGCAGCAGCCTGGCAAAGAATTTTATCGGGATAAATTTTCTCATGATTAATTAGATCAATACTGTCCAACTCATCCGGTATTGTCAAGGGCATATTGACGAGCGACCTTCTGTATTATCGCATACAGTGATATTGTTATTTTTGGTGAAATCTGATACTTGCTTGCACGAATGTTGCAGTTGCGTCTATATAGGGAATACGGGAAATTATGTGATATGGAACTAGCACGCAGAAACAGCCGGCTGAATCCGGCCGCCGCTTTGATTTGGCTCTCGGCCCTGGCTGGGCTGATACTGACGATCATGGAACTTTTGAAGATCTGTACCGATGCCTGCAGCGAAACCGCCGCCTTCACCATTTTCGGCATCAATTTCGGCTGGTTCGGACTGGTCTTCTTTTCCACCGTGCTGATCTCCCTTGCCGCACGAAAACGGCTGCCACTGGCGGGGCTGTTGCTGCCGCTGCTCTTTTTCGGGGCGGCCGGAGCTGAAATGAGGTTTATCTGGCTGCAGAAATATGTAATCGGAAAGTGGTGCCCCATCTGTCTGGCAATCGCCGCGGCAGTCTACCTCGGCAGCTCTGCGCTGCTTTATGAAACCATACGGAGAGAACCAATGAGAACCGGATTTAAAAAAATCGCAGTAATGATCGTCGCACTCGTCATCGGCACAATCGCGGCTACCTTTGGTGTGGTCAAAGAGAGCCAGGCAGGGCTTGATCTGTTCCTCGGCAAGGCAAAAAGTCCGGTCACGGTCTATTTCATCAGCGACTGGTTCTGTCCGGTATGCCAGCAGATCGAGCCGCGCATCGAGCAGATTCATGCCAGCATTGTCAACGATGCCCGTGTCAGCTTTATCGACTACCCGATCCATGCCGAGACAAACAACTTCACCCCCTACAACCTGCAGTTCCTGGCCTTCGAGAAGGAAAACTACCCCAAATTGCGCAGCGCCCTGGCCACACTTGCCAAAAAGACCAAGACCCCGACTCAAGAACAGGTCCAGGCCGCGGTTTCACCTTACGGCGTAAAACTGAGACAGGTGAACTATGCCGACATCCTCTACGGCATGCAGACAAACCTGACCACCTATCGCGGATTCGGTGTGACCGCCACGCCCACCGTGGTCGTGGAAAACAGCAAGACCAAAAAGCACAAGCTGCTGGTCGGCGACAAACAGATAACCCTGCAGGCCATCCGGGCTGCAATGGCCGAGATCGGCAAATAGACGATTAAGCGGTCCCCAAGGATATTTTACGCATCCCCTTCAAACACTCCATCTGGAAGAGAGTAACTGCTTCCGGGTGGAGTCTTAATTCCCCCCATTTCTGTTTACTTGACCTGAATCAAACTCTTTTGCCCGCCCTGGTGCCAATCTCGACTAAGCCGTGTCGAACACTATCCAGGGAGTTGATTTTATGCGCCACACGATCCACAGCAGTTTCCGGCTGAATCTCATTATACTTCTGATCCTGCTGCCGATGCCGGCGCTGGCCATTCCCGCAATTAGCTGTCACTGCTTCACCGACCGTTCCTATCAACCTTCCCGCCCGTCTGCGGCCGACCCCTATTTTTTGGCCACGACTCAAAACTCCTTTTTTGCCGTTGTGTTCAATGTCGAAAAGAAAAATATCGTGATCAAAAAACAGCAGGGAACCTCTCCCGATGACCTCTGGATCGCCTACTGGGTCGCCTCCAGGTCGGGCACGTCGCCCGAAACCCTGCTTGGCAACAGACAGGACAGAGAAAACTGGAATGAGGTCATCGCTCCGCTGCATCTGCCCCCCAAGAGCCTGGGAACCCGTTTAGCATACGCGCTGAATACTAAATCGACTGCCGACCGTCTGGCCGAGGCGGTGGTTGACGAACTGTTTCTGCGATACCGGCTGCTGGGTGAAACGGAATTGGCCACAATCCGCCAGGCAGGAGCCTCCAGCCAGGAGCTGATTATCGCCAGGGTTATCGCCTCCAAAACCGGACAAAGCGCCAGACAGGTCTATCTTGAGTTTAAAAAAGGGGCCAGAACATGGGGAGCCCTGCTCCAGGGAGCGAAGATCGACCCGAAAGATATGCAGCGGGAGATTGCCACAATGCTGAAATGAAGCGAGAAATAAAAATCATCTTGACTGGCAGATAAAACATGCCTACCATGTGAACAAGTATTCACATGAGGTCAAAAATGCTAGAGAAAAAAAGCACACGCATTCGCAAGGAAGAAATTGTCCGGGCCGCGCTTGAGGTTGTCGGCAAAAGCGGAGTGCGGGCCCTCACCATTTCAGCGATAGCCGGTTCCGCCGGAATGAGCGAGGCCAATATCTATCGCCATTTTGGCGGCAAGGAGCAGATTTTTGCCGCCCTGGCGGACTATATCGGCGACGCGGTAATGGGCAAGGCCGCCACCATCGCCGCCGGCAGCCGCAGTCCGCTGGAAAAGCTGGAGACCATTTTTTTCTCCCACATTTCGATCATCGCCGAACACCCCGGAATTCCCAGATTCGTTTTCTCTGATGACGTTCACCTTGGCCACAGGAATATTGCGGAAAATCTGTCTCTGCGCATCGGAAATTACATCGAGACCATAACCGGCGTCATCTCCGCCGGTATTGCCGAAGGACAGATAAAACCTGAAGCGTCTCCCAGGGAAACGGCGTTGAGCCTGCTGGGAATGATCCAGTTGACCGCGCTGCGCTTGACAATCGGCAACGCTTCCTTTGAGTTGCGGCCGGAGGCGGAGAAACTTTGGCGCAATTTCATTGCGCTTGTCAGCTGATTTTTTTTGACATTTATGTGAATATATAATCGCATATTATTCAACTTAGCATATATTTACGGGATCTCCATGAAACGACCAGCACTGACTATACTTATCCTCCTTATCACGATGATCCGGCCATTGCACGCGGCGTCTCCACTGACACTGGACGAAGCGCTGGCGATTGCACTGAAAAACCACCCCCAGATCATCGAGGCCAGGGAGAATCTGAATAGCGCCGAAGCCAGGCAGGGGCAGGCCCGGGCCAATTATTACCCCCAGATAAACGTTGCCGCCGACTGGAGCAAGGGACAGAGTTACTTTGCCGCGCAGGAAAGCATAAAATTATCGCAGACCAACACGGCCGGCCTGTACCTGAAGCAGACCATCTATGACTTCGGCCGCACCTCCGGCGCAGTTGACGCGGCCAGCGGCAATCGTGAAGCCGCCGATAAAGCCCTCGCCGTAACCCGGCAGGATTTGACCCTGCGTGTCAGCAGCGCCTATTTCCTGCTTCTCGCGGCCGAAAAACAGGTCGTTGCCGTCAGTGAAACTGTCCGGGCCAGGGAACAGGTCTACCGGCAGGCACAGGAGTTTTTCAATCAGGGAATCAGGGCCAAGGTGGATGTGGCCAGGGCTGAAGCAACCCTGTTTGCCGCCAAAAGCGGACTGATACGAGCGGAAAACAACCTGGAAATCGCCCGACTCGAACTTGCCAATGCCATGGGAATGGCAACCCTTGGAGAACGTACCCCGGTTGAGCCGTCACCGGCTTTACCATCTCTGCCGGAACGAGGCTCATCCCTGCAAAATGCTCTGCGCAACCGCGCCGAACTGCAACAGTTTGCCGCCTTGAAGTCGGCTGCTTCCGGCAACCTGAAGTCGGCTAAAAGCAGCTACCTGCCAATTCTGTCCGGTGTTGCCAGTGTCGGCTACGCTGACCGGGACTTCCCTCCCGGCGGCAATGTCTGGGGGGTGGGCCTGAACCTGACCGTGCCGCTATTCTCGGGTTTCTCATCGGTCGAGCAGGTTCGGGAGGTCAACGCAACCATCAACTCGATCGAAGCCAGGCAAAACAACCTCAGGCTGCAGGTTATCAAGGAAGTCGAGTCCGCCTGGCTTGACGCAAACGAAGCGGTCGCCCGCATGGTTTCGACCCGAAAAGAAGTTGCGGCAGCCAACGAAAGCAAATTACTGGCCGAGGGGCGCTATCAGGAAGGGGTCGGCAGCATCATCGAAGTCACCGATGCACAATCCCAGGCGCTCGACGCCCAGACGGCCCATATTCAGGTCAACTATGATTATTATATTGCATTGGCCCGGCTCGACAGAGCCCTCGGCAAACAGTAACGAAAGGGTATCCAATGGATCTGCTGAGAACTCTCGCAAAAAAGAAAAAATACCTGATCTGGGCAGCAGCTCTGGTGGCCGTCGCCATCGTTCTCAAGATGACGCTGCTTGCTCCCCCCAAGGTCAAGGTCGTGAACGTTGAAAAGCGCGATCTCACCGCCCAGGTCTATGGTAACGGCACGGTCGAGGCCAAGGTGGTGGTCGGCGTTTCCAGCAAAATCACCGGAAGGATCGTAGAGCTGTTAGCCGATCAGGGTGACCGGGTGAAACGGGGCCAGCTCCTCGCCCGGCTGGAAAATGACGACCTGCTCCAACAGCAGCAGCAGTCCCAAGCGGGTCTGAACCGATCCGCAGCCAACTTGAATGTGGAACAGGCCAACCTTCAGAAGGCCAAGGCTAACCTGGCACTGGCGGAAAAAAATGCGCAACGCTTCAAGACGCTGGCCGAGAAGAATCTGGTGTCCAGGTTGGAGGCCGAACAGTATGAGACTTCCCGCCAGGTCGCCAGGGAAGAGGTCGCCCGAAGCATGGCAACAATTGATGCTGTGCGCATGGAACAGCAATCAGGTCGGGCCGGAGTTGGTTTTGCCCGGAGCAAGGTGGCCGACACCCTCATCCATGCCCCCCAGGATGGTGTCATCATTACCCGTGATCTTGAAAAGGGGGCCACGACAACGCCCGGCCAGCCCATCTTCACGCTGGCGGATCCGGCTACGATCTGGGTCAAGGCCAACGTGGACGAATCACAGCTGAAAGGGGTGGCGGTCGGCAAGAGCGCCGTCATCACACTGCGCTCTTCACCGGGTGAACGATGGTCCGGCCGGGTGGCCCGTCTTGGCCACCAGAGTGACCGGGTCACCGAAGAATTGCAGGTGGATGTTGCTTTCAACCCGCCGCTCAGTAATTTCCGGCTGGGAGAACAGTCGGAAGTTTACATCACCACCGAAGCCAAAAAGTCGGTTCCCTCGCTTCCCTCGGCCACGCTGGTCACAAACGGCAAAAAACGTGGAGTGTGGATTGCGGAAAATGGCCGGCTCAAGTTCCGTGAAGTCACCGTCGGCATCAGGGATCGAAATGATTTTGCCGAGATTACCGGCGGGCTTGGCGGTAAAGAGCAGGTTGTCATCGCGCCCCAACCGCAGCTGGCCAAGTTCCGCGAAGGAATGAAGGTCAGGATGCAATGAATCTTGCCATCCGCGACATACGCTACCACCGGGGCAGATTTATCCTGACATCGATCGGGTTGGGACTCCTCCTGGGGGTCGTCATCAGCATGGGTGGCATCTACCGGGGCCTTATCGCCGATGCACTGGCAATACTGCATGCCAACAGGGCCGACATCTGGGTCGTCCAGCAGGGCACCAACGGCCCGTTTGCCGAGAGTTCGCGCATCCCGGAAGAGACCAGGCACAGGATCGCCGCGGTTCCAGGCGTGGCGGCGGTTTCCCCTGTGGCCTTTCAAACCATACAGATCGAACGCAACAACAAACCGTTCCGTTTTTTCCTGATCGGCTACGATCCGGACAGCTTCGGCGGGCCACCGAGTATAATTGCCGGCCGGAACATCCGCCAGAAGCATTATGAAATGGTGGCGGCCAGATCGATGAAGATTGCCTTGGGGGAGAAAATCCGGCTGGGGCAAAACGAATACAGCGTTGTCGGCATCTCGGAGAATATCGTCTCCTCCAGTGGTGACCCTGCTGCATATGTGACCCTGGCTGATGCCCAGGAGATTCAATTCAAGAAGAGCAATCATGCCATCAGGAACGAACGGGCAAAAATCGGGGCCGGGGTGGCCAGGAATAGAGCGCTTTCCCCACAGCAGGCGGAGCTTCTCAAGCAGAGCATCATCGCAACGACTGAATCCACTCATACGGTCAATGCGGTCATGGTGAGACTGGCTACCGGCGCAGACCTGCAGGAGACGCAGGAGTTGATCCAACGCTGGAATCAGTTGCGGGCTATCTCAGATAAGGAGCAGACCGCGATCCTGGCCAAGGGAATGATCGAGAAAGCCAGGATGCAGCTGGGACTGTTCCGGATAATTCTGCTGGTGATCTCGGCGGTGATCATCTCCCTGATCATCTACACTTCGACCCTCGACAAGATCCGGGTGATCGCAACGCTGAAACTGATCGGCTCGCAGAACCGGGTGATTGTCGGCATGATCCTGCAGCAATCGCTATTGATGGGGATCCTGGCCTATGCAATCGGCTATCTCACGATTCTGCTGACCTACGAGAAATTTCCCCGACGGATCGTGCTGGAAGCTTTCGACCTGCAATCGCTGTTTGTAATCGTGATGGCGATCTGCACGCTTTCGAGTTTTGTCGGCATTCGAAAGGCATTGAAAGTCGAACCGGCGGAGGCCCTGGGTGGATAAGAGCATGTATGCGATCGAAGTGGACAATCTGACGAAGATCTACGGCAAGGGCGAGACAGCCGTAACCGCGCTGCGGGATGCAAACTTCAAGGTCAGGCCTGGTGAACTGGTCGCCATACTGGGCCCTTCAGGCTCTGGTAAAACCACGCTGCTGACCTGCATCGGCCTGATCAATGAGCCGACCCATGGCAGGGTGGTTATCGACGGCACGGCTGTCGCCGATGAAGGCTGGCAAAGCGGCATCGACCTGAAAAAGATGCGCCGCGAAAAATTGGGTTTCATCTTTCAGGCCCACAACCTGATCCCGTTTCTGACCGCACAGGAAAATGTGATGGTGGCACTGGAGATAAATGGACTGACGCGGGCTGAAGCCAAAAAACGGGCCGGCGAACTGCTGGATGCGCTCAACCTCGGACATCGGATCAACAACTATCCGACCGCCCTGTCCGGCGGCGAATCCCAGCGGGTGGCGATCGCCCGGGCACTGGCCAACCGCCCCAGCGTGATTCTGGCCGACGAACCGACCGCGGCGCTCGATACAGAAAACGGCAAAAATGTGATGGACCTGTTGAAGAAACTGGCGGTGGAAAACCATTCCGCCATCATGGTCGTAACCCACGACCACCGCATGGTGGAGAATTTCGACAGGATTCTGCAGGTCAGCGACGGCAGGATTGTCGTCGGTGCTTGAAAACGCAGGCTTTGTTTTGGAGCTGGAATTACAATTTGAACTGACAGACGAGTCTCCGCAGGGACTCTCCGGTTTCCGAAAGGCTGGACGAGGCCTGGGCTGTGTCTTGCGCCCCCTTGGATGTTCCTTCGATGATCTCTGAAATGCGGTGGATGTTGCTGGTGATCTCGCTGGTGGTGGCGGTCTGTTCCTCGGCCGCGGTGGCAATCTGGCTGACCTGCATGGTGACTGAATTGACCTGTTCCAGAATTTCATGGAGCGCCGACTCCAGTTGAGTAGCTTCGGCGGCTCCTTTTTCTGTCCCCCTGACGCCTTCTTCCATGGAAACTATCGCCTGTTTTGTTTCAATCTGAATGGCTCGGATCATTTCGCTGATCTCTTTGGTGGCGCGGGTAGTCCGCTCGGCCAGCGCACGCACCTCATCGGCAACAACGGCAAAGCCTCGACCCTGTTCTCCCGCCCTCGCAGCCTCGATGGCGGCGTTCAGCGCCAGCAGATTGGTCTGATCGGCGATATCCTCAATTGTGGCAACAATAGCCCCGATCTGGTCGGAACGTTCACCTAACGATGAGATGGACTGGGCGTTTTGTCTGGTACGGTCTCCGCGGTCTCGAATGCCATCCACGGTGTGCTTGACTACTTCAAAACCTTTTTGGGTCGTTGTTGCAGCGCGCTGGGCGCTTTCAGCCGCCTGGTGGCAGTTGTTGGCAATATCCATGCTGGTTGCCGCCATCTCTTCACTGGCCGTAGCTACGGTTCCGGCCTGTGCCGCCACCTGTTCGGCGTTGCCGGCCATCTGCTCCGCCGTAACATTGAGCTGCACTGTTGCTGACGCCAGGCTGGATGAAGTCTCGATTACGCTGGAAATGGTGTGGGAGATCTTATCAATGAACTGGTTCAGCCAGTGGGCAGCCTGAGCAGGTTCATCTTTCCCCTTTACCTCAAGCCGCTTGCTCAGGTCGCCGTCACCGGATGCAATATCCTTCAGACGTTCCACCATTTCATTGAACGATGTCTGCAGAATTCTCCAGAAAATAATCAGCAGAATGTTGACGACGGCAAGTGCGATCACAAGAATTGTCATGGTTCTGACGAACATGCTCTCCGTATACTTGTTAAGTGCGCCATGCTCGGATTTCATGTCTTTTTTGAGCAGGGACTGCATTTCTATAATCCCTGATTTGATTTCACGCCACTTGGGAGTCTCAATCTTTACAAGCATTTCTATCGCATCGGCCTGTTTACCATCTCTGGCAAGCTTGATGATTTCGTCCTTGACGGCATTGTTCGCCTGCCAGAGTTGCGGCAGTTTATCCAACTGACTCGTGTACACTTTTACACCTTTGGCAATCTCGGTGGCCTCTTTCTGCAAAGCCAGAAAATCCTCGGATGCTTTTTTGAAGTTGGCGAGCGCCTTTTCGTCACCCGGGTTCAGGATAACATTTCGGAGGGCCTGTTCCGACTGTATTCCCTGTGTATGCATCTCACTGGTCGTCAAGGCCAAGGCGGAATAAGTGCCGGTGAAATGGTCAAAGCGCTGGTTGGTCCCCTTGGATCCAATATAGGAAACCGCGATGGCAACAAGCAGTAAAATACTGGTCAAACCCGCAAATATGCTGAACTTTGCTAACAGATTGATATTTCTGAAAAATGACATGGCGACCTCCGCTCGAACTGAATAGCACAAATGCTGCAACATGCATTCCCGCAATTGATATTATTTACCGCTTACAGATATCTATCAATCTACCACATATTTGCGTTATGGCTCGCCACCAACGCAAATATAGAAAATATTTCAGGAGCACCCCGTTGACATAATTCATATTATCATATATATTGATTTAAATTATCTCGGAGCTGAAAATGAAATCATTTGCACAATCGCTCACACTACCTATTGACTCCCCCTCAAAACCTTTATATCGCTGGCTGCTGGCCCTGTTCATGCTCTCTGTCATCGCTGTCGGCTGGAAGTACCCGCTGCTCGGCTTCGCCGTGCCGGTAGCGATGTTGACCGGTATGGCCGGCGGCATCTTTCGCGGTCGCTACGTCTGCGGCAATATCTGCCCCCGCGGCAGTTTTTATGACACGGTTTTCAGTTTCGTCGGAGGCAACAAACCGATTCCCGCGCTTTTGCAGTCATCCGGTTTCCGCTGGGGAGCCATGGCCGGGCTGATGAGCTTCATGGTCTGGCGGATTGCCCAGAATGCCGGTGACTGGCAGCACTGGGGAACGGTCTTCTGGAGCATGTGCCTGATCACCACCGCGGCAGGAATCCCGCTGGGCATCGCCTACCGTTCCCGCAGCTGGTGCTCCTTCTGTCCGGTCGGCACGGTGGCCGCAGCAATCGGAGGCGACAAGTTCCAGCTGACCATTTCCCACGACTGCCGCCAGTGCGGTGCCTGTGAAAAGCAGTGCCCGATGGGATTCTCGATCGCCGAACATCGTGATGCCGGCGCGCTTCCCCATAAGGACTGTATCAAATGTTCATCCTGTGTGGATGCCTGCCGGAGCGAGGCGCTCTCCTGGCCGGAATGAAACCTCCGGAGAGAACCGGTACACTAAAAAAATGAAGGGGTGGATTCCTTGACGGAATCCACCCCTTCCCCAGTAAAATGACGCTATGTTTGTGCTACAGCCTGAACTGCTTGACCAGACCCTGTAGTTCCTCTGCTATGATTTTGAGCTGATTGGCCGCTGCGGCCGATTCATGGGCGCCTCGCGCCGTTTGCTGTACTACCTCGGTGATCTGCATCATATTGCTGCTGATTTCCGAAGTCGTAGCGGTCTGCTCCTCGGCTGCAGTTGCAATCTGGTTGACCTGGGTTTGCAGTGAACCGATCTGATTGATAATGTCGGTAATGGCCTCGCCCGACTTGGCCGCCTCCACGGTTCCAGTCTCAACCTCTTTGACCCCCTGTTCCATCGCCGTAACCGCGCCCCTGGTTTCCGCCTGGATCGCCTTGATCATCTCGCCGATCTCACGGGTAGCCCTGGTAGTACGCTCCGCAAGCGCCCTTACCTCATCGGCAACAACCGCAAAACCGCGCCCCTGCTCTCCGGCACGAGCAGCTTCGATGGCAGCATTCAGTGCCAGCAGGTTGGTCTGGTCGGCAATATCCTCGATCGTGCCAACTATCTGACCGATCTGGTCGGAACGTGCTCCGAGACTGGCAACGGTTTTAGAAGTTTCGTTGACCCTTTCGGCGATTTTATACATACATCTGACCGTGTCCTGTACAACATTTGAACCGGATTCCGCCGATTCGTTGGCTCTATTGGCCGACTCGGCCGCCATCTGGCAGTTGCGGGCGATGTCGCTGGAGGTCGCCGACATTTCCTCGCCGGCAGTGGCTACGGTTGCCGCCTGGGAAGCCACCTCCTCGGCGCCGGTAGCCATCTGTTCGGAGGTGCTGTAGACCTCGCCGGAAGTATTGGTTACCCGGTTGGAAGCCGCTTCTATCTTACCTATCATGCTTCTCAGGTTATCCACCATGGCCACAAATGATCCGGTCATTTCTCCGATTTCATCGCGACCTGATTGCTTCAGATCCACCCTCAGGTCACCGGATGCAATCTTGTTTGACTCGTCCGCCAACTTGCGAATCGGAGCCGAGATGATACCGGAAATCAGCAGTCCAAGTATGATTGCAGCCGCAACACAGGCGATAATGGTTCCGATGATCCAGTATCTTGCTGACGAATAGAGAGCGTCAGCCTCTTTGACCGCGTCAACAGATTCCTTTCGATTGTATTCAATCAGTTCATTTGCATTCTTCTGCGCTGCATCGTAACTTTTCTTGCTGACCGACCGCATGTACCTGGTAGTCTCATCAAGATCGCCGCTTTTTGCAATCTCAAAGGTTTTTGCTGCTTCCTTGTAATAGACTGCAACCAGAGTTTTCAAATCGCCCAGCATTTTTTTCTCGTCAGATGCCAACGGCAGTTTTTCCAGCGTTCCAATCGCATGGTCAACTTTTTCAGCTGTTTCTGTGAGTCTTTTGACATAGCGCTGATACTCCTCGGGGGTGGTTTTGGTGCAAACCTGCAGCTCTCCCCGACGGTTGAGGTTCATCTGGCTGTCCACGACCCCCAGGCTGACCACCGAAGGCAGCAGGTTCTTGGCTATATCCTCCGACTTGTCGTAGACCCTGCCGATCTGCTGCAGCGAAAAAACACCCAGCAGTATCGTCAGGATGGTAATTACAAAAAAGGCGGACAGTATCTTGCTGCGAATCTTCATGCTGGAAAACATAGGAGCCCCCGTTGGAGATGTATTTCAGGATGTATGGTGCGAGGAAGTTTCGGAAATAACGATGCTGATTAAATATCGGGCCGCGAGAGGGATTTCCTGTAAGAAATCCCCCTCGAATGCGTATATGAAGAGGTGAGTTTGTTACGTTGAAATTACAGTATGCCGTCGAAGCTGTCCCGCTCATCATCCGAGAACATGCGGTCCACATCCATGATAATCAGCAGACGCTCGGCATGATTGAATACTCCGGTGATAAATTCCCTGCCGATTCCGCCGGACATGATCATTGACGGCGGTGGTTGGATTTCGCTGCTGTGAATGCGGATCACCTCCGAAACCGCATCGACAATGAAGCCGGTCAGGGTTCCGACCACGTCCATGATGATGATGCGAGTATGACCGCTGTTTTCACTTTCCATCAGTCCGAAGCGCTTGCGCATCGAGATGATCGGAATCACCTTGCCGCGCAGGTTGATGATCCCCTCCACATGCTGCGGCGTGTTGGGCATCTTGGTGATGGTCGGCATGCGGATAATTTCACGCACCTTCAAGACTTCCACTCCGTACTCCTCGTCGGCCAACATGAAACTGACCAACTGGATCAACTCGTCGTGTTGCGATGAATGATCTACTTTTACCAATGCGTTTGATGACATGGTGAATTCTCCTGTTGGTGATATATTAAATAAGGTCTACCGGTGCTGAAGCTCTAACGCGTGTGTTCCATCTTCACAAGGCCACAGTTTATAGTGAGCATTATTAACACAGAAATATTTGATCATAAAACAGTTTATTTAATGTGTGCACGAAAACTTCGTCCTTGACAACTGGTGCCCCCGAAACCAAATGATGAATCAGGGAGCTGTGAAATACTAGGAGGCGGCCTCTGATGTCGCACATTGACCAGAACATATCCCGGCGTTTGATTTTTGCCATATTCTTGACCGCCGCCACGCTGATTGCGGAAGTTATCGGCGGCATCTGGTCCAACTCCCTGGCTCTGCTGTCCGATGCAGGGCACGTTTTTCTGGATCTGTTTGCCCTGATTCTGTCCCTGGGCGCGATCAAGCTGGCGGCACAACCTCCCGGAGAGCGCCATTCCTTCGGCCTGCACCGCGCCGAGGTACTGGCTTCGCTGGTCAACGGCCTGACCGTGCTGCTGATGGCGCTCGCGATCCTCTACGAAGGGAGCAAACGCCTGGTATCTCCTGAAGAGGTGCGGACGCTGCCGATGCTGATTGTCGCCGTTCTTGGCCTGGTTGCCAACCTGCTGGCCGCCAAGGGTCTGCATGGACATGCCCATGACGATCTGAATGTACGCAGCGCATTCCTGCATGTACTGGGAGATGCGGCTGCCTCGCTGGGTGTGATCTGCGGGGCGATGCTGATGCGTTTCACCGGTTGGTACCAGATCGATCCTCTGGTTTCCATAGCGATCGGATTGCTGATCCTGGTGGGAGCATTCCGGGTATTGCGGGATGCGGTGCATATCCTGATGGAGGGGGTTCCGCGCGGTATGACGGTCGAACAGGTGGCGGAACGGATTCGTGCAATTGAAGGGGTCGCGGATGTCCACCATCTCAACCTGTGGGCGGTGTGCTCGCATATTTTCGCACTTTCCGCCCACGTTGAGATCGACCCTGAGCATGACGGTCAGCGCAGCCGTCTGATGCACGTTATCGAACACGAATTGCAGCACCATTTTCATATTACCCACACCACCATCCAGTTTGACTGTTCCGCCTGCAACGGCGGCCCCCTGATCAAGGAATTCACCCATAGCGAACGAAGCATCGGCTGCAACGGGCACCATCATTAATTAGAATAATCAGCCATAGCACTTGATTTAATTTTATATTGTAGTATCTATATAGATTGCTATATTAGTAAGAGTGATTTTTAACCTGGGTGTGTTTGTAATACTGCAGACCAACCGGCGAAAGGACAAAGGAAATGTTCACTGTTTTCTCAAACCGATCTATTGCAACAAAACTGCTGGCGGCGTTTGCCATCATAGCCATTATTACCGGCATAGTCGGATTTTGCGGAGTTTACAACATCCTCGGGCTCAACCGCTCAAGCAGCGCGCTCTACAGCCAGGGAGTCCAACCTTTGGCCCTGCTTGGCCAACTGGGCATGGCCGCCCAGAAAGCGCGGGTGAATCTGCGCGGCATGATGATCGACACCGAACGGGAACGGATGGAAGCCAATGCCGATGCGGTCGGCCAGCGCTATGATGAGGTCGATGCGCTTATCCGGAAACTGGGGTCGGGAACCGGCGATAAGGAACTGGATGCGCTGCGCAAGCTGCTGCAGGAGTACCGCCCGGTATGGCAGGAGGTGATCAGGCTGCACCTGTCGGGCAACCCCACGGGCGCACTCGAGATCATGCAGAGTGGCGCTCTGGATACGGAGAAAAAAATAGAAGCCGCGCTGAGGGATTTGATAGCGGCCTACACCAAGGATGCCCAGAAACGGGGAGAAGACAACTCTCGCATGGCCAAACTGGCCAATGCGACCATGATTTCGTTTTCGGTGGCCGGTGTCCTGCTGGCATTTATCCTGGGACTTATCAGCGCACGGATGATCAACCGGCCACTCAGGAAAGCGGTTGACTTTGCCAACCTGATTGCCTCCGGTGATCTCACCCACAAGGAGGAATGTCACTCGGGCGATGAGACAGGGCAACTTATTCTGGCCATGAACGGTATGACCGACAGGCTTCACGGCATTGTCAGCCAGGTATCCGGCACCTCGACCCAGGTAGCGGAGGCAGCCGCGCAACTGCACAGCACCGCAGAACGTATCGCCAACGGTGCCGAGGAGGTTGCGGCACAGGCCGCCACGGTCGCCACCGCCGGCGAAGAGATGTCGGCTACCAGCGGTGATATCGCCCAAAACTGCCAGATGGCCGCGGAAGGAGCACAGCGGGCTTCAGAGGCGGCCCAAAGCGGGTCGGCGGTGGTAAACGCCACTATTGCCGTAATGGGTCAGATCACTGACAAGGTTCAGGAGTCAGCCCGAACGGTGGACAGCCTTGGAGCACGGTCCGATCAGATCGGTGCGATCATCGGCACTATCGAGGATATTGCCGACCAGACCAACCTGCTGGCGCTGAACGCCGCGATTGAAGCCGCCAGGGCCGGTGAGCAGGGGCGTGGATTCGCGGTCGTGGCCGACGAAGTACGGGCGCTGGCCGAACGCACCTCACGCGCCACCCGCGAGATCGGGGACATGATCAAGGCCATCCAGGGTGAAACCAGGGGAGCTGTCGCGGCAATGGAACAGGGTGTCAGCCAGGTCGAGGCCGGTACGGTTGAGGCGGCCCGCTCAGGTGAATCATTGGGAAATATCCTGCAGCAGATCAGCGATGTTGCCATGCAGGTGAACCAGATTGCAATCGCAGCCGAAGAGCAGACCGCCACCACCAGCGAGATTTCCAACAATATGTCGCAGATAACCGACGTCGTACACAAAACATCTCAAGGCGCCAATGAGTCGGCTCAGGCCGCCGCCAGGCTTAACGACTATGCCGAGGAACTTCAAAGGTTGGTACGGCAGTTCAAACTGTAATCCAGCTTCTATCAAAACCAAGCCCCTCAGCCTTACTGACAAGCAAAGGCGGAGGGGCTTGGCTATAGGGTTGCATCACTCTTACACTCCTGCTCACCAGACCTGATCCAACACCTCCCTGATCTTGCCCAGCAGCACCTGTACCGTAACCGGTTTGGCCATAAAACCGACCCCTTCTTCAATCAGCCCCTTCTGTTCGATGATATCGGCGGTATAACCGCTGGAGAAGAGTACCCGGACCTGTCTCCCCTCTTTTCTGACCGCGTCATAAACCTCGCGTCCGTTCATTTTGGGCATGACCACATCCAGCAGCAACAGCTGAATCCTGTCGTTATTGGCGCGATATTTTGCCAGCGCATCCTCGCCGTCCAGCGCCTCGATCACGTGATAGCCGTAATCCTCCAGCGCGTGCACCATGAAACTTCTGACGCTGTCATTGTCCTCGGCCAGCAGAATCGTTTCCGTCCCACCAGCCACCTGCACGGTTGATTCGCTCTTGCGCGGCAAAATGCATGATTTTACCAGTGGAAGATAGATCTTGAAACATGTTCCCTTGCCAATCTCGCTGTACACGGTTATTTCACCGCCATGCTGCTTGATGATCCCGTAGACGATGGATAGTCCCAGGCCGGTTCCCTTTCCGACCTCCTTGGTGGTGAAAAAAGGTTCGAAAATTCTCTGGCGGGTAACTTCGTCAATCCCGCAGCCCGTATCTGATACGGTGATTTTGGCATAAGGCCCGGGTTTGAGCACGGTGCCGAGCATTCCATCCGTCAACTCGATACATTCGGTTTTGATACTGAGAACTCCGCCTCTGGGCATCGCATCGCGCGCATTGACCGCCAGGTTCATCAGCACCTGCTCGATTTGTCCGCAATCGGCCATGACCACCAGTTCTTCGGATGCAAAAGAACAGTGCAGCTCAATATCCTCACCAATCACCCGACGCAGGATCTTGTCGATGGTCCTGACGATCTCGTTGATCTCCTCGGGCCTGGTTTCCATGAACTGTTTCCGACTGAAGGCCAACAGGCTGTTGGTCAACCTTGAGGCCTTGTCGGCAGCGTCCAGGATGTCATCGGTATAATGAACAAGCGCGGAATTTTCCAGTTTGGCGCGCAGGATGCTGCCAAATCCCATGATCACGGTCAGGATATTGTTGAAGTCGTGGGCCACCCCCCCGGCCAGGGTACCGATCGCCTCCATCTTCTGCGACTGCCTGAGCTGCTCCTCCAGTCTCTTGTAGGAGGTGATGTCGCGGCCCTCGGGAATCAGCATCACTACCTTTCCCGCCGCATCGATAATCGGCTTCAGTGAAAAATCGATATAATGCGTCGCCCCATCGGGCGATTGACAGGTTGCCTCGAAACGGACAAACTCGCCGGATGCCGCCTGCAGAACAGCATTGCGCGCACGTTCGCGCAACTCGTCGGAATACGTCCACCAGAGCGTCTCCCAAAATGGCCTGTTCAAAACCTCGGATTCGGTCGAACCGCAGAAATCCAGCGCGGTCCGGTTGACTTCCAGCATGGTCCCCTCAGGCGTGGTCAGCCCGATCAGCTGGAAGGTCTGATCGAAAATGGCGCGGAACTTCTGCTCACTGGTTCGCAACGCCTCATGGGCCAGTTGCAGCTCCTCAACCTTCTCCTCCAGCAAAATGGCCTGTTCCTGAAGCTGCTCCTGCGCTGTCTGGCGCTCGGCAATTTCATCCTCCAGCTCACGGTTGGCAACGGCCAGGTCAATGGTGCGCGCCTCTACCCGCTCTTCCAGCAGTTCGTTGGCCTCCTTCAGTCGCCGGGTCAAATCGCGCAGGCTCAGATGTACTTCGACCCTGGCCAGCAATTCTTCCTGCTGGAACGGCTTGGTGACATAATCCACCGCGCCCGCTTCCAGTCCCTGCACCTTGTGCCCGGTTTCCGCCAGCGCCGACATGAAGATAACCGGGATATCCCTGGTACTCTCCTGCCGCTTCAGTCGGCGACAGGTCTCATAGCCGTCGATGCCCGGCATCATGATATCCAGAAGGATCAGGTCCGGCTTGGCATAATCCGCCCGACTGACGGCGCTCTCGCCATCCTCGGCCACCAGCACCGAAAAATTGAACCCGGTCAGGCAATCGCGGACCACGGTCAGATTGTTCATATCGTCGTCAACGACCAGAATCACAGGTTTGCGGCCATAGAATTGCAACCTGATCCGATCTTCAGGATTCATATTTCTTCTCCACGACATTGATTAACCAGTGCCAGCAAAGCCTTGGTCTTGCAACTACCGGCAAGCTCCTTGAGCCGGCCGGCAAAATTATGATATCGGGCATCCGCTGCTTCCAGTGCGACGGCCCACTCTTCCACTCCCGACATATCGCCCCTCATGGCCAGATCATAAAGCTCGTCAAGCTCTGATGAAGGGGGCGCCAATGGTTCCTGGCCGTCCAAAGAGACAAAAGATTCCCTGACCGGGGTGACGAATTCCACGGTTTCCCACTCTATCCCCAGCCGGCAACCGATTTTTTCCAGCAACAGGTCGATGCAGATCGGCTTTAGCACGAAATCGTCGCAGATCTCGATAAACTCGTTCCTCTGTTCGCTGTCGGTAACCGAGGCCGATGCGCCGATAATCCCGGTCCGGTCCAACAGCGGATTGGAGCGCATCAAGCGGGCCGCGACCAGCCCATCCATCACCGGCATCACCAGATCCATCAGCACCAGATCCGGCTGTTGTTCATTCACCATATCCAGCGCTTCCTGCCCGTTTGAAGCGGTAGCAACCTTGAAACCGAGCGGGTCCAGCAGTGAAACCAGCAACGAGGTGTTACCCACATTATCATCAACCACCAAGATGCTTTTGCGCTCGCCACAATAACCGGTTACCGACAACTCACCCTTCTCCAGGATATGTTCCGGGTCGGTTACCGGCGGCAGCGACAGTTGCATACGGAAGACGCTACCTTTGCCCAGCTCGCTCTCCACGGTCAAGCTGCCATCCATCAGTTCCAGCAGATGGCGGGTGATATTCAGCCCGAGCCCGGTACCCTGGCGCGGCTGACCTTTGCCGGCCAGCTGGGTAAACGGTTCGAAGATCGCTTCCAGCTTGTCGGCCGGGATACCCTCGCCGGTATCCAGAACGTCACAGCGGAAGACACCTCCCCCTTGATGATCATAGGCCACACGCAGGGTCACGCTTCCCTTTTGGGTATACTTGACCGCGTTGGAGAGCAGGTTCAACAGGATCTGGCGCAGTTTGCGCTCATCACCGCGTACGTACTGCGGTAATGGCGACACCTCCTGGTACTGGAAGAGCAGCTCTTTCTCCTCGGCGTTCAAACGGGTCAGGTTAAGGGCCTGCCGCACAAGAGCCGGCAAGTCGAAAGCAAACTGTTCGATATCCATCTTGCGGGCCTCGATCTTGCCCACATCGAGGATATCGTTGATCAGCGTCAGCAGGTGCTCGCCGCTGCTGCGCATGATTTCGAGCTGCTGGCGCTGGGTCTCGTTCAGGTTTTCCTGGCGCTTCAGGATCTGGGCATAACCGAGGATCGCGTTCAACGGCGTGCGCAGTTCGTGGCTCATGCTGGCCAGAAATTCGCTCTTGGCGCGGTTGGCGGTTTCGGCAGCAACCTTAGCGGTCTGCAACTCCACCACACCCTTGGCAAACGCCCCTGCCAGGTCATTTACCCCCTGCACCAGATTGTGCCATTCCCCCTCGAACCGGCCCGCATCGCTGCGGCTGTCCAGTCGCCCTTCCTGCACCGCAACGATCAGCCCGTCCGTCTCCTGCAGAACCATGCGAATGGTGTGGCGCATCGCCGAGAACGAGTTGGCCAGGGCCCCCACCTCGTCTTGCTGGTGGATTTCGAACTCGCGGCTGAAATCACCGTGGGAGACGTCATCGGCCATCCTGACGATCTGGCGCAGCGGCCGGGTGGCCACCCCCATCAGGAAATAGGCCGCCAGGCAGCTGGCTGCGGCAAAAGCCAATGACAGCGCCACGCCGCGCGCCACGATGCGCCGCTCGTTCTCGCGCAGCGTGGCCTTGGAAAAGCTGATCCTGATCCAGCCGATGGTTTCCCTGACCTTCTGCCCGCTGTCCATACCGCTGATAATATCGAAATCATCTTGCAACTTCTCGGTGAATACCGGTGCGTAAAAGACAAAAGCGTCCTTTTCCTCGGACATTGAGAGCGACGGTGATGTGGGGGGGGTGGTCAGGTGGCGGGCCAACGCCGGGCCGTTATGAATCAGCGGCGTCATCCTGTTGTCATAAAAGGTGACGGTCGCCACCTCGGTGTTGGACCTGAGGAAAGCGGCGGTGCTCTTCAACAGTTCCGGATTGCCGGAAAGAATCGGCAGCTCACCGATCTTGGTCGCCAGCGTGGTGATCGCCTCGGCGCGCTTGATGATCTCGCTGCGGATGACCCCCTTGCCTGCCCGGATCGACTCCCAGGTATGGAAGAACGAAATCAGCAGCAAAAGCGGGATCATGAAAAGCAGCGCCTTGACGCGGAAGGTTATTTTCAGGCTCAGTCGCTTCATGGATAAGCCTTCCTGGCCATGCGCACGAGCTCATCCGGGATATTCAGGCGCATCTTGCGGGCGGTGCCCATATTCAGGTACAGGTCGAACTTGCGCGGAGGGAAGGCCGACTGCTGGCCGACACTGCCGCTTTTCAGGGCGCGGGTGGCATGCTCGCCGATCACCCGGCCGACATTGACCATATCCACCACCAGTGCCAAAAGCGCCCCTTCCTTGACATGCCGCTCGGAAATGCCCAGAAGCGGAATCCGCCGCCGGAAAGAGAGCAGGTAGGCCTCTTCCATCGCGGTCGCGGTCATGATGCCACTGTCCGGCAACAGCAGGATCGCGTCGGCATTATCCAGCTGTTTGAGCATATTGACGAATTCGACGGTATTGTTCACGGAGTGCGAGTTTAGCGGAGAGGAAGCATCACCGGCCAGGAGGTTCAGTAATGTACGGCTGCCCACCACCGACACCTGTTTCAGGCCCGGCAGATGGTTCCGCACCAGTTCGGCGTACTCCCCGGCCGGGGTTGCCATGTAGAAGCCGACCGTATTGGAGCGGCTGACGGCCGGCGGTGTCACCACCATGTCATAGATTACCGGAATCGTTGGGGGCAGGGTCAACGCTTCGGCCAGCGCCTCGCGCCCCAGCGCCACCACCACCCGCGCCTCCTCCTTTTGCAAAATGGCAGCCAGGTTGCCGCGCACTTCTCCCGGAGCATAGGTTTTGGTTGAGGCATGCAGGGTCTTGCGCATTCCCTGGGTTACTTCCATAACCGGCTTGAGCTGGGCGTCGGCAATGATCAGCACATCCGCCGCATGGCAGGACAGACAGGTCAACAGGATGTATGGCAAGGCATAGAGGATGATTTTGGGCACGGGTCATTTTCTCAGGACATTCAAATAGTCGGGCAACTATAGGTGCAATCCGGCAAAATATCAACCAAAACGGCACGCAGATATTTCTGCGAAATTGTCAGAAAGCAAAATAAGGCAGCGGCGAATCCCGACTAAAATAATCCGGATTACACAATCATATTAAATTGTTAAGTTTACATACAATATTTTAAAAAACGGTTTTATACGCTTGACAATTGGCCTTGAATGTTATAAACGCTTGAGTTAGTGAAGATTTTCACATGCATTTTGCGGAAATAGCGACTGTTTAACAGCCGACGGGAAGGCGAGGGCGTCCCCCGCGGATAATACCACACCAACTGAGGAGACCGGAACAAATGAAAACGAGCACCCTGGTAGTACTGGAAAAAGGCAACGATTGCGCATTCGAGGGGCCGCTGGCAGCCTGCTGCTCGGCATCCTTCATACCGCTTGTGTAATCGATTCCGTTTACAGGTTCAAGAAAAAGGGGGAGTAATCCCCCTTTTTTTGTGTCATTCGAAGAATCAAAATCAAATCCCCCTCGTTCCCACTTTCTTAACCCTGATAAACAGGATAGGTGCGTTAACAAAGTTATTTTCTGCCTGATAACAGCAGAAAATAACTTCTGACTTACTAGAGGGGGAGGCTTTACATCCACCCCTGGAGACCCTACATGCAGCTGTCCAACTATCTGAAGATCTACCCCTGCCCGGACCAGCCCGGCATGAACCTGGTCTACTCCACCCTGCGCTCGGCGGTGGTGCTGCTGCCGGACGAGCTGCTGCAGGCGGCCATGAACGGCACGCTGCCCGACCAGGAGCGCGGGATTCTGGCCCGGCTCGACATCCTGACTCCGGACCGGGCCGCCGAGCGCGAGCGGCTGCGCACGATCTTCGACACCCCCCGCGCCAATACACCTTTCAGCGCCGTGGTGGTGCTCAACCTGGACTGTAATCTGGCCTGCCCCTACTGCTACGAGGAGGGTTTCCGCGGCAAACATTACATGAGCGCCGAAACCGCCGCGCTGCTGGTGGAGAGCATCCGCCGCGAGCGGATTGAAAAAGGGCAGCCGCTGCGGCTGACCTTCTACGGCGGCGAACCGCTGCTCTCCCTGGACCTGATCCGGGCCATCGCCCGGCCGCTGGGTGAGGCCGCCCGCGAGCGCGGGGTGGCCTTCGGCTTCTCGCTGGTCACCAACGGCACGCTGCTGAACCGCGCCTGCGTCGAGGAGCTGCTTTCCCTGGGGCTCTCCGGGTCCAAGGTGACTATCGACGGCCCCAGAGAGCTGCACGACAAGAGCCGTCCCTTTGTCTCCGGGCTGGGCAGTTACGAGGCGATCCTGCGCAACGTGCTGGATATCCACAAGATCGTGCCACTGCAGCTGGGAGGCAACTACACCCGCGACAACTTCCGCGAATTCCCGCGCATGCTGGATGACCTGCTGGCCCGCGGCATCGATCCGGCCCGGGTCGGTACAATGCTCTTCGCACCGGTGGTGCCCAAAGCGGGCCAGCGGGTGCTGTCCGACTTCAACACCGGTTGCGCCTGTTCCTATGAGCCGTGGTTGATGGAGGCCGCTCTCTGGCTGCGCGAGGAGACCCTCAAGCGCGGTTTCCCGGCCCCCAAGTCGAAGCTGTCGGCCTGCATGGTCGAGCTGGAGAACGAGCTGGTGATCAACCACGACGGCTCGCTCTACAAATGCCCGGCCTTCATGGCCTGCCCGGAGCTGCGCATCGGTTCGCTGGCCGAGGGGATCGCCGACTTTAGCGCGTCACACAACCTGGATCTCTGGAAGAAAGACGAGTGCCTGGAGTGCCCCTACCTGCCAATCTGTTTCGGCGGCTGCCGCCAGCTGACACTGCTGCGCAACGGGAAAATTGACGAAGCAGACTGCCGCAGGGAGTATTACGATACGGTGCTGGAGCGTATGATCAGGCAGGACCTGGAGTACCAGGGAACAAAGCCCGCCGGGCAGCAGGAGAAAGAGTGATTCGTTTTCCTGATTCGTTCAAATCTGCGGCTCTCACGTTCCTCCCCCTTCAAGGGGGAGGATAGGAGGGGGATGGTGTGTCTGGCAAAAACTACGGATACACCCGCTTGGCCATTCGCACCATTTCATCGGGAAGATTGATCTTCATCCGCCGGGCCGTGGCCGTGTTCAGGTAGATGTCAAATTTTCGCGGCGGCGAGGGGGGGAACTGACCGATATCGACCCCCTTCAACGCCTTGGCGGCAGCGGAGCCGATCAAACGCCCCACGTTGACCATGTCCACCACCAGCGCCACCAGCGCCCCCTCCTTGACATTGCGCTCCGAAACCCCCAGCAGCGGAATCCCCTTGCGAAACGACAGCAGGTAGGCCTCGTCCAGCGCGGCCGTGGTCAGCACCGCGGTGTCCGGCAGAAGCAGGATCGCGTCCGCATCCTCCAGTCGGCTGATGGCGCTGACGAACTCCGAGCTGTTGCGGACCGTGTAGGAGGCCGGCTGCGGCGCATCGCCCCGCCCCAGGAGGCTGAGCTGGTCGCGGCTCCCCACCACCGCAAACTGCCGGATCGAATGCAGGTGCTTGCGGATCAGCTCGCTGTACTCCCTGACCGGGGTGGCCAGGTAGAAACCGGTGGTGTTCGGCCGGTTGATGGCGGGCGGTGTTACCACCATGTCGAAGATGACCGGGATGTTGCTCGGCAGCGTCAGCGCCTCGGTCAGCGCCTCCTTCCCCAGCGCCACCACCACCCGCGCCCCCTCGCGATCCAGCGCGCTGTTAAGCCCGCGCCTGGCCTCTTCCGGCGAGATGATTTTCAGAGAACTCCCCAGGCTCTTGCGGATGCCGGAGATGATCTCGGTTGCCGGCCTGAGCTGGGTATCGGCCACCACCAGCACTTCGGCGGCCGCTGAAGGGGTGGGGAGCAAAACAATTGTCAAAAGAACCATTGCAACCAGGGATAGTGTCATGCGTCTAGGCATTGTCGTTACTGCTCTTTCTGTATCGTGAACGATAATATTTAATGTAATCGCTTGAGTATGTTTCAGGAGGCGCCATTGCCGCCCGGAACCTGAGCGGTTAAAACCTGAACTTGAGCCCGCCCTCGACCCAGCGCCCCGGGTTGGGGTAGAGGGATGAAGTATAGCGGTCGCCGCTGAACAGGTTATGGATGGTCAGGAAACTCTCCAGCGTGGTCTTGTCGCTGGTGCGGAACTTCTTGGTGGCGGTCAGGTCCCAGATGAAGGTGTCGTAGTACGGGTTCGGATAGGCCGGCATGGTTGGGACGAAGTCCCACCAGACGTAGTTGCCGGACAGGAGCATGCTGAACGAGCGGCGGTCGTCGTACTTGATCCCCACCAGCCAGGAGTAGGTGTCCCAATTGTTACTGCTCCGGTCGGACGGGATCGCGCCGGCCTTGGTGTGGGCATAGGCGTGCCCCAGCTTGAGCGACAGGTTGTAGAAGGGCACGCTCTCGGCCTCCAGCTCGTAGCCCTGGCGGGTCACGTCGCCGCCGTTGACGTACTGCTTGTAGGGGGGATTGGCAGCAATGGCCTCGGCTGACATGGCCTTGGTGGTCTCATGGCGGAAGAGGGTTGCCTTCAGGTTGACCAGCTCGGCCAGGCCGGACTCGAGCCCGAGCTGGTAGGACCAGCCGTACTCGGCCGTCAGCTGCGGGTTGGGAAGGAAGAACAGCCCCTGTGCCTTGGTGTAGCTCAAGGGGGGCGAAGTGAAGCCGCGCGCGGCAGAGGCACGGGCCACGCTGTGTTCGCCCAGCTCCCAGGTCAGCCCCAGGCTGGGGCTGACGAAGTAGCCGGTGACGCTGTCGTGGTCCAGGCGCACGCCGGGGGTCAGGGCCAGCGGCCCGAACTCGACCGTGTCGTTGGCAAACAGCGCCCAGCGGTCGATGGTGGGATAGACGGTCAGGGTGGCCGGCAGACCGAAGGACTGGTAGAGCGGTCCGGCGTTGGTGGTCTGGTCCAGGGCGCCGTGGCTGGCCTCCCCCCCCACGGTCAGGGTCTGGATGCCGCTGGTCCAGGTGGCGCGCAGGTTGCCGCCGACGGTCTCCTCGTCGTAGATGTTCTGCTTGAAGAGCGAACCGTCGGCCAGGAAATTTACCGGAAAGTCGGCATGGGACTTGAAGAAGTGCAGGCCGCCGCGAAGGGTCAGCTCGGGGGTGGCGCGGTACTCGATATTGCCGGTCAGGAACAGGTTGCGTTGAATAGTCCTGGCGCTGATGCCGAAAGCCGGCACCTCGCCCGCATTCTGTTCCGGGTTGCTGTAGCCGGCCGTCAGGGTGATGTCCAGGTCGCGGTTGGGGGTCAGCAGCAGCTTGCCGAACAGGCTGTTGCGGCGGTAGTCACGGTTGTTGCGCAGACCGTCCGAGGCCTGCTGCCCGGCGTAGAGGTAGTAGCCCAGCGGCCCGTTCTTGCCGGCCAGCTCGGCCGCCGTGTCGCGGGAGTTTCCCTCGCCGAAGGAGCCGCTGAGCATGCCGCCCGGCAGCGCCTTGTCGCCGGTGTTGCGGGTGATGATGTTGACCACCCCCCCCAGAGCCGAGCCCCAGGCCGAGGAGGCGGCCCCCTTGATGATCTCGATCCGCTCCACGATTCTGAGCGGAATGAAGCTGGTGTCGGCGTTGCCGCCGGCCAGGAAGTTGACCGGCATGCCGTCCAGCAGCACGGTCACGTGGCGGTCCTCGGAGCCCTGGATGTGCAGCAGCGAGGGCGAGTTGAACTCGTTGAGCGAGAAATCCACGAAGAGTCCAGGCACCCTGGCCAGCACCTCGCTGACGCTGTTGGCGTTCATCGTCTCGATCTCTTTGGCGGTGATCACGGTCATGTTCTCGGCCACCTGGGTCAGCGGCTTTTCGCTGCGGGTGGCGGTCTGAACGTACAGCTCCTTCTCCTCCCAGAACAGCAGCAGTTCATCTTCGGAAGGTGTGTTCATGGCGACCTGCAGCCGTTCGGCCGCTCCGGCCTGGGTGGAAAATAACAGCGCCGATCCCAGCAGCGTAGTCGCCAGCAGCTTCGTGATCCAGCTTTTATCTTGTCGTCTCATCGTTTGCCTCCGCGGCCGCTAACAAAATCAAATTCGTATACTACTGAATTATCGTCTGTTGTCAACAGCGAGTGCCGCTATTTTAATCAGATTGATGATTTTGTGTATCAAATCAATCGTTTTTTCAAACTGTATTTGTATAAAGCGGATAATATTTGGAAAACATATTGACATTCATATGTCTGCATTATATTTTGTGCATATACACATTGCTTGGAAAGAAAGGGAAATAGCATGGAAATGAGAATAATATTCCCGGGCGGCAAAAGGGTTGACGCGGAATTGAACGGCAGGGTCATCAGCAGCGACCAACCGCCTGGCGGTGGCGGCGAAGGGGCGGCGCCGACTCCATATGACTACTTTCTGGCCTCCATGGGCACCTGCGCCGGGATCTATGTGCTCAGTTTCTGCCAGGAGCGGGGCATCAGCACCGAGGGGCTGGAACTTACCCAGCGCATGGATTTCGTCAGCGAAGGGGGCAAGAACCGGCTGGCAAAAGTGGATCTGCAGATTACCCTGCCACCCGGTTTTCCGGTCAAATATCATAACGCGATCATCAAATCCGCGGAACTCTGTGCCGTGAAAAAGGCGCTGATGAATCCGCCGGACTTCGAAATATCAATCCAGGACACAACAGACAAATAAACCTGAAAACGGCAATTCGCTCACGCAAAGGCGCAAAGACGCAAAGAAAGTCAATATCTTACAATCCATAAAGGCCTCACCCAAATGGTTAAGTCCAGACGTTTTCTAACGCTTTGTTTTTCTTTGCGAACTTAGCGCCTTTGCGCGATCAACTGCTTTTTGTAGGATAAATATCTTCAATCTGCTTAAAACCGGAGGAAACACCCATGAATAGCGCAATACTGTATCGGACACAAACGACCAAGACCCTGAGGGAATTCGTGCATGCGCTGGCTGCCGCGGGCCAGAAGCGCGGCTTCATCATCCACAACGAAAGCACGATGGAAATGGCCCATACCTTCGGCAAACATGGAGTCAAGGTTGGAGCCGGCTTCGATCTGCACATGATCCAGATCTGCAAACCCGAGAAAGCCGCCGCCAGCCTTTCGCAAAACCCGGAGCGGGCGGCACTGATGCCCAAGTTCATTACGACCTTTACCAGCAACGGCATGACCGAGATCCGCATGCTGCGCTACGGGCGAACGATGATCGAAGCGCTGGTGTTGGATGACCCGGACTTTGCCTCCTCCCTGGAAGAGAGCTATAACGCGATCCAGAAGATGATCGAAGAGTCGCTCTGATATGTGGCGCTTTCTTATAGCCATCAACAAGAATCTGGTGCTGGCAATTCCGGCCACGATGCTGGCCGGTTTCGTTTGCGGCCTGTTGGTTGATCCTGCTTTCATGAAAAGCCTGATCATACCGTTTACCTTTTTGATGGTCTATCCGATGATGGTGACCCTCAAAATCCGTTCAGTGCTGGAGGGTGGCGATACGCGGGCGCAGTTGATGACCCAGGCGATCAATTTCCTGGTGATTCCCTTTGTCGCCTACGGCATCGGCAGGGTTTTCTTTGCCGAGCGCCCGTTTCTGGCGCTGGGACTGTTGTTGGCATCGCTGGTGCCGACCAGCGGCATGACCATTTCCTGGACCGGTTTCGCCAAGGGCAACCTGGCGGCGGCTGTCAAGATGACCGTGGTGGGCCTGATTCTGGGATCGCTGCTGACCCCGTTTTATATCCGTATTCTGATGGGAGCCCAGGTCGATGTGGACATGCTTTCGGTGATGAGGCAGATCCTGGTGGTCGTCTTCCTGCCGATGCTGGCCGGCTACGCCACCCAGCGCTGGGCCCTGAAGCGCTATGGACAGAAAGTATTCCAGGAGCAGATTTCCCCGCGCTTTCCGGGGCTCTCAACCGTCGGCGTGCTGGGTATCGTCTTTATCGCGATCGCGCTCAAGGCCCGCAGCGTGGCCGACAGCCCGGCCCTGCTGGTTACGATCCTGATACCGCTGCTGCTGCTATACCTTTGCAACTACCTGCTCAGCACCCTGGTCGGAAAAGCCTTCCTGCCGCGTGGCGACGCCATCGCGCTGGTCTACGGCACGGTCATGCGCAACCTGTCGATCGCGCTGGCGGTGGCAATGAACGCCTTCGGCAAGGCCGGCTCGGAAGCGGCGCTGGTGATCGCGCTGGCCTATATCATCCAGGTACAGTCGGCCGCCTGGTACGTGCGCCTGACCGACAAGATCTTCGGAGCGAGGAGTGAATCATGAAAACCACCAACTGGGATGAACGTTACAGCGAACCGGGCTTTACCTACGGCACGACCCCCAACTCGTTCCTGGTTTCGGTCGTGGACAGGATCCCGCCGGGCCGGGTTTTGATGCTGGCCGAAGGTGAAGGGAGAAATGCCGTTTATCTGGCCTCCCTCGGATATCAAATCACCGCGGTTGACGGCTCCGCCGTCGGACTGGGCAAGGCGCTTGAACTGGCGGATGAGCGCGGTGTCAGCCTGACCACAATCGTGGCCGATCTGGCTGGATTCGAGATCGAGCCGGAAAAATGGGATGCGGTCGTCTCCTGTTTTTGCCATATCCCGTCGGCCATCCGGATTCCCCTGCACCGTAAGGTCGTCCAGGGGCTCAAGCCTGGAGGCGTATTTGTGCTGGAGGCATTCAGCAAGGAACAGATGGATTATGATACCGGCGGTCCCAAGTCTCTCGATATGCTGATGTCACGGGAAGAGCTGCTGCAGGAACTGGACGGTCTGGATTTCATGCATGCCGCCACGCTGGTTCGCGACGTCAAGGAGGGGCGCGGGCATACCGGCCTGGCTTCGGTGGTGCAGATACTGGCCGTCAAGCCGTTAACCCCTTGATTTTATGTGAGTGATGTTCTCTTTTTGTTGATCTTGGCAGCAATGTTTTGTGCTTATGCACAATAACCTGTTGACTTTTAAATCCATCGGCATATATTTTGTGCATATACACATTAAACTGGAGGTACACAATGAAAGTTTGTTTTCCGGTAATGGAAAATCAAGGGTTGGAGAGTCGGGTATTCGGTCATTTTGGTTCCGCGCCCGGATTTGTCGTGGTGGACATGGTCACCAGCGAGGTGACGGCGATCAACAACAGCGATCAGATCCATCAGCATGGGGCCTGCAATCCGGTGGCCGGTCTTGGCGGTTACCAGGTGGATGCAATCGTGGTCGGCGGCATCGGCGGCGGTGCGCTGCATAAACTGAACAGCGCCGGTATGCGAGTTTTCAAGGCGATGGAAGGGACCGTCACGGAAAACATGGCGCTGTTCCGCACTAACGGACTGCCGGAATACATGCCGGGCCACACCTGCGGCGGACATGGCCAAAGCCATGGCTGCTCCCACTAAGCATGACACGTCCACGTAAACCGAGAATCTGCAACTGCCCGCACCGGGCAGGATACTCAGCGGTGTTCAAACCGGCCGGAACCCCCCTGAAGGATATGGAAATCATCCCGCTGGCCCACGACGAACTGGAAGCGCTGTACCTGTGTGACGGCGAGGGGAAGACCCAGGAAGAGGCCGGGGTGTGCATGGGTGTATCGCGCGGCACGGTGCAGCGCCTGTTGGCCGGAGCCCGCTGCAAGGTAGCCCGGGCGCTGGTCGGGCAGAAGGCGCTGGCTATCTCCGGCGTCGGGCCGGCAACGGGCCAGGTTTCCGTTCCGGAGGAAACAGGGCTGTGAGCGTACGAAAGGAATCTCACCATGAGTGAGTTTTATACGGCAAAAGTATTGGATCATGTCCACAACCCCCGCAACGTCGGCTCGCTTGAGAACGCCAACGTGGTGGTACAGGCCGGCGACCCGGGCTGTGGCGATGCGCTCGTCTTTTTTATCAGGATCGAGGATGACATAATTCACGACATCAAGTTTCTGATCAAGGGATGCGGCGCGGCCATAGCCACCTCATCGATAGCGACCGAACTGGTGATGGGCAAGTCGCTTGACGAGGTTCTTACCCTGGATGACCAGAAGATCGCCATGGCTCTGGATGGCCTCCCGGAAGAGAAAATGCACTGTTCCAACATGGCTGCCTCGGCGCTGCACGCGGCGGTGCAGCAGTACCGCTCGACCATCGCCGGAGAGACCCCGCCGGTGGGTTGAGAGCAGCTATTGCCAGCCAGGGCGCAAACCCGGCTAAAGGTCCTGCAACACATGCGAAAACAAGGGTTCGTGACAACTTTCATGGTGACTGCGCTGGTGATTGTTGCGCTGGTTTTAAGCGGGACGTTCCTCTGGTTCTACCTCCGCACCGAAAAGCTCTCCATGGGATTGGTGCATCAGCAGGCCCAGACTCTCTTTCGTCAGATCGTGCTGACCCAACGCTGGATCACCCAACATGGCGGTGTATTTGTCCAGGTTCTTCCCGGAGTCGATCCCAACCCCTACCTGACCAGCCTGCCCGGCCTGAAAGTCACGATTAAGGACGAAGACGGAAACCTGTACACCTTGCGCAATCCCGGTCTTGCCACACGCGAGATTTCGCAACTGGCAAATGAATCGGGACTGTTTACCGTCCGCATTACCAGCCTGAAACCTGTCAACGCACTCAAGAACAGCCCTGACGCCTTCGAGCGGGATGCGCTCCTGAAGCTGGAAAACGGTATAAAAGAGGTGTCAAAGGTTGACAGGACAGCCAATGGTGTTTTTTACAGGTATGTTGCCCCTCTCTATTATGAGACCACATGCAACCGCTGCCACAGTCATCAGGGGTATAATAATGGTGATATCCGGGGCGGGATAAGCATCTCCATCCCCATGGACGAGCTTGTCGATGAGATGAAATTGTCCCGTTTATATACCCTGTTAGGATTTATCGTTGTGTTCGGAACCATGTTCTTGATTCTGTTCATCATTGCCAGGCGCTTTATGCGAGAATTGGCTGTTGCCCAGGGAGAACTGGAAAGATCGGCATGCACTGACAGTCTTACCGGGCTATTTAATCGCAAAACCGCTGAAATCCGTTTCAGGGAGGAAATATCGAGACATGGCAGATCCGGTGAGCCCTTGTCATGCCTGATGCTGGACGTGGATCATTTCAAGAGTGTCAACGATAACCATGGTCACCAGATCGGTGATATGGCTCTGGTCGAGGTAGCCAGGATCGTCTCTGAGCTGTCACGCCAGGCCGATGCTGTCTTCCGGTATGGTGGTGAAGAGTTCCTGATTCTGTTGACCAACACTTCTCTGCAAAGCGCGCTGATAATTGCCGATCGAATGCGGATCAAGGTTGAAGAGGACACCGCCAAGCTGTCTGATGGCGCTCTCTCGCTTACCATCAGTTGCGGAGTGGCGGAGTATTGCGGGAATGAGTCCGTAGAAAAATTAATCGGGCGGGCAGACGCCGCATTGTACCGCGCAAAGGCCAACGGGCGGAACCGTGTCTGTACTGAAAATGCGTCATGGTTTTCGCTGTAATCCTGATTTTCATCCCAACGATGCCTGCAGATGTGATAAAAGATTTCGACCGTAGTCCTTGACTTAACCTCTGGAGTCTGTGCCGGGGACACTTATGAACACCACCCAACGCGCCTGGAAACTGATCCGCAACGGCATTCGCTATCGCCGACTGAAATCCGACGGCAAACCATACCGGCTCGAAGCGATCAGCCTGGAAATCACCCATCGCTGCATCTGCAAATGCAGCATGTGCAATATCTGGAAGATACCATCAAACGTTCCGGACCTCGATCTTTCAAATTGGCTGACACTGCTTTCCTCTCCTGAACTCCGGCACATCCGGGAGCTGGACCTGACCGGAGGGGAACCGTTTCTGCGAAAAGACCTGGACGAACTCCTCCAGCTTATCTGCGACCTCCAGCCGACTCACTTTCCCGACTTGCGCACGCTGGCAATCACCACAAACGGAATTTTGACCGGTAGGGTTCTGGAAATTACCCGGAGAATAATCGGCCAGTTGCAGGATCGCGGAATCGACCTGGTATTGGCATGTGGCATGGATGCCGTGGGAGAAGTTCATGACCGGATCCGGAACTTCCCGGGGGCCTGGGAGAATCTTCAGAAAACTCTGGACGAACTCTACCATCTCAGGACGATTCATCCCAATCTGGTCCTGGGCATAAAAACCACGGTTGTACCCCAAAATGCGCACATACTAACCCAAATAGCCGAGTACGCGGAAAGAAACAACCTGTTCACTATAATTTCCCCCCGTATTATCACTCCGAACCGGTTTGGAAACACCGACATGGAGAGCGATCTGAAATTCAGTTCCGAAGAGCTGGATGCGATGATTCGCTTCTACGAAAACCCGGGCGCTACCTGGAACGGGCACCGGGAAGCATTGCTTGGCTACCTGAAGAGCGGCAGGATCGACAAACCTTGTTCCGCCGGTTATAATACGCTCTTTGTCCGGCATAACGGTGAAGTCTTCTGCTGCCCGGTATTGCCGGTCTCGCTGGGCAACATCAAGGAGCGGACACTTTCAGAGCTGTTCCGGAGCACGGTTGCCGACCGGTTCCGAAAAATGGTCGGTGATCATTCTGAATGCAGCACGTGTACTGAGCCGGGTATGGAGCGTATTGCCTGGCCTTTTGAGGGATTCGCCTTTCTGAAGTTGATGGCAGGAATGGGAAAAATAGATTCCGACAAACTCGTGCTGCAGATGGGGCTCGACAAGTATCTGTAATGCTGCGCGAACAGTGGAGAGAACCGCATGAAGATCTGTACGATATGCGCCGGTGAATTCGACGACACGGAAAAGCCTTCGATGTATGCCGAGGCCGGCGAATGGCTGGCGGGCGAAGTCTGGCAGGATGCCGGGCAGCTATGCCCGCGCTGTCTCGAGAACCGGGCCAAACTGGCCATGATGTACTGCCACGAGTATAACTCCTGAAGTCAGGTTTCAGGCAGCGTCGCCAGCACAGCTTTTCCCGCCCGGAATCCGTTCCTCGCACGGCACCCGCGTCTGGCACAGGCCGCACCCGGTCTGGGCGACGCCGTAAAGCTCCCCGACCGCCTCGGGCACCGCTCCATAAACATAGCCGCGGCAGGTCTCTTTGTCGTGTCCCTGCCGGGAAATCGCACCCACCGGGCAACGACTGATGCAGATACCGCAGCTGCCGTCGCGGTGGTAGAGGCAGTTGCTCCGATATCCTCCGGCATTTCGCGACGTCGGCGGCAAAGCCAGGTCGGTGACGACGCTCCCCAGCCGGTGGGCGATCCCGCGCGCGGTGATCAGCCCGTCGTTGAGGCTGAAGGTGCCCAGCCCGGCCGCATAGGCTGCGTGGCGTTCCGACCAGCTGGAAGCGATGCCGGCGGAGGGATCGTCCAGCTGCCGCCAGCCTGGCGCCAGTTGCGGCGCCACGGCGCGATGACCGCGCCCTTCCAGCCATTCAACCATGTGACGACGCAGGGCTGCATTGAAGTTTTCGCCGTTGTTACGGGTCAGGGACCACTCCAGCGAGGGCCAGCGTTCCTGATGCCGGTTGCTGACACGGGTGGCGCGGCTGACCGGAAGAACCCAGCAAATCACCGTGGCCGCACCGTTTAGAATCTCATCCGGCAACTGGTGGAAATCGCCGATGATTCGTTTGTACTCGCGGAAGACTGGGTCACCTGCTGCCGCGAAGCCGATCAGCGCATCCTCGAAATATGGCTCGTTGTTATTTGGGAAACGGTTTTCCCAGTTCTCCTGCACAAAATTGCTGATCTCGGCGCGAATCGTCTCCCACATGCGAACTCCTTTGACAAGACTATGCCAGCATCTCCCGGGCCATTTCCCCGGCCTGATTCAGGACCGATTCCGGAACCTCGTCAATGCTGGCCGGCCCTATGCCGCAGACGCGTATCAGGCGTGTGTCGCTGAATCCCATCCATTTGAGGAAGACTTCGTAGCGCGGGAAGATGTCGGCGAAATACGTTTGGTCCGGATGCCCCTGGACCAGCGCGAAAACAAGTTTTTTGGGGCTGAGCCGGCTCGGTTGCGGGTTGCTCAGATAATCCGGTTTGAGATAAGAGTAGCTCCGGTCGATAAAACCCTTGAGCTGGGCGGTGACATCTCCGTAATAAACCGGCGAAGCCAGCACAACCAGGTCGGCCTCCTTCACCGCGTTCAGCACCTCGCTCAGGTCATCGTTCAATACACAGTGGTCATGGGATTGCTTACAGGCATAGCACCCCTGGCAGCCGCGATAGTTGAGCCGGTTCAGCTCGAATGTGCGGGTTTCCGCGCCCAGCTGTGCGGCGCTTTCCGTGAAGCGGTTGGCAATTGAGGCGCTGTTCTTTCCTGAACGCGGGCTTCCCAGCAGCGTAACGATTCTCATATTTTCCCCCTTGGCATGACCTTGATGCTTGATTTATAGAACAGAACCATCGATTTTGCACGCTTGACGCTGAGCAGTATTCTTTCCCGCAATTTCTAGTCCGCTCGCCAAACGGTGTCAAGCGGTTTCAGTCGGCAAGGGACGAGATCAGGAGCAACACCGGAAGCTTACCAACATGTATATGAGATTTTGTATCATAATTGAAAACAGCGTACGGACATAACCGCACCGTGCTATCATTAAAGCAGTAAGAGCACAACGCATCTGACTAGAGTGGAGAAGCTGAAATGAAAAGCAAATGCGATATTCAGACACCTTTGGGTGAAATGATCGCGCTGGCGGAGCAGTCGGCCTTGACTGAACTGCGCTTTGTCGGCCAGAAATATGCGCCTGAAAATACCGGTGAATGGCGGCACGATCCGGATCATCCGCTTTTTACCGCTCTACGCGAACAACTGGATGATTATTTCGCCGGACGGCTGCAAACATTCGATCTGCCGCTGGCCCCCCGAGGGACCCCGTTCCAGATGGCGGTCTGGGAACTATTGCGCGGCATACCGTCAGGACAAACAGTCACCTACGGCGCACTGGCCGGACGTCTGGCCGAACAGCGCCAGGGGCGCGTCCCGGCCGCCCAGGCGGTGGGGGGCGCCGTGGGACGCAACCCGATCGCGATCATCATTCCCTGCCATCGCGTGCTGGGTGCAAATGGCTCGCTGACCGGCTACGCCGGGGGAGTGGAACGCAAAGCGGCGCTGCTGGAACTGGAAAAGGCTGCGTGAGGTCTATCGCTTTTTCCCTTTATCCAGTGAAGTGATGATTTCAAGTAGCCCCTCATAGCGACCCAATAAGGCCGGGCTGTCGGGGTAATGCCTGCTCAGGTTGCTTTCGATCATGCCTTCGTTGAAATTGGCGTAGCAGTAGGCGCACTTGAAACCGCAGCTGTTGTAGCTGCCCATGTCCGCCGATTCGACGCAGTTGCAGGCCTTGCGCTGGTTTTTGTCCTTGCGTAGTGAAGCATTGACTCCGAACAGACTGCGGATCAGGCTGCCATCAACGCAGGCGCCATGTCCGATCCCGAAGTCCGCCAGCTCAAGCTCCTCGCTGCAGGTGAATATCTCCAGATTGTCGCGGTCGGCGATCATCTTGAAGCCTCGCGCGATCTGTTCCAGCGCCACCCGCTGTTCCCGCGCGGTGATATCCTCCAGCATGATGCCGGTGCCCCGCAATGCCCGCTGCAGCCGTCCCCGCCCCCTGCCGTAGAAATCATGGAAACTTATCACCAGTCTCCTGCTGGCCTGGCGGAGCTGTCCGGAAAGTTCATCCAGCTTTTCCAAGTGCCACTCCACCGCTGTGACGCTGGAAAGGATGATCGGATCGTAGCGCCACACCACCCGTTCAGGACCGGTACGCTCCGCCAGTTCAAGCATCGTATCGATGCGCTCCTCTTGCGGCGGCAGATTCGGCTCGAAGGTCGTGTCGTATGGATTGAGGGTGAATTGGAAATAGTAGTTCAATCCGCGCCGGTCCAGTTCATCCAGATGCCTGAAAAGCGGCTTGGGGTTTTTGCTCCAGAAACAGATTGCATCCACATCCTGCGGCTTCAGGCTGACTGCCGTGACCTGCCGGCTGTTGAAGGGGTTGACCCGGTGGAAAAAGCCCTCCCGCACCCGCGTCATGAACCACTCGGCATGGAAAGCCGGTATGTCGGTGCGCCTGCTGGCGGAAATGATCATGGTTTGCCCGCGTTTTTTTGTATAAAAAAAGCCCCCTGACTCCTGGTCCGGGGGATGATCAAAATCAGAATATACGTTACATGACTATCGTGCTCAGTTCCAGCGCAACCTGTTCTGTCCGCTGATCGGGACAGGCATGATCAGCGTTCCCCGAAGATGGCCGTCCCGACCCGCACCAGGGTCGCGCCTTCCTGTATGGCGGCCTCGAAGTCGCCCGACATGCCCATGGAGAGCTCCCGCATCTCGACGCCCGCTATCCCGGCCTCATCAATCACGGCGGAGAGCCGGCGCAAACCTGCAAAAAAGGGTCGGGCCGCTTCCGGATCATCGAAAAACGGCGGCATCGTCATCAACCCACACACCCTGATGTTCGGCAACAGGGCGCAATCCCTGACCAGTTGCAGCGCCTCTTCCCCGGTGGTACCGGACTTGGTGGACTCGCCGGAGATGTTGACCTGGATCAGCACCGGGCAGACCAGCTCCAGTCGACCCCACTGGCGGTTGATTTCCTCGGCCAGCGAAAGCCGGTCCACCGAATGGATCAGCGCCACCCGGCCGGCAATGTACTTGACCTTGTTGCTCTGCAGGTGGCCGATCACGTGCCACTCGACCGGTTCCCGCACCTGGTCCAGCTTGGTTGTCAGTTCCTGGATGTAATTCTCGCCGAAAACCGTCTGGCCGGCATGGAAGGCTTCGATGACATCCGCCGCGGGACGGGTTTTTGATACCGCCACCAGGCGCACGGCATCGGGATCGCGACCGGCCGATTCGGCAGCCGCCCGGATACGCAGCCTGATATTTGACAGGTTTCGGGAAATGGGCATGGCGGACTCCGGCCTATTCCAGTGCCTGCATCGCCTGCAGCACCTCGTACAGTTCGGTCATCGGCAGACCGATCACGTTGGTGTACGAACCGCTGATCGAGCGGACGAAGTGAACCGCGCCGCCCTGGATGGCATAGGCACCGGCCTTGTCCATCGGGCAGCCGCTGGCGATATAGCTGTTTATTTCCCGCTCATCCAGCGCCTTGAAAGTCACCTCGGTGCTGACGCTGCGGCTGATGTGAATGCAGCTGACCTTGTCGAACACGGTAAAACCGGTAATCACTTCGTGTTCCCTGCCGGAGAGGGCCGCCAGCATCCTGTAAGCGTCCGCTTCATCGACCGGCTTGCCTAGTATGGCGCCATCAAGAACAACAATGGTATCGGCGCCGATGAAGAAGCGCCCCTCGGTTGCGGCCGCAACCACGTCGGCCTTTTCCCGCGACAGGCGCAGCACATGATCAACCGGCGCCTCCCCAGGCAGCACATCTTCGCAGATATCGGCCGGTATGACGTTAAATGTCAGGCCGGCCAATTCCATCAACTCGGTTCGGCGCGGCGAAGCCGAGGCCAGCACTATCGATCCATGCTTGTTATTTTTCATCCTGTTTTTCCTTCTGCTGCAACCGGGCGTTCTTTTTGCGCTCCTCGTACTCCTGAATCGCCTTATGCTCGGCTTCCATTTCCTGCCAGTGCTTGGTCCAGTCCTTTTTGCGGATCTTGTGCAGCACGAATACACCGGGGATGATCACGACGCCCCAGAAAATATTCATGGTCATGTCGTAGACGATGCCATAAACCAGCGAAGCTATGCCCATCACCATCAGCAGCGCCTCCATTGACAGAATACGTCCTATCAGCGAGGACTCCTGAATTTCCTTGTTCGGATCTTGCGTCATGACTGTTGTTCCTCCCATGGAAACATTTTGCCTGGATTCAATATATTGTTCGGATCAAGAGCTGCCTTGATGGCCTTCATCGCGCCGATCTGCTGCGGGGACAATTCCAGCTCGATGTAGGGCGCCTTGGAAAGGCCGACGCCGTGCTCGCCCGACATGGTGCCATTCAGGTCCAGCGCCGCCTGGAACACCTCGCGGATCGCCTGGTGCGCCTTGTCGTCCATACCGGGGATATCCTTGTCGATCATGATATTGACATGGATATTGCCGTCGCCGGCATGGCCGAAGTTGACGATCGGAATATCATATTTCTGCTGGATCTTTTCGATCGTGCGGATCACATCCGGAACCTTGCTGCGCGGCACGACGATGTCCTCGTTGTACTTGGTGGGATTAATGTCCCGCAGCGACGGCGACACCAGACGCCGCACACGCCAGAGCTCTTCAGACTCGGCGGCGTCCTTGGCGGCACGGAACTGCACCAGCCCCAGCGGCGTTATCAGTTCGTGAATCCTGGCCGCCTGTTTCTCGATCAGGTCGCGGTCGCCGTCCACCTCGATCAGCAGCACAGCCCTGCCCTCCGCCGGAATCCCCAGACTAAAGCGCCGCTCGACGCACTGCAGCGTGGCATAGTCCATGAATTCCAGCGTGGTCGGAATGATCTTGTTGCCGATGATCGTCGACACCGCCTTGGCGGCTCCGTCGATCGAATCAAAGATGGTCAGCATGGTTTTCTTCGCGTCCGGGAACGGCAGCAGCTTGAAGATGATCTTGGTCATCACCCCCAGCGTCCCTTCGCTGCCGCACAACAGGCGGGTCATGTCATAGCCGACCACGGCCTTGTAGGTCTCGCCTCCGACGCGGATGATCTCGCCGGTCGGCAGCACCACCTCCAGCCCCATCACGAAGTCACGGGTGACGCCATACTTGACGCAGCGCGGACCGCCGGCGTTCTCGGCCACGTTGCCCCCCAGGGTCGAAAACTTGAGCGAAGCCGGATCGGGCGGATAGAACAGACCCAGCTTCTCGACCGCGATCTGGAACTGTTCGGTAACGACCCCAGGCTCAACCTCGGCGATCAGGTTTTCGGTATCGATCCGCAGGATGCGGTTCATGCGGGTCGTCACCAGCACGACACCGCCCGCCTTCGGCAGCGATCCGCCGGTAAATCCGCTCCCCGCGCCGCGCGGGAAAACCGGGAAATGCTCGCGGTTGGCCAGTTTGAGGACAGCCGAAACCTCGTCGGCATTGGCCGGGTGTACAACCGCATCCGGCAGGAATTCCATCTGGGTGGCGTCATAGCCGTAGCAGATCATGTCCTGTTTACTGGTGGCAATATTTTCCTGTCCGACTATAGCCGTCAATTGATTGATCAGACGCGCGTCCAGCATATAAGAAACCTTTCATCGATTCAGATGTAATGAATCAAGATACATGATCCGGGTGCTTTTCTGCAAGGCAGTTTTGCTTCCAGCCGAAATCGCCGGAGTTCATTGCATAAGACAATAACCGGATTGAAACACCTGATACCCTCAAGGACATATTAATAACAATCACAACTTGAATTAAAAGACGAAAACCGGAATAATCACAAGCGAGTAATATCACCGCTGTGCTGGTATTAAATATCTGTCTCCGGACTCAGGGGAACAAGGAGGAAGCAATCAATGGATCATTTCCTGGCAACGCTAAAAGAGACTGTCAACCCGGCAACACAACCGGTCGGGGTCAATCTGGTGCGTGATCCGGCCCTGCTCGAAGGGAAAAAGGTCAGGCTGAGGGGAGAACGGCTGGCGATCTGCCAGCAGATCGCCTATAGCCGGATGTATTCCTGGTCAACCTGGACCGATGCAGCCACCGCACATTGCGTGATCGGCGCCTGTTGCACGGGCTTGATAGCCACCCCGCAGAGAATTGCCGATGGCACGGTCAACGCCGGTGTGTACCAGGAGAACCTGCAGGCAGCGGCAGCCATGCAGGGGCTGATGCCGCGCGTTAAAACCGGCGTCATGGGTGTATTGACATACCCGTTGTCAAGGCCGGTGGAAGGAGTGGTTCCCGATCTGGTGGTCATCTATGTAAATTCCGCACAGGCGATGCGCTTTACCCAGGCTTTTCTTTACCAACAGGGTGGCGAATTTGTCATGAAAACATCCGGGGATGCCGGCGTTTGCTCCCGGGCTGTTGCTCAAGTCGCATTAACCGGCGAACCGGCGGTTGAAATCCCCTGCATGGGGGATCGGCGTTTTGCCGCGGCCCAGGACCATGAACTGATTGTCGGCATTCCATTCGGATGGCTGGAGAGAACAGCCGCCGGTCTGGCGGCAACCCATAAGGCCGGCATCCGTTATCCGATACCGCATCAGATCCCGACCGCCTGCGACTTGCCGCCGGACTATATTACCGGTGAAAATGATGTCAAATAACCGTCAATTGAACATGCTCGACTACAGGTTTCTGATTCCGGTTGTGCTGCTGCTCGGACTTGCACCATTCTATCCCCGGCCTCATCTGGTCGAGAAAGTCGGAATGTTGATGGCCGGCAATTTGAAAAAACCGATCGATATCTTTGACCTGTTCTGGCACGCCTGGCCCTTTGCGCTGCTATCCTATCGGCTTTTCCTGGATATCAGGCAACGGGTTGGATGACGAACGCTCCTGCGGACAAAATTGACAAAGACTGGAACACAGATTATTGTATTCAAAATACTGAATGTATACAGAGAGGAGTTGTGATGCCGATATTCGAATACACCTGCCTTAAATGTGCCCACCGCTTCGAAAAGCTGCAGAAATCCTCAACCGTAACTTCGACAGAGTGTCCCGAGTGCGGTTCTTTAGACGTCAGGAAGGAATTCTCAGCGTTTTCTTCAGCGGTAAGCTCATCATCCGCCGCAGGTTGTTTCAGCGGTGGCTGAAGGCCGCACTGACGCCAGGCTGGCGTCACTTGATACAAACCATTAGTTGCCACTGTCGAAAATTATTACAATACAATATTTGTATTTCTGTATTTTCGGATAGTTAGGAACAATTGGGCAATAATTCCCCAGAAATTGCTGTCGAAAAAACTGACAGTTTGACCAGAACATCTGGCACTGACAGATCCAACCTCTATAAAATTAGCATGATATAACCGTGGCACAAAACTTGCTGTCATATTGGCTACTTATGTTAATAATCACCAGGGAGGGTGAAAATGAAGAAAGCAATTATCACAATGGTATCAGTGCTGTTTCTGCTGGTTACCATGGCAACGGCAAATGCGACTGTTTACACATCCACAGGCACCGCCTCGGCCGACTTTGTTTTTAGCGGATTTGACAATAACAATCCGCTCAAACTATCGTTATCCAATATTGTAGTCTCCGGCACACCAAACCTGCCACCATATCCGGGCCTGTATGACTGGTCTCTTGATGTCACCAGGTTTGCCGTCACTCTTGGCGGAGGTGGTTCGTTTGCGGTTGGTCCGCTAGCCACAATCGATATAGGCACCTATGCTCTTCCGCCACTTACCACTCCAGGCTCAACAAATCTAGGAAACGTTATAATTCCTTTTGCACTCTTCGGACAGGGCTCTGGTTCCCTTGCTCTGGACAATCTCACGGTGGGCTGGAGTAATCTTACCACCAGCAGCACTGGCAGTGCCATCGACTTCACCATCACTGCTGATGACATGACCGAATTGAAAGGATACCTGTGTTACCTGGACAATCTGGCGCAGACTGATCTGGGAGCACCGGACGGTATTGGCTCCGGTCACATCGAATTTGCCGGTTCCCTGACGGCGGCTCCCGTACCCGAGCCCTCCTCGGTAATTCTCCTTGGTATTGGCCTGATCGGGCTTGCGGGAGCATGCAGGAAAAGATTCAGGAGATAATCAGCCGGCATAAAGCAGCTTCATGGAAAGGCAAAGCCATTACCGGCTTTGCCTTTTTTGTGCGCCAGGCACTGCACTTCCGGACTCAAAACAATAAGGTAAGCTTAACCTGTAAACGGCAATTAACCGCCGAGAAAAGCGGATGCACGCCGATAAAACCTGGACTTGAATCAAAAAATTAACACCTATATGGATTAAACCCGTATTTTGTTGAAACTTTTGATTTCTCGTTTAGAAGCGCCTACTTCTGACGGGGTGTATCGGCGTTCATCGGCGGTTAACAGCTTCTTCCAGGTTTAAACACTTCCCATTGCGGCACACTTTTGTGATACAAGGTTTACTCAAATTTCCCCAGGAATAAGATCCCCATCGTGTCCAACGAACCCGGCACAAAACCATCGCTCCCCGCCAGCCTCCACTACGGCTGGATCATCGTCGCCGTCGGCTCGCTGGTACTGTTCTCCTGTTTCGGGCTGGCCCGCTATGCCTATGCGATGCTGATTCCGGGGATGCAGGCGGGACTCAAGCTCTCCTACGACCGGATCGGCTTTATCGGCACCGCCAATTTCGTCGGTTACCTGCTGTCGGTGATACTGGCGCCGCCGGTTATGCGCCGGCTGCGGCCGCGCGCCACAATTGCATCCGGGCTGCTGCTGCTCAGCCTCTGCATGCTCGGCATCAGCGCCAGCAGCAACTTTTTCACGGTGATTTTCCTCTATACGCTGGTGGGTATGGGGGGCGGTTTCGCCAACATCCCGATGATGGCGCTGGTGACCTGCTGGTTCCGCAGTGAGCAACGCGGGAAGGCCGCCGGACTGGTGATCGGCGGCAATGGAGCCGGCATCATTCTGGCCGGTTTTTTGGTCCCTCAGTTGAATCGGCTGTACGGGTCCGAGGGGTGGCGCAGCGGCTGGCTGATCCTGGGGCTGATCTGCCTGGCGGTGGCCGGCTGCGCGGCGCTGCTGCTACGCAACCATCCGGGCGAACTGGGCCTTGAACCGGTCGGCAAGCCGCTGCCGCCGGCCGAAAGCCAGCTTAAAAGCCGCGAACGGCGGGGGGACGGCGCCATCCTGCTGCGCCTGGGGCTGCTCTACCTAGCTTTCGGGGCAACCTTCATGGTCTTCGGCACCTTCATCGTCACCACCATGGTCAACGAATACGGTTTCAGCGAGGCAAAAGCCGGACTCTACTGGTCGTGGGTCGGAGTGTTCAGCCTGTTCTCCGGAGTCAGCTTCGGAGCGCTCTCCGACCGAGTCGGCCGCAAATGGGGGCTGGCAACCGTGTTCCTGGTGCAGTCGGCCGCCTATCTGCTGGCGGGACTGAAACTTGGCAACACAACCCTGGTGATCTCGATCGTCCTGTACGGTCTGGCGGTCTTCGCGATTCCAGCCATCATGGCGGCGGCCATCGGCGACTACCTGGGCCTGTCACGGGCCGCGTCGGCTTTTGCCACTGTCACGCTCTTCTTCGCCTTCGGCCAGTCGGCCGGCCCGGCGCTGGCGGGAATGATCGCCAGGGCGACCAACTCCTTCTGCAGCGCCTACCTGCTGGCGTCACTGATTACCGCGGCCGCGGCCATCTTCGCGGCAACGCTGCCGCCGCCACGCAGCGATGTCTGAATGACGTCAGGCCGCCAGCTTGAGCGCCTCCGATGCCAGAATTATCCGCTCATCCTCCAGGGTCACCGCGTGCGCGTTGTGATCGATAATCTCGTAGAGCCTGACGTACTTCTCTACTTCGGCGGCGGTTGCGGTCTTGCGCCCGTAATACTTGCCCGATTGAGGAAAGACCTCGGTTACCATGTGATCGTCATAAATGCCGAAATCAAATGAGCTGTTGGTATCGCGGCCGCTGATGTCGTTGGCCAGGGGCAATTCGCCGCGGAAGGCGACCCGCACGTCGATGCCGTCGCGGTACTGGGCCAGCAGGATCCTCTGGGCCTCGGGCTCGGCCATTTCCTCGCGGTTTATCACGAAGATGCGGGTTATGGCCACCCCCCGCTCCAACGCCCGCAGGTTGGACTGGTAAAAGTTCATCAGCGCGCCGCGTGTATGCCAGCCGACGGTGAGCGGGTCCACCGCTTTAAGTCGCTGCAGCGATATATCGGTGCACTTGGCTCCCTCCAGGTAGTATTCGGTTTCATCGAGCGGCATGTAGCCCTGCTGGAGCAGCAGGATGGTACGCTTGATCCCGCTCAAAATTTCCTGGGCCTTGACCTGGCATTCCGGATCGTTAATCTGCGCAACTGCAAATGTGATTTCATGCGCCTGGTTATACTGGCTGGTCAGCTGGCAGCGGGTGTTGTCCAGATCTTCCCTCAGCAGGTAGGTGGCCAGTGAGAGCAGCAGACCGATACCGAAGATGCTGTAAGCCGCCTCCGGGTTGTGCAGTACAAGGTGAAAGAATATGGCCAGTCCAGAACCGGCCAGAAACTCGATGAATACCGCCATGTGCTGAATTTTTTTGCTTAACTTCATTTTGAGCCTCCACTCTTTAGTGCTGCTTTGCCGGCAATAAAAAAAGCCGGATCGCACACTATCCGATTTAATTGATAGTTCGGCGACCCGGCTATCTCGTGGAGACCCTGGGCTTTCCGTCCCATCCTCGCGGATGGTTTAGTAGTATCGCTATCGCAAGTTCATTGCTTACTTGGGCGCACCATACCTACTGCCAGCAGATTTGTCAAGAACCCAACCGGGCCCGAGTATTCTAAGCAGCCGTAATAATTGTATTTATCCAGCCGTTTTTTACCTGATCGTAACATGTCCCGGGTGGGTCATCAACATGGACATGCTTTTTTAATATGGCTATTCCCCGAAGATTCCGTTAGATAATATCAATCCGCATCCAGGCGACAACCCTTCTTGCTGACCCGAAAGGAGCAAAGCATGCATCTCATCCAGATCCTCCTTCCGCTTTACGATAACGACGGCATTCCCTTTCCCCAGAAACAATACCTGGAGGTCCGCGATGAGCTGACGGAACGCTTCGGAGGCGTCACCGCCTATCTGCGCTCCCCCGCCGAAGGCCTGTGGCGGGAGACGCCTTCGACGACGGTCCGTGACGAGATCGTGATCTACGAGGTGATGACCGGGCAACTGGACCGGAATTGGTGGCGCTCATACCGGGAGGACCTGGCAGAACGTTATCGCCAGGAGATGCTGGTGGTGCGGGTGAGCGAAATACACCTGCTATAGCGCCAGCAGCCATGATAAAGTCAGCTTCAGCCAATTATTCCTGCTTGTCGCTTTAACCGGACAAACAAGACTGATTTTATCTTTTAATTTGACAAGCAAATCGGTGCGGGAATATAGTTAGATCATGAAAAACCAAACAGAGGAGGGCATTAAAATGAGAGCGCTCAATATTTTGATAAAAACGGTATTGTCTGGTGTGGTTGCGTCACTGATGCTGGTAAGCCTGGCCGCTGCGGCCACGGTCGAGATCAAGGCCAAGGACGGTATCGGGAATTTTCTGACCGATGAAAAAGGGATGACCCTGTATCTGTTCAAAAAAGACACTCCGGGCAAGAGCGCCTGCGCAGGGCCCTGCGTTGACAAATGGCCGCTCTTTGCCGCCGAAGTCGTAACCGTGCCGGCAGGAGTAATTGCCGCCGATTTCGCGGTAATTACACGGGATGACGGCAAGAAGCAGACTACCTACAAAGGTTTGCCGCTATACTACTTCTTCAAGGATGTAAAACCGGGAGATACGGCTGGCCAGGGCTTTAACACGGTCTGGTACGTGGTCGCACCCTGATTACCGAAGAGATACAGTTGAAGTAAAAAGCCCCGTTAACAGCGGGGCTTTTTCGTTATCTGATCGGTGTAAAAATGAAAAGCTGATAACGGCTGGAGAGTCATACAAAATCCCTGTTGCCAGCGGGGACGAAACCATCTATTCTTTACCGCGGCAATAATTAAAATCTGATCTGGAGGTTCACAGAGATGCAACGTTTGATGAAAATGGTGATAACCGGAATCCTGGCGGCACTGATCGCGGTTCCGGCCTATGCTGCGAAAGAAGTGAAAAGTTCCGGCGGCAAGACCGTCACGACCGCTTCAGGGCTGAAGTACACCGATCTGGTGGTCGGCAAGGGCGCTTCGCCGGTGGCCGGCAAACAGGTCAAGGTGCATTACACCGGCACGCTGGAAAACGGCAAGAAGTTCGACAGTTCGGTTGACCGCAAGGAACCATTCTCGTTCGTTATCGGCGTCGGCCAGGTTATTCCGGGCTGGGACGAGGGTGTCATGACCATGAAGGTCGGCGGCAAGCGCAAGCTGATCATCCCCTCCAAACTCGGTTACGGAGCATCGGGAGCGGGCGGAATCATACCCCCCAACGCCACATTGCTGTTTGACGTGGAACTGCTCGACGTCTCCAAATAATCAGTACCGTAATCACGCATCACTGAACAGCCCGCCTGCGCGGGCTGTTTTTCTTTAACACCGGAGAGAACGCATGACAAACCTGATTTCCGCCGAAGGGCTTAAGAAACTGTGTGACGAATACGACCAGCTCTGGAAGGTGGAGCGCCCCAAGGTAGTCCAGGGGGTATCGGACGCCGCGGCCGAGGGGGACCGTTCCGAAAACGCCGAGTATATCTACGGGAAGAAACGGCTGCGGGAGATCGACCGCAAGCTCAAACACCTCGGTTCGCGCCTGAAGGTGCTGAAAGTGGCGGTCCCGCCGGCAAATCCGACCATGGCTTCCTTCGGCTGCTGGGTCACCTATGAAGAGGAGAACGGGGAGGAACGCTGCTATCAGCTGGTCGGGCCGGATGAGATCGATGTCAGCATCGGCCGGATCAGCATCGACTCTCCGGTCGGACAGGCGCTGCTGCACAAGCGGCTGGACGATGAGGTGACCGTTCGCAAGCCTGGCGGAGAGAGTGTGGTTTACATCACCGGCATCAGCGCGGTAAGGCCTGCATCACGGCAATGATTGCGCTTCCGCTGATCCGTTGACAGGGCGGTTTTGATAATGTAGACAGTAGCGGGATATGCGCCGAAACGAATGCTTCACTTGAAGAAGGATGATTGCCTTGCAATGCCGATTCCAGGAGGTCCGAGATGAGAGTTCTGTTGCTTGCGCTGTGCCTGGCGATAACCGCCGGCTGTGCCAAACCTTCGATAATGGTCATGAAAAAAGAACCGGGCAACTCGACCGAGGCGGCCAGACTGAGAAAGGTGGCGGTTGTTCCGTTTTCGGGCAGGGATGGCGACAAATTCACCACCGAGCTGGAAACCCTGATCGCCGGCATCAGGATCGATGACCGGCAGTTCTTCGAGATCGTCAACCGCAGCAGGCTGAACGCGGTGATTGACGAGCAGAAACTCTCGATGAGCGGCGCCGTCTCGCCGGAGACGGTGGTAAGCATCGGCAGGCTGGTGGGAGCCAAGGGGATCTATACCGGCGACGTGATCGAGTCCAACATCAACACCACCCACTACCGCGCCGAACGGACCAAATGCGTCAAGAGCGGTAACTCGGACTGCGGCAAGACCAGGACCTATACCGTCGGTTGCACCAAAAAGGATACCGTGGTCAAGATCAACCCAAAACTGATCGATGTCGAAACCGGCCGTATCGTCTATTCGGAATCGTACCAGGGCAGCGAAACCTCCTCCAAGTGCGAAGACAGCAAATCCTCGCTGGCCGGCGATGCCGACATGAAGAACGCCGCCCGCGGGAAGATCCTGCAGTCGATCCGCCGCGACATCGCGCCGCACAACATTCCGGTCAAGATCAGGCTGTCCGACCGCACCGACGGGATCGAGGACAAGAAGCTGGTTGAGCGCTTCGAGGGAGCCCTGGATTTCGCAGCCGGCAACCGCATCGACAGGGCCTGCGAAATCTGGGGTGAGCTGGCGGCAGCAGGGGGTGATTCGGTCGGGCTTCAGCATAACCTGGGCGTATGCGCCGAGATCGATGGCAGGCTTGATGAAGCGCTCACCTGCCTGGTAAAGGCCGACCGGCTGACCACATCGCCGGACGAACTGGTATCGGAATCACTGAAACGGATAAAAGCCGATATCGCCCGTCAGAAAAAGCTGAAAGCACAAAACGTCGATTGATGCGGCGAAAGGCCGGTCTTTGGCCAGCCGCCTCATCAGACACCCTGAACGGAGCGCAACACCTGCAACATCCCGGTCAGATCCTCCGGGCATTGGTAACCGGCCCGCGCAAGCAGCGGCGGCACGCCCTCTTCCGGTGATAGGCGCGGATAGCCCTGATCACTCAGCACATGAATCAGCCGCATCGTGCGGAAGGCGTCGAACCAGCCGTGAAATGCGGCCGACAGCCGGGCCGGATCCCGGTTCTGCTTCAGCAGACCATCCCAGGAGCCCCCGAATCCGGCCTGTTCCAGAAACTCCCGCAAAACCGGCGCGATCCTTCCGGCCCGCGCCAACAGGTCGCTCCCACCCGAATCCAGGCTGCCGGCCACACACTCCAGCCATTCCCCAAGTATCGCGAAGACCTGCGGCCGGTAGAACATCAGCCGCTGCTCCCCCTCGGCCAACATATCGCCGACCGAACGTCCGGTCCCGAAGGGCACCCGCTGCGATGAGCGGGGCGAAGGGTGGACGATCGTACCCGTCAGCGGCGCGACCCCCGACGTCTTGTGAACCTGCTGCAGAAAATAGAAATCCTCTCCCGCCAGGCGGCGGTTCATACCACCTGCAGCAACATAGGCCGATGCCCGGCAGGCCATGGCGCTCCCCACGGTGTGGAAGGCGTAGGGTGAAGCGGCCAACTCCAGTCCCAGCACATAGCTACGCAGAAACAGTTCATAACGCTCGATGGCCCGCTGCCCCGGCGGATCGGCGGCCTGCCGGTGCCGATAGGGGATGCTGGCGCCGCCAGGTGACGAACCGGAGAAATGGGCCAGGATCGCCGGCAGATAATCGGGCTGCACCAGCGTGTCGGCATCCAGACAGACCTGCAGCGGATCGCCACCGCAATAATCCAGCCGCAAAAGAGCCAGGTCCAGGCCGATCTTGCGCGCCAGACCGACACCCTGCCGGGCAGGCAGTTCGTGCCCGGGCGAGCTGGCATCAACCCAGCAGAGATGCTCCAGGCGGTATTGTTGTTTCCATTCCGGCAACATCGCCAGCGTGGCCAGATTGTCGTTCCGCTCACCATCGCCGGCATCGACGCGCTGGTTGACCACCACCAGCACCATGAATCGATCCAGCAGATCAGCAGGATTATGCGAGAGGGATTCCAGCGTCAGCCGGAGATTGGCGCTTTCGGCCAGAGAAGGGATCACCACCGCTCCGGCGAAGAGTTGCTGCGGTGGCGGGCATATCCGCCAGGGGATTGAGACGGCCCGTTTGGCCAGGTAGGCGGCGATGTTGGGTGGAAATGACGGTTCAGGCACTGGCAGGATGATTCACTGGTTGCCCCAGCGTTTGTAAAGGTCATTGGCGATGCCCAGCTGGTCCAGCAGCTTGCCGACAACGAAATCGACCATCTCCAGCACCGAATCGGGCCGGGTGTAAAAACCTGGCATGGCCGGCACGATACGCGCCCCGCAGCGGGACAGTTTCAGCATGTTCTCCAGATGGATCTCGGAAAGCGGCGTTTCGCGGGGGACCAGCAGCAACGGACGGCGTTCCTTGAGCATCACGTCGGCGCTGCGCTCGATCAGGTTGCCGGAGACACCGCAGGCGATACGGGCCAGGGTGCCCATGCTGCAGGGGCAGACCACCATTGCGTCCGGTGCCGAGGAACCGCTGGCGGCGCTGCGGAACAGGTCATCGGGATGGGCCAGTTCAATGCCGGATTCCACCTCCAGATGTTGATAGAGCCTGTCTAACGCCTTGTCCAGATCACCGGACAGATCCAGGCCGGTCTCCTCCCGGCAGACCGCGGTGCCGCTGCAACTGGCGCTGAAGGTCACCCGGTACCCGGCCAGACAGAGCTGCTCCACCAGCCGCAGTCCGTAGACCGAGCCGGAGGCACCGGTCAGCGCGACGAAGATGTTACCGTTATCCATGGCTTACCTCGTCAGAATATCGGCGCCCGTGAACAGCAGGATCGCAACGCTGATATATCCGTTCATGTTGAAAAATGCCGCATCCAGCTTGTCCAGGTTGCCGTCCCTGAGCAGCCAGTGCTCATAGGACAGCATGCCGGCCACCACCAGGATGCCGAGCATGAAGATACTCCCCAGGTCCATGATCAGGAAAAGCCAGATCAAGAGCGCCATCATCACCAGATGGAAGATCCGGGCCGTCCGGAGCGATCCGTTGACTCCCAGCAGCACCGGTATCGAGTGCAGTCCGGCAGCCTTGTCGAACTCCCGGTCCTGCAATGCGTAGAGGATGTCGAAACCGGCTACCCAGAAGAGCACCACCGCGCCCAGCAGCAGGGCCGGCGCTTCGATCTGCCCGCGCACGGCAACCCAGGCGCCGATCGGCGCCGCCGCCAGGCAGATTCCCAGCACCACGTGCGCCAGCGAGGTGAAGCGCTTGCAATATGAGTAGAGCACCAGGAAAAACAGCGCGATCGGCGACAGCTTCAGGCAGAGCGGATTGAGCATGGCTGCCGAAAACAGCATCAGAGCCGTGGATATCACGATAAAAAACAGTGTCAGGCCGCCGCTGATCAGACCGGCCGGAATGGCCCGCCCGGCGGTGCGCGGGTTGCGGGCGTCGATCTCGGCGTCGATCAGGCGGTTCAGCGACATGGCCGCAGTACGGGCGCCCACCATCGCCAGCATGATCCAAAGCATCTGCCGGCCTCCGGGAAGACCTCCCGCTGCCAGCAGAGCCCCGGTCAATGCGAACGGAAGCGCAAAAACCGTGTGCGAGAATTTGATCATATCAAGAAAAATGCGTATTTTCGGAAGACTACCGGCGACCGTCATTTCCTGCTCCTGTTTGATTTATTACTGCTGAAAAAGAACCCTGATCAGCGCTTCTACCCGGGCCAGTTCATTGTCGATCCTGGAAAGATCAAACATCCCCGGATAATATTCATATGGATAATGCTTGTAAAGCGTGCCGACCCGGCCGTCCTGGTTGTACGCATACGACGTGCGCATTTCAAAGTTATGTGGAACGATCTGAATCACGGTCTTTCCCGGTCGCGCCAGGAATTCAATCCGCAATTGCGTATAGTACTTGCGACCGCCGGCCGGCATGCCAAAGCCGGTGTCGGTATAAAAATGATGGGGGGCGCTTATCAGCACTGAACCGGAGCTGTCAACCTCCAGAATTCGGCTCTTCCACTCGTCTTCAATAAGCTGGCGGACGCGGCGCATCGCATCAGCCTGACCGGCCTTGACCTCAACCACACGCGACTTGATCGGCACCGCTTCGGCGCGCATATGGTAACAGGCCGACAGCTGAAACAACAGCAATAGCATGATAAGCAGAAAGAAACTACGCAAGGCCATACTCCCGCCAACGCCTCCCAACCAGTCTTGCAATATCCTCATCCATATTTGCCCGGTTCTGCGGCGACCGGCAACCGGTGGCATCCAGTGCCGTTCGGCCGGTGGCGGCATCATGAATCAAGTCGTGCCGGTACTCCAGCAGGTTGATGCATTGCCAGGCGGCCCGCTGAAGACCCGCCGGCCCGCAAGCGGCATCGACAAAAACCAGCATCCGCGCGGCGGCAAACCAGGGCAGAAGCCACAGTTTTTCAGCCATCTCCCGTACCATGTCGGGACGCGGGTTTTCAAGGGAAATTATGGCGCTCTGGTGGAAGACCCATTCAAACGGGAAGTGGATATCGGCCAGCTCCGGCAGAATTTTCTGCAAAAATGCCAGCTGCAGGCGTTCCCAGGCAACGGCCATCCAGCAGTCCTCCATCGGCGGTGGACCGACCACCGTGGCCGGAACGATCGCGTTCGGGCGGTGACGGATCGCGGTAACCCGCATCAGCGCGGCCGAAGAGGCGGGAGAATAGCAACCGGTATGGTTGCCGAAAGGCCCCTCCGTAACCGTGTCGCCCGCTTCAACGTAGCCTTCGATCACGACCTCAGCGCCGGTCGGAACCCGTAACGGAACCGTGCCGCAAGTTGCTGTCCGTAGCGGCTCCCTGCGCAAAAACCCGGCAAAAGCGGTTTCATCCAGATTCCCCGGAAGCGGCAACATGGCGCTGAAAAGCATGGCCGGATCGCCCCCCAACACAATCGCCACCGGCATCTTTTCACCACGGCTACGGAACTCTGCTGCCTGGCGGGCGGCGCCGCTACCGGTTTTCCACTGGATAGCCACTTCGCGGGGGCCACGGATCTGGACGCGATACAGGCCGCAATTGGGGTTATTGCCATCCGGGGAGGTGGTGAAGACCTGCGGCAGCGTGATGTAGCGCTGATGGCCACAGGCCGATCCGTCCTCCGGCCAGCTCTGCAGGAAAGGGAACAGGGTCAGGTCAGGTTGGTTGGCTGTGACCAGTTCCTGGTCCGCTTCCGTAGCGTCAACGGCGGCAAAGCGGCTGAATTCCGGCAGCCCGGCAAGCTGCCGGTCGAGGTTGTGGAAGTCGATTTCCGGTATCCTGTCCAAAAGTTCACGCAGCCGGACGCGCAAGCGGTCGGGGTGATCGATTCCCAACGCCAGGCAGATCCGCTTCAGAGAACCGAACAGGTTGGTGGCGACCGCAAAGCGGCTGCCGGCCGGCTGTTCGAACAGCAGCGCCCGGCCGCCTCCCGGCTGCTTGCAGACCCGGTCGGTGATCGCGGCGATTTCCAATAGCGGGTCAACCGGCGCCGAGATGCAGGCCAGTTGGTCGTGCCGTTCCAGCAGGGAGATATAGTTTTGCAGGTTTTCAATCGGCATGGTTTTACCTGTATCCAGAGGTCACATTTTTGTAATCGGGCAGGCAATGCATGAGCGGGTGGAGTTGCCGCGCCGGGCGCGAAACGTCACGGACACACGTGAGAACAGTTCCAGCACACGTTCAAGCCGCACTTTGACGTCGCGGAAGGATACAAAGCATGGCTGGAATGTAACATGAATGAAAATGGGGGTGCAATGCAGATTTGAAACGGCAGGGTTACCTGCAGACAGTTAGTACATCAGAGTGTCGGAATATTTAACAATCAAAACATCCGCTCGCAATTACATCCGTAACACCCTTTAATTATTCTCAAAAATAATTGGCACTATAAATGCTGGCTAATACTGGCAATCGTTTGACAGATTCAGCCAATTCGAATACGGGAGACTTTCCAATGAAATCAGGATCCTTCATTTGCATGCTGACAGGACTGTTATTGATGGGCCTCATCGGAACCGCGCAGGCCACCATAATTTTCAGTGATAATTTTAATACTGAAAATGGAGGAGCCGGCACATTAAACTACAACGGCTTCACCAACTGGGTCGTTACCGATGGAACGGTTGATCTGATCGGAAACGGATTCTACGACTTTTTGCCCGGAAACGGTCTCTATGTTGATATGGATGGTTCAAGCAGCAATGCGGGCATCATGACCCACAACTTCGCACTTGCGGCAGGTACTTATACCCTGAGTTACAATCTGGCCGGCAACCACCGCAACAGCTCCTCCGAACTGGTTGGCGTGAATGTAGGCCTGGGAAGTCTTGTCAACGTCACCCATGCACTCAACCAGAATGACCCGTTCACAACTTTTACCCAGAGTTTTTCGGTCAACTCGCTGACATTGGCAAGCCTGAGCTTCGTCGGTTTTGGTGGTGACAACATCAGCATGCTTCTGGACAACATCGTGCTTGAACATGTAAATCCTGTTCCCGAACCCGGCACCATGATGCTGCTGGGCTTTGGCATGGCCGGCCTGGCCATCTACGGCAAGCGCCGCATGAACAAACAATAACTGAGCACGATACGTCCAATGCAGGAGGGAAGGCGTTGCTTCGGCAACGCCTTTTTTGTTCTGTCGACAAACTTTACACTGAACATGGTTTATTAACCCGGCACACTCGGCAACCACCATTGGCAGCCAAAGAATATGCAATAACAACCTGTGTATATCGACCGGTTTCACCCGATATGCCGCCCTCAGTACCAACTCCAGCTCAAGCAGCACTGATTTGGGCATATAGACAGCTTCAGAGCGTTCTAAAAGTTTCATGGCACGACGAGCCTGAAGTTAATCATCGTTGATCAAGTAGCATACCCAGACATTGGTTTCAAAAGTAACCATCGTTGTCACTCCTTGCGCCAGGCGCGTGCCACTTCCTCGTCAATCGCCGACCGCATCTCTTCCAGGGTTTTGGTAGCTCCTTTATAGCCGACACACCCCACATACGATATTGTGCCATTGAACTTACTCCTATCAAAATAGGTCGGTTCATTGCTTATACACCTGTCTCAATAATCGGCGCCACTTCAACCAAAGCAAGTGAGAGGAGCGTCAAATCCACGGCAGCTAAGCTAATTATTCGATTTTTGAAGAGCATATTTTTCCGTTGACAGGTGGACTATAGAATGTCCCACCAGAGCCCGCTCTGGATAAAGCGTCTAACTATTAAAATGGAATTAGACTTTGCGTCTAAATAAAAAAGTATCTGAATATCAGCCTGTTAACTATTCAATGTCGTGTTAGCAACGGTGACGTCTAAATTAACGTCTATGCCCAAAATGGTACATAACTGCGGTATCTGAGCGAAGTAATAGTAGGGTCAGCCAGCTTGATAATCTCGGCTTCCATCGCATCCCGGATCACCCGCGACACGGATTCAGCCTTCTTCTCCGGTAGCTTGAATCTGTCTCGCAAACTTTGGTTAGTCATCTTCTGGTTCATGACATATCTGAGACAGCAGTGCTGATAACAAGCCCTGATGCGATCATTGCGATCCATATCTTCGAACTCTTTGTGTGAAAATAGAATTGCCTTAGTATGACGTTCTCCGACACGAAAATCTGGAGCTGGAAGCTGATAGACCTCGGCTGCATGAATTACCTTGTCTACGCCACTCCCCTTTTCCTCGCAAATCCCCATACGTCTCATCAGATCGGCAAGGCGTTCATTGCGTGATTGATATTCGTCGATGAAGCGTTCGGGCGGGATAAACGGTTTGCCGGGATTTGCTATCTCGATACGGTCAGAATAGATTTCGATCATTACGGAACTGCCGCTCTCCATGAAATCCTGATGGATGAGGGCGTTTGCCACCAGCTCACGGATTGCTATTTCCGGAAACATCTTCACCTCATGGCGCAGAGCCGTTTCAATCACCTCATTTGCGGGAATCTGACCATTGACAAAATCTATCAACCCCTCAAAACCCACGGCATACCCTTTTATGCCCGGTTTATCCAGGCGGGTGTTCATCTTGCTCGTGCCGTCGTACACAATGACGCGCGGCGCTTTGCGGGCAAGATCGGGGAATTCGTCAAGCCGTTTTGCAAGCAGAATTGCCCCCAGATTGGTTATATCCCAATGTTCGCCTTGCCTGATGATCAGCCGTTCGCGCTCAAAACGATCCAGTACGCCTTCCCGGTTGGCCGGATAAGGCAGTTTGAGCAGGTCGAAATAGCTTTGGGAGTCCAACAGCCTGACCACATCGTCGGCGCTGCATTCCTTCAAGGTGTTTTGCGCCAGCCAGTCCGCTTTGCCTTCATTGAAGATGCTGCGTAACCGGTCTTCCGTCATGGAAACGGTGTCTTCTGTGGAGCGCATCAAATAAGCGCCTTCAAACTGGTAGGCCGTACCTGCCGGTCGTGATGGAATGTTAAAGATAACTACCCGGCCATCAGGATGGCTCACCTCTTCCACATCAACCCGGAAACGCAGCTTTTCAAATATCTTTGCTTGAATATCGCCAGGATTGGTGAATGCATTGCTGCCGACGACACGGCGGGGAAACTTGTCGGTCACACCAAGGACAAACCTGCCACCACCTTCATTCGCCAAGGCCACGCAGTACCGGTATAACTTGGTAGTGTCGTACTGATTCTTGGCCTCCTTGAATTCAAGATGTTCGTCTTCGCGAGGCGCTGATATGAGTCGTTCAAACTCTGGAAGAGTGGTGCTCATGACCCACCTTCTACTGCTGTTTTAGTTTCAACCGAATGTTCAGTCCAATCCGGCCATTGGAATTCCAGCCGCTGCGCTACTACCTGCATCCAGTGAGGGATGCGTCCTTGTCGCTGCTTGGCGAATTTTTGCCAGTCGGTCTGCCAAGCAGTGTTAACTAGCTCTGTCGGCTCAAACGTATTCATCCATGCTGTTGTACATAGCCAATAGCATTTCACCTGAGGACTCACCTTTGACAGTTTTGAACATTCCAAAAGTATCTGTTTAAATGAAAAACTGCGACCAACTGGATCAGTTGCGTAGCACGCGTGCAAGAACAAGCTATACAATTTCACAAGAGATTTTTGGTGTGAATGTTCTGTCTGCACAAATTCGGAACCCAGTACATAATCACCTGTAGCACTAGGATTCCTTAGCCAGTTGATGAAGCTTTGAAGGCAATTGCAAGAAAACAACTCGAAAGAGTATCGAACGGGATTTTTTTGTGCCAATTTTTGAGCAATCAATTTAGATTCACAAAGATTTATTAATGCTTTTTCGTATTGTCCAGCTTCACATAACATAACAGAACAATTTAACAAAACTTCTCTGTAATCGGATTCAAATTGATCCGGTTTTTTTGTGGCACAGTTTTTAATAATATTTAGTGCTGAGATTAAATATTGCAACGCCTCATCATATTCACCAATATCACTTAAATACGTTGAATAATAAGACAATGAATCCGCATAGATCGGATTATATTTTTCCTCATCTGATATTGATAACAGTTGACTCATATCAAGAGCTTCATGAAGAAAAAGCTGGGCATCATTTTCGTGTCCTGATGCGAATAAATGGTATCCGTAATTTTGAAGCGAGACGATATAGTCACGCCTAGCTCTAGCTGAGTTGTCGCTAAGCAATAGTTTGCGAATCTCCAATGCCTTGAGGTCATATGGCAATGCCTCTTTATAATATCCAGAGTTTCCTAAATAAGCGGCATAGTTTGCTAGTGCAATAGAATAAGTTGATTGAAAACGCTGTCTATCTTTAGTATGCAATTTTTTAAAGAGCTCTGTAACTTCAAACGCACTATCTAGAGCTTCTAAAACTCGCCCTGTGTCAGATAACGATACAGAATAATTGCCAAGTTTTTCGGCATAATCTTTAGTGCTTTCAACACTGCCTTGTTTATTGAGCATTTTTGAGTGAGCATTTTCGGATAAAAACTTCGACACAAGATAGGCCAGTTCTGCAAGTTGAATAGAAGGTTCAAATAATTGCGGAGCCAATAGCCCTGCTACTTGACCTTTTATTGCCAGTGATAAACATTCAAAAGCCATCTCTGCCAGCACAGGCAAAAAACCAATTGTCTCTTTTGAAACAGCCACAATTTCCTGATGACAATATGTAAAATTATGAGCAAGGGCAGTTACAATTATTTCCTGCAAATCTGGGCGCTTATCTGACAAGCGTGCCAAAATTGTAAGGGCATGGCGGCGGATTATTTGGGGTGAGGTGTTTGAAAGGACAGCATCAAGTAAGCATAGTGCATCTGAACCAACTAAAGCTTGTGCCACCAGAGCCTCGCCAAGCAGGTCGGGGCGTACCGCCTGCAAGCCTTGTTTTCCAGGATATAGCGGCAGCAATGCTTTGAACAAAGAGCTGAAATCCGCTGTACTGAAGGAAGTTCCGCCCATTTTGTTCCAATATGCTTGGGCGTCTTTCGGAGAGGCAAAGCCACCAGCCAAAGTGGTCAGCGCCAACAGTTGCTGTGCATGCTGTTCCGGTTCGCCGAAAGAAAAATGCGCGAGCAAGCGGCTCCAGTAACGGCGTTCGTGGTTGAGCAGCGCCCGGATTAACCCCTCGGCGGTTGTTGGACGTTCACCATGCAGTGCCAACAGAGCTGCCATCTGCAAGTAGAGAGGATGGCCGAAATGATCTCCAGTCAGTTCTGGCGTTACATCCGGTGCGCTCACCCCCAAAGCGTCTGCAAAAGCGGTCAATGCCTGGCGATAGGCATGGCGACGGCCATCTTCTTCAGCGTGGAGAGGCGGCAGGGTATATGGTCCTGTTGTGGCATAACCACTGAGCAGTGCCTCGCAGTGAGGGTCTTTGCTTGGCAGATTGTCCCACCATTCTCCTCCATCACGGGCAAGCAGCAGTACCCGGACTGGGTGGTTGCCGGGGTTTTGCACAATGGCTTTGATAAGGGCAAGCAAAACCGGTTGCCGGGTTTCGGCATAATCGATGACAACCAATACAGGCAAATCGAAAGCACGAAGCTGCTGCCAGGCGGCTGTCATATCACGCTGTTCCAACTGGGCATCCAGAAAGCCAGTGTGCCAACCTGCGATAGATCGATGCTGACAGAGCTCCAGAGCCAGTCGGGTTTTGCCCAATCCCCCGGCTCCGGTAATCAGGCGTAATGCGGTTGGCCACTGCTGATCGTCGAGCCAGTTATGCAAAGAGTTTAGATCGGGTTGGCGTGCAGGGTCAAAGGGTACCAGTGCCTCTTCCGCCCTCAATAACTGGCTGTCGGCCATGCCACCGCCTGTTTTCCACTGCCTTACCGGTATTTGTAATGGTGAAGACATGGTCATGACGGGTTGGGATGGAGGCGTAGGAGGGTTTAGTACCGATGCTATCTGTTCAGGGGTAACTGGCGGTAAACTGCCTTTTTGCAACGTCCAGCCGAATACCAAGGTGGCTTGCTCCGCGCAATATGGCCAAGTGTAGCCACCAAGTATGCTCCGTAATGCACCGGATCTACGCCGGGCCTCGCCAGGTTTGTTGGCAATCTCAATGAGTTTTGACACGACGGATTGCAGGTCTTCCGAACGAAAGTACGGAACATCTACAGCACCACGAATGTTTACCGCATAGACACATCCCGTACCATTGCCGGGATATTCTTCTTCCAGCAGACGGTACACCCCACTGTTTTCGCTTATGATCAGCGGCACACCTGCCGCAATGGCTTCCCACGCAACAAGCCCGAAGCCTTCATGCCAGGATGGCATCATGGCTACGCTGGCTCCGCTCATATCGGCATAAAGCATTTCTCTATTGTGGGTATACGCTAGCGCTTGCAGGTTAATTACACATTGAGCGTAATCCTGGGCAAACCTCTTGAGCTCTGTTTCCGGGTCTGTGCATGATTCTGATGAAGACGTCGGAGTTTGTACTTCGAAATCCACTCCGCGTAACACCAGCTTGGGATGTTTGCACAAACCATCAGGCATGCCATGGTCACAGGCTTCACGGTGTGCCTGGGCAAATGCGGCAATACTGAGGTGTCCTTGCTTGATTCGAGCCGCATCATCACTGAGCCGACCGCTGAGAAATGCGGTAAAAGTTTTTGGAGCATCACGGCGTGGAATTTCCGCCAGTCCCGGCACCAGCATGTGCACCGGCTTTGAAGAACCTAGCATGTCGGTAAGCGCATCGCGCAAAAGCGGGCCGATTGCCAACACAAGGTCGGCCTGCCTGAAGAGTGCCTTTTGTTCTTCAAATTTTGTTTTGGCGGTGGCTGAGTCTTCTGCATACGATTCATAGTGGTCGTAGCTCATATGATGTATCAAGGCAGAACGCCCACCAGCCAGTTTTGCAGCTGCTATGGCTGCTGCTCCGGTAATTCTGTCATGTCCAAGCCATACAGTACTGTCTGGTTCAAAAGTGATTTCACGGCGCTTTAATTCATCGACTGTAACCTGGGCATGAGCTTCGGAAAACAACTTATCCGCAGGAGAGTAGGGAAGAGGAATCAGATTGACATATGCATTGCGGGCTTCCTCTATCTCCTCAGGCGTAGCACTTGTCACAACACAAATAAGTTGTGCTCCGAGATTATAGGCAATGCCAAAGTGATGCAGAAAGTCTGTATTAAAGCAATTGATGCCACCGTATTTGCTTCCCCATTGTGTGGCAAATGAAATTAGTGTGTGCACGTTCACCCCACTTGAATCCTGTAGTTGTTCGATAGTTAATAGTTGTTATTTCAAGGGGGCAAAGCTCAACATTTGGCAGGAAATTGATCCGGAAGGACACTGAATTTGTGGAATGAGAGTCCCTGCAGTGTCTGGCTTGCCTTGTAAGCTATTACGCAGCCTGCCGTATCCTCTGCAACAGCGGCGAACTACCATGCATCCACTCGCAGACGGAACAAAAATACAATGTCGAACGGAACTTTGAACCGCTTCACCAAAACCCGGTGGACACCTTTTGTCATCCCAGCAAGCTGAAAGACATCTTTCCACTCAAAATTGAAGAAACCTGTAGGATATCCACGTCGCTTTCATTTTGCTCAATGCACATGGGCACATGACATGAGAACCGAAAAACTTAAACAACTTACACGGGGAATTGCACGCTCCGCACACAGTTCAAGCCAACTGCTTGTGTATAACATGGTTAGACGGAGTAAAGGAAGGGGTTTTGCGGAGCAGATGTGAACTATCAACAGCCGGATTGGCTGGACAATACGCGGTAATGGCGGGAGTCATGCACCAAAAAAATCACCCCGTTCCCGACTGAAGTGTGGGAACGGGGTGATCCATTTTACTGATATGGTGCTGTGTTAAGCCTCTACCCCTTGATCTCGCCCTTTATGCCGATGGTCACTTCCCGGTAGGGGATCTGCTTGCCGCTGGCAGCCAGCGCCTGGCGGGCCGCAACCGCGATGCCGCCGCAGCAGGGCACTTCCATCTTCAGGACCGTGATGCTCTTGACTTCCGACCTGCTGAACAGCTCGGTCAGCTTTTGGGTGTAGAAGTTGTTGTCATCCAGCTTGGGACAGCCCATCACCACCGCCTTCCCCTTGAGGAAGTCCTCGTGGTAACCGGCGTAGGCCACCGGCACGCAGTCGGCGGTTATCAGCAGGTCGGCCCCCTGGAAATAGGGCGCCGTGGTGGAAACCAGGTGCAGCTGGACCGGCCACTGGGCCAGTTGGCTCTGCCTGCTGCCGGCTGGAACGGATTCGGCCGCCTGCGGCGCCGGGGCAAAACTCATCGCCCTTGAACCGGGACAGCCGCCGGTGTGCTGATGAACCGGCGCGGCTTGCTGGTGTGCCGGAGCGGGCTTGCCCTGAGCTGCCAGATGTTTTTCCACCTCGGCCTCATCGAACTCATCGGCCTCGCGCTCTTCAATCGTGATCGCGTCCCGTGGACACTCCCCCAGACAAGCGCCCAATCCGTCGCAGAGATTATCGGCCGACAGTACCGCTTTGCCGTTGATCATCTTGATAGCGCCCTCGGCGCAGGATGGAACGCACAATCCGCAGCCGTCACATTTTTCCTGATCTATTTTAACAACTTTTCTAAGCATCCGTGTATCTCCCTTTTTTGTGGTTTATTTTGTTTCTCTAGAAAAAATAATGCCAAACATAATCCAGCCGCCCCCGCATCATCAACCTGCGGCCGGAGTAGGCCATGATCTCGCGCACCTTTTCGCGCTGTTCCCCTGTGTAACAGTGGATGCGGCAATGTTTGCAGCTGGGCTTCTCCGCCTCCAGCGGACATTTGATCCTTTTGCTGACGGCGTACTCCATGAAAGCGGCACATTCGCGGCAGAGTTCCCGTTTCCCCAGGCTTCCCGGCAGAACAAAGGGCGAACGCTCCGAAGAACCGTGCCTTCCGGAGCAGTAGACCTCGACAAACTTGCCGATCAGCCTGATATCTTTTATCTGGTGTTTCGTAAGCGTTTCCATGATTGCGATAATGCCCCGTTTTTCCCGAATCAGACATGACACAGGTCAATTTTTCCCGTTTTCGTACGCAACCGCAACCGGAGATTTATTCTTACGCAACAGATGGCAGAAATTACTATAATAATTAAAGTTCATGTGATATATATTAAAAACTTTATGTATCCATCGCCCTATCGATGTACGTACAGAGGATATGCCCATGTCCGCAGTAAAAGCATCCGCTGCAATTATCCAGTTCTGCATTGTTCTTTTGCTGTTGTGCAGCGTTTCCGCAGCAGCTTCCACGCACTATACCTTCGCGGTAACCCCATTTTACACCCCGGAAAAAATCTGGACTCTTTATTCTCCATTTATCGAGTATCTAAATAAAACCACCGGCGATACGTGGGAGCTGAAGCTTTACCAGAATCACGAGACACTGATCAACGACATCTGCAGCGGCAAGGTTTCACTGGCCCTGCTGGGGCCGGTGCCACTTGGCAGGGCAAATGCAAAGTGCGGAGTCAAACCGTTGCTTACGGTACTTGGAAATGACGGAAAGTCCAGCTATCGATCGGTAATTATCACAAATGACACCACAGTTAAATCGTTAAGAGGCCTGAAAAATAAAGAGTTCGGGTTTATGAAGGGCTCAACCGCCGCACATATCCTGCCGGCCAAAATGCTGGGTGATGCCGGAGTGGCAATGTCTGATATCCGTCCGGTATTTGTGGAAAGCCAGGACCGGATCATTACCGAGCTACTGTCGGGAGACATCAAGGCGGCCGGAGTAAAAGAAAACCTTGCCGCCAGATTCATCAAAAAAGGCCTCACCGTTGTGGCAACCTCTCCGCCGCTCCCCAATTTTGCCCTCAGCGCCCCCACCTCGCTTCCCGCCTCTGTCCGGCAACACTTGGTTTCGGCCCTTGCACGTCTTAAACCGCTTAATAACAGCAAAGACGCCAAAACGGTGAAAACCTGGGATGAAGAGATAAAGTACGGGTTCATGCGCCCCGACAAGGAATACCTCCCCTCTGTGATGAAAGTTTTGGCAATATTCAGGGAAATTCAGCATGAAAATTGACCGGAAGAGCCTCGGTTTTCAGGTTGTTGTCCCAAGTTTTTTCATTGTGGTGGGCGTATTTGTCTTTTTGCTGGTTGTAATCGACAGAATCACCAACATCGTCCAGGACGATTATTCCCGCTTCATTGCCACCGCCGCCGGAAACGAGGCTTCTGAAATCCTGGCCTCGAAATCATCGGAGCTGACTTCATCTGCACTGATGGATAACGAGGTCGTAACCGATGCGATGCGTAAAAGTACCCGCGAGGCACTGAAACTCTCCTGGTCCCGCATGGGTCATCAAGGCATCATTGCCGTTTCGGACGGATCCATTCTCAGCAGCACTCTTCCCGCTCCCCTGGCTCGCGCCATAGTTGATCAGAGCGTCCCGGGCTACTTCACGATCAGATACGCCGATACCCGTTACGATTGCCACACGGAAATATTCCCGCTCTGGGGCTGGAAGGTGATCACGGTTGTCACACCCACGCAGGATCTGATGACACGTAGCAGAATCGGATTGCTATCCCCCTTCATGGCAATCGGCTGCTTGCTGATGAGCGCAGGTATCTACTTGATCCTGAAAAGGAATCTCAACCGGCCGGTGGCCAGCATGGTTTCCGCGATCGGCCGGGGTGAACAGATCGAAGCGACCGGTGTGACCGAACTAGACTTCATCGGAAACGAGGTAAACTCGGCCTTCCGCCATCTGCACGAAAAGACCGCGGCCCTGGAACATGAGCTTAACGAGCGGATCAGGGCCGAGCAGGAGGTCCGTACCAGGGATGAGCAGATCCGTCTGCTGCTAAGCTCAACCGCGGAGGGCATTTTCGGCTTGGACACGTCCGGCCTCTGCACCTTCTGCAACCCGTCCGGGCTCGAAATGCTGGGGTATGAATCAGAAACACAGCTTCTGGGAGCGAAAATCCACCGGCTGATCCACCACACACAAACCGATGGTACGCCCTGTCCAGCACATGCATGCAAGATCCACTCTGCTCATCGCGAAGGAAAACTGATCTACGAGGCTGAGGACGTTTTCTGGCGGTCCGACGGCGTCTGCTTCCCGGTGGAGTTTTGGGCCCATCCGATCGTCAAGGATGGCTCGATCGCCGGGACCGTTGTCACATTCATCGACATCAGCCAGCGCAAGCAATTGGAGCAGCAGTTACTGCATGCCCAGAAAATCGAGTCAGTCGGACGCTTGGCCGGTGGCGTGGCTCACGATTTCAATAACCTGCTGACACCGATCATCGGTTATGCCGAACTCCTGAAAATGAATGTACAGGGGAACGACCCGGCCAACACCAGGGTGGATTACATACTGAAGGCCGCCGACAAGGCCAGGGTGCTGGTGCAGCAGCTCTTGAGCTTCAGCCGTAAGCAGATCCTCGAAATGAAGGTTATCGACCTCAACCAGGTAATCCGGGAATTTTCGGAAATGCTCAGGAGTACCATCCGCGAAAACATCGATATCAGGCTCGAGCTTTGCCGGGAGAGTCACGGTATCCGCGCCGACGCACACCAGATCGAACAGGTGATCATGAATCTGGCGGTCAACGCCCAGGATGCGATCAATGGTAATGGAGTAATTACAATCGAAACGGCGCAAGTGCTGCTGGATGACGAGTACTGCCGCCAACATGAGGGAACAATTGCCGGGCCGCATCTGATGCTGGCTGTGACCGACAACGGCTGCGGCATGGACAGTGATACGCTTGGCAAGATTTTCGAGCCGTTCTTTACCACGAAAGCGGTCGGACAGGGAACCGGGCTGGGTCTTGCCACCGTGTACGGACTGGTCAAACAGCATGGCGGTAACATCTGGGTCTACAGTGAACCGGGCCGGGGCACGACCTTCAAATGCTACTTCCCGATCGTGGATAAGATGCCGGACATTGACACGCTGGGAATCAGCCAGCAGGAGGTATTCAGCGGCGAGAAGCGCACCATCCTGCTGGTGGAAGACAACCAGATGGCAAGGGAACTTGCCCACGAACTGCTGAAAGAGCTGGGCTTCGAGGTTATCATGGCCGAAACACCCGCGATGGCGTTGCGCTTGGTGGAAGGGGTTCCGATTGAAATGCTGATTACCGATGTTGTCATGCCGGGAATGACCGGATCGGAGCTTAACGATTGTCTGCAGAAGAAATACCCCGGACTCAAAACCCTGTACATGTCCGGATACACCAACAACGTAATCGTACATCACGGCATATTGATCGAAGGAATCAACTTCATCCAGAAACCGTTTGCCATCCATGACTTTGCCAAGAAAGTCAAATCGATCCTGAATCAATAGACCACCCGCAACAGCGCCCCTAAACTCGCTCCGCCTTCCTTTTTCTTTGCAAGCAATCCCGCTTTGGGCTACATTAAAACAGCATCAATTACGCTTCAAGAGGTACTCATGATCGCCAAAGCCGTCTCATTCGTCGCCAAATCAGGAACCGGCAAGACCACTCTGCTGGAAAAAGTGATCGCCGAACTCAAACAGCGCGGTTACCGGGTCGGGGTCATCAAGCATGACGCCCACCGCTTCGACATCGACCATCCCGGCAAGGACAGCCACCGCTTGACCGCCGCCGGAGCCGATACAATGCTGATCTCTTCGCCGGAAAAGCTGGCCGTGGTAAAAAAACACGCCGAATCGCCGCCGATCGAGGAGCTGATAGCCACCTATTTCAGTGACATGGACCTGATCCTGACCGAAGGGTTCAAGAAGAGCGGTCTGCCCAAGATCGAGGTTCACCGCCGGGAACGGAGCGCAACGCTGCTCTGCCGGGGCGAGGAGAACGATCCGTCACTGCTGGCGGTTGCCAGCGATGAGCCGTTACAGCTGGACGTGCCGGTGCTGGACCTGAACAATCCGGCCCAGGTAGCGGATTTCGTGGAGAAGGCCATCATTCATGCAACTGTCTGATTCCCTGGGAAGAAACATAAATTACCTGCGGCTTTCGGTGACCGATCGCTGCAACATGCGCTGTTTCTACTGCATGCCCAAGGAAGGCATCGTCAAAAAGAAGCATGAGGCGGTGCTTTCCTATGAGGAACTGCAGCTGATCGCCGAGGCTGCGGTCGGATTGGGGATCGAGAAGATCCGCATCACCGGCGGCGAACCGCTGGTAAGGTCCGGGATCGTCGGCTTCCTGGAAAAGCTGGCCCGGATTCCGGGTCTGCGGCACCTGGCCCTGACCACCAACGGCCTGCTGCTGGCCGACATGGCCGCCGACCTGTACCGGGCCGGGGTGCAGCGCCTGAATGTCAGCCTCGATTCCCTTGATCCCAAAATTTTCAGCGAAATAACCCGCGGGGGTGATCTGAAGCGCGTGCTGGCCGGACTGGATGCCGCCGAGCAGGCCGGTTTTCCGCCTCCCAAGGTCAATGTGGTGATCATGCGCGGTGTCAACGATGCCGAGATTCTCGATTTTGCCGAAATGACCATGGCAAAGGGAAATTCAATCCGCTTCATCGAGTATATGCCCGCTATCAAGGAAGACGGCTGGCAGCGTTACTGTATTTCCGGCAATGAAATCCTGCAGCGCATCGCCGATCGCTACACCCTGGAACAGGTTGACAAGGGCATGTACGCCGGACCGTCACGCGACTTCCGCATCCCCGGCGCGAAAGGCAGCATCGGCATCATCACCGCCGTATCCGGCCACTTCTGCAACGAATGCAACCGCATCCGGGTCACATCCACCGGCCAGGCCAAGGGGTGTCTTTTCTCTGACCAGAAAACCGACCTGGTTCCATTCCTGCGTCCGCCGGACCTGGAACAGCTGCAGCAAACCCTGAGAGAGATCGTCATGACCAAGCCTGAGCGTCACGGCATCTCCTGCGACGGATACGCGCACCAAAATTTTGCAATGTCACAGGTGGGAGGATAACTTATTATGGCAACTGTTGAAGCTGTCTGCATCAGCGAGAATAAAGGGGAACGCAAGAAACCGGTCGAAGCGGTGGAACTGCGCGAGAATCACGGTATCGTCGGGGACGGCCACGCCGGAGATTGGCACCGGCAGGTCAGCCTGCTGGCCACCGAAAGCATCGAAAAGATGCGCAAACTGGGGCTGGATGTGAATGCGGGCGACTTCGCCGAAAACATCACCACCAAGGGCATCGAGCTGGTGTCGCTGCCGATCGGAACACGCCTGCAGATTGGCCCGGCGCTGCTGGAAGTGACCCAGATCGGCAAGGAGTGCCACACCCGCTGCGCGATCTACTACCAGGCCGGCGATTGTGTGATGCCCAAGGAAGGCATTTTTGCCAGGGTTATCAACGGAGGGGTGGTGCGGCCTGCCGACAGGATCACGGTGGTGCCGGCCTGAAACCAATCGACTCGAAACTCTTACAACCATTAACCGGCCCTTGATGATCTCTGATCCTGGGCCGGCTTGACAAACGCTTGAATCCCCGCCCGGGGGCAGGATAACGCTATCAAAGACCTTTCCCGACTAATTCCCTACCTGGCCGCGCTCCGCAGCCGTTTCGCCGCCGGAGCGGCCTTCCTGCTGCTGACCAACGCTTTCGCGCTGCTGATACCCTGGTTCATGAAGCTGGCGGTGGAAGCCCTGCAGCATCCGTCAAGCGCCAGGCTGACCCCGGCTGCCTGCGCTCTGATAATTGCGCTGCTGGCAGTACTGCACTGTGTAACCCGCATCTTTTCCCGCACCCTGATACTGAACGCCGCCCGCATAATCGAATTCCGCATCCGGGACGACCTCTTCCGGCGCTTGATGCAGCTCGACCTGGGCTATTTCTCCACCAGCCGCAGTGGTGACATCCTGTCCCGCTTTTCCAATGACCTGACCAACGTGCGCATGCTGGCCGGTTTCGGAGCGATGAGCGCGATCAACACCGTGATCATCTACAGTGCCACGGTGACGATGATGCTGCGCATCCACCCCTGGCTGACTCTCTGGGCAATACTGCCGTTTCCACTGATGGTGCTGAGTGTCAAGAAGGTCAGCCACCACCTGTTTCGCCGATCGCTGCAGTCCCAGGAAGAACTGGCACGGCTTTCCAGCCAGGCCGAGGAGACGGTCTCGGCGGTCCGGCTGATTAAATCCTACTGCCGCGAGGAACACTTTCAGGGGGAGTTTGGTAAAACCGCCGATCGATACCTGAAGCACAACCTGAGGCTGGCGCGCCTGCGCGGCCTGGTGATCCCGATCATGGCGGCCGCCACCGGAGCTGGAACCCTGATCGTCCTGTTCATGGGGGGCAGGCTTGTCATCGGCGGGTCGATAACGCTGGGAGACTATGTCGCCTTCAGCGGCTACCTGGCCATGCTGGTCTGGCCGACCGCGGTGATGGGATGGCTAATGACGCTGGCCCAGCGGGGAGCGGCTTCCATGTCCCGCCTGAGCGGCATACTGGAAGCCGAAGCGGCGGTGGCCGACCGTCCCGATGCGGAGCCGGTTGAACCCTTGCGCTCTGGAATCGAGTTCAGGAATCTCTCTTTCAGCTATGGCGACAGACAGATACTCAAGGGAGTTTCGTTGCAGATCCGGGCCGGGGAGACCGTGGGGATCACCGGGGAAGTGGGCAGCGGCAAGACGACCCTCTTGCGGCTGGTGCCGAGGCTGCTGCCGGTTGCCGCCGGAATGCTGTTCGTCGATGGAAAGGATATCAACTCCTTGTCGGTTGCCGGACTGCGGCAACTGATCGGCTTCGTGCCGCAGGAAGCCTTCCTGTTTTCCCGCACCATCGCGGAAAATATCTCTTACGGCATGAAGGGCGGGCATGACCTGGAAGTTCTTGAAAAGATCGCCGGCCAGGCCGGTTTTCTGGAGGATGTGGCAGGTTTCCCGAACCGCTTTGAAACACAGGTGGGTGAAAAGGGTGTGACTCTTTCAGGGGGACAGCGGCAACGGTTGGCCATCGCCAGGGCGGTTGCCGGCAATCCGCCGCTGTTGCTGCTGGATGATCCGCTTTCGGCGGTGGATGCCGGCCGCGAAGAAGAGATTCTCAACGAGCTGGGGCGCTTTTACAGCGGCCGGACGGTACTGATCGTTTCACAACGGGTATCGGCCTTCCGCGACTGCGATCGCGTGATCGTGCTCAAGGAAGGGGAGATCGCGGAGCAGGGCACGCCGGCCCAGCTGTCGTCGCGGGACGGTATCTATGCCAGGATGTGCCGCATGCGGCAGTTGCGGGAAGAGTTGGGGGATGACGTAGAGCTGTTGAACTGTTGAGTTGTTGCAAAAATTTCGAGGGCCTGCCCAGAGCGGAGTCGAAGGGTCAGAAGGGATAACCCAGCCCCACGAAGATGGCCGGCCCGTCCTTTCCGATGCCCATATCGACCCGGCCCACGATGTTGGGCCGCACGATCGCCCGGAAACCGATGCCGGGGTTGAACTCGAAATTGGAACCGTTGGCCTTGTCCAACGACTCCATCACCGCTCCCAGATCAACAAAGGGCGCGACTTCCCAGTCGGCGGTCACGTTGAACACCTCCCAGCGGAAGAGGCGGATGCGCTGTTCCAGGTTGCAGAGAAAGAAGCTGTTGTCGATGAAGCGGTTGCGTCCGTAGCCGCGTAGCGTGGTCTCCCCCCCCAGGATACTCTGTTCCAGAAAAGGCACGTTATCCCCCAGTGTCTGGTTGTACATCAGCCGGAAGACACTGATGTAGCGCGCATTGTCGAATGGAATGAAACCCTTGGTCTCCACCTCGTAGTGCCTGTAATCAGCCGCCCCGCCCAGAGCCTGCATGGTCGGTTCAAAGGTGAAGCGGGCGTAGCCGCCGAAGGTCGGGGTGTCGCGATCATTCAGCGTGCTGTATGAAAACGATATGCGCGGCGCATGCGTGGTAAAACCGTTTCTGCCCGGCACACTCGATTCCGGAAACACGTCCTTGATGTAGGGGACCTTCTTGACCGCCCCCTGCTTGATCCCCACGTCGCGAAAACGGTCCCCGATCGAGATCTGGTAATGTTTGCCGATCTGGTATCCCGCCGAAATACTGTACCCGGTTTCATCGTTGGCATAATTTGTTTCCATCTGCTGGGGACTCTTGGCATTGAAGCCGAAGAAGCGTGAAGAGCCGTCGGACAGCTTGAAAACATAGGCGTTCAGCTCAAGCTTTTTATCCATTTGCGTGATGTCCCTGACGCGAATCTCATAGGCGTGGTTGACCTTGCTGGATTGGGACAGGTTGAACTCGATGTTGCGATTAGGAACGGGATAAAAGGCGCCGTACAGTGACGCGGTAATGCCGAAGTTGGTGTTGTGGTTGACCTGGGGCGCCAGCAGGGTCGCGATTTCATCGCGTTTGTTGTGAATCAGAAACGCGGTCAGCGCCCCGGCCGTGATCCCCTCGTTGGGGCTTGAAGCTATCACCGGCAACGGCACGGTCACTACTTTGACGGCATCGTCACAGGCCTCGTTGGTCAACGGGAAAGGGAGATTTTCACGCGGAATGAAGCTGGTACAGCCGGATAGCAGCCAGAAACTCGTGACAAGCAGAATACGGCGGATATATGCCGTGAAATTGGGGGGTAAAATGGTTCGCATGGCTGATTCTAGTATCATCACCGGCAGTAAGTGTCAATATCGCATTACCGGCCGGAAACCGCCGCTTGCCCGCCAGGCCCACGGCGTTGCCCGACGCATGACACCAGCGCATCCAGCAATGTACTGAAGATGATCGGCTTGATCAGGATCCGGTCAGCCAGATCGCAACGATGTTGATCGTCATCGTAGCCGGTGGTTATGATGATCGGAAGTGCGTCTCCCATCCCGCGTATGCGCCGGATCATCTCGATACCGCCCATGCCCGGCATCTCAAGATCGGTGATGACCACATCCGGATGGTGGAGTTTGAAGAGTTCCAGACCCTCCAGGCCGTTGGTAGCCAAATGGACGACAGCAACCTTTGTAGTCAAAAACCGGCCGATTGACTCGCGGGGAAGTTTTTCGTCCTCCACGAACAGAACCGTCAGATTTTTCAACAGGACGTCGGAAGGCATCGATCATACCTCCATCACGAATTCGGACCCGGATTCGGTATTGTGGGCGGTTATGCTGCCATGCATGGTTACTTCGACTGTCTGCCGAACGATGAACAGCCCCAGCCCGACACCTCGCCCCTGGAACTTGCTGGTAACATACGGATCAAAGATCCTTTCGAATATCTCGGCCGGAATCGGGACTCCGTTATTGGCGATTCGAATCAGGTTCCTGCCCTGGTCCGACAGCCCGACGGATATTTCTATCAACCCGCCGGAAACGCCTTTCTGCATGATCGCGTCACGGGCGTTATTGATGATATTGATCAGGCATTGGGAGAAGTCTCCCGGAGAGCAGTTGATCGGAACGTCGGATGTGCCGGTAATGCGAATCCGGATGCCCTGTTCATCCAGGGCGCCGCTGACCAGGTCGAGCGTGTCACGAATGGCCTTGATCGGCAAAATGGCGCCAGCCTGAAGATTGGCCGGCCGGTTGAACTTGCGGAAGCGATCGATGGTGCGGGACAGCTCAACCAGCTGATTCATGATCGAATCGGAATAGTGATCGGCCTGTTCCGGGAGCAGTTCGCCATTTTTAAGCAGAAAAACCATCTCCTGCACCTGGAGCCCAATGTCGTTCAACGGCTGCCGCCACTGGTGCGAGATATTCATCAGCATCTCCCCCAGCATCGCGAAGCGTGCCTGCTGAATCAGAATCGCGTCTTTTTCACGGCTCCGCTCAACCTCTTCCGCCACCCGCCGTTCCAGGCCGAGATTGAACTGCCGCAATTCGGCCTCCACCTGAATTTTCTGCTTGAGGGCATTTTGAAGATTGACCTGTTCATCCATCAGGTTGCTGCGCATCCGTTCCAGTTCGCGGGAAGCATAGTTGAGAGCTTCCCCCAACTGCTCAGTTTCCAGGGAAAAACGGTCCACCGGAAACTGTTCCCCGCGTCCGGTTGGAAGGTTGTGCGCAAATTCGGCCAGCTTGCTGACAGCACGAGCCGGACGGCGTATTATCAGCGAGATTAAAAAAATTGACGCAAGCAGACAGGCCAGCGAAAAAACTATGCTGTTCTTTATGGCCTGGTTCTGCATTTCGCCCAGCCCTTCCAGGCCAAAACGGATCCGGACCCATCCCAGCGGGCTGTCAGTCTTGATTTGCTTCAGCACAGTCAGATCCGTTCCTTCCCGGACAGCTGTACCCTCCTTCATGCCCGTAACCGTGAACCTCTCCGGCATGGTGCTGGAAACTGCCTTTTCTCCTCCGGCTGGCAGTGAGACGTCACTCAATGGAGTCCCGTCCTGGTCCATGACCTGAATACGCTTGATATGGGTAAGGGTTACCGATCTCTGCACATAGTTGTCCAGGGCGGCATAGTCGGCGACCAACAGATAGTGCGCGCAGCCGTCCGCGATGTTGCTGGTCATTGAAACGGCGCTGTGGCGCATCGAATCAAGGAAGATCGTGCTGCGGGCCTTGATGTCCATAGCGGCGGTAATTACTATGCCGAGAAAGGTCACCAGCGAAATCGTCAACATCAGCCGGATATGGAAAGGTCGCGGAAAGCGTGCCATTTGTTAAGCTCCTGACAGTCTAACGAGCTGCCCCGATCTTTTCGAATTTCCTGTAGTCCCTGGCATAGTCGGCCGGAACGACTTCTCCGATTCGAACCCGTTTCAACAATTCCTTGCCATCCTTTTCTTTTGACAATTTCAGTAGCGTGGCTGTCATTTTCTCTCGCAAGGCTTTGGGAACCCTGGGGTGGGCGGAAACCGGATGCGGAGCCACCTTGGGGGTCGTCATGATGACCCTGAGCTGGGCCACGGTATCCGGACTCTCCCTCTCGATGTCCACATCCAGGGTCGCTCCCGCTGCCACCTTGCCCAGCAGGACATTTCTGTAGACGTTGGTAGTGCTTCCGGAAAAGAGCGGGACAAGGTTCAGGTCTGTGTTGTATTGGGAAAGGCTGTAACGAGTCATGACGGAGCAGAGATTACGCTCTCCGACAAATGCGACCTCGGTGGTTTTCAGATCGGCAACGTTCTTTACCGGTGAATCCTTGCGCACGAACAGAACCCCGGCCAACTCCCGGTTGCCCCTGACAAGCGGGATGTATTTCTGGCTGTTCCTGGCGATGACCATCTGGGGAGGGGTCGAAAAAATGAAATCACCGATTCCCCGCTTGAGGCCTTCCTCAAATCCGGACATGCTGTCATAGAGTTTGAGTCTGATAGTGATGCCGAGCTCGCGCTCCAGCCTTTCTATCAGCGGAATCCAGAGCGCATGCATGCTGGCCGGTGGCTGTTGGGGGAGTACGGCAAAAACGTATGTTTTTCTGCCGGCGGCCTCCGCGATTACTGGAAAAAATGTCAATGCCGACAACGCAAGGACTGCAAGTGCAACTAAGATGTTTCTGCCGGTTGAGCGCATGGCGATTTCCATATCAGTTCCCGTTACTTCTGAATCATCAGGAGATTATACTTCAGGATTTGCCAACCACAAGCCAGCGAAACGGATTTGTAATGGCACTGGCACGGCAAGTGCTAAACAAGATGTATCAGCCTCAACCAAGGGAGGAACTTTTATGGGCAGAACCATACTTATCTGCGATGACGAACCGATCATCAGGACCAACCTGAAAGCCATGTTGAACGAACTGGGATTCGATGACATCCTGGAATGCAGCGACGGCAAAAGAGCCGTGGAGACCGCTTTGGCAAGCTTTCCGGACATGGCGATCCTGGATGTTTCCATGCCGGAAATGGACGGCATCACTGCCGCCGGCGAGATCAGGAAAAAGCTGAAAATCCCGATCATGCTGCTGACCAACGCCTGCGACGGCAAGACTGCCAAACGTGCAGCCGAGAACGGAATTGCCGCTTTTTTAACCAAACCGCTCCGCAAGCAGGATCTTTTGCCCGCCATCGAAATTGCGCTGCGCCACTCGGAAGAGGTCGAGGAACTGAAAGAACGGATCGATGATCTGCGTGAAACTATCGATAACCGCAAGGTGATAGAAAAGGCCAAGGGCATGCTGATGGAGAAGAACCATCTGAATGAAGGAGACGCCTACCGCGCCATGCAGAAGATGGCGATGGACAAGCGCAAGAGCCTGCGCCAGGTGGCTGACGGAATACTTAAAGAAGAGTCGCATCACTCCTGAATTTGAATACCTGGTGGTCACACGGCGGCAAGGTTCGCCGGGAATACTCAGCCCGGCTTCACCGCCAACCACCAGGCTGTCGCAACCAGCGCCCCGCCGGCAAGAGCCAGCAACCCATTCAGCGCCCGGCCGGGGCGCCCATGTTTACCAACCAGATATTCAGTTGCCAGCCCCAGAAAAGTACCGCTGCCGAAGCCGAACAGATGCGCCCCCAGATCGGTATTCTTACCTTCCGTCCCCAGGATCGCCAGCAGCGCCAACCCGGCCGCAACCGGTATGAACCAGCGCCGCCGCAGATTCTGACGGTAACGCAGCGTGCTGATGGCCGCCAGAAGACCGACCGCGCCGAAAACCGCTGTTGAAGCGCCCACCGAACGATGGGCCGGTGACTGCACCCACGCATTGAGCAGGTTGCCGAGAGCGCCCGACGCCAGCAACAGGCTCCAGGCCAACCCGGAGCCGAGTTCACGGCACAACAGGATGATCAAGATGCCGCCGATGGTCAGGTTGCTGAGCAGGTGCGTCAGGTCGGCATGCAGCGTCAGCGCCGTGATCAGACGCCACCACTCCCCGTTCAGGATCTTTTCGGCATGGGCTGCGCCCAGCTCGTTAAAATCGATGATACCGCGCCCCGGCAGCGAAAGGCCCAGCAGCCCCAGGTTGTGGAAAGTTGCCAGCAGGATCAGCACAGCCACGGTCGGCAGGGTATTTTCCACCAGCGTCCTGGCGGGCGGCAACGCCGGCGGCCAGTCGCGGTTGTGCTCCTCGTAGAGCAGCAGTTCATTGCGGGCGCTTTCCAGATGCGGTTCCGGCACCAGCAGTTGCCACCCCGAGCCGTCGTGCCCGATGCAGCACGGGATCGAGCGCGAATCCAGCACCAGCGCCCAGATATGTGCCCGGCGCTTGCTGATGGCCGAACCGTCTTCAAGTATTACCGGCCGCCAAAGCGCCTGATCAGCGCCGTTATCTCTTTCCTCGCTATCCATTCCGTACATTATAATCACTAATTTCGGTTTTATCAGGGGGGAGCGAATAAAAGCCCGATCTTATTGTCTTGCCGACAGCAGAGCTTTTGCGTAAACTTTACCCGGTCCCGGTATTATCGCCGGCCCATATCATTTCGGGAGCCAGTCACATGAACATTGCTGAGAAAATAATCAAAATCGCCAGGGATGCCCGTCAGGCTTCCCTGGCCATGGCCCGCCTGTCAAGCGGGACCAAGAATACGATGCTGCTGAAGATGGCGGCTGCACTGGAGGCCGGAACAGGGCATCTGATCTCGGAGAACGCTAAGGACCTGGAGGCTGGCCGCCAAAAGGGACTTTCCGCGGCAATGCTGGATCGCCTGATGCTGGATGAGAAGCGCATCCACTCCATCGCCAACGCATTGCGCGAGGTAGCGGCGCTGCCGGACCCGGTCGGCGAGGTGACAAAGATGTGGAAGCGTCCCAATGACCTGATGGTTGGCAAGATGCGCATCCCGCTGGGGGTAATCGGCATCATCTACGAGTCCAGGCCCAATGTCACCGCCGACGCGGCCGCGCTCTGCCTCAAGGCCGGCAACGCCGTGATCCTGCGGGGCGGTTCCGAGGCGATCCATTCCAACCTGGCCATCGCGGCCGTGTTGCAGTCGGTTCTGAAAGAGCTGGCGATCCCGGAGGCGGCCCTGTCGCTGATTCCTTTCACCGAGCGCGAAGCGGTGCTGGAGATGCTCAAGCAGGAAGAATCCATCGACCTGATCATTCCCCGTGGCGGCGAGAGCCTGATCCGCTTCGTCGTCGAAAACTCGCGCATCCCGGTTATCAAGCATTACAAGGGGGTCTGCCACATCTTCGTGGATCAGTCGGCCGATTTCGACAAGGCCGAGCGGATTATCGTCAACAGCAAGACCCAGCGCCCCGGTGTCTGCAATGCGCTGGAAACGCTGCTGATCCACAGGGACACCGCCGCGGAATTCATTCCCCGCATCGCCGCCACGCTCTCGGCGCTGGGGGTCGAAATGCGCGGCGACGAAGTTTTCTGCCGATACGCGCCCAATGCCAAACCGGCCACGGAAGAGGACTGGCCGGCCGAGTACCTGGAGCTGATCCTGGCCTGCCGCGTGGTGGACGACATCGATGCCGCCATCGCCCACATCAACCGCTACTGCTCGCTGCATACCGAATCGATCATCACCAGCGACTACGGTCGCGCCCAGCGCTTCATCCGCGAGGTCAACTCCTCCTGCGTGATGGTCAACGCCTCGACCCGCTTTGCCGACGGCGGCGAACTCGGCCTGGGAGCCGAGATCGGCATTTCCACCACCAAGCTGCACTCGTTCGGCCCGATGGGGTTGGAGGACCTGACCACCACCAAGTTCATCGTCTACGGCGACGGCCAGGTGCGGGAATAGTCGAACGCCTTCTGAAAACGGTACGTCGCTCGGCATTTATTAGTGCACAGGCAAAAGCGCCTCGAAACCTCTTATTCAAAGGCTTCGAGGCGCTTTTATCTGTGCGTACGATCCTGATTGATACAGAAAATGTTTATCTATATCGCTGAAGCTCCTGCACCTGTCCGTTCTCAAACACTTCTGAAACCGGAACGGAATACTCCGCCCTCAGTCGATAATAGTCAGCCGGGGTATTCACGTTGCGGAATGAATCAAAGTCGGGATCGATCGCGGCCACCTGCTCCTGCTGGAGCTGTCGTACCCGCACCCGTGGAAAGAAGGAGACGATCCGGCGGCGGTCGGCCGCCAGCGATTTCTCCATCGGACCCAGGCACTGCTTGCAGTAGACCGCGTGCAGCGGTTCCAGTCCGTTTTCCCCATGGGGGATAACCACGTCGGCCGTGTCGCGCAACCCGGCCAGACGCCGGATCAGGGCGCTGTTCAGCCAGGGCATGTCGCAGGCCGCCACGAAGATATGCGGAGTGGCGGCATGCCTAAGCCCGGAATGCAGCCCGGCCAGCGCCCCCATTCCGGCGTACAGATCGGCCACCTTGCGGCAGGGGAGGAAAGCGTACTGTTCGGGGTTGTTGGTGACCAGCAGCACCTCGGGAAACAGCTCCGAGAAGCGGCGATAAATCGCCTCGATGAAACGCCCCCCCTGGAAGGGGAGCAGCGCCTTGTTGCTCCCCATGCGCGAGGACTGCCCGCCGGCCAGGATCACGCCGGTCACGCCACGAATCCTGCCGTTGTTATCAGGCATTTCCGCTTTCATTTGCCACGCTCGAACCCTTCCCGTGACGCCAGCAGATCCAGGTGGAGCGTCAGCAGGTCCTCCACCTCCAGCGGCACGTCGCCGCCTCCCCGGCGCTTGTCGCGGGTCTTGATGTAGCGGCTGCAGGCCCGGCAGGTATCGACCCTGGTCGCCCCCTCGCCGGCGGTGAAGTAGGAGAGCTGTTCCGTGTCCTCGCAACCGCAGGAGGGACACTTCAGCCTTTTGAACTGCCAAGAATAAAAGCAGGCCGAACAGCACAGCTGGCGGCGGCCTTCGTCGCCGGCCAGTTCGGCCATGCCGGGGTGGGAGCCGCAGACCGGGCAGACGCTTTCGTGCCAATCCGGAAAGGCATCGGCCGGGATAGCTCCGGAGCACTGCTCCAGGGCGGTCTTGAGCGGAATTTCGAAGATATACTCCAGAAGCGGCGCCGGCACGTCCAGCTTGGCGGAAGCCTCCTCCAGCGGTGCACGGCGGCGTTCCAGGATTGCCACAAGCAGGCTCTGCGGATCGATTTCACCCGCTGAAAGCGCCCCTGCGATCCGCTCCAGCTCCTCGTCCCCCGCACTGCCCTGCTGCTCCAGCACCCGCACTACCCCTTCCAGGAAAGAGGTCAGCACCTCCCGCTCAACTGATAGCTCGGCCGGAGATACCAGCGGGAAACCATGGGCGCTACGCTCAGCCCGGTTGACCCCGGACAGATCGACAGTGATGCCGGTCCGTGCCTCACGGCCGCTGATGTAATCGTAGAGCGCTACAAAGAGTGGTGTGATGGCGGCATATTCCGGAGAGGAGTCCGCCGCCTGCCGCAATGCGGCGATTTTTATTTCGGTTGTGGACATGAGGGCTCCTTACGGTTTTTCTCCGGTAACTTCCCGGTACCACTTGGGGTGGTGCTTCCTGGCCCACAGACTGCGGACGTTGCCGTACAGCATGGCTTCGATGGTACCCGGGTTGCCGATGGTCGCCAGATAGACATGCACGACCACGAACATGATCGAACAGACGAACATCAACCCGTGAGCCATCAGCGAAAGCTGCACGATCCAGCGCGGAAACATGGTCGGCGCCCAGATGAACAGGCCGGTTACTCCCAGCACCAGCGTTGCCGCGGCGATGAAGATCGCGAACAGCTTCTGTCCCGGATTGTACTTGCCGATGTTGAAATGGCTGGCATTGCGGGAAAGATAACCACCTCTTTCCGTGACCCACTTTTTGTCGTCCTGATCAAAACCGGTAACATCCTTTTGATGATTGAAAAACATGTACAGCGAGCTCAGGAAGAACAGGACCCCGCTGATCTTGTGGATCAGGATCGCGTTCCGGCCGCCTCCGAACAGCGAGAAATAGCCGTTGAACAGGGTCGAATACAGGCCCAGGCCGGTTAAAAGCAGCGTAAAGAAACTGGCGGTTACAATCCAGTGCAGCACCCTTTCGCTGGTGCTGAAACGCTCGATATAGTTACTCATGTCCATCCTCCTTGACGTTCAGGTCGTCATCAACCTTCTTCGGACCGATGGTCACATAGTGCAGCAGCATGGCGCCGATACTGCCCCAGAAGCCGAGAATGCCGAGCGGCTTGATCACATCTTTCCAGAGGAAAATCGACATCGGTATGCCGGGTTTGGCCGGCAGGCCGTACTGTTCCGGCGGCCCCTCCAGCGCGTAGACCACCCCCAGTCCCAGCAGGTCGTCCACTCCGTAAAGTGTTTTTTTCGCAGCCGTTGCTTTGGCAATCAAGTCACTGCGTTTCCCGTATTTCAATGTTTCTGTCGGACATGCCTTGGCACAGGCCGGTGTCATGCCGCCACTGATACGATCAGTGCAGAGGTGACATTTAGATACCTTGTCATCCGTGCCGTAACGCGGAATATTGAACGGGCAGGCTGAAACACAGTATTTGCATGAAATGCACTTGTCCTTGTTAAATGCAACAATGCCGTCTTTGGTCCGGTACAGAGCACCCGGAGAGGGGCAGACCTTCATGCAGCCGGCATCACCGCAATGCATGCAGCGTTCATTGAAAAACTGCCAGGTCATTTCGCCCGAAGTCTCTTTTTCGATAAACCTGATGCGGTTGTATAGCGCCGGTGTCAGATCACGCGGATTCTCGAACGTACCCTTGTTGGCCGTTTTGTCGGCATCCAGCTTGTTCCACTGTTTGCAGGCGACCTGACAGGATCGGCAGCCGATGCAGCGCGACGTATCCACGAGAAATCCCTTGCGGGTAGTTTGGTTGATAGTATCGGCCATGGCTTACCCCTTTCTCGCGATCCCGACCATAAACGCCTTGGTCTCCGGGATCATCGTGTTGGCATCGCCCGCTGTCGGGGTCAGCAGATTAGCGGCGTCACCCACGCCGGGGGTGTGCCAGCCGAAGCACCATGGGAGACCAACCTCGTGAACGGTCATGTCTCCGATTTTAAAAGGCTTCATACGTGGAGTAACCATTGCCACCGCCTCGATCTTGCCGCGTGCCGAGGACACTTCGACCAGATCTCCGTTGCCGATGTTTTTCTCTTTGGCCAATTCGACACTTATCTCGCAGAACTGGCGCGGCTGCAGCTCCAGCAGCCACGGAGTGTTGCGGGTCATGACGCCGGTCTGCCAATGCTCGGTGACCCGGTAGGTGGTCGCCACCAGCGGGAACCGCACGTCGCAGGTTGACAGTACGTCTTCCTTGATGTTGGCGTCCTTGAAGATCTTGCTGGCCGGATTGCTCATCTGCTTGGAAAAGAAGTTTTCCGGCACCGGACATTCAACCGGCTCGTAATGTTCGGGGAAGGGGCCGTCTTTGAGGCCAGGCCCAAAGATGGCTGCCACGCCGTCCGCACGCATGATGAACGGCTTTTTCCCTTCCTTCTCGTCTGCCATCGGCGGCCAGGGGCCGTCGGGAACGTCTCCGACCCAGGCGCCCAGGGCGCCGGTCGGTTGTACAGCAGCCGGATTCCAGTAGACCACCGATTTTTTCAGGTTATACGGCTTGCCGGCCGGGTCGCAGGAAGCGCGGTTGTAAATGATTCGGCGGTTAACCGGCCAGCACCAGGCCCACTCCGGGAACATTCCCAGGCCAGTGGGGTCTTTTTTGCCGCGGCGTGCCATCATATTGCCCTTTTCGTTATAGCTCTGGCAATAAATCCACGAACCGCAGGAGGTACTGCCGTCGGCTTGCAGCTGGGCAAAGCCGCCTACCAGTTCCCCTTTTTTGCCAAGCATCTTTTTCGGTGTTCCGGGCGGCGGTGGTGGTGGGGCTTTCTCGCCCGGTTTGAGTGGTTTGGGCCTGTCTTCGACATCTTCCAGGAAATAGCCGTTGATCTCTTTTGCCACGGCATGGATGTCGATGCTTTTTATGGTGCCGTCAGCCCGTTTGAAACCATAATTCCAGGTCAGGTTGGTGAGCTGCTCCGGCAGCGCTCCACCCTCTTTGGCATAGAGCGCCTTGAGCTTCTGGAACAGCTCGTGGATGATCTCGGCATCAGGCTTGCTCTGCCCCAGTGGTTTGACAGCGGCGGTGCGCCACTGTGCCCAGCGCCCGGAATTGGAGATGCTCCCCTCTTTTTCGAACGAGGCGGCGGCAGGCAGGAAGAATACCTCGGTCTTGACCGATGCCGGATCCATGCCCGGCCCCTTCCAGAACGAGGCGGTCTCGTTGTCGAACAGGTTGGTGGTCACCATCCAGTCCAGCTTGGTCAGGGCGTTGCGTACTTTGGTCGAGTTGGAGCCGGAGCAGGCCGGGTTCTGTCCCCAGGCGAAGAAGCCCTTGAACTTCCCCTTGATCATGTTGTCGAAAATCATCAGCCATGAGGCGTTCATGCCCGGATCGAGCTTGGGGAGCCAGGCGTAGCCGAAGTCGTTTTCCTTGGTGGCCTTGGCGCCGTAAATGGCTTTCATGTAGCTGACCAGGTACTTGTTGCGGTTGCCCCACCAGTTGGCGCTCTGCGGATCTTTGGATTTGGGGGTGTGCTTCTCGATGTAGGCTGCCGTGTCTTTAAGGTCAGCCAACGGTACCGGCATGTAGCCGGGGAGGATATGGAACAGCAGCCCATGGTCGGTGGAACCCTGCACGTTGGATTCACCGCGCAGGGCGTTGATGCCGCCCCCTGCCACACCCATGTTGCCGAGCAGCAGCTGGATGATCGACATGGCGCGTATGTTCTGGGTGCCGACGGTGTGCTGGGTCCACCCCATGGCATACAGCGACGTGCCGGCCTTGTCCGGTTTGCCGGTGGAGGCGTACAGCTTGTAGACCTCCAGCAGCTTTTCCTTCGGAGTGCCGGTCGTCTTCGAGACAAGTTCCGGTGTATAGCGTCCGTAATGCTTCTTCAATAGCTGGAAGACGCAGTTCGGGTCCTGCATGGTCGGATCTTTCTTGATGCTTTCGTCCGCATTCTTCTGGAATGACCATGACTTGGTGTCGTAGCTGCGCTTCTTGGGATCATAACCGGAGAACAGACCGGCCAGCTCGCCAGGCAATTTGAAATCGCCGCTGACCAGATAGGCGGAGTTGGTGTAATCGCGCACGTACTGTTCGAAGTAGAGCTTGTTCTGCAGGATGTAGTTGATCAGGCCGCCCAGGAAGGCGATATCAGTGCCCGAACGGAGCGGCGCGTACAGGTTCGACTTGGCCGCGCTACGGGTAAAGCGGGGATCGACACAGATAACCTTGGCGCCGGCATCCTTGGCCTTCATGATCCAGCGGAAGGAGACCGGGTGGTTTTCAGCGGGGTTAGCCCCCATGATGAGAATTACGTCAGAATTCTTGAAATCTATCCAGTGGTTCGTCATTGCACCGCGTCCGAACGACTCTGCCAGAGCCGCAACTGTTGCGCTGTGTCAAATGCGAGCCTGATGTTCAATATACACCAGGCCTAACCCCCTCAGGAATTTTTGGTACAGGTAACACTCTTCATTGTCCAGCGCGGCGCTGCCGACCGAGGCCATCCCCATGGTGCGGTTGACGACCGCTTCGATCTCTTTCTCCACCTCAACGGAGCCAACCTTTTCCTTGATCTTGATTTTTGAGGTAGGCATGAAAGAAGCATCGCGGGTTTTCTTGATCTTCAAGGCAATCTCGTCCAGCGCCCAATCCCAGGAGACTTCTTTCCATTCGCTGGCGCCGGGGGCGCGATACATCGGTGTGGTGACACGGGCCTTGTTGTCGCGCAACTGGAAGACCGACGAACCTTTCGGACAGAGCGAACCCTCGTTGATCGGATGATCAGGATCACCCTCGATGTTGACGACATTGCCTCCCAGCGTATGCACGATCATACCGCAGCCGACCGAACAGTAGGGGCAGATGCTGGTGGTCTCCTTGGCATAGCGGATGGTCAGGTCTTCCGCTTTGGCCTCCAGATGTGCGAAACTCAGACCAAGACTGGCCGCCAGTCCGCCACCGGAAAGCTTGAAAAAATCACGTCTAGAAACTGCCATACGTACTCCTCCCTTCCATATGAAATGGTTGCTATCGTTACCGATGCCAACCATCCCCTTTTCGACCCCGTTAAACAGGGTAGTTCGTTAACGAATTTGTTTTCTGACAGGAGACCGCAGAAAATAAATTCTAACTCACTAAAGGAGGGCAGCGCCGTTTCCAGCGATACCCGCAGGCCGTCCGCCATAGAAACCGTTTCCGTAGGCTGGTGCGACTCGGAGATGGATAAATCAGGATCAAAACAACGCTTACTGATCTAATTTTCAGTGTGAAACTTTTAGCTGGCGCTTTGCAAATAAACCATTGTATCATTGGTATACAGTGATTTCGATTGTATCCCAGGCCGAATACCTATAAAAAAACCTTCTATTGTAACCATTTATATTATGGCAACCGGAGACCTGAAACCAACCGATCCTATATTCAGCAATAGGCATGCCAAGCATGCCAAATAAATAGAACCAAAGTTTGCTCTGTATAACAGGATGGAATTACAGCAACCTGCCCGTATCAAATGCAGTCCCGAAGCGGCGGCAACTGGCCATGATGTATATTTTTTATCCGGCACGTATACTTTTGATACAAAACCGGTTCGGCCTGAATAACGGGCCGCGATCAACATGAGTACCAGGCGACAAGGAGAGTGATGTGCCAAAAGGGAAGATAGTAATCTGCGACGATGAAAAAGAGATTCTGCGCTACCTGCGGAAGATCCTGCAGTCGAACGGATTTGCGGTTGACACCTACGGCGAGGGGCAGACCCTGTTGGACCGCCTGGAAGCGGACAGCGCCTATACACCGGACCTGCTGGTGCAGGACATCAACATGCCCGGCCTGAACGGCATCGAGATATTGCGCAAGGTCAGGGAACTCCGCCCGGAACTGCCGGTGGTGATCATGACCGCCTTCGGCTCGATTGATTCGGCCGTGGAAACAATCAAGCTGGGCGCCTACGATTACATCGCCAAGCCGTTCCCCAAGGAAAAACTGCTGGGCGTGCTGGAAAAGGCGCTGGAGCGCGAGACACTGCTGAAGGAGAACCGCCGGCTGAAGGAGGAGCTGATCCGCAACACGGCCCCCGGCGATATCATCTTTGTCAGCAGCAAATACCGGGCTGTCTACGACATGACCCTGCAGGTGGCCGGAAGCGAGGCCAACATCCTGATCCAGGGGGAATCCGGGACCGGCAAGGAGCTGATCGCCAGGGCAATCCACTTCAACAGCGGCCGGCGGGACCGGCGCTACCTGACCATCAACTGCGCCGCGTTGACCGATACGCTGCTGGAGAGCCAGCTGTTCGGCCATCTGCGCGGCGCCTTTACCGGCGCCACCACGACCCAGAAGGGACTGCTGGAGGCGGCCGACGGCGGAACCCTCTTTCTGGACGAAATCGGCGACATGACACTCCCGCTGCAGGCGAAACTGCTGCGGGTCATCCAGGAGAGGGAATTCATCCCGGTGGGCGGCACCGATCCGATGCGTACCGATATCCGCATCGTGGCCGCCACCAACAAGGATCTGGAGCGGGAGGTGCGGGCAGGGCGTTTCCGCGAGGATCTGTACTACCGCCTCAACGTCATCACGATCCATCCACCGCCGCTGCGTGAGCGCAAGGAGGATGTGGAGCCGCTGGCCCGCCACTTTCTGGCGAAATTCTCCCGGCGCATGAAAAAACAGATCGACACCATCACCGGAGACGCCATGCGGCTGCTGACCGAATATCACTGGCCCGGCAACATCCGCGAACTGGAAAACATCATCGAGCGCGCCATCATACTGGCCAGGGGCAACCGCATCACCGCCGACCTGCTGCCGATCGAGCGCGTTAACAGCGCGCCTTCGCCACTCTCCGGCGACGGGAAGGATTCCCTGGAGAGCGTGGAGCGCAACCACATCGTCTGGATCCTGAAAAGAACCGGCTACCACAAGACCCGCACCGCTCAGATCCTGGGCGTCACACGCAAGACCCTGGACCGCAAGATCTCCGATTACAGCCTGTCCATCCCCAAGGGCAACATCGAGGCCGGATAAGCGATGCCGGCGCCCCGTTTCTCGATCCGGCTGAAGCTGACCATCGGTTCGCTTTTGCCGCTGTTCGTCGCGATCCTGTTCTGTTCGCTGACCGGCATCTATATCATCACCAACCGCATCAACGTGCTGGCCCAGGAAAAGGTGCGCACCGACCTCAATTCGGCCCGCGAGGTCTATTCCAATGAAATCGGGCACATCCGCGACGTGGTGCGCTTTTCGGCCAACATGCCCTTTGCGGCGGAAGCGGTTTCAGCCGGCGACCGGCGGGCCATCGCACCTTTTCTGACCACGCTGCGGCACGACGAGCAGCTGGACCTCCTGACTGCGGTCGATCACCGGGGGCGGGTGCTGTTCCGGGCCGGCAATCCGGACGTCTTCGGCGACCCGCTCGACCAGGATCCTCCGGTGACACGGGCACTACGGGGCGAGGTAACGGCCGGCAGCGTGATCTACCAGCCGGACAGGCTGCTGCTGGAGGGAAAGGAGCTGGCCGACCGGGCCGTGATCAAGGTGATCTCGACCGAACGGGCCAAACCGGGGGCAAAAAAGAGCGAGCGTTCCGGAATGCTGCTGGTCGCATCCGCACCGCTCAGGAACAGGTCGGGCCTGATTGTCGGCGCACTGTACGGAGGGGTGCTGCTGAACGGCAACAATGCCGTCGTGGACCGGATCAAGAAGATTGTCTATGAGGGGGTTCAGTTCAAAGGGCAGGATGTGGGAACCGCCACCATCTTCCTGGATGACACCAGGATCAGCACCAATGTCCAGACCCGCGACGGAAAACGGGCCATCGGCACCAGGCTGTCGGCGGAGGTCTACAACCGGGTGATCCTCAACCGGGAGAAGTGGGTCGATCGGGCCTTTGTGGTCAACGACTGGTACTTTTCGGCCTACGAGCCGATCCTCGACCTGGACGGCAAGGTGATCGGCTCGCTCTACGTCGGCATGCGCGAGCAGCCCAACACGGCCCTGAAGAAGAGAGTAAACCTGATCTTCGGCAGCGTGCTGCTGGTCGGCTCGATGTTTGGCCTGGCCGTTTCAGGTTTCACCGGCAGCCACCTCTCTCGCCCGATCCGGGAACTGCAGCGGCTGGTCCAGCGTTTCTCCAACGGCGAACGCGACCTGCGCATCGAAACGGAAAGCGGGGACGAGATCGGCGAACTGGCCCGGGAATTCAACACCATGACCGGCACCCTCAGGCAGCGGGAAGAGGCGATCAGCGAATTGAACCGCAGCCTGGAGCTTAAGGTACTGGAACGCACCGCCGAGCTGGAGGCCAAGAACGAGCTACTGGTGAAGACCCAGGGAGAGCTGGTCAAGGCCGAGAAACTGGCTGCGGTGGGCGAACTGGCCGCCGGAGTGGCCCACGAAATCAATAATCCGATGGCGATCATCCGGGGCAATGCGGAGGTACTGCTGATAGATCTGCCGCCCGGCAACCCCAACCGGGAAGAGGCTGAAATCATTGCCCAGCAGGTGGGGCGCGTGGAGGGGATCGTCGGCAACCTGCTCTCCTTTGCCCGCCAGCAGCGCAAGGCGCTGCGACGGGTGGACATCGACCGCATACTGGAGGAGATACTGCGGCAGGTGGGACACCAGGTGTCGCTGGAGGGCATCGAGCTGCGCCGGCAATTCTCGATCGGCACGACCGGAATCGAAGGGGACGAGAACCAGCTGCGGCAGGTGTTCACCAACCTGATCGTCAACGCTGTTCAGGCCATGGAGCAGGGGGGAACGCTGACCGTCCGAACCGCCCGTGACCACCAGGCCGGAACCTGCCTGGTGGAAGTAGGGGATACCGGCAAAGGCATCCCTCCGGAACAGCTCAAGGATATCTTTACCCCTTTTTTCACAACCAAGCAGACCGGCAACGGCCTGGGACTGTCGGTCTCCTACGGCATTGTCGAGAACCACGGCGGCACGATCACCGTCAGCAACCCGCCGGAAGGCGGCTCGCTGTTCGTTGTCACGCTGCCGCCGGGGCAGGCGACGGCCTAGAATTCGAGTCACTGATCCTGTTTATCAGGCTCGGGACTCGTCAAAACGCTCTATTCTTACCAGAGCCAGATCGCCTATCTTCTCGGTTGAAACCAGCAATTCGTATGTCATCGTCCCGTTGTCTTTTTTGATCTGAAGTGGGCTTGAAACTCCTTTGTGCGGTTTGCCGGTCGTGAAGGTGTCAATGATGCCATCCCTGATCCTGCAGCCTTCACAGTTGCCGTCTTTCCCGCAACCGGCTTCCGTGAAGGCATGAATGCAGTCAAATACCTGGCCTCCCCTGCGGCCTTCGACTTCGTGAAGATTTTTTCCGAACAGATCAAGAGCTCTTCTGTTAGCGGTTACGACCTGCCTAGGGTTTCCCTGCATCAGAAGAATTGGGGCATCGATTGACTCTATCCACTCGTTCTGGTCAAACTCTCCCGGTTCCCGCTGCGATGTTTTTTCACCGATGCCATATCCAACCGCTATCTTTTCGGCCACAACACGGGCAAGAGCCTGGATCTGGCCAGCAGGCAGCTCCTCGATGCCAAAAAGTTTCCGGTCAAAGTCGCACAACCGGTCGGCAATGACGACGTCCGGTTTGAGCCCTTCGATCACGCCATTCATCATGCGTGACGAACAGTTGACGAAACACCCCTCCAGGGCGATCAATCGCGAGGCCTTGCGAACCAGGTCGCGTTGCCCGGTATCCTTGGTGAATGCTCCGCCCAGGCAAATCCTGACGGTTTTACCGGGAGCAAGCGTGTGACAGAGGATGTTGGCTGCCTGACGGGCGATCTCGCCACGCAGGCAGGCGCCTTCACAACAGATAACTGCTACCGGCTTTTCTTTTTGGCGCTCGGCATAGTCGTCGCAAAGGCGGCAGTTGTTTTTAGCCTGCTCAATGCGCACCACTTCGTAACCGTCGTTTGCTCCGACACTGCTTGATGTTCCACAACAACCTGTCTGACTCATGTGTTCCTCCACCCGTAGAATTGACTGCTTCGTGCCCTATAGACGGGAAAGAGGTGGAAAAGGATACACCGTGAAGAAATATTTCACGTTTTCCGATCACACATGATCTGGTTGCGTTCGTCGTGGTAAAAGCTGCACTGGCTTTGCATGGCCCTGCGCAAAGCCGCACGGCCACGATGCAACCTGATTTTCAAAGTGTCGACACTTATGTTAAGTATTGCGGCAACCTCAAGGTTCGCAAGTTCTTCGAACTCCGCCAGGAGCAGGACTGTGCGGTAATTTTCAGGCAACCGGTCGATGACACCCCGTATGCAAGCATTCATTTCCTGCCGGATGAACTCCCTGTCTGTCCCCAAAAAGCCGGTGTCGGGAAGGTCGTCGACCGAACCGTCCTCATCGAACAGCAGCTCGGAAGCTTTTTGTTTCGCCAGGGATGAATTCAAATAATCATGGGCGGTATTTGTTGCAATGCGATAAATCCAGGTGGACAGAGAGGATTCCTCCCGAAAACTGTCCAGTGAGCGGCTGACTTTAAGAAATACGGCCTGGGTAAGGTCAAGGGCGTCGTCCTCGCAAGTAAGGTTGCTGAGATAACGAAGTATTTTCGGCTGGAATTCGGTGTAAACTCTGTCAAAGTCCCTCAATGTTCCCCTCGATTCCCGCAACATACATCAGCAGATTCTGTTAGTGTCAGCTTTACCTTCAGCGAACTGCAATTACATCTTATAAATATCTGCCATACTGTCAAACTTATATACAAAAAGGGGCCAACCTGCCAGGTCAGCCCCCTTATTATTATGAAGGATAAGAATCATCCCAAAAACGGCAGTTATCCACAGATACATAGGATGAACACGGATAAAACCTGAAAATTCAAACAAAAAGTCCTTTACCCTTTGGATTTACTGTCCTTTGGCTTTATTTATTTGATTTATCTGTGTTTATCCTGTTCATCCGAGTTTCAAATGCTTTTTATAGGATAAATGATTGTGTTGTGTTATTCGCCGGACTACCCGCTTTTCAGGAGAGGCTTCCCACATCCCGCTTGATGCTGTTCCGAAGCATATCCGGAATACTCCGCCCTCAGTCGATAATAGTCATCCGGGGTATTCACGTTGCGGAAGGAATCGAAATCGGGATCGATGGCCCTGACCTGCTCCTGCCGCAGCTCCCGCACCCGCACCTGCGGAAAGAAGGAGACGATCCGGCGACGATCGGCCGCCAGCGACTCCTCCATCGGGCCCAGGCACTGCTTGCCGTAGATCGCGTGCAGCGGTTCCAGGCCGTTTTCCCCAAAGGGGATAACCACATCGGCCGTGTCGAGCAACCCGGCCAGACGCCGGATCAGGGCGCTGTTCAGCCAGGGCATGTCGCAGGCCGCCACGAAGATGTGCGGCATGGTGGCATGCCGCAGCCCGGAATGCAGCCCGGCCAGCGCCCCCATTCCGGGATACAGATCGGCCACCTTGCGGCAGGGGAGGAAAGCGTACTGTTCGGGGTTGTTGGTGACCAGCAGCACTTCGGGAAACAGCTCCGAGAACCGGCGATAAATCACCTCAATGAAACGCCCCCCCTGGAAGGGGAGCAGCGCCTTGTTGCTCCCCATCCGCGAGGACTGCCCGCCGGCCAGGATCACCCCGGTCACGTTTGATATCTGCGAATTGTTAATTTGAATCTGGGCGATGCTCATTTTGCCTCACTACGTCCCCCCCTTTATGAAAGGGGGGCCAGGGAGGATTTGCAGTTGACTTCAAAAGCAAATCCCCCTAAATCCCCCTTTCAAAAAGGGGGACTTTTCAGATCACTACGCCTCGACACCCTTGGCCTGCTCGTGTCCGTCCACCTCATGGAAATGGTCCGGGAGCGAGTAGTCAACCGTTTCGGGATGGTGTTCGAAGATCGGGAAATACTTGGCCAGCAGCACGAAGAACAGGATGTGGCCGGCGATGATGCCGATCGTCACCAGTGATTCAACGATCGACGGGTAGTAGATCACCTGGTCTGCCTGGATCATGCCGAACATCGAGACATTGAAGCGGTTCAGCACCACCCCGAAAATGATCATGCTGGCGCCGCGCAGCTGCATGCGGTTATCCTCGCGGTTGGATTCCTTCATGAACATGACCATCGGCATGATCACGCCGACAATCACCTCCACCAGGAACAGCGCCAAAAGCACCGGGCGATCGAAGAGCGGCCCATGGGAAAGAAAGGCCATGGCGGCGATTTTGACCGTCAGATAAGCTCCCAACACCCAGGGCAGGATCTTGGTCAGCACTTCCAGCAGTTCCGATTCGTCCGGCTGTCCCAGGTAACGGTGCACCATGGTCGCTTCCAGGATGATGATCGACATGCCGGTGAAAATGGCCGACATCCAGAATTGCAGCGGCAGCAGCGGGTTGTACCAGAGGTTGTGCAGCTTATCGACCGCGATCAGGAAGAAGGTGCCCAGCGAGGACTGGTGCAGGGTCGAAATCGAGGCGGCCGCGATCACCAGCGGCATCTCCAGCCAGCGCAGCACCCTGAGCGGCATGTGATAGCCGAACTTTTCGCAAACCGGCGAAAGGAATTCCAGGAAGAGCACCGTGGTGTAGGCCATGACGCACATGGAAACCTCGAACATCGGCGAGTGCACGTTCCAGTAAACCAGTGTGTGCCAGCCCTTGTGCGGTTGTCCCAGATCCAGAAGCAGACCGATGCAGACCAGTGAATAACCGAGGAATCCGGTGACAATGGCCGGCCGCACCAGCGGCTCCAGCTTCTTGATATGGAAGCAGTGCACGATCGCACCCAGCGTGAAGGCCCCCGCCGCCAGCGGCACGGCCGTGACCACGTCGAACGAGATCCACAAGCCCCAGGGATAGGTGTCGTTCATGTTGGTGGTGGAACCAAGTCCGAAGATGAAGCGCACGGCAGATGCCAGCACCGCAAGAACCACCAGGCCGATCATGAACTTCAGAAAATTGTGATAGCTTTTGACTTCATTGATGATGATACGTGCCGCAGCGGTCATTGGTTCTCCTCCCTGGTTTTCGTCTCTGCCGTTTCAGGCGCAACCTTGCTGTTCTTGAAGGCCTCTTCCTGCTTGATGCGCTCCTTGCGGTGGTTGAACCAGGAGATCAGCGACAGCCCGCCTCCCATGGTCAGAAAGATCCCCGGCACCAGGCGCAGCGCCTGCCAGGTGTAGGAGGGCAACGGACGGGTCGTGACCGGCTTGAAGCCCAGCTCGTCCAGCGGCTGGTGGGTCAGGTAGATCACGCTGGTTCCGCCGGCCTCTTCTTTGCCGTAGATGGCCGGATAGTAATGCTTGGGGCGGTTTTTGAGCCGCCGCTCGGCTTCCGCGATCATGTCGCTACGGCTGCCGTAACTGATGGCGGTCGGGCAGGTGGTGGCACAGGCTGGCTGCAGCCCCTCCTTGACCCGGCCGTAGCAGCCGGTGCATTTTTTGACCAGCGGGAAGGCCTTGCTCCATTCGTATTTGGGGATGCCGAAGGGGCAGGCGATCATGCAGAAACGGCAGCCGATGCAGCGCCCGGCGTTGTAGACCACCGGTCCCTCGGGGGTCTTGACAAAGGCCCCCACCGGGCAGACCGAGGCGCAGGCCGGCTCGTTGCAGTGCATGCACATCTCTTTGTAGAAGGCGAACTCGTTCTGGCCGTTCTTCTGGTAGTCCTTGAACTTGATCCTGGTAAAGGTGTACTCCGACATGGCCGGAGGATTCTGGTAGCCTTCGCCGCTGAAAAACTTGGTGTTCTCGGCGCCCAGCTGGTTCCACTGCTTGCAGGCCACCTGGCAGCCACGGCAGCCGGTGCATTTGGTGGTATCGATCAAAAACGTCCTCTGTTTGGAAAAATCTTTGCTGTTTCCGCTCATGCCTTGCTACCCCCTTTTTCGATATTGCAGAGGAAGGCCTTGAACTCCGGGATGCTGGTGTTGGCGCAGCCCACCGACGGCGTCAGCATGTTGGCGCTGTCGCCCTTGGCTGTTCCTGCGTAGCCGAAATGCCAGGGCATGCCGACCTGCTCGATCATCTTCCCTTCCACGTTGAACGGCTTTAGGCGCGACGTGATCAGCACCACCGCTTCAATCGTACCGCGCTCGGTCGTGACCTTGACCTTGTCACCCTTCCTGAAGCCCTTCTGCTTGGCCAGGCTTTCGCTGATTTCGACAAACATGTCCGGCACCAATTCCACCAGCCAGGGTACGCTGCGGGTCATGCCGCCCGTCTGCCAATGCTCGGTCATGCGGTAGGTGGTACCGATGAAGGGGAATTTGACGGTGTCGCTGCTGACGTTCTTGGGCAGCTTGACGACCGGGTTGTTCTGGGTCCTGGAGAGCTGGTTACGTGACGGGCTCTCCATCGGCTCATAATGCTCCGGGAAGGGGCCGTCCTTCAGGTCCAGCGCATACAGCCGGGCATGCCCTTCCGGCAGCATGATGAACGGATATTTGCCCTCCTTGTCGTCCTTCATCGGCGGCCAGGGGCCGTCCGGCACATCGCCTTTCCATTTCTTTTCCAGACCGTCCCAGGCGATCAGAGCCCGCTTGGGGTTGAACGGTTCGCCGGCCGTGTTGACCGAAGCGCGGTTATAGATGATGCGGCGGTTGACCGGCCAGCACCAGGACCATTTGGGGAACAGCCCCAGGCCGGTCGGGTCGGACTGGTCGCGACGGGCCATCTGGTTACCCTCCTTGGTGTAGGAACCGGAGTAGACCCAGCAGCCGCTGGTGGTGGAACCGTCGGCCTGCAGGTACTTGAACATCGGCACCTGGTCGCCTTTCTTGAACTCCAGGGTTTTGTCCTTGTCAACAATGGTGGTGTCTTTCGTGAAATAGCCGTTGATCTCTTTGGCCACCAGATGCACATCCGGTTCGTGGCCGTTGCCGTAGTTCCAGGCCAGCTTGGTGATCGGCTCCGGGAAGGCGCCCTTCTCCTTGCTGTAGAGATTGCGAACCCGTTTGAAGAACTGGTCGATAATCCACAGGTCGCTCATGGAATGACCGACCGGTTCGACCGCCTTGTAGCGCCACTGGGCCCAGCGGCCGGAGTTGGAGATCGAGCCCTCCTTCTCCACCGATGAAGCGGCCGGCAGCATGAAGACCTCGGTCTGGATATCGCTGGGATTGACGCCGGGGCGTTTCCAGAAAATCGAGGTCTCGGTTTCCCACAGATCGACCGTCACCAGCCATTTCAGCTTGGAGAGCGCGGTGCGGGCGTTGCCAGAATCCGGGCCGCCCACGGCCGGGTTCATGCCCATGCAGACCAGCCCTTCCAGGCCGCCGGCCAGCATCTTGTCCATGATCTTGTTGTAGGCGTAGCTCCCCATGCGCTTGGGCAGGTAGGAGTAGCAGAAATCATTGGCCTGGGTGGCGTTGTCGCCGTACCAGGCCTTCAGCAGGCTGGTGATGTACTTGGGGGTGTTGCCCCACCAGTTGGCGCTTCTGCCGTCCTTGGTCTGCGGTGTCCATTTGTCGATGTAGGATTTTAGATCGACGTTGTCGAATTCGGGCGACTTGAGATAGCCGGGCAGCAGGTGAAACAGCAGACCGTAGTCGGTGGAACCCTGCACGTTGGATTCACCGCGCAGCGCGTTGACGCCGCCGCCGGCGATGCCGATGTTGCCCAGAAGCGTCTGCAGCATGGCGGTGGCCCGCACGTTCTGGGTGCCATGGGTGGACTGGGTGATGCCCATGGCGTACAGCAGTGTTCCGGCCTTGTCGGCCCGTCCGGTACCGCAGAAGGCCTGGGCAACCTTCAGGTAATCCTCTTTCTTGGTGCCGGTGATCGAGCAGACCTTGTCCACGTCGTAGCGGCTGAAATGCTTTTTCATCAGTTGCAGCACGCAGCGCGGATCCTTCATGCTGTTGTCGCGCCTGGGCTTGCCGTCCGGACCAAGTTCATAGGCCAGGGATTTCAGGTCGTAGGTTTTCTCCTGCTCGTCGAAGGAACAGAACATGCCGTCCTTGAAATCATACTTCTCGGAGATGATGAAGGGGGCGTTGGTGTACTCGCGGACATACTCTTCGTGGATCAGGTTGTTCTGCAGGGCATAGTTGATCATGCCCCCCAAAAAGGCGATGTCGGTGCCGGGACGGATCTGGGCATAGATGTCCGCCTTGGAGGCGCTGCGGGTGTAGCGCGGATCGACGACGATCAGCTTGGCCCCTTTATCCATGGCCTCTTCGATCCACTTGAAGGATATGGGGTGGTTTTCGGCCGGGTTGCAGCCGATGATGAAGATTGCGTCACTGTTTTTCAGGTCTATCCAATGGTTGGTCATGGCACCACGACCGAATGAAGCCGCCAGACCGGCGACTGTTGCGGAGTGTCAAAGTCGGGCCTGGTGTTCCAGCTGCCCGACCCCCATGGCGCGGGAGAACTTGGACCAGAGGTAGCATTCCTCGTTATCCAGGCCGGCCCCGCCGAAAAACGCCATCCCGTCGGTGCGGTTGACCACGTATTCCTTGTTGTCCTTCTTGTTCAGTTCACTGACCTTGAAGGTTTTGTCGCGGGTCTCCTTCATGCGCAGGGCGATCTTGTCCAGCGCCCAGTCCCACGATTTCTCCTCGAACCGGTCCGATCCGGGGGCGCGGTACATGACCTTCTGCAAACGCTTCTCGTTGACCGCAATCTGGAACAGCGAGCTGCCCTTGGAGCAGAGCGCCCCCTGGTTGATCGGATGCTGCGGGTCGCCCTCGATGTTGATGACCTTGCCGTTTTTGGTGTGGACCAGCAACCCGCATCCGACCGCGCAGAACGGACAGATGGTGGTGGAGGCCTTCAGCCCCTTGATCCTGGTAACCGGGGAATCGACACTGGCCTCCCCCGGTTTGCCGGAGATGGCTACGCCGGCCGCCGCCAGCGCCCCTCCCTGCAAAAATTGCCTGCGTGACATACCCATACTGAAAAATCTCCTTTCGTTATCAAAACGCGCCAAAATGTCACATTTATTGATGGTCAACACCGTATACATCAATTGGCGTGCCAATCGTGTTTACAGAAAACCGAAGTGGCACTGAGCACGCTAATACAGGGCTTTTGCTGCGGTGTGCAAACTTTTTTGAGGGATATATCCAGGCGGAAGTTATTTGTGGATTGCGCAATTCTGTCCAGTAATGTACAAATCTGCCGATTGATAAAGAATTTATAAACAGCAGTTCAATAACACCGGGACAAAATCTAACCCCTCTAAATCTCCCCTTATCTAAGGGGAGACTTCAAGGCTTCCCCCCTTTGCAAAGGGGGGTTAGGGGGGATTTGCTCTTGAATGTAAAAATACAGGGAGACACACCAATGGCGAATATCTGTATCTGTGACGATGAAGAGGGCATCCTGCGCTATCTGAAAAAGCAGATGAAAGGCTATCAGGTGGAGACCTTCAGCCGGGGCAGCGATCTGCTGAAGCTGCTGGAATCGCCGGCCGGCGCGGGGGTGGACCTGCTGCTGCAGGATGTGCGCATGCCGGACATGGATGGCGTCCAGATACTGAAGCAGGTCAAGAAGATCCGCCCCGAACTGACGGTGATCATGATGACCGCCTTCGGCACCGTTGACGACGCGGTGCAGGCCATCAAACAGGGCGCTTACGACTACCTGATCAAACCCTTTCCGAAGGAGAAGGTGCTGGGACTGGTGGAACATGTGCTGGAGCATCGCCGCCTGGCGGCCGAAAACCTGCGCCTGCGCGAGGAGCTGTGCGGCGTGGACAGCCGCGAGAGCGCCGTCTTCGTCAGCCGGGTCTTCCGCGAGGTCTACGACCTGACCCTCAAGGTGGCCGCCAGCGACGCCAACATCATGATTCTGGGGGAATCAGGCACCGGCAAGGAGCTGATCGCCAGCGCCCTGCACCGCAACAGCCTGCGGCGCGAGCGCCCCTTTGTCTCGCTGAACTGCGCGGCACTGTCGGATACGCTGCTGGAAAGCCAGCTCTTCGGGCATCTGAAGGGGGCCTTTACCGGCGCGGTCATGAACCAGAAGGGGTTGCTGGAGGAGGCCGACGGCGGCACGCTCTTTCTGGATGAGATCGGCGACGTCAGTCCGGCGGTGCAGGCCAAACTGCTGCGGGTGATCCAGGAGCGGGACTTCATCCCGGTCGGCTCGACCAGGCCCAAAAAGGTCGATGTGCGTTTCGTGGCCGCCACCAACAAGAACCTGGAACGGGAGGTGGCCGAAGGGCGCTTCCGCGAGGACCTGTACTACCGCCTGAACGTGATCAGCATCCCGCTGCCACCGCTCAGGGAGCGCCCCGAGGATATCGAGCCGTTGGCGCTGCACTTCTTGAAGCGCTTTGCTGCGCGCATGTCCAAGGAGATTCACGGCATCTCCTCCGATGCGCTGGAAGCGTTGCGGGAATACCGTTGGCCCGGCAACGTGCGCGAACTGGAAAACGTGATCGAGCGGGCCGTGATCCTGACATCCGGCAGCATGGTCCAGGCCGGCGTGATCCCGCTCAGGGGTGCCGCCGGTACCAGTAGCGCCGCCACCAGCTACGCTGCGCCGCCACAAGCACCCAAGACCACGATGGTGCCGCTGGAGGAGATGGAGCGGCAGCATATCGAAATGGTGCTGAAGGGCACCGGTTACCACAAGAGCCGCACCGCCGAGATCCTGGGGATTTCGAGAAGGACGCTGGACCGCAGGATCGAGGATTTCGGGCTATTGGAGGAATAGGTAAATGCAATTCCGGAAAAAGAAAAGGTGTGCCCGGGAGCACACCTTTTTTAATGTCAGGATACCTGCGACAGACCGCTATTTGATTATCAGATCCGAAACAATCGCCGTGCCGTTTTGGATCGTAAGCATCCCCTCAATCGTCGTCAATCCGCTGACCGCGGTGAACCCCGAATTGTAGCCCCCCTTGAGTTGGACCGTAATCGGACGGTTGAAAACCACGTTTTCTACAAAGGTGTGGATCTGGGACTGTATAGAACCGGTATTGAGCACCACATCATAGGCACCCTGGAGAGTCCCGTACTGATCCGGGATTCTGATCGGCGGAATCGGCACGAAGGTTCCCACGACCAGGTGGTCGGATGCAACATTGGCAATCGCATAGCTGTTGCCGGATACCGATGACAGCTTGTCACTCCCCTCGTCGGAGAGAGTGCCCAGCATGTATCCGAAGGCCGGGGATATGGTACAGGTACTGGTGCTGCCGTGGTTTACGGGCGATGTGCAGCTGATTGTGCCGTTTCCGCCAACCACCGAATCGGTAATGTTATAGGTCTTGATCGTAAATGTTGCTGTGCAGGTTCTTGCAGCAGTCAGGATCACCATGCCGTCCACACAGTCCGGATCGCCACCCCAGCCGCCAAAGGTGGAGCCGGCTGCGGGCGTGGCAAAGAGTCTCACGACGGAATTGGGCGGGTACTTCTCGGTACAATCGCTGCCGCAGCTGATTCCTCCCGGCGTACTGGTCACCGTGCCGGATCCGCTACCGGTTTTGGTTACGGTCAGCTGGTTCAGGCCGGTCAGGTTCAGGGTTACCGGCACGATCACCGGCCCGTACGGCGAGCTGTTTGCCACCCTCAGGTACGCATTGTGTACTCCCGGCGACAGGTCGGATGCGTTGACATTGGCGCTCAGGGAAACGTTCCCTCCCGATGCGACGCTGCCGCTGGCCGGTGTCGCGGACAGCCAGGTAGAGTGCCAGTCGCAGACACCGGTTTCACCGGAGGTCGCCACATAGACCTTGTCCTGGGCCTGATCAACAGCCCACAGGTTGCCGCTGCAATCCATCTCCAGTCCGGCCTGGGCGAAATCGGCAAAGGCGTTTACCGCGCCGTTTTTCAGGTTGAAGCCCCCCAGCAGGGCATAGGACGCCTTGGTATCCAGCACATAAACGTCGAATTTTGTCGTATCGGTGGTGGTGGCGGCATTGGTCATCACGAAAAGATGCCCGCTGCCGGGGTTGAACGCCAGCCCCGAAATGGCCAACCCGACCGATGCCGAATCCAGCAGGGTCCCATCCGGTGCAAAATGGTGGATGATGGAATCAACCCAGGAACCGGAGTAGTAGGTGTTCGTCAGCGGATCAAACGCCAGGCCACGCTGGGAGTTGTCGAAGCCGGGGCAGATCTTGTTGCCGGTGGAGGTTTTGGTGGCAGGGTCCAGTTCGTAGATGCAGTTATCGCCACTGACGTTGACCTGCCACAGCGTGTTTGTGAAAGGGTTGTAGGTCATATCCGCAGCAAATGATACGGCCCAGGCCGAGGCATCGATGATATCTCCGGTGTTTACCCCCAGCGTCGTGAAACGGTGATCCAGCTTGTCACTGAAATTTCCCAGCCAGAAATCACCGGCATCGGTGTTGAACCCGATCCCCCATGGTTGTGACAAACCGGTCACAATCGAATTGGAAACATCGCCTCCGACAAGAGGGGTCACGGCGGTCGGCGCCGTGTCAACGCGGAGATTGGAAGCGTCGCTGTCGTTCAGGTTCTTCGGCCCGGTATGCCGGGTGCTGGCGGCAAACGGCCCGGCCGGAGCATAGCCGGTGAAAGTGCCGGGAACCGGGATAATCTCATAGGAAGAGGAGAGTCCACCGGCATTTACCAGGTTCAACGGCAGAGATGCGATGGGAGTATCGGTGGTCAGGTTGAACGTAAGGCTGACCGGATTCACCGAAAGCTGGCCGGAGGAAAGCAGGATATCCTGGCCGACAGTGCTTCCCGCAACAACCGTCGGTGAGGCCTGCCCGGCTCCATAGGAGGGAGCGTTGGCAGTCAGCGTGCTTGTGCCGGCAGCCTGGCCGATTACATAGATCATTGACGGTGTGGCCGGATCGGCCGAGGCGTCGATCATCACCGCGGAATTGAGGGCCGCATCACTGACGGTGGCATTTAAAACCAGCGCCCCGCTGTTGGCATCCCTGACCGAGCCGGTGACAAGGCCGCCGGACGCAGTCGGGGTACAGGTGGAACCTATCGAAACATCGTCAATCTGGGCATACCAGTCATAGGGTGTGTTCGCGGTAACAGGTTCGGTCGTATAGTAGCGCCAGCGCAGGATGAACGGCGCGGTAACGTAGGGCGCCAGATCCACATACACCGTTTCGCCCGGAAGCGCTTTAAGCATGCCATGGTCGCTGGTCCAGTTACTGATATTGGTCCAGCTGCCGCCGCCATCATTGCTGATGTCCAGATCCAGGGCGTCATAGGCGCTGTAATCCTGGTAGTTCGCCTTGTATGACAGATTCAGGTTAGTCAATGATGCCGGATTCAACAGTGGTGAACGGAGCTCCGTATCGTATGCAACTCCCGGATTGGCGTCACTGTTGACGGTGGCGGCCATGCCGGAACCGCCGGTAAAATTGCCGAGCAAGTAAAAAGGGTTGTACAACCAGGCCAGGCCGCCTGTGACGTTATTAACGATGGACCAGCCTGCCAGCGGCCAGGTTTCAAAACGCTGCACGAAACTTTCGTTGCGGTTGTAGCCGGGCGCCGCACAGGTTGTGGTATTGGCGGTCAGCAGGATGTTACTGCCGGCATCGGCAGTGACGACCGTCGGCAGTGAAGCGTTGGCATAGCCGCCGCTCAGGGCGGTCACCGTAAAGGTGTAGGAACCGTTTGCGATAGCGACATGGTAGAGGCCGGTCACAGGATTGGTGAAAACCGGAGCTCCCGGATACCCGGCGATATCGATGCGGGCATATAACGGCCATGACGTGGTTGCGTCCCTGACGGTCCCGGAAATGATCGAAACGGCAGCGGTCGCCAGCGTGAAATCACGGGTGGTGGTTGCGGGAGCGGTCACCACGACACCTGTGGAGCTGCCGGCAACATAGCCGTACTTGGAGATGGTCAGGTCATAGGTGCCGCTTGGCAGAACAACCGAATAGAACCCCGCCGCGTCGGTTATCGTGGTGCTGCCGCCGGATACAGCAACAGTTGCGCCGGCTATGGGAGCCGAGGCGCCGTCTGTAACCGTGCCGGATATGGCTCCGACCGCTCCGGCGGAGCAGGAAGGATACTTGAAGGAACCGATCCTGGTCTGCCAGCTGGCGCTTCCGGTGGTCTGCACATATTCCTGGGTATACCAGAAAGTACAGCCGTCGGAAGGGTCAACCGCCATCATGCTGTAATCACCCCATCTGTAGGAGGTGCTTGTCTGTGATCCGGTGCCGGCAACCAGTGTCTGTTCGCCCTGTGGCAATGTGCCGAGCGGGTCCGCGGCCAGCCTGCCGGTGTAGCGCACCGATGGATAGGTGGTTGCGCTTGCCACTGAATAGCCCAGCGCGATGTTCCCGGAAACATCCATGGCCGCGCTCGCCATCCAGCGGTTATCGGAGTCGGGAGCATACACCCCTTCCTGGTGCATGCCGAAACCGGCGCCGGTGTTGCGCAGCTCGAACCAGTGCACACCGGCCTGGTCCGATCCGTTGGCATCCACGGTGTGGTTTCCGACAAGCGTCTGATGGGTGCCGAAATTGCGGTACTGCAAGCGGTACATCAGCCGATCGGCTATGGCATCCAGCTTGGAAGTCGTATCCGGCTGCGGAACGCAGTTCCGTACTGAGCCGCACATGTCCGGGTTAACGTCGGCGGTGGAAATCTTCAGGTTGGGATCGTAGTTGCTGTTCAGTCCGAAGGTGGTATTGGCGATATTGACCCAGTCCGTCTTGAACTCCCAGACTCTCAGCGTGTCGGTCGGGTCCGACATCCAGGTGCTGTCGTCCCAGGACACAAAATAGTTGGGTGTGCCGGCAGCAGGAGCCAGACCATCCAGGTCGGACGGCAGTAAGGCGTAATAGTTCATATTAACCAGGCCGAGGTCAAAATAAATCATGCGGGCCGCCTGGCCCAGCAGCATCTTGTCACGCTCGAACACCGCGACACCGGCGCCCTTATAATCGTAGTTGGTCCCGTCGAACAGGTTGAAACTCATGTAATAGCCATCCGGCCAGACACCCAGCTTTCCGTAATCATTCATCCGTGATGCGCTGGTCTTGAAATCGTAGCGATACCAGGAGCCGGTCGGGTCCGCCGTCTGGGAAACCGCGACACACTGGTGGAAATCATCGGGAAACCCGAGCGCGAACTGGCTCATTACCCAACGGTTAGAGAGAGCGTCAAAGCGGGTCAGCGGATCACCGTCGTTATTTGTTTCGCAGATGCCGCCCATCCCTGACCAGAGCACATTTCCGGCCGTTGGCGAAACCAGCGACAGCGGAGCTACCGGATTGGTCACATCCCAGATCTGGAAGGCCAGGTTAACCCACTGGACATAATATTTTTTACCGGTGGAAGGATCCATGCCAATGTCGCCCTGGGTGTCGGGCGGCAAGACTCCGCTGACATTATTGACCCCCTCGAAGTTTGCATCGGAGGACGGCATGGAACTGCCGATCGGCCGGTTCTGTACGATTGAGGCGCCGGTAGCGGCCGCTGGCTCGGCAACCGCGGCCGATGGCGCTCGTTTCTGGGTTTTGGGGGCCACAAACCTGCGGTCCTGGAATGTGCGTGCGGCACTGGGGGCGTTAAGGTCAACTTTCAGCGGCGCCCTGGAGCGCAGCGGCTGGCTGAGGCTTGCCGGGGCGGATTCAACCACCACCATGCCCGGTTTTTGGGCCGCTGGAGAGGAAACCGCCTGATCTGTGCCTGCATATGCAGACATTGACAATAAAACTGAAAAAATGGCGATAAACAACCTGATCCGGCTAATACGTTTTCTCATGTCCCCTCCTTCACGTTCAACAGCAACACTTGATTAATATGACAGTCAAATTAAATACGGCAAATTGATGGGCTACTTTGCCAAGCTACATCATGGCCGAAGCAACGACAAGCTCAAATTCATGTGCATACAGCAGGCCAAATTTTTACAATAAGCTAATTTGTCCCTGCTTACATACAAAGCGGCAATATACGGCCTTGCACGCACTTTTCGCTTCCCGCACAAACCGCTTTCGGGAATTTTGCACCAACGGATATTTCGTCAATACACTTAGCCGCTTGCCGGATTAAGGCAATTGACCTAAAGTGAGCCTGTGCACATTAACCGTCGGCAGCATATTTTCAACAACCGACGGATTATTCCGGCCAAAATTTTAATGTGCCACAGAAAAGTCAAATTACAAGTGCGGGGCGGACCAGGATCTGCGCCAAGGCCGGAAACATACTGATTTAATGCCATTAACCCGGCTGGAACAAAGCCAGCCAGTCGACAGACAGACCATTAGCGAAGGTAGATCATTGCAAGACAGTGATTTTTTTTAGGCATTTTCCGACAAAGCAACGGTTCAGGCATGATAATGGCAAGTAATTCTGAAACATATCCATACATTATCCATCTTTTCCGGGAGTGAGTTTTGAGAAAGCTGATTCTGATATTGATGTTGTTTTCGTCCAATCCAGTTGCTTCCAAAGCCGCTGTTTCCGATATCATCAGTTTCAAAAACGGCATGACATTTAATCATAAAATTCACCAAACTGAGAAGGTTGGCAAATGTTACGTCTGCCACGCCAATGTATCGGTTTCCGCGGACGGAAAGACCGTCACCACTTCCGAACCGGGCAAGATCAAAGACTTCGGCAAAGAGTGGTCGCATAAATACTGTACGGATTGCCATGAGTTATTCGGCGAAGGCCCGGTTACCTGCAAAGATTGTCACACAGAAAAGGATTTACCTTGAAAAAACTTGTCCTGACGCTAATGCTGATTACGTCCACCTCGGAAGCTACCGACATCATCAGTTTCAAAAATGGCATGACCTTCAATCATAAAATCCACCAGACCGAGAAGGTTGGCAAATGCTACGTCTGCCATGCCAATGTATCGGTTTCCGCGGATGGAAAAACCGTCACCACTTCCGAACCGGGCAAGATCGTGGGTTTCGGCAAGGAGTGGTCGCACAAGTACTGCACCGATTGCCACGATCTGTTCGGCGAAGGCCCTGTAAAATGCAACGATTGTCACCATCTGAAAGTATCCGATCATTAATTTCGGAACGAAAAACAGCAGGCCAATTAACCTGAACGTCAGTTAACCGCCGAGAAAAACGGATGCACGCCGAGAAAACCAGGACTTACACCAAAACAAGTTGATCGCCTTATGGATTAAATCATTATTTTTATTCAAGTTTTTGACTTCCAGTTTAGAAACACCTACTTCTGGCGGCGTGCATCGGCGTTCATCGGCGGTTAACCGCTTTTCCCAGGATTAATCCTAAAAAAGGCATTTACTCACGCAACGACGCAACGAACGCGACGAAATTCAAATACTTAAGAAGATTTGTAACTTCACCAATCTGGTGAATGATATTATCGTTTAACTGCCTGATTTTACGTTGCGTCGTTGCGTTCGTCGCGTGAAACCGCTTTTCCCAGGATTAATAACGATGCACCGACTCCGCACCCCCATCCGCCGCAAACTGCTGTTTGCCACCCTGACTCCGCTGACCGCCGCCATTCTTTTAAGCTGGCTGATCGGCGCCTCATTGATTACCGACCGTATTTTCAAGCAGGCCCAGCAAAAAGTTGTCGGCGATCTGAACTCGGCCCGCAAGGTTTATTGGGGTGAGATCGAACACTTGAGCGGCATGGTCAAGGTGGCCGGACTCAGCTCCGACCTGTCGGCCTCGCTGCGGGCCGGCAGATTTTCCGAACACAAGGATATGCTGCACAAACTCCTGCAAAGCGAGCAACTCAGCTTTATCAACATCATCGACGACAGGGGCGTTGTCCGCTACCGGGCCGCCAATCCGCGGGTTGCCGGTGATTCGCTGGCCGCTGATCCGCTGGTTGCCCGGGCGCTGCGGGGAGCCGTGTCCGGCGGCAGCCAGGTATATGACCCGAAACGCCTGGCCCGCGAGAACCCTTCCCTGGCCAAGGCCGTTTCGATTACGATCAAGGCCACCCCCCGCTCACGTTCGACAACCCGCGGCAGCGAAGATCGCGGCCTGCTGCTGGTGGCGGCGGCGCCGCTGCTGGCCGCGGACGGCTCCGTGGCCGGGGTTCTGCAGGCCGGCCAGCTGCTAAATGGCGACAGCCGGGTTGTGGACACCATTACCCGCATCGTTTATGAACGGGAGGAGCGGGGCGCGGCCACGATTTTCCTGGGGGATGTGCGAATTGCCACCAGCGTCAGGGATGCGGGTGGAGAGCGGGCCACCGGGTCGCTGATGTCCAGCGAGGTCGCCTCGGTGGTGCTCGAGAACAACAAACCGTGGAGCGATCGGGCCTTTGTGCTGAACGACTGGTACTTTTCCGCCTACGAGCCGATCCAGGACCAGGACGGAGCAACCATCGGCGCTCTCTATGTCGGCATGCCCGAGCGCCCCTTCCTGACACTGCGCACAAACATCAACCTGATCTTCGGCGGGGTACTGGCCTTTGTGGCGCTGATCGGCATCGCGCTTTCCGGCTGGATCAGCAACAAACTGGCCGGGCCAGTGCGCGCACTGGCCGAAGGAGCCCGCCGCATGGCGGCCGGAGAACGGATCGAGCCGATTGTCGTCAATACCCGTGACGAAATCGCGCTGTTGGCTGACGAATTCAACACCATGGCCCACGAGGTCAGCACGCTCAAGAACACGCTGGAACAGAAGGTTGAGCGGCGCACCGCCCAGCTGGAGGAAAAGAGCCTGCAGCTGTTGGCGACCCAGAAGGAGCTGGCCAAGGCCGAACGGCTGTCCGGGCTGGGACTGCTGGCCGCCGGAGTGGCGCACGAGATCAACAATCCGCTGGCGATCATCCGCGGCAACACCGAACTGCTGCAGGACGAGATTCCGGAAGGGGCCGAGGAGCGTGAAGAGGTCGAGGCGATCATGCTGGAGATCGGCCGCATCGAGCGCATCGTCAACAACCTGCGCGTATTCTCGCGCAGCGGCATCAAGCGCGTCAGCACTTTTTCACTGGGGAACGTGCTGGACAGCATCCTGGACCAGGTCGGCCACCAGATTCCGCTGGAGACATACCGCATAGCACGGGACTACTGGGGCAAGGACCTGGAAATCGAGGGGGATCAGGACCAGATCCGCCAGGTTTTCACCAACCTGATCATCAACGGCCTGCAGGCCATGGCAGGGGGCGGCATCCTGACCATCGATCTCAGCCCCGACGAGTCCGCGGAAAGCGTCAGCGTCACCGTTACCGACAGCGGTCCAGGCATCAGCCCCGAACACCTGGAAAAGCTGTTCACGCCTTTTTTCAGCACCAAGTCCAGGGGCACCGGCCTGGGTCTGGCGGTCTCCTACGGCATCGTCAGCGACCACGGCGGCGAGATAAAAGTCTCCAGCCGGGAAGGACAGGGCGCAACCTTTACCGTGAGCCTGCCGCTGAAGCAGGGAACTGACGGCCACTGAGACTTAAACAACCCGCCCCGAAAGCCGGATCTTCGCCGGCCTTTTCCTTGGATATTTTAATTTACAGCCCGCCAAAGTATGCGTATATTTTCGGGAAAATTACCGGACTCGACAAGATGTTGATAACTATGAAGGTCTTGGTCAATTTTGAAGAAATAGAACTTCGAGAGCAACACCGAAGCATGTGAGCAAAATGGTATACAGAATTAAAAATTTGGTTTGTGCCAGATAGACTGATTCGCGGAACACAACTTGAATCACGAATAGCAACGCTTTAGAATTACTGTAAAAGCAACTTATATAGGTTACCAGCGAGGCCACTTATATGGGTAACAAATAACCTATATAGGTGATAAGTAACTTATATAGGGTTACCGTAGATAACCGAGTTGGCAGATTAAAGGCTAAGAAGATGAATAAAATCGAAAAAATGCAGCTTGTAACATTACTGTGGTTTGTTCTACTGCTAATCGCCTTCTATCGCGGGTCTGAGTCTGAAATCTACAAGAGCGTTTCGCTCTCAATGGCCGGAGTGTTTATTATTTTACTAACCAAAATTGAATCGCTGAAAGGCATAGCAAGAACACTGAATTTCAGTAGCGTGACAAAAAAAGGAAACTACGAAAAATTCAGCACCGCATTGATTTACAAATATTTACTTGGTGGAGTCTTGGTCGTAGGTGGTGTTTTTAAAACACTGCTGAAATGACAAAGCGTTGCCAATATCGGGTTGACAGGAAAGAGCAAATGAAAACAACAAAAATTATCATCATATTTCTTGTTGGATTTGCGCTCGGAGTTGCATTCACGATGAAAGTATTTGCAATTCGAAACGTCAATGTCCCAGCGCTTCCCTATCAGAATGCCCCCATCGTATTGAAAGAGCCAATACAGCTGAATCAAAAGCTGATAAACCTCAAAATTCCAAAAGGCACAGAATTGATTCTGCATTACGGCAACTACAAAACCGGATACAAGGCCTTTTTGCCACTTTCATTCTCTGGTGACGTTATTTACGGATCTGCGGAGACTATCTCCTACGAACGACTGCCTTCAATTGAGGCTACACCATTTACAATCATGAGCAAAAAGCCAGAAAAATCGATTGCCAACAAGGAAGATGCACCGGGCCAAAAAACTGCCCGGTAATCTCCCGCGCCGTTAGTCGTAAAGGATAGTCATGAGAACCAAAACGAAAAAGAAATATGAAGAGTTAACCGACCTAGAGAAACTACAGAAGCAATGGCATAAACTATCTGGGCTTCACACGAGAGAAGAATGGTCAGCGGCAATTGTTCGCGCAGCCACAGCAGCTGAGATCGCAGCAAATTTTGCCGTGCGTCGAGAGTTCCAGGCCGTGAGTCAATTTGATGCAAAATTTGTCGACAGCTTGCTCCGATGGGCCAATGGATTAGCTGGAAAGCTCGATCGCCTCTTGCTTCCAATCAATGACAATGCGAATGAAAAAAACAAGACACTTAAAAAACTAAAAACTATAGCTGGCGAAATTAATTCCAAAAGAAATGCAGTTGCTCATCAAGGGGAATTTTGTAATGAAGACGAGGCTCAGAAAATAATTTCGCACGCTAAAGAATTTATAACTACTCTTGTCAAGCTCTATGAGCCTGATTTCGCGCTCAAGGAAAGAAAACGCTAACAAGCGCCAAGACCGGCCCCAATATAGGCCAGTCAGGCTTATGGCTTTGGGAGATACAAGTGACAGATGATGAAAAATTTAAAGCTCTGGTCTTCAATTTATACGGCATAACTCGCCACGCATACTTTTCTCTATACCTTGGGCACTATTTTGATCGCCTGTCTCGTATGGAGGATTTTAGACTGAGAGATGTACATACGATGAGGATTGGAGTTGATCCTGGCAAACAATACGTTCTTCATGGTGATCTTCTACGTTTTGCATTCGATGAGCATAAAGCGATTCCTATAAACGAGGTAGGTATTTTGGGAATGGCTGTAACTACAAATGCCATTCGAGATATTTCAAAGGCAGTGTTCGAAGCGTTGAAAGATCCGAGGTTTTGTAAAGTTATTTCTGATCATATTTTTTACGGAGATACCTCACAACTTTTATCCTTCAATGCCATTATCCGCTTAGTTAGAAACTGCTTTTCACACAGTGTTGATCGCAATATGACACTAAATTTGGAAGATTTTAAGCAACAAAAAGCTTGGAGCAAAAAAAATAGACTGAGCGAAGTTTATTTCTTTTACGACTACTCCTCTCCTTCAACAATGTTACCTGCCCCAATTGAAAATTACAATTTCACCATAACTTTCAAATGGGCAGACGTAATCGAAGGTAAGAAATTTACAGAAATTATCGGCTATTACGAATTGCTAATGCTGATGGAATTTTGCTTCAATGCCATAACTACTTTACAGTCTAATATTGACAGAAACCCACATAAGGTAACGCGAGTCTTTGGCTTCAGTCCCCACGAGTGAGTCATATCTATCCCTTTCAAGAAAAATGAGGGCCTGCCCTTGAAAGTGGGAAAATTAGAAATAGGTTCCCAACGAGCCTAGTGAACCCGGTCGCGATAAACCTGCGCCGGTTCACCGCCCAAGCCGTTGTCGCTAAGAAGGAGTGAATATGGTACTCGGCACGAAAGAATGGTTAATAATCTTCATTATGGCACTTTTCCTCGGAGGGTGTTATTCGCCTCTTTCTTACTATGATGCCGTTTTTCGGGATCAGATAGACACGACAGGGCAGCAAAAGGTTTTTGAAAAAACTAGGCTATGGATGGTAAGAAATGTTAGATCGGACCGTCCCGTCATTCAGCATGAAGACAAAGAGTCTGGTGTGCTGATTTCTGACGGCCAAATGTTAGTCAATACAGTAGGGTCTAGGCGATTTGATACGATTTATTACCTTCTTGAGACGCAACTGAAAGGGACTAAACTTGATCTTATTATGACCATCAAGAATCGCGAGGATGTGTCCAAAGACTATGGTGATGCGTACAAAAATATTCGTTTTGAATTTTATTCCCTGAAAAATGCGTTAGAGATGCAATTGAGAGAGCCGTGAAGAGTGAATACGCCTGATTAGAGAGGTGTAAGAGGGTGTTATCTATTTATCTATTGGCTGAATTAGAAAAATAAATAATAGCGTCCCTCCAGATGTCCCTAGAGACGGACGAACCAGATTAAGCACAAGAATACACTATTGCAGATACTGGCGCCGGCCGTTCGGCAGTGAGTGTATTATTTAGGGAGAAAATCATGGAGGTTGGAGAGCAAACCCGCCGCTGGTTCCTGGTGCTCGGTGCGCTTTTTCTGCTGGTCTGGGCGGCCCTTGCCATAGCACCTCTCGACCGCAAGGACTGGGCGTTGGAGAACGCCCTCGTCATCTTCATCGTGCCGGTGCTGGTTCTGTCCCGAAAGAAGCTCCCACTCTCGCGCATTTCCTATACAGCCATCTTCATTTTTCTCTGCCTCCATGAGGTAGGCGCCCACTACACATACGCCAAGGTCCCCTATGATGCATGGTTCAGCGACCTGACCGGTTCCACCCTCAACGGGCTCCTTGGCCTTGAACGCAACCACTTCGACCGGCTCGCTCACTTCTCTTTCGGTGTTCTTCTCGCCTATCCGATCCGCGAGGTCTTTCTGCGGGTGGCGGACGTGCGTGGTGTGTGGGGCTATTACCTGCCCCTTGACGTGACGATGGCTACGTCCATGCTCTTCGAGTTATTCGAATGGGGGGCGGCGGAACTGTTTGGTGGCGACCTCGGGGTGGCATACCTGGGGACACAGGGGGATGTGTGGGACGCCCACAAGGACATGGCGTTGGCCATGCTCGGTGCGATCATTGCCATGCTCCTGACGGCGGCGATCAACGCTTACCTGCAGCGGGATTTTGCTCGGGATTTGGCTGAGAGCTTGCGGGTGAAGCGGCAGGCTCCCCTCGGCGAAGAAGAGATTGCCAAGATGTTGCAGGAGCGACGCAAGTAGTAATAGATAGGCTAATAGAGCAGTGGGCAGTCGATATTGTAGAAGGAATCACAGAAAATCTTAAATCTGAATATAATGTGAACCGCATGGGGGTAAGACGGTGTTATCTATTTATCTATTGGCTGAATTAGAAAAATAAATAGAATGTCTCCCTAGACGCTCCCCTCCAGATGCTCCCAATCAAATTTTACCGGACAGTAGTGAATGTTTTTGATGATTGTTACACACATTTTTGATATTGCTAAAGACCATATGATTCCAGAAACTTGGCAATCAGAGTTCCTCTTCAAAACTGAGGTGGCCGGGGTTAATCGGATTACCTCCCCAAAGAGTTCGGAGCGGTGTATATGACTTTTTACAAAAGATCCATGACTACAAAATCAGTTCTTTTATTTGGAGTTCTGGGGATTTTTCTCCATCTTCATGCCCAAGCGGCAGAGATAATCAAGATAGGCGGTTCAGGGACTGGTTTGGGAACTCTGAAACTTCTGGGAGAAACATTCGAAAAAAGTCATCCTGGCATCAAAATCCAAGTGTTTCCGAGTTTGGGAAGCACTGGCGGGATTGAAGCACTGTCAAAAGGGGGGCTGGATATTGCATCAAGCGCCCGGCCTTTGAAACCGGAAGAACGCACCGGTGGCATGGTTGCAATTGAATATGTCAAAACGCCATTCGTGTTTGTTGCCCACAAGGATGTTCGCAAAGATGGACTGACAACACAAGAGCTGGAGGATATCTTTCAAGGCAAAACCATGAATTGGCCGGATGGCAGTAGAGTCCGTCTGGTGCTTAGACCGGAAACCGATACGGCTACCAAGATTGTAAAATCGATTTCTCCGGCTATGGAGCAAGCAATGGCTGTTGCAAGATCAAACAAGTCCAAAATCTTAGCTATAACCGACCAGGACTGTACGAAATATGTTGCTAATGCACGTGGGACTTTGGGAACATCAACGCTCACACAGATTATTACAGAAAAAAGCCCTCTCAAATCACTGGATTTTAACGGTGTTCGCCCTAGTATAAAATCACTTTCCGATGGCACTTACAGATTGTCGACAACCCTTCACTTAATCACCAACTCTCAACCCAGACCAGCAGTAAAGCAGTTTCTTGATTTTGTCTTTTCGAATGAAGGCCTCAAGATCATGACCAAAAGCGGAAATTTAGTTAGTTACAGCCATAAAGGTATCCTAAGATGAAAAGCACCCGCCGCGTGTATAACTGGATCGGGCTTACAGTATCTGTTCTAGTCGCCATGATTCTACCAATTGTTTATTTTGCTGTTTCCTACTCGTATTTAAAAAGTGCGATTGAAACTGAAGCAGATGTCAATGCCAGCATAATATCCGGAGTTATCAATGCGAATCCGGATTTGTGGCGTTACGAAAAAATGCGACTGGAAGAGCTTTTGTCACAAAGATCTGGCACCACGCAAAATGAGACACGGCGTATTTTGGATAAAAATCATGCCCTTGTTGCTGAAAGTGCGCATAAGCTGACTTCTCCTGTAATATCTCGTTCTTACGATCTCCAGGATGCTGGAGTCGTGGTTGGAAGCATTGAAATCAGCCGCTCTTTATTTCCGACTCTCCTTATCACAGGCATTATAGCGCTCATAGGGATTTCCTTTGGGGCTACAATCTATTTTCTATTATGGAAATTGGCCTTCAATAGAATAATTTTAGCTGAACAGCAACGTCGTAATTTTATAGATAAAATAATTGAAAGCAGTCCGCATGCTGTTATGGTGCTAGACCTTGTCGGCACTATTACAAGGACCAATTTAATCTGCTCAGAAATCAGTGGGCAGAAAGAAGAAGAATTGGTCGGGCAGCAGTTTACTAGTTTATTCACTGCAAGCGACACCCCTTCTGTGGAAACCCATCTAAGGGAAGTTACTTCCGCAACAACTGCGATGGCAAAATTCGCAGCCAAGATTATTCAGAGAAATGGAACAGTCCTAGATATAGCTTTTGGAATTTCTCCATTTGCTCCGGAGGGTCAAGTAGTCAATCTACTTGTTACAGGCAAGGATATAACTGAGCGAATAAAAGCTCAGCAGGATCTAAAACTCTACGCTGAAGAGCTTTCCCAACAGATAATTGAAAATCAAAAGAAAGAAGAGTCTTTGCATGCAAGCGAGCAAAAATTCAGAGCCGTTTTTGATCAAAATTTCCATTTAGCAGGCATGCTGGATCTCAATGGGAAGATTACTGACATCAACAGCACGGCCTTAAAACTCATCGGTGCTGATCCATCTGACTTGCTCTATAAAGATTTCCGGGATACTCCTTGGTGGAGTCATTCACCAGAACTTCAGGAACAACTGCGTCAAGCAATAAGGGATGCCGCTAATGGTACGTATGTCAACTTCGAAGCAACACACCTTGATGAAGATGGAAACATCCATTTTATAGATTTTTCCTTGCGGCCTATTATAGATGAAACAGGAACCGTTCTTTTCCTCGTCCCTGAAGGGCGCGATATTACCGAACGTAAAAAAGCAGAAGAAGAACGTCTGAGCCTGGAGCGGCAGTTGCTGCATTCCCAGAAACTGGAGAGTCTTGGAATACTGTCCGGGGGCATAGCACACGATTTCAACAATCTGCTTCAGGCAATACTTGGCAACCTTGACATTGCCATAAAGAGGCTTCCCGAGGACTCTGTAGTAGTACAAAAAATAATAAATGCAATAAATGCCAGCAATCAAGCAGCCAAGCTAACCAATATGATGCTTGCATATTCAGGAAAAGGTAATTTTGTCATTAAGAAAATGAGCTTGACGGAGTTGGTACAGAAAAACGCGACAATGCTCTCTGCAGCTATTTCTAAGTCCGTAACACTGGATCTTCAACTTGATGACAACCTGCCGCTGAATACAGCGGATGAAGGTCAGGTTCAACAGATTGTCATGAATCTGATCACAAATGCATCTGAAGCAATTGGTGAAGAGAATGGTTCCATCACCCTTTCAACAGGTGTCACCTATTTCGATCAGACAACGCTTAATGGCAGTCGCTTGGAGGAAAAACTGACACCTGGCAACTACGTCTGGATTGAATCGTCTGACACAGGTTGCGGAATGGATGAACACACCCTGCAAAAATTATTCGATCCATTCTTCACGACAAAATTTACCGGCCGTGGGCTAGGAATGTCGGCTGTTTTGGGCATCATACGGGCGCACAAGGGAGCGTTGCTGGTAAAAAGCACCCCTGCTGTGGGGACAAGCATCAAAGTGCTGTTTCCACTCGCGGAGTTAACTGAGGAAAATATGTTTACTTCAGACAATGTCAGAGATCTGTCAAAAACGGTTGGTTCTCCAAGCGGCACTATTTTGGTTGTTGATGATGATGAGTTTGTACGTGATATCTGTGCAGACATGCTGGCAGAAATTGGCTATGAGACAATAATGGCATCAAGCGGCAAACAAGCAATGAGCATTTTTCGTGAGCAGCAGGATCGAATTGACTTGGTAGTGCTTGATAAAAGCATGCCGCACATGGACGGGGTTGCCGTATTCCATGAGCTGCGCAATATCCGTAAAGATATCAAGGTAGTGCTCGCCAGCGGTTTCAGCGATCAGGAGATTTTGGAGCGATTCAATGGACTTGATTTGAATGGTTTTATTCAAAAGCCGTTTGACATGCTTAGCTTCGGAAATGAAGTACAGCGAGTGATGGAAAATTGAGCTTCAAAGTTCACCTTTAATTTTTGCGTGTGGGCCGAACAGGATAAGGTGCGAGGGTCGCTAGCTTCCTGAATACTGTTCGCCTTCCACAGGGCAATTAGGGAACCCAAGAGTAACGTAGCTGCTTTATTGCTTTAGCGTGGCGTTTTCAGCAGAAAAAACCGAGAAGTCAGATGAACCTTCGAGGTTCAGGCCTAAGTGATTCACAAATCCCGACAATCAAACAGCGAGAACACCGAGCATCCAACAAACGGCAGCACCGGTCAGCGGGAAAAAGCACCAGCCGAGCCGGTGCGCCTCGACCACATTGGATGTAAAATAATTTGACTTGAATCAATCAGCAGCGTACGATTTAACGTACGAAATGGAGGCGACTTAAAATGACAACGCTATCAGCAACAGAAGCACGAAAATCCCTTTATAACCTTGTCGATGATGTCGCTTTATCGCATGACCCGATTCAGATTGTTGGCAAACGGCATTCAGCAGTTCTGATCTCAGAAGACGATTGGCGTGCTATTCAGGAAACATTGTATCTCACATCAATTCCTGGCATGCGGGAATCCATCAAGAAAGGTCTCAAAACCCCAGTATCCGATTGCAGTGAGGAACTTGCATGGTAAGCTGGCAACTTGTTTTTACCAAGCAAGCGCAAAAAGATGCAAAAAAGCTCGCACACTCCGGGTTAAAGCCGCAAGCCGAACAACTACTGGAAATTATCAAAGAAAATCCATTCAAAAATCCCCCGCCATACGAAAAACTTGTGGGCGATCTGTCAGGTGCATATTCCCGTAGAATCAATATTCAGCATCGACTGGTTTATGAGGTTCTGGACAACATAAAGACTATAAAGATTATCCGAATGTGGACGCATTACGAATAGCCGAAGCTGATCAGCCAACCAGCTCTACGCCGCACAGGACAAGCACCGCCCTGTTACCCCACATGAGACATTAACCCCATGCCCAATCCCGCCCCGTTTTTCATACTCTGCGCCCTTGGCTTTGCAGCCTTTTTCAGTTCGTACCTGCGCATCCCCGTCCTTCCGCTATTCGCGGCCAGCCTGGGAGCGGCACCGGCCCAAGTCGGGCTGATCAACGGCGCTTTCATGATTACCGCCGGCCTGCTCTCCATTCCGGCCGGACTGCTGGTGGACCGGGTCGGCCAGAAACTGCCGGTCATCGGCGGCATCCTGGCCATTGCGTTGTCCTCGCTGCTGATCACACTGTGCCGGACTCCCGGCGAGATGACCGCCGCCTACCTGCTCTTCGGCACCGGCATGGCCGCCTTTGCTCCCGGCATGCTGGCGCTGGTGGCTGACACCGTGCCGGCCAACCGGGTCGGCCAGGCCTACGGCTGGTACACAACCGCGGTCTATCTGGCCATGACCCTGGGACCGGCTGCCGGAGGCTACCTGGCCCAGACCGCCGGGCTGCGCCAGGTATTTTTGATTTCGGGCGGGCTGCTGCTGGTGATTGCACTCCTGGCCCTGCTGGCGCTTCCTCGGGGTGCAGCCCGCCACAAAACCGGAATTCAGGTCATGCTGGCCAGCAGCGTCGAACTGCTGAGGAACCTTACCCTGACCAGCTGCCTGCTGGCCACGCTCGGCAGTTGCATCGGCTTCGGAGTATTTCTGACCTTCCTGCCGCTGTTCGCTTCCGAGTGCGGGCTCGACCCGGCCAGGGTCGGCCTGGTCTTTGCCGCCCAGGCCTTTACCAACGTGGTCAGCCGGGTCCCGATCGGCAGGCTGGCCGACCGGGTTGACCGGCGCCGGATCGTGGCCGCCGGCCTGTTTTGCCTGGCTGTGGCCCTGGCCGCGCTGGGACAGGCGACACGACTGCCGGCCCTGCTCGGCTGCGCCGTGCTGCTTGGCCTGGGGATGGCCCTGACCTACACCGCCATCGGCGCCCTGATCGCCGACGGCGTATCTCCCAGGCAACGGGGGCTGGCCATGGGAATGTACAACAGCTGCATCTACCTGGGCATGATGACCGGCTCAACCGCCATGGGGTTCGCCCTGCAGCGAATCGGCTATCCGCTGGGCTTTGCCCTGGCCGGGGCATCGGCGCTGCTGGCCAGTCTCACTTTTACCAGGATAAGCAGGCCTGCAAAACAATCGTGACCATATCCGGACCGGTTCCGGGAGACTCCTTTGATTGACACAACCCGGAAAGGCTGCTTGTTGTCAAAATAACAAAACTTGAAAAGAGGAAAGCCGATTTCTGCCTTACACGAATCAATTGTTGACGGCCTCACAATGAATGGATACTATAATAGTCTTTAAATAGCTTTGTGACTATTATAATAATCAAAAGGTGACTTAGTGGAACCAATTCGAAAGCGGACATATTCCCGTGTAACCCGAGAGGCAACAGAGCTTTTAGGCAAACTCATCCGCTTGGGTCGTAAAGAGCGCAAGATGACCGAGAACGAATTGGCGGGACGGGCGGGAATTTCCAGAGCCACGTTACAAAAGATCGAGCACGGAGACCTGAAGTGTGAGATTGGCCTGTTTTTCGAGCTTGCAGCCCTTGTGGGGGTGAAACTGTTCGGGACGGATGACCCCTCCTCTACGGTCTCGATGCATCTAGGTCGAATTGACGACAAGCTTGCCCTGCTGCCTCAAAGCGTTCGCACTTCCGTGAAGGTTGATGATGATTTCTGAATATTCCGAAATATTTGTCTGGATTTGGCTCCCCGGAGAAACAGAGCCGGTGGTGGCTGGAAAACTCAGCTCTCAAGGGCGGCAGTATGTCTTCAACTATGGCAGGAGCTATCTGGAACGCGCCAATGCAATTGCGATTTATGATGCTGAACTGCCGCTTCGCCAGGGTCTGATCCCTTTACTGCCCGGGCTCAGCATTCCCGGGTGTTTGCGGGATGCGTCCCCCGATGCCTGGGGGCGCCGGGTGATTTTAAACAAAATGTTCGGGAAAAGCGCCAGTAGAAAAGACCCGGCTGAACTCGACGAACTCACCTATCTTATGGAGTCGGGGTCAGACAAGATTGGAGCTTTGGATTTTCAGCTCTCACCGACGCATTACCAACCCAGGCATGCATCCTGTGCTTCACTCGAAGAGCTGGCCGAGGCCGCTGAACTGGTAGAGAAGGGCATACCGCTGACCGCGGAGCTTGCCCAGGCGCTGCAACATGGCTCGTCCATCGGCGGCGCTCGTCCAAAGGCCCTTATTCAGGGGGAATCCAGGAAATTTATCGCCAAATTTTCCACCTCGTCCGACCTCTATTCCGTCGTCAAGGCGGAGTACATTGCCATGCGCCTGGCTGATATGGCGGGACTGGATGTGGCGCCGGTTTCGCTACGCAGAGCCGCCTCCAAGGATGTACTGCTAGTGGAGCGGTTTGACCGGCTCTCCACGCCCCAGGGGTGGCAACGCAAGAGCATTGTTTCGACGCTGACCCTTCTGAAGCTGGATGAAATGATGGCCCGTTATGCCAGTTACGAGGAGTTGGCCGAGCTTGTTCGCAGCAAGTTCAAAAATGCGCCGGAAACACTCAGGGAACTTTTTTCCCGCATTGTTTTCAATGTTCTGGTTGGCAATACAGACGATCATGCCCGCAATCATGCGGCATTCTGGGATGGGGCCATGCTTTCGCTGACACCGGCATACGACATCTGCCCTCAGGCTCGCCATGGACGCACCGCCTCGCAGGCAATGCTGATCACAAATAATGATCGTTCGAGTCGGGTCTGCACCTGTATCGAAGCTGCTCCCCATTTTCTGCTCTCCGAAAAAGAGGCATACCAAATTGCGGAGAAACAGATAATTTGCATAACCGGGAATTGGAGTGATGTCTGCGACGAGGCCTCTCTAAGTGAGGTAGACCGGAATCTATTGTGGGGAAATCAATTCCTGAACCCATATCTGTTTGAGAATTTACCCTCGGGAAATCTGCTGAACCTGGCCAGGTTGCAGTAACAAGAACGAATCTATTCCGGAGTTTAAAAGGTATGTACGCTTAGGCAAAAAAAGGGACGCAGAAATTGCGCCCCTTTTTTCACGGATTTCAATTGCCCGGTCAGGCGAGTTTTATAATCTCATGCCCCGCGGCCTGCAATTCGGCGACCACCATCTCCGCCAGACCCGGCAGTTTGGCAGCCAGCGTGGGTGACAGCTCGACACCGGCCTCATATGATGCGGGGATGATGCCGAAGAGCGAGACCTGGTCGGGCGTCCGACCGCGCAGGTCCGAGAGGAACAGCACCTCCTGGATGCCGATCTGGTGGGGAGACATCTTGATCGGCAGCTTGCCCAGCAGGAACTCATCCTTCTCGTAGCGGAACACGTCCCCCGCTTCGCCCGCGGCAGCGACCACATCGACCAGGAAAACCCGGTCGGCCTCCTCCAAAAGGTGGGTGACCATGATTCCCAGGGTGCCGCCATCGTACAGCTCCACGTCATCCCGGAAGCGGTAGTGTTTTTCCAGGTATTTGATGAAATGGACGCCGAAACCTTCGTCGGAACAGAGCAGGTTACCCGCCCCGAATATCAATGTTTTCATATTTACTTTCCTTTACTTTCCTTTGAACGTTCAGTTTTTCGCAAGATCAAGGCTGTCGAGGGATTGCGCGGAGGCGTAGCAGCGCTACGTCGCACAATTTCGCTTGCGAAATTGGACCGCGAAGGCGCCCCGCAGGTGGCGGCCGCCAGGCCGAGTCACAAGTGATCCCGAAGACTTACGCAGATATTGCGGAAAAATGGACGTTCCCTACATCACCTTGACGTTGGTAATCTCTTTCCCCTCCGGATCGATCGTATGCACCGCGCAGGCGATGCAGGGGTCGAAGGAGTGGATCGTGCGCAGCACCTCCAGCGGCTTGTCGCTCTGTGCCACCGGGTTGCCGATCAGCGAGGCTTCATAGGGACCGAGCACACCTTTTTCGTCGCGCGGCGAGGCGTTCCAGGTGGAGGGGACCACGGCCTGGTAGTTCTTGATCTTCTGCTTTTCGATCACGATCCAGTGCGACAGGGTGCCGCGCGGCGCTTCGTGGAAACCGACTCCACGGTACTCCCCTTTGGGGATCTGGGTATGGTTGGCGTAGGCCTTGTCGCCTTTGCCGACGTTTTCAACCAGCTTGTCCAGATACTCCAGAGAATAGTCGGCCATGATGTGGGCCCTGATGGCGCGGGCGCCCAGGCGTCCCATGGTCGAGTGCAGGTCGCCGACGCCGATGCCGATCATCTTGCAGGAATCGTCCACCAGCTTTCTGACTTTCTGGTTGCCGCCGGCATAGGCCGCGAACAGCTGGGCCGGGGGACCGACCTGGATCGCCTTGCCGTCCAGGCGCGGCGCCTTGCACCAGGTATACTTGCCGTTGTCCTGGAAGTCGGTGTAGTTGGGCTTGGTTTCCCCTTCCCAGGGATGCTTGCTGCCGCTGCCGTCATACCAGGCATGGGCGACGTTTTCGGTGATGCCGCCGATCAGCGGCGCATCCTGGTGATTGGTGATGATGCGGGCGCCCTTGATGTCACCGCTGTTGATGATCGCTCCCGGCAGCGCGAACTTGGTGTTATGGGTGTCTTCCGGCATTTCCGGCACGGCCAGGTAGTTGGTCACCCCCTTGCCGTATTTGAACCACTCCTTGTAGGCCGATGCAATCGCGATCATGTCCGGATAGTAGACCTTCTGCACGAACTCGCGGGTCTCTTCCATCAGCGCGCGCAAGGCCGCAATCTTCTCCATGTTGAGGGTGGCCATGTTTTCCATGTTGATGGCGGTGGCGACGCCGCCGACACACAGGTTCTGGATATGCGGATTCTTGCCCCCCAGGATCGCCCCGGCCTGGGCCGCGCGGCGCTGGAAATCCAGCGCCTTCAGATAATGGGCCACCGCCATCAGGTTGGCCTCGGGCGGCAGTTTCATGGCCGGATGCCCCCAGTAGCCGGATGAGAAAATCCCCAGGCGACCGGTCTCGACAAACGACTTCAGTTTGGACTGTACCGCCCTGAATTCGGTTTCGCTGTTGCCGGACCAGTCCGAGATCGATTGGGCCAGCTGGGCGGTCTTCTTCGGATCGGCCTTGAGGGCCGAGACCACATCGACCCAGTCCAGCGCCGAGAGGTGGTAGAAGTGAACGATATGGTCCTGCACCGAATGCTGGGCCATGATGATGTTGCGCATATACTGGGCATTGAGCGGTACCTCGACCTTCAGGGCGTGCTCGACCGAGCGGATCGACGAGATGGCATGCACGGTCGTGCAGACGCCGCAGAAGCGCTGGGCATAGATCCAGGCATCCTCGGGCGGACGCCCCTGCAGGATCGTCTCGATGCCGCGCCACATCTGGGCCGATGACCAGGCGTTGGTGACCGCGCCACCGTTTACTTCCACATCGATTCTCAGGTGACCTTCGATACGGGTGATCGGGTCAAGTGTAATTCGGGCCATTATGTTACCTCCGATAGTTTATGGGTCAGCAATTTTCCTCCCCTTTCAAGGGGGAGGTTAGGAGGGGGATGGGTGGACTGTTACATCTAACCCATCCCCACCCCGACCCTCCCCTTGAAGGGGAGGGAGTTTTTTCTGTTACGCCTTTTCCGCCGCCACATGCTCCGCAGGCGTATCAACATGCACCGCGACCGCGTCCAACTGCTGGCGGGTGTGCAGCTTGGGCAACACCGGCAGGATCTTGACCAGCACCTGGTAGCCCAGGATTTCGAAGGCGACGATGCCGACCGTGATCAGCAGTTCGGCCAGGGACGGGAAGTAGTGCCAGCCCTTGCCCGGATTGAAACCGATCAGGTAGACGTTGAAACGGTAGAGCGCGCCCCCCAGCACGATCAGCGCCGCCGATGCGAACAGCCAGCGGATCGACTCGCGCTTGCGGCCGCTGAACAGCAGCAGCGATCCACCCGCCACCAGGCAGAACTCCAGCAGGAAGAAGCGCGAGTAGAAATCGAACGACAGCGCCGCCATCAGCTGCCCGCGCCAGGCCAGGTCGCCGATCACAACGGTCAGCCAGATCACGGTCAGCCAGGGGACAATCCGGGCAAGACCGGACAACTCCTTGGTTTCGAAGGGGCGTTTGAAGGCATAGCAGGAGATAACCGACTCCAGGATTGCGATCGAATAGCCGATGAACATGCAGTTGATCAGGAACAACAACGGCAGGAAGCCGGTGTGCCAGAGCGGATGCACTTTTGTCGATGCGATCAGCAGCAGCGAGCCAAGCGAGGACTGGTGCATGGTCGGCAGCGTGATGCCCAGCACGATCACGAAGATCAGGACCTTGTCCAGGCGCGGTTTCAGCCAGGCGGCCACCTCCTTGACCGATTCCAGCCGTTCATCCAGACGCTCGGGACGCTTGATGCCGGTGCGCTGGTGCAGCTTGTCCAGCATGAACTGCAAAGTCTTCCATTCGGTTTTCTCCAGCGTGGTCAGCACCGCCGGCAGAAATTCCAGCAGCAGCACCGTGGTGTAGGCCATGACGCACAGCGCCACCTCGAACATGGCCGAGTTGGCCTGCCACTTGGACGGAATGAAGAAGTTGTAGGAATTCCAGGGGCGCCCCACGTCCACCATGACCGAGAAACCGGCCAGTCCGTAGCCGAACATGCTGGTCAGGATCGCCGAGCGGATCATCGGGTGATAGTGCATGTGGTTGCGGATGTAGATCAGGATCGCCATGGCGTAGCCGCCGCAGGCTATGGCGGTGCCGGTGGCCACGTCATAGGTGATCCAGATGCCCCAGGGGTAGCCGTCGCTCATGTTGGAGACCGCGCCGATGCCCTTGATGAAGCGCAGCGCGATCAGACCGAAACCGATCAGGGTCAGCGTCAGCAGCACGATGAACGATGGTGTCAGGATCTTGGCGTCATGCCTTTGGTACTCATCATGCCCCATGGTCGGAAGCCCCCTTTTCGTCGGTTTCGGAATGTTTACCGTCTGCCTGGCCGTGCCCCTTTTTGATATTTTTGAGGGCTACGAAGCAGAGAGTGCCGTAGAGTGCCACCGGAGCGATGAAACCCTTGTAGATCGTATGCTGGATCTTCTCCGAGAACTCGGCCGGCGCGTCATTAGCCAGCACCGGCAATCCCAGCTTGTTGAACTGCATCGCCGACAGGTAGAGGTGGTTGGTGCCCCCCACCTCCTTCTCGCCGTAGATGTGGTTGATGTATTTGCCAGGATTTTCCCTGAGCCGCTTGTTGGCCTCTTCCAAAAGATCCTTGCGCTTGCCGAAATTGATCGCCCCCACCGGGCAGACTTCGGCGCAGGCGGTGATGCCCTTTTTGACCAGGTTGGTGTTCTTGCACAGGTCGCATTTGACGATCTGCGGGATGGCCTTGTCCCACTGGAACTTGGGGATGTTGAAGGCGCAGGCGATCTGGCAGTAGCGGCAGCCGATGCAGGCGTCCTTGTTGTAATCGACCGTGCCGGTGATCTTGTCGCGGGTCATGGCGCTGACCGGGCAGACCGAGACGCAGGACGGCTTCTGGCAATGCATGCAGGAGTATTTGACATAGGACCACTGCTTGTCCGACTCCTTGAAGAGCTTGATCAGCGTGCGGGTGCTGCCGGACAGGTCCTCCGGCGCGTCCCACAGGCCGTCGCTGTCGAATTTGGCCCGTTCGAAGGCCAGGCTGCCGTAATCACTGTTGACTTTTTTGCAGGCCGACATGCAGGCCTTGCAGCCGACGCATTTGGTGGCGTCGTAGAGCATGCCGAGCGTATCGTTGTTGACCGCGTGCGACTCGGAAGCCTCGGCGCCGGCCCGGCCGGCCAGAAGCGCGGCCCCGCTGGCGCCCATGATCTTCAGGAAATCGCGCCTACTCGGTTTTTTCATGGTCGTCCCCCTTCTGCGGACCATCCGGCAGTTTCTTGGCCATCATGATGCCCGCGCCGATGGCAGCGCCGGCGGCCAGGCCGATCACCCCGGTGGTCAGCGGATCAGGGCCCTTGCCCTTGTCCTTCAGATCGACCGGAGCATAGCTGTCGAAAGGTGTCGGCTCGTGAATCTGGACCTTGTCGGAAATAGCAGTCTTGAAGAGCAGGTCAGGTTCGGTGCAACCGATACAGGGATGGCCGACCGAAACCGGCCAGACGCCGATATCGTTGAAGCCCAGCACCGAACAGTTGGCATAGGTGGCCGGTCCCTTGCACCCCAGCTTGTAGAGGCAGTAGCCCAGGCTGTGCCCCTCGTCGCCAAAGGCCTTGGCAAAGCGGCCGGCGTCAAAATGGGCGCGCCGTTCGCAATGCTCGTGGATCTTGCGGCCGTAGGCGAACATCGGACGCCCCATCTTGTCCAGCTCGGGCAGTTTTTTGAAGGTGACGTAGTACAGTACCGTGGAGAGAAAGTTGTAGGGACTTGGCGGGCAGCCGGGCAGGTTGATGATCGGCTTGTCCTTGATGATATCGCCGACCCCCACGGCGCCGGTCGGATTGGGGCCGACCGACTGGATGCCGCCGTAGCTGGCGCAGGTGCCGATCGAGATGATCGCCGCCGCACCTTCGGCCGCCTTGCGGAGTGATTCCAGCGCGGTTTTGCCCCCGACCTTGCAATAGATGCCGTTGTCCTTGGTCGGGATGCCCCCCTCGACGACCAGCACGTATTTGCCCCGGTTGGCCTGCATCGAATCATGCAGCGACTTCTCGGCCTGATGCCCGGAGCCGGCCATCAGAGTTTCGTGATAGTCGAGGGAGATCATATCCAGAATCAGGTTGGCAACGGTGGGATGGCTGGAACGGAGCAGCGATTCGGAACAACCGGTACACTCCTGGAAATGCAGCCAGATCACGGCCGGACGGTTATCGGCCTTCTGGGCGGCGGCCGCCACCTTGCTGACCATGCCGAAGGGCAGACCCAGCATGGCCGAAACGGTCACGCAGGTCTTGATGAAATCCCGGCGATTGACTCCGGGGAACAGATCGGGCTTACTCATTTATTCCTCCCATATGCATGTGAATTGTTCACGGTTTTATAATCACGTATACGGCAATTGCTGTGCCAAATTGCCAATGCCGGGTGTGCAGGAAAAAAATATAACAATTTTATGCTGTTAGATATTTTTTATTATAAAATGCCTATCGTTTTGAAAACAGGTGTTGATTCTTTTTGTCCCGATCTGTATCATTTTGTCCCAATCTGATTGTGTAATAATGGATTGAAGTCGGGAGAAAGCTGCATATGCCAACCATATTTATCTGCGACGACGAGGCCGAAATCCTGCGCTATCTGGACAAGCTGCTGCAGGCCAGCGGTTACCGGGTCGAGACCTTCAGCCGGGGGGCCGACCTGCTGAAACGGCTTGAATCAGCCGAACCAACGCCTTGCGACATCGTGCTGCAGGATGTGCGCATGCCGGATGTGGACGGGCTGCTGGTATTGAAACAGCTGCATACCCGGAAACCGGATCTGCCGGTGATCATCATGACCGGCCACGGCACGATCAACGACGCGGTCCAGGCCATCAAGGAAGGGGCCTATGATTACATCACCAAGCCCTTCCCCAAGGAAAAGCTGCTGGGGGTGCTGGAGCGGGTGCTCGACCATCGCCGGCTGGCCAGCGAAAACCGGCAGCTGCGCAAGGAGCTGCAGCGCGGCGGCGGACAGGCCGAAACAATGGTCTTCAAGAGCGCCCGCTTCCGCGAGGTGTATGACCTGACCCTGCAGGTGGCCGAGAGCGATGCCAACATCATGATCCTGGGAGAATCCGGAACCGGCAAGGAGCTGATCGCGGGAACGGTTCACAGCAACAGCCGGCGGGCCGACCAGCCGTTCGTATCGCTGAACTGCGCCGCGCTGTCGGACACGCTGCTGGAAAGCCAGCTGTTCGGACATGTGCGGGGCGCGTTCACCGGTGCGATCATCAATCAAAAAGGGCTGATCGAGGAGGCCGATGGCGGCACGCTCTTCCTGGACGAAATCGGCGATGTCAGTCCGGCGGTTCAGGCCAAGCTGTTGCGGGTGATCCAGGAGAAGGATTTCATGGCGGTCGGCTCCACCCGTTCCAAAAAGGTCGATGTGCGCTTCGTGGCCGCCACCAACAAGGATCTGCAGCGCGAGGTTCTGGAGGGGCGTTTTCGCGAGGACCTTTACTATCGCCTGAACGTGATCACGATCGATCTGCCGCCGCTGCGCGAACGGCGCGAGGACATCGAGCCGCTGGCGCAGCATTTTTTGAAGATTTATACCGCCCGGATGAAAAAGGAGCTGCGCGGCATCGACGTGGAAGCGCTGCAGCTGATGCAGCAGTACGACTGGCCCGGCAACGTTCGCGAGCTGGAAAACGTCATGGAACGGGCCGTGATCCTGGCCCGCACGGATACGATCACCCCGGCGCTGCTGCCGATCGGCGCGATCCGCGAACGGGCCGCCGCGATTGCCGAACCGGCCCCGCTGGTTGCGCTGGAAGAGATCGAGCGCCGGCATATCGAGGCGGTGCTGGCCCGGACCGGTTTTCACAAGAGCCGCAGCGCCGAAATCCTCGGCATCTCCCGCAAGACACTCGATCGCAAGATCCTGGAGTATGGCCTCTCATGAGGATCAGGCGCCTGCGCTCTTCGATCCGTTTCAAGCTGACGGTGGCCACACTGGTGCCGCTGGTCTCAGCGATTACGGTCTGCTGGCTGCTGGGTGTCTCGCTGATCACGACCCGCTTTTATGCCCAGGCGCAACAGACCGTTGAAACCAATCTCTATTCCGCCCGGGAAATACTGCTGGGCGAAACAGCCAGGCTCTCGGACATCATCCGCCTGACCGGGCAGACCGCCGAGCTGTCGCTGGCCATGGACGCCAACGCAAAAGCATCCCACTCCCCGCCACTCCAGCTGATTTTGCACAATGAACGCCTGAGCTTTCTGACCATGGTCGATCGATACGGCTTTGTGCGCTACCGGGCCGGAAATCCTGGCGTCACCGGTGACTCCAAACAGAAGGAAAAACTGATTGCCGATGCGCTGAAAGGGGTTGTCGCCAGCGGGATCATGCTGCTTTCCTCGGAACAGGCCGCGCGGGAAAATCCGCAGCTGCCGCAGCTGATCAATATCCCGACCAGGCAGACCCCCCATGCCAGGCCTTACAGCAGGCAGGCCGAGAATCGCGGCATGTTCCTGGTGGCGGCCGCGCCGGTCATGGCCCATGACGGAACCGTGGCCGGGGTGCTGTACGGCGGGGTGCTGATGAACGGCGACAACCGGCTGGTGGACCGTATTTCGAAAGTTGTCTTCCAGCATGGCGAGAACCTGGAACCGGGCCATACTACCGGAACCGCCACGCTGTTTCTCGACGACATCCGCATCGCCACGACCGTGCTGGACAGCAGCGGCCAACGCGCCATCGGCAGCATGATGTCGGCCGATGTGTACGATCTGATCAGCCTCGGCCGGAAATGGGTCGGCAAGGCCTTTGTGCTGGACCATCAGAACATTGCCGCCTACGAACCTCTGCGGGATTACCGCGGCAGTGTCGTTGGCGCGCTGTACGTCGGCGTGCCGGAGCTGCCCTACCGGCAGCTGCGCTTCCAGATCAACCTGGTATTTTCCGGAGTGCTGGTCTTTGTCACGCTGATCGGAGTCGTGCTTTCGGCCTGGTTCAGCCGGCGCCTGTCACTGCCGGTCAAGGCGCTGGAAGAGGAGGTCCGCAGAATCGCCGCCGGCGAGAAGCTGCCGGATATCTCCGTTGACAGCAACGACGAAATCGCCTCACTGGCCGATGAATTCAACATCATGAAACACCGCCTGGCGGAACGGGAGCAGGAGAACCTGACCCTCAACCGGACCCTGGAGGAGAAGGTGCTGGAGCGCACCAGGCAGCTGGAGGAAACCAGCCAGGAGCTGTTGAACGCGCAGAAGGAACTGGCCCAGGCCGAAAGGCTGGCGGGCATCGGCATGCTGGCCTCAGGCGTAGCGCACGAGATCAACAACCCGCTGGCCATCATCCGCGGCAACGCCGAACTGCTGCAGTTGGCGGTGAAAACCGGCGAAGCGGAGCCGGATGAACTGGAAACGATCCTGCGCCAGGTAGGGCGCATCGAGCGCATCGTCAGGAATCTGCGTTCCTTTTCCAGGGGCGGCCTGCAACTGGTCAGCCGTTTTTCTCTGGCGCAGGTGCTGGACGACATTCTGGGCCAGATCGGCCACCAGATTCCCTTGGAACAGTATCGGATAGTGCGGGAATACCGCGACGAAGGTGATTTTGAAATCGAAGGTGATGAGGACCAGTTGCGGCAGGTTTTTACCAACCTGGTGCTGAACGGCCTGCAAGCCATGCCCGGCGGCGGGGTGCTGACACTGGATATGACCGGCAGCGAATCCGAACGTAACGTCTGCGTAAAGATAGCGGATAGCGGCTGTGGCATCCCCGCTGATCTGCTGGAGAAGCTCTTCACTCCGTTTTTTACCACCAAGCCGGGCGGCACCGGTTTGGGACTGGCGGTGTCCTACGGCATAATCAAGGACCACGGCGGGGAGATCCGGGTCACCAGCCAGGAGGGACATGGAAGCGTTTTTATCGTGGAGTTGCCGCTATGGCAGGACGAGGCGAGGTAATCCGCGGTTGCTGTTTCCGCCGGATACCAGCCTACGGCACTTGACGGTGTTTCCGTTTTTTGAGAGATGCCATAAATAATGCTTGCAATATCACAACGGGGATGATAAAAGGGCAGCTCACTTGCCGAAGTGGTGGAATTGGTAGACACGCAAGATTCAGGTTCTTGTGCTCGCAAGGGTGTGCTGGTTCGAGTCCAGTCTTCGGCACCACTTAGAAATAAGATTTAAGTTAGTTTCTTAAATCATCAAAATAAAAAATCCTTTGCCTGAACCACATATGTGGAACGCGCAGAGGATTTTTTGTATGCAGGGGATGCATCGATAATAATTTGCAACAGGGGAGCACGAACATGATCCGTCCGTTCCAGGGCATCCAGCCCAGCATCGATCCAAGCGCCTTTGTCGCCGAGACCGCGGTCATCATCGGCGATGTCCAGATGGGACCGCAGTCCAGCATCTGGTACAACTGCGTGGCCCGCGGCGATGTCAACTCGATCCGCATCGGCGCCCGCAGCAATGTACAGGACCTGTCCATGCTGCACGTAACCCACAAGAAACACGCAGACGACCCCGGTGCGCCACTGATCATAGGCGACGACGTGACCATCGGCCACAGCGTAACGCTGCATGGCTGCACCCTGCATGACGGCTGTTTCATCGGCATGCAGGCCATGGTGATGGATCATGCCGTGGTCGGTGCCGGCGCGCTGATCGGCGCGCGAGCGCTGGTGACCGAAGGCACCATTGTTCCCCCGCATACGCTCTGGGTCGGCGCTCCGGCCAAGTATAAACGCGATCTGACCCCGGACGAGATCGCCTGGCTGAAAAAATCGGCCGGCAACTACGTCAAATACGCACTGCAGTACATCAATGATTACTGAAAAAGTCTGAATTGAGCCCGGCTGCTACTTGGCGGCGGCTACCGTGGAACCGGCCGGCTCAACGGTAAAGTCCTTGCCGTTTTTGGGTGGTTTGGGGATCACGATCGTAAACTGCACCGCCTTCCCGGCGGGCACTTCCAGGTTGGTCAGCGAATCGCCGAACTGATTGGCCATGGCCGCCTCGATCTTGTCCAGCGGCATGCTGGCAAGCTGCTCATTGGTGAGTGTATTTCCGCCGTAGGCGGTCTTGCTGGCCAGCACCTGCCCGGCCGCATCCAGAATCGACCCTTTCACCTGAAGCGCTGCCCGCGGATCAGGATACTGGTTAAGCGCCTCGCCTGATATTACCAACAGGGTTCCGGCTGACGCATTCTCCACATAAGCGGCCTTGACCGCCTGCACACTGATACTGCCGGCTTCTTTTACAGCCGCCCCCTTGTCTGGCGAAAACAGCGAGAAGCCCATATACCCCAACACGCCGACACCCACAACCACCACGGATGCTATCAGCCACGTAAAGAGCGGGCTCTGCTTGCGGCGGGATGTTATCGAGAGCGGTGGCAGCTCTTCCTGAACAGCGGAAAAATCAGCCGGAGTAAACTGGTTGTCAGCCACCGGCTTCTCCAGGGCTTCCATCAGGGGGGAAAAAAGCAGCTCCTGTGAGGTCTTGAGTTCGTCCGGGTTGACCTGTTGAACCGCAACCGAGGTAAGCTCATCGCCAAAGTCGATCTCGCCCAGACTGAAGGGCGCTTCTCCACCCGCATCCTGCGAACTGCTTGAACTTTTATGCGCCGAGTCAGAACTGCCCATATCCATCGAATCCGCAAAACTGTCGCTTCCAAAGTCGAAGGAGATCGCCTCCTCCTGCTCATCGGCAGCCGGAGGCACCACGGTTCCGAACATGTCATCGTCGGAGAAGTCGAGGCCTTGGGGAATCTCCCTGGACTCCTTTGGCGGCTGGATCATGGTCTTGTCGGCAAAATCGGCGGCAAGCGGCGTGGGAGCAGCTGTGACCTCGACTCCCGACTCACTGTCGCTGAAATCAAACTCATCGAAGCTTACCTCATCCTGGGAGGATGATAGCGCGGGCTCGATCTCGAAGCCCTTGTCGTCAGCCAGCGAGGACAGGCTGAAATCGTCCTCTCCGGCGGGAGCAGCTGCGGAATCGGTCAAGAATGAATCCACCTGGAACGACTCCATCCGGACCGTGCTGTCGGCGGTATTGTCGATGGCCACATCCCCGAATGAAAACGCGGGTGACGGCTCTTCATCTTCGGGCTCCGGTTGTTTGACCGCGTCCTGGAACATGCTCGGGGCCGGGGCGGGCTCAGGCGAAAAAGCCTGTTCCTCCGCTTCGGGCTCGGGCTGTTGTTTATGTACGGTGAAAACATGCTTGCATTTTGTGCAGCGGACTTTGGCACCTTTGTCGGTAACCTTTGAGTCGTCAAGCCGAAACTTGGTTTGACACTGTTCGCACTTAATTATCATCCGCGACTCCTCGGTGAGGATTGTGATGCTACCATTGTGTAACAATTGATGAAACTGACTGAAACAACGCTAGTCCTATAACAGAAAGGTTGCAGCGTGTCAAATTATTAGACCCCGGTTTTGCCCCTATTGGCGCGGAGTTGCGGGCATATTTCCGAAACCGGGCAGCCCCGGCAATGCAGGCTGTCCTTTCCGTCGCAGCCGTCGCTGATGCCGATATGTGCGATCGAAAAGTCATATTTGACCGGATCGAGCGGGTCCAGCATACGCAGCGAAGCGGTTATTTCACACGCCATGCGCCAGTCGGCGGACTTCCGGCTGGTGAGACCGAGATAGCGGCAGATGCGGCTGATATGGGTATCGACCGGAATCACCAGTTGTGCCGGCGAGATACCTCGCCACAACCCCAGATCGATGCCGTCGTCCGGCCGCACCATCCAGCGCAGGAACATGCAGAGGCGTTTGCAGGCGCTGCCGCCCGCAGGTGCGGGGAACAGGAAAGGGAAATAGGAATCGGCCGGGATTTTCCCGCCGAATACGGGTTCGTAGTCGAGCGCCAGCACGGCAGCGGAATAACCGTTCAACGCAGAGGAAACATCGGCGGCGGCCCGATCGTGGGCACGCAGGAAAAAGGCCTCGACACTACCGGCTTCCGCGATCATCACGCGAATCGCCCATAGAAGCGCGCACAGGTCGCGGCCGTCGTTGAAGCGGTGCTTGAAGCCGGAGAAGGCCTTCAGCCCGGCTTGCGGATCGAAATTTTCCACGTAGCGGCGCGGCGACGCCCCCAGCACGGCAAAAATCGATTCCAGGGTTCGCAGAATGATCGCAACATTGCCGTAGGCAAAGGCGGAAGCGATCACCGCAACTGTTTCCCGGTCGGCGGGATCTGTGTAGCGGTGGCAGAACGAAAGCGGGTCATTGGCCAGATGCTGCGGCGAGCGCGATTCGTACAGTGCGTCCAGGGTCTGCCGCAGGCTAGACATCCGCGTCTCGCAGAAACTGGGCCGCATCCTCGGGCGAGGTCGGGTTGATATAGAACCCGGTGCCCCACTCGAAACCGGCCACCTGGGTCAAACGCGGCACCAGTTCGATGTGCCAGTGGTAATCATGCTCCAGCGAACTCCAGTGACCGGGCTTGCCGGGGCGGCGATGCATCGGCGGTGCCGTGTAGAGGATGAAGTTGTAGGGGGCGTCCCGCAGCACGGTTTTGATCCGCAGCAGCATATCCTTCATCGCCACCGCCAGTTCCGCCAGCTGTGAATCGTTCATCAGCGCAAAGTCGTGACTGTGGCGTTTGGGGAACAGGCGCAATTCGAAGGGTGAACTCGACGCATAAGGGGTGATGGTGACGAAGTTCGAGAACTCCTTTACCACGCGGATTCCTTCGCGCAGTTCGAAATCTATCACATCACAGAAGATGCAGCGCTCCTTGGTGCTGAAATAGTTGCGGGCCACCTTGAGCTGGGTGCTGGCCACCGGCGGCAGCAGCGGAACCGCGATCAGCTGGCTGTGCGAGTGCTGCAGCGTGGCGCCGGCGCGGGTGCCATGGTTTTTGAACAGCACCATGTAACGGAAACGGAAGTCCTTGCGCAGGTCCAGGTAACGGTGGCGGTAGGCGGTCAGCACATCGGTGATTTCATTGGATGTCAGATCCGCCAGGGTGCGGTTATGGTCGGGAGTCTCGATGATCACCTCGTGGGCGCCGATCCCGTTCATCACGTCGTACATGCCGTAGCCGCGATTGTCCAGGTCTCCCTCCACCCGCAAGGCCGGGTATTTGTTGGGAATCACCCGCACGCGCCAGTTGGCGGCATTAGGCAGGCCGCTGGAACGGATCGCAAAAATTTCCGGTGGTGTCTTGTCCTCGTTGCCATAGCAGAAAGGGCAGGCGGTCATTCCGCTGCGCTCGTCCTCGACCTGAAAATCGCGCGGACGGCGACCCCGCTCTGTGGCGATTATTACCCAGTGAAGCTTTATCGGATCCCAGCGCAGCTCTGACATTCTACCTCCAAGTGGCATGAATACAGCGTACAGAGAATAATAAAACCAGATTTTTCTGTTCACTGTCCACTGTCTTCTACTTTATATCAGCCAGTTATCCAGCTCGATCTCCGGCCCGGCATAGTACATCATCAGCGGCGCATCGGTCGGCCAGCGGCCGATCTCCTCGTTATCCCTGACCAGCGAGATCGTGGCAAACAGCTTGCTGCCCGCCGACGGCCTGATGATGTCGAGCGGGACACTTATCTCGCAGGTCTTGGCGATCTTCCAGCTGCAGTAGCCCCTGGTTGGCGTCCAGACTCCGTTCTCCTTGACCAGCAGCAACCCTTCTTCGTTTTTCATCTGCAGCGGCAGTCGGTACTCGCGGTCGTAAATCAGGTGCAGGTTAAGCACGTCGATCTCCTTCAACAGGCGGGAGAGATCCTGAACGCCATCGATCCTGAAAAACAGCGAGGTCTTGTTGTAGCCGTAGTAAAAGCTCTGCAGCATCCGGTCGGAGGAGTGCATGGCCGAGCCCTGCCTGGTCAGATCGTACAGCCCGGCCGCCAGCCATTCGAAGTAATCGCTGATCCGTCCATTGATATCCGGGTCGATAAAAGCCGCCGGTTCACGGATCAGACCGGCCGGATTCTTCTTCTTGATCGGCTCCAGCAGTCCTCGGGGCGGATCCTGGCCGATCAGGTGGTAAACGTTCATCAGATGCTGCCGGAAAAGCCGGTCGAAACGGTCGCTGTGCGGTGAGAAGTGGTCATCGCCGTACCACCAGAACCAGTCGCTCCCCTCGGCGGCATACAGTGAACGGCAGATCAGCTCGGCGGTGGCATCGGAAGACATGGAGCCGCTCTCCAGCACAGCCGCGACCAGCGGATTGGCGGACACCGCTGCCTGGCGGGCCTCCGCCAGCAGATCCCAGGCCAGGTTTTCCTCGGGATGGCCGATCCAGATGCCGTAGTTGCCGTTGATCCAGGAACCGGGATGGATGTGGTGCAGACGACCGTCAAAACGGTTATGCTTGAGCACCTGCGAACAGGTGGTCAGGTTGAAGCTTGGGGAAGCGGCGATACTGCGGTACATCCTCTGCAGAAAATCGTAGGCGTTGTTGGGATAATATTCCCAGGCGTTCTCCCCGTCCAGGATGATCGGAACCACCCGTCCTTCTCCGCCGACACGTCCCTTGATCGTGTTCAGGCGGGCGCACAGGTCGCCCACGGCCCGGCCAGCGTCCCACTGGGAGTAGGTGAAGCCGATCAGGTCGGAAAGCTGGTGGTCACGGAAGAACATGCCCAGTTCGCCCTGGCTTCCGGAAAAACGCCAGGGACGGTAGAGCCGCTCCTTGTGGCTTCCCAGGCCGCCATCAATGCTTTTCGCCAGGATCTCCTCGTCGGTCGCAACCCAGCCGATACCGCACTCGCTGATGATGCCCAGCGACTCGTCGCTGACCGAGCCTTCCGACGGCCACATACCCGAGGGAGCAAAGCCGAATATTTCGCGGAAATAGGCGATACCCCGACGGATCTGGGCCCGGGCATCCTCGGCATGGCGGAAAGCGGCCGTGGGCAGCGTGACGCGCGGCATCGCGGTCTTGGCAGCACGCAGATCGCACAAAAGCGGCAGGATCGGGTGGTAGTAGGGGGTCACCGACAACTCGATGCGCCCCTCTTCATGCAGTCGCTTGTACAGCGGAATGATAGCCTGCAGCACTTCCCGCTGGGTGGCAAACAGCAGATCCTTGTCGGCGGCGGTAAATTTTTCTCCCTTGGCAACCAGCTCGGCAAAAACCGGATAGCGGCGACGGGCGGCTTCGCCGGTCCAGGCCAGGAAGAACCATACCTGCAGATCCAGCAGGTCCTGATTGCTGAAATGCCGCACCCGTTCTCCGGCACTGCCCGGTTTTCCCTCTCCGGCCATGTAGAGCAGCTCAAGGTAGCGGCGGGAAGGTTCGATCATGTGCTGGCGATTGGCCGAGAAGAAGTTCTCCAGCAGGAAGACGCGGTCGTCCTGGGACAGGTCGGCCGGATCGGCCATGCCCCTCTGCAGAAACGGATCAACGGCACTTCCCGACGCATAGTCCAGGATCTGCTCGATCAGCGACGGCACCAGGTTGAAGACCGCCTGGGCTCCGGGAGTGTCCTCGACGATGGCCGGCATGTCGAAATAGTCCTTGATGCCGTGCAGGTAGGTCCAGGGCAGCGCGTATTCGTTCTTAAGCGGGTCCTTGTAGTAGGGCTGATGCATGTGCCATACGATGACCACGTCGAGAGGGGTTGGCATGGGGCAATGATTCCTTGGTCTGTGACCCGAAGGTGACGGTAAACAGCCTGTACCCGGTTTACGCTACATCAGCTCTTTCTTCCAGCCCTCCAGCTTCTTCTGGTACTCGGTCAACAGCTTCTGGGCCGCTTTATGGTCCTTGGCCTCGGCTATGACATGCACAACCGGGATGTACTGGTCCGGCAGCACCAACACCCAGTCGTCGCCGAAATGCACCTTGATGCCGTCGATGAAGGAGGCCTCCTTCTCCAGGCTGTCTTCGCTCATCTTGCGCATGATGCCCCCCTTCATCTCCCAGGGGCAGGCCAGGCTGGTCTGCAGAAAGGCGCGGGCCGGAACGGTGGACAGCCCCTGCGAAAGCGACATGCCGCAGAAGGCCGCCAGCTCCATCAGCTTGGCGATCGCAAACATGCCGTCAAAGGCGGCCTGGAAGCGGGGGAAGGCAAAACGTCCATCGGTGGTGCCGGTCAGCACTATTTCCGACGAGGTGGCGGCTTCAAGCATGGCGCGATCGGAACTCTTGGTGCGGGTCACCTGGCAACGCTTCAGCCCGGCCATCTGCTCGATTGTCGAAGGGGCCTGCACCGGAACTGCTATCGTGCCCTTCTGTCCGGCCTTCATCAACATCGCCACCACCAGTGAAAGCAACTCCACGCCATTGTAAATCCGGCCGGTTTCATCAACCAGCGTGATCGCCTCGGCGGTCGGGTCGAGCCAGAAACCGGACTGGGCCCCCAGCGACGAAACAATCGTCGCCAGCTGTCTGAGCGCTTCGTTCTTTTCCTTCAACTGCACCCCGCGCCCTTCGTCAACATAGGCATTCAACGCAATAACCGAGAAACCGAGTTCGTTCAACAACTGCGGAAGGGTCTGGCTGGCAGGAGAGAAGTTGAAGTCAACCACGACTGTACAGGCGGCCTTTTTCAACACATCACGGTCCAGCGCCCTCAGGAATCCCTCGCGGTAGAAATCGCCGACGTTGTTGATCTCCACCAGCACGCCCGGTTCGGTATGGTGCGCTCGTCGGAAATTTTCCTTGAAAAATGTGCGCTCGACGTTCTTGCCCATGTTGCTGGAAAAATCGAGACCGTCGCCATCCAGAAAGACGATCTCAAGCAGGGCCGGGTCGTCCTGGGACTGACGGAAGTGCACCCCGCCCACCTCTCCGAATGTTTTCAGCTTGTAACGCAGAAGCGGCAGCGAGGTCATCTTCATGTCGCGGACGTTGACGCCGGCCGACAGCAGTCCACCGACAAAGCAGCGCTTCAGCATGCGTGAGGATGGTGACGAATCACGTCCGCCCAGCACGAAGCTGCCCTTGGGAAGCGAAGTGCCGTAGGCGCAGCCCAGCTTGGCGACAAACTCGGGTGTCAGTTCCACATTGGAAAGCCCCTTGATGATCGCTCCCTCGAAAAGCGCTTTCTTCCATTTTTCACCCCAGATCATGTTGGATGTTACGGTGGCGCCGGCCTCGATCGTCTTTTTGGGCCAGATCTTGACGTCAGCCTTGATTACCGCCTCGTCGCCGATCGAGGTATCCTCGGCCACAATGACACCCTCTTCCAGCACGGCGCCCTGCCCGACACGGACGTTGGAACAGATCACGCTGTCGGTGATCTTGGCCCCTTTCTTGATATAGGAGTTATCCCAGATGATGCAGCGGCTGAGCCTGACCCCGGCCTCGATCGTGCAGTTGCGTCCGATGACCGAATCCTTGATGCGCACATCACCCAACACCTGGCTGTTGTCGCCGATTACTACGGTTCCCTCCAGACCGCTGGCATGCTCCAGCTTTACATCCGCTCCGAGCCGCAAATCCTTGCCGACGAAATCCTGCTTGGGTTCGTCGATTTTCAGGTTCACCTTGCCCCTGAAGATGTCATGGAACGCTTCGCGGTAGGAATCGGTGTTGCCGATGTCACGCCAATAGCCCTTGGCGGTTACGCCGAACAGCGCGTCATTTTTCTTCAGCATCAGCGGAAACAGATCCTGGGAAAAATCGAAGTTTTCACCCTCGGGGATGTATTTGAGCACTTCCGGCTCCAGCACGTAGATGCCGGTGTTGATCGTATCCGAGATCACTTCGCCCCAGCCCGGCTTTTCCAGGAACTGGGTGATGCGCTTCTCCTTGTCGGTGATCACGACCCCGAACTGGAGCGGGTCCTTGACCGAGGTCAGGGTTATGGTGGCCTTGGCCTTGTTGTCGGCGTGGAAATCCATGATTTTTTTCAGGTTGAAGTCCGTCAGCAGGTCACCGCTGATGACCATGAAGCGCTTGTCCAGATATTTCTCGGCCGCCTTGACCGCCCCGGCCGTTCCCATGTCCTGCAGCGGGGTGACATAGGTAATCTTGACGCCGAAATCGGCGCCGTCACGGAAGAAGTTTTTTATGAAGAACGGCTGATGGTACAGCAACATCACCAGTTCGGTGATATCGTGTTTTTTCAGCAACTCGACGATATGCAGCATGATCGGACGATTGAAAAGCGGGATCATCGGCTTGGGAATGCTGCCGGTCAGCGGCTGAATACGGGTGCCGAAGCCACCCGCCATGATTACGGCTTTCATAAATACTCCTTGAGGATGGAATTAAATATCAGAGTCAGTGGAATTAAAGCCCCGCCTTGACTTTTTGCGCCTTTTTGGCCAATACCCGCGCAATTTCGTGTTTCAATTCGGTCAGATCGCCCGATTTCACAACATAACCATCGGCCAGCCAGGCCGAAAAATCATCCTTGTAGCAGGAAAACGCAGAACAGAGAATTACCGGCATATCATGGCGTTCCTTGACCAGCTGCTGCAATAGCTCGATACCGCTCTCATTTTTAAGCTTGATATCCAGCACCGCCAGGTCAAAAGTGTTAAGCTGCAGTTTTTCGGTCGCTTCGGCGATATTGGCCGCGGTAACCACCTCATACCCCTCATCGGCCAGCTCTTCCGAATAAAGCAAGCGGATGTTTGCTTCGTCGTCAACAACCAATAATTTACTCATTGCTGCTCCTCCTTATGGGTGGGAAGTTTGATGGTGTAGATAATGCCAGATTCTGGAACCGCCAGCGCCACAAAAGGTATGCCCTGCTTTTCCATCATCGTCTTGCATAGCGCCAGCCCCAGGCCGGCTCCCAGGTCTCGGGTTTCCGAAAAAGGCACCAGGATGTGATCCAGTTCGGCCTGTGTCACGTTTCGACTGCGATCCTCGATACGGATAACCACCGCATTTTCGTCGCGGTAGGAGCGGACAGCAATCGTCCGGTCGTCCCCCATGCCGTTTATGTCGCTCTGCAGCACGGTGCGAAGGCAGTAGGAGATCTGTTTGAAATCGATATATACCGCCGGCAGATCATTCTCCGACGAGTATCCGCTGGCATAACCGCGAGTCATCAACACCTCGGCGGTATCCCGAAGCGCGCTTTCCACCAGCTGGCCGACATCCCAGAAATCCCTGGTGGGATAAAGGGAATCGGAATAGTTGAGGATTTCGTCCAGCACCCCTTCCAGCTGGTGGGTTTCGGCGACAATCGACTCGATGAAATCCCGTTTGGGGTCGGAAGATGGAGTGTTTTTCAGCATCGAACGGGCAAACCCGCCGATTATCATCAGCGGGTTGCGCACCGAATGGGCGATGCTGGATGTAATACGCCCCACCAGAGCCATGTTTTCCATCCTGACGATCAGCTCCTGCTGTTCCTTGAGCTTCTTCCCGGCCTCGGTGACACGGTTCAGCTCAATCTGCAGCTTGTCGTACAGCGAGGCGCGTTCCATGGCGAAAGCCACCGGAAAGCTGAAGGTCTCGAGCGAATGCATATCTTCATCGGTAATGCGGCGATGGGTAATGCAGTTGTCCGCGATGATCAGCCCGACCCGGCGGTTACGCGATATCAGCGGCATCAGCAGAAAAGTATCGACCCCCAGCAGGGCCGCGAAATTCGGATTGACCTCCGGGTGATGAAAGGCATCCTCTATCAGCATCGGATGTTTGCTGTCCAGCGCCTTGATGGTGATGTGATCGTGGGATGAAAGCGGAATCGTGAGCTGTTCCAGGATGTCGTGAAATTTGGCTCTTTCGGAGGAAAGCTTGTTCTGGCGGAAGTTCATCGCCAGTGTCTTCAGGTCCATGTCGTTGCCCAGAATCTCATTCCAGGTATGACTGGCCTCTTCAAGATTCCGGGGACCGATTGCCAGATACCCCTTCAGCATGCCGGCTTCCCGGTCGGCCAGCAGCAGAAAGGCGCGATTCATGCCGAAACCCTTGCCTGCGGTAATCGCGGTCAGGGCAACCGACAGCACCTCTTCCAGATCGACCGAGCTTTGCAATACAAAACCCAGTTCGTGCATGAAGCGAATTTCAAGGGTTTTGTTGTCGAGGAAGCTCACCAGTGACTGTATCTGGGTTTTTTGCCGCTGATATTCACTGTGGACGAGATAAAAGACCGGGGCCAATGGATGGGAACTGTCGCTGAAGCGCTCCAGGTCGCGCTTGAAATTCTCGCATTCGCTGCATTTTTCCAGGATACGCCGACGTTTTGAGGTGAGCAGATCCTCGTCACCCTCGTGGATGTTGGGGCAATCCCCCATCACGATAACGTCCCTGTCCCAACAGCACTCCCAATCCACGAAGAACCTCGCCAGATGTAGTAGTTTTCAATTATAACAGTCAAACACCCTTATGCAACCGGGCCATTTAAGCACCCGCCCTTCGGCTCCGCTCAGGGAACGGGGAGACCGGTGGCTGAGCGGAGTCGAAGGACTATTTCACATTCCAAGTAGTCCCCTGCGCGGAATCCAGCAGCTGAATCCCCTTGTCCAGCAGCAGATCTCGAATTTCGTCGCCACGTTTGAAATTTTTAGCGGCGCGCGCTTCGGCGCGTTCGACGATCAGGCGCTCGATGTCAGCCGGAGTGATGTCGATCTGGCCGGCTTTGGCGCTTTTAATTCCTTCAAGCCATAGCGCCGGTTTTGTAGAGAACAGCCCCAACACCGCGCCGGCTTCATCGAACAGGTGCCGGACACGGGCGATCAGTGAAATAGCCACCGCCGAAGGTTCTTTCGATTCGGCCAGAAACCGGTTGCTGGCCCGCACCGTCTCAAACAGCACTCCCAAGGCCTGGGCGGTGTTGAAATCATCGTCCATCGCCTCGACGAAACGGGAGGTAAACTGTTCCACCTTTTCCTGCAGTTCCTGTCCGATCGGAGACAGGCTTTCCACGGCAGGGAGTTCGGACGAGGTCGGGAGTCTGTTCAAAGCTTCGTCGATTACCGCCAGACAGGAGAAAATCCTCTCCAGGCCGGTACGTGCCTCATCCAGGTTCTGGTCGGAAAAATCGATCGGTGAACGGTAATGGGCCGACAGGATGAAGAAGCGCAAAGTTTCCGGATCGAATTTATCCAGCACCTCGCGGATCGTGAAAAAATTGCCCAGCGACTTGCTCATCTTCTCCGAGTTGATATTGACGAAACCGTTGTGCAGCCAGTAGCGCACAAAGCGGCAGCCGTTGGCCGCTTCCGACTGGGCAATTTCATTTTCATGGTGCGGAAAGATCAGGTCCTTGCCGCCGCCATGGAAATCAAATGTTTTTCCCAGAAACTCCATGCTCATGGCGGAACACTCGATATGCCAGCCGGGACGTCCTTCTCCCCAGGGGGACTCCCACCAGGGTTCACCGGGTTTGGATCCTTTCCAGAGCGCGAAATCCATCGGGTTGCGCTTCTTGTCGCCTACCTCGACCCTGGCTCCGGCTTGCATCTCTTCCAGGTTGCGCCCGGATAGTTTGAGGTAATCGGGGAAGGTTTCAACGGCAAAGTAAACATCGCCATCGGAGGCATAGGCGTGCCCCTTGGCGACAAGCGCTTCAATAATTGCGATTATGCCGCCGATATGATCGGTGGCTTTCGGTTCCACGGTCGGCTTGGCCAACCCCAGCCGCGCCATGTCCTCGTCGAAGGCCTGGATGTAGCGATCGGCGATGGTGCGGTAATCACACCCCTCCTGGTTGGCCCGGTTGATGATCTTGTCGTCGATGTCGGTGTAGTTGCGGATATAGGTCACATCGTAACCGGAATATTTCAGGTAGCGGAAGATGATGTCAAAAACCACGTTGGCGCGGGCATGACCGATATGGCAATAATCGTAGACCGTTACCCCGCAGACGTACATGCCGGCCTTGCCTGGCAGCAGCGGAACAAAGATCTCCTTTTCACCCGAGAGGGTATTGTAGACACGTAATGGCATGAATCAGGCTCCCATCATAAAATTGATGCATTATGCCTGCTTGTGCCCGGTATGGCAAGTGGGGAAATGATGGGGGAAGCCGGTGATAACCTTTTAAAAACGGCCGGTCAGGGCCAGGCCGCCACCGCCGTCCAGCGCGGTCGGAACAACCGCATAGGAGCGGAAGCTGTCATGCCGGCCGACAGCCACCCGAGCGGCCAGCTCGCCGATAGCCGCAGCCAGCAGTACATCACTGGCCCAGTGTTTGTTCTGATGCATGCGCGAAAAACCGACAAAAGCCGCGGCGCAGTAGGATGCCGCAGCAACCGGCAGGCTTTCGGAGGTATGGGCGATGACCGAGGCAACGGCAAAGGAGCTGGCGGTATGCATCGAGGGAAAGCTGTCATAGTTTGATCTGAAACCGAAAGGGCGAAAATCCCCCTTGCCGTTGGTGGCCAGTGGCCGGCCGCGACCGGTGGCCTCCTTTAAAATCAGTGTCGCTCCGTCAGCCAGGATCAACGCCTCGCCCAGTATTTCCCCGACCTCCTTCAGGCGCGGGGAATCGGCCAGAACACCCCCGCCATAGAGCAACGCGGCCGCGCCCAGATGCAGGTAGGGATCACCGATAATGGCGCCGGCATCGGCGGCCCGGTCGCTTCCGCCGGACCGGTTGCGCTGCGTCATATCCCTGATTTCACCGTCAAAGACATAGGTCGCTCCCACCGCTCCGGCCACGCCAAGAGTCAGCAGCAAATTACCGTTATCAGGCTGAAAGGGAGTAGTGACAAACTCTCTTGATTCTTCAAGCAGTCGAGCACCGGTTTTAGCGGCTTCATCCACGATCGAAAATCGCTCCGTTTCCCCGGCAAGGGCGTCAACAGAACAAACTACCGACATCCAGCAGGCCAGCATTAAAAATAACCTACGCATTTTCATGATTGATCCCGCTTTCGTTGAATAAAAAATATCAGGCACCAGACAAACCCGGCGCCGATCAGGTCGGCCAGCAGGTCGCCCCACTCCGCGCTGCGGGTTGTTGTAAAGATCGCCTGGAGAAGCTCGATCAGCCCCCCCAGGAGAATACCGTACAAAAAGGCTGTCTGTAATGCCCATCGGTAAGGCTTGAGGGCAAGAAAGGCAGCAAAAGTTACGGCGGCAATCGCAGCGGCATGATTCAGCTTGTCCCAGTCCAGGCCAACCGCAGGAACCGCATCGGCCGGTATCAGTGACAGCCAGAGCACCAAAACAGTAAGGCCGGCACACAGGGCCGGCCAGACGATGGAAGAATTCAGGTTTTCAGGTTTCAAGCTGGCTGTTCACTTGCCCAGCAGCGGGCTCAGGACCTGGTAGGTCAGGTAGGCCACCAGCGCCGAGGCCGGAATGGTAAGAACCCAGGCGATCAGAATGCGCTTGGCCACATTCCAGTTGACAGCATTGAGCCGTTTGGAAAGGCCGACACCCAGAATGGTGGAGGTAATCACATGTGTGGTACTGGTCGGCATGCCGAAGGCCGAGGCCCCCAGGATGACGCCAGCTGAAGCGGTCTCAACGCAAAAACCGTGCACCGGCTGAAGCTTGACAAAATCGCTGCCGACGGTCTTGATGATGCGCCAGCCACCGGCGGCGGTTCCCAGAGCCATGGCGGTGGCGCAGGCCACCATTACCTCCCAGGGCACGGCAAAGGTTTTCAGTGTGCCATAGCTGACCAGCGCCAGCGTGATGACACCCATCGACTTCTGCGCATCCGCGGTTCCATGGGAAAAAGCCATCAGGGCCGCCGAGAGGACCTGCAACCGGCGGAAATTCTTGTTGAGCCCGCTGGGCGCCTTGTTACGGAAGACCCAGTAGATCAGCACCATGAATATGAAACCTATGGCCGTCCCCAGTATCGGCGATAGCACCAGCGCCATCACGATTTTTTTGAGGCCGGCCCACTTGATTGCGTCGAGGCCGGCATGGGCGAATACAGCCCCGATTATGCCGCCGATGATGGCGTGGGAGGATGAAGAGGGCAGTCCGTAGTACCAGGTGACCAGGTCCCAGACAATTGCGCCGATAATGCCGGCCAGCACCACCATCTGGGTTATGTTGGCGCCATCCACGATGCCCTTGCCGATCGTGGCGGCCACTTTGGTGGAAATCATCGCTCCGGCAAAATTGAGCGTGGCGGCCATGATAATCGCCGCCCTTACCGAGAGCGCACGGGTCGAAACACAGGTTGCAATGGCATTGGCGGTATCGTGAAATCCGTTGATGTAATCGAAGACCAGCGCCGCCAGGATCACCAGGCAGAGCATGATAAAAGCCGCATCAAGCATTTTTTACCACCACGCTCTCCAGAATATTGGCCGCGTCCTCGCACTTGTCGGTAGCCCTTTCGAGCGTCTCGTAGATCTCCTTCCACTTGATCAGCTGGATCGGATCCTTCTCCTCGTCAAAAAGGCGGCTGATCGCTTCACGGGAGACGCGATCGGCTTCGTTCTCCAACGCATTGATCTCGACGCAGGCCGCGAAGATCTGTTCGTTGGTTTTCTTGCCCAGCATTGCAACCGCCTTGTCAACCGCATAACAGCACTGCAGGATGATGAAACCGAGTGATTTGGCCTCGGGGGGGATGCTGTCCACGTTGTACATGATCACCCGCTGAGATGAGGCGTCGATCAGGTCGAGAATATCGTCCAGCTTGGAGGCCAGGGAATAGATGTCCTCGCGATCCAGCGGGGTTACGAAAGTCTTGTTCAGCATCTGGATGATGTCGTGGGTAATCGAATCCCCCTTGTGCTCCACATCCTTGATCTTGCGCTGACTTTCATTGGGATTGTCAAAATTGTCGAGCATGTCCTTGAGCAGCTTGGCGCCTTCGATGATATTCTCGGTCATATCCTTGAACATTTTGAAGAATTTTTCTTCCTTGGGAATCAGTCCGAACATTTGTGCATGCCTCCAGGTGGCTTTATTAACGGTGAAATGAAAACCTGCCATTAATAGCATATTTTTTTGTAGCTGCCCACATTAAATGTAACCCGTTTGTAACAAGCCGGAATCCGGGCAGCTCTGCGCGGTTGCCTTTACATTAATCTTGCGGTATCCTTCCCGCTCCCAACCAGAAAGGAATCATTCATGAATCTTCTTCACGCCCTGATTCTCGGCGCCCTGCAGGGCTTCACCGAGGTGCTTCCGATCAGCAGCTCCGCCCACCTGATAATGGTGCCATGGCTGCTGAAATGGCCCGAATCGGGGCTCACCTTCGATGTGGCCCTGCACCTGGGAACCTTTATTGCGCTGACGGTTTATTTCCGCCATGACATCATCGAGCTGATCTTCAACACCTTCGACGCAATCTCCAGCCGCTCGCTGGATACGCCTGCCAAACGGCTCCCCTTTCTGATCGTGGCGGCCACGGTCCCGGCCGCGGTGGTCGGCAAGCTCTTCGAAGATCAGGTCGAAGCGATTTTCCGTTCCAACCAGCTGCTGATCGTATCGTTCATGGTCGCGTTCGGACTGCTGCTGGGCCTGGTCGATATGCTTGGACGCAAACGGCGCCTACTGGAAGAGATCAACACCGGCAATGCGCTGCTGATCGGCCTGATGCAGTGCCTGGCGCTGATTCCGGGAGTGTCCCGTTCGGGCATTACGATCACGGCCGGTCTGATGCTGGGCTTCAGCCGGGAAACCGCCGCACGCTTCTCCTTCCTGATATCATTGCCGATCGTGGCCGGAGCGGCACTGCTTAAAACAGTCGAGATCTACAAACTCGGCATACCCGCCGGCGAAGGCGCTCCGATGCTGATCGGCATTGCCGCCTCCGCGGTCACAGGGTACATCAGCGTCGCTTTCCTGCTCCGCTTTGTGCAGAAGCAGAGCCTGTCTCCATTCGTCTGGTACCGCGTGATTGTCGGTGGCGGACTGATAATCGCCCTGTTGTCCGGATTCAAGCCTTAAGACCTCGCCCTTGCCAAAGGGAAACAGGAGGGAATTTGATGAGCGGTGGAATCAAGGAATGGCCGGCTGACGAACGCCCACGTGAGAAAATGCAGAAGAGCGGCGCCGCTACTCTTTCTGATGCGGAACTGCTGGCGCTGATCATCAGAAGCGGCGATCCGAGCACCAAACAGAGCGCCATCGACCTGGGACGCGAACTTATCAAACATTTCGGCGGCAACCTGCGCGAACTGGGCAGCGCCGACATCGGCGAAATCTGCGCCATCAAGGGCATGGGCCTGGCCAAGGCCAGCAGTGTCAAGGCCGCCTTCTCGCTGGCAACACGTTTTCAGGCCAGAAAGCTGGAACGCTTCGATCGCTTCACCTCTCCCCGGCAGGTTTTCGACTACTTCCACCACGAATTTCGCGACAGCCGCAAGGAATATTTCCTGACCCTGCTTCTGGACGGCAAGAATCGTATCATCCGCAGGGTGCAGGTCTCCGAGGGAAGCCTCAACCAGAGCGTCGTACATCCGCGGGAGGTATTCATCCCGGCGGTCAAGGAATCCGCGGCAGCCGTGATCCTGGTCCATAACCACCCCACCGGTGACCCGGCTCCCAGCAGCGAGGACATCGCCATCACCCGACGTTTGAAGGAAGCGGGCGAGATCATCGGTATCAAAGTGCTTGACCATATCATCATCGGGGACGGGGAATACCTGAGTTTCGTCGAACGCGGCTTGCTGTAGCCAATGCCGGCTTGCGATAGCAACATAATCCAACTTGACACCACCCCATATGCTGATAAAAATGTATAAAACCCGCTGATTGTACTGAATAAATTATGATTTCCCGACTGCCGGAGCATTAGTGAAACAAATGGGCACCGAACGGAACAGCTTGCACTGGTGGCAATCCCCCTGGATAGTCGCGGGGATTACACTGTTGCTCGGCATCATGATCAGTGCCAAAGTCTCCCTGATTGACGCTGAACAGCGCCAGTTCGCCGACCGCAGTCGTGCCGTCAGCGAACTGGCCACAGTGCGCGCCCGCCTGGAAGCGGTTGTCAATTCTGTCTTCAGCGCCACCTCCGGACTGGTCAACGTGATCAATCATCAGGGGGGCATCTCCCCTGATCTGTTCAGCTCCCTGGCGGCCCAGGCCATCAAGGCCCACCCGCACATCCGCAATATCGCAATCGCTCCCGACAACACCATCACCATGGTCTACCCGCTGGCCGGAAACGAACAGGCCCTGGGCCTGCGTTACGAGACACTTCCGGAGCAGTACAAAACGGTTCAGCAAGCGATGCTTACCAAAAATCCGGTACTTGGAGGACCATTCCGACTGGTGCAGGGTGGAGAAGGCTTTATCCTGCGCGCACCGGTCTACTCCCAGCGCGGCACATCCGCAAACAACGTAGCGCGTTACTGGGGGGTTGTCTCAATCGTTGCCGGTATCGATGCGATACTCGATGCGGGCGGCGTCCGTTCGGCAAGCGATCTGGAGCTTGTGTTACGGCGTAACGATGAGTACGGCCGGCCGGGAGCTCTGATTTGGGGCAATGAAGAGCTGTTCAGCCGGCAGCCGGTCAGCATGCTGATCACAATCCCCGGCGGCGAATGGCGACTGGCCGCTGTCCGCAAAGGAGGCTGGCCACCGGTTACGGCATGGGAGTCTCCGATCTTCTACGCCGGGCTGCTCAATAGCCTGCTTCTGGCTGCATTTGCCTGGGTGCTTTCATCTCGGCACCACAGGATGAAAAGCGAGAACCTGCGCTTGCAGATGGAGATACGGGAACGTACCCGGGCCGAAGAGCAGCAGAGACTTTCACAACAGAAGTATTTGAACCTTTTTCACCTGGTACCGGACATGATCGGCATTACCCGACTGTCGGACGGCAAGCTGATCGAGGTCAACGCCGGCTTCGAAGACTGGACCGGCTGGAAATCCGCTGAAGTGATCGGCCGCTCCACCCTTGAACTTGGTTTGTGGGATGGGGAAACCCGCGCCAGAGCCGTTGCAATCGTCAGGGAAAACGGACGGCTGGAAAATTTCGAATTTGTGCTGGTCACCAGATCGGGTGAAAAGCGCAATGCTGTGATGTACCTGACACCGATCGAGGTTGATGGCGAAGAATGCCTCTACTTCATGGCCCATGACATCAGCGAGCTGAAGCAGGCCCAGATCAATATCGAGAACGAACGCAGCCGGTTGCGGATCCTGATCCAGACCATCCCGGCCCTGGTATGGATGAAAGACGCCGACGGCATCTACCTGGTATGCAACTCCCGCTTCGAACGCTTCTTCGGCGCGGGTGAATCGGAAATCATCGGTAAAACCGACTACGACTTCGTGGATAGCGAACTGGCCGATTTTTTCCGGGCAAACGACCGCAAAGCGATTGCCGCCGGGAGTTCCTCAATCAACGAAGAGTGGGTCACCTATGCCGATGACGGTCATCGTGAACTGCTTGAGACTATAAAAACTCCGGTTCAGGATGCCGGGGGGGAGCTGATCGGAGTTCTGGGAATCGCCCGCGACATCACCGAACAGCGCAAGGCCGAGGACGAGCTGAAAAACGAGCGGCTCCGCTTCAAGAACCTGGTCGATTCGGTGGACGGCATCGTCTGGGAGGCTGAAGCAGCAACCGTTACCTTCACCTATGTCAGCCGCCAGGCCGAACGGCTTCTGGGTTATCCGCTGGAGGAGTGGTGTCGGCCCGGCTTCTGGAGAAACCACCTGCACCCGGACGACAGGGATTGGGCTTTTGGTTACTGTACCGACCATGCCGCCAGACAGGAAGACCATGACTTCGAGTACCGCTTCATCGCGCAGGATGGCCGCACGGTCTGGCTGCACGACATCGTGACCGTTGTCGGCGAGGAGGGGCAACCCCGCTGGCTACGCGGTATCATGGTCGATACCACCGGCAAAAAACTGGAAGAAACGGAAAAACAGAAGCTGGAGGCCCAACTGCGCCAGGCCCAGAAGATGGAGGCCATCGGCCGCCTGGCCGGAGGAGTGGCCCACGACTTCAACAACAAGCTGGCTGTAATTTTGGGATATGTTGAAATGGCCCAGAGGGCCGGGATCGCCTCGGAACGCTACCGGACCTACCTCGGGCAGGTGATGAAGGCCGCCGGACAGGCGCGGGATATCACCCGGCAGCTTCTGGCCTTCTCCCGTCAAGAGATGATCACACCCCGTGTGCTGGATCTTAACGATGTCGTAAGGGATTCCCAGCAGGGGTTATGCCGCTTCATCGGCGAGGATATACGCTTCGAAATCAGTTTGGCTGAGAAACTCTGGCCGATCAACATGGATCCCGGCCAGGTCGATCAGGTGATCATGAACCTGGTGGTCAATGCCCGCGACGCAATGGCCGATGGCGGACTGTTGACGATCGAAACCGCCAACGTCACCGTTGACAAGGCCAACACACAGGCGAATCCGGACGTCACTGACGGAGAATACGTACAACTGACGGTAAGCGACACCGGCTGCGGCATGGATCACGAGACACAGCAGCACATCTTCGAGCCGTTCTACACAACCAAGGAAGCCGGCAAAGGCACCGGACTGGGTCTGGCAACGATCTACGGCATTGTGATCCAGAACAGGGGCTTTGTCAGCGTACACAGCCAGCCGGGAATCGGCACAACCTTCAGAATCTGCTTTCCGCGCTGCGACGAGCCGCAATTGCAGAATGAAACGCCCGAGCCGTCCATTCACCTGGATCGGCCGGCCACGGTCCTGCTGGTTGAAGACGATATTTCGGTGCGGGACATGACCGCCGAGATACTGAATGAAATCGGATACAATACCCTGATTGCGGCCACTCCCGGGGAAGCGCTCGATATCTGCTCTAATGCCCGGAACAAGCCGGACCTGATGCTTACCGATGTGATCATGCCGGAAATGAACGGCAGGGAGCTGGCTCAGAGGATCGAAGCGATGATTCCCGGAATCAGGGTGCTGTTCATGTCCGGATATACCGCCGATATTATCGATCAGAAGGGGGTATTGGGCGAAGGAATGAACTTCATCCACAAACCTTTCGGGTGGTCGGACCTGCACAGCCGGATCCAGCAGATACTGAGTGAGCAGCAGAAATGATGATCACCATCAAGTCCTGATAGATACGGTCACTCTTCCAATTTGAAATAAGGCTGATAAAAACAGGAAAGGCTCCCGCTGGGGAGCCTTTCCGTTGTCCGGGGCCAAAATCAGCCGGCCAGCGCCAGGGCCTCATCAGCGGCCCGCTGGGCCGCAGCCACGCAGTCGTTCAGACCGATGCCGCGATAGGAATTACCGGTCAGGATCAGGCCGGGGTGGGCTTTCAGCCGTTCCTCCAGCGCCTCCAGGCGCTGGCCGTGCCCGACCGTGTACTGGGGAATCGCCTGCGGATGCCTGAAGATCCTGACGAAGGAAGGCTCGGCATCTATATTCATGGTCGCTTTCAGGTCCTTTTTGACCCGCGCGGTAACCTCGTCGTCGCTCAACTTGACGTATTCGGGAAAACAGGCCCCCCCCATCATGCTGCGCAAAAGCACCTTGCCGTCGGGAGCGCGGTTCTCGAACATGCTGGAATCCCAGAGCGTCCCCAGCGTGCTGCGCCCCTCCTTCTTGGGGATCAGATAACCGAAGCCATCCAGCGGATGGGTGATACGGTCGCGCTCGTAGCCGAAACAGATCACGGTCATGCTGGCGTAGGGAATCTGGCGCAGGACACCGGAAACAGCGCCATCCAGCCCGGCCAGCATCTCGGCGGCGGCAAAGGCCGGCGAGGCGACGATGACCAGATCGGCCTCCTGCTCCGAGCCATCGGAACATTTCACCCGATAGCGGGCGCTCTGACCCTTTTCGATCGCGGTGACCGCAATCCCCGGCTTGACAATACCACCCAGTGAATCGGTGAGAGCATCCGCAAGGTACTGGATGCCTTCGCGGAACGAGGTCAGCACCCCGCCCGGCCCGGCGGCGCTGGAAACCACCTTTCCTTCGGCGATATCCTTCTTCTTCTTTTTGGCCAGCAGGATCATGGCTCGGATCAGGCCGCCGTATTCCCGCTCCAGCTCGGCGATGCGGGGAAAACAGGAAACCAGCGACATGGTTTCCGGGTCACCGGCAAAGATGCCCGATACCATCGGAGCGATCAGCTTGTCCAGCGCCTCCTGCCCCAGCCGGCGGCGGCCGAAATCGGCCAGAGTTTCGTCGGTTCCCCTGGGAGCCGCGGCGATAAAGGGGGTCGGTTCCAGCGCCAGGCGCAACTTGCCCGGCCATGAAATCAGCTTGCTCTTTAAAAAAGAGGGCCCCCCCTCCGGCAGGCGGTGTAGCTCTCCGCCCGAAAAGATGAAGCGCTTGCGGGCGTTGTCGTTGCTGCGGTGCAGATTCTGTTCAACTCCGATCGCCCGGCACAACTCCAGCGTCTGCGGCTTGCTGTCCAGAAAACCGTTCGGCCCCCATTCGCAGGTATAGCCGTCGCTCTTGATGCTCCAGATCTTGCCCCCCAGCCGCTGTTCCTTTTCCAGCAGGGTGATTTCCAGCTCTTTTCCGGCGGCCAGGGCCTTGGAGCGCAGCAGCCAGGCCGTGGAGAGTCCCGAGATGCCGCCGCCGATGATGATCGCTTTTTTCATGGGTAATCCCTCGAATGCCATTAAATTTATCTGGTGAATACTACGTCCGGCTCCGTCTGCTGTCAAGGTATACACCTCCGCCGGAGTTGACAGCCCGGCATTCAGAGCTTACATTGTGGTCAAATAGAATGGAAATGGTGATATATATGGCACAAACCGATTATTACAAGGCGCTGGGGATCGAAAAGGGAGCCTCGGCCGATGAAATCAAGAAGGCTTTCCGCAAGCTGGCGGTCAAGTACCACCCCGACCGCAACCCGGATAACAAGGCCGCCGAAGACAAGTTCAAGGAGATCAACGAAGCCTACGCGGTACTTTCCGATCCCAAGAAGAAGGAGCAGTACGACACCTTCGGCTCCAGCGGCTTCCACCAGCAGTACAGCCAGGAGGACATCTTCCGCGGGTTCGACTTCGGCAACGCCTACAAGGATATGGGAGGCGGTTTCGGGGGCGGCGGAGCCGAGGACATCTTCTCGCGACTGTTCGGCGGCTCGTTCAGCCGTGGCGGAGGGCGGGGCGGCTTCCGCGCCGGTCCACAGCGGGGCGGGGACCACGAGATGGAGATCAACGTCAGCTTCCGGGATGCCGCCCTGGGAGCCGAAAAACAGATCGCCTTCAGACGCGACGGCCAACGCGAGGAACTGAAGGTAAAGATTCCGGCCGGCGTTGACAACGGCAGCAAGATCCGTATTACCGGCAAAGGCGCCCAGGGGGAGGGGGGCGGTCCGGCCGGCGACCTGTTCCTGATCCTGCGGGTGCTGCCCGATCCGGTCTTCACCCGCGACGGTGGCGACCTGCTGGTTGATCGGCCGATTTCTTTCAGCGCCGCCTGCCTGGGCATATCGCTGGATGTGCCGACCCTGGACGGCGACAAGCGCATCAAGGTTCCGGCCGGCATCCAGCCCGGCACCAAGATCCGTCTGAAGGGGTGCGGCATCAAGCCGCTCGGCTCAAATTACAAGGGCGACCTGTATGTGAAAATCAGCGTGCATGTGCCGGAAAACCTGAATGGCGAACAGAAGAAGCTGGTGGAAGAGATGGCCGCGAAGGGATTATAAATAATTCGGCATTGATGGATAAAAAACCTCCGGGAAGGAAAAACCCCGGAGGTTTTTTTGTCTTTATTTCGCGGCGGTCATCAGCACCACCGCATGGGCCGCAATGCCCTCGCCGCTGCCGGTGAAGCCCAGCCCCTCTTCGGTGGTGGCCTTGACGTTGACCTGTCCAACTTCGGCATCCAGCACACGGGCGATGTTCTCGCGCATGGTAGCGATGTGGGGCGCCATTTTCGGTTTCTGGGCGATGATGGTCGCATCCAGGTTGCCGAGACAATAGCCGAGTTTGGCGGCCAGCTTGCCCACGTGCTCCAGCAGCTTCAGGCTGTCGGCCCCCTTGAAGGCCGGGTCGGTATCGGGGAAGTGCCTGCCGATGTCCCCCTCGCCGATCGCCCCCAGAATGGCGTCGGCTATGGCATGCAGCAGCACATCGGCATCGGAATGCCCCAAAAGCCCCTTCTCCCAGGGGATATCCACCCCGCCCATGATCAGTTTCCTGCCCTCCACCAGCCGGTGGACGTCGTAGCCGTGTCCTATGCGCATATTATTTCCCTTCTTATGATTGATTAGTTAACTGTTGTATAAACGCTACGCCCTTGGCCAACATAAGCATCATAGACATGCTGATAGACCCGGTCGCATTTCATATCAAAGATCTCTTTTGTATAGGGGGTCGGCAGAAAATCGTCCAATGCCATCTCGATCATCTGGCGTACCGCAGCGCGGGTCTGCTCCCGTTTGCGCCAATCGATCACCAGCTTTTCCTGTTTCAGACGTTCAAGAAGATTTTGTGCCCCCTTCTTGACCTGATCGCGCTCGTTATTGGACAGCTCCATATCCGGCTTGGTCAACAGGTCGAACAACGCCAGTTCTTCTTCGGTCAAATTTTCAACCATGTGGCGGCGTTCTTCTGCATTCAGCTCATCGGCAAACCTGACCAGCTCGTCAAACATGGCCTCCATGTTATGCGCACCGCTGTTGTAGGCTGCAATCAATTGCTGAAAGCGTTCCAGATAATCCAATCGGGTCCGGTTGAAGGTCGCCAGAGCGCGCACCTTGCGCTCCAATGCTGATCGCAGCCGCTCAATCTCGGTCCGCTTGAGCCCGGACTCAAACCGTTTACGCAAGACATCGAAATCAATTTTGGAGAGGTCGTACTGTCGTTCCCAGCCCGATTTATGGGCCTCATGGATGACATACGCCTCGGCAGCCACCGCCCGGTCGAGCAGCGCTTCAACGCCGGCCATTACTTCGGAGATGTCAACCTCCGGGTCGAGTGAACGGATCTTTTCGGCAAGCACCGCAATCAGTCTGCGACGGGGAGCATATTCGGTGGCCGAGGGATCGGGCAGAATTGCCTTGAACAATCGCTCCACCATGCTTGACAGCGCAAGATACGTCCGCTTGGATTCATCGTTGACGAGAATCGCCTCTACCGCGTCATCGAGCCGTTTTACCAGCTCAAATCCCGCGACCTCTTGAGTAGCAGTCAACGGCACTCCCTGTCGGGTGCAAAATTCTTCAGTCTCGGCAATCTTTTTCCGCAGACTCTCTACCAGAAAGGCCTTGGCCTGTACCGGGCACTCGCCCTCGGCCACCCCTCCGCCGGAACCGGAGCCATACACCGCCAACGCCCGCTGGAGGTTGCGGAACACACCGACGTAATCGACGATCAGGCCATTGACCTTGTCGCCGAAGACCCGGTTGGCGCGGGCAATGGTCTGCATCAAGGTATGGTTCTTCATCGGCTTGTCGAGATAGATGGTGTTGCAGCTCGGCACATCAAAACCGGTGATCCACATGGCGCAGACAAACACCAGGCAGAAGGGATCATCCGGGGCTTTGAACTTTTTCTCCAGATCCTCCCGGATCATACGCTGGCGATGGGGTTTAAAATCGATTCCCTTGTCGCTGAAAAATTCCAGTTCATTCTGGGACTGGGACACCACCACCGCCATGTCGGCCTGCTCCATCCAGTCCAGACGGGCCTTGATCTGCTGGCTCAGCTCACCCTCCGCCGTCACCAGTTCATCCTGCAGGTGTAGGATCTCCCGCTGCCAGTAGGCACGCACCTTCTCGTACATCCGCACAGCAGTCAGCTTGTCGATGGCAATGAACATCCCCTTGCCCATCTCGCCCCGGCCGAGGAAATGGCTGACCACATCCTGCGCCACCCGCTCCAACCGCTCGTCGCGGGTAACCAGGTGATACTCCCGGGCAAACTCCCGCTCCAGCCGCCGTTCCTGAGCCTCGTCCAACTCGGCTTCTTCCAGCAGCGCCTCCATCTCCTCATTCAGGTTTTCGTTGGTCAGCTGCAATTCCGGAATGCGGTTCTCGTAGAAGAGCGGTACCGTGGCGCCGTCGTCCACCGATTGGCGGAAGTTGTAGATGCTGACGTAATCGCCAAATACCTTGCGGGTCAGCTCCTCGCCGGACATGAGCGGGGTTCCGGTAAAACCGATAAAAGCGGCGTTGGGAAGGGCGTTGCGCATGTTGAGAGCGAAGGTGTCATACTGGCTGCGATGGGCCTCATCAGTAATGACAATGATGTCCGAACGTTCCGAAAGGAGCGGGTAGGCCTCACCCTTGTCTGTGCGGAACTTCTGGATCAGGGTGAAGACGTAGCGGTGATCTTCCTGAAGCAACTCGCGCAAATGCTCGCCGCTCTGAGCGTGGATGCGCTTTTCTTCCTCGGTAACCACCCCGCATCCGGCAAAGTTCTTGTATATCTGGCCGTCCAGTTCCTGCCGGTCGGTGACGATAAGGAAGGTCCAGTTACCCGGCATGGTGCGCATTACCTTCTGAGCGAAGAACACCATGGAGTAGCTTTTGCCGCTCCCCTGGGTATGCCAGAAAACCCCGAGCCGCCCCTGATTCTCTCGGATATTGCCGACCGCTTGAACGGCGCTGTTGACACCCAGATACTGGTGATTTTTACCCAACAGCTTTTGCGTTCCCCCCTGGGTGTCTGCAAAGAGGATGAAGTTTTCCACCAGATCCAGCAGGCGAGCCTTGTCACACGTCCCCCGGATCATGGTCTCCAGGCTGACGACTCCCTCCTCGCCTTCGCCATTGATTTTTTTCCAGTCGGCAAAATGCTCCCAGTTGGCGGTCAGGCTGCCGATGCGGCTCTGACTGCCGTTACTGAGGATGATGAGGGCGTTGTACCAGAAGAGCTGCGGAATGGTTGACTTGTAGTCGCGCAGGTTGTCGCGGAAGGCGTTTTCTAATTTACGGTGACTGGCCTTCAGCTCGACGAACACAAGCGGCAGACCGTTGACGAACCCCACCAGGTCGCAGCGGCGCTTGTACATCTCGCCGGTCACCCACAACTGAGAAGTGAGGAGGAAGTTGTTATTCCCGGCATGCTGCCAATCGATGACCTTCACCGTCTCGGTGATAAGTTCACCCTTGGTGTTTTCAAAGGTAACCTTGACGCCGTTTTTCAGCAGGGTATGAACCTCACGATTGGCCTGCACCGGCGTCATCAGGCCACGGTCACGGCTCAGCTCATCGATAGCCAGGGCAAGCGCCTCGGCGGGCAGGGCAGGATTCAGCCGCTCAAGCGCCGGGCGCAGCCGGGCCGTCAGCACTACCTCGCCGCTGGTCTGGCGACCAAGTTGCCCCGAATCGCCAAAGGTCTCACGGTAACAGTTCACCGTCTCCCATTCGAGCGTCTCGAAAAGGGCAATGGTCGGCTGTTCGATGAGTATGTCTTCGGAGTAGGTGTTGGTCATTTATTACCTGTATGCTTCTATGATCCCTTAAGGATACTGTATTCTACGTTTCTGTTGATTCTGCTTCGTTTCGTCCATAGAGACCGGGTATGGCGTGCCTCTGTACAGCTAATGTACGGAGTCCGACTCATATTGTTCGAAGCTTACGGTTGTAATGTTCGGAGCTTACAACGAATTGTTCGGAGCTTCGAGCTATTTTGTTGACAGATAGCCAACGTTTGCTATACACAGGAAATAGATACCATAAAGGTCCCCCCCTGATGATAAGAGCCCATGGGGCTCTCCCGCAAGGGTAGTCAGGGGGGTCAAATTTTTAGTAGTACTTCCTCGTTCCCGTCCTAAAAATCTCGAATTCACTCTTCACTCTCGACCTAATCAAATCATACGACCGCGTATCTCCTCGTTCCCACTTCCTGAAAATAGCCCAATTGCAGTAATCCGCCACTTGAAGGCCGAAGCTCGATTTCGAGGCATGATGCAGTACCCGGTATTTTATCTGGTCAGGAAGCATCTCGGTCAATGTTTCCTTTACGGCCTTTTCAACCGCCTTTGCTTTCTTTTTTACCGGAATGGTATCAGTGATGACGATCACTTCTTCCACATCCCGCAATAAATGGTCTTTCAACAGATATTTCAGCAAATATCCCAACATCTTCGGATAAAACTGCAACTCATCCCGCAATGCCGGACCAGCTTTGCTCTTTTCTACAATCAGGCTGTCAACACGGAGAGTCCCCATATGTCGTTGAATGGCATTAAACACCCGATCGCGTACAGCTTGGCGGTCTTCTGTTGCGTGAAAATATTCAAAATCAAGACCGGTCTCAATAAGGTCATACTTGAGATGATCCAGAATTGGCGCTATCTGAAATGGACGAGCCTTGGTTACACTCGTCAGAGTAAAATACTTCGTACCGGTTGGGGAAAAATCGAAGTTCCCACCCTCATCAAGAAAAACGTACAGATAATGGCCCACTAACGTGCTCCATTGAATTGGATTCTGATTTGTCCGACACAGTTCCTTCCCAATATATTCACCCCCAGAACGCCCCGTTTCCATTCTTTTCCACCTCATCAAGCAGCTTTTCGATACGGGCATGGAACGGTAATGGTGGATACTCGCGCCATTTATTGTTTCGGTCAGCCCAAGACAATAGCCATGTTTCGGTTTTGGAGTCTTTCTTGAACCGCGCAATTTTCATGCGTGTCCACTCACCTTCGCCACGCCAGGGTGAACGGCACTCAAGTAAATAAACCTCGTTGCCTTTAATCTCAAACTCCACCCGCAGCTCGTTGTGATACTGGGATGGAACCTTCTTGGCGCAATAATCGCCGAACAGTTTTTCGATTCGTTTCTTTTCAAGTTCAGTCAGGGCCATGGTTTACTCCTTCTAACTGCAACGGCAAATCCCCCTAAATCCCCCTTTCGTAAAGGGGGACTTGAAAATCATCCCCGTTTTAGCTCCCTCCTTTAAGAAAGGGGGGCTGGGGGGGATTTCTTCCTCCGCACTATCTCTTCCGCAATCCGTTCCAGCACCGCTTCCATCTCCAGCAAAACTTCTCGGTTGTTGAAACGCAGCACCAGTAATCCTTCATCAGCCAGGCATTGGTCACGCTGACGGTCCCGTTCGAGATGTTCTGCCTTATAGTGCTGACCGCCGTCAACTTCAATGACCAGTCCCGCTGCCGGGGCAAAGAAGTCCACAATAAACGGGCCAAGCGGTTTCTGCCGGTAGAACTGGACACCGTGCAACTGTTTGCGGCGCAGGCGCTGCCACAACACCTGCTCGGCATCGGTCATGTTGCCGCGCAATTCGCGGGACGGCGTTTTCAGGTTGTTGCGATAGTCACGCATAAATTCCTAAAGGCAAATCCCCCTAAATCCCCCTTTCGTAAAGGGGGACTTGGAAACACTCCGCTTTACACACCCCCCTTTATGAAAGGGGGGCTGGGGGGGATTTCACACCGCAATCTCCCCCGAAATCAGTTTCGGCAGCAGCAGGTCGCGGGTTTGGCGGAGGTTTTGGTTTTTGAGTAATAACGTATCAATCTCTGAAGACATCGGCGAAACCAAATGTTCAAATTTATCTATGATTTTTTGTGAAGGCAAAACAACTTCCATACCCTCTATTTGAGAACCACTCATGTTGGGTTGCGCCGCTCCATCTGCTAAATTGAATAGCAGTTTTTGGTACTCCTCACTCGTTATGATATTCCAAATATACTCGCTAACTCCTTTTATTGGCTCTATCTTCGCAACTCGTTGATTAAGCAATACCTGTGATTTGTACCGTAGTTTTCCGACTTTGCCAGCGGTAGCGCCGGTCATCGCAATAAGAAAATCACCATTTTTCAGCAAATATTTTTCTACCTTCGAGGTTAAGATTTCGAGCGGTACACAATCTATCTCCTGCAAATTAACAGTTGAGTCGGAAGATATATTTTTGATCTTGATCACAGGTATACCGGAGAGTTGCCAATCTTTACTTTTAAAAGCATATCCAGGAAGAACTTTACAAACTTCCCCAAGCGCTTTCACCTCCCACCCCTCCGGAATCAAACCAAGCGGCGAATCAACCATCCGCACCTGCTCATGCCCCGGAAAACGGAAATTGACGAACCACTCGCGGTAGACCAACCGCGCCATCTCTTCCAGGATTTTGATACGACGGGTGTTGTTTTCGATCAGGTCGTCGTAGGCGGAGAGGATGGAGGCGATGGTATGTTGTGTTTCGAGAGGGGGGTATTCGACTTCAAGACTCTTTAGAAGGGCGAGAGTCAGAAATTTTGTTGCAGCGCCGGTTGATATACTCTTCAAATGATCGAGCTTCGGCCTCATTGCAAAATACAGAAAGCGATTTGAAAGCCTTGCTTCATCAACAGATTGAATTACATAAGTTCTCTGATAAGCGTCAAATTTCCCAGTGAAATATTTTAGAGGATAAATACCTGCAGCATTGTTACCCGCCAAAAGGACACACTCACAATCGAACGAGCATGTATCAGTTCGATATGTTTCTTGAGCACATGTGAAAAAGGGATATTTGCCAGTTGGTGTGGACGCATTTGAGTCCAGCTTCCCAGTTTTGAAAGACACTAATTCGCCAAGTGTTATTGAGGAAAACCTTTTTGCCATTACATCCCCTTCAACCAAACTATTCATCCCCCTTTCGTAAAGAGGGACTTAAAAACTAACTTTCCAAAATCCGCGCCACATTCTCCCCAATCCGCTCCTCCAACTCCCGCGCCTCGGCGTTGAGCACTTCCAGCTCCTCGTTCAACTCCTCCAGCCGTTCGGCAAAGACAAAATCATCCGCCTCCCGCTCGGCCACGCCGACATAACGCCCAGGATTAAGACTCCACCCCTGCGCCTCTATCTCCGCAATTGTCGCCACCTTGCACAGGCCGGGAACGTCCGTATAGCGGCCATATGGGAACTTTTCCTCCAGCATGACGGCACTACCGTGAACTGTTTCCGGCTCTTCCCCCCGATACAGCCGGGCGATGTTGGCGAGGAATTCGATCTGTTCCGGCGTAAAGTCACGATGGGCTCTATCAATCTGGCGGTAGATGTGGCGGGCGTCTATGAACAAGACGGCGTCTTTCGAGCTGACAGCTAGGGGCAAATCCGCCCCAGCCCCCCTTTCATAAAGGGGGGAGCTATCTAAGTCCCCCTTTACGAAAGGGGGACTTAGGGGGATTTGCTTTTCGGATTTAAGGAGATTTGCCTTCCCCTTGTCGAAAAACCAAAGGGTACAAGGCAATGTAACATTAGAAAAGAAGTTCGACCCGATGGCAACCATCACATCCACCACCCCGCTCTGAACCAGCTGGCGGCGAATCTCCATCTCGCTGCCGCGCGCATCAGAGGCCGAGTTGGCCATGACGAACCCGGCCCGACCGGAGTCATTCAGGGTGCTGGCAAAGAGCTGAATCCATACGTAGTTGCCGTTGTCGGTCTTGGGCATGCCGTAGGGGAAACGGGGATCGTCCTTGATCCGCTCCCGGTCGATGCCGTTGACATTGAACGGTGGATTGGCCATGACGAAATCGAAACGGCCCAGGCTTTCGTGGATATCCTCGTAGTAGCTGTTCCCCTGCTTAACGTCGCCGGAGAGGCCATGTACTGCCAGGTTCATACGGCAGAGGCGCACCGTTTCGGCCACCCTTTCCTCGCCGTAGACGCTGATCTCGCTGCCGGGGTTCTTCTGATGCCCGGCAACAAAGGCGGCGCTCTGGACGAACATGCCGCCACTGCCGCAGGCCGGGTCGTAGATGCGGCCATGGTACGGCTCGATGATCTCCACGATCAGCTTGACCAGAGATGTTGGGGTGAAAAATTCGCCCCCTTTTTGCCCCTCGGCCTTGGCGAATTCGCCCAGGAAATATTCGTAAATCCTGCCGAAGGCATCACCCTCGATATCCATGGGGATTGAGTTGAAGGTTTTAAGCAGTGTCACCAGCGAGTCGTTGCCAACCTTCTGGAAATTCCGGGGGAGAACTCCCTTCAGCTCAGGGTTCTCGGCCTCGACAAGCGCAAAGGCCTCGTTGATCTCCTTGCCAATATCCTTCCCCTCTGGAAGATGCAGCAGATAGTTGAAACGCGCCGCCTCGGGGAGATAAAGCACACCACGTGCGTGATAGTCGGTCTTGCCGACCGTGCGGCGGCCGCTTCCCTTCCCCTCCAGTTCCTTTTTGGCCTGGGAGAATTTCACATCGGCATATTTGAGGAAGATCAGCCCCAGCACCGGGACCGAATACTCCGATGATTTCAACTCGGAGTTGGCACGCAGTTCGTCGGCGGCAGACCAGAGTTTTTTTTCAAGTTCAAGCAGGGTGGCATACATCGGCTTCAGCCTCGTTTCACTACAGATTTATATGCAAAGACCCCGATGTACGGCATATCGGGGTCTTGATTAATTGCAAACTTTTTACTGGAAATTCTACCCTTCCGCCTTCAAATCCCGCGCCATCAGTTCCGTTACCGCCTGGCGGGCCGGTTTGTCCTCGTGCAGGATCTGGTAGGTCTTCTCGACGATCGGCATCTCGACCCCCAGGCGGCGGGAGAGATGGTAGATCGATTCGGCGCTCTTGACCCCTTCTGCCACCATGCGCATCTCGGCCAGGATATCGGCCAGCTTCATCCCCTGTCCCAGCTTGAAACCGACGGTACGGTTGCGGGATAGATCGCCGGTGCAGGTCAGCACCAGGTCGCCCATGCCGGCCAGACCGGAGAAGGTGGCGGCCTGGGCCTGCATGGCCTGCCCCAGCCGGTTCATCTCGGCCAGACCACGCGTGATCAGCGCCGCCCGGGCATTGTGGCCGAAGCCTAGGCCGTCGCAGATGCCGGCGGCGATCGCGATCACGTTCTTTACCGCGCCCCCCAGTTCCACCCCGATCACGTCACTGTTGGTGTAGACCCTCAGGGCCGGGCAGCTGAACGCGGCCTGGACGCGCCGGGCACTGGCCTCGCTGCGCGAGGCGGCCACAATCAATGAGGGCAGCCCCTCGGCAACCTCGCGGGCGAAGGTCGGACCGGACAGCGCCACATAGCGGGAAAGTGTGTTGTCACCCAATAGTTCCGTGCATACCTGGGACACGGTCAGAAGCGTCTCCAGCTCGATCCCCTTGGAAGCATTGGCAATTATCGCATCGGTCGGGATAATCGGCGCCAGCTGCTTCAGCACGCCGCGCAGCACCTGGACCGGTGTCACCAGCAGGATCAGGCCGCGACCGCTGACCGCCTCCTGGAGATTGGAGGTACAGACCAGATCCGGATGCAGATTAATGCCGGGAAGAAACAGCGAGTTGGTGTGGCTGGCGTTTATTTCCTCAGCCAGCTCCACTTCGTAAGCCCACAGCAGCGTGTCATGACCGTTGGCCGCCAGGCGCGACGCCAGAGCAGTACCCCAGCTGCCGCCGCCGATAACCGCAACCCGTTCCCGATTATTCATCATACTCATCGTCATATGCTTCCTCTAGTCGCGGATCATAACCTTCCGCCAGTGTCTGGCGGGCAGCGTCGATGCTGTCCAGCAAAAGCCGCCTGATGAACGGATGCCGGCAGTCCGGGAGAAACCCGCCTACCAGGCTGAGTGCGGTCGCCAGGGTCTGCTGAACCGTGGTTTCGTCACTGTCCATCTGCTGCAGGTAGTCAGCTGTCAGCAGCAGGTTTTTGATGATTTCCGCCCGGCGGGGACTGATCAGATCCTCGCAGCAGCGGGCTATTTCGCTCTCCAGCGCCTCCGAAGTTACCGCGTCGGGGCCCCCTTCAGCCTCCAGAACTATAAACCTGTCCGCCACATCATAGATCGCCATCTCGGTCAGGACCCACCCCTCCAACCCCGGATCATCCAGCAGGTTATTGCTGCTGGCGACATAACCCGGTATCTTGTCCACGATTCCCTCCAGGTTTGCCAGGCTGAATCGTGGCACGTAAAGCTCCGGTTTGAGGGTATCGGGACGGAAGAGCCGCATGTCCACATAGAAATCGGGAGGGAGGTAAAATTCCTTTTCGTTGCTGCGGTGGAGCGCATCGCGCAGCGAGGCCATGGCGTAGGCCGGATCAACCGGCACCAGCATCTCGCCGCCGGCCACGTCTTTCAGCACATGGTTGTACTCTTTGTCGTCCTTCATCCGGTAGCTTACAGCATTCAGCAAGCCATCGCTCTCGCCTGTCAACAGCAGTATCGCGGCATAGGCTTTTTCGTCGAGCCGCCAGGAGAACCAGAGCGAACGGGAGCCGTAGAAATCGATTGGTCCGGCGTAGACCTGATGGAAGGGGAGCGGGTGTTGAAAGGAGTGTGGCAGTTCAATCGGCTCACGGATGCCTACAAATGAGAGTCTGCGGATGCTGCGCTGGATCAGCGCCGACATATCCCCGTTATGGCGGGATCCGGCCCGTTCCAGCACATCCAGGGCAAAGCCGCTTTTGGCGCGCCCCAGGGCCAGGATCGCTTCCCTGACTATTTCAGGCTTGTCGAACGAAAGCAGGATTTCCAAAAGGGCCATCGCTTCCGGAGAACTGTTCTCCGAGAGCCGGCGCATCATCTTCAGCCGGAACTCGTCGGTCACATCCAGAAAGCTGTCGATAAAGCGCACCAGGCCGCGCTCTCCGTCCTTGAGGCAATCGTCGATGAATCCTTCCAGCGTGGAGGAACCGTAGCCGGTCATGACGGCAAAGGGTGGGGCGGTGACATCGATGCCGCTGTCGTGCAGCACGTCCAGCAGGGCCAGCTTGCCGTCCTCCTCCAGGTCCTTGCGTTTGAGCGTGATCTGGATAAGTTGATCCATCCAGGCCGAGGCATCAAAGAAGTCCAGCATGCAGGTATAGCGGTATATGGCCGTTCCGTTCCGCTCCTGCCACAGCTTGCGCACCAGCGGCTTCAGCGCCCGTTTGCCGGACTTCTGCAGCCGTCGCCCGATGCGCTCCATCTGTTCGCCGGTCAGGTCATCCCTTTTCAGGAAATCCAGCAACCGCATGATCCGCCGGCGCTCGCGCAGGGAGTTGTCAATTTTCAGCGTGAAGGCACGATTCATCTAGGCCTCGGTTTCTTCAACCCCTTCAGTTCCTTCAACGCCATCTTCACCGTCCAGCTCGTCCTCATCCTTCTCGGCCAGGCGGGCGACCGCGACAACCTTCTCGTTTCCTTCGGTGTTCATCAGCGTGACACCCTGGGTATTGCGGCCGATCACCGAGAAACCGGAAACCGGCACCCTCAGGATCTTGCCCTGGTCGGTAATCACCATCAGATCGTGATCGTCGGCGACCTGCATCACGTTGACCACGCAGCCGTTGCGCTCGGTGGTCTTGATCGTGATGATGCCCTTGCCGCCGCGCGACTGGTCGCGGTATTCGTCCAGGTCGGTACGCTTGCCGTAGCCGTTCTCGCAGACCGTGAAGATGGTCGAGCCGACCGCGGCATTGTCCACGATCTCCATGCCGATCACCCGGTCATCATCGGCAAGGTTCATGCCGCGGACACCACGGGTGACGCGCCCCATCGGGCGGGCATCCTCTTCGTTGAAGCGGATGGCCTTGCCGTTGCGCGACGCCAGGAAAATGTCCTTGGTGCCGTCGGTCAGCGCCACCGAGATCAGCTTGTCGCCATCGTCCAGGTTGACGGCGATGATGCCGCCACTGCGCACGTTGGAATAATCCACCAGAGGGGTCTTTTTGACGACGCCGTTCTGGGTCGCCATGAACAGGTAGGTGTTCTCGCTGAACTCCTTGACCGGCAGGATGGTGGTGATCTTCTCGCCGGCCGAGACGTTTACCAGGTTGACCACCGCCTTGCCCTTGGTGGTGCGGTTGCCTTCGGGGATTTCATAGACTTTGAGCCAGTACATGCGTCCGGCATCGGTGAAGCAGAGCAGGTAGTCCTTGGTGGAGGCGATGAAGAGCTGTTCGACGAAATCCTCGTCCTTGGTCTTCATACCGGTCTTGCCCTTGCCCCCACGTCGCTGTGAACGGTACAGGTCCACCGCGCTGCGCTTGATGTAGCCGGTGTGGGAAATGGTCACGACCATCTCCTCGTCCTCGATAGTGTCCTCCAGCGTGATGTCGGCACTCTTGTCGGCTATTTCCGAGCGGCGCTTGTCGCCGAAACGGTCACGGATCTCTCCCAGTTCACCGACGATGATCTTGAGGATCTCGGTGTCGGACGCCAGAATTTCCCGCAGGCGGGCGATCAATTTCATGATCTCTTCGTATTCGGCGATGATCTTGTCGCGCTCCAGTCCGGTCAGGCGCTGCAGGCGCATCTCCAGAATCGCCTGGGCCTGGATATCGGACAACTGCACCGCGTTTTCAAAACCGGCCGGACGCGGAAGGCTGAGCCGCGCCAGGAATTCGGCATCGGCAAATTTGCCTTCCATCAGTCCCAGTTTGGCTTCGGGCGGGGTCTTGGATTCGCGGATCAGCTCGATCACCGCATCCAGCCAGTCCAGCGCGATCTTGAGACCTTCCAGGATATGGGCGCGGGCCAGCGCTTTTTTCAGTTCGAAGTTGGTGCGGCGGGTGACTACCTCGCAGCGGTGCTCGATGAAACAGTCCATCATCTCGCGCAGCGTCAGCACCCGCGGACGGTTGTGGACGATCGCCAGCATGATGATGCCGAACGAGGTCTGCAGCTGGCTCTGCTTGTAGAGCTGGTTCAGCAGCACCTCGGCGTTTTCGTCGCGCTTGACCTCGATTACGATGCGCATCCCCTGGCGGTCGGATTCGTCGCGGATCTCGGTGATCCCTTCGACCTTCTTCTCCTTGACCAGTTCGGCTATTTTCTCGATCAGGCGGGCCTTGTTGACCTGATATGGAAGCTCTGTGACAATAATCGCCTGGCGCTCCGAGCGCTTGGAGGCCTCGACATGAGCCTTGGCGCGCACCTGGATGATGCCGCGCCCGGTGGCATAGGCATCCCGGATTCCCTGGCGACCATAGATCGTGGCACCGGTGGGAAAGTCCGGCCCGGGAACCATCGTCAGCAACTCCTCGAAGGTCATCTCCGGATTGTTGATAATGGCTATGATGCCGTCAATTATTTCACCCAGGTTGTGGGGCGGTATGTTGGTGGCCATGCCGACCGCGATACCGGTTGAACCGTTGACCAGCAGGTTGGGAAACTTGGACGGCAGAACCGTCGGCTCCAGCATTTCGTCGTTGTAGTTGGGCGCCATGTTGACGGTTTCTTTGTCCAGATCGGCCAACAGCTCGTGGGAGAGATGGCGCAGGCGGATTTCGGTGTAACGCATGGCGGCCGGCCGGTCGCCGTCCACCGATCCGAAGTTTCCCTGTCCGTCAACCAGCATGTAGCGCAGTGAAAAATCCTGGGCCATGCGCACGATCGTATCGTAGGCCGCGGTGTCGCCATGGGGATGGTACTTACCGATAACATCACCGACCACACGGGCCGATTTCTTGTAGGGCTTGTTGTAGTCGTTGCCCATGTCGTACATGGCGTACAGGCAGCGGCGATGAACCGGCTTGAGTCCGTCGCGCACGTCCGGCAGCGCCCGGCCGATGATGACCGACATGGCGTAATCCATGTACGAGCGCTTCATCTCGTCTTCGATGTTGACAGATATCTTGTTGATTGGGGTTTCTGATGGGGTCTGCATTGATACCTCGTGTGTGCTGTTCAAATCAGATCTATTGCTTTATTTCCGCATGCCGGATCAAGGCGGCAGTCCTGAGATTTTTCAGAGAGATAGCTCCTGGAAAAATAGACGGAGACTTTATCACATTTTCTCGGCCAAGAGAACCCTATTTAACGATCTGCCGAAATGAGCGGAAATTCGCCGGGATCGATACAGCAGCCCGTTTTATTCCAGTTACCCTCACTTTCGGATTTGCCGGATTCGTTCTGATCCGGGAGATCTTCACGGTTGCACGCCGTACCACACATAATTCATATTTCCTGTTATAATTTCAATGTCTGACAGATGTGCAAAAAAGCCGCAAACGCGACAAAGGAGAACGTATGAGAACAGTTAAGCTAGTTTTGTGCGGAATGGCATGGCTGATTGCCGCCCTGCTCGCGATGCCGGCCGGGATAATGGCACAGGAGGCGGAGGCTTCCGATCAATCCTACAAATTCTCCAAGGAAGAGCTGACGCAGATGCTTGCGCCGATTGCGCTCTACCCCGATGCATTGACCGCCCAGATCCTGATGGCTTCCACCTACCCGCTGGAAGTGGTGGAGGCCGATCGCTGGAAGAACAAGAACAGAAACCTGAAAGGGGACGACCTGGACAGCGCCCTGCAGGATAAAACCTGGGATCCCAGCGTCAAATCACTATGCCATTTTCCTGACATTCTGGCGGCCATGAGCGACAAACTCGACCAGACCCGGAAACTGGGCGACGCCTTCCTGAGCCAGGAAGAAGAGGTGATGGCCACCATCCAGGATCTGCGCCGCAAGGCCAGTGAACAGGGCAACCTCAAAACTACCTCTGAACAGAAGGTGATCGTCGAGCAGGACAACATCCGCATCGAGCCGGCCGAACCGCAGGTCATCCATGTGCCGGTCTACGATCCCGCCTATGTGTACGGACCCTGGTGGTATCCCGCCTATCCCCCCTATTACTGGTACTATCCCTACGGCTATGTCAGCGGCGCCTACATCGGCTTCGCCCCCGGCATTTACTTCGGGTTCAACGCCTTCTCATGGGCCTGGTTCGACTGGCCGGTCCATCGTGTTTACATCGATATCAACAGGACCAGCAGGTTTCATCGACACTACGACAGGCGGGACGTGTACGGGCCGGTCTGGCAGCATAACCCGGGACATCGGCGGGGGGTTGCCTACCGGGACCGGATAACCAGTGAACGCTTCGGTTCGCGGCCGCCGCGCGTATCTGCACCAAACCAGGAAAGGCGCGGATATCCCGGAGGACGCATCGAACGCCAGGGAGGTAGTCCGTCCCAGGTTCCCCGGCAACGCGGCGACCGGCAGGTTGTGCCACAGGTGCCACAGGTGCGGCAGGAGCCGACCGGAACAGTAACGCCCGGGATACGCCGGGACAATATCGACAAGCCGCGGCCGCAGCCCGATCGTGAAAAAATTAAGCGCATGGAGATACGTGATACTCCCTTCAGGGGCATCGGCGAAGGCAGTTTCGAGCGCAGGGCGGGCGAGCGCGGCGGAATCAGCAACCGCGGCAATGAGATCAGGGGTGGCGGCAATAGCTTCCGTGGTGGCGAGATGCGCGGCTATGATGGTGGCGGCTCACGCGGGATGCAGATGCAGCGCCAGGACGGCGGCGGTTCCTACGGTGGCCAGATACAGCAGCAGAGAGGTGACGGCTCGCGTGGCGGCGGACAGGGCGGAGGCTCACGCAGATAAACGGGCGATTCTTTTGGGTTAAAGACAAAAAAATCCGATTTTAAATCAAAGATGCAGTCAAGGCGGCGAGGATTGAGGCGACGGAGGCATACCTTCAGTATGTTGAGGAGCCGCAGACGAGCCAACGCAGATGGCGCTTTGATTTCGAATTGGAATAACAGGGGAGGAACCATGAGTTTACCATTATTGCACGTGAATATAGCAAGAAGAAGCGCTGTTATGCCGGCCGCCCTGGTCATCGCACTGCTGTTGATCACCGCCTTGGCCTCGACCTGCCTGGCCGCCGATATACGGCAGAAAAGTTTCCGCTCGCCGGATGAGGCGGTACAGGCGCTCGTCACAGCGATCCGTGGCGATGATGAAAAAGCGCTGCTGGCGATTCTCGGTCCCGGCAGCAGGGAGCTGATATCCTCCGGCGACAGCGTGGCCGACAATAATGGCCGCGACAGATTTGTCGCCGCCTATGAACAGAAGCATTCGCTGAAGGCCAAGACGGCCTCTGCCATGATACTGCAGATCGGCGACGACGAGTGGTCCCTGCCGATTCCGATCGTCAAAAAGGGGAGAGAGTGGGTTTTCGACAGCGCAAAGGGAAAAAGGGAACTGATGAACCGCAGAATCGGCCGCAACGAGCTTCAGGTTATCGAGGTGATCGATGCCTATGTGGATGCACAGCAGGAATACGCCAGCAAGGATTGCCGCGGCACCGGTAAAGTCGAATTTGCCCAGCGGCTGATCAGCACACCCGGCAATCATGACGGGTTGTTCTGGGAGGCGAAAGCGGGCGAGCAGGAGAGTCCTCTCGGGCCGTTGATCGCACGGGCGGCAAAGGAAGGATACGCAACAGAGGGCAATCTGTCACCGTTCCACGGCTATTATTTCAAGATCCTCAAGGGGCAGGGCAAACACGCCAATGGAGGAACCTACAATTACGTGGTCAAGGACAAGATGATCCTCGGCTTCGCACTGGTGGCCTACCCAGCCGAGTACGGGAATTCCGGGGTGATGACCTTTCTGGTCAATCAGGACGGTGTCATTTACGAGAAGAACCTGGGCAAAGGCACCCGGTGCATTGCCGAAGCGATCACGGTATTCAATCCGGACCGGAGCTGGAAAAAGGTCAAACACCCGGAAACGCCAGTAGCCGGGAATACCGGCCCCACCGGCACCAAGCAGCCATGACGGCAGAGTAAAGCACTGGGGGTGTAATTATTGAGAAAGGGCGGCCGCAACGACCGCCCTTTATTATTCTAAAAAAGCAGTTTCACGCAACGACGCAACGTAAAATCAGCCAGTTAAACGATAATATCATTCACCAGATTGGTGAGGTTACAAAACTTCTTAAGTATGTGAATTTCGTCGCGTTCGTTGCGTCGTTGCGTGAGTAAATGCCTTTTTTAGGATTATTTGCCGCGCAGGTATTCGATCAGCAAGCGCACCCCGACCCCGGTGGCTCCCTTCGGGCTGCAGGGGCGGGCCTTGTCACCCCAGGCCGTGCCGGCGATGTCCAGGTGAGCCCAGCGGGTTGTGCCGACGAACTGTTTCAGGAACCAACCGGCGGTGATGCTGCCGCCGTCCCGGCTGCCGGCGTTCTTCAGGTCGGCGATATCACTCTTCATCGCCTCGCCGTACTCGTCCCACAGCGGCAATTGCCAGAGCCGTTCGCCGCAGCGTTCGCCGGCCGCCTTGAGCGCCTCCAGCAAGCGCTGGTCCGTGCCCATCAGGCCGCTGGCCTCATGCCCCAACGCCACGACACAGGCGCCGGTCAGCGTCGCCAGATCGATCATCGCCGCCGGTTTGTACTTCAGCGCGAAATGCAGTGCGTCGCACAGGATCAGGCGCCCCTCGGCGTCGGTGTTGGTGATTTCGATGGTGGTGCCGGACAGTGAGGTAACCACGTCGCCCGGCTTGTAGGCCTTGCCGTCGGGCATGTTCTCGGCAGTGGGGATGATAGCGACCAGGTTGAGCGGCAGCCCCAGTCCGGCCACGGCCTGCATCGCCCCCAGCACCGCCGCTCCGCCGGCCATGTCGGTCTTCATCTCCTCCATTCCGGCACCCGGCTTGATCGAGATGCCGCCGGAATCGAAGGTGATCCCCTTGCCGACCAGCACCACCGGACGGCTCCGGTCTCCGGCGCCGCGGTACTCCAGCACGATCAGCCGCGGCGCTTCGTTTGAGCCCTTGCCCACCGCCAGCAGCGCGTTCATGCCCAGTTTTTCCAGCTCTTCATACTCGTAGACCCGGCACTCCAGCTTGTGGCGTGCCGCCAGATCCCGCGCCGTGCCGGCCAGAAAGGCCGGTGTGACGACGTTGCCGGGCTGCGACACCAGGTCGCGCGCCAGCCGTACTCCCGCGCAGACAACCGATACCCGTTCGATACCGGCTCCGGCCTCTTTTTTGGTAAGCCCTTTCGGCAAAAGCAGGGTCATGCCCTCGAAGCTGAAGCGCTCATCCCTGTCCCTGGTTTTGTACAATTCAAAGGCGTAGCTCCCCAGCAGCGTTCCCTCGGTAACCGCTTCCAGCGCCTGCGGCAGCCCGCCCGCCAGCTGCAGGGCGCTGCTGAAAGTGGCGATCCGGGCGCTCCGCAACGCCTGCACCGCGTTACCAGCGGCCTGGCGCATGCATTCGCTGCTGAACTCACCCTTCTTGCCGAGCCCCACCAGCAGTAGCCGCCCGGCCGGCAGGCGGCCGAGGGTGTGCAAAAGGTGGCTGGTTTTTAGCTTGCCGCAGAACTCCCGGCTGGCTGCCAGACGGCTCAGGCAACCGTCCAGCGCGGCGTCGCAGGCGCTGAACAGCTCATCTTTCGCGTCCTCGAAACAACCGATAACCAGGGCCGGGGTTTCATGTTTAAGCGGGTTGGCAGTACTCACATCTATTTTCATTTGTCGCCTCGAATAGCAAGTGAAGTTTAGCTCTATTTACCGTTCTTTTATCAGGACATCAAGCGGAACCTGCAACGCCGCGGCAAAATCCAGCAGCGCTATTGTAATCGGCTTGTTCATCGCTTTTTCAGTGTGTCAGCTCGCCTTGAGGGTCTCAAGAAACTCCCGGATGAACAGATCGATGTACTCCCGGCTGATGGCGCTGGAATGCGGCGTGATCAGAACGTCAGGCTGCTCCCAGAGCGGTGAGGAGGGGGGCAGCGGTTCGTTTGCAAAGACGTCCAGGCCGGCGCCGGCCAGCGTTCCGTTGCCGAGTGCCGCCAACAGGTCTTCCTCCCGGTAACAGTTGCCGCGACCCAGGTTATACAGACAGGCGCCCGGTTTCATGGCATTGAAGTGGCGGGCGGTGAAGATTCCCTCGGTACCGCTCCCGCCCGGCAGCACGAAGACCACGTGATCAGCGGATGGGAGCTCCTCTTCCAGGCTGTCAAAGGTGATCATCCTGTCAACATTGGGGTTGGCCGCGAATCCGGCCAGGTTGCGCCTGACGCCGGTAACAGTGGCCCCGAATGCCTTCAAAAGCTCGGCCATGGACCGGCCCAGCGAGCCGCATCCGACTATCAGTACCTTCTGGCTGAAGAGCCCCACGCACTCATTATAATCAAGGCGTCCCCATACCCGCTTGTTGCGGTCTTCCAGCGACTTGCCGATCTTCCGGTTGAAGTACAGCATCATCGAGAGCAGACTCTCGCGCATGATGCGCCCGTGAAAACTGCCGTAAACAGTTCTGACCCGGCCGGACGGATCCGCGGAAACCCAGTCGTGCCCGGCAGCGGGCGTAAACAGCAGCTTGAGCTTTGCGGCCCTTTCATACCAGGCGGATTTGAAGACCCAGACCAGGGCAGTTTCTGCTTCGGGGAGTTTATCCATAAAATCGCTGTTCCCCACGGCCACGGTAATATGAGTGTCCGGAAGAACCTTGCGGATCTGATCGATGTGGCGTGGTTTAAGCGAGAAGGCATCAATGCTGTTTTCAAGGTGGACAAGCAGATTGTTGATTTTCATGGCGTACTCTTCGCTTTCAGTGACCGATATAAAGAGGGGCTCACAAAATGTCAGCCCTTCTCTGAATGATGCTAATTCAGCTCCAGCGGCGCTTCTTCAAGCTCCGCCAGCTGCTCTCGCAATTGCAGTATGTGCTCTCCCCAATAGTTCACGGTGTTGAACCAGGGAAAGGTGTGGGGAAATAGAGGATCCTGCCATCGTCTGGCAAGCCACGCGCTGTAGTGCAACATGCGCAGGGTGCGCAAAACCTCGACCAGGCGGAGTTCGGCCGGGTTGAAATCGCAGAATTCGCGATACCCCTTGATCAAGGCTTCCAACTGAGCCATCTGACGCGGGCGCTCACCTGAAAGCATCATCCAGAGGTCCTGGACCGCCGGCGCCATGCGGGCATCGTCAAAATCCACAAAGTGTGGGGCGTTGTCCCGCCAGAGGATGTTGCCGGCATGACAGTCACCATGGGTTCTGATGAAATTGACAGGTCCGATTCCAGCCATGATTCCATCGATGGCTTGCAGCAGTTGACCTGTGACGGCCTCGTAGCTCGGCCGGTAATCCGGGGGTATGAAGCTCTCCATGATCAAGGCCACACTATCATATCCGAAGCTCCTGCTATCCAGGGTTGGACGGTGACTGAACGGCTGAACCGAACCGATACTGTGAATGCGGCCGAGCATACGACCGAGTATGAGCAGGTTGTCCAGATTATCGAACTCGGGAGCATGGCCGCCCTGTCTCGGATAAAGCGCAAAACTGAATCCCTTGTAACTGAAAAGGCTCTCGCCAAGGCTGTTCCTGATGGGTGCAACCACCGGCAGTTCATGCTCGGCCAGTTCAAAGCAGAAGCGGTGTTCCTCCAGAATCTGCTCGTTGCTCCAGCGCTCCGGGCGATAGAACTTGCTTATGAGGGGACTCCCGTCTTCGATCCCGATCTGGTAGACCCGATTCTCATAGCTGTTAAGAACCAGATTGCGGCAATCGCAGCAAAAACCCTGGCTTTCCACTGCGTCGATAATGAAGTTGGGGGTAAGTGCTTGAAAAGGATGTGAACTCTTGGTCATATATATTTATCCTGTTTATCAGGGTTAGGACGGACATGCTCAGCATCCATTGGCGGTAAGGTGCTCCAACTCTATTTCAATTACCCTCAATCATTACTTCGCCCCGTGGTGCGCTTCTTCCAGTTTTTCATTCAACCAGACCTTGATGAGAGACTGATACGGCACATCCTGGCGGTTGGCGGTAGTTTTGATGGATTCCAGCATCCAGAGCGGCAGCCGTAGAGAGATGGATTGGGTAGTCAGTTTCAGATTAGGGAACATGACTTTTTTGGCTTTTGACCAGTCAACATAATCGGTCGTGTCGTGGGCCAGCCAGAACTCACGTTCTTCAGTCTCGTTGGCGAACTTTGGTATCTCTTTAAGTTTCTTGCTCATAAATTGCTCGCTCCTTTCGGTGCATATTCCGGGCAGAAATTACCCGAATCATATTGGTGCGAATGGTAAAGGTGATATGCAGCAACCGCCCTTCACCGGTTTGTCCCAACGCGTGAAAACGTTGCTCCGCATCACTGTGCTTCAGGTCATCCAGAACAACGAGCGGCTCATTCAGAAAGACCTGCTCAGCTTCAGCTGGCGTAACGCCGTGTTTGACGTTTTTCTGCTCATTGCCCTTGTCCCATTCAAAACCGGTTATCTTTTCAAATGGCCCCATTACGGCTCCTTGTATATGGATAAGATATACACCAGATCAAAATCATAGGCAAGCAGGTACTTCAATCATAACGTGGCGTATTGGGCGCAATAATTAAGTATGCGGTCCCCGGAATTCCCGATCCCATCCTTTCGATGAATCTGGACACTATTTCTGCTCTTTTATCAGGACATCAAGCGGAACCTGCAGCGCCACAGCCAGCGCTTTGAGTGTTTTAGCCGTCCCCTGGCGTTTGCCGTTTTCTATTTGAGAAAGGAACGCCTTGGAGATACCCGCCTGTTCGGCCAGTGCCTCCACTGTCAACTTGCGTTCTTCGCGCCATAGTTTTACGGGGTGCTCGCCACCGATGAGTTCACGCTGGACGATGGCATGGGGAATACGGAAACCATCGTCCTCGGCATGGAAGCGTTCAAGGGCCGTAATATCCTCCCGGTCTTCCATGGCTTCCACCATGCGCTGATAGAGGGGGAACGGCACAATGGCATATTCGTGTTTGCCGTGTTTTTCTATAAACTGGATTCCTGTTGTTGTCATTGGTATGCACCTCCCCGTGGGGCTATTCGTATCACCTCTATTACCAGCTTGCCTTCATGTACCGCATAAAGAATCCGCCAGTCACCCACCCGCAAACGGCACTCCGGTCTGTTGACCAGTTTCTTCACGTTATTGTTAGGCGCGAAAGGATCAACGGCAAGTGCAGAGACTTTCTTCATGATGAGCATGGCAGTAGTTTTCGGCATGCTTTTCAGGGCCTTGGCTGCGTCTCTGGTATATTCGATGGTGAACATGGATAAAAGTTAGCAGAGTGCTAACAAGGTGTCAAGTGGTTGGTGCAGGTTTTCCCTGAAGATTTGGGGGCTGAGCTGCAGGGTGGGCTGGTCGAAGCCACGTTCCGCTCGGCTTCGCGGGCGGTTTCGTAGAGATCGGGCCAGTCGGTTTTCAGGAAGGTGAAGTTGGACATTACATTTCCATTCAAGGGTCAATACCCATCTTGATTTTCTAAAGCTTCATTCTAAAGCACAAAAAGCTCAGTGCATGCTATATAACAAGCTGATTTATCAAGTAATTTATAATACAAAGTAGCCAATTGTACTTTTGGGCTTTAGAAATGCGCTCACTATGTCAGCACTTCCCAGCGTCCAGCCTTCCTGCCACCAATACGCAACAAAACACCTTTGGCTCTGAGCTTGGTTACATGATAATAGATGCCATCCTTAGTCAGATTCATCTGTTCAGCCATCTCTTTTTGAGTAATTGATGGATTAGCTGCAATCATTTTAAGGATTGAATTTTCGGCAGGGCTCAATTCCTTAATCGTAGTTTTAATCGTAGTTTTAATCGTAGTTTCTTCCGTAGTACCCCCAGTTTCTTCTTCCACCACAAATGAAGGCCGGTCAAAGCTGGCGATGAAGAGGTGGGATATTTCAAGGAAATTGACATTCGGGGCGTTTTTCAGAATAAGCGGCATCCCACGCCCCCATGCCTCTACCATCTGGATACGACGCAACAGATTGGCGATAAGCGGATTACGGCGTTTGGAGACATTGCCGTGCAGCATTTTTTCGATGGTCATGTCGTCATACAAGCCACCGGGACTGCGAATTTCGACACGATTTTTAAAAACAGCAATCTGTACATAGTCCGGGTCGCGGTAGTCGCGATGACAGAAGGCGTTGATGATGGCCTCGCGCATGGCTTCGCTGGATATTTCCGGGATATCTTCCCGGTAGAGCCCCTTCAGACGCATGCCGATGTGGATGTTCTTGAGGATGTATTTCTGGGCTTCCTCGATCAGTTCAAGAATATCGCCGTCGAAGTCGTGGCGGTCAATGATGGTGGCGCTATCGGTGGTGGCAAAGACGGCGCAGCGCAGCTGCATGGGGGTGGTTTTGGCAAAAAATAGCGGTGCAGCATTGAGCAGCCGTCCCTCCTTTGTCAGACCAAGTTTTTCCAAGGCATTTGCCGGAGAGTCCCACGTAAGCCCGGCACGTTCCACAAAGCGTTTGATCTTGGCGTCATCCAGATCGTCAAACCCGGCAGTGCCGATTTCGCTATCCCAGTGGAGCAGATCACGGTTCTTGGCAAGGATCAGGTTTTCAAGTTCTTTGGCGCTGATCTGCCGGTCTTCGTCGGCAACTCGAATATAGGCTCTGCCGTAGGCGAAATAGGGGGCTTCCTTACCCTTGAAGGTTACCTTTATGCAGGCTGCTCCGTCGCGGATGGCAATTTCAACAGTGGGGTAGATTCTGGGTTCGATGTGCGCGGCGATGGACTGGGAAATGTCCCGCAGGGTCTTTTCGTTGGCCTCAACGCCGACCGCCTTGCCGTCGTTGCGTATCCCGAACCACAGCTCGCCATGCTTGTGCTTGTTCAAGATGGCTACAATGGAAAAGAGCCCTTCTTTCAACTCGGCAAGGCTCTTTTTGTATTCGATTGTTTCGGTTTCGGTTTTGGTCATCAGGATTTACGCAGCCAACCTGAACGTTGCATCAATTTCATCCCATGGCACATAGAAATGACCGCTGGTATCCTTTTCCACCAGCCCCAGCCGTTCCATGGTTTTAACATCGTCAAAAACGTTGCGGTATTGACGGTGCAGATGTTTTGCCAGTGCGTTTATGCTGGCGTGCCCCATACGGCGCAGTTCGGCCAACAGTTCAAAGCGTTTGGGGGTCAGGTGCTTGAGAAGCGAGGGAAGGTCGTCGAAATAGAGGCGCTCTACCGGTTTATCCGGCAACCAGCCGTCATCAATCCGGCCGGTCAGTTCTTTCAGTTCGTCAAAGAATTCCTTATCACTCTTGATCCCGATTTTAAGGTCCCGTTTTTCTTTCATGTCGATCACATCCTTTCGATGTCAGTTTCAAAGTCTTCGATAAGTTTGCGCAAGGTAGAAAAGGTGTAGAGCTCTTCACTGTCGGCAACATGCCGATGATCCCCTTTGCCGCGCTCGTTGTCGTACCGGACTATGCAGCTTCCATCTGGCTGGCCGTAGAACAGGCGGTATTTATAGGGGTGCGTACTGCCGCGAAGCGGTTCGGACAGATGCCAGATAACCACCTCGATAATCCGGCCGCCCCGTTCCTTCTTGTATCTGATGATTTCCCGCGCCGTCCCCATTGCCACCTCTCACGCTATATGTTTTTAGATAACATATGTCGTGATAGTTTTCAAACAATCATTTTGAGGTGTGCAGGGAGTCGCTGCTGCTGATCGGTTTATCGCTATGGACGGCCAGGTTGCCGATTTTCTGGATGGTGAGGATCTTGGGAAAGAGGCAGGGTTCCAGGTTCTCCCGGAAGGTCGGTTCGTGGATCATGGCGGCCAGGTTGTCGGCATAGGGTTGCTTGAGGTAAGAGTCGTTGACGCAGAACCACTTCACGGCCCGCTCCAGTGAGCGCCGGGCGTAGAAACAGCTGGTCCGCGGGGCACTATTGACGTTCTGCTCGGCCTCGCGGGCGGTCTCGTAGAGTTCGGGCCAGCCGGATTTTAGGAAGGTGAAGTTGGACATTGCTACTCCGGTAAACTAGCACTCTGTGTCTCTGAAACCAGTGAGGACCGTACCTTACGACGAGCTGCTCGAACTTTCCATTTCGCTTCCGACCAAGTTTCATATGACGGCATGTTCAAGTATAGTTGCTGTGTCAAGTTGGCAAGTACCCGCAGATTAACCGCTGTATTCTGATATTTAAAAACGTCTCTAAACTTTTTTTGCTGAGTTTGATTCAAAACTCAAAAGGGGCTAACTCGAAAGTCAGCCCCTTTTGAATTTCTAATGTTTATAGGATAAAAGCATATTATGAGGCCGAAAAAACACTAATTGGGGCCCCCTACAACCTACCCCTTAGATATCCAGGTTAACCACGTTCAAGGCATTGGTCTCGATAAATTCACGCCGTGGCTCAACCTGGTCACCCATCAGGATCGTGAATATCTCGTCCGACTCGACCACGTCCTCAATCTTGACCTGCAGCAGTACCCGGTTCTCCGGGTTCATGGTGGTCTCCCAGAGCTGTTCCGGGTTCATCTCGCCCAGACCTTTGTAACGCTGGATCGCCAGGCCTTTTTTGGCGTTTTCCAGGAAAAAGTTCAGCAGCTCCTGGTGGTTGGTGGTCTCGAACATGACCTTGCCACCCTCCTGCTCGACAAAGGCCCGGCCGTCGGCCATGGTTTCGACGATGCGGCGGTGATTGTCCACCAGCAGCACGTATTCGTGGGTAGAAAGCACCGACAGCACCTGCTGGTCGATGATCGAGCGAATGTTGCCGATGCGGAAGGTGATGCGCTCCTCCTCCACCTGGTAGTCGGAACCGGCCGCCAGCTCCTTCATTCCGTCCAGGTAGGGCTGCAGCTGATGCAGCTCTTCCAGGCCGGCCGGCACGTTGCTGCGGATGATGATCGAAAGCAGGTCGGAGGCGATCCCCTTCTTGACGACCTTGTCGAAGATGGCCCTGTTCTCGATGAATTGCTTGATCACCGGAATGATCTGTTTGCCGATATAGGTTCGGTCACCCTTTTCGAGTCGCAGGATCAGATCCTCGGCCCCCTCTTCCAGCAGGAAGTTCTGCATGGCATGCTCATTGCGCAGGTACTGCTCCCGCTTGCCGCGCTTGACCTTGTAGAGCGGCGGCTGGGCGATGTAGAGATGGCCGCGTTCGATCATCTCGCGCATGTTGCGGTAGAAGAAGGTCAACAGCAACGTCAGAATGTGCGATCCGTCCACGTCGGCGTCGGTCATGACGATGATGCGGTGGTAGCGCAGTTTGGCGATGTTGAAATCGTCCTTGCCGATGCCGGTGCCCAGAGCCGTGATCAGGGTGCGGATCTCCTGGGAGGAGATCATCTTGTCGAAACGGGCCTTTTCGACGTTGAGGATCTTGCCCTTGAGCGGCAGGATAGCCTGGTTCTTACGATCGCGCCCCTGCTTGGCCGAGCCGCCGGCCGAGTCACCCTCGACCAGGTACAGTTCGCAGAGCGCCGGGTCCTTTTCCTGGCAGTCGGCCAGTTTGCCCGGCAGGCCGCCCATGTCCAGGGCGCCCTTGCGGCGGGTCAGGTCGCGGGCCTTGCGGGCCGCTTCGCGGGCGCGGGCCGCTTCGATCGACTTATTGAGTATATCCTTGGCGATTTTCGGGTTTTCCTCCAGGAAAACCGCCAGACGCTCGTTCAGCAGTGATTCCACATAGCCTTTGACCTCGGAATTGCCCAGCTTGGTCTTGGTCTGCCCCTCGAACTGCGGCTGCGGGATCTTGACCGAGATCACGCAGGTCAGGCCTTCGCGCAGGTCGTCTCCCGAGACGGTCACCTTCTCGTTCTTGAGCAGGTTGTTGGCCGCCGCGTAGGCGTTCATGGTGCGGGTCAGGGCTGCCTTGAAACCGGCCAGGTGGGTGCCGCCTTCGTGGGTGTTGATGTTGTTGGCAAAGGCAAATATCTTCTCGTCGTAGGAGTCGTTGTACTGCATCGAGACTTCCATCTCGACGCCCCCCTTTTCGCCTTTGAAATACATCGGCTTGGGATTGATGGCGGTCTTGTTGCGGTTCAGGTATTCAACAAAGGAGTTGATGCCGCCTTCGTAGTAGAATTCATGGGATTTGCCTTCAACCCGCTCGTCACTGATCTTGATCCGCACCCCTGCGTTCAGGAAAGCCATTTCGCGCAGGCGCTGTGAAAGGATATCAAAGGAGAATTCGGTAGTCTCGAAAATCTCCTCGTCAGGCATGAAGGTAACCTTTGTGCCGCGCTTCTTGGTCTCACCGGTGGTTTCCAGCGGTGCAACAGGATCACCACGCCGATAGGATTGCCGCCAGACCTTGCTGTCGCGCCGGATCTCAAGTTCAAGCCACTTGGACAACGCGTTTACAACCGAGACGCCGACGCCGTGCAGACCGCCGGAAACCTTGTAGGAGTCGTTGTCGAACTTGCCGCCGGCATGCAGCACGGTCAGAACGACCTCGGCCGCTGATTTGCCTTCGGTTGGATGTATGTCGGTAGGGATTCCGCGACCGTTGTCAACCACGGTTATCGAGCCGTCGGTGTTGATGGTCACGCTGACATTATCGCAATGACCTGCCAGAGCCTCATCGATCGAGTTGTCAACAATTTCGTACACCAGGTGGTGAAGACCGGCGCTGGAAGTGGATCCGATGTACATGGCCGGTCGTTTGCGGACCGCCGATAAACCTTCAAGAACCTTGATATTGTCCGCTCCGTACTCTTCGGAGCCGTGTGTAACGTTTTCCATTTCATTCATGCGGTTAATTTCCCTCGAACGTCAGATTGCCGTCTTCCACGCGAAAGACGGCGCAATGTGGTGCGGCTTCCAGCAAAACCGGAGAGCGTTCCGTGGTTGTTATAAAGACCTGGATATCCCTCGCGATAAGGAATTCCATCAGGTTGCGGTTTCTGGCGGCATCGAGTTCGGAACTCATGTCATCCAGCAGAAGCAGCGGAGATTCGCCAAAAATGTCCATCAGGTTATCCATCTCGGCCATCTTCAGCGACATGACGAAACTTTTTTGCTGCCCTTGTGAACCGAATGATTTCAGCGAGCGCTCTTCCAGCAGGAAGGTCAGATCGTCCCGATGCGGTCCGGCCGTGGTCGTGCCGTAGCGTTCGTCCGATCGTTCATGGCGCTGAAACAGCTCGATCAGTTCATTGCGGATCTGTTCCCGTTCGGTTGACTTGACCCCTTCCGGGCGGTAGCTGATGCCACAGGTTTCGCTATGGCCCGAGATGGTGGCGTAATGTTTACGCAGTTTCTGATCCAGCACGGCTACAAATCTGATTCTGCGCTCGATTACGTCCGCGCCGGTATCGGCCAGTTTTTCGGTCCAGATATCAAGACCGCTTCTGTCGCTACTCTTCAGCAGAACATTGCGCTGCTTGAGTATCCGTTGGTAGTCATGCCAGCTGTGCAGATAACCAAGATCACTCATGTAGACGGCCCGGTCCATGTAACGCCGCCGGGTCTCGGGACCCATCCTGACCATACCGGAATCATCCGGTGAAAAAACAACCGTATTCAATTTGCCATGCAGCTCGGAAGCGCGATGAACCGCCTTGCTGTCGATTTCTACCCTGCGACCGGCAGCTTCCAGCAACAGCCGCATCTGGTTTCTGATCCCGTTGGATTCCACTGTTCCATGAACCTGAGAAATGTGTTCACCATGCCTGATCAATTCCGGCAACCTGGCAGCTCTGAAGGAACGGGGACTCCCCAGAAGGTGTATAGCTTCCAGAAGGTTTGTTTTTCCCTGACCATTCAGTCCGTAAAACAGATTGAACCTTTCTCCCGGTTCAATTCGAATGGAACTGATATTTCTGAAATTACTGACCGCCAGATGTCTAAGACGCATCGACCGTTTTTAAAGCCTCATCGGCATGATAACCGCCAGAAAACTTTCCGAATTTTCAGGGACTATTATGGAGGGCGACAATTCATCCTTGAATTTCATATCAACCCTTTCCGTTTCTGCAACGGAGAGGACGTCAAGCAGGTAGCGGGCGTTAAAACGTACCGAAATAGGACTACCTTCGTAGTCAACATCGATCTCTTCCATCGCATCACCCAATTCCGGGTTACTGGAAGAAATCTTGATGCCGCCCGAGGATATTTCCAGCATGATGCCTTTGAATTTTTCGCTGGACAGAATTGCCATGCGACGCACCGAATGGCTGAAATTTTCCTTGTTTACGGTAACAACCTGATTATTAGCCGTTGGTATTACACGGTTGTAATCTGGAAATTCACCATCCACAAGCCGCATGACCATGTAGGAATCACCGCGCTTGATAACCGCACTGTTATCCATGAAACCGAACAACAGCGTCCCGCCCTCTTCATCGGTAATTTTCTTCATCTCGTAGATGCCCTTTTTAGGCAAAATAACACCTTTTAAAAGCTCGGGACCCGCGGTTCCTTTGAAGTTTCCGGAAGATATGGAAAGTCGGTGACCGTCTGTGGAAACCATTTTAAGGCAGTTGACTCCGTCCTGGTTAGCTTCCACCTTTGCAAATATGCCGTTGAGGTTATATTTGGTTTCATCGGTGCAGATGGCATAGGAGGTTTTTTCGATCATGCTTTTCAGCAAAGCGCTCTCTATTTCGAAGAGATTTTCTTCCTTTACATCCGGGAAATACGGGAATTCATCCGGTGAGAGTCCGACAATGTTGAACTGAACCTTCCCGCACCTTATTTCAACCCAGTCGTTTTCTTTTGTGGAAAAAATAATCTGCTGGTTTGGCAGTTCCTTGACTATTTCATAAAGCTTCTTGGCTGAAACGGTAATTTTACCGGTGGAAGCCACTTCAGCCGAATAACTGCTCTTCATTCCCACTTCCAGGTCGGTTGCAGTGACCAGCAATGATGATTCAGTAGCTTCAAGCAGGACATTTGATAAAATCGGCATCGAAGTCCGTTTTTCAACAATTCCCTGTATTTTCTGAAGTGCCTTGAGGAACTGCTCTTTTTCTATTCTGAATTCCATACGTCACTCCTTATGACTGCTAGTATTATAGTTATATAAAATAATTAAAAGACTGGTAGTACTTTGTAGGTGCTGTGGAAACAGGTAACAATCGTTTAAAGTACTGAATTAGTTATAAAATGTGTTGTGCAATCCCTGTTGATATCATTTTGTTCAAATCATTTTTTTAAACAGGCTAAAACTTTATCAACAGTTATCCACACCGGATCAACAGCTTTTACTTACTTCAACAGGATATACTTAATTTCATCAAGGATTTTAGCTAGTTTTGTATCATCAGCGATTGCCTTGTCTATCTTCTTGAAAGAATGAATTATCGTGGAGTGGTCTTTGCCGCCAAACTTCAAACCTATGTCAGGGTAGGATGCTTTTGTCATATCCCTGCAAAGCCAGATTGCAACCTGTCTGGCCAGGACAATATTTTTAAGCCGCTTTTCCGATTTCAGGTCGGCCAGTTTCATGTCGAAGTAGTCGACAACAGTTTTCTGTATCAGTTCGACTGTTACTTCCTTGCGTCGGTCGCCAAGTATATCCTTGAGGTTTTCCTTGGCCATCTCCAAAGTTATGGGAATATTCTGAAGACTGCTGAATGCTCCCAATCTGATAAGCATTCCTTCCAGTTCACGAATATTCCTTGTATCACTAGAAGCCAGAAAATAATAAACATCATCGGGAAGTTTGATTCTTGTTATTTCCGATTTCTTTTTCAGTATAGCTATTTTTGTTTCCACATCCGGAGGTTGAATATCCGCGATCAGCCCCCATTCGAATCTGGACCTGAGGCGTTCTTCAAGATCGGATATTTCACGTGGAAACTTGTCTGAGGTGATTACGATCTGTTTGTGTGCATCATGAAGAGCGTTGAATGTGTAAAAGAATTCTTCCTGCGTACCTGTTTTACCTGAAATAAACTGGATATCATCAATCAACAAGACGTCCACATTTCTGAAACGATTCCTGAAAAGATCCATCTTTTTCAATCTTAGATGGTTAACCATCTCATACATGAATTTTTCTGCCGAACAGTAGCAGACATTGGATTCAGGAGAATTTGCACGGATTGTGTGACCTATGGAATTAAGCAGATGGCTTTTTCCAAGTCCGACACCGCCATATATGAAGAGTGGATTGTATGTGTCAGCCGGGTTGTTGGCTACTGCCATTGCGGCGGCATGCGCAAACTGATTGCCGGTACCGCTTACAAACAGGTCGAACGTATATTTGGGATTGAGATTTGTGAATACAGGTTCGGGAAGTGTAACCTGAGTTGCGGCTGGTTCATTGCTGCTCTGTATTAACAAATTTTCCGATATTGGCTGCTGATCTTCATCATTCCTGATGATGAAATCAAGCGTTACGGTTTGTCCGGACGCGGCTGAAAGAGCGTCAGTAACAATTTTCAGATAATGGTCTTCCAACCACTCTTTAACAAAAGAGTTCGGTACCGACAAATAAACGGATGAACCTTGATGGTGACTGTATCTAACCGGTTTGATCCAGGTTACATAATCACCTTCGGATAACAAATTTTCGATATTTTCGGTAGCCTGTTGCCATGCTTCAAACATTTTGGTCTATATCACAATCGCGTTAAAATAGTGGTTATCAACAGCTTCGATTCGGGTATAAGCGCTAGTGGATTAAATTATTTAGAAATATGATCCACTATTTTCCGTGAGAGTTATCAACAAATTTTTCAACAGCTGTTGATAACTTAATTTATCAATAATAACAGTAATATAAGAGTTAAATATAAGAAGGAAGGGTTTATTCCAGGCTGGCAGGTTACCAGAGCCGCCATTGTTTTTCAAGTCAAATCACTTTTTCACAAACATGGCAACGGTATAATAAAAACCTTGACACTGACAGGCACTTGTGTTTAATAACCCATTTCCTGAAAAATATTTGACTAGAGGTAAACAAAGATGAAAAGAACTTTCCAGCCAAGTAATATTTGTCGTAAACGCACCCATGGTTTTCTGGTTAGAATGGCCACCAAGAATGGTCGTCTGGTTATCAAGCGCAGAAGGGCCAAAGGCCGCAAAAATCTGTCCGTAAGAATTGCATCCAAGTAATCTTATTGCTGTGTCTTTAGGAACCGGAGGCTCCGCATTTCCGAAAACATTACGTTTACGGAAGCGGACCGAGTTTTTGTCTCTTTCCAATGCACAATCTAAAACCACTGTAAAGGGTTTCCTGATTGTGTGGCGAGAAAACAGCGGTCCGTCAGTGCGAATGGGTATTACGGTGAGCAGGAAGATTGGTTGCGCCGTTGTTCGTAATCGCGTAAAACGGTATCTTCGTGAAGTATTCAGGCAAGATCGCATGCTGCTTCCGCCCGTCGATGTTAACATCATTGCCCGCCGAGAATCAGCACAGATGGATTACTCTCATGTTCGGCGGGAAATTACAAAGGCCTTCAGGCTTATAGGCACAACTACATGTTCAAGAGCATCATGCTCCTTGTAATCAGGGTCTATCAGAAGCTGCTATCTCCGCTTCTTCCCCGGGCCTGTCGTTTTTACCCCTCCTGTTCAGAGTATTCCCGAGAATCAATAACCAGGTATGGTGTCATCAAGGGTTCACTGCTTACCATAATCCGCGTCGGTAAGTGCCATCCGTTTCATCCGGGTGGCTATGATCCGGTTCCATGAGCGTGTAAAGGAACCGAATGTGGTGATGAGGCTTCTATCTGCCTTGCTGTTCCAGCACGGATAGCAGCATTAAAGCATGCTAAATAAATAGTACAACCAGGAGCTTTCATGGAAAAGCGCGCGTTTATTGCCGTCGGTCTTTCAATAGCAGTATTTTATATATTCTCGATGATGTTTGCCCCGGAGAAGAAGCCGCTTGATAACGTTGCAAAGCCGGCCGCCAACTCCATTTTGGACAGCGCCAAACCTGTGCCGTCCCCGGCTCAGGTTGCGCAAAACCAGCCAACCGCGTCCGACCAGTCATTGCCGACCAACGTTCTCCAGAAAAACATCACTGTTGAAACGGATCTCTATTCAGCTGTCTTTTCATCTAAAGGCGGCAGCCTCAAGAGTATGACCCTGAAAAAATATCGGGAGCAGAATTCACCGACAGCCAAACCGGTCACGCTCGGCAACGATGCCGATCCCAATGTTCTGTCATTTTCAACCCGCGCCGCCGGTATTGCTCTAACGGACAACACCGTTTATACGACGGATATGGACAGCGTGGTGTTGAATGGAAAAGAATCCAAACAACTCATTTTCAACTATGTTTCCGGTCAGGGATACACCGTAAGGAAAATCTATACGCTCACAGCCGGTACGTACGGCATCAAATTGGATACCCAGGTCTTCAACAACTCGGCTGCTCCAATAACCGGTTCTATACAGCATGTGATGACCTATCCGGCCGAGCCTAAGGTTAAGGACAACCGTTTCGATACCGCCGGCGCATATCTGCTTTCGGATGGCAGCATTCAATCAAACAAGATCAAGGATGTTGCTTCTTCTTCCAAGCGTTATGAGAAAAGTGTTTCGTGGTCCGGCTTTGCGGACAAGTATTTTCTGAATGCGATACTTGCCGATAAAAACAGTATTGCATCGGTTGAACTGAAAAAAAATGCTGCCGGGTACTTCGAATCGATCGTTACTGCTCCGCAGTTCGTGATCAATCCGGGATTGTCCGCTTCCGTCACGCATCGCCTGTTTGTGGGTCCCAAGGATATCGACATACTTAAAGCTCAGGGTGACTCACTGGAAAAGTCGCTTGATCTGGGTTGGTTCACAGAAATTGCCAAGCCAATGCTGTATTCGATCAAGTTCTTTTACAAGTACGTGGGCAATTACGGTGTTGCGATCATTATCATTACCATCATTCTCAAGGTGCTGTTTTTCCCACTGACCCACAAGAGTTACAAGTCGATGAAGGGCATGCAGAAGATCCAGCCCGAGATGACGAAGTTGCGCGAAAAGTACAAGGATGACCGTGACACGATGAACAAGGAAGTCATGGCCTTGTATCGAGAACATAAGGTTAACCCGATGGGTGGATGTCTGCCGATGATCGTGCAGATACCGGTCTTTTTTGCCCTCTACAAATCATTGATGTTTTCCATAGAGCTTCGTCATGCTCCTTTTTTCCTGTGGGTAACCGACCTGGCTGACAAAGACCCGTACTACGTGACCCCGGTAATCATGGGTGTGACCATGTTCATCCAGCAAAAAATGACCCCGTCGCAGATGGATCCGATGCAGCAAAAGATAATGCTGGCACTGCCGGTTGTATTCACATTCATGTTCCTCAGTTTTCCATCCGGACTGGTGCTTTACTGGCTGGTCAACAACGTGCTGACGATCGGTCAGCAGATGTACATCAACAAGCTGGTCAAGGATTGACAGGCCGCTACGGAGTCTACTCATGTATGTCCGCGATACAATAGCGGCAGTAAGTACTCCGCCTGGAAATGGTGGAATCGGCATTGTTAGGGTGAGTGGTGACAAGGCTGCTGCTATTGGAGATGCTGTTTTTAAACCTTTAAATGACGGTGGCCTTGAGAGCCACCGTTTTTATTTTGGATCCATATCTGATCCGCAGACCGGCAGAATTGTTGATGAGGCCATGGCGGTTCTGATGCGCGCCCCGCGTTCTTTTACCCGCGAGGATGTGCTGGAACTGCATTGCCACGGTGGTTGGCTGGTTGTGGAAACGGTGCTGGCGCTTGTGCTTAATTGTGGAGCCAGGCTGGCCGACCCGGGTGAATTTACCCGGCGCGCATTTTTAAACGGAAGGATTGATCTGGTTCAGGCGGAAGCTGTTATGGACATTATCGGTTCCAACACCGAGGCGGCTCTGTCCTTGGCGCAGACTCAACGTGAAGGCGCACTTTCCAGGCGCATAGACGATGTTCGAATACTGCTGCTCAAGGCGTTGGCGCTGGTTGAAGCCTATATCGACTTTCCCGAGGACGACCTTGGCCAAACCGATCTTCAGCTGATCATGGACTCTGTTGAGCGGGCGACCGCTATAATAGACGAACTGTTGTCAAGCTTCGATGAGGGGCGTTTGCTGCGTGACGGAGTTTCGGTACTTATTATTGGCAAGCCTAATGTAGGAAAATCAAGCCTGCTGAACCGCTTGATAAATGAGAACCGAGCTATTGTCACTCATATTCCCGGTACGACTCGCGACATCATTGAAGAGACCATCATCATTAATGGCCTGGCAATTAGATTGCTGGACACCGCCGGTATCCGACATACCGAAGATCTGGTAGAGCAGGAAGGAATCAATCGTGCCATGGAGAAAATTCCGCTGGCTGATCTGGTTCTTTTCGTGATGGATGCCTCCCGACCTTTCACTGCCGAGGATCAGCATATTTATGACGCATTGTCCGGAAGCAGGGTTGTGGCGGTGATTAACAAAATCGATATGTCCCGTCAGTTGACCATTCCGGATTCAATCAGCTTTGATGCGTCGATAGATATTTCCGCTAAAAATGGCATTGGTAACGAATTACTTAAACAGACGGTCTGTGAATGTTTTTTCAAGGTTGTTTCCATTGACCGCCGTGAGTTGGTGGCTATCTCCCGTTCAAGGCATCGCGATGCCTTGCAGAATGCCGGAAACATTCTGCGCCGGTTCATGGCAGGGCTCGATCAATGCGGCCTGGAACTGCTCGCTATCGACCTCAGGGATGCTCTTGAAGCTGTTGGTTCGGTAACTGGCCAGACCACCACCGATGAAGTTTTGGACCAAATATTCTCTTCATTCTGCATAGGCAAGTGACACCCGTGTTTCACGTGAAACATTACTACAGGACAGGCAAAAATCATGATGACATATGATCTGACGTATGACGTGATTGTAGTGGGCGCCGGACATGCCGGCTGCGAGGCTGCCCTGGCGGCGGCGCGCATGGGCAGCCGCACTATGCTTTTGACGATCAACCTGGATGCTATCGCACTGATGTCATGTAATCCCGCGATCGGAGGTCTTGCAAAGGGACATCTTGTCAAGGAGATCGACGCGTTGGGTGGCGAGATGGCCAAAAATATCGATGCCACCGGAATTCAGTTCCGCATCCTCAATACCCGAAAAGGCCCTGCTGTCCGAGCATCGAGAGCCCAGGCAGACAAGCAGCTGTACCGACTCAGGATGAAACGTGTCTTGGAGCAGCAAACAAATCTTGATCTGAAACAGGGTGAGGTTACGGCACTGTTTATTGAGGGCGGGGAATTGCGCGGTGTGGACACGCGCTCCGGAATTCGTTTTCTGTGCAAGACCGTGGTGGTTACCACCGGTACATTCATGCGCGGCTTGATTCACATCGGTCTTACAAACTACCCTGGCGGCCGTGCCGGAGATCTTCCCTCGATCGGACTTTCGGATCAGTTGCGGAACATCGGCTTTGAGGTTGGACGTCTTAAAACCGGCACTCCTGCCAGGCTGGATGGCCGTACGATTGACTTTTCAAAGCTGGAGACCCAGTACGGCGATGATCCGCCGATGCCGTTTTCTTTCTCAACCGATCGAATCACCATGCAGCAGGTTCCCTGCCATATCGCATATACTAACCCGCGTTCCCATGAAATCATCCGTTCCGGGCTCGATAGGTCACCGCTGTATGCCGGGATAATCGAAGGTATTGGTCCCCGTTACTGCCCGTCGATAGAGGACAAGGTGGTTCGATTTCCTGACAAGGAGCGTCATCAGACATTTATCGAACCGGAAGGGCTCGAAACGGTCGAGGTCTATCCGAGCGGCATGTCCACATCTCTGCCGATAGATGTGCAAATCCCTTTCTATCGTTCGATGGTAGGACTGGAGCGGGTCGAGATAATGCGTCCGGCCTATGCGATCGAGTACGACTATGTCGATCCGATCCAGCTGCACTCTTCACTGGAAACCAAGAACGTTCGCAATCTCTATCATGCCGGTCAGATCAACGGAACCTCCGGTTATGAGGAGGCCGCCGGGCAGGGACTTCTGGCAGGAATCAACGCTGCCCTGCGGGTAAAAGGCAAGGATCCGTTGGTGCTTGACAGGAGCCAGGCCTACATAGGCGTCATGATAGACGACCTGGTAACTCTCGGCACAAAGGAACCCTACCGGATGTTTACTTCACGAGCCGAGTACCGTCTGTTGTTACGTGAAGACAATGCCGACCTCAGACTGAGAGAAATCGGTTACGGTCTTGGCCTAGTTCCGGAACAGGAGTACTCCTCGTTTGTCAGGAAGCGCGAAAAGATCCGTGAAGACCTGGAGCGGATAGCGGTAACCCGCGTTACTTTATCAGAACGTGAAAACTCCGTACTCACCCGTTTAGGGGTAGAAGACATTCAGAAGGGTACGACGCTGGAGCATCTGCTGAAACGATCCGATATTTCTTATGCTGATCTGGCCGATATGGATGATGTTTCACGTGAAACATCCGCCGATGTCCGTGAACAGGTTGAGATCCAGATAAAGTACCGCGGTTATATAGACAGGCAGCTGGAGCAGGTCGAACGGTCGAAAAAACTGGAGACTGCCGTGATACCGGCGGAACTTGATTATGCCTCTATCAGGGGATTGACTACCGAGGTGCGTGAAAAGCTGGAGAAGGGACGGCCAGACACGCTTGGGCAGGCTTCGAGAATTCCGGGAATTACTCCGGCGGCGATATCAATACTGGCGATTGCATTGAGAGCCAATACCTGGAAGGATCTATCCAGATGAAACCGAGCGGTTTTTGTAAGTCGGAGTTTTCTCCCTGTTTTTTCAATTCAGAAAAAATATACGAGAATGTGCCTACGTCATTTACAGGAATTCACAAATGACAACAGATCTCCTTGTACATGAAGCTGCAAATATGGGGCTGGTGCTTACGGACGAAAACCTGCGGGCATTCAAGTCCTTCGCCGCGGAACTTCTTAAATGGAACAGCAAGGTGAATCTGACGTCAATTACGGATGAAAATGAAATTGTTATTAAACATTTCATTGATTGCCTGCATCTGGCCCCACATGTTTTAAACGAAGACCTCCTGCTTGATATCGGATCGGGTGGAGGTCTGCCGGTTATTCCTTTGAAAATAGTCAGACCGGACACAATGATGGTATCGGTTGATGCCGTCGGCAAAAAGATAAATTTTCAGCGTCATGTCATTCGCATGCTTGGTTTGAAAAATATAGAAGCTCTGCATATGCGAATTGAAGATCTTGAAAAAACCCGCGCAGGTAAATTCAGTCTCATTACCTCACGAGCATTTACCCGTCTTGATCATTTTGCAGTGCTTGCTTCTCCATTGCTTGCATCCGGTGGTCGCATCATCGCCATGAAGGGTCTGGGTGCAGATGACGAAATTGCCGAAAGCAGCGATGTGTTAAGGTCTCTCGGTTTTTCAATAACGTCCCAACATGCCTACAGATTGCCAAATAATATGGGAACCAGGGCCCTGGTGGTGATGGAACCCTGTAAACCCGCATAAATAGCGGGCTTGAAGGGCTATCGTCCAAAAATCGCCTCTAAGGCTTTCTTGTGCCCATTGCTATGCCTTGATATGCTTTTTTTGTGTTTTTTGTTTCAATGCGGTTTTTGTGGCTTTGGGCGGTTAGGAGCATTTTTAAGGCAGGACAGCCTGAGAATGAAGTTGCAGATGATCTGAATCTGCTCTAAAGTGATCTATTATTTTCAAGTATTGCGGATGGAGGTGCCACGTGAAAAAGTTGATCTGCCTTTTGGTGATTGCAACCCATCTCTCTGCCTGTGCAACATATGAAAACCGGGCGGTGTCATTCAGGCCCCCTCAGGAATATGCCAATTACCAGGATGCCGATGGTCTGATGGTTGGGGCCGAGCCATATGCGGATAAAAAGCTGGCTGAAGATACATTCGGTTTCGATATAAGATCAGCTGGTCTGCTGCCGGTACAAATTGTCATGGATAACCGCAGTGGCCAGGGGGTTGAGGTCGTGTCCGGACAAACGTTCCTGGTTGACGGATCCAACCGGTACTGGAAAATCCTGTCGAACAGCGAAGCGGTCGAGAGGGTTGAAAAGGCCACTGAAGCCGGAGCGATAACGAGTGGAGCCGGAAAGGGAGCTGCCTGGGGAGCCGCGGCCGGTGCCATTTTGGGTTTGGCGCTCGGGATCGTATCCGGTCGGAATGTGGGAGAGGCGGTTGTCAAGGGTGGCGTTATCGGCGGCGCTGGCGGAGCGGTGATCGGTGGCGCCAACAAGGCAGGGGATGATCGTCAACGTGAATACAGGATTGCCGAAAATATCCGCGACAAGGGCATCGAGGGTAAAGTGATGGCGGCCGACAACCTTGCAAACGGTTTTATCTTTTTTCCTGGGGAAGCGGAAACGGTCAAGGATCTGAGACTGCAGTTAAGATTCAGAAATAGCGGCATAGTCAAAACCATCAACCTGAGGCTGCGTTAAACGGTGGATATACGCATATATCATGAAGACACCGATGCTGCGGGTGTTGTATACCACGCCAATTATATCAACTTCCTTGAACGGTGCATACCACCGGCTATTCGCCAGATGCTCTCATCAGGGATTGCTGACCGGACATGACCTTTAGCGGCGAGTGGATAACCGGTCTGACGTCGCTGGTCATAGGCTGTCTTGCTGGACTGGTCATGCACCGCTCCGATTTCTGTATGGCCGGCATGATGCGCGATCTGTTCCTGTTCCGCAGATACACCATGTTGAAGGTGCTGATGCTCCTGGTACTGGTGAACATGATTTTGACGGAAGGGTTCCGTCTGTACGGCTGGATAGAGCTGTTTCCCTATCCCGCTTTTGGACCTCCGGCGCTATCCAATCTGCTGGGTGGAGCCCTGTTTGGCTTCGGAATGGTTCTGGCTGGAGGTTGTGTCGCCGGTACGCTCTACAAAATGGGTTCCGGAAATGTGATCAGCATGTTTGCCTTTATCGGCCTGTTGATCGGCAGTACCCTCTATGCAGAATTTCACGGGGCCTGGAAGGCCTTTTCCGATGCAACCGTATTTACACCAGGTAAAATAACACTGGCCCAGCTATTGGGCGTGTCTCAAGGGGCCGCGGTTTTGGGCGCGCTTGTAATTCTGGGAATCCCGGTCCTGTATTGGTGGAAAACCGGCGCTTTTGTCAGGCGTTCATATGCGGCCGGTTATCTGCAGCCATGGAAAGCTGCCCTGATAATCGCGTTGCTGGTTGCCATCTCAGTGATAATAATCGGAGTTCCGCTGGGTATCACGACCAGCTACGCCAAATTCGGCTCCTGGTTCATGAGCCTGGTTCTGCCCGAACATGTACGGGAACTGGCTTATTTTTCAACAATGCCGTTCAGGTATGCCAACCCGTTACTGGAGATTTCCTATAGCGGCGGGCCCGGACCAGGTTACGACGGGATTGCGCTGATCCAGTATCCGTTGATATTCGGTTTAGTTTCCGGCGGGTTGATCTCGTCGGCCAGCCTGGGAGAATTCAGAATCTATTTTAAGGTGCCGCTGCCGCAACTGGCATCGGGGCTCCTGGGCGGTGTGCTGATGGGGTTGGCGGCCCGTATGGCGCCGTCATGCAATATCTGGCATCTGCTGGGCGGATTGCCGATCCTGGTGATGCAGAGCATGCTGTTCGGGATCGGGTTACTGCCCGGAGCCTGGTTGGGTGGAAAATTTTTATCGGGAATTGTTCTTAAAAACAATTGAATCCAGGTATCGAGTGGATATAAGTGGGTGATATGGAAATTAAAGAAATAGACATGCGCGGGCAGATCTGTCCTTCAACGTTCATCACCGCGTTGCGAGAGATCAATCTTAATAAAAATGAAATCAAGTCAGAAACACTCAAGCTCGTTTTTATTACCGATAACCGCGACTCGACCGTAACTATTCCGGAAACAGCTGAAAACATGGGGTACGGTACCACGGTTACAAAAGAAGAGCATCATTACCGCATCGAAATATTCGCAGCCAGACAGTGAACAGGACACACCCAAGATGAAATCAATCATTCATAAACTGTTTGGCGAATCGGACCTGGAGCGTTTGACATCGGAAAACAGGATGCTGCGTGAAGCTCAGTTTCGCCAGATCGAATATATACGAAAAAAGACAAACCAACTGCTGCTTTTGATGGGGACATTGCCGATTCGCCCGGAAGAGCTGGATGACGATACCCTGATCGGAATCGACCCGATTGGTGTAGTTGCCGAATCATTTGTCCAGATTCTTGGTCACGAAAAAGATCTGAATGAGCGACTGCGTGTCGCCCATGATGAAATCCAGGCCATTCTCGCGTCGGTGGGTATCGGCATCATGGTGCTGGACAGCAACATGAATGTACAGATCTACAACCAGCGCATGCTGGAGATGTTCGGTCTCGATGAAGGGCGTTTGTCGGGAAAAACCTGTTGTCAGGTTATTTGTGGAAGTGACAGCTATCCGCCCAACTGTGCCTTCGAACGCATCATGGAAACGCGTCGCCCGGTGCATCAGACCGACTGGGTTCAGAATGGGAAACATTTTGAAGTATCGGGAGTGCCCGTAAAAAACCGTTTCGGAGATGTAACGCAGGTGGTTCTGGCATACACTGACATAACCCGGAGGATTGAAACCGAGCGAAACCTGCGGGATCGGGAGCAGATGTATCTTGACGTTTTCGAAAATGCCGGCGACATAGTCCAGTGTGTTGCGCCGGATGGCAGTTTCATATTCGTCAACCGTGCCTGGCGCGAACATTTGGGTTACTCGTCCGACGAAATTGCCGGGTTGAAAATATGGAATATCATCGCTCCCGAAAACAGGACCGACTGCATCGAACATTTTAACTCTCTGCTTAAAGGGGGACAGTTATCGGAAGTCGAGACGGTCTTCTTCAGCAAGGATTGTAAAGAGTTGCCGGTGAAAGGGCATGTAACGATCAGCTATTCCAACGGCAAGCCAATGGCAACATTTGGCATGTTCCGTATCGAACAGGGCGATATAAGCTCCGCTTCAGGTCAGCAATCGTGAATATGCCGGAAATGCCGAGAATCGACCGCAACGAAGCGTTGCAACTGCTTCTGAACGCTGAACTGCTGCAGCTTGGCGGGAGAGCGGACAATCTAAGACGCAGGTTGCACCCCGAAGGTCTGGTTACCTTTGTGGTGGACCGTAATGTCAACTACACCAATATCTGTGAATCAAGGTGCTCTTTCTGCGCCTTCTACCGCGACAAGCAGGCTGAAGATGCCTACATTCTTTCGAATGATTTGATTTATCAGAAGATAGCCGAACTGGTTGAACAGGGGGGAACCCAGCTGCTGATGCAGGGCGGACTCAACCCGGAGCTGAAGATTGAATATTTCGAACAGCTGTTCCGGGAGATAAAGGCGCGTTTCCCCACGGTCCGGAACCACTCGCTTTCTCCGGCCGAAGTAACCTGTATCGCATCAAATTCAGGTTTGAGTCTCGATCAGACTCTGGCCCGGCTCAAGGCGGCCGGTCTGGATTCCATCCCCGGTGGGGGTGCCGAGATTCTGGTCGATGAAGTCAGAAGCAGCATCTCGCCGAAAAAAATCGGCTGGCGTCAGTGGGGTGAAGTGATGCTGAAGGCTGCCGCCATCGGGATGCCGACCACCGCCACGATGATGTTCGGCAGCAACGAGAAGCCGGAAGATATTGTCGAACATCTCTTCCGGGTGCGGGAGTTGCAGGATAGTGGCGGCTCCTTCACCGCCTTCATTCCGTGGACATACCAGCCTGGAAATACCGAACTGGGCGGGACTACCGCCAGCGGTGTCGATTACCTTAAAGTCCTGGCCCTGTCGCGGATAGTGCTTGATAACATTCCCAACATCCAGGCCAGTTGGGTTACGCAGGGTGCCAAGATGGCCCAGGTGGCGCTCTTTTTCGGAGCCAATGACCTGGGCGGCACGATGCTGGAAGAAAATGTTGTCGCTGCCGCCGGTTGCAGCTTCCGCATGTCACGGGACGAAATGATCAAACTGATACAGGGCGCCGGCTTCCGGGCTGCCCAACGCACCACAACCTATTCCATAGTGCAGGAGTTTGCGGTTTGAGTAGCTTACACGGGCAGGCAGTAACCTGCGAAATAATAACCAATGTTGCCAGGCTGGCGAAAGTAGCGGATATCCTTTCGCAACAGTCTGAAATTGCCGTTGATCTGGAAATGGACTCCCTGCACCATTATCAGGAGAAGGTCTGCCTGATTCAGGTGTCAAGCCGGCAGGAAAACTGGCTGATAGATCCGCTGGCGTGCCGGGATTTGAGCCCGTTGGCGGGGCCGCTCGGCGATCCGTCAATCCTGGTGGTCATGCACGGAGCCGATTACGATATACGCTCGCTTCACCGTGATTTTGGCATAGAGGTGACCAACCTCTTTGATACAATGATTGCGGCCCGTTTTCTGGGTATTCCGGAGTTCGGCCTGGCGGCGCTGCTGAAGGCGCGTTTCGGCATTGAACTGGACAAGAAATACCAGAAAGCGGACTGGAGCAAGCGACCGTTAAGCAGGGAGATGAGCGCCTATGCCATGGCTGATACTTCAGACCTTTTGCCGTTGTATGACCAGTTCTCCCATGAACTCCTGCAGAAGGGGCGGTTGAAGTGGCTGGAAGAGGAATGCCGTCTGGTCTGCCAGGCCAGGGTTGCTGAAAAAGAGGGGCCGCTGTTTCTGTATTGCAAAGGCGCCGGCAAGCTGAAGGGGCGCAGTCTGGCTGTTCTGGAAGAGCTGCTGCAGTTGCGGGACAGGCAGTCACGGTTGCTTGATCGTCCGCCGTTCAAGGTCTTGTCTACTGAAACCCTGCAGGAGATTGCCGAGATCAGGCCGCGTTCCCTGGGAGAACTGGCTACCATCAAGGGCATGACTGCTGGCCAACTTGCGCGCCATGGCGAGGCTCTGCTGGCGGCCGTTATCCATGGATTGGAGATTTCTGAATCAAAATTGCCGGTTTATCCGCGCAGCCGTAAAAATGACGTGGTGGAAGGCGCCAAGGAACGTCTCCGGCAGCTGAAGGGTTGGCGCGATCAAAAAAGTGCTGAACTGGGGCTGGAACCGGGTGTGCTGGCGCCCAACTGGATGCTGGAATCCGTGGCGGATATTACCGGAGCGACCTGTGCCACGCTGGATGAAATTGCCGGACTGCGGAACTGGCAGAAACAGCTCTTCGGAGAGGAACTGATTGAAATTGTTGCCGAAGGCTGATATCGAGGGACATGGCATGGAAAAACCCTATCTGAGCATTGTGATACCGGTCTACAACGAGGAGGCCAACCTTGCTCCCCTGATGGAGCGGCTTTATCCGGCCGTGCAGGGGACGGGGCATACATTCGAGATCATTTTCACCAATGACGGCTCACGGGATCGCTCGCTGGAGATACTGCGCCGGATGGCGGAGGATTTCTCCGGAGTCAAGGTGATCGAGTTCAACGGCAACTTCGGCCAGCATATGGCCATACTGGCCGCGTTCGAGATGTCCGCCGGTGAAATCGTGATCACGCTGGACGCCGACCTGCAGAATCCGCCCGAGGAAATTCCGCGCCTGGTGGCCGAGATCGAAAAGGGTCACGACGTGGTCGGTACGATCCGCCAGCAGCGTCAGGATTCGACCTTCCGCAAGCTGGCCTCGCGCATCGTCAACATCACGACCAACAAGATCACCGGCATGCAGATGCGTGATTACGGATGCATGCTGCGGGCCTACCACCGCTACGTGGTCGACAATATCAATCGCTGCCGTGAATCTACCACATTCATTCCGGCCCTGGCGCAGACCTTTGCCTCCAACCCGAGCGAGATCGAGGTCGGCCATGCCGAACGCTCCATGGGGGAGAGTAAGTACTCCTTCTACAGCCTGATCCGGCTCAATTTCGACCTGATGACCGGTTTTTCGGTGGTGCCGCTGCAGCTGTTCGCGCTGTTCGGCATCATTACATCGCTGCTGTCGGTCGCGTTCGCGATCTTCCTTTTGGTGCGCCGTTTCATCGTCGGGGCCGAGGTGGAAGGGGTCTTTACGCTGTTTGCGATCCTGTTCTTCTTTATAGGCATCATCATTCTGGGGATCGGCATAGTCGGCGAGTATGTGGGCAGGATCTACCAGGAGGTGCGCAAGAGGCCGAGGTTTGTGGTCAGGAGGACCTACGGTTTTGACGAGTAGGTGGGGCCGCTTTTCCGCCATCTCTGCGTCAGCCTGCGCTCGCTCTTGTGCGGCGTAGCGCTGCTACGCCTCCGCGGCGATGCTCGGCTTCCTTGACCTGACTAAAAATCGACATCCCATGAAGTCATGGATGTTGCAGGATATAATGAGAATAAGGTGATCTGAAGGACTTTTTGATGAAATCACACAAACTGGTCGTCTGTGCCTACCATAATGTCGGTTATCGCTGCATCACTGAGCTGCTGCGCCAGGGGGCTGAAATCGCGCTGATCTTTACCCATGAAGATTCGCCGACCGAGGAGATCTGGTTCTCGTCGGTGCGTGAACTGGCCGTGCAGCACGGCATCCCCTGTCTGACCGGTGATATCTCGCTGCCGGAAAATATCGAACGGGTGCGGCAGCTTGCTCCGGACTTCATCTTTTCGTTCTACTACCGCAACATGATCAAAGCGGAAGTACTTGAAATCCCCAGTTTGGGGGCGCTCAACCTGCATGGCTCGTATCTGCCAGGATATCGCGGCCGGGTGCCGGTAAACTGGGCCGTGATCAACGGCGAAAGCGAGACCGGCGCCACGCTGCACTACATGGTCGAAAAGCCGGATGCCGGCGATATAGTTGATCAGCAGAAGGTTCCGATCGAGTTCAGCGACACGGCCCATGATGTCTTCGTCAAGGTTACCGATGCGGCGGTGCAGGTGATAGCCCGCGTCTGGCCGTTGCTGCGCGACGGCTGCGCGCCCCGCATCCCGATGAATCTGGCTGCGGGCAACTACTGCGGCGGCCGCAAGCCGGCCGATGGCCGCATCGACTGGAGCAGAAGCGCGGTGCAGATCCACAACCTGATTCGCGGAGTGACCCACCCCTATCCGGGGGCGTTCACCTTCCTTGGTGACCGGAAGGTGATTATCTGGAAGGCCTGGCCGGTGGATGGAAACGCTGGTCCGGGAAAGATTGTTTCGCAGAACCCTCTTTTGGTCGGCACCGGCGATGGCTTGCTGGAGCTGCGCTCACTGCAGGCTGAAGGCGCTGCGGAACAGGGTCCGGAAGAGTTTGCAAGGCAGCATTCAAGCGCAATGACAGTATTCGCTTAAAATACCTAACCCTGATAAACAGGATAAGTGCGTTAACAAATTTATTTTCTGCCTGAAAATAGCAGAAAATAAATTCTAACTTACTAAGAACAGGAGTTGTAATGAAAGTATTGATTCTCGGCGTTAACGGTTTCATCGGCAATGCCCTCACACACCGTATACTGACCACCACCGACTGGGAAGTTTTCGGCCTGGACATGGCCTGCGACAAGCTGGAGCGCTCGCTGGGCGATCCCCGTTTCCATTTCCTGGAGGGTGACATCACGATCAACAAGGAATGGATCGAGTACAACATCAAAAAATGCGATGTGATCCTGCCGCTGGTGGCGATCGCCACGCCGGTAACCTACGTCAAGGATCCCCTGAGGGTCTTCGAGCTGGATTTCGAGGAGAATCTCAAGATCATCCGCCTCTGCCACAAATACAAGAAACGGGTCATCTTCCCCTCCACCTCCGAGGTTTACGGCATGAGCCCTGATGCCCAGTTCGACGAGGAGAACTCGCCGTTGATGCTGGGCCCGATCAACAAGGAGCGCTGGATCTACTCCTGCGCCAAGCAGATGCTGGATCGGGTAATCTACGCCTACGGCAACCATGAAGGTTTGAAATTCACGCTGTTCCGTCCCTTCAACTGGATCGGCCCCAAGCTGGACAGCATCCACACCGCCAAGGAAGGCAGCTCGCGCGTGCTGACCCAGTTCCTCTACAATATCCTGGCCGAGGAACCGATCCTGCTGGTGGACGGCGGCAACCAGCGCCGCTCCTTCACCTTCATCGAGGACGGCATCGACTGCCTGATGAAGATCATCGCCAACGAGAACGGCTGCGCCGACGGCAGGATCTTCAACATCGGCAACCCGGCCAACGACCTCTCCGTCAAGGAACTGGCCGAGAAGCTGCGCGACATGGTGGCCGAATTCCCGCTGTACAAGGATAAAGCCGCCAAGTGCCGGATCGTGGAGACCTCCTCCGATTCCTTCTATGGCAAAGGTTACCAGGACATGCTGACCCGCGTGCCGTCGGTCGAGCGCGCCAGGGAATGCCTGGGTTGGCAACCGGTGACCAGCGTCGACGATGCGCTGCGCAAGACGCTTGAATTCTACCTGGTGGATGAGCGGGAGAAACTTTCCGAATTCCTATGAGTTTGAGAAGCCGCTCCGGATTTACGCTGATAGAAATTGTCGTGGTGATGGTCATCATCGGCATGGTGATGATGCTGGTGATACCGCGGCTGCCCTCCTCTGACAGTGAAAATCTGAAGATATCGGCCAGAACCATGGCGGCTTCACTGCGTTACCTGCAGGAGCGGGCCGCCACCACCGGTGCCGGCTACTATCTTAGCCTGGCGCCTGGCACCGATGAACTCAAAGTGTTTGAAGTCGCCGCTGACGGCAGCGGCCGGGCGCCTTCCGACCCGCTGCTGCAGAAACCGATGCTGAAGGAAGGCATACAGGTCGCCGATGTGGTCATCCAGAGGCTGGGAAAGGTTGTTGACGGCCAGTTGCGGCTGGATGTGGGCATGAGCGGACGGAGAGAATCTGTAATCATTCACCTGCGTTCACCCGAGGGGAAATTCTGGACCGTGATGACGTTTCCTTCCGGTGGCAAGGTCAAGTTCTACGAGGGATACCTGGAGGAGCCTCTGTGAGAGGTTTCACGCTGCTGGAAGTGGTGATCGCGCTGGCCATTATGGCCGTGGTTATCCTGACGTTGCTGGGGTCGGTCAATTACCATCTCGGCGTGATCGCCGAGGAGCGGGACAGCACGGCCATGACACTGCTGGCGCGGGCCCGCATGGCCGAGATCGAACAGGCGCCGGCAAAAGGGGAGGGTACCTTCGCGCCTTTCCATCCCGAGCTTACATGGAAAGCGGAACTGTTGCCGGCAACGCTGCCCGGATTGCAGAAATTGGTTGTTACCGTTCAGCGCATTGGCGACGGCAGGGAGGTGGCGCTTGTCCGCTATGTCCAGCAATAAAGGTTTTACGCTGCTGGAGATCCTGATTGCGGTGGTGCTGCTGGGCATTCTGGCCGGAGCGCTCTATGGCAGTTACTTCGGTGTTGTCCGGGCCCGGGAGCGGGCAGCGGCCGGGATGGAGTCACGGCGCGAGCTGGGCGCCACCCTGGATCTGATCCGCAGGGAAGTTTCTTCCGCCATGTTCAACCGCAACGACAAACGTCTGCGTTTTATAGTGGAAGACCGCGACAGTTTTGGTGCTCCTTCATCCACACTGGAGCTGACGACCTTGTTGCCGCTGTCGCCGCTGGCAGACCTGTCGCGCGGCGAGTCTGGAATTGTTACGGTAGGCTACCGGATGACCGAGAAGGATAGCAAACGCACCTTGACCCGCCAGGAGCGCGACATGGTCTTTAAAGGGTCGGACGTTACAGCCGCCTTTCCGCAGATGGAGCGGATCAGCTCCTTTCTGGTGGAGTGCTACGATGGCTCCAAATGGGTCAAGAGCTGGGACAGCGCGATCAACGGCGCTCTGCCCAAAGCGGTGAAGGTTACGGTACAGGTTGAGGAAGAGGGGCGTCCGGTCGAGTTTTCGACGCTGGCAACCCCGCGGATCAGCGGCTTGTGACGGGCAGACTGAAGGACAGATCCGGTTTTGCACTGGTGCTGACCCTGGTGATAACGGCGCTGATGGTGGCGGTCGTGGTCGAGATGATCCATCAGGTGTATGTGGATGTGTCGCTCAGCCGCGGATTCAGGGATGGCCAGCAAGCTTCGATCCTGGCCGAATCGGGGGTCACCGGTGGCGCCAGGCTGTTGCAGAGGGCGCTTTCCAACCGGGCCTACACCTCGCTCTCGGACAAATGGGCCGAGCCGATCAAGCTGGATGACGAGGTTGGCGCGCTCGTCATAACGATCAGCGAAGAGAGCGCCAGGATCAACCTGAATGATCTGGTGTATGAAAATGGACAGTACCAGGATTTTACTCTGGCCGCTCTGAAACGTCTCGGCCGGCGGTTGCAGTTGCCGGAAGAACTGTGGGGCTCCCTGGCCGACTGGCTTGACAGTGACGATCTGCCACGTTCCGGCGGGGTTGAAAGTTCCTATTACCGCAGCCTGAAACCGGGCTATGACGCACATGATGGCAAGTTGGCGACAATAACCGAGCTGTCGCTGGTAAGGGGCTTTACGCCGGAGTTGTTCGGCAAGCTGCAACCGTTTGTCACAATCTGGTCGGAACTGCCCCTGGCATCCTCGAAGATCAACATCAATACCGCCCCCAAAGAGGTGCTTGCGGCGCTGGATGACGGCATCGATGACCGCATGGCTGACAGTATCATGGAGAGAAGGCGGCTGACGCCGTTCAAATCCACGGGAGAGCTTTCACAGGTATCCGGGCTCAACCCGGGCGCGGTTTCGCGCCTGTCCGGTTCCAGCTCGATCAGTGTCAAAGGCAATCTCTTCAGAATCATAGCGGTGGCCCGGGTCAAGGATGCCGCCCGGACGGTTGAGGCGGTTGTAAGGCTGGGCGGCAGTGTGCCGGAGTATCTGACATGGCTGGAATATTGAAGTTGCTGTGATTGCCGGGTTAAGCTGAAACTGTTGTCTGAATCATAGAGCAGGCGAGGGATTACGAGCCGATGGATTACTTGGTACTGCAGGTTGAAAAAGAGCGTGTAACGGTTGCCCGTTTCAGCATCTCGGGGCGTAACAGCGAACTGGCCGGCGCCTCGATGTTTGAGCTGGAGGGCGACCTGACGTTGAGTGGGGCTCTTGCCAGGGTTGCAGCCGGAGCGAGCGGCAATCCGCGGGTGATACTCTGCCTGCCTCCGGAAATGTTTGCCATGCGCACCGTTTCACTGCCGCTGGATGACCTGCGCAAGGTGCGAGAAGTGCTGCCGGCGCATCTGCAGGGAGAACTGTCACTGCCGCTGGACGAGCTGGCGTTGGATGTGCTTTCGGCCGGGAATGGCGCCTATCTGGCGCTCTGGGCAAAAAAGAGCGATATCCGCGCTGCGATCGAGTTGTGCCGCGCGGCCGGGCTCGAACCACAGGTTGTCACTTCGCTTCCCTTTGCCAACGGCTTTATCGCGGGGGTGCCGCAGGAGTGTGCGCTCTATGATGGAAATGCACTGACAATCCTCAATTCCGGCCGCTTAAGCTACTTTCGTGCCCTGGATCCGTCCTCGGCCGCAACGACGATACCGGCCACGCTCTCCGCGCTGGAACTGGCCGGCGCACAGCCGCCGTCACGCTTCTGCCTGATCGGAGCCGAAAACGGGGAACTTGCCGATTCCTGGAGCCTGCCGCTGGCGCTGGAGCAGTTGCAGGCGCCCGACGGCACCGGCAATCTGTTCAAGAACGAACAGACCTTTCAGCAACTGGCCGGATTACACGCAGTTGCCATGGCCAGCCAGGCCGGTCTGCTGCCGGATTTTCGCCGGGGAGAGCTGGCCTGGACCTCCGGTGACGTCAGGACCCGGAAAAAACTGCTGTTGACCGGCACGCTGGCAGCTTTGTTGATAGTTGCCCTGTTTGCGTCGAAGGGGCTTCAGTACCGGACAGTCAACGCCGACCTGCTCTCGTTGAACAAGTCCATTTCCGACATGTACCGTGAAATCTTTCCCAACCGGGCCAAGGCGGTTGACGAACTGGCGGAAGTCAAGGGGGAGATCAAAAAGCTGGCCGGAGCCGAGAGTTCCAGCGGCTACCTGGACCTGCTCAAGAAGCTGGCCGAAGCCAAGGGTAACACGATCAACGGCCTCTATGAAGCTGAAGCCGAGGGACGCAACCTGCGCATAAAAGGGGATGCCCGCTCCGCCCAGGCTGTTAATGAATTCAAGGCGGCGCTGGCGCCGCTTCTGGCGACGGTCGAACTGGGCGAAGTCAAGAGCCGCCCCGATGGAATGGTCACGTTCAGCCTTACCGGAACGCTCAGGGAGGGATCAAAATGAAACTTCCGGAGCAGATTCGTACTTTCTGGGGAGATCTGGACCAGCGTACACGCCTGCGGGCCGGATATGCGCTGATTTTCCTGCTGGTGGCAGCGCTGGGTTGGTCAACCCTGGCCGGCAAGGTCGCCGTGTTGGAGAAGAAGCGCAAGGCCCGTGAAAGTGTGCTGAAGGAACTGCTGCCGCTCAAGGTGGCCTACCGTAGCGCCAGGCAGTCATCCGACCTGCTGGCCGGGCGGATGGCCTCGCTCAGGCCTGATGACTCTCCGGCCAGAATCATCGAAGAGATCGGCATCAAGGGCAAGGGAGTCAAGATATCTCCGCTAAAGGGCGAGGAGCGCAACGGTCTCAGCGAAGATACGGCTGACGTGCGTGTCGATGGCCTGACGTTCAATGAAGCGGTCAACCTGATATACCGCCTGGAGAAGGGGAGCCGGCCGCTTGTGATCAGGAAATGCAACCTGCGGGTCAGGTTTGACGACCCGTCGCGTTGCGATCTGGCGATGATCCTGGCGCTGCTCAAGCCGGCGCCGGTACTGGCAAGATGATCAGCAGGCGCATGCTGCCGCGCGCCGCTGCGATGCTGTTAGCGGCCGTAATACTGTTCAGCGGACTTGTCTACCTGTTCTTTCCGGCCGGGCGGATCGACGGCGCCATCGAGCGGTTGCTGGAACCCCAGGGGCTGAAACTGTCGCCGGCGGTCCACAAGACACTGCTGCCGGGACTGGGCTGGGATAGCATGCAGCTTTCCTCCGCGCAAGGGGCGTTGCTGAAATGCGACCGACTGCGGGTCAGGCCGCTTCTGCTCAAGCTTCTGACGGGCCGCGCCGTGATTTCCGGCTCGGCTGTTATCGGCAAAGGTCATCTGGATCTCAGTTACGCTCTGAACGGCAAGCAGGCGCTCGACCTTTCCGCTTCCGATATCAACCTTTCCGAGATACCTTTTTTCAAGACGGTTTTGGGCGCCAAATTTTCCGGCCTGCTCTGGAGCGAGGGGAAGTTGCTGCGCAGCAAAGCAGGGTTGAGCGGAGATCTCAAGCTGGAAGTGCGGCAGCTGGAGTTCTCCGGGGTCAAATTGGGTTCCTTCCCGCTCCCCGACGCAGGCGGCCTGAAAACCCAGGGAATGATCAGGGTTATGGACAGCCGGGCGCGGCTGGAAAGTTTTACGCTGGAGGGGGACGGCATCTACATGCGGCTTTCCGGTGACCTGCCGACAGGAGCCAACGCTGGGTCGGCTCCACTGAATCTTGTGTTGGAGATCATGCCCAAAGCGGGTTTTCTGGAAAATCAGAAACTGGTCTTCATGTTGCTGGCCAAGTTCATGGTGTCGCCAGGGGTTTACAGGCTGCCGATCCGGGGAACGCTACTGAAACCGGAGATACTCTAACAGAGGAGAGAAAATGGCAATCAAGCTGGGTGAGATGTTGTTGAAAGAAAAGCTGATAACGCCCGAACAGTTGGACGAAGCGCTCAAGCTTCAGGTCATTTTCGGCATCAAGCTGGGCAGCAGTCTGATCGAACTTGGTTACATCACCGATGAACAGCTCTGTAAATTTCTGAGCAGCAAGCTGGGAGTGCCGTTTGCCGGCCCGCGTGCTCTTTCATCGGTGCCTCATGATGTCCTTTCACTCGTTCCGGTGGATCTTGCCGAAAAATATCGCGTGATACCGATCAAGGTCGATGGTAAAAAACTTGCGCTGGCCATGTCCGATCCGACCGATTTCAAAGCCATTGATGAGGTCTCCTTTGTAACCGGCTGCGTAGTTCATACATACATCGTACCCGATGTTAGAATCACATCAGCACTGTCCCGGCTTTACCATATTCGTGGAGATATCAGGTACATCAGGATCGAGGCCGAGGTTGCCAGCAAACGGAGAATTTCACCAAAAAACGCGCAAATACATAAAGCCGAAACGATCGAAATACCGATGATCGGTGAAAGCGGCGAGTTGCTCAACATCGAAATTCCGCTTGAGTTCGAGGGCTTCGCCAATCTGCCTGACCAACCGGAAGACGATTATACCAACGTGGGCGGTATGGAGCGTTATTCCGTGGACCAGCTGTCGCTGGATTTTGCCTCGGCAAAAAATCGCGATCAGGTTGCCAATGTTTTTATCAAATATCTGGGACAGGAATTTAACGTCGGCGCACTGTTTATTTTCCGCAACAATGCCGCCGCGGGCTGGAAAGGGGTCAGTTCCGGCAACAGAATCGAGGCTCTTGACAAACTTAGCATTATGTTAAGCAAGCCATCGGTGCTGCGTGATGTGTACGAAACACAGCGCTTTGCAATCGGCACCCTGATCCAGACTCCTGAAAACGCACAACTCCTCAAGGCATTGACTGTCAGCACCGGCACTCCGATTCTCGTTCTTCCGGTTGTCATGCTCAAAAAAGTCGTGGCGGCGGTTGTCGTGTCGGCCGAAATGGAGGCCCTGGGCAAGCGTCTGCAAGAGCTCCAGAAACTGGTCTACAAGGCATCACTGGCTTTCGAGATGCTGATCATCAAGAACAAGATCCTGATGACATGAGAATCGGCCTGATGGGAGGAACCTTCAACCCGGTCCATAATGCCCATCTGCGGATTGCCGGGCAGGCGCGGATTGCCTGCGAGTTAGACCGGGTAATATTCATCCCGGCCGCAGATCCGCCCCATAAAAAACTGGCCGGGGATGTGCCTTTCGCCCTGCGCTGCCGGATGGTGCGCCTGGCAATAGACGGCAATCCTTTCTTCGAGTTGTCGGAAATGGAAGGGGAGCGGAGCGGGAAATCCTATTCCATCGATACGATCCGGATCATCCGTGAACAGATGCCGAATGACGAACTGTTCTTCATCATCGGCGGTGATTCATTTTTGGAACTGGGCCTGTGGCACCGTTATGCCGAAATTTTTCGTTCCTGCAATCTGATCGTTTTTGAGCGTCCCGGCTGTATAATAGTAGATCCGCTAGGAGCCCTGCCGGTTGTCATCCGGGGGGAGTTCGGCTTTGATGCAGGATCGCGGCGCCTGCTGCACGACTCCGGTCATGTCGTGCATTTTGTGCCGGATGACCCGCAGGATATCTCCTCAACCGAAGTCCGCCGGCTTTCGGCCGCCGGAATGAATATCGATAATCTTGTACCACCAGCAGTAGCAGCATATATCTCGCAGCAAAGGATCTATAACGTATGCCAGTAAAAAAAACCAAACCGGTCGAAAAAACGACCCTGACCGCCAGCGAACGCGCCCTGAAATGCGCCGAGCTGGCCTTTGACAAAAAAGCTTTTGATATCTGCGTGCGCGACATCTCCAGGGTCTCATCGATCGCCGACTACATGGTGATCATCTCCGGGTCGTCCGACAAACAGAACCAGGCCATTGCCGACAACATCCGCAGCGGATTGAAGAAATACGGCAAGATAAACGATATCGAGGGCGCCAGCGACGGCAAATGGATCGTGATGGACTATAGCGATGTGCTGGTGCACATTTTCCATGACAACCTGCGCCGTTACTATGACCTGGACGGGTTGTGGGGCCTGGCGCCGGAGATGGAGCTGCCGGCGGAGATCAAGGCGGCCCGCAAGGACACCGATTTTTGATAAGGATTCGCCTTCAAGCGGATAGCGGCGTTGCTTCGTCGTCGCACTCCTCGACGTACTTGAAGTACGCCTGCGTCGGTTCCATCTCGCTTCCTTGCCATTCGCTCGAAATCGAATCCTTGGATGGGGCTGTTGCCGCATGAAAATCAAGGTATTGTGGGTCGGCAAGAGTCGCGACCCGTGGGTCAGGGAGGCGGTTAACGAATATGCCGGCCGCATCCGGCGCTACTGCCCGCTGGAACTGGTTGACATCCGCGACGAGAAGGGCGCCGAAGCCGAGGAGATGCGCCGCCGCGAATGCGAACGGCTGGAAAAACAGATTCCGGCCAACGCCACGCTGATCCTGCTGGATGAACGTGGCGAACAGCCGGATTCACCCGGCCTGGCCGCGCTGATCGGCAAGCAGCGCGACAGCGGCGTCGGGGAAATCGTCTTCGCGATCGGCGGCGCCTACGGCTTTTCCGAGGAATTCCGTCGCCGGGGCAAGCTGTTGGCGCTGTCGCGCATGACCTTCACCCACCAGATGGTGCGGGCCTTCCTGCTGGAACAGATCTACCGCGCCTTTACGATTCTTAACAACGAACCGTATCATCATTGATCCGAAAGGACGTACCGATGAAAAAGCCACTTCTTCTAATGATCCTGGATGGTTGGGGGATCAACCCCAACCCTGCTCACAATGCCGTTGCACTGGCGAATACCCCCAATCTGAACCGTTTGCTGGCCGACTACCCCCATGTTCCGATCCGCACTTCCGGCATGGCGGTCGGACTGCCCGAGGGGCAGATGGGCAACTCCGAGGTCGGGCACCTGAATATCGGCGCCGGCCGGGTGGTGTACCAGGAGCTGACCCGGGTCACCAAGGCGATTGATGACGGAGAGTTCTTCAGCAACCCGGTGCTGCTCGATTGTATCGCCAAAGTCAAGGCCTCCGGCGGCCGCCTGCACCTTTCCGGCCTGCTTTCCGACGGCGGAGTGCACTCCCACAACTCGCACCTCTACGCCTTTCTGGAGCTGGCCAGGCGCGAAGGCCTGAAAGATGTCTTTATCCACTGCCTGCTGGATGGCCGCGATACCCCTCCCCAGAGCGGCAGCGAATATCTGGCGCAGCTTGAAACGGAGATCACCCGGATCGGAGTGGGGCGGATTGCAACCGTGATGGGGCGTTACTATGCCATGGACCGTGACACTCGCTGGGACCGGGTCGAGAAGGCCTACAACGCGATAGTGCATGGTCTGGGGGAGCTGTGTGTCTCGTCGAAAGACGCGATAGAGCAGAGCTACGACTCGAAGATTTACGATGAATTCGTGGTTCCAACCGTCATCTGTGAACAGGGTGCGCCGGTCGGCCAGTTGCTGGACGGTGACGGCTTCATCTTTTTCAATTTCCGCTCCGACCGGGCCCGTGAAATCACCCGTGCAATCGCGCTGGAAGAATTTGACGGTTTCGAGCGCGGCCATCGTCCGGATCTGGCCGGTTATGTCTGTCTGACCGAGTATGATGCCACCTTCGGGTTGCCGATCGCCTTTGCATCCACGGAACTGGTTAACATACTGGGGGGAGTGCTGGCCGATGCCGGCCTGAAACAGCTGCGCATTGCCGAAACCGAGAAATACGCCCATGTAACCTTCTTCTTCAACGGCGGGGTTGAGACGCCGTTCGCGGGTGAAGACCGCGCCCTGATCCCGTCACCCAAGGATGTGGCCACCTACGACCTGAAGCCGGAGATGAGCGCCTTCCAGGTGACCGAAAAACTTTTGAAACTGCTGGATCAGGATGTCTATGACGTGATCATACTCAATTTTGCCAACTGCGACATGGTCGGCCACACCGGCATCGAAGCGGCGGCGATCAAGGCGGTCGAAACAGTCGATGCCTGCGCCGGGCGGATTATCGACAAGATTCGGCAAAAGGGGGGTGCGGTGCTGATCACCGCCGATCACGGCAATGCCGAACAGATGATCGATGAGAACGGTGAACCATTCACGGCCCATACGACCAATCCTGTCTGGCTGGTGCTGGTGGATGACAGCCGCAAGGGCGTAAGGCTGCGCGAAGGTGGAAGGTTGGCCGACATTGCGCCGACCATGCTGAAGATGCTGGGCCTGGAGCAGCCGCTGGAGATGGCGGGGGAGAGCCTGATCCTGTAGGTATGGATGGTGGATATGAAGCAAGGCATCGCAGGGGGTAACTCATGGCCAATCAGGATGTCCGCTGGAAACAGCGCTATGCAAACTACACCAAAGCCTTGGCTCAACTGCGAAAATTCATCGCCAAGGGCGATCTGAACGAGCTTGAGGAACAGGGGATTATTCAGGCTTTTGAGTATACCTATGAATTGGCGTGGAATGTCATTCGCGATTACCTGAGCGAACAGGGCAACCAGAATATTCATGGTTCACGGGATGCCATTCGGGAGGCTTTCAACCTGGGATTGATCAGTGATGGCGAGGGGTGGATGGATATGTTGAAAGATCGCAATCTGACCTCGCACACCTACAATGAAGAAACCGCGCAAGCCATTGCCGAACAGATCATGACGCGCTATTTCTCACTGTTTGAAACGCTGCACCGCATGATGCAGGGCATTGCCGATTCCCGGAGCAGGGATGAGTGAACAAAGATTTGGCCTCAAGGAGAGCGCCATTACGGCGATAAACGGAGTCTTTGCCGCCTGTCCGGAGCTGGAACGGGTGATTCTCTACGGTTCCCGTGCCATGGGTAAACAGCGCAACGGTTCCGACATCGATTTGACCATCGTTGGAGACGGAGTGACGCACGTTCAGTTGCTGCGAATGGCAAATCAGCTGGACGATCTGCTGCTTCCATACAAGATTGACCTGTCGTTGCTGCGGCAGATCGAGAACCCTGATCTGCTGGATCATATCCGGCGGGTGGGGGTGGCGTTTTTTGAACGGGACTCCGAACGATCTTCTGGGAATCAAAACAATTAGGCTGACAAGCGGTGAGACCAACGGACGCACCGACGGAGGATTATGTGGTCATACGCAAACTGACTGGAACCAATCAGCAATTCACGATCGGCAAGATTGTCTGCCTGGCGCGCAACTATGCCGAGCATGCCCGAGAGCTGGGCAACGAGACTCCCGCCGCTCCGGTGCTGTTCATGAAACCGGCTTCGTCCGTGATCGGCGATGGCGATACGGTACGGATACCGGACTACTCGCAGGAGTGCCATTACGAGGTCGAGCTGGCCGTGCTGATTGGCCTCCAGGCCTGCAAGGTGGCGGAGGACAGGGCACTGGAGCATGTCGCCGGTTACGGCGTGGCGATCGACATGACGCTGCGCGATGTGCAGAACCAGCTCAAAGCCAAGGGGCTGCCCTGGGAAATTGCCAAGGGATTTGACACCTCCTGCCCGCTTTCGGATTTCGTGCCAGCCGGGCAGGTGCCTGACTCCCAGAACCTGAAGCTGACCCTGTCGGTCAATGGAGAGATGCGTCAGGATGGCTGCACTTCGGACATGATTCACAACGTGACGCGAATAGTCTCGCATATTTCCGGAATCTTCACGCTGGAACCGGGCGATGTGATCCTGACCGGCACTCCTGCCGGCGTCGGGCAGGTGCGGGGAGGAGATGTGATGGAAGCGGGCATCGAATCAGTTGGCCGCATCACGATACCGGTGCAATAATATTCAAAAAGACATATATTGACAGTCGGGATCAAGCAGCGGTATATTTAATGAAATTACCGATGGAGGATTTCGACATGGAAACTGAAAAAACCTGCCCTGATTGCCAGGGCAAAATGATCCTGATGCCTGGTTGAGGCGGCCTCTTCTGGCGGTGCCAGAAGTGCGGAGTCAGATTTTCCTACGATGGCGGAAAAGCCGGTGGCGGCTGCAGCTGTTAGTGGGTGGATTGACGGCGGGGCGGGCCATGCGGTTCGCCCCGTTTTTTTGCTGTTATCTGTGAAAGAGGGGCTTTGTGCGCAAGAATCCTTTTAAACAGAAAAAACGCCTCACCAGAATCCTGCGCCTGTTGCGGCGGCTTCGTCCCGCCGAGTTGCCGGTCACACACCGCCATAACCACGTCCAGCTTTTCCCGGAAGGGCCCCAGTTTTTCGAAGCCCTCCTGTCCGCCATACGCTCAGCGCAACATACTCTTCTGCTGGAATACTACACGATTCACGATGACCAGACCGGCCGGGAGCTGGCCGCTGCCCTGACTGCCGCCGTGCGTCGTGGCGTCAAAGTCCAGCTGATCTACGACTATATCGGCTGTGTCGATACAACTTACTATTATTTCGACAATCTTGCCATCCAGGGAGTCGATCTGCTCCCCTTCAACAAGCCCTCTTTCAAGCGCGGCCTGTACTGGTTCGACAAGCGCGACCACCGCAAGATGACGATTGTTGACGATCAGCTGGCATTTCTGGGCGGATTCAATATCGGTGACGAGTATTCCGGCCGGGCGGAAGGAAACCGCCGTTTTCGGGATATGGGATTCAGCATCAGCGGGGACGCGGTCAGCGAACTGGTTGCCATATTCAATGCAACCAAACAGCTGGAGCATGATGAGCCGGTCAAGCCGCTACTGATTCGCAAGCCTCACCGATACGACAAAGCCGCCGGTCATGCCAGCGTCGTGATTATCAGCGGCGGTCCGCGCCAGCGGCGCTCCTATATCCGAGAGGCGTTCCAGGTCAACATCGCCTCGGCCGCCGAAGAGATCCTGATTGCCACCCCCTATTTCGTTCCGGGCCCCCGCATCATCCGCTCGATGCTGCGCGCCGCCCGGCGTGGCGTGCGGGTGCGCCTGCTGCTGCCAGCCCGCAGCGATGTGAGGCTGGTGCTGCTGCTGGGGCGAAGTTCCTATGGCACCCTGCTGAAGGGAGGGGTCGAGATTTATGAGCTGGATCGTGAAATCCTGCATGCCAAGGTGATGCTGATCGATGCGGAAAGAACCGTGATCGGATCGGCCAACCTGGATCAGCGCAGCTTCCATCGTAATTACGAAATCAACTGCGTGGTGGACAATGTCGAGTTCGGCGGCCAGATCCGGGAACTTCTGCAGCGGGAGATCGGCGCTGCCCGTCGGGTCAGGCTGGATGTGCATGAGCAGCGTGGCCTGCTGACCCGTGCGATGGAGCGGGTGGTCAGCCTGTTCGCCTGGTTCCTCTGAACAGCATCCAGCGAAGCCAGAGACGGACGGCCAGTTGTGCCGTGAATGCGGCCGGGGCGCTTTTAAAGAACCGTTCCAGACGGTGCTGATAAAAATCGAGCCAGCGCCTCCGCACCTCGGCCGGCGTTTTGCCGGCCCGGAAAGCGCGTCGTACGTCCAGCCAGAAGAACAGCTGCCAGGCATTGGAGGCCACATGCCTGCCGGTGGCCTGCCAGAAAGAGCGCCGCCACTCTGCTGAAGACAGCTTCAGCAGTCCGCCGATGCCTTTAAGTAGCGGAAACAGCAGCAGCCTGCCGCCGGCGGTGTGGCACGGTTCGCGATACAGGCCGGGCAGTGATTCAAAAAAAGCGCTCCAGCCCGCCAGGGCGTTGTTGACTATGATGGCATTCAGAATCTGGCGCTCCAGCAGTCCCTCCTGCTCGAACCTTCGGGCGGAGGTGCTGACCGTTGACGCTAGCAGGCGCCACTCAACCTGCGGAGTTGTGGCTGCTACCAGGCGCAGATCCTCCAGGAAAGGGAGTGACTCGTCGAAACCGCCGGCTGCCGTGAAGGCGTCGCGGTTCAGCAGGAAACCCTGGTCTCCGCGGATGCAGTCCCGGCGCGCCAGACGCGCCTTGGACTCGTAGAAGAAGTAGGCCAGCGACGGACGTGCCGGTTGGCTACGCCGGAAATGCAGTCCGAAACGGGCGGCAAAAGTCCTTCGGGTATCCGCTTGATCGTTGCGGTAATATTCGAACGCTTTCAATAGTGCAGCGCTGTCTTCAAAACGCGAGTCGGCGTGCAAAAAGAGCAGCAGTCCGGCAGCGGCATGGGCAGCGCCGGCATTCATCTGCCTGCCCCGGCCGCGTCCGGTCCGGATCAGTCTGACCGGGAAACTGCAACTATCAGCCAGCATTGAGGCGATCTCACACGAGTCGTCGCTGGAACCGCCATCACAGAGCAGCAGTTCGAGGGTGACGCCTCTCTGGGCGGCCAGTGAGGCGGCCAGTTGCGGCAGTTCCCCGGCTTCGTTGAGGATCGGCACTATGATCGATATGTCGGGTGTGGATGAATTCATGGGCGGGTGACAGTGTATCCAAAACAGCCATATTTGCAAGAAGATGAGGGCGGCATGATCGACAGCCACTGCCACCTCGACCTGGAACCGCTGGCTTCCCGCCTGCCGCGAACTCTGCAAGAGGCCGCGGCGGCGGGCGTCACGCGCTTTGTGGTGCCCGGTGTGCATCCGGACGGCTGGCAGCGCATGTCGGAGCTTGCAGTGCAATATCCGGCAATTCTGCCGGCTTTCGGCATCCACCCGATGCATGCGGCAGCGGCAGACCAGCAGACCCTGGATAGGCTGGAGCAGCTTGCGCCGCATGGCGTAGCTATTGGAGAAATCGGCCTCGATCCGGCCTACAGCGTGCCGCTGGAGGTGCAGGAAAACGCGTTCCGGGCACAGGTTGGAATCGCGCTCAGGTTGGGGCTGCCGCTGCTGGTCCACTGCCGCAGGCTGTTCCAGAGGACACTGCAGCTGTTGCGCGAGGAGCATGCCGAACAGGTCGGCGGCATCATGCACGCCTTTTCCGGTTCGCCGGAGATGGCGCGGGAGTTTGTCAGGCTCGGTTTTGCGATATCGATTTCCGGAACCGTCACCTGGACCAACGCGGTCAAGCCGCTACGGGTGGCCCGTGAGCTGCCGCTGGAAAACCTGGTGCTGGAGACCGATGCTCCCGATATGACTCCGCAATGTTATCGCGGCCGTTTCAACCGGCCGGCCTGGATGGCCGAGACAGCCGCCAGGGTGGCGCTGGAGCGGGGAGTGGCGCTGGAAACCGTGATTGAGGTGACAGCCGGCAACACCAGGCGGGTTTTGAGGCTGCCGGATTCCAGCGCAAAGGGGTGATCAGGGTGTTACAAGTGTGGGTTTATCTCGGGAAAAGCAGCTGTCCACGAAAAGAACAAAAAACACGAACAAAAACAACAGAATATACATCATCATGATGTGACCTGTTTGGTGAATTGCTGTTTTGTTGTATCGCTTTGAATTTTCGTGTCTTTCGTGGACCAAAAGCCGTTTTCAGGTTAATTTAACCCTGCGTTGCTCCATGAAACGGTTCGTTTCCGCCACGATAACCCCCGACAGCCCCAGCAGGCCGATCAGGTTGGGGATCGCCATCAGGCCGTTCATCACGTCGGCGAAGTTCCAGACCAGATCGAGCTTGACGGTTGCGCCGATGGCAACGCAGACGGAGTAGACGAGGCGGTATGGTAGTAGTGCCCGCACCCCCAGCAGGTATTCCATGCATTTCTCACCGTAATAGGCCCAGCCGAGGATGGTTGAATAGGCGAAGAAGATGATGCCGAAGGAGACGATGAAGCCGCCGGAACTGCCGGGAAGTCCGATGTCGAAGGCCGACCTTGTCATTGCCGTGACTGCTGCCCCGGAATGCCAGGCGCCGGTGACGATCAGCACCAGCCCGGTCATGCTGCAGACGATGATGGTATCGATGAAGGTTCCGGTCATGGACACCAGCGCCTGTTCACACGGCTCGTTGGTTTTGGCGGCGGCGGCTGCGATCGGCGCGCTGCCGAGCCCGGACTCGTTGGAGAAGACGCCGCGCGAGACGCCCTTCTGGATGGCCAGCATCACCGTGGCTCCCAGAAAGCCCCCGGTGGCGGCGGTGCCGGTGAAGGCGTCACTGAAGACCAGCGCGATGGCGCCTGGTACTTCGCCGGCAAAACGGGCCAGTATGAACAGGCAGCCGCCAACGTAGACCACGGCCATTACCGGTACCATGACGGCGGAAACGTTGCCGATATTCTTGACGCCACCCAGGATGACCCCCGCGGTGCAGATTGCCAGCACAACTCCGGTGATTGTGGTGCTAATGCCCAGTGATTCCTGCAGGTTGCCGGCGACGGCGTTCGCCTGCACCATGTTGCCGATGCCGAAGGAGGCGGCGGCGCCGAAGATCGCGAAAAGGACTCCCAGCCACTTCTGCCCCAGCCCGCGTTCCAGGTAATACATCGGTCCGCCGGCCATCTCGCCGTTTTCATCGACCACCCGGTACTTGACCGCCAGCACACCTTCGGCATACTTGGTCGCCATGCCAACGGCGGCGGTCACCCACATCCAGAAGAGGGCGCCGGGGCCGCCGACCGAGATGGCCGTGGCTACACCGATGATATTGCCGGTGCCGATGGTGGCCGCCAGTGCGATCATCAATGCCTTGAAGTGGCTGATATCCCCGGCTTCGTTCACTTTTGGCCGGGCGAAGGTCTCACGCAGCGCATGTCCGAGCATCGTCACCTGGATTCCGCGCAGTCGCACGGTCAGGAACAGGCCGGTGCCGACCAGCAGCACCAGCAAAGGGACTCCCCAGACGAAAGCGCTTGCCGCCGCAAAAAAACTGTTCAACTGCTCCATGTCCTGTTTCCCCCGGAGTTTCGCAAAATTGCATCAGTACCGACCGCGTGCGGCGCATTCGGCCATGACAATTGGTCTGATATACATGAACGGCCGTGGCAAGTCACTTTAATTTCGAAGTAACAGACTGATACAGCGATCATAATGCCTATATTAGCGCTGGATTCTGTGAGAGAAATACCTGACCCTGATAAACAGGATAAGTGCGTTAACGAAGTTATTTTCTACCTGAAAATAGCAGAAAATAACTTCTAACTTACTAAGGAGATTCCTGGCCATGATCTTCTGTCAACGTATGCAATCAACCTCGATGAAGACCTGTCCTGACACGCTTGGCAGCACCTTGATGTTGCTGTCGGCCGGCAGGAGTCGCCATACCTCATGATCCTTGCGTGGGCAGACCTGCTCCGCCACCAAGTGGAACTGATTATCGGCCGGCTGGCGCTTGATTAGGGATGCCTTGTCAGCCGGGATGGCAACATTTATCAGCACCAGCCTCCCCTGGGCGGTGACCGATGAAATCTTCCATTCTTTGCCCAATGGGAAAGTCTTGTAGTGCCGCTCCAGCAGTTCCGCAACCCGCACCAGTTCCGGCCGGGGCGGTTGGGGCGGCGGGTGCTTTTCTGCCGTGCAGCCGGAACAGATCATAACTGTCAGGAGTGACAGCGCCAGTAACAGGCAGAAAGTCGTCTCCTGTAACCGCCAGAGCCGACCCTTGCCGGACAGGGAGCCGGTCTCTGCAAGAGCGGTGATATTTGCCATGGCTGCTGACTCCTTCCGAGGGGATAATGTGCCTATTGCGAAGGTACCATGAATCTGCTGATAACAACATGAAGACCGGTTACATTTTCCTCTACGTCTGACCACTGATACTCATCCACTATCCCGTCAAGCCCTGCCTTGAAAAGTGTCCTGCGCTTCTCCTATTTCCCCGTCAGCAGCGCTTCAAGGCGGACAATACGCTCTTTGAGATCCGCAATCTCCCGGGATTGCAGTTCCATCTTCTGGTGCTGTTGCTGTACCTCGTTGAGCAGCATGGCGTTAACGAACTGGTAGTAAACGGTGAACGGTTTTCCGTCGGCGTCGTACTGGACCAGGTCGGGATAAACCTCGGCCACTTCCTCGGCAATCAGACCGTACTGGCGGAGGCGTGGCCCGTCCACGTACTCATTTTTGTAGAAAAAGGTCACCGGACGCAGCTTCATAAGGTCGTCGGTCGTGTCGGCCATCTCCCGGATATCCTCTTTGTAACGCCTGGATGAGGTGAGAGTTCCGAGCTTGTTGCTGGTATTTACATAGACGGCAACACCTCCGGACGACGTCCTCCCGGATATTCCAGAGATGTATGTGCTGGTATTCCCGCTCCCGATCCTGATGGTATTGGATTCGGTGATAACGGCTGTCTGTACGTTGGCCCCGATGTATGTGTTGTTGTCGCCACTTTCCAGCCCCAGGCCGGCGCTGTGGCCTACGGCAGTATTGTAGCTTCCCGTCGAGTTGTTGAGGGTAGCAAGGCCGATAGCGGTGTTTCGGGAACCGGTGATGTTGGCGCCCATGGTGTTGCCCCCAACGGCGGTGTTGGCGTTGCCGGTGGTGTTGTGAACCAGGGGGGTTACTCCAATGGCGGTGTTGCCCCAACCGGTGGTGTTGGCAATTAGCGCATTATTGCCAAAGGCGGTGTTGGCGTAGCCGGTGGTGTTGTTGGCAAGAGATGAACTGCCGACGGCGGTGGAATATCCACCGCCGCTGGTGAGATTGCCGGCGCCGATGCCGGCATAGAAGTTGTCGAAGCCGTATGTATGGATCAGGGTGTTGTTGCCGGATTTAATAATCCCGGTTGTTGCCGTGGTGGGAGAAAGAAGGAGCTTCCCGGCAATGGCCATATCGCCGTTCGGCCCCATCGACGCCACTGCCGCGCCGTTGGAGTCTTGCCATTCCTGAAGGGCTGCGCTTTGTCCGGTTACCCCCTGTACCACCAGCCCATTGCTCACTGCCGCTCCGGTCTGGAATGTCCGGGTGCCAGTGAAGATGGACGGCATTATCAATCCGGTACCGTCCCCTGTAAACGCCGTCGCCTTTACGGTCCCGTTTACCTCCACATCCTCGGCGTGAACCGGAGCTGAGGACCAAACAGACAAGAGCAGAAACAACGAGAAGATTGAACGTTTCATTTTTCCATTCCTCCTTTTGATCATTGCTTCAATCGCGCAGAATCATCTTTTCCAATTCGGCATCGCAGCGAATTTGAGGCAGCATTACAACGTGAGAGAGCTAACCGTCTCGGAGTTTTTTGCCGCGACCGCTTGAGCGCGTGGTCAGGCTTGTCTCCCACGTTTCGTGATCTTCGTTTTCTAGGGCGTCCGGCACTCTAAGTGGTTAACGCAGGGACGAACCTTCATGCTTCCTCTTTTTGACCGGGCGGTCATTTCGGCCCGGTCGTGCCGATAGTTGGTGGGCGTATCAAAAACCGGTGATGAGGAAATCAATGGCAGCTATGATTTCGTTACGATGTTCCTTGAGGGAACATACTTTATCCCCAAGGCTATTTACCGCAACTCCGGCCAATTCAGCCGTTGACATTATGACAGTGGTCCGTTTTACGGAAAATTGGAGGTTCAGATGTTTGGCAGCTTTGCCCATGGCAGAGACGGTAAAGAGAGGAATAACTACGCGTGTTGTCAGGTTTTTCAAGAGGTCGGTCTGTATGTCTAACAAAAAGGGAATGATTCGTTTTGTTGCAGGATTTGGGTTTGCATACACATCGAACTGGGCCATCAGAATTGCCTCAAGCCGTCACTGAAAACTCCGCGAGCTTCAATGCGTCTATTATATTCTTCAATAGCCCCTTGATTTTCCTCTTGCCATTCTCGCCGTTTCTGGTCCCGTAATATTTCCGTGAGACGCAGCTCTAAAGTCTGTGACAAATTAACATGATGTTCTTTGGCTTGCTGGAGAAGATCACTGTTAATACTCAAATTAGTCGGTTTTTTTTGTGCGTTCGGGTTGAAAAAATTAAGCTGCATAATGCACTCCTTATACGCATTTTGTATGCGCATAATTTGCGGTCTTCGAGAGAATAGTGCAAGAAATATTTGAGTTCTAATCTTCAAGCCAACGTGAGAGAGCGCAGCGTGTTCACCGCTGCCGCCGATTGTTGGACATTATTCCTGTGGTAAAAAATGGTCGCGTACCAACTCGACAAATGTCAGAAATTGAAACGCGACCATTTAACTACTCACTCATTGATTCGATCTTTTCAAGATGCATACATAAGAACGTCCGCGGCCCACTGGTTCAGACTCTTTCCATGTGCTTCAGCCATCATTGCGGCATGGGCATGAACTTCAGGCGGGACTCTTAACATCAGTTTGCCTGAATAGGGCTTTTGCGGTGCTCTTCCAAGTTTTTCACATGTAGCGAGATAGTCGTCAACCGCCTCAACGAAAGCAGCACGCAACCCTTTGACGGAATCAGCGTGAAAGCCAATAACGTCTTTAATCCCTGCAATGTGACCAATGAAGCACCCGTCCTCATCGCTGTATTCAATTCGGGCTGCATATCCTTTAGAAATCATCGTGTTCATGGTTTTACTCCTGCGTTCTCCAAAAATGTTTTAGCGTCTCTAACCTGGTACGGTTTTGCTTCTTTTGCCGGATGAGGTCTGTGAAATGCTGCAATTATTCCGTTTAAAACAAAGCGAACCCGTGATCCAGCACCCTCAATAGTCTCTGCTCCTAACGAGACAAAAAGAGATTCGATTCGTCGCCATTCCAATGTCGCAGGAACTGGCTGCGAAAAAATATCATTCAGGGTTTTTCGATGGGCTTTGTTCATATGGAGATAATAACCATGAAGTGGCAATGTTTGCAATCATATTTTGATAGCACTTACTTTTTATAAATTCTATATATTTCATATTCAAGGAAGGCTGTTCCAGGGGGTGGGCTGGTGGACGTTGTTGATTAGTCAACTAACTTGCCCCGGATAGCCGGATTCCCGTTGACAATCTCCACTCCACGCTTTACCGCCACACTCACACCTGAACGTGTCATGTTAAGCTCCCTGGCAACTGCAACTCCGCTAAAATTGCACTCCCTTACGGCTAGGTAACAGATGACTGCCCTCATATCGGCAAGCTCTTTAATTCTATTTCTCTGCCGCAGCAATTCCACCTTGCACCCTAGCATCTCTGCGGATTTTCGCATTATCTCGTCAAGTGAAATTCTTGGGACAATGATTTCGCTGGACTCCGTCTCCCGCCACAAACTCTCTACAAATTCGCCGCTGCCGAGAATCCTTTCGTCATAGGCTTCGTATTCTCCTGAGCGCCGGACGCCCTGGGACCGGCGCAGTCCGCCGCCGACAAGATCATTCCGTTGACCTTGTTTGATACCGGCGATGACGAATTCCCGGTATGCCTGTCGGGCACTTTTCTTCTTCTGGCCAAACAGCATCAAGACATCATCGATTCTTTGCCCGGATAATTCCAGCTTCCCCATCAGCACCGCATGGCCACTCCATGGATAGCTGTCCAGTTCGTCTATCGTTTTTGCCAAACCCACTCGCAATGGATTGAGATGGATATAGCGGACCAGCTCAAGTAGATAGGCGTCTTCCTGACAAGCTATGGATTTGTAGCGATTCTGAAAAAGATGTCCGGAACGCTTGTGCTGGAGGTTGAA